>JAJQDI010000015.1:100636-587158 GCA_021202275.1 Bacteroides sp.
CATGCTGCTCTGTCATCCGATGGTAAACTGTATTTCTCCGGTCACAACATTGGTATCTGGATACTTGACACCGATGGCAACATCTTACCTACCAATGCGACAGGTGGTATATTGACACATGCAGCTTTATCTGCTGAGGGTGTACTATATTTCTGTAGCTATGACAATGGCATTTGGAGGCTTAGTGCCAACGGTGACATCCTGCCGTCCAATGTGATAAATGGATCTTTTAACAGTTCCTTTTTGTCTTCCGATGGTATATTGTATTTCTGCAGTCAGGATAAGGGTATCTGGAAACTCGAAAAAGACGGCAACATTGTGCAGACAAATGTAATAAGTGGCAGTTTTCAAAGTGCGGCTCTGTCTTCCGACAATGTTCTCTATTTCTGCAGTGTAGACGATACTGGCATCTGGAAACTTAGCGCAGAGTAGAACTAAACAGAACAGCATCTCAATATATATGAATAATGCTTTATCCATAACACCATACTATGATTGTCATAAATAAACAGAGTCGCAAATTGACTTTACCCAAAGTAGACCGGTGTAAACTCAATACCTATGATGAAAGTTACCAGCTGATATTGCAGCATAAAGCGACGCGTAAGTTATTCGTATATTGTGTGAAGGATCATTGTCGGAACAACCCCGTCTATTTCCACTTTCATTTTTCAGTAGCGGAAGATATGGAATACGGTGAGCACAATCTGTATCTCGTTGCCGCAAACCACTGGAGCAAAGAAGAAATAGACCGGGTCGATCCGAAAGCGACCCTACGCGTACCGGACAAAATCCCTGTCCTGATCAACGGATGGTTTATCACCTCCGGAAATCAGTTGCTGATGAGCAAAACCACCAAAGCAATCATAGAAGACGCGTATAGCTGTCTGACAGCCGACGGAGACTATTACGTGGCAAACCTCACCTCATGCGATGAACGGATATACGGAGATCTGGAAGAACCGATAGAGATCCTCTACACGGATATATTGAAATACAGGGATCACGCTTTCGACCCTGGGATAGGACCCAGGAGATTGCGCGATCAGAAACATACAGAATACAAACGATGAATGCAGAAAAAACAATTCAACAGGATCCTCAGAAGATCTATTTATCACTGATAGATGCCCCCAGGTACGAACCTACACCCAATGTGGATGAATATGTAAAAGGTAAGGAGTATGTCTATTGGGGAATAGATAATTATTATCCTGATTTTCTGTGGAATATCTATAACAACTGTGGTATCTTGCAAGCGGTTATAGATGGTCTTACGGATTATACCCTGGGGCAAGGCATTATAAACAATACCGGTATTCATGAGGAAAATATATACGGCGACTCCATCCAGGATATTGTAGAAAAGTTTATCCTCGACCGATGGATTTATGGCGGGTTCGCGCTCCAGGTAAAATTCAACACACTGGGAGGTATCATAGGGCTCTCCCACATAGATATACGCAAATGCCGGGTAGATGAACAGGGTCAGCATGTCTATGTACAGGACAGGTGGGACAAAGCAGGATCGAACAGGTTTGAAAAGTTCAACGCTTTCCACCCTGATACCGGTGGCAGCGATGGGGTTCAGATCTATTATTACAAAGGCACCCGCACACGGAGTATCTATCCCATACCTGACTATAATGCTTCTATCATATCCTGTGAGATCCAGAAAAAGATAAAGGAATTCCAGATCAATGAACTCGACAACAATTTCACCTCTTCAGGGATCATCAACTTCAATAATGGCAAACCCGGAAAAGACGAAAAAGCCAATATCGAAGCCGGGATAAATAAAAAATTCGCGGGATCAAAGAACGCCGGACGCATGATGGTATCTTTCAATGAAGACAAAGAGCATGCCACCACTTTCGAACGACTGGGAACAGATGATTTCCCCGACCGCTACAACGCGACCAACGATTCGTCCCGGGCAGATATTTTCATTTCGCTCCGGGCGCATCCTCAGTTGTTTGGCATGACTGTGTCCACCGGATTTGCCAACATCGAATACGACAGAGCCTTTGAATTGCTCAACAGGACACATATCCTCAAAAAGCAGAACGAGATCGTACGCGTTTTTTCCAAAATATTCTGCAGACCGGATGTGATCTCTTTCATTCCTTTCGTACTGAATAGCGACGAAAGGGAACAATAAACGATAAAAATGGCATCAACCACAGAAAAACGATCAGAAATACGTAGATAACTATGGAAACATGGAATGATATCAGACAAAAAAATGAAGTGTACCGACTTTATCCCACATAAAGTATGGCTCGCGTCTACCACCGATATAAAAGCAGAAAGCTATCTGGACGAGAATGTTTCGGATCATCAGATCCAGGTTGCCCTGACTGATGTGCAGAACACAATCATAGAAAAGGTAACGGGAAGCTGTCTCATCCATCAGCTCAAATCCCTGATCTGTGAAGATCTGATCCGGTGTAAGTGTGCCGGCTGGTACCGGGAACTGCTCGATAGTTATCTTTTCCCCATCCTGGCCTACGGGGTACAGGCGGAACTCGCGGCCCACCTGACATTCAAAGAGCGCAATCAGGGAGTAGTCCGGGCAGGCGATACCGGCCATCTTCAATATCCCGTACTCAACGATATAAAATACATCAAAACACAGTACGAAACGAAACGGGATTTCTACATTACAAGAGCAGTAAAGTGGCTGAAATGCAACCGACACCACTTCTGTGAACTTTGCAGCCTGTGTACCTGCTGCAATTGTGAAACGGCTCCTCTCCAGCTTCCGTATTCCGTAGGAATAGAGTTTGAAACAAAATACGACAACCGCCTTGGTTTTATCCGGAAAACATGAAAAAAGATTATAACTTATATGAGTTGACAAAAATGCTCGAAAGGATCTGCCAGGCGCATCCGATTGTAGGTAACTTCCTGACGAATGTATATCAACTGGGTGAAACAGATGATATAACCTATCCGGTAGTAGCATTGACCCTGAATAATGTCACCAGACGGGAAAACACACTTGATTTCAGTCTGAATATTTTGTACGCAGACAGGCTCACAGACAACAGAGACAATACGATAACGGCTCAGAGTGTCGGGATAACCGTTTTGCTCGAAATGCTCAACCTGCTGCACAACCACACAAATGTGATTGTACCGGGCGACTACCAGATCATTCCCTTCCAGGAGCAATTCGCCGACAACACAGCCGGAGTATATGTTCCTGTCATCCTCAAAGTCCCCAACTATGTAGGTGATTGTACCTGGATAGACCCGGATTGCATAGAATGTCAGGCATGAACAAAATAGACAACATATTGTCATTCGCAGGCGGGTCGCTTTTCGGCTTGCTGTCCTTTGTGGCTCCGCTGAAAATCTCCTTCATTGTGATCTTCGTGGTAATCGCCGCCGATTTTATCACCGGCATCTGGGCCAGCCGCATCAAAAAGATCAGTGTCTCTTCCCGACGATTGCGCAAATCCATCCGGAAAATGATAGGCTATTTTGAAGTTATATTCTTACTCTATATCATAGAGAAAGGGTTCGACTTTGACATAGGGACTTACCGGTTCACAGGAGGATTTATCTGCTTCATCGAACTGATCTCCATACTGGAAAATTCGGCGGTGATAACGGAAAATAAGATTTTTCTCTCCCTGATCAGACTACTGAGAGGAAAAGCAAAATCTGCCTACGGCGATATGATCGATGAGATATTAAATGAGAAAAACAACGATTAAGACATGACATCCTTAGAAATTGATTCTATCGTGATACATTGTTCCGCGACTAAAGTGACCGCGGATATATCTGCCCACGATATTGACACCTGGCATCGGGCCAACGGCTGGTATAGAAAGAAGCAGAACATCCGGGACGATCCGGAGCATTACACATCCATTGGCTATCATTGGTTCGTATCCAAAGACGGTACGCTTTTTCCGTGCAGAGCTGAAAATGAAACAGGTTGCCACTGTGCCGGGTGGAATTCACGGGCGATAGGCATATGTTATGCCGGTGGTCTTGATGCCAGTGGCAAAGAGGCTGATACACGCACCCCTCAGCAAAAACACGCGATCCGGCAATTGATCACGGAGATCCTTCAGCGACATCCCGGAAAAGTGCGGCAAATACTGGGGCATAGAGATACGGGAGCTAAAAAGGCATGTCCGTGTTTTGACGCGATACCGGAATATCTGGATCTGCTGAAATGAGACTGTTTTACTGTTTGATAGGGATCTGGATGTTTACCTCCTGTGCATCGGTAAAGTCACACAGATCTTCCGAGATCAACCGGGAGATCAGCCAGACAACAGATGTAGAGAGCGATGCCTCGCAGGAGATGTTATTCAAACTCTTCCGAAAGCAATTCTCGAACAGCTTGAGTCAGACGCGGATGACTCTCTACGACACGTCGCAAGAGGTAGACAAAGAGACAGGAAAGCCACCGATCCTCGCGGAGATAGAAAACCGGATACAAACGGAAACTACCACATACACACAAACTGAAAGGAGTGATAGCATATATACCTCCGTCAGAAGCAGATTATCGGTTCAGGATAACGAAAGCACAAAAGAAAAAACAGACAAAAAAACAGGCCGTAATCTTTACAGGTTACTTGATATAAGTATACTCCTCGCCCTTGGAATCATTCTTTATTTCACGAAAAAAACCAGATAATTACATTCTACTTTTTTACGGCCCTCACAAAGCCGGTTGCCTGAGAAGGTTACCGGCTTTTTCATGTTGGATCTTGCTCCAAAAGGACAACACCATAGGCTATTCCGGTAAAAGGATCTCCCACAGGATCCGGCTCACCTCATCTGCTCTCCTGATCACCATCAGGTGGTCCCCTCCCTCAATGGCATAAGCATCCTTTATCCATCCGTAAAGAAAGAGCCGATCTTTAATCCCATGAATAGGACAAAGATTTTCACAGAGTACCTGCAGTTCCCGGGTAAATGATCCGGCAGGTGACCCCTTTCATATATTCGGGGAAACTACAGGAGACGTAGTATACTTCAGACACCTGGATTTTATGCGGATGGGATATGTGAGTTGCATGCTCAACAGTCCGTTCCGGTACTACGATTCCGAAACAGGGACCTGCGACAAGAACAGGAACATAACATCCCTTTCACGTGTCTTGCGATACTATACGGACAACACCATTACAGTGATGTACGGCGAATACAACACCAGCCCTTACTTCCTGGTCAGGATATACAAATTTGTGAGGTCTTTGCAACTTAAATGTACAAGGAATCCAGTTGAATCCACTTAAGACACAATGAATCCACTTAAGACATAATGAATCCACTTAAGACATAATGAATCCACTTAAGACACAATAAATCCATTTAAATCCATTTGAATCCAGTTATTCATTTTCGCCCCTACCCCAATATGTATCTTTGTAGCACAAGAGTTCCGGAACCTCTTTGTAAGTAATATTATTTTAAACATTTAATTTGAGAAGTTATGTCAATTATTTACAAAAAAACATTGAGAGAAAATCCTCAGAACCGTGATATAAAAAAATATCACCCGCAGTTGGTCACACTTGGCAAAAGCGTGGATGAAGACTATATTGCTCATCAGATCAAAGAATTGAGTTCTCTGTCCAAAGGAGATATCCACAGTGTCATCACCAACTTTCTGGATGTAGTGCGAACCTCTTTGTATAGCGGACATTCGGTGAATTTCAGGAATTTCGGTGTATTCAGCCTGTCAGCCCAGACAGAAGGTGCGGATACAAGAGAAGAATGTACGGCCAGAAACATCAAATCGATCCGTATCAACTTCAGGGCTTCGAAAAGCATCCGACCGGACGTGAACGCTACACGTGCTGAGGATAAGATCAGTTTCATCGATCTGGACGCTTACCTGAAAAATCTGTCGGGGACCTATGTACCGGATGAGAACAACAACGGTGACAATGGTGAAGACGAGGGTACCAACCCGTTAGGATAGTCGGAGATCGCCGTAGCTAACTAAAGAAAAGACCGGAGCATACACAGTATGTCTCCGGTTTTTTATGCCCTTTTGTATTTCTGTCTGTTATCTTACTGTCTGACCGGATTATCTGACTGTCTGACCGGATTATCTGACTGTGAAATTGAATGATCTGACTGTGAAACCACCTGTTTCCCGGTGTGGGAAGATCTGTCAGTTACGAGGGAACGATTCCCTCCCTTCAACGGCATCATCCATTCATCTTTTTAAAAGATATTCCACATTCAGTCCCTACCTCTATCAAATTTTTTTATCCGAAAAACAGTTCTTTCCTCAGAAAATTGTCACAATATATTCCCGAAACAACCGCGATAAAGCGATCCTCCCGCCCGACGTCTCACTCCTGGGGTACGCTATCCGCGATCGTATCCGGCAACGCTTCCATACCTTCGGGAAGGAGATTCGTATCCAATGGCGTGGTAGCTGTCGTATCTTCCAGCTGGAAATAGTCGCGTTTCAGGCTATCCGGCAGTTCTACCCGTGGCCGTCGCAGGGGTCGCGTCAGATCCATGCCCGCGATGTCCTGAATGCTTTGCCGCAGTTTCTCGTCCATCTCCTTCCGTAGGTTGATGGTCGGCGTCTGATTCAGCACTTTTTCACGGGCCACGGTAAACATATTTTTGTATTTCGCCTTGCCCAGCCGTATTCTCATCTTCTCCGGCGTACCTGAGATATTCAATCCCAGCTTGAAGGGAACCGGCGATTTGAGTACGGTGATGTGATAATCGAACGACATATCCAGGTTCTGTATTCCTCCCACCGCAGCATTGTATCTGTCCATAGCGATCTGGAAAGGGAAGATCATCAGTTTTTCATCTTCCAGGATCATCTCTACAGATATACTGTCTATCAGGTTCTTTTCTTTGTTTTTAAACCTCATCATCTTGGATATCTCCGCAAAAGTCTCCCCGTCGAGCAATACCAGATCCTGACCACTCAGGAAACAGGAGGCCGTGGTTTCCGACAGGCGGACGTTCATCAGCGAATCCAGTTCGGTAACAGCCGTGAGGTTACAGTCTACCACTCCCTCGAAGGAACGAAGCATCGGAGTCAGTTCGTCAATCATAGGCATGGCACCGACCAACTCTTTTATATTAATGCGTTTTACCCCCAGTTCCATACCCAGGTGCGCACCCCGGGTATCCGCTGCTTTGTAGACCAGGGTCATAGAAGCGTCTCCGACATCCGAACTCAGCATCAGGCGCGGTAGCTGAATGGCCTGGTCGCGCAGAATGATCCTTCCCCGGACACTCCGGATCGCCAGGTTATTGAACCGGGCGTTGCGTATGCGTGAATTGAATTCGATGTCCAGGTTACGCGGCACCACAAATATACCCAGTTCCGTGGTATCCTGATCCTGTGTGATATCGTTGTTCTCATCCAAGACAAATCCTGAGATAGAATCCCGTTCCACCCCTGTCTTCTGACTGTATTCCGAACCGACTACTGCCGCCCGGATCAGTTCATCAAAGTGGATGGAATCGGCATCCAGGGTCATCTTCGCAGTGACCTTACCGTTGTACAGCAAGGCTCCGCGAATGCCTTCGACCTCTCCCGTCAGCTTGAAATCCGAACGCCCCAGGTGTACGTGCGCTTTGGAAAGATTCACGGTATTTTGTGTAAAGGCCATGTCCGACTCCCGCATACGGATCGGAACCGGGAAGTGTGGTGTCCGTATACGGATGTCCGTGGAGGTGAGACTTCCGGAAATATTCCAGTTGCGCAACAGGTCTTTTGCCTCTTGCGACTCGATCTGGAAAGAAAGGTTCGTTGTCGGGTCTACCCGACTTCTACGCAGGGAATCACGCCGCACACGGGTCAACGTTGTATCCCTTCCGGACAATCCCGTTCTTCGTGAACCGCTCACCCGGGTAGAGTCGCCAGGGGCAGTGACTCTTCGCCGGCGTACCTGTTGTTTACTGAGTTTCAATTTGAAATTAGCTTTACTGATGCGTCCCGCCATATCATATACCCGTCCTGCCACGGTATCTACAGACAGGCTGGCACCGATCTCGGGCAGACCGGGCAAATCGGCCCTCGGACGTATATTCACCCCTCCTACAGCATGCACTCCCCGGACGCGCACCGAGTCGCCCATGTTCAACCGCAGGTTGTTGATCCGTCCTCCTATCGCCACAGGTGCGATGGAGGCAGTATCTTTCGGAGGTGAGGTAGCCACCGCCGCACTGAGCCGGCTGGAATTCGCTACCACTTCATCCTTCCAGTTGAGGTGGAGCGAATCAAGTACGACCTTGCTGCGCAGCAGGTTTTTAGGAGGATTCCCCGCCACGCTATCCTTCACGTGGGTACCCAGTGTAACATGGGCATTGGATGTATAGAAGGTGAAATTCTCCTGGGGATAATGGAAATTTACCTGTTGAACGTTGATCACCCCGTCGGCATCTATTTTCCCATAATCCGATGCCAGAATATCATCCAGCAGGCATCTGGCCGAGAAATCAAAATCGACCAGCCCGCCCATCTTCATTCCGTCGAGCGGCAGTTTTTCCGCTATCTGTGTGAAATTGATATGAGCTTTTGCCTGGGCATTGATCGTAGGCCGGGTCAGGATATGGTCAAACACCCCCTTAGCCGTGAGCGTGGAAGAGGCGGTTTGCAGACGCAGGTTGTTCAGTTCCAGGGAAGAGGGTTGCTTTCCCGAGAGATCGAGCAAGGTACTGAAATCCAGATCAAATCCTTCTACAAACGGTTTCTTCGGATGCCTGACAGAGGCCAACGTTCCATCCGCCAGTTGCAGGGAAAGACGGATCAACGGATACTGACCGGGGCCGAGTTTTCCGGTCAGCTTACCGGTGGATTCCACTCTACCGCCAGCTACCAGTCTGGAGGATACAGGGGATATATGCTCCGGGATCATGTTCACGATATCGGTCAGCGACGAGGCATTGAGGCTGAAGTCTATATCTACGTTGGTCAGCCCCGGTACGGTGTCGCGCTCCAGCATTCCGGTCGTATTCAGTTCCAACGCTCCGACCCTTACCCGGCCTCTTTCAATGGCAAATGTTTTCAGTACCCTGTCGCGTACCAGTGTGGTGCGGAAAGAGAAGGGCAGTTCGCGGCTGAATGCCTGTCCCTGATACCAGGAAGTAATTCCTGTGGTCCGTATGCTCAGGCTCAGATCGGCGTGTTCTTTGGAGAGGTTGCCTTTGAGACGCATATTCAGGCTATCTATCATCACAAACACATCCTCCTGCAGATCGTCGTAGGTCAGGTTGACATTGCGCAGGCGGATGTTACTGATATTCAGTTCCGGCATCACGAAAGCACTGGTATCCTGAGGAACAGCCTCTAGGGTATCGTTGGAAACGAAGATGTCCCAGTTGGCACGCCCCAGCGTATCCACATGGGCATAGATATCGGCATTTTCTATTTCTAATTGCTTGATAATGATTTTCTTGTCGAAGAAAAATGCCACGGGGTTTACGGCTATCCGGAAATGCTCGAATGACAGCAGGGTATCTGTTGCGGTGGAGATGCTACCGTTGCGCAGGCTGACCCCCAGGTCGGGGAACGTACCAAACAGGGTGATATCTATGGCTTCGCACTTCACGTCGCTCCGGATATATTCCGTACTTAGTCCGAGGATGATCGGAGTGATCCGTTTAGGGGTGGCCACGGTATTCAGTACGATAGCTACGACAATCATCAGTAGGACGAGTATCCCCACCAGAGCCAATCCGACTCTGATCAGGATTTTTTTCACCTTCTTGCTGGCAGGCTTCTCCTTTTCCATAAACGCGTTTTATGTGTATGTTGAAAACGGCACTAAGATACGAAAAAGAGATCATACAGAAGGAAAATCAATGGCTTTTTAGGAACCGGACAGATTTTAGCTGAGACACAACCGTCAGCGAAGCAAGCGGCCTGTACCGGATAGCTACCCACCCAAACAGCAGAACAACCAAAGTATAAACAAACCGACCTGAATCAATGAGAATGTACAAGGTTTGTATATCAAACCTTTCTGAAATCAGCATACAGACTGGCATTCAGAAAGATTTTACAAATCCTGTTTTACTAAAACAGTAGGAAGTGAAGCAGAAGCACTTTACTTTCCCTACATATACTGACGGCAGCCAGTGACTTAACTATCTGTTTTACAAATACTGCTTACGAAACGGTTTTGCCGTCTTTGATTCCATTTTTGCCTCATTCATCCTGAAACAGACTGCCAGCCTCATTTCATTTTTGATCTTTGCACAACGCTTTTTGACAGGTAGGGGCAGATCCTATGTTTGAATTGAACAAGCAATCGTTTGAATCGCAACAGTAGAAAACCGTATGAGCCCGTACTTTTGTAACTGAAAATAGGATTCAATCATACAAGTAAAAAGATTATGAAAACAAGAAAATTGGGAAACAGCGGTCTGGAAGTATCTGCCATCGGGCTGGGGTGTATGGGAATGAGTTTTGCCTACGATCCGATCCCCGATCGTAAAGAGATGATAGCCCTTATCCGCAAAGCCTTCAAAGCAGGGGAAACCTTCTTTGATACGGCCGAGATCTACGGCCCTTATACCAATGAAGAAATCGTCGGAGAAGCCGTTGCCCCTTTCCGGGATCAGGTAGTAATCGCCACAAAGTTCGGTTTCGATGTGGTAGAGGGCAAACAAGGCGGTACCAACAGCCGTGCCGAACACATCCGGAAGGTAGTGGAACAATCGCTCAAACGACTCAGAACCGATGTGATAGACCTGCTTTATCAACGCCGTGTAGACCCCGATGTGCCTATTGAGGAGGTTGCCGGAACAGTCAAAGACCTGATACAAGCGGGTAAAGTAAAACACTTCGGACTCTCCGAAGCGGGCGTACAAACCATCCGCCGTGCCCATGCCGTGCACCCCGTTACGGCTGTGCAAAGCGAATACTCCCTGTGGTGGCGGTGTCCGGAAGAAGAACTTATTCCGACACTGGAAGAGCTGGGAATCGGTTTGGTACCGTTCAGTCCGCTGGGCAGAGGCTATCTCACCGGGGCTATCGGCACAGACACCACTTTCAGCCAGACCGATTTCCGTAGTAAACTACCCCGTTTCACTCCCGAAGCCCTGAAAGCCAATCAGGCGATTGTAGCACTTATTCGGCGTATGGCGCAAGAGAAAGAAGCGACATCCGCGCAAATAGCTTTGGCATGGTTGCTGGCGCAAAAACCGTGGATCGTGCCTATTCCCGGAACTACGAAATGGAACCGTTTGCGGGAAAATCTCGGAGCAGCGGAAGTAGAACTGACAGCAGCCGACCTGAAACATATCGACGAGGCCAGTTCACACATTGTACTGACCAGAGAACGCTATCCTGAAGCACAGGAAAGGACAACGGGACTCTGAAACCATTAAAAACAGTGAAACGGAAAGGATAGCAAGCTTTGTATCCTTTCCGTTCCAGGAAAAAACAGTAATTTTAGCCCTATAACTAACTCATAACATGTATGATTGAAAGCCTGACGGAATTTTACAAACGGATCGAACGCCCTGAAATGGCAACCCTGACCACTCTTGCCAGAGGGAAAGAGTTTTTCAATGTACAGGAAAGTGTATGCCAGTTTGGTACAACCTCTTTTAGTTACAGGGATTTTTATAAAGTGCCCCTGGTGATGCATACGGGAAGGCTATATTATGCCGATAAGTGGATTGAAGTAGACCGCCCGGCCATTCTTTTTTCTACACCTTTGATCCCATACGCATGGGAAAATACGGGAATGGGCAAGGGAAACGGCTATTTCTGCATTTTCAACGAACTCTTCCTCAAACCCGGCGACCGCAACAGTTCGCTGGCAGAAACTCCGTTATTGGATATTTCTAAAGAACGGATCTATTTTCTGAACGACAAAACGGTAGACACCATTCAGGATCTTTTTATCAAAATGAAAAAGGAAATGGAATCTGATTACGCACAGAAATCCGATATGTTGCGTTGCTACCTGCATCTGATCGTACATGAAGCCATGAAGATGCACCAGGCAAACCACTATGTAGCCAACAAAAACGCCAGCCAGCGCATTGCCGAACTTTTCCTGGCTCTGCTCGAACGTCAGTTCCCGGTTGACTCACACAACAGCCTCTCTCTGAAAACAGCCAACGACTTTGCCCGGCGGCTTTCCGTACATGTGAATCACCTCAACCGGGTAGTAAAGAGTACCACCGGACGCACGACCTCTTCTCTCATTTCAAACCGTATTACCCAGGAAGCGGTGCAATTGTTGCAGCATTCGGATTACTCCATTGCCGAAATTGCTTTTGCGCTGGGATTTGAAGAGCCGGCCTCTTTCAGTAACTTCCTCAAGAAGCATACGGATATGTCGCCTACAGAACACCGGGGGAAAGCGGTGGCGGTATAAAATACAAAGGATCAGCTTTCTTCATAAGAAAAGAGATAGTATGCCGGGGCATGTTTGTGCATACTGTCTCTTTTCGTGGATATACATCCTGACCTCGTGTGGCAATCCGGCAACAGAAGAAAAAAGTAATCGGACAGATACCATAACCTACCGCAGGGTCATTTACCATCATCGGTTCCTGTTCGGGAGACTCATCCTATTTCTTTTCCTTCATCAGATTTCTCTTTTATAAAGTTTGGGGTATATGGATGGATACAAAGATAAATTATTTAAGAGGATATACTCATTTGTCTGATATATAATTCGTATTGCAGAGACGCATAGTGGCATCTCATTCTATTCATCTATCCAAACAGATCTATCTAACCGAGACGCAACTACACGTCTCTTATGTTTGCATATAAAGTGTTACGCATAGGGACTCAAAACAGATTCTTTCTGTAATTTCAATCGTACATCGTAATTAACTTCGCTGACCGTTGGTTGACTTTGTCGACTGTTGGTTCAGTACATCGTAAATCTCTTTACGTCTCTACCATGCAAACAAGACCCGTAAAACAGAAGACAATAAAGAAGCAAAAAATGCGATAAAGAGATAAAGTTTCCCGTATGTTTGATTTGAACAAGGAATCGTTTGAAATGCCATACCCATTCCCATTTATCTGCCTTTACTTTGTACCAGTAATCAAATGAAGAAAAGATCCCGGTTATGAAAACAAACATTTTAATATTCCTTATGACGACACTCTTTGCGGCAAACAGCACTTCTATGTTTGCACAGACAGGTAACGGAAAGAAAGTGCTTATCGCTTATTACTCCCTGCGCAACGGCAATACCCGTATGGTAGCTGAACATATTCAGAAAACCGTGGGCGGAGAGATGTTCCGCATCGAAACCGTAGCTGCCTATCCGGCTGTTTACAACGACGTGACCGCACAGGCAAAAAGGGAACTCGAATCCGGACATCGTCCTACCCTGAAAACCACCGTACCTCATTTTGACGAATACGATGTTATCTACCTCGGTTCGCCGAATTGGTGGAATACCCTTGCTCAGGCGGTGATGACTTTTCTGGAAACCTATAATTTTGAAGGCAAAACCATTGTTCCGTTTATCACCCACGAAGGCAGCCGCCTGGGAGCCAGTGTAACCGATATAGAGAAACTTGCTCCAAAAGCCACTGTACTCAAAGGACTTCCGGTGCGTGGCGGTTCGGTAGATAGTGCCCTGCCTGATGTACAGAAGTGGCTCAAAGAAATCGGGATGACCCCATAATACATACCTTCCTATGCTTAAAAAAATAAGAGTTGTTACCGCTACTGTTTTCCTGCTGCTGATCACCTTGTTGTTTCTGGACTTCACAGGGATTCTACACCAGTGGTTCGGCTGGCTGGCTAAACTGCAATTTATACCGGCATTTCTCGCTGTGAACATCGGGGTAATGGTCGGATTGCTTTTTCTGACCCTGCTTTTCGGAAGAGTCTACTGTTCCGTAATCTGTCCTTTAGGCGTGTTTCAGGACGGTATCTCCCACCTTTCCGCACGAAGGAAAGGAAAGAAGAACCGCTTCCGCCATTCCCCTGCTGTATCATGGCTGCGTTACGGCATGTTAGTTGTATTCATCATAGCCCTGATAGCAAAGGTCAGCATCCTTGTTTCCCTGCTCGATCCCTATGCGGCCTATGGACGTATCACCTCCGGTCTGTTGAGTCCTTTGTACCGCTTAGGCAATAATTTACTGGCATGGCTTGCCGAACGGGCAGACAGCTACGCCTTTTATACCACCGAAGTATGGATAAAAAGCTATATCGTTCTGGCAGTAGCTCTCATTACCCTTATCGCTGTGGCGATACTCGCGTGGAGGGGTGGACGAACCTATTGCAATACCCTTTGTCCGGTAGGTACTATGCTGGGATTTCTCTCCCGTTTCGCTATCTTCCGGATGGCATTCGACAGGAATAAATGTACCCGTTGCAAAGCCTGCGAACGTACATGTAAAGCCTCCTGCATCAATGCCGCAAACCTCACCATAGACCACAGCCGTTGTGTCACCTGCTTCAACTGTATCAATAGATGCAAAACCGGTGCGATGAAATATACATCCCGTTTCGGCAAACGATCTGTAAACCTGCCTGCGGATAAAGAGAGTGCTCATACTTCTGACAACATACAGACAACAGATCATCCGGTACAGGAAGGAGTACAAAAAGGTCGTCGCAATGCCCTGACCCTGCTTGCAACAGTGGCTGTGGCACACACCCTCAAAGCACAACAAATACATGTAGACGGTGGGTTGGCAGCCATAGAGAAGAAAAAAATCCCCAAACGGAACCATCCCATTGTTCCACCGGGTGCGGTAAGTGTCCGCAACCTGACGGCACATTGTACCGCCTGTCAGCTTTGTGTCTCGGCCTGTCCCAACGGTGTATTGCGTCCTTCGTCGGAACTATCTACCCTGATGCAACCCGAAATTTCTTACGAACGGGGCTACTGCCGTCCCGAATGTACCGAATGCTCACAGGTATGTCCGGCAGGAGCCATCATACCCATTACCCCTGCCGATAAAGCAGGACTATCTATCGGTACAGCGGTATGGATAAAAGAAAACTGTAGGGTGAACCGGGATGAAGTACAATGCACCAATTGTGAATATCACTGCCCTACGAGGGCTATTACGCTGGTCGACCGTAATCCCGGCTACAGCGATTCACTCCGGACCCCTGTAATAAATAAAGAATTATGTATCGGTTGCGGAGCCTGTGAAAATCTCTGTCCGGCACGTCCGTTCAGTGCGATCTACGTGGAAGGAAATGCAAGACACCATTTAATATAACAGAGACGCATAGTTGCATCTTATAGGTTTGCATATGAGATTTGTCTATGGAAGTCTTACAGATATATGCTTTCTGTATTTTCAATCGTAAATCGACAATGTTCCTTGATGCTAAAAACCGACTCATGGTCATGACCGAAGGGAGTAAATCGTGAATCTCTTTACGTCTCTACAAACCAGAAACCCAAAAAGTGAAATGGAAAATAAAAAAAATACATCCCGCCGGGATTTCCTGAAAACCCTCGGAGCCGGTTCGCTTGCTGCTACTGCTGCCCTGTACGGATGCAAAGACAACAAAAACGCCGTATCTGCCGAAGGTGGTTCCATAGGCGAAGTGCCTACCGATAAAATGACCTACCGCATCAACCCTGCCACAGGCGACCGGGTTTCCCTGCTTGGCTACGGCTGTATGCGCTGGCCGCTGCGCCAGAAAGCCGACGGAAGTGGCGAGGAAATAGATCAGGACACGGTAAATGAGTTGGTCGACTATGCCATTGCTCATGGAGTCAACTACTTTGATGTTGCTCCCACGTATGTGCGAGGTTGGTCGGAAGCTGCCACCG
Organism: Bacteroides sp.; assembly: GCA_021202275.1. GTDB lineage: Bacteria > Bacteroidota > Bacteroidia > Bacteroidales > Bacteroidaceae > Bacteroides. The sequence goes on from JAJQDI010000015.1 coordinate 116,390, forward strand.
GGACAGCCCTGAAACGACATCCCCGTGACAAATACTATATCGCTACCAAACTATCTACCCACCGGGAAGATCCCGGACTCCGCACCTTCGAAGGCTCTACGGCACTCTACCGCAAATCCTTTGAAAATTTACAGGTAGATTACATCAACTATTACCTGCTCCACGCCATCGGACTGGGTGGAATGCCTGCCGTGATGGAACGCTTCTACGACAATGGTATGCTCGATTTCCTGCTGAAAGAGAAAGAAGCCGGACGCATCCGCAACCTTGGCTGGTCGTTCCACGGCGATGTGAAAGCTTTCGACTTCCTGCTCTCCCAACAGGACGAAGGAAATGTGCAATGGGATTTTGTGCAGATACAGCTGAACTGTATCGACTGGCAAAACGCATCCGGCTGGAATACCAATGCCGAATACCTGCTCGGTGAGTTGGAAAAACGCAATATCCCTGCCGTTATCATGGAGCCTTTACTTGGCGGTCGCCTTTCCCGTGTGAGTACCGAAGCCTTGCACCTGATGAAACAGGCACGACCGGAAGATAGTGCAGCATCCTGGGCGTTCCGCTATGCCGGAACCCCTGAAAGCATACTTACCGTACTGACAGGAATGGTCTATATGGAGCATTTGCAGGAAAATATCCGTACCTATTCACCGCTTGAACCGCTTACGGCGCAGGAATATGAAATACTGGAAAAGGTAACCGAAATACTGCTCAATGACGAGTATGTACAATGTACCGAGTGCCAGTATTGCATGCCTTGTCCTTACGGGCTGGATATTCCCGGTGTATTCGGACATTACAACCGCACGATCAGCGCAGGCAAACGGCTCCGGAGTTCCAACGACGAAAACTATAAAAAAGCCCGCCGTGACTTCCTGATCGGTTACGACCGCAGTGTGCCCAAACTCCGGCAGGCAAACCATTGTATTGCCTGTGGACTCTGTAAGCCCCATTGTCCGCAGACAATCGACATTCCTGCTGAGATGCGCCGGATAGACCGATATACGGAACAATTGAAACAGAAAACGGATTTTTAAATGGAAGGAAATGGAAAAGATTATAAATCTGATGTATGAAAGTGACTGTTCCTGTGTAGTAGAAAATTACGGGAAGGTATTCACTTTTCACAAACAGGGAGTAGCCGACCTCTATGATATGGTAACAAATAGATCCTGTTTTCTCAAAGATGCTTCGATTGCCGACAAAGTAGTTGGAAAAGCGGCCGCGGCTCTGATGATTCTGGGAAGTGTGAAAAAGGTGTATGCGGAAGTCATCAGCCTTTCCGCTCTTATCTTACTGCGTGATGCCGGGATTGAGACTGATTTCCGGAATGTGGTGCCTTTTATCTGGAACCGCGTCCGGACTGACTGGTGTCCGTTGGAGCGAATGTCGTACGACAAAAAAAGGCAGAAGAAATTTTACCATTGATAAAAGATTTTATGAAAAGTGTAAAAGAACGGCACATACAGACAGAATGTGTTTGAGAGAAGTGTTTGTCCCTGCAAGTCTTAACCTAAGTGCAACTCCAACGGAAGCAAAAGAAATACTTTACCGGATAGCATTGTAGGTTGGCAGCTCTAAGGTCTGCAACTTCAAGGAAACCACCAACGAAATATTTATCCAAAGAGATATCCCCGGGAGCAACAGATGCGCAACTACCGGGTAGTATACTTTACATATCAGGAGATTGCCGGAGGGCTGAATAGATTCATAGATACATTAAAGATCTGTATGTATACTATACCTGCAACCGGATATACTTAGTTTGAACCTGTTTTTCAGGCTGAAGAATGAATCGTATGTTTCTTGACTGATACAAATTTTTGTTACTATTTTCCCAGGCACCTTACTATTTCCACAAGATCAATACCAAAAATAAGATAACCCCATCCTTTCCCTATAAACAAAACCTCTCTGAAATCAGCTAACAAGCTGTACTTCAGAGAGGTTTTACAAATTCCGTTTTATTGGAATATTAAAAAGTGGAGCTGGAGGGAATCGAACCCTCGTCCAAACGAGGAAACCGCAAGCTTTCTACATGCTTATCTTTGCCTGAGTTTTCGTGTACGGGCAGAACCAAAGCCATCAACCCATACCTTATCCTCTAAAGTTTCATCTGCGGTGCGAGGCCATCACAGACTATCTCCGATTTGACTGCACCACCGGATCGGAATGCTTCGGAGCAACAGCTTCCGGGTGATGTCTTGTCCAAGCACCTGGTGCCCGGATTAAGTTAATCTACTGTGATTCGATTAAGCAGCAAGAGCGTAGTTATTTTCGCCAGATAAAATGTTGATAACTGAGATTTAAGTGCCAATTAACGAAGCACTGCATGCTTACTCACCATTTCTTCCCGCTGTCAAATCCAGTCAACCCCAGAAAGAAATAATATATTAATTATCAGAGAAATATAATTCATTTCATACCTCCAAGGGACAAAACAAACCCAAAATATTCACCCCTTATTTCATTTCTCTGATGCAAAGATACAAAATAATAATGAGATTTAGAGAATAATAGTTTGGTCTTTAAAGTTGATTAAAACTTAAAAACACAAATAAAGTTTACATTCTGATAAGGATAGAACGCTGTGTTCCGGATATGCTTCAACCGCCGGATCCGAAAGAGAAATCCGGACCAACCCGACCTGTGCTCTTTATACACATTCAGGATATCATGAAGCATTGTTCAACGGTCTTGTCTGATACTACTCCAATACTATGCTATACTACCTCCCATTGTATCGAACGTTCACCCTCACCGCTTTTTCTTATTATCCATACAAGCATTTTTCAGAGATAAGCCGGATTGAATTCCGAAAAGCGGAACAGTTAACTACCCAAAAACAGAAATGCATCCACATACCGTGTGTCTTACCCGGAAATATATATACATTAAATCCCTGTAACCCGGATCCGGGTTATCAGGAACCTTACCGGATACTATTTATTTTCTATCTCAGCATGGCTCAGGTATGGTGTTCACATTCCTTACCATATAATCGGTTTTAAAAGAATGATAACCTTATTCCTAAGAAAAGTATTATACTATGTATAACAAAATATACCTACCTCGAATTCTACTTTTTATCTGTTTGGGATACCTACATCCATACAAGGGAAAAAGAAAGAATTAATATTAATTAAATAATTTAACCCGATCAATCTGAATATTATATTTTTATTTACATTTGATTGATACCGACAACACACATAAACAGTTTGCTTTTTTCACATCTGTTTACCTGTTACAGATCCCGTATGACCCTATCCGACACATACGTATCCGGATACTACGCACAAGATCCGTAGAGGAAATTTAAAGAGGATTGATTTCATTCTTTCAAACAACATATCACTCTGATTAAAAGCAAAACTATGGTAACAGAAACACAAAGCCTGATGTGGCTGAAAGAGATCATTCAGATCAGATCCGTATTGGGAAATGAAAAAGAAGTAGTAGACTATCTGAAAGGTATTCTGGAAAGCGAAGGGATTACTACCTATGAAGAGGTGGTCCTGGATGCGGAGAACAACCGTTCTCAACTGGTCGTTACCCTGAAAGATGAGAAGGAAAGCGACAAGGTATTAGGATTTACCGGACACCTGGATGTGGTACCGGTAGGGGATGAAGCCTGGGAATATGACCCGTTCAGTGGATATGAAACCGATGGAAAGATCTACGGACGTGGTTCTACGGATATGAAATCCGGTGTAATGGCTATTCTTGTCTCCCTGATCAATCTCAAGCAGAGCGGTAAACCCTTCAGTGGTACGCTTAAACTGTTATTTACCGCAGGGGAAGAGTCTGCCGGCATAGGTGCCGAACAATTAGTCAATCAGGGATATGCCAATGACCTGACCGCCTTGGTGACAGCCGAACCTGCTCTGAACTACGTATTCAACGCAGAAAAAGGGGCTTTGTGGATAGAATGCAGGACGACCGGAAAAACGGCTCATGGCTCTACGCCGGAAGAAGGGGTAAATGCTATAGATCATATGTTAGCTTTTATCCAGAGATTCAGAGAACGCATCGATTTCTCACAGTACACCGACGAATTATTGGGAACAGCAACCTGTAGCCTGAATGTACTTCAGGGTGGGGACGCCACCAATGTAGTTCCCGACAGTTGCATTGTACAATTTGACATGCGTACAGTGCCTACTCTGGAGCATTCTTTTATTCTGGAAACTATCCGGGAGATCAGTACCGAACTTGAATCCGAAATAGAAGAATTCAAGTTCACTTATAACATACTGACCAATCTGTCTGTTGTTAACACACCCTTTGAAGATGCTTTTGTGCAACTCGTACTGAAAGCACGCACAGACATTGCAGCTGAACAACCGGGACCATTGGGATACAGCGGATATACAGATGCAGCTCAGTTCATAAAAACCAATCCCTCTTTACCCATTGTGATTTCAGGACCCGGAAGTTTTGTATCGCATCAGACAAATGAATATGTAGCAATCAATGATTATCTGAATGCTATACGGATATATGACCGGATCATAAACGATTACCTGGAAGTAACAGACAACTAACCATGCCCTACAAATAACAGAAAGCAGGAAGCAGCATTCACTTTCCTGTCGGGACATAGATCCACTTTCAAAAGGTTTACTACCTATGCTCTGTAGGTAGTAAACCTTTTACGGGTATGCTTACTACCTTCCGGCGATCCGGTGTAACCTATTCCTCCATACAGATGTCCGGAACAGGATTTTCCTGTTACAAAAGGAACCGTTGGTACTTTCCGCATTTTCTTTTTTCTCCGGCAATGACCTTTTTATATACTCCGGATCTCCGGGCGATTTTTCGTCTCACAGAGCATATCCTGTTCTATTTTTCCTACCTTTGCAGTTTCAACCAAACACACAAATCATGGACGAAAATCAGACCCCGATACCGGAAGAGCAACCGGTACAGCCCATAGAAGATGTATCTTTATCGGCGGGAGATACCGCCTCCACTCCTCCCGGAAAGGACTCTGAAGAAAAAAAGAAAAACTACAGCCGTTTTATCCGCAGAGGGATACTGGGTATTGCAATACTGGTATTGCTCTACCTCTCCTACTCTATCGCGCATGTATTTATCTCTCCGGACCGCCACATCCAGCAGATCTACCTGGTGCCGGAAGACGCGGCTTTCATCATCCGCTCTTCCGAACCGGTGAAAGACTGGCGCGCGTTCAGTGAAAGCGCGCCCTGGCAGACCCTTAAACAGGCCCAGTCTTTCGACGAAGTGGCACAAAACGTGGGCACACTGGACTCACTGATCCGGAGCAACCAGACCCTGCTTTCCCTGGTAGGAAAACGTGACCTGCTGATCTCTCTGCATAAGATCAGTTCCAAAGACTGGGACGCGCTGATCCTGGTCGATCTGCAAAAAGTCTCAAAACTGGAGACACTGAAAGAACAGATGGAGACAGTATTGAAAATGACTGGAAGCCAGGTGACACAGCGTATACACAATACCATTCCTATCCTGGAAATGCGGGATGAGCAGACCAGAGAAACGCTTTACATGGCTTTTATAGACAATCACCTGGCGGCATCGTATACCTCCCGCTTAGTAGAAGGGGCCATCGACGAACGCAACAATCCCCGCATCGGGCGGGCACCGGCCTTTATCGAAGCGGAGAAACTGGTGTCGGACAAGGGACTTTGCCGCTTGTATGTCAATTACGCCCACGTTCCTCAGTTCCTGGCCATCTATCTGGGAGGAAGCAATGAGTATATAGATATGTTCAGCCGCTCGATGGACTTTGCCGGACTGTGGTTCGACAGCAAACAGGACCGGATGGAAGTGAAAGGATACACCCTTTGCAAAGAGGAAGCAGACCCGTACGTAACGGCTCTGTTGCAGTCCGGAAAACACCGGATGAAGGCGCACGAGATCTTATCTGCCCGCACAGCATTCTATACGAACATCGGATTCAGCAATCCGGCGACTTTTGTCAAAGAACTGGAAAAAGCCTTGGCCATACACGACGAAGTAGCCTATAATGACTTCAAAAGTACACAGAAAAAGCTGGAAGGCTATTTCGGTATTTCCCTGGAAAAGAACTTCCTGAGCTGGATGTCGGGAGAGTTCGCGCTCTCTCAATCGGAACCGGGATTGCTGGGACAGGAGCCGGAACGTATATTGGCTATCCGTGCCGGAAACATCAGGGATGCCCGCAAAAATATGGAATTGCTGGAAAAAAGGATCAAAAACCGTACACCAATCAAAGTGAAGAAGGTGGAATACAAAAAGTATGAGATCAACTACCTGGAGATGAAAGGATTCTTCCGGTTGTTCTTCGGTAAACTGTTTGATAGCTTCGAAAAACCTTACTATACCTATCTGGGAGATTATGTGATCTTCAGCAATACCCCTTCTGCCCTGCTTTCTTTCCTCGAAGATTACGAACAGAAAAACCTGTTGAAGAACGATCCGGGATTCCGGAAGAGTTTCAAACAGATAGACAACAGCTCCACACTTTTCGTATACGCGGATATGCATAAATTCTTCCCGCAACTGCAACAGATGATGGACGCATCTACACGGGCCGACCTGCAGGCAAACCGGGATGTACTCTACTCCTTCCCTTACTGGAGCATGCAGATCACCGGAGAAAAAGAGGCAGCTTCGCTTCACTACCTGATGGAGCATCAGCCCTACACTCCGGAACTGGAAGTGACTGCAACGACCGACCCGGACGAAGAAGATGAAACCATGAAAGAAGATGCTGCTACGGAAAAGGAACTAATGAACGAACTGAAACGGTTCTACGTAGAAAAGTTCGAAGGAAATGTATTGCGTGACTTTTATGAAGAGGGAGCGCTGAAAAGCGAATCGGAAGTGAAAAACGGAAAGCGCAACGGACGCCACCGGGAATACTACGAAAGCGGAAAACTGAAAGTACGCGGCAAATACAGCAATAACCGTCCCAAAGGTACCTGGAAATACTATACCGAAGAGGGTAAATTCGAGCGGAAAGAGAAGTTCTGATGGGTATACTTATTCCTGTCTGTCCTGTCCTATAAAGGATGTACGTGTGGTATACAGAAGTTGTGATTGTAAAAGCAGAAAGGATAATCTTCCTGTAGCAGCCGGAGCTCCTGTTCAGAATATATACAAAAGCAGAAAGAGAGGATTGTCTGACAAACAGATAAACCTCTCTTCTTAATATATTCCGGTTTATCTGAATATAACCGTGACCCTCGCGGTGATCGTATCTGAATTCCGCTCAGTTACCAGGAAGGTATAAGCCTGTGGAAGATTATCTATATCCAGATTAGCAGGTACTGATACTTTCAATACATTATTCTCCACATACAAAGAAGCTCCTTTTCCATCCGCATCCGGAGTGGTATTGAACTGCCCCAGCGGATTAAAGACATCCAGAATATATACGCTCTGGCCCAGGATATAAAGTGGGTTATATACACGTTCCTGCACATTATAAGTCCTCGGACCTTCGACCAGTACAGAGTTCTTCACGAATAAATTTCCTTCGATAGACGCATCCACGTCTCTCAGATCAAAGGTATCGGCAGTAATGGTTCCCTCAGGACCCACTGCTAATAAACTTCCCGCATTCATTTCAATAAAGTCTGCTGTCAAATTTCCGAAAACATACAGGTTTCCCGTATTGGAAAAATAGAAGAAATCATTGGTAAAGTTTGCCTCACCACCCGGCAGCACAAATACATTTGAATTGCCATTAATGACCAGAGAAGAATTCTCAGTGGACAGTAGCTCCCCTCCGGGTAATACCACAACATCTACTCCGTTTTCAAAATTCCAGTTCCCTACAACCCAGGTACCTGCAACGAATACAGTAACTCTCTCGTCGCTGTTACTACCCGTATAAGGTATATTACCGGTATATTCACCATTGATAATATACGATTGTCCCGGCTGCAAAGTACCGGTTACATCCAGAATGTCTGTAGCACCGGTAGTATCAAACTCCGGTAATTCGATGGTGTCCAACGAGAAGACGGTACGGGTGCTGGGACTGTTACTACCCTCCGTGTTCTCTGGCTGAGAACCGGTCAGATCTTCTTGTTGCTGACAACACATGAGCAATCCTCCGATCAGGAATACACTCAGAAATATAAATGTAAATTTTTTCATGTAATATAAATTTGTGTCCGTAAATATAACTGTTTTTAAAACAATATTATCTTTTTATTAAAAAAAATAAAAATATTAACTGTTTACACTCTTATTATGTATTTAATATCAGCATATAAAGTTAAATAAAAATTATTCATATCTACTTATATATGTTTTTAATACAATTAAAACGTTTTCATTATGCACTGTATAACTCTACAATAGTACTCTTTTTTATAAAATAGATATCCTTTAATTGTAAATAAATACAATCTAAATCAAACAGCAGGGATTATATTCTCACCCCATAAAGATCCATCTATGTTTTTTCATCATACCCGTATCAATCTCCTTCTCACTATACAATTGAACTGTTTTCATATATATATCTGATCATATATACTGTGTCTATAGGGATCTTTTTTTGTAAAAACTAAAAAGGAAAAGAATAAAAATTAAATATACTCTTAGCTCCTTACTCAAAGGAAATTCAAAGAGTTTGTACTATTTTTGTCTGTTATCTCTGTGCATCCGACAGGAAGCAGGTAGCTTTATAAAAATCGAATCCTTGTCTTTTACCTGATAAAAACTCAGAAATATATAAACATTATGAAGATGCAAAAAGTTAAAGTAATAGCAATCGCCTGTTTATGGGCTGCTACCTGGACCTCCTGCGGCTCCGGAAAGAAAGAACAATCTCATGAAATCACCATGAACAACAACGAACTAACCATGCTGGTGGGTACCTATACCTCCGGCAGCAGTAAAGGAATATATACGTATCGGTTCGATCAGGAAACCGGCACGGCTACGCCGCTGAGCGAAACGGAAGTTTCCAATCCGTCGTATCTGAATGTATCGGCAGACGGAAATTTTGTTTACGCAGTCAGTGAAAATGAAGCGGACGAAGCGGCCGTATCGGCTTTCGCTTTCAAGAAAGAAAATGGTACGCTACGTCTGCTCAACTGTCAGCCGACACATGGCGACGCGCCTTGTTACGTGATCACCAACAGTAAGCAGGTAGTAACTGCCAATTATGGGGGTGGCAGCATCACGGTACTTCCCCTGGCGGCCGACGGTTCTCTGTTACCGGCTTCGGCTGTGATCTCTTTTGAAGGATCGGGCCCTAATTCCGAACGTCAGAAAAAACCTCACCTGCATTGTGTACGGTTTACTCCCGACGGGAAACATCTGCTGGCGGATGATCTGGGAACAGATAAAATACACCATTTCCATGTAAACGTACAGGCGGACTCGCAGAACAGAGAGACTTTCCTGACACCGGGAACTCCTGAGGCTTATCTCATAGAACCAGGATCCGGCCCACGTCACCTGACCTTCTCCGCAGACGGGAAGTTTGCTTATCTGATCAATGAGATCTCGGGTACGGTGACCGCGTTCAGCTACGGGAACGGCGAACTGCAACAGATACAGACAGCTGTATCTGATACCTTAGGAGCCGGAGGAAGTGCGGATATTCACATCAGCCCGGACGGCAGGTTTCTGTATTCCAGTAACCGCCTGCAGGCAGACGGTATTGCGATCTTCCGCCGGGATACGGAGACCGGACTCCTGACCCGCCTGGGACATCAGTTCACAGGAGTACACCCGCGCAATTTCATCCTTACTCCCAATGGTAAATACCTGTTGGTAGCCTGCCGGGACAGCAATGTGGTGCAGATCTTCCTACGGGATCAGGAAACAGGTCTGCTTACAGAAACAGATAAGGAGATCTTACTGGACAAACCGGTCTGTATTAAATTTGCAGAATGTCCGGGGGAGTGAAAGTAACTGGTATATATATCCCTTCTCTTTGTAGGGACTCCGGCAAATCAACCGGATGAATATAAAAAAGATATAGTCTATAAGGAGGGTACCTGTATTAAAGTACCATACTTATAGACTATTCAATTTACGTTTATTCATTACAGGTAGTGATGCTTTCTGTATATTTCGTCCTTATTTAAAGAAGAATATTTCTCCTCCATCCGATCCGGCATATTTACGGAGCAAGTCTTGTATCATGCATGCCGCTTCTTCCAGGCCACCCTGACCGCCATATCCATTAATGATAGCCAGTATATGGTGAGTATCCATATCTATTTTGGTCCGCTCGTGGTCACTTGTAGGGGTTCCGATCCCTCCTGCGGCATCCCGGTAGACCGGCAGGCCTTCGATATTGAGTGCTCCCCGCCCGATGGCTTCAAACGGTTCACCGGCTCGCCCGATCCCCAACTGAAGATCAGTACCCTGTATTTTATTGGCATCGAAGCCACCGATGGAGTATCCCGTACGTAAAGAGACCAGGTTGATCAGATCTACCAATGTATCTATCTGATAAAGAGGAATACCCCGTAAAATTCGCCTGCGTAGTGCCTCTGCAGAAGGACGGTATCTGCCCGGATCTTTTCCACAACGTTTGTATGATTCCCGCGTGGCGGCAATGACCGGCTGTTTTTTGATATCTTCCATCTGAGTGGAAGACAACAACTCTTCGGAGAAGGCATCGATCTCCCTCCACAACTGTTCGTCGTATTTCCGGTTGCTGACTCCGGCATATACAGCCGCACCGGTAAATACCGGGCAGGCTGTCTTTATTTCATCGGACACTCTGATCGTAAACATGGTGTGTGTATGTTGTGAATATACTCATCGGATCAGCCAGGCAATTCCAGCTCCACATGGATACAAACAGGTGCATCCGGCATTATCCTTCGTTCCCCTTGTTTGCTCACCAGCGAACGACTGACATCCGGAAGGGCAGGTCTCCTGCACCTCCGGTGAGTGCCTGTCCCTAACCCGTCAAAAACATCAGTCACCGTAATAATCGCGGAACCAGAAATTGATTTGTACATTTTCCTGGGTAGTATCAATCTTATAACTGAACATCTGCGGCTCGGTAAGACGTGCCACCTCCTGATCATTGACATATACGGAAACCCGTTGCTGAGGACCGGTCACATCCGCCAGAAATACCAATTCTTCCGGTGCGCCCAAAGGCACTTCCAACACACGGGGATTAGGTCCCCTGGTTTCTATTACCCCATTTGAACTGTGATGATAGCAAAAGTCTTCTTCCTTACCCTGCGCATACATATAGGTAGAAGGCAAGACATTACATAAATGGGTCAGACAAGTCATAGTGATGCGGCAGGTAGCCTCACTCTTCTCATTTTCAGTACCTATGGGCTCACTGCTCCATACATTCACAGCAATGAACAGGCACACCAGTGTGGTTGCAACAGATACCATTCTCTTTTTCATACGCATTACAGATTAAGATTATACAACATTTTCCTGCTAAATTAGAAAAAATAATGATACAGCAAGACATTTATCCTCTTTTATTCTTTTAAGTATCAACACCTCTGTAAGATTTGCATTCCCTTATGCAGCATACAAGATAGTTACAAAGAGAATATCCGGCCACAGGACACTTTCATCCTCCGCATACCACCCGTGCATCCGATAAATACCTACAAAAGCTGAAAAAGCAGGGGACAGGTCAGACAACAGTTCCGATCACAAAACAGGATCCATCTACTCTCTGTTACCGGAAAAACTCCGGGAACTCTGGTTTTATAGCAATCCCCGAAAGCATACGTCCGGAGTGGATCCCCAAACGTCGGGCAGAAAAGAATTTGTCCCATTGCCGGTAGGTGCAGATGCCGGCGATCTCTATCTATGAGGCAGGGACGTCAAACTCTTCCAGTTGCATCCGGTTGGCTTCCCACAGATCTATATGGTATTTCCCGGTCAAAGTGTTCAGGCTGGCAAACCGGGACAGATCCAACCCCTGCTGCCGGAAAGTTTCAACGACCTCCTCTCCTACTTCAAAAGACTCTTCAGATATAGAAGGTCCGATACAGGCCAGCAGATCCTTGCCCTCCGTACCGAAACAGTCACGCATCCGATGCAAGGTTTTTTCCACAATACGTCCGGCCGTACCCCGCCATCCGGCATGCACGGCTCCTATGGCCTGGTGGTTGCGATCGTACAACAAGACAGGCACACAATCGGCCGTAGAGATACACAGGAAATGGCCCGGTAGATGAGTAATCAATGCATCTATCCCATAGAGAGTTTCCGAACGTCCGGAGTCAGACAGAGACAGATATTCCGGATCCACCTCAAAGACTTCCGTACCGTGAGTCTGCCGGGGAATGACCCACGACTCCGGTCTCCAGGAGAGTCCTTCTTCCAGCAACCGGAGATTTTCCCGGACCGCAGCCGGATCATCGCCACACCAGGGCGAACAGTTGAAAGAGGCATAGGCTCCTTTGCTCACGCCGCCGTGACGGGTGGTCACAAAATGAGAAATGTCGGGACAGGACTGCAACAGCCCGTATCCCAACACTCCTTTATGATCTTCCCGGACAGGTATCATTCCTCTTCCCAATCTTCTTCGTATTCGAAATCGAAATCATCCTCCTCGCTGGTATCTATGGGTTCGTGCAGGATCTCTTCGTCCTCGCCCATCTCTTCCAGTTCCTGTTGCAGGCGGTGTACATCTTTGGGACGGTGCACCAGGGATTCGATGCGGTTGCTCTCTTTGTTGAGCTCTTCCCAGAGAATATCTTTCAGTACGGAGATCCCTAGGCCAGTGACTGAAGAAATAAACACATACGGGATCCCTTCCGGCAATGTGGGTTCGATCTCATCCATCAACCCCTGATCCAGCATATCACTTTTGGTGATAGCCAATACCCGCTGTTTGTCGAGCATTTCGGGATTGAAGGTTTTGAGCTCGTTGAGCAGGATCTCATATTCCTTGCGGATATCGTCGCTGTCAGCAGGTACCATAAACAGAAGCAAAGAGTTGCGCTCGATGTGTCGCAGGAAACGGAGTCCCAGCCCTTTCCCGGCGCTGGCTCCTTCAATGATACCGGGTATATCCGCCATCACAAAGGATCTGCCGTCGCGGTAGGGCACGATCCCCAGATTAGGTTCCAGCGTCGTGAAAGGATAATCTGCGATCTTCGGACGGGCTGCCGATACGGTAGAGAGCAGGGTAGACTTCCCGGCGTTGGGAAACCCCACCAGCCCTACATCCGCCAGCAGTTTCAACTCCAGGATCACAGTCATCTCCTGCATAGGCTCTCCCGGTTGTGCAAAACGGGGTGCCTGGCGGGTAGCGGTCTTGAAATGGGTATTACCCAGACCACCGCGACCACCTTTGAGCAGGATCACCTCCTGGTCGTGTTCGGTCACATCACAGAGATATTCCCCGGTCTCGGCATTATAGACCACCGTTCCGCAAGGTACTTCAATAATCTTATCTGCTCCCTGTTTTCCGAAACTGCGGCTGCGCCCTCCCGACTCTCCGTGCTCTGCCATGGCATGACGGTCGTACCGGAGATGGAGCAGGGTCCAGTAGTTGCGGTTACCTTTCAGGATGACATGGCCTCCTCGTCCGCCGTCACCCCCGTCGGGTCCGCCATTGGGGATATACTTCTCGCGCCTCATGTGTGTAGAGCCTCTGCCTCCCTTACCGGAACGGCAGTATATCTTTACGTAATCAACAAAATTCGATTCAGCCATTTTTCTTGCATCTTATACCATTTATTTTCTATCTTTTTTCCTGTTCATTTCTTTGTACCGACAAAGAAAAGAACCAAAGAAAACGGCACCGTGTTCTCCACGCTACTCCGTTTGATGTCTGATGTTCCGCAAAAGAACTCGCTTCGCTCAGACAGCTTTTGCTCTCTGACATCGGACATCCGCACTCCGCTTTACACTGCGAGACCAAAGGCGACCATACGCCTGTTCCAGGCATGTTGCAGATATTTATAAACTGTCTATTGCTTCCACGATCTTCGCAGCGATCTCTTCCATACTACCCATTCCTTCAATGTGGTGGTATTTGTTCTCCTCTTTGAACCAACCGATCAGCGGCGCAGTCTGTGAATGGTATACGGCCAGGCGTTTACGGATGGTCTCTTCGTTATCATCGGCACGTCCGGAGTCGATACCACGTCTGATCAGACGGCTCATCAGTTCCTCTTCGGGTACATCCAGGTCGATCATTACAGAAACCTCCTGTCCTCGTTCGGCAAGCATCTTTTTCAGTGCTTCGGCCTGTGCAATGGTACGTGGGAATCCATCGAAGATCACCCCTTTACTATCCCGGAAGCCATCCAATACGCTTGCCAGAATGTCTATCATCAGTTCGTCCGGGATCAATTGTCCCTGGTCTATATATCCTTTGGCAGTCTGTCCCAGCTCCGTACCGTTTTTGATCTCCGCACGGAGTACATCACCGGTAGAAATGTGGTTCAGACCGTATTTGTCTACGATTCTCTGGCTTTGAGTTCCCTTTCCTGAACCGGGAGCTCCGAAAATTACAATATTCAACATGTCGTTAGTGTATATTAAACAATCTATAATAGTTTTGTTTCAGTCTTCTATTTATATTCAGGGAATTACGGTATAAATATCGGGATAATTGCGTCCGAATCCGTCGTAGTCCAGTCCGTACCCTACAATAAAGTCGTTAGGTATCTTCATGGCAATGTATTCGATATCCAGTTCTACTTTCAACTTGTCCGGTTTCAGCAACAACGTAGCGATCTTTATCTCTTTCGGATTGCGGGTACCCAGTGTCTCCAGCAAACGCTGCATCGTGAGACCGGTATCCACAATATCTTCCACGATCACCACCGTACGGTTGGTCAGATCTTCATTGATACCGATCACCTCTTTGATGGTTCCGGTAGAGGCCACTCCCTGGTAAGAAGCCAGTTTCACAAAAGAGACTTCGCAAGGGATAGTGATGTACTTCATCAGATCGGCTGTAAACATAAATGATCCGTTGAGCACACTCAGGAACAAAGGATTTCGTCCTTCCAGATCCCGATTGATCTCCTCTGCCACGCGTTTCACCTCTTTCTGGATCTCTTCTCTGCCGATAGAGATGGTAAATAGTTTGTCTTTTATTTGTATAGTGTCCATAAACCGGTAGTTTAAAATTGAAGCAAAAATACGATTTTTCTTCCAGTTCGTGTGTGTCACACTGCCATTTTCTTCACTGAATAACAAGCGGAACACTCTTACGGAAAAATAGTACCGCCTTAAAAAACATGGGAAAAGAACCGGACCAGATACAGGATCTCACCCTGTAAAACACAAGCAGCCATCTCAATAGGGACGAATGAATGTTATATACAGTACATAAAAGCACAGTATGAAAAAGAGCGGAATATTTTCATATTCCGCTCAGACATCCGTTCAGATAACCCTACTCTATAACTTCCACACCCCTCTTTGTTTACCTGCTACAACCCGTAAATCAATATCTTACTGTCTGCGGGCAGATCTGTCTCAATAACCGACTTTTTATATCCACAGGCAACCGCCACATATTGTTTACCGTCCACCGCATAGGTAATCAGTCCCGCACCAGTAAGCAGCCCGGTGTTACCTTGCCACAGGATAGTTCCGTTCTCCGCATCAAATGCATACAGTCCTCCTTCCACATTGGCTCCAAAAAGCAGTCCTCCGGCAGTTGGGGTGACTGCTGCCCAGACAGGTGCGGGTGACTGGTAGTTCCATTTCACCTGTCCTGTCGAAGCATCCACCGCATAAAACCAGCCGCGCGCTTCGGAGTAAGGATCGATCACCGGCGTACCTCCGTACCAGCCGGAACCCAATGCCGGGATGTTGTTCAATGCATCTTCCAGTGAAGGCAGGAGGACACTGGTCCCCAGATCTATGGTTCCTGTATAGATCAACCTGAGTTCGGGATGGTAGGCCGCGCCACTCCATTCACAACCGCCACCAATACCCGGTTTGAACCAGGTGTATTCTTCACGTGACAACGGCGTGTCTACATTTTCCCGCACAGTAATGGGTACAGAGAAGAGGACAGGAAGTTTATTTTCGATCCCTTTGGAACGGGGATTCACTTTGCTTCTGTCCATGACAGTCAACAAACCGTCTTTATTGGCACTGGCAAGGAGCTTCTTTCCGTGTTTTGTGGTAATGACAGCCGGAGCTGTACAAACGTCCCAGTCGTGAAAATCATTCTTTACCACCTGGTTATATCCCAACATCTTACCGGTACGGGCGTTTACCGCAATCACACAATTGGTATACAGGTTATTTCCCTGGCGCAGCTCCACATCGAAATCGGGTGCCGGATTGCCTGCCGTAACGTAAAGGATGCCTTTTTCTTCATCCAGAGAGAAACTAGTCCAGAAACCTCCTCCGATCACCGGTATCCGCTGGTCATTGTAGCTCCAGTCGTCATACGAACTTTCCGGAACTACATCAAACCGCCATACCTGCTGTCCGGTATGTACATCAAAAGCATAGAGGTGACCGGTTACGCCAGCGATATCACCGCCCGCATTCCCGATAAAGACAAGACCGTTCCAGGCAATAGGTGCCATGGAGATAGTAGCTCCCGGCTCTATTACTTCCGGCTGCACATCCCAGACCAGAGCTCCGGTAGTAGCATCGAGTGCGTACACATGCATATCGTTGCTACCACGGATGATCTTCCCATCCCAGTAAGCCACTCCCCGGTTGGTATTGAACCCTCCCTGAGATTCCGGGTTACGGACATGCTGCCATTTCAGCTCGGCAGTAGCTGCGTCGATGGCATACGTAATGGTGTCGGCAGTAAAGTACATAGTTCCGTCTACTACGATCAGACCGGTCTGCAAATTGGGCTGACCCGGAATATCAAAGGTATGCAAGAGTTTCAATCCGGATACGTTCTCTTTGTTGATCGAAACCAAAGGTGAAAAGCGGTCGCTGGCATTGGTACGGTTATATGACACCCAGTTATCCGGTGAATCACGTTGTACCGAACGGGTAGAAGCCTGATCTGTTCCCTGTTCCATACCATTCTCTTTCCGGAAGTTATCCATACATCCGGTAATACCCATAAACAAGCACACGATAAACCAGCCTTTTACAAAGACTGTTGACATACAGTTTGTCCTCATTGTTGTTTTCATTTTTATATTTATTTGTGTTTATACCTCCCGGTCACCATTTTACTGATAGCAGGAAGCCCTTTTCATTCATTCTGTTTCTACATTCACCTCTAACCGTCACGTATTGTAGGCCCACTGACACATCGAATATAAAGTCTGCGCAGCCATCCTGAGCAGAAGATCCCTATGTTCTCCACATCGGGAACCTACTTACTATCTCTCCGCATGAAACAAAAGTACAACTACCCCAGGGGCCATTACCACCCGAATCCTACTCTAGACCGGAATTAGCTGTATGGGCAGATAGTGCGGGAACCAACAGATAAAAAAACAATTATTAGTTATGAATTCAATAAATTATGTGCAGAGCTATCTTTTATCCATACCGTGCTACCTTACCCAACAGTTATCGATAATTTGGATATGAATTTTACAATCTCAATAATTAAATAACAACCCAAAAATCTCATTTTCCTGATCTGGCAGTCTCCATTTACCCCTTCTGACTACTTCAAACAGCACTATTTTTTTGTTTCAAAAGAGAATGAAGTAAAAACATAAAAAATATATATTTACAAATATAAAATAAATTATTTTAATAAAAACAACGTACTATAAATAATCCGCTTTTTATTAGTTAACTTAAATATGGAACAGGTTTTACGACCGGGCCTCGTATGACCGGATACTTTTTATTCGGTAAGTGCATGACAGATAAAGACTCAGTTTACCCCTGAAAATGGCGATGGCAAAAGCAGAATGTATAATATAGACCCTTAAAGGACAAATAAGATCCGGTACTATTTATTATATAGGAAAAATAGAGGTTTATTTACAGCAATTCCCGTTCCGTATCACAGGATAAAAGGAAGGGTAGTCTGATTAACCCTTCCTACAAAAAATGGGGTTGCCCTGTTCTCCGGACAACCCCACACCAAAAACCTATTGAAACGAAACGGGCCTACGCCATCGTAACATCGTCTGCTGGTAAAATATCCTCATTGGGATGTATGGAAGCATAGTACTCGCCCAGAGAAGTCAGTTCGCCCTCTTTTTTTACCAGCATGGAGGTCCAGAGTCCGGCCATGGTCGGGCTACCGCTGAACCAGGCATACCGGAAGACTTCGGGCATAGATTCGTATTCAGTGAGCATAGGTTCGATGAAGTTGTCCCGGATCCACTCTTCGGAATAACTGTTGGTTTCGGGACGGCCGGATACCACATTGTCGTCGCGCGGCGCAAACTCCGTCACCCACACCTTCTTTCCATAGGTATCCGCCAGTTCCTTCACCTGGTTGACATACGTAGTCGGAGCAGGTCCTACATAGAGGTGAGCCGCCACATAGTCGCAACGCAATCCCTGTTCCTGCACGCCTTTCATAAAGTCCTTCATCCACTGACGGCCGGGCCAGGAAGTAGCGGGACTCACCAGTTTGATACCCGGGTCCAGTCCGTCACAGAGCTTTTTCCAGTCTTCCAGCGCCTGCTCCACCGTCATGTTGGCCTCCTCTTTCAGGTCGGGTTCATTGAATCCCAGTACATAGAAGACTTTTCCGTCGCGGTGGAGCTGATTCACAATGTCGATGTTGTTCTGGGTCACATTGCTGTGGCCCCAGAACATGGGTACAAATTCGGTATTCCGTGGTGCATAGGGATCCTGCGCGCCCGTGATGCCCCAGGTATAGTACCAGTGAGCTTTCAGCGTGATGAGGTTGGCCCACCACAGCCCGGTACTGGTACTGGTGCTGAATCCGCATCCGCGTTTGTAGGTCCTAGCTACTCCCGGACCGTTGCCGGAGGGACCTCCCACTCCGTTGGCACCGCTGGCAGTAGCCACAATGGTCATGGAAGAGTGACACCCTTTGATCAGATCCGGACCTTCGCCACGACCCACGATACCGGCAATACAGTTCTTACCTGCCAGTACGGTCAGCGTTCCTTCGGAAGTACAACGTGTCACGCTGGCACCACTGCCGGTTCCGCTGTTGCGACCGACAATACCACCGGTCATACCGCAGTAGGCTTCCATGGTTGCGTTCACATAGCAATTGCAGACATACCCTGCTCGCGGTTCTCTCCCGCGATACCTCCCAGAATATCTCCGGTGTTGTCACTGAGGATAGTTCCTCTTACCTCCACATTCCCGATCGTACCGGTATTGTAACCCGTAACGGTACCGAAAGAGGCGGTGGTGTGTATATCCACCTGATCAAATTTAATATCGTGTATGGATTATGTTTACGAATATTACTCTGAGTGAACCATGTGATATTTTAATAACCAGGATAAATGATGTGCTGAAAAGTGTAAAGACATCCTTTGTTCCCGCTTTTTTACTTACTTTTTAGGGGACGACTACTTTGCAAAAGAGTTAGTATCCTAAGCAGTAGGGAAGCCGGCGGTTTCACTACTACTTATTTTGGTTTCCGGTACTCCACACACCAGTTGCCGGTAATTCAAACCACTTAAAAGCCATATACAGACGGACAAACAAAGTAACCTGAGCTGAGTTAAATGCTGAAAGTCTATTTTCAAAAAACAAGCGACTCAGACAAATAACGCAATACAAGTCATCATGTCATAAAATCATTCCATTCAGCAACTATTTGATTTCAGCTCATCTCTTCCGATCGCCTACAAGTACTGTCGCTATTTGGGTATATTCTTTAAAAACAGAAAAACGTATATAGTGTTATACCCTTAAGTTGGTATTCTTAGATGTTATATTTACATTTGTGAGTCAAATCTGAAAGCAAGAAAAGAAAATGAAAATATTTCCTACTCACCTCGTCCAGAAGCTGGACGAATATACAATCGGGCATGCGCCCATCACGTCTATCGACCTGATGGAACGTGCCGCACAGGCTCTGACAGAAGCTATCGTACAGAAATGGGACTCTTCCGTACCGGTAACTGTATTTGCCGGACCGGGCAATAACGGAGGCGACGCACTGGCAGTGGCACGGATGCTGGCCGAACAGAAATATCACGTTGAAGTCTATCTTTTCAATCCGAAAGGTGAACTGTCTGCCGATTGCCGTACCAACAAGGAACTGGTAGATATGATGGATCACATCGCTTTCACAGAGGTTTCTACCCAGTTTGTTCCTCCTGTACTGACAGACAGGCACCTGGTCATAGACGGCCTTTTCGGATCAGGACTCCACAAACCCCTGACCGGAGGATTTGCCGCGGTAGTGAAATACATCAATTCTTCGCCGGGCACCGTGGTAGCTATAGATGTGCCCTCCGGACTGATGGGAGAAGACAATACGCTGAACGTACGTAGTCACATTGTACGGGCGGATGTTACGCTAACCCTGCAATTCCCGAAGCTCTCTTTCCTGTTTGCTGAGAATGCCGATCTGGTGGGTGAATGGGAAGTGATCGATATAGGGTTGAGCCCGGAAGCCATAGAGAAGACAGAGACGGATTATTACCTGACAGAGGCGGAAGAGATCCACGCGATGATACGTCCCCGGAAAAAATTTGCCCACAAAGGCAATTTCGGACACGCGTTGCTGATTGCCGGATCGGCAGGCATGGCAGGACCCTCTATCCTGGGTGCCAGAGCCTGCCTGCGGTCGGGAGTAGGACTGCTCACGGTACATGCTCCGAAGGTAAATGTCCCTGTCTTACAAACGTCTGTACCCGAAGCGATGGTACTGGCGGACCCCAACCTGGAAGTATTCTCTACCCCTGTGGATACAGACGACTATCAGGCGTTAGGGATTGGCCCGGGACTGGGCAAAGAAGAAGAGACGGAACAGGCGCTGGTGGAACAACTGGCACTGTGCCAGATCCCTGTCGTTGCTGATGCAGATGCACTGAATCTGCTGGCCAACCAACGGAAAGCACTGCATACCTTACCGAAAGGCTCCGTACTCACTCCGCACCCGAAAGAGCTCGAACGTCTGGTCGGAAAATGCCAGAACTCTTACGAACGACTGATGAAAGCCCGGGAGTTGGCCCGTACCGCTCAGGTACATATTATTCTGAAAGGCGCCTATACGGCTGTAATCGCTCCGGATGGAAAATGCCACTTTAATACAACAGGTAACCCGGGCATGGCTACGGGCGGTAGCGGAGATGCACTCACGGGGATCGTACTGGCACTGCTGGCACAAAGTTATCCCGCGGACGAGGCAGCACGTATAGCCACCTACGCACACGGGCTGGCCGGGGATTTTGCCCGGAAGAAGTTCGGGGAAACGGCTATGACAGCAGGCGATATCGTTCAGGGTCTTCCGCTGGCCTGGAGGATGTTAAGCGAATAATGCTTAATTGCTTGCGGTTTTTCGAAGAAGTTGATTAACTTTGTTTTCGGAAAACCGTTAAAAACAAACCGGAAATGAAGCAGGTTATTATGATATGGGCAGGGTTGATGTTGTGTACAGCTACTGCCTCAGCACAAACGGAAGTCACGGCAGGAGTCATGCGTGGAAAGGACTATGGAGTTACCTATACACTGCCTAAATCGGAGATCCGGATCGAAGTGAAGGTAAACAAAGTGACTTATACTCCCGGAGAATTCAGCCGGTACGCAGATCGTTACCTGAGGCTGAACCATGTTTCGGGCGAACCTGAAGAATACTGGGAACTCAAAAGCATGACTGTACAGTCTGCCGGAGTACCGGACAGTGAGAAGACTTATTTTGTGAAACTGAAGGATAAGACGGTAGCTCCGCTGATGGAACTGACCAAGGAAGGTATAGTCAAATCTATCAATATGCCTTACAGTTCTCCGTCGAAATCTACGCCCCCTTCTTCTACACCTGTTTCCACACGGAAAGTAAATCCGAAGGATTTCCTGACGGAAGAGATCCTGATGGCCAACTCTACCGCCAAAATGGCGGAACTTATCTCCAAAGAGATCTACAACATCCGGGAAAGCCGCAACGCGCTGATGCGCGGACAGGCGGACTATATGCCCGCGGATGGGGAACAAATGAAACTGATGCTGGCCAATCTGGAAGAGCAGGAACGGGCCATGACGGAGATGTTTTCCGGTACCCACCATATAGAAGAGCGTGCGTTTGTGATCCGGGTGGTACCCGACCGGGAATACGATGAGGAAGTGGTATTCCGTTTCTCACGCAAATTGGGCATACTTGGCAAAGAAGACCTGGCAGGAGAACCGATCTATATAACGCTGAAAGATCTGAATGCGGTAGATATACCCGAAGACGATAAGAAGAAAAAAGTAAGCGGAGTGGCCTACAATGTACCGGGACGTGCCCGGGTGACGATCAAACAAGGGACTCAGCAATTGTACAGCGGAGAAATGCCCATTACACAATTCGGAACCACTGAATACCTGGCACCGGCCTTGTTCAATAAGAAGTCTACCGTGAAAGTACTTTTCAATCCGGAGACAGGAGGGCTGATCAAAGTGGAGCGGGAAGAGTAAAGGGTTTTATTCTGTGTGACTTCATATCTCAGGATTGGTTTAGAGACCATATAATCCCACACTAAGCACAAATACAAAAAAGCCAATCATAAAAGTACTCCATGCCGGCAGATCATCATTGATAACTAATCAATAGACAAGCGCCGCGATAAACAGGATCATAACAAACGGCAAAAAGAAAACAAAAAGGAATCTGTTGCCAGAGCGCAAATAGCTTTTCATGGAATATCCCAAAGCATACCGCATGATCCCTATAAAAGCAAACACCCATACCGATCCAATAACAAGGGTCGCGAATAAAAAGAATAGGATATGCTTGCCCCACACAAACATATAATCGCTACTTCCCACATAATAAATCGTATACTCCTCAACCTTCTGCGGACATTCCGATGAACCGAAATTGGTTTTACGGGTGATTACATGGCCTTCTTTTGTCGTAAATTCCAATATGGAGTAGTAATATTCCGTACTTTCCCCGTCACTGTCCTGACTCCATTCGCTGGTCCAATCAACGACTGCCGCTTTATAGCATTCTCCAGCCAGGATCGCATGCATGCCTGAAAGGGTTTTGGACAAACATATAGAAGTCAGACTGATGGCCAATATACCCACAAAAAAGACGACCACCCAGATATAACCCATAGACATACACCCCATACTTTTTTTATCGGACGACTGCTTCTCCATGCGTCTCTTTATACCAAACGTAATGAAGAGAGAGAAGAGAATAAATCCGATAGCTCCATACCCATAAGGAGTTATCGTAAAAGAAGCAAGTGCCAGATAATTTATTCCCAAAGAAACAAGTAGCAGTAGTGCCATAGTATGTCAGTTTCGTGTACGATTCTACGAAACAAGGATGCCTGGTCGGCACTTCTTTCCTTACAGGCGGTATCCGATCAGGTTGTCTTTCCTCAACTGCATGATGTAAGTAATTACACGAGCCTCATACCCTTCTTCCTGCCGGAAGTAGTCGCCCAGCAGTCCGAGAATCTCTCCCACCGTACGATTCCCGTCAATCAACTCCCAGACTGCCGTTCCATGTTCCTCCAGCGTAACGTGAACGAAAGGGGACATTCCTTTGGGAAGCAGGAAGCGTTGCATCCACTGCTTCTTAAAGCGAGGGATGCCCAGCCTGATACATTCTCCTTCCCGAGACACGGAAACGCGCTCATTCGGGTACGGAATGACTTCGAGCAGGTTTATCTTTCCGGACATGACCTGTTGTACTAAGACTTTTTGATGTTAGGTGCTTCCAGACCGTAACCGTGCAGTTTATCTTCCGCTTTGAGCCATATACCCAATAAAAAGGCAAAGACACCCAGACTGGCGAAAATAAGCATGGGCAGTGTATAATCATAATGTCCTGTAACAGCTACATCTGGATTGGCATAATCCAGTGTCAGACCAATGACTATCGGGAAAGCCCATAATCCGATATTCTGTATCCAGAAAATAACGCTATAAGCGGAACCCAGATAACGGTTTTCTACCAATTTGGGTACGGAAGGCCACAGAGCCGCGGGTACCAGAGAAAAAGATACACCCAGTACCAGAATGGCCAGATAAGAAATGATCAGACTAGTGGTACTATCGGGCTGCAACGGATAGATAGCGAATATCAGGTGACAGGTAAAAACCAGTACCGAACCTATGATAAGCATGGTTGCTCCTTTGCCTTTCCGATCTAAGAACCATCCCAAAAGGGGGGTAAGTATCATGGCACCAATCGGGAACCAGGAAAATAGTTTGGAAGCATCCGTACTCGGAATACCCAGACGATTTTCCAGCATACTGGTGGCAAACTTCTGGAAAGGGAAAATCGCGGAATAATAGAGTACACATAGAAAAGCGATGATGAGAAAAGGCTTGCTGGTAAACAGAATACCCAGATCGCTGATCTTGAACGGATCTTCTTCCTCGGCTCCTGCCGCCTCTCCCAGCTGCTCATCGAGCCTGCGATCCATGAAGAAATAGACTAAGAATGTAAGCAGACCGATACACAGCAATCCGCAACAGACCGCTACCGGACGAACCACACTTTCGGTACCCCAAGAGGCGATCCAGGGAGACAGCCGGAACACTGCAAAAACTCCCAGACGGGCAATAGCCATTTCCAGTCCCATGGCCAGCGCCATCTCTTTTCCGGTAAACCATTTCACAATGGCTTTGGACACCGTGATACCTGCCATTTCTACTCCGCAGCCAAAAATAGCAAATCCAACACAAGCCAGCTTGGCCGTCGCGGGAAAAGAGACCCAGAAAGAATTAAAGAAATCGTAAAGGGCATTCCCTTCCGTGAAATAAGAGCTGATGGCATATAGTTTGATACCTCCTCCCACGATCATGACCACTGCCGAAAGAAGAGCGGTAAATCGTACGCCCATCTTATCCAGAATAATCCCGGCAAAGATCAGGAACAGGACAAATACATTCAGAAAGTATTCGGAGCCGGCAAAAGTCCCATACGTACCCGCGCTCCATCCCAGTTGATTTTCGAGCAGGGTCTGCAAAGGAGACAATACGTCAATGAACATATAAGCGAAAAACATGGTGGAGGCGATCAGAAGAAGGGCAGTCCACCGCAGCACGGAAGAGTCGCGCATGGTTACAGTGAGTTTGTCGGTACTCATATCTTTATTTTATTGGTTTGACTCAACGTATAATATGTAAAAAAACATGGCTGCAAGCTTCCTGTAGGAGCCGACAGCCATGTCCCATCTTATTTGTTCCGATATAGCATCGGTATGTTATTCCGCTACGATCTCAGCATCTTCTGCCGGAGCAGTCAGATCCAACGCGGGAGCAGCTGTTCCCTGAGGTACAGTGTAAGGATTGGTAATTTCATCCTCCAGAGCCTGTTGCTGGATATATCCTCCGCCATCCACTACATCGCGTGGAAGAACATACGCGATCGCGATACTCATCACTACCATAAACGCGGCCAGTCCCCAGGTCACCTTTTCCAGAATATCTGTAGTCTTACGTACTCCCATGATCTGATTGGAAGATGCGAAGCTGGATGCCAGACCACCTCCTTTAGAGTTCTGGATCAGCACAATGAAGCACATCAGGCCGGCAGCGATCAATGTCAGGATAAGGAATAATAAATACATATTTCTTTATTTTGATTGAGTGTTAATAATCAATTTTTCCAAAAATCTGATTTGGTCTGCAAAGTAAGCATTTTTTTTTGGATATTTCAAACTTAATTTTTTAATTATTTCAAGAGCTTTGGAATATCTCTTCTGTCTGACATATATTTTGGCCAAAGTCTCCGTGAAATAGCTATCATCTTCACTTTCCGCGTCCGCATCGGAATTTCCCACGGGTTGTATTTCCTCTTCGTGGAAAACCGGTTCGGGCCGCGGGGCAGATCCTTCTTCTGTACGGGAGATAAAGTCATCAATCAGGGATTGCCCGCGAAGCGCCGGAACATCGTCGGCTGGCTGATCTGCCGACAGATCTTCCCGCAACAGATACGCCGTATAATCGCCGGCATACTCCAAAGGTACCACCGGATCTTCCTGAGGGATGTTTGCCAGGAAAGCATCAATCAGCATCAGCGTTCGGTCGATGGCCGGTTCCTCTTGCCACAGAGCCGTGAGCTCACCAGCTTGTTGCTTCTTGTGCAGTCTGAAGCGATCGCCTTCTACCAGTTCGAAAAGCATACGCCTGTCTGCCACATGCAGGATCGATTGCCGCAATTCTTCCCCAAAAGTAGCTTCGTGCAACAAAAAAAGATTCCTGAGCAGCAACAAGCGGGCAGACTGGAAATAGGGATAACGGGCAACCAGCGTACGCAGTTCGTACAGCGTATCTTTGTCGAGCATCTCCGGACGACGAACCCACTGGTGGAATTGGGAAGAGATCATTTACCAGTTTGCTACAGTTGCATTAAAGATCTGTTCGGTTATCTCTTTGGTCATTTCAGCAATATACGTATCCTGCACATCGGTCAGCAGTTGCCGGGAATCGTAGGTACGGAACGCAGAGAATTGCTGCTCGAAGTCCTCATCGTGATTGGTATTATTCACAAAACGCACATTCACCGTGATGGTCAGCTTGGTTTCCGAAGAATACCCATCTGCCTGCACAGCCTGGTTGTATTGATTGTAGCCCGTGATCTCTCCCTCAATATCGAGATCCCCTCCCCGGTTGACGAGTTGCAGGCGGGTCTGACGAACAAAGATATCTTTCAGATCGTCGTTGAACTGAGTGGCCAGCGGCGCATATACATAGTCCGATTTCATGGGAAAGTCGGCAATAGAGATGGTCTTCACCCGATCGTAATTGATGGAAGAGCCATTGAATTTATAAGATACGGTACACGAATTGACCACTACCGAGATATACACGATACCAGCAAGGCGTGTCATTATGTTAATCCAGTTCATATTCTTTTATTTTTCTGTAAAGGGTACGTTCGGAAATGTTCAGATCTCTGGCAGCCGCTTTCCGCTTCCCGTTGTGTTTCTCCAGCGCTTTACGGATCATCTCTTTCTCCACCTCATCCAGCGACAACGTCTCTTCGACATATTCGTCCGTATCCTGTATCTCTTCTTCCGGCCCGGCGGCTTTCATCGGATGAATATTGATTGTCGGAGCTACTGCGGGTACGGCAGGTGGCGGTGAGGCATAGAAAGCACTTGGAGCAGGCACTCCGGAGGTGATACTTCCGGCACGTTCGGCCATCAGGGTATTGACCAGCTTTTTCAGTTCCGTCATATCCTGCCGCATGTCGAACAGGATCTGGTACAGGATCTCACGTTCACTCTCAAATCCCTTGGTCTGCTTCATCCCCATCAGCGCAGGCAGGCGTTGCTGATTCTGCTGGGGAAGGTAGTTTTGCAGGATAGAAGCGGTAATCTCACGTTGTGTCTCTATGATAGAGATCTGTTCGGTTATGTTTTTTAACTGACGCACATTTCCCGGCCAGGGATAGGCCAGCAACGCTTGTTTTGCATCCTCTGTCAATTGGATGGAAGGCATGCGGTATTTCTCAGCGAAATCGGAAGCAAACTTGCGGAACAGAAGAAGTACATCTTCTCCGCGTTCCCGCAGGGCAGGCACTTGAATAGGCACCGTATTGAGACGGTAATACAGGTCTTCCCGGAATCTTCCGTCGGAAATCGCCTGCATCAGGTTCACATTCGTAGCCGCTACAATACGTACATCTGTCTTCTCTACCCGGGAAGAGCCTACTTTAATAAATTCTCCGCTTTCCAATACACGCAGCAAACGTGCCTGGGTAGACAGAGGCAATTCGCCAACCTCATCCAGAAAGATGGTTCCTCCGTTGGCTTCTCCGAAATAGCCTTTGCGCTCGCCGATGGCTCCGGTAAACGCACCTTTCTCGTGGCCGAACAGTTCGGAATCGATCGTACCTTCGGGAATAGCCCCGCAGTTGATCGCGATGTATTGTCCGTGTTTACGGCGGCTATACTGATGAATGATCTGAGGAAAACTCTCCTTCCCTACTCCGCTCTCTCCGGTTATCAGAACAGAAAGATCAGTAGGTGCCACCTGAATGGCCACATCTATCACACGCAGCAACCCTTCGGCATTGCCTATGATACCAAACCGGAGTTTTACCTGTTGTATTTCTGATCTTGTCATAAAATGATCTGTGCTCTATATAGCTGTTTCAAATATCTTCCTCGATGGTATCTAATTTCAGTTTATCGCTGTCGTCACGTTTCTCGTAATATTGCTTACGCAAGGGATTCACTCTTGCCTGCGCGTCTCTCTGCCGGTTGCGGTATACATCTATCGCCAGATAGATGGCCTGACGGAAAGATTCTTCACCCGCTATCCCTTGTCCGGCTATATCGTAGGCAGTACCGTGGGCAGGGGAAGTACGTACGACAGGCAAACCTGCCGTAAAATTGACTCCGTCTTCCATAGCCAGCACTTTAAACGGCGTTAGTCCCTGATCGTGATACATCGCCAGGATACCATCGAATTTCGTATAAT
This sequence comes from Bacteroides sp., assembly GCA_021202275.1. GTDB lineage: Bacteria > Bacteroidota > Bacteroidia > Bacteroidales > Bacteroidaceae > Bacteroides. The sequence continues at coordinate 144,833 of JAJQDI010000015.1, forward strand.
TGCCCGATCCCATAAAACCGTCGGCTGGGTAGGGACCGTAACATAAAATACCTTTTTCGGCCATTTCCTGTATGGCGGGAATAATGACTGTCTGCTCTTCTGTACCTATCACTCCGTCGTCTCCGGCATGAGGATTCAGAGAAAGAACCGCGATACGTGGACTTCCGATATTGAAGTCCCGCTTCAACGAATGGTGAAATATCCGGATCTTTTCCTGGATACGTTCTTTCGTGATGGCAGCCGGTATCTCACTTACTGGGATATGTCCGGTAACCAATGCCATACGCAGATCATCTTTGACCAGGATCATCAGAGATTTTTCTCCTTCGCCCAGTCGCTCTTCCAGGTACTCGGTATGACCGGGAAAGGGAAATTCTTCCGAGCGGATCGTATGTTTGTTGATAGGGGCTGTCACCAGAACATCTATCTTCTGTTCCCGGTACTCTTCCACCGCCTTTTCCAAAGCGTCAAAGGCAGCTTTTCCGATCTCGGGATCCACTTTGCCAAATTCAACTTTGACTTCGTCGTTGGTACAATTGACCACACTTAGTCTATTGGATTGTGCTTCAGACGCGGAATTCACAATAGAGAAATTGGTGGGCAAATCCAGAGATTTACGATGATACGCCGCCACCTTGGGAGACCCGTAAATAACCGGTGTACAAAGCTCCAGCATAGCCGGCTCCGCGAAAGTCTTCAGGATCACTTCATATCCGACACCATTCACATCTCCCTGTGTGATCCCTATTTTTATTTTGTTGCTTTCCATTTTGTCTTACTAACTGTTTAAATTTTACATATCCAGGCAAATATGATTTGCTGATGTACGATGTACGGATATAAAATGAAAGTATATACTTGTGTATTGGACGTATATCGCAGAGACGCACGGCGTGCGTCTCTACAAGTGGATGATTACTTTATATGACTTGTCTTTCCAATCGTAAATCATCTAATCGTAAATCATCTGGTCTACCGGAATCTCCTCATTCCTGTCTTCATTGGGCAAACGCAAGGTATACAGAGAGGCTTCCATCTGACGCACGAAATTACGTTTGGGGCGATCCGGAGAATAGATAAAGATCTCTGCGGTGATGATACGCTGGTTGGCGCGGTCCAGACGGGTATGGGAAACAAACGGGCCACCCATAAAGTCACCTCCCCGCATACGCCACAGGCCACGGGCTTCCAGGGTGTAGTCTCCGTGAACATCTATCACACGTGTATCCACAGTGATGGAATCCGTACCCATATAAGAGCCCTCGAACGAGCCCGGAATATTTGCTTTCATCACAGAGTCTCTTTTGTGTATGATATATTCCGGAGTAAAGGTATCCTTATCTGTATAGGGATAAGAGTAGATCACGAAATTCTGATCGCCTGTAGCAGTATTGGTAGAAGCCCAGAAGAAATCTTCTCCCTGTTTATAGCTGTTGAGTTCTGTGGATACCCAGATGTCACAGTCAAACATACTTGCTACTTTCGTAGAGATATATTCGTTGTGCTTCTTAGACAAAACGCTGATCCGACGATTCATCTCTGCACGCGTAAAGAAGTCTATGATCACTTGAGCATTCTCCTCAACAAAACGCGCGAACTCCTCTTCATCCGGAGCCTGTATGGTGAGCACCATCTGCGGAGAAGCATATTTGTCTTTAGCATATTTAAACCCACCTTTTGTATAAATGTCCTGTATGTCCACCACAATGATATTGCGTATGAGTTTCAATGTAGAATCAAAATAACGAGGGGCAGTATACATAATCCGGAAAGAACGTTCCGGTTGCGGCAATCCTGGTACATCCGTATCCAGCACATCATACAAGGCCCTACCGGCCGGCCGTTCCCACACACCGGGTTCTACCACAACCATGATCTCATAGGCATTCCCACTGGAACTGTTTTTGAGAATTCCACCGCTATTGCCACAGGAGGTTACTAAAAGTACAACAAGAGCCATACTCAAATAAGACAAAAACTGTTTCATATTGTCAGCTTTTAGGGGTTAACAATTTTATTTGTTCTGCCGCGCTGTAGAAAGCATGCCACAGGCAGCGAAAATATCTTCTCCACGAGAGGAACGTATGGTTGTAAAAAACACCATGAGAGGTCAGATAATCTCTGAACTGCAACATGGTTTCCGCGGCAGCTCCTTCCAGATCTACCCCCGGAATCGCATGAAAACGGATAAGGTTGATCCTGCAATCCAATCCATTCAACAAACGTACCAGTTCCTTCGCATGTGCCAATGAATCATTGACATTCTTAAAAACAATATATTCAAATGAAAGTCGGCGTTGCCGACTGAAATCATACTTTTTTAACATCCCTACCATCTCCTGAGCAGGGAATCCTTTTTCCGCAGGCATCAGGCTCTGACGCTGATCCGCAAAAGGGGAATGCAGGCTGACAGCCAGATGACAATCACTCTCTTTCAGGAAACGCTCTATACCTTTACGCAGACCTACGGTAGAAACCGTAACCCGCTTCGGGCTCCAGGCATATCCATACGAAGAGGTCATGATCTCCAGGGCTTTCAATACCTCATCGAGATTATCCATCGGCTCTCCCATGCCCATCATTACCACATTGGTCAGGGACTCTCTCTCAGGCAACGACTGGATCTGATTCAGGATCTGACCGGCAGTGAGCTGAGCCTGAAACCCCTGCTTACCCGTCATACAGAACGCGCAATTCATCTTACAGCCTACCTGGCAGGAAATACACAACGTAGCCCGCTCCCCGTCGGGGATATATACAGACTCCACAAAATATCCTTCCGGGGTCTGATACAGATACTTCACTGTACCGTCTACAGATCGCATAGCCTGTACAGGCACCGAAGTCCCGACCTCAAAACGGGTAGCCAGCAACTCCCGGTGTTTCAGAGACAGATTGGTCATCTCTGCTATTGTATCCACCTTTTTATCATAGATCCAGGAAGCGATCTGACCGGCAGTGAAACCAGGCATACCCAGTTCACTGACAATCTCTTTCAATCCGGATAAAGTAGTACCCAACAGCGGTAGTCTGGTCATAGAAGTTATCAAGTCTCTAATTGGTTCTACAAATATAGGGAAAGCTGAAGCCAGAGCCAAAGTTGTTTGAGCTATGCTGAGGCACATCCTATATTCTATACATATAGCGAAAGCCGAGAGAGATCATACAAGTTCACGTGCAAAGAGGTCCGGGGCAATCCTATATTCTGCAAATATAATCAATTTAAGTTGATATAAACAGCCCCGTCAACAAAACTTAACAGAGAAGAGACTCTCGCAAAATAAAAAAACGGGGATACTTACAAGTCCTGCAAGGACGACCGATTCCAGTCCAGGGTAGGGAGAAGCACAGGGAACCGGAGCGAGTTGCCACCCTGAGTATACATAGATGCAAAACAAAGAGTGCTGAAAGTACGACCGAAACTTAAGATGTTTCATTTCTTTCGATCGTACTTTCAGCACTCACTTTCGTGTGCACTTCGCCACCCACCAGGGTGGCGTCGGATTTTGCTTCTCTTCATCCGCCTTACCCTCGTATATTTGCGACTCCTGGGCTAGAATCGGACGTGCCTACAGCACTTGAGAATACCTTGATTTTCCTACGTTGAGACAGAGTCCGGGCTAAAATCTGTTGTGCCTACAGTACCTGGGACTACCTTCTTTCTACGTTGAAACAGACTCTTCGCCATGTATTCTTATTTTGTTCCGGAAGGATCAGAAGAATACATACCGGTTGTCCTTGACTTTCGCCTTCAGATACAGATCGTTGATATAGCGGCTTGCCATTCGGGTCTGCGTGTCAGCCAGAGTTTCTTTCTCTGTTTTTACTTCGAAAGTGTCATTGAGCTTTTCTTTGCTATATACCTGCAAGACCATTACCCCGGCATTACCCTGGATAGGACGGCTCACCTGATTCAGTTCGGCAACAGAAGCATAGGCTCCTACCAGAGGTTCACTGCTACGTAATACGGAAACATAGGCCGGAGCAGAGAAGGTTACCATCCGGATCGAATCGCTTACCGCGTTTTCCATATTTTTATATTGTTCAAACGAAGTAGCTCCCGAAGCCTTCATATCAGCGATGATCTTTTCCGCTTTCTTTTCCCGGATCAGTTCTGCCTTCAATTGTTGTTGTACTTCCGACAGTGGGGTATATCCTTCTTTATTGACAGCAGCCAACGCAACCACGAACAACCTGTCGTTAGACTCACCTACCTCATACAGATTGGAAACATCACCCGGCTTGGCATTAAACACCCAGCGCAACGCGTCTTTGGTTCCTCTTACACCACCGATCATATGCTCCGAGCTATAGAGTTCATTCCTTTCCAGCAATCTGTAACCGGACTCCTCAGCATTCTCCGTCAGCTGTTCTATTGTCGGATTGGCTGCGATAAACTGGCTGAACTCGTTATACATACGATCGTACGTCGCTTTACTGTATTCTACCGTACGTTTGACTACTGCCACTTTGTATTTTTCCTGATTGCTTTTCTTATTCAATACCTGCAGGATCACAGGTCCCTGTACGAGGGAAATAGACCCGATCTCACGTGTATTCAAAGAACTCAGGGTATTGAGGAATTTCACATCATCGCCACTCAATTGCGCACCTTCATAGTCCTGTGAAGAGATCCAGCGCGATTCCCCATTCTGTCCGTAACTCTGTGCTACTTCATCAAAATCAGCCCCTGCTTTCAGAACAGCAAGTATACTGTCTACCACTGCCTGCTGACGGTTCAGATCTGCTTCCAGAACCATGAACTGGCGTACTTCAACCGAATCCGGAAGGGTGGCTTTGGATACAATTTTAAATGCATTGAACGTATTATCTGCCGCGTTGTAATAAGGACCGTATACTTCTCCCACAGAAGTGGAATCGATACGCGCGGCAACATCCGCCGGAAACGCATTGCGGGTATAATACAGATCTATATACGGATAATCGGAAGCGGTAGAGCGGATGAAATTGGTATAGTCTGTATGGGTATTGTGGAGTTGTTCGGTATATTCTACCATTTCACTCTGAAGGGCCGCACGATCTTCTTCACTGGGAACCACCTGTACATCCACATACTTGATATTGCGGGTTTCAGCATACCTGCGGAACTGCTCTTTTTTCTTGTTATACAAGCTCTTCAGTTCGGATTCTTTCAGACGAATCAATGAATCGGGAACACTGGAGTAAGGAATTGCAGCCAGCAATACATCCGACTGATTGACCCTACCGTCAAAAGTGAATTCCACTTCTACCGGATTAGACTGCAGTGACTGGCTGATCAATGCCTGGTATTTCTCTGCCAGACGTGTCTGGATCAGGTTCTTCTCAATGAAATTCCAATAGCGTGCCAACATTCCGTAATACTCCACTTCAGGAGTATAGATACCCGACTGCGTATACCTGGCATAGTCTGCCAATACTTTTTTCAGTCCATCCTGATCAAACACACCGGTCTGAGGGTTATAGAAAGGGGTCTGCATCAGCAGGGGATGTGACCCTTCACTGATAATAGCCTGGATTTCTTCTTTGGAAACGGTCAGACCGATCTTTTTAGCTTGATCTTCTACCAATTTGTTATTGATATAATTGCGCCATGCTTCATCCTTGATCTGATTGGTTTGCTCCTCTGTCAGGGTAGTCATACCGGAAGTCAGTTTCACGACATCGGTATATTCGTCTATAAGGTCCTGATATTGTTGAACAGAGATAGACTTTCCATTCACTTCACCTACGTCCTGTGACATCTGAGGCTGGAGTATCCGCCATGCATCGGAAGCAATGAATGCGAACAATGCAAAACCGATTACGATAAGTAATAAAGGTCCTTTCGATCTGATCTTTTGTAACGTTGCCATTTTGATTATTATGTTTTACTTGTTTATTATTTCCTTACTTGGGGCATTTTAGCGCACGAAGATACAAAAAAGTTTTAAGTTTTAAGTTTTAAGTTTTAAGTTTTACTTTACACGTCACTCAAAATCCGGAACTCAACAATCAAAACTGATAGTTCAACACTTAAAACTTTAAACTTAGAACTTAAAACCCAGCACTTAATGAACGACTTTCAATCTCACCAGTTCGATCTTGGTAGCCGTTACTTTAATGATCTTAAAATGATAGTCTTTTACAATGACGGTCTCATGCAATTTGGGGAAGCTCTGATACTCATGCAGGATAAGGCCGCCAATGGTCATGTAATCATCCGACTCCGGCAACTCCAGACCAAAGGTCTCGTTCACTTTTTCTATTTCGAGACGACCGGAGAGTATATATTCGTCTTCACCTATTTCCTTACAGATATAAGAGGGATTGTCATGTTCATCTTCAATGTCTCCGAAGATCTCCTCTACCAGGTCTTCCAGCGTGACGATACCCGAGGTACCTCCGAACTCATCCACGACCACTGCAATAGAGCGTTTTTGCTGCAACAGGGACTTCATCAGTTTGTGCGCGGCCATTGTTTCAGGAACAATGGATATCTCTTTCACATGCTCCCGCCAGTCTGCCGGCACACGGAACATTTCCGAAGAATGGATATAACCGATGATGTTATCTATATTCCCGTCAAAAACGATCATTTTGGATATGCCCGACTCCACAAATTTATTCTTAAGTTCTTCCAGAGGGGTGGACCGATCTACCGCCACCACTTCCGTACGCGGAACCATACAATCCCGGATCTTCACATTGGAAAAATCCAGCGCGTTACGGAATATTTTCACTTCTGCGTCCAGATCTTCCTGATTCTGCGCATTACTGATACCCGTCTGTACAAAATAGTCCAGATCTACTTTACCAAACGCATTGGCAGAGGCATCTTTATTCACTTTCACTCCGAAAATACGCAGCATAACCGAAGAGAGGGAAGAGGCAAACCAGGAGATGGGATACAAAATGATGTAGATAAAAAAAAGAGGGATCGCTAACACCCGAAGGATTAGATTGGGGTTTATTTTAAAAAGGGTCTTGGGCAGGAACTCTCCCGTCACCAGAACAATCAGTGTAGATATGACGGTCTGTACCAGCACCATCACAAAATGATTGGAAATAAAATTGGAGAGGAACTTTACTTCGATCAACTGTGCCATCAGGATCCCGTAGATCACCAGTGAGATATTATTCCCTACCAGCATCGTAGAGATAAAGTTGTTGGGAGAGCGGAAGAACAGGGAAAGGATACGAGAGACGATCCCACTCTTACGCTCCATCTCCATACGCAGTTTATCTACCGAGATGAAAGCAATCTCTGTTCCGGAAAACAGCGCGGAAAAGGCCATCGTGATGAGGATGTAAACGACTATATTCATTGTTCGGATAATGAATCTGTGATTTCAATCGGCTCTGCCTGCAAAGAACGGACGGGTGTAGCCACGGAAGGATCCCCGGACGGCTGAGAGGTAGTATCCACAGCTAAGGAATCGTTTTTCACTGCCATTGCTTCATCTTCCACATAAAAGATCCCCTGTACATTCAGGATCCTGTAATTGGTCATTTGCTGATTAGACTCAAATCCGTAACCGGTGATGATCCTGTCGGGCTGGTCTATGCGGATAAATTCATCTGAGTATACCTTCTCCGTTACCTGATTCCAGAAAAGAAGATCTGTTTCAAAACGCTCTCCTTTCACATTCTCGATCTCTACATTGCGTACCAGCTTCCATATCTTATCATCCATATAATAATAGGCTGTATCGGCCTTTATACTGGCTTCTATATCAAAAACAGAATCGAACTTTTCCAGATATACCCCTTTTTCAAAAGCCCAGTAAGGGGGCTTTTTCTTATCATAAATCTCCCATTCTTCGGTCACGATCCGATAGCGGGTGACTCCGGAATCCGACACCAGATTGGTAACTCCCAGCGTTACCATCGTAGGTAAAGAGTCACGTTCGACGATCGCCTCGCCGAAAGTCTTGTTTCTTCCTCCGCAGCCACTACATAAAAGAAGCACAATGACCACCCCGAAAGAGGTGATCATTATGCCTGTAGAATATGAGTATACTTTTCTAAGTAACGATATCATATTACCGGATGGTAGTTGCCTCACCGATCCATCCACCGATCGTGATACGGTCACCGGCTTTGTAACCCAACATGAACAGATCCTGCGCAGACGGAGTATAGCGAGAGTAAGTTCCGATCAGTTTGTTAGCTTCTTCCGTAACACTTGGATCTACTGCTTTGGCTCTCTGCAATTTGTCTACAATCAGGAAATACGTACATTTGTTCAGTGCCGACTCGTCACTCCAGTTAGGACTGGTCGCGTACAGCTGAGCAATCATGATATAAGGAGCTCCGTAGTTCTCGTTGTAGCTGATCGCTTTCTGACAATAGCTTCTGGCCTGAGAAAGTTTCTTTGCCGAATTCAATACCGCAGCAGCCATATAGGCTTTTTCTGCTTTTTTGATATTGTCGGTTTCCAGGTCAATAGACTCGTCGAAGAACTTAACCGCTCCGTCGATATCACCTTTCTTAAATGCCATATACGCGCAACCTGCCGCGGCATCGGTAGTAGGTTCGATCTGATACACATAGTAAGATGCCTGGAAGTAAGCTTCCTCTTCGGTACATTTCATCATTTTCATGATGTCGATCACCTTTTTCAGATATTCCAGGTCATTTTTATTTTCTTCTACCTTATCACCATAGATCTCCTGCAGAGATTCACAGTCCGCGGCACCACTGTTGATAAACAATGCCACCAGGTTGTCTTTTACATTCTGGAACTGTTCTTTGGCACCGTCTTTGGCGTTTTCAATGGCTTCGTCCACATACTGGGTCGCATTCAGATAATCCTGGATAAACTGTTCTTTATGAGACTGGTCTTTCTTGAGTTTGTTCATAGACATTTCCAGGAAATAGTGCAATACCGGCGCCGATGATTGTCCTTGTACCGCGTTGGCGGATTCGCTCAGCCAGGCATATGCCTGATCCACATCCGGATTAGGTGCGTAACTGATATAATCGATCGCCTTCACTCCGATAGAAGATTCTACTGAAGGAACGTTCTTTACTGTTTTCTGGAATTCCGGAATATATTTCAGACGCAGATCATGGACTTCCATGAGTTCGTCGAAATATTTCTTGTATTCTTCGGAAGTATGGGCATTGTTATTCGCCTTGTTGTCTTCGTCTAAGAAATATTTAAGTATTCTGAAACCATCGGTAAATGTGTAGAAGCGAAGAAGAGGACAATTATCAAGAACCACTCTCCAGGGCTGGTAAGCATCCTTGAAGTTTCCTGCTCTTACAGCTTCATGAGACACACTACTGTTCGAAATGCAAATACTGTCAGTTTGTGCCGAAGCACTGGCCACCCCTGTCATAAGCAGCAACCCAACCAAAAGTGTCTTAATCTTCATCGTATCTAAATTTTAGTAGTTATATAATCACTTTAAACATAATATTACTTTTATTGGTTTACTCCACTTTCCGTTTGAAGAACCAACGTTCGTTGAAAGTCAGGCCCAGGTTTATTCTTATATAATTTTCATTTATCATATTGACGCCTCTGCCATCTACCCGTATGTATTGCGCGGAGACGCTGAACATCGAACGCGTCCGTGGAAAAGGGAGTCCGAATCCGGCACTCACTCCATATTCCCGGGTAGCCCGTCTGCCATTGATTTTATAATACGGGTCGGAATAATAAGCCCCGGCCCTGTAACGCACATGTGACAAATAGTTCTTAGACAACAGGCTGGGACGATATTCCGCCCCTATCGCTATTTTCGAACGATCGCACAGTTCATTTTCTTCACCGTCGAACTTCACGTCACCCCACTTCTGTAAGGTATAATCGGCTCCTACGGTCAGACGTTTGTCGTAGACGTAGGTCAGCCCCAGTCCGAAACTATGAGCAAGTCCGTAGTCTACATTTTTTTAACCTGCTGGGAAGTCCCGCTTCCCGTAGCAATTCCCAGATACGAATTGCTGTTCAGGTTCTTCTTCGGTGAATAAACAGCCCCTACCGTCATCACATGTTTCTTGCCCAGAGGCTGCGTATATTGTACACCAAAATCCAATTTATAATCCCGGGCAGACAGATGCAATGTATCTGTATAGTTGTAATTGCTGGAGTTGATATATCCGACAACCATACTACGGTCTATCCCTCCCCAGAAATAGGAAGCATTGACCCCTACCGACAGGTTACGCATCACGCGGAATCCCATTCCCAGATACAACTGATGAAACCCGCCATCTCCATAAAAGTCCTGACGATTGGCAGGAGTATCATCGTTTCCTTCCGTAATCCGGGTCATATTGTACCCGACATTCGAATAAGGCAACAGTCCCAGACTCATACCCATCCAGCGTTGCACACGGAACTGCATAGCTACATAGTCAAAACTCGAATTTTTAGCGTTCACCCGGGTGGCTCCTTCACTGAAATTCGTATTCTGCAAGGTCAGACCTGCATCGAACAAAAAAGTCAGTGAGTCTATAGCCGTGTATGAAGCCGGGTTGACCGGGTTGATGTGAGATCCGTCTCGTAAACCGTAAGCGACTCCCCCCATAGCCTTGGAATTGGCAAAATTCTGATCCGATAGTTGTCCATATCCGTAGCGTGTGTAAGGAGAGTTCGTATTATTCTGGGCCACTGTCAATTGGGGCACAACCGCCACAAATAACAGAGCACAGAACAACTCTTTAAAATCTATCATTTATTATAGTCTAAAATTCTATTTAACCCTTTTAACACTAAAAATCTATCTGCAAAGATGATACTTTTTAAGTTCGTATCAAAAGAAAATTCATCTCCACCCGTTAAAAAAATGAAAAGTTCAGGATATTTATCTTTTAGTGAAGCGATGTAGCCCCGGATCTCATATTCTATGCCACGCTTCACACCAGCGCGTATGGCTGTTTCCGTATTCCGTCCCAGCAAGGGCAACTTTCCCGCTTCCGGCACCAGCGGCAGCCGTCCGGTATAGTCGTGCAGAGCCTGCAGACGCATCCGGAGTCCGGGAGAAATATTCCCTCCGTGGTACTGTCCCGAAGCATCGAGAAATTCATAGGTGATCGCGGTACCCGCGTCAATGACCAGCAGGTCACGGCCCGGACACTGCTGCCAAGCTCCCACTACCGCGGCCAGACGATCCATTCCCAGCGTCTCCGGGGTTTCATACAGATTCACAACGGGCAAAGGGGTCAGGTGATCGAGCCACAGAACAGGGATCTGACCATCCGTCAGAGGTTGCAAAACCTCCTTCCCGATGTCTGTCACCGTGGAGACGATCGCGGCTTCCACCGGATATTTCGCACATAAGCCAGGCAAACGGGACAGGCTATGATCGTCCACACAAACTTCTGCCATCCGGCCCTCGTCGAAAACGGCCAGCTTGACGAATGTATTCCCGACATCTGCGACTAAATTCATGCTATTTGTTTTTCACTTGCAAAGATAGCTGTTTTTCTCTCAGAAGTGGTGTGTATTTTGTCCGTTTCTTCCGGGAAAATGTACAAATAAAGTCCAGGATAGGTTTGAAAGGATACGTTGGAGGTTTGAAGTGACAGGTTTTGAGGCAATTGCCGGAAAGAGCAGAGCCACTCTCCGAACAAGAACATACGGTTCCGCGGGCTTATAGATCCCGTTTCCGGAGCTTATAGAACTTGACTCAAATGCTTATGCAACTTCATGCAAGTGCTTATGGAATTCAGCCCGGATGCTTATCCAATCCGGATGAAGTTCCATAGGCCCCGGAAACTTCTTCGTTACGCGTCACAGACTTCACGTTACATATCCACACAGTTTTTCCGATAACGAACAGATTATTTTCTGATGTCTGATCCGCGTGCTCTTTTTATGTAAAGAGTGAGTCTTTTTCTTAATTCTTTCTTATCTCATTCTTATTTTCTATAAAGTTAATTAACTGATTATCAATAATTATTCCCTCAATTTTTGTACAAGTTTTCCACTATTCCGGAACAGATCCCTGTGAGTTTTTGTACAAATTTTGTATAGTTTTCGTTTTCACACCACACAACTTTTTGATAACCAAAACATTACAAACAATATTTTTATTGCTTCATTTTTCCCTTCTGAACGCGTTTTGAAATTATCTTTTTTCGATTTTCAGGGAAGTTTTTTCCGTATCAGGCATATTTCAGCCCGTCACCCTTCCCAGAATCCGTCTGAAAGGGGTATAAAAAGCGATTCTTACTTTTCCTGTTTTTTGTCCCGGAACGTAAAATTTACAGTTTTTACCGCACGCAAATCGCCGGTTTTCTACACCTGTCGCCCCCTTGAGACAGAGGCTATCATCCCGCCTACATCATGCAACCAGATCCGGCTCCCTGTCAGAATTGGATTTACAGAAGGAAAAGCCTATATTTGCAACGCATCAATGAACCGTTTTATGAGCAGATACATTCATTTATTCCTGATTATTTTTTCCTTTTTCTCAGGGGCGACCATACCGTTAACGGCTTCCACACTGCCTCAGCAGGCAGACGGCTTCGCTCCCCGTTTCAGTCTGCTCACCTGCTCTCCCGGCGAAGAAATATATTCTTATTTCGGGCACACGGCTATCCGGATGATAAGACCGGAAACAAACAGGGATATTGTATTCAACTACGGAGTATTCAGTTTCAACGCGCCCAATTTCATCTTACGCTTCGCGTTAGGAGAAACCGATTATCAACTCGCGGTCACCGATTATCATCGGTTTGCCGCGGAATACGATTATTACAACCGGGGCATCACCGAACAAGTGCTTTCACTGTCTCCTTCCGAAGCACATAAGCTGGCAGAGTTGCTGGAAGAGAATTATCTTCCCGGGAACCGGGTCTACCGGTATAATTTCTTTTACGACAACTGTGCCACACGCCCCAGGGGCATCATAGAGAAGTGTATAGAAGGAAAGATCGTGTATCACTTTCCAGACAGCCTGTCGCAATCATACCGCGATATCATTCATATATATACACAGGGACACGACTGGGGACAGTTCGGGATAGATCTTTGCCTGGGAAGCCAGATAGATACCCCGATCACGCAGCGACAGAAAACATTTGTTCCGGACTATCTGCTATGGGCCTTCCGCGACGCCGAGATCATAGCTCCGGACGGCAGCAGACGCGCGTTGGTGAGTGCGGAACACATCCTTTTGCCGGCACGCACAGACACACAGTCACAGGGTTTCTGTCTGTCTCCCCTCTCCTGCACGTTGTTACTTTTTATGGTAGTGGTTCTCTTCACCATCTATGGCCTGCGCCGGAAGAAGAGTTTGTGGGGAGTAGATATGGTGCTGTTTGCCGCGGCCGGAATAGCCGGATGTGTATTGGCTTTTCTGGTATTTCTATCTCAGCATCCCGGAGTGAGTCCCAATTATCTTCTGTTCGTATTTCATCCGTTGCACCTGTTGCTGCTTCCTTTCTTCCTGTATAAGGAAAAAAACAGGCAAAGAAGCATCTATCATGTGGCAAACAGCGTTACTTTAACTTTTTTTATACTGTTTATGGCCGTTTTACCCCAAAGAATTGAATGGGCTGTAGTACCTTTGGCACTTTGTTTGTTGGTACGTTCAGTCAGTAATCTTATACTGACCTATAGAGAAAGAGCATGAAAGGAATTATTACCTCTATTTTAACCGTCCTTACCTTTACCGGATTACAGGCACAATCTGTTCCCGCAACTCCCCGTCTGATCGTCGGACTCACCATCGATCAGCTGCGTACGGATTACCTGGAGTCTTTTTCACCGTTATACGGTGAGAAAGGATTCAAACGCCTCTGGAAAGAAGGAATGGTATATCGCAATGCCTCCTACAATTTCGCGGACGTAGACCGGGCCTCGGCCATAGCTGCTATTTATACCGGTACTTCTCCTTCCATGAATGGGATCGTAGGCAACTATTGGTTAGATATCTCTACGCTGCGTCCGGTCAACTGCGTACATGACCTTTCGTTCATGGGCAACTATACCGACGAGAGTTCCTCTCCTTCTCAGTTATTGGTCTCTACCCTTGCGGATGAACTGAAAATAGCCACCCAGAACAATGCCATCGTATATGCCGTATCTCCTTTCAGAGATGCTGCTATCTTGTCGGCGGGACACGCTGCCAACGGAGCTTTCTGGCTCAATGAGAACACCGGAAAATGGTGCAGTACCACTTACTACGCCGATTTTCCCTGGTGGGTGAGCCAGTACAACGACAGAAAAGGGCTTGACTTCCGCATTGAGAATATCGTGTGGCAGCCTTTGCTACCCTCCGGAAGCTATAAATACCTGCCAGAATGGCGCAGAGACGATTTCCGCTACAAATTCGACGACGACCGCAGGAATAAATTCAGACGTCTGATCACCAGTCCTTTTGTCAATGACGAGGTCAATCTGCTGGTAGAAGAGATGCTGGAGCATAGTTTTATCGGACAAGACGATGTTCCTGACCTGCTGGCACTCACATATTACGCTGGCAACTACGATCGCCGGAGCCCGCAGGAGTATGCAATGGAATTGCAGGACACCTACGCGAGATTGGATCGCAGCATAGAAGACCTGTTGACGATGCTGGACCGGAAGGTAGGATTGGAGAATATCCTGTTCTTTGTGACCTCTACCGGTTATTCCGATCCGGAAAGCGCGGACATCAGCCTTTATCGCATACCGGGCGGAGAATTTCACCTGAACCGTTGTGCTGCCTTGCTAAATATCTACCTGATGGCCACCTATGGCGAAGGGCAGTTTGTGGAAGCCTACTACAATCAGAATATCTACCTCAATCACAAACTGATCGAACAAAAGGGGCTCGATCTGGCAGAGATCCAGAACAAAGCAGCCGATTTCCTGATCCAGTTCAGCGGTGTCAACGAAGTACATTCGGCACACCGCCTGCTCCTGGGAGCCTGGACACCCGAATCGGATAAAATACGGAATGCCTACCATCGCAAACGTTCGGGAGATCTGATCATCGACGTACTGCCGGGATGGCGGATCATCGATGAGAATCACTCTTATAACAACCGGGTGGTACGCAAAACCTATAGTCCGGCTCCCCTCATCTTTATGTCTCCGCACTTCCGTCCGGAGATCATCGAGACTCCGGTGACCATGGATCACATTGCCCCGACTATCGCGCAATGTATGCGCATCAGGGCTCCCAATGCGTCCGCCTCCCCTCCCCTCTACCGGCACTCATTGCGGTGATTGCCACATTTTTTACATACAAAACGGCAGCAGGTTCGTGTTTTTAGTGTAACTTTGCCGCTATATTTCACCATAGTAACCAATTAAGCATAAGATATAAAATGGGTTTAAACGATTTTTTAAGTAAATTCTTCGGCAATAAGTCTTCCCGTGATATGAAAGAGATACAGCCCTGGGTGGATAAGATCAAGGCTGCTTATCCGGAAATAGAGAAACTCTCCAACGACGGACTGCGCGCGAAGACAGAAGAGCTCAAACAATATATCCGGGATGCCGCGCGCGACGAACGCGCGAAGGTGGAGGAACTGAAAGCCTCTATCGAGCAGACCGAACTGGAAGACCGCGAACAGATCTTCGCGGAGATAGATAAGATAGAGAAACAGATCCTGGAGATCTATGAAAAAGCGTTGGATGAAGTACTGCCCGTGGCCTTTTCCATCGTAAAAGATACGGCGCGCCGCTTCACCGAGAACGAAGAGATCGTAGTGACCGCTACCGAATTCGACCGTACGCTGGCAGCTACCAAAGACTTTGTACGTATCGAAGGTGACAAGGCCATCTTCCGGAACCATTGGCTGGCGGGTGGTACCGAGATCACCTGGAACATGATCCATTACGATGTACAGCTTTTCGGTGGCGTTGTGTTACACAAAGGAAGGATCGCGGAGATGGCTACAGGGGAGGGAAAAACCTTAGTAGCAACTTTGCCGGTATTCCTCAACGCGCTGACAGGAAACGGCGTGCATGTGGTTACGGTGAACGACTACCTGTCTAAACGTGACTCGGAATGGATGGGACCTTTGTATATGTTCCACGGATTGAGTGTAGATTGTATAGACAAACACCAGCCCAATTCGGACAGCCGCCGGCAGGCCTATCTGGCAGATATTACGTTCGGTACCAACAATGAGTTCGGATTCGACTACCTGCGCGACAATATGGCGGTAAGCCCCAAGGATCTGGTACAACGCCAGCACAACTTTGCCATTGTGGATGAGGTGGACTCGGTATTGATCGATGACGCGCGTACGCCTCTTATCATTTCCGGGCCGGTGCCTAAAGGAGATGTACAGCTGTTCGAGTCGCTCCGTCCCCTGGTAGAAAGACTGGTAGAGGCACAGAAAGGACTGGCCACCAAATACCTGACAGAGGCCAAACGCCTGATCGCGTCCGAAGATAAGAAAGAACAGGAAGAAGGCTTCCTGGCACTCTACCGCAGCCACAAAGCTCTTCCGAAAAACAAACCGCTGATCAAGTTCCTGAGCGAACAGGGCATCAAGACCGGAATGCTCAAGACAGAGGAGATCTACATGGAGCAGAACAACAAACGGATGCATGAGGTGACAGATCCGCTCTATTTTGTGATCGACGAAAAGATCAACAGTGTGGATCTGACGGACAAGGGTATCGACCTGATCACGGGCAAAGCGGAGGATCCGACCCTGTTTGTACTCCCCGATATTGCGTCTGAGCTCTCCGCACTGGAAGCTATGGGCCTGTCGGAAGAAGAAAAGCTTCAGAAGAAAGACGAGTTGATGACTAACTACGCGGTCAAGTCCGAACGCGTACATACCATCAACCAGCTCCTCAAGGCATATACGATGTTCGAGAAAGACGACGAATATGTGGTCATGGACGGGCAGGTGAAGATCGTAGACGAGCAGACCGGACGTATCATGGAAGGTCGCCGCTACTCCGACGGATTGCACCAGGCCATTGAGGCCAAAGAACGGGTGAAGGTGGAAGCTGCCACGCAGACTTTTGCCACGATCACCTTGCAGAACTACTTCCGTATGTATCACAAACTGGCTGGTATGACCGGTACAGCAGAGACGGAAGCCGGAGAGTTCTGGGACATCTATAAATTAGATGTGGTGGTGATCCCGACAAACCGGCCGATTGCCCGTATAGATATGAACGACCGGGTGTACAAGACCAAACGGGAGAAATACAAAGCAGTGATCGAGGAGATCGAAGCACTGGTACAGGCGGGACGTCCGGTACTGGTGGGTACTACCTCCGTAGAGATCTCTGAGATATTGGGTAAGATGCTTGCCATGCGCAGGATCGAGCACAATGTACTGAACGCGAAACTTCACCAGAAAGAGGCGGATATCGTGGCTCAGGCCGGTCAGAAAGGCATCGTGACCATTGCCACCAACATGGCGGGTCGTGGTACGGACATCAAACTGAGCCCGGAAGTGAAGGCTGCCGGGGGTCTGGCCATCATCGGTACCGAGCGTCACGAATCCAGACGGGTAGACCGTCAGCTCAGAGGTCGCGCCGGTCGTCAGGGCGACCCCGGTTCCTCCGTATTCTTCGTATCGCTGGAAGACGACCTGATGCGTCTGTTCTCTTCCGATAAGATCGCTGGGGTGATGGACCGTCTGGGCTTCAAAGAGGGAGAAATGATCGAGCATCCGATGATCTCGAAATCCATAGAACGCGCGCAGAAGAAGGTAGAAGAGAATAACTTCGGTATCCGTAAGCGTCTGCTGGAATACGATGATGTGATGAACAAACAACGTACGGTTGTATATACCAAACGGCGCCACGCCCTGATCGGAGAGCGTATCGGTATGGACATTGCCAATATGATCTGGGACCGTTGCGCAGTGCTGGTTGACACCAACGACTACAAGGAAGCGAAAATGGATATTCTTCAGACATTGGCCATGGATCTGCCCTTCAGCGAAGAAGAATTCCGTACGGGCAACAAAACGGAGATGACTGAGAAGGTATTCGAACTGGCGATGGACAATTTCAAACGCAAGACGGAAAGACTTTCACAGGTAGCCTTCCCGGTGATCAAACAGGTGTATGAAACACAAGGACAGATGTACGAGAACATCCTGATCCCTATCACTGACGGAAAACGGATGTACAACATATCCTGCAACCTGAAAGCGGCTTATGACAGCGAATGTAAGGAGGTAGTGAAAGCGTTTGAGAAATCGATCC
The DNA here is from genome assembly GCA_021202275.1 of Bacteroides sp. Taxonomy (GTDB): domain Bacteria; phylum Bacteroidota; class Bacteroidia; order Bacteroidales; family Bacteroidaceae; genus Bacteroides. Next base: position 162,945 of record JAJQDI010000015.1, read on the forward strand.
TGCTGCATGTGATTGACGAATGCTGGAAAGAGAACCTGCGTGAACTGGACGAACTGAAACATTCCGTACAGAACGCGAGCTATGAGCAAAAAGATCCGTTGTTGATCTATAAGCTGGAGTCTGTGACCCTGTTCGATACGATGGTGAACAAGCTGAACAACCAGACGATCTCTATCCTGATGCGCGGACAGATCCCTATTCAGGATCCGGCACAGGTACGCCAGGCAGCGCCTGAGAGACGGCAGGATATGAGTAAATACAGCGAGCAAAAACAGGACCTGAACAACCTGAAGGATCCGAATCAGGCCGCGGCTGCGCAAAGAGATACGCGTGAGGTCAGACGGGAACCGATACGCAGCGAGAAGACGGTGGGAAGAAACGATCCGTGTCCTTGCGGAAGTGGCAAGAAATTCAAGAACTGCCACGGTCGCGCAGTATAAACTGACACGGAGGGGGCAGTCTCAAAATAGAAAAATAAGTGTACCTCTCAATCCCGAAGGGACAATCGATTCCAGACTAGGGGTAAGTATACCCATCAGGCTAAGAAAATCAGCAATTTGTATATTGCATGTTTTTCGCTTGCTGTACCTACAGTTAACCTCAGCCTGATCCTGTATTCTATCTCAGTCTCTTCTCTGGGTTCCCCAAAGGAGATAGAACCATATAGCCCGGGGTTGCCTTTGGAGAGCGGAACGAAAGTGAAGCAAACCAAGGCTACCCCGGGTATATTTATACTCTTTGCTACCCTTATGTATGACATCTTATTCTCCTATTTATAAAAAGATTCAGAGCTTTTAACAATCAGCTTTATAGAAAAATCGTACATTTGTTGTACAAACATTCTTGTACTGAAACAACATGAAAAAATATTCACACAGTCTGCTCATCTGTTTTTTCTTTTTAGTTACTTCCTGCCAGACCATAGATCAGCTTTCTATTGATTACCTGGTGCCCTCAGAGGTAAGTTTTCCTCCTGAACTGAGACGGGTAGCTGTCATCAACAACACCAGCCTGCTGCATACGAATGACGTAATTACGGACTCCCCGGAAAAACTGCCCAATGAGCTGGCCAGACAGACTTCCTATCCGGAGGGGAACGCCTCCCTGGCCGCCGAAGCCATGGCAGAAAGCATTGCCGAAGAAAATTACTTCGATAAAGTAGTGATCTGCGACTCCACGCTGCGCGCGAACGATCGCTTCGCCAGAGAATCTACGCTGAGTAAGGAGGAAGTGATGCAATTGACCCGGGAGCTGGATGTAGACTTTCTGATCTCTCTGGAAAACCTGCAGATGAAAGCAGTCAGGATCATACGTTTCGATCCTGTATTCGGAGGCTTCGAAGGGGTGGTGGATGTGAAAGTGTATCCTACCGTAAAAATATATCTCCCTTCCCGTTCGACACCGATGGTGACCATTGCGTCGAACGATAGTATTTTCTGGCAGGAATTCGGTACTACGGAGCAGAATGTACGTTCCCGCCTGATCTCCAACAGCCGTCTGGCAGAAGAGGCATCCGTCTTCGCGGGCACGGTGCCGGTTCAGAAACTGATCCCACACTGGAAAACGAGCACCCGGTATCTGTATACAGGAGGTTCTTCGGCCATGCGCGATGCGTACGTACAATCCCGCAGAGAGAAGTGGGACGAAGCCTACGCACTCTGGCTACAGATCTATGAGAATAAGAAACCGAAACAACAGATGAGGGCCGCATACAACATAGCCGTATACTACGAAATGCAGGACGAGATAGAAAAAGCCGAAGAATGGCTGACCCGGGCACAGGAACTTGCGCGCGACGTGGATAAGGTAGAGAGTAAAAGTGCCGAAAGTGGCAACAGGCTGGAAGCAAGCAGAGTTCCGAATTATGCCATGACTGTCATTTATATGCAGGAACTACAGGAGCGGAAAGGACACCTGGCCAAATTAAATATGCAAATGAAGCGTTTTGAGAATGATTTCTGAAAAAGAGAGTGACATTAACTTTTTTTATACCTTTGGAGTAGAAAAATAAAAACGTCCCATGAAGCTGAATATTTCCTCACAAACACTGATACAACAAGCCATCCGGAATGCAGTGGGCAGATCCGGCAACGATGTCGTCCCCTCTGTCATTACGGACATCCATCTCCAGCCCAACCCCATAAACGGAGAGTTGATTATTATGGATGATGATGATTCGATCGTACAGCAGACAGTTATTGAGGAATGGATCGATTATCAGGGAAAAGATTTCTATAAAAGAGCGGAAGCGTTACTGCGCGCTCTATTGATACAGATGAAGGAGGCAGGAGAGTTTGATCAGACCTCTATTCTCAACCCATTTACTTTCGTACTCATAGATGAAGATAAAGAGACGATAACAGACCTGCTGCTTATTGATGACGATACGATCGTGGTCAACGAAGAACTGCTGAAAGGTTTGGATGAGGAGTTGAACAGCTTCCTGAAAAACCTCCTGGAGAACTGAGAAGTATCTGCGGGCCTCTTTCCGGGATTGAATCCATACCCTATATATTACCCCGTTTTTGAACATCTTTTTTCAAAAACGGGGTAATTCTTTTTTACTCTTATAAAAATAAATCTTACCATGAGAAATATCCGGAAAAAGCCAGGGCAACCGTATCCCCATCATAACTTATTACTAAGTAAGCAGGATAATTCCTGACTATATCTAATTGTATGGCATGTAAAACTACCTTGTATAGGGATTGTGCAACCCGGACAAATACAGGTCCAACACCGGAGCAGACATCTTATGTTTGGTTCATTTAGCGAATAAGCTTCTATCATTTAATGATCAGGGGGAGCAAACCACCTATCCACTTTCCGGGATATGCTCTTTCCAGAAGAATACTATATGTTATGACAGATCTGCCGGGGCCTTAGGCAAGGTGAACCAGAAACGACATCCGCGTCCTCCTCTGCCCTCACTCACACCGATCCGTCCTCCCAATTGTTCCACAATACCTTTACAGATAGGCAAGCCAAGTCCGGTACCGGGAACGAAGTCGTGAAGTTTAACAAAACGTTCAAAGACAGAGTCCCGCTGATTTTCAGGAATGCCCAGGCCGGTATCGTTTACATAGAACTCTACCTCTTTATCCAGCACCTTGTATCCGAGCGTGATCTCTCCCGCATCCGTAAATTTAAGGGCATTGTTTATGAAATTGGAAAAGACCTGCCTCAATGGATTCATACAGCCTGTTACCTTACATTCCGGCAAGTCTTCTTCCAGTACGATCTGTACTTCCGCCGTATTCTTAGAAGCATACTGTTGTACCACATCCCGGCACATCGGATAGGCATCTATCCCGGAAAGCGCGAAATCGATGCGTCCCGACTCTATTTTCGCGATGTCCAGCACATCGGAAATAATTTGCAGGAGCAGTTCATTGTTCTTCTTGATAATGCGCATATACTGTTCTCCCTCTTCGGGATTCTCTCCGAGCATCAGCAACTCGGAAAAACCGATGATCGCATTCAGAGGGGTACGTATCTCATGACTCATATTGGCCAGGAACGCAGATTTAAGCCGGTTTGCCTCTTCGGCCTTCTCCTTGGCGATCTGCAATTTGCTTTGGGTGTCTTTCAATTCTGTAATATCGTATGTGATACAAGCCACTTCGATGACTCTCTCCTGCGGACGATAGTCCTGTACCAGGAAGTTGAGATTGGTCCAGGTATATTCTCCGTCCGGACGACAGACTCTGACCTCGATCTTTATCATATCCGTCTCTCCGGAAAGCGTCTCTTCACGCAGCAACAGCAACTTCTCCCTATCTTCGGGATGCAGATGAGAATAGATGCCTAAGATAGCTGATAAAGGGGTACTCTCCTCTTCTCCGATATTACGGTACCATGTATTTTGCGCATACCCCTCTTTGGTCAATACATTGAAATACGCATATCCTACCTGCGCCTGCTCTCCTGCCATCCGGAAGAAACTCTCAAATTCACGGATCTTATTCTTGGCTTTATTCTCTTCCGTACGGTCAAAGACAACCGCCAGATAGTAGATGAGTTGTCCTTTGACATCATGTATAATGGTAAAGTTACCTTCCAGGTCGATGATTCCCTGCTTTTTAGATGTTTTGAAGTAAGCACCCACTTTGGAGAAGTCAAATTTACGGGAAAATTCCACATACTTATCTCTTTCCAGCTTTTCCAGAAATTCCTGATCCAGATTGGGATTATCGAACAGGCTTACCCCCAGTACATCCTCTTTGGAAGAAATACCTAACACATCCATCTGCCGCTGGTTGAGTTCGATGAGAATTCCTTTGTCATTGTAAACCTCTATCCCCACCGGAATGTTACTGTACACCCGGCGAAGCAATTTCTCACTCTGATCCAGCGCGTCGGTAGCCCTGACCTGATTGCTTACATCGAAAAACAGCACCACCAGTTCCTCTTCATCCGCTTTGTAAAGCATACACTGACAATACCTGCCACTCTTTTTAAAGAAAGTTGTAAACTCGCTGTGCGATTCTTTCATTGCGGTAAGCATAGCATCGGATTGCTGGGGAACATTGATCCCCAGTTCACGCGCGGTCTTTCCGATACTTTCCGAGGCGCTCCGCCCCAGAAAATCCGCTCCGGTAGGGTTGATATCTACCAGCAGGTAATCCACCACCTGCTGGTCCGTATAAGAAAGAAGATGGACACGCATATATCCCACAGGAATATACTGGAGCAGGTTGTGAATGTGTCTGGTTCTCTCCACAAGCGTATGGAACCTGTTATGATCTTCTCGCACTTCAAGGTCTTCAGGTGCCACTTTATCTATGACTTTGGTAAATCCGGTAGCAGCGGCAAGATGTCCGTTTGCATCAGTTTCTACCTCCACAAGTTCAGATCTTATCCAGAGTTCGCCCCGTATGGTATGGACCGGGAACGCCTCTTTATAGATATTCGTTGTCAGAGAGTGCATGAACTGTTTATTCACAAGAAGGCGGTAATCTTCCCGGATCAACTGAATAAAATCCGCATAACTGACCACATTTCCGTTCAGGCCGAATAGCCTTGCCAGATAGTCTGAACAATAGAACGTTTTGTTTTCCAGGTTGGCTCTCCACCAACCCATATCAGCCTGCTCCATCATTTTATGGAGTAAACGATTTTCTTTCACCGCATCTTTTTTCACAACAGGGTAGTCTTTTATGAGTATACACCAGACCTCTTTCTACAAAATCAGAATAACAGCGAAGAGGTTGTCAAAGGTTATGAGCCAAATATAGGTATAATCTATGCACAGGCCAAACATTTTTTTGTTTTTTCTTACACCGTTTTCGCAGACAAACAGAGATTGTCTTCATATGGCAGATCACGATCTATTATAGTACACCTTTTCTGTGATACAATCTATATATGGGCATTCGTTACTCACATGTAGGAAGAGTTCAGGGGATTTTGAGCAAAAAAAGAGGTAATCTCATAGTGAAATTACCTCTTACTCCTTATTATTTATTGAATCCTGATACCTATACCTGTCCCCTCTTTTTGAGAGCCGCCAGAGTTTCCTGTAGGGAACGGATAATACTTTCCGCGTCGGCCTGTTTTTTACGTTCCAGTTCGATCACCGTAGCCGGAGCATTGCTGACAAATTTCTCATTACTCAGTTTTTTCATGACCCCCTGTAAAAAACCTTGTTTGTGTGTAAGTTCCGCTTCCAGACGACTGATCTCCGCTTCCACATCGATCATGTTACCCAGAGGTACGGCAAATTCAGTGGTACCGACCATAAACGAAGCAGAACCTTCTGCCTTATTCTCCACCACAGAGATAGAGGAGAGGTTGCATAATTTAGAGATCACCTCTCCGAATCCGGCCACCGGATCGTTCCCGATGATCTCCAGAGACAACGCCTCTTTCTGTGGTATATTCTTCTGCAAACGTATGCTGCGGATGTTACTGATCACCTCCTTCACTACTTCGAATTGCTTCAACAGATCCTTATCCGCGTGCGTATGCATATCCATGTTCTGTACCATCAGGCTCTCTCCCTCTTCACGCAGATACATCTGCTGCCAGAGCTCTTCCGTGATAAAAGGCATAAAAGGATGCAATAGCTTGAGAAGCCCTTCGAAATAACAGAGCGTAGCCGTGTAAGTAGCTCCGTCGATCGGTTGTCCGTAAGCCGGCTTGATCAACTCCAGATACCACGAAGAGAACTCGTCCCAGAACAACTTATATATCATCATCAACGCTTCACTCAACCTGTATTTGCCAAACAGATCGGCTACCTCCGCCGCCGTATCGTTCAGTATCGAATCGAACCACCGCATGGCAATCTGATTGGTGACCGGGGTCTGCAGGTTCGCATCTACCCGCCATCCTTTGATCAGCCGGAAAGCGTTCCAGATCTTATTGTTGAAGTTACGTCCCTGCTCGCAAAGGGATACATCGAACAGGATATCATTGCCTGCCGGGGCAGACAACATCATTCCCATACGCACCCCGTCGGCCCCGTATGTATCGATCAGTTCCAGCGGATCGGGTGAGTTGCCCAGAGACTTCGACATCTTCCGGCCCTGTTTGTCTCTTACGATCCCTGTAAAATATACATTCCGGAAAGGCATCTCTCCTTCATACTCATAACCGGCCATGATCATACGCGCTACCCAGAAAAAGATAATATCCGGCGCGGTCACCAGGTCACTTGTCGGGTAATAGTAACGCATCTCCTCGTTACCGGGATGGTTGATCCCGTCGAACAGAGAGATAGGCCACAGCCACGACGAGAACCAGGTATCCAGACAGTCTTCGTCCTGACGGAGTTCGGCCAGTGTCAAGTCCTCATTTCCGGTCTTCTCACGGGCCAGTTGTACAGCCTCTTCCGGCGTAGCCGCCACCACAAAACCTCCTTCGGGCAGGAAGTAGGCAGGGATCCGGTGTCCCCACCAGAGCTGACGGCTGATACACCAGTCTTTGATGTTCTCCATCCAGTGACGATAGATATTCTTATATTTAACGGGATAGAAATGCAATTCATCTTTCATTACCGGTTCCAGAGCGATCTTCGCCAGATGTTCCATCTTCAGGAACCACTGCATAGAGAGTTTGGGTTCGATCACCACATGGGTACGCTCGGAATAGCCTACTTTATTGGTATAGTCTTCTACTTTCTCCAGCAATCCGGCGGCTTCCAGGTCCTTGACGATCTGTTTGCGCACCTCAAAACGATCCATACCTACATACAGGCCCGCGGCCTCACTAAGGGTACCGTCATCGTTAAAGATATCAATGCTGGGCAGGTTGTATTTCTCACCCAGCACATAATCGTTCGCGTCATGGGCAGGAGTCACTTTCAGACAGCCGGTTCCAAACTCGATATCCACATACTCATCTTCGATCACCGGAACGACCCGACCTACCAGAGGTACGATCACCTTCTTTCCGTGCAGATACCTGTTCTTCGGATCTTCGGGATTGATACACATGGCCGTATCTCCCATGATCGTCTCCGGGCGTGTGGTAGCCACCACTGCGTAACCCTCTTCGCCTTCGATCCGGTAACGCAGGTAATACAGCTTGCCGTGCTCCTCTTTATAAATCACCTCTTCATCGGAAAGAGCGGTCAGCGCCTTGGGATCCCAGTTCACCATACGCACTCCCCGGTAGATCAGTCCTTTGTTATAGAGATCCACAAAGACTTTCAGTACACTCTCACTACGCTTTTCATCCATGGTGAAGGCCGTACGTTCCCAGTCGCAGGAGGCACCCAGCCGACGCAACTGTTTCAGGATAATGCCTCCGTGCTCATCGGTCCACTCCCAAGCATGACGCAGGAACTCTTCCCGTGTCAGGTCTGTCTTACGGATGCCCTGTTCGGCCAGGCGATTCACCACCTTGGCCTCCGTGGCAATGGAAGCATGGTCGGTACCCGGTACCCAACAGGCGTTTTTTCCCTCCATACGGGCACGGCGCACCAGGATATCTTGTATGGTATTGTTCAGCATATGTCCCATGTGCAACACACCGGTGACGTTGGGCGGCGGGATGACCACGGTATAGGGTTCGCGATCGTCAGGTTTCGAACTGAACAGCCTGTGCTGCATCCAATACTCGTACCACTTGCCTTCCACATCAGCGGGATTGTACTTGCTTGCTAATTCCATTTTTTCTTTGTTACTTTTATAACTAATTCTTTTGAGGATGCAAAATTACAAATTAAAAATCAGATTTTTCCACTTTCCTGCTCAATCCGTATCCGGAAAGAGAGTTAATATCCTTCACAGAGAGCTATCGCACAAAAAAAGGCAGTTATAGACAACCCATCTTGAATGACCGGTCCCATCAGGATCCTGTGTTCTGTTTGTACGACTACTTCCGCATACATATGCGTGAATAAAAAATAAAACAGCAAAATCCTGACAGCTACCCGGAAGTTGTCTCCTTTGCATGCGTTGCTTTATGAACCAACCTGGAATGCCATCTTTTACGGGTATAGACCGGAAGAGTATACCTGAAATCTATGGGATCTATTGAGAGTCCTGCAAAAAAATATGCCATAAAACCTGCGCAGACCCTAAGTTTTATCTATTTTTGCTTTGGAAAAGAAATCGTTTTCATGGATATAAAGAAGGTCAGGAACATCAGATATATCACCTGGGGATGCCTGTTGGCTGTCGTGTGGGCCGTACAGCTTATCCCCGGCTGGGGGGAAGGCTATGCCAGGTATATCTACCCTCCGGTATGCAGGTTCCTCTCTTTCTTCTCTTCCTGGTTCCCTTTCCCGGTAGGCGATCTTTTTATTTTCCTGAGCATCCTGTTTGTGTGTCTGTATCCTTGCTACGGAGCGTGGAAAAAGCACGGATGGAAAAAGATCCTCCGCAGGGAAGCAGAATATCTGGTGGGGGTATATGTATGGTTTTATCTGGCCTGGGGACTCAATTATTCCCAGGACTCTTTTTACAAACGTACCGGTATCACCTACATCCCTTACTCGGAAGAACAATTCCTTGCCTTCTGCCATCATTACATCGAAACGCTCAACAGCCACTGGATGGTGATCGGACATCCGGATAAGGAAGGGATACGCCGGGAAATAAAAAAACAATATGGCCTTCACGGAAAAGAACTGGGTATACGCGTTTCTGCCCACTCCCTGCCCTCCAATAAGGAGATGCTTTTCAGCTCTTTCATCTCCAAGGTAGGAGTGCTGGGATATATGGGGCCTTTCTTCTGTGAATATAACCTCAACAAAGAACTTTTGCCGGTACAGTTCCCAGCAACGTACGCGCACGAACTGGCACACTTCCTGGGTATCTCCGGAGAAGCAGAAGCCAATTTCTATGCCTATCAGGTGTGTACCCGCTCCCAGGATCAGGGCATTCGGTTTTGCGGATATTTCTCTATTCTGAACTACCTGCTGGGGAATGCTTACCGGTTGCTCGACGAAGAGTCATACAAAGAGTTGTTCGAAGCGATCCGCCCCGAGATCATCGAACTGGCCCGGTACAAACAAGCATACTGGGAACAACGCTATAGCCCGGTCATAGGGAGTATACAAAAATGGATATACGACCTCTATCTGCGCGGCAACAAGATTGAAAGCGGAAGAAAGAATTACTCGGAAGTGATCGGACTGCTTCTTTCTTACGAGGCACGACAACACACACAGACTGCCGCGGAAGAGAATAGAGAGCACGACTCTGCAACAGAACCATAACAAATAAATGATAGCATGCATTCAAGAGAAGAAAAAAAAGAGGCCTTCGGGCGTTTCCTGGACATTCTGGACGAACTGCGGGAAAAATGCCCCTGGGACCGGAAACAGACCAACGAGAGTCTGCGCCCCAATACTGTAGAAGAGGTGTACGAACTTTGTGACGCCATCATCCGCAGCGACAAACAGGAGATATGTAAAGAACTGGGTGACGTATTGTTGCATGTAGCTTTTTACGCGAAGATCGGTGAGGAAAAAGGAGACTTTGATATCAAGGATGTCTGTGATAAACTATGTGACAAGCTGATCTTCCGGCATCCACATGTCTTCGGAGAAGAAAAAGCCTCTACTGCCGGAGAAGTATCAGAAAACTGGGAGCAGCTCAAATTAAGAGAAAAAGGGGGAAACAAAACCGTGTTGAGTGGAGTACCTGCCGCACTGCCTGCCCTGATCAAAGCCTACCGCATACAGGACAAAGCCCGGAATGTAGGATTTGACTGGGAACAGAAAGAGGATGTGTGGGAAAAAGTAAAAGAGGAGTTTGAAGAGCTGAAAGAAGAGATCGGACACTTAGATAAAGAAAAAGCGGAAGCGGAATTCGGCGATCTTTTTTTTAGTATGATCAACGCGGCGCGCTTGTATGGCATCAATCCGGACAACGCACTGGAAAGAACCAATCAGAAATTCATCCGCCGGTTCAATTACCTGGAGCAGAAAACGTCAGAAGCAGGAAAGAGCCTGAAAGAGATGACACTGGAAGAGATGGATCGCTATTGGAACGAAGCGAAAAAGCAGGGGCTTTGAACAGATGTCCGTACATACCAGAGAGTATAAAAATATAAAGAGAATATATCCAGTCTCTGTTTATGACATTCCACAGTGAGTGCATGATAGTGAACACTGACTTTATAAGAGTAAAAGAATCACAGGTTGGGATCTGTGTACCGCCCAACGGTGGGCTGGAACAGGGTACAATAACCATGAGGAAACCCTATGGAATCCTATCCTGTAGTACAATACAGAGATTCCTTTGAAACCTGAATAGTCCTGAGAAGTTACTTCGGATATACCTTCTTTATTTTGCGAGGCAAAAATAAAAATGTTATTATCAGAACAGTTTCAGTAACCAATCCGACCCGATTTGTCAACCACTTCACTCCGGAATGGTTACTATCAGGTCAGTCCGGTTGTGCGGCTTTTTTACAGGCTCATTCACTGAATGAACAAAAATGTAACATTGAGTTATTTTGTTGGACGTATATCGCGGAGACGCACACCGTGCGTCTCTACAGGCCAATTAGACACTGCCAGGGATCTATTTGTTTATCCAATATATCTCTGATCCTCCACAAAAAAAGAGTTGCCCGGTTGGAGCAACTCTTTTTCCTATATCATATGCAGAAGAACCGGATCTATTTTCTTCCTTTTCTCTGTTCCTGCTGCCTGGGCTGTTGCTGGATACCTTTCAGGATCTCTCTGTGAAAACGCATTTCCGCTCTGCGCACCTGATAGATCTTCTGATAGGACAATATCCCCTTGAATGTATCAATATAGCTCTTTTCCAATTCTTCCGAAGCCATACGGAGATCGATGATTCCCCGGAGGATGTTCTCATACTCCGCTTCAGAGAGATTTTCCTGTTTGCCTTTCTGCATCAGTTTCAAAGATTTGTCTGTCAACTCTTTCTTCTTATCCTGCAATTCAAAGTACAAAGGGAAAAACCGATCCGCCTCTTCGCGGGTCAGCCCGGCCTTCTCTGTGATAAACTCTTTCTGTTTTTCACGGAATTCCTGAGGATTCAGGTGCTGATTCCATCCGTCAAAAGCCCATATCCCCGGCACCATAGCGAAAACCAGGGAAAATAATAGGATTATTCTTCTCAATTCCATCTGTTAACCAGGTTGTTTTTAGTCCAAACTCGCATCCGAAAGATACATATACAATGAATAGTCGTCCAGCATAGAGCTATTGACCGCTTCATGGATATATTCATCCGAAATCATTTCCAATTCTGCCTCTGAGACCATACGGTCATCCATCGGACCAGGATCCGTAGAAGCCACACGTATAATAAGAGCCGCTCCCACAAACATAGCAGCCATATAAGTCCAGGGTTTCACCTTGTCCCACAGGCTCACTGTCTTTTGCTTGAAGGCAGGCTTCTCCTTCTCCGGCAAGCGATCCATCACCTGCATAGTGAGGTTCTCAAAGTAGCCCTCGGGCACTTTAAAGGCATTACCTGTGCCCACTTTCCTTAAAACGTTGTCCTCTTCTTTCATTTGTTCTTCTCCTCTCTATCACATTAGACGCTTTTCAATAAAAAGGTTTAAATCCCATTCGATTTTTATCTATCTCCTGACTTTTTGTCTATTTATCGGGTATATACAACCGTCAGGCTTACTGAATCAAATAATAATCCTTCGTTGCTGGTCCATACCGTTCTCCGACCAATAAAACTCTGCCCAACAACCCATTAACACATTTACATTCTTCTTTTCCCATGCTCTTTCCAGTACAATTCCCCACCAGATAAGGCTATAAAAAATCGTACATCGTAAATCTGTACATCGTAAATCCCTTCATTCTTCCTCTGTCAGCACCTTCTCTATTTTCTTCACGGCATGATGATAAGAAGCCTTCAGGGCCCCTACGGAAGTTCCCAGGATCTCAGAGATCTCCTCATACTTCATTTCCTGGTAATATTTCAGATTAAATACGATCCGTTGTTTCTCCGGAAGCGTAAGAAGTGCTTTCTGAAGCAACAACTGCGCACGGTCGCCGGAGAAATATTCATCACTTTCCAGCCGGTGCAGGATATCCGCATCCGGATCGTCAATGGCTACTGTTTGCGTAGCCTTCTGCTTATTCAGAAAAGTAATGGATTCGTTCATCGCGATCCGGTAGAGCCAGGTAGACAATTTGGCCTCGGCCCGGAAGTAATCGATATTCAGCCATGCTTTAATGAAAGTGTTCTGGAGTATATCATTCGCATCTTCATGGCTGAGTACCAGACGACGGATCTGCCAGTAGAGTTGTTCGCTGTATTGAGCGACAATCTTCTCAAATCCTTTTCGTTGGGTACTCTCCTCCTGAAGAAGTGCCAGTACTTCACGTTCATTATAAGGGTCCATAAAAAGCCTCGTTCGTATTAATGGGGTTCAACTCGTCAAGTGCCCTCAGCAAAGGCGGATCGTATGCATACGGATCATCCGCGTAAGCAAGTTCGCCGGCAGCAGAGAAATAAACGGTGTGATAATCCAGGAAAAGAGGTATATGTTCCTTCAGGTTATGCTGTTTCAGTTCCTGATATTCCTCTTTGGCTATCAACTCCTTTCCTTTTTCACTGACAGGCGGTATATCCATAGCGGCCCGTATGCGATCTTCCAACACCTCGTCTGGTTCTTTCAACAGGAACAGGGCAAAATCCAGCGGTTTTTCCAACCGTACACAACCGTGACTAACTGCCCGGTTGGTATTCATAAAAGCCCAACGCGAAGGTGTATCATGCAAATATACGGCAAAATTATTAGGAAAACGAAAAATAATCCGTCCTAATGAATTGCCCTCTCTGTTATCCTGCTTCACCGTGAAAGGTACTCCTCCCCGATAATCGGACCAGTTGACCTGATGCGGATCTACCTCCGTGCCACTGCTATCATATATCCGCAACCTGTTTTTACGGAAATAGGCACTGTCCTGCCGGTAGGCAGGGATCATCTCCCGCCGAATGATACTTTGCGGAACATTCCAGTACGGATTCAGTTCTACGTAGTTGATCCGACTCGAAAGCAAAGGGGTCTTGTTGCGCCTGGTTCCGCAACAGATCCGCATCTCCAGCACCGAGTCTGTCTCCTCATTCACTGCCTGTAACATAAAAGCAGCCACATTGGCAATCACGTATTTGCTTCCTTTTTCTTCGGCGTATTGCCAGCGCGCCCGTTCGAGATTGCTACGGATCCGGTCTTTATAGTGTTGCAAAGGACGGTTGAGATAACGAAGGGTGAATGTATCTACGGAATTATCTTCGGGAAGAAGGTTCTTCACACGAAAACGGTTCACCGCCTGTAGCAGTTCCGGTGTAAGAGTAACGAAAGAAGCAGCCTCTGCCTCCCGGTCCAGTTCACCGGTGATCTGTAGCCTGTGAGCGACCCGGGGCAATAGCCAGTGAGAAGCCCCCTCCCTGATGAGCGTATCACCGATCAGAGGAATTTCCTCCCAGGAAACATCGCCCACCGCATTCAGATCGGCCCATTCCTGCTGCAGGCTGCGGTAATACGCAGAAGAAGGTTCCAGGGTTGCCCAGAAATCAGAGTTTTCCCGGGTAAAGCGTTGCAAAAGTTCCGCTGCAAAAGAGGCATCCGCTCTTTTCAAAGGAATATTGTGCAAAGCAAGCATCTTTCTTTTACCCTCTGCCAAAGGTATGTTACAGCCCTGCAGGTCTGTCTCTTCCTCCAGATAGTTCATTACCTCATGCGCGTCAACAAACCCATATTCCATGCCGGTGGTGTATACGACCAGCGCTTTCGTCAGCCCTGCTTCCAGACGGATCAGCAGATCATGGATATGCTCTCCGTCTGTCAGAGACATCCGGCAGAGATGATCCCAGTCGTTGCGGAGGGCCCGCGCCGCGAAATAATCCGGATCCAGGCCATGCCGGTCGCAGTTTTCCAGACGCCGCAACAGAGAATCCGCCCGGGCCACCCCCTGAGGAGAAAGCCACAGGAAAGCCCCGCCGCCGCTGTAGTACTCTACAATCACAGAATCATCCGGCATCGGATCATTCTCCGGAAAAACAGCCAGAACCCGCCGACGAACGCTATCCGCGGAGACCCGCAATTCGGGTACGGACAAGCGGTGATAAGAAGAGAGAGAAAAATCGTCGGGAAGCCCCGCCTTATCCCTCTTACAGGACACGCACCCCCCAACCACACATACCAGATAAAGTAAAAAGTGTTTTGTGTTCATTGCTCTATATAACTACGGTGGACAGATAAACGCTGTTCTGTCTGACATACACCGTACAAATATAGGTCTTCCTCTATTACCTGCAAAAAATAGTTCTCTAAAACTTAGAGCCTGTCTACATTTTTTCCCGGAAAACGGAAACAGGCTCTTATCAAACATCTATACAAAGCATCTCTTTCGCGAGTATCGTCTCGGGAAATACGCGTTGTGCTTCTCTGAGCAAAAGTTGTTCATCCTCATACCGTGCCGAGAAATGCCCGATCATCAATCGCTTCACCCCGGCCAGCGCGGCAATCTGCCCGGCCTGTTCGGCAGTGGTATGGAACGTCTCTCCGGCCCGTACCTGATCGCCAGCGGAGAAGGTAGCTTCATGAAAGAGCAGATCCACGCCACGGATAGCAGGAACCAGACTTTCGTCGTAGATGGTATCCGAGCAGTAGGCATAGCTCCGCGCAGGTTCGGCCGGACGGGTCAGCCTGTGGTTAGGCACCACCACTCCGTCGGAAGTGATGAAATCCTCCCCCTGCTTGATGCGGTTCATATCATACACAGGCACTTTATAGAAGTCCGTCATGTCCCGGATAATATGACGGGGACGCGGCTTCTCAGCGATCAGGAACCCGCAACAGGGGATACGATGACGCAAAGGGATCGTAGTGACCGTCAGAGAGCGGTCTTCATAGATCACTGACGGCGCATGCGTGTCAAAGACATGAAAGATCACCCGATAAGACATCATCCGGCAGAAATAATTGAGCCAGGGAGTCATCAGTTCCTCCAATCCCTGTGGAGAGTGAATATGCAGATCGGCCGTCCGTTTGAGCAAACCGAAAGTGGAAATGAGTCCGGGTAAACCAAAGCAATGATCTCCGTGAAGATGAGAAATAAATATATGATTGAGCCGGGAAAACTTCAGATGAGTCTTACGCAACTGGATCTGTGCTCCCTCTCCGCAATCAATCATAAACAATTTCTCCCGCAGATGCACCACCTGTGTGGTAGAAAAGTGGCGGGTGGTAGGCAGGGCCGATCCACAACCCAATATATGTACTTCAAATTTCTCCATGGATATGTATTAAACGAAAACAAAGATAATCCTTTTCAAACACAAAAGAAACATAAGTTGTTTTTCTACACAAGGGTGCCCTCCATATAGCCCTCCTTCTTATCTATATATCGCATCGTTACCATGTATGCGAAACAACTTGAAGTCTCTATCTGTTTCCAATTTCAAAAGAGTATCCTTATATTTGCAACAGAACAAAAGAACGTATGGAATACAAAGCAATCAAATGGGGATTTATCGGTTGTGGAGACGTGACCGAACACAAAAGCGGACCGGCCTTCCGCAAAGTCGAAGGTTCGGACGTAGTAGCAGTCATGTGCCGGAATATAGAGAAAGCCAAGGCATATGCCGAAAGAAAAGGAATAGCCCGGTGGTACGATGATGCACAGGAACTGATAGATGATCCGGAGGTCAACGCGGTATATATTGCCACTCCTCCGTCGTCGCATGCCACGTACGCGATCATGGCCATGAAGGCTGGAAAACCGGTATACATCGAAAAGCCTCTGGCAGCCACATACGAAGACTGTACACGCATCAACCGTGTAGCCAATGAAACAGGGGTACCCTGCTTTGTGGCCTATTACCGGAGGTATCTGCCCTATTTCCTTAAAGTCAAAGAACTGGTGCGGGAAGAGAAGAAGATCGGCCAGATCGTACAGGTACAGATCTGCCTGGCTCAACCCCCTTCGGAAGCGGATAAAGACAAAGAAAATCAACCCTGGCGCCTGCAGGCGGATATCGCGGGAGGAGGATTGTTCTACGACCCGGCTCCCCATCAGTTCGACTTTCTTCAGGATCTTCTGGGATATATCTTAGAAGCATCGGGATATACGGGCAATCGCGGCGGTTTGTATGAAGTGGAAGACACGGTCAGCGCTTGTTTCCAATTCGAAGACGGACTCACGGGAAGCGGATCGTGGAGTTTTGTTGCGCATGAATCTGCCCGGGAAGACCGCATCGAGCTGATCGGGACCCGGGGAAAACTAAGTTTCTCGACTTTCTCTTTCGAACCCATTGTGACAGAAACCTCCCAGGGAGTGGAAGAATATGTGATCGGCAACCCCGAACACATCCAACACCCCATGATACAAGCAGTAGTGGAACACCTGCAGGGCAAAGGTGTATGCACCAGTGACAGCGAAAGTGCTACCGCCACCAACTGGGTAATGGACAGGATATTGGGAAAGATCTGAAAGAGGTACAATATATGGATGTACAACGGAAGATTTCTCTGTAGTTGACCGGTCAGATTTTCCGGATCGGAGAATATCATCCGAACGGAGGAGACCTGTTCAGAACAAGCCGGCCCTCCCTTATCCATAAGCAGACAACTTTCTCTGTATCTGTTGTCTGAATTCTGAACCTGCTTCCCAGGGTTAATCCAGGGAACCGCACGTTTCAAGACACCTACGATAAAACGACTCTTCTCTATGTATAACTTATCTATATTATTCCTTCCTATAGCACCCTACCAAACACTCTCTGTATACGATTAACTCATTTTAACAATATCACATGCCACGTTCTTCCCAGTGGATGCGTCTTATAGACAAACATGGAACTCAAACAGTTTAAAACAGAGATTCTCCCTTTACGCGACAGGCTGCTGCACCAGGCTTACAAACTGACAGGAAATACTCCTGACGCGGAAGACATTGTTCAGGAGGTGATACTGAAACTATGGAACATACGCCACCAGCTGGCCGGGTACCGTAGTATCGAAGCACTGGCTATGACAATGACACGAAACCTGTCTATCGACCTGTTGAGAAGAGACAAAGGTGATCATCTTTCCTTAGAGCAGATTACCACAGCGAGTCCGGCAGTGGACCCGCAGCGGGAGTTGGAGAGAAAGGATGAGTTCCGTATGATCACAGAGATCATAGCTTCTCTGCCTACCGTGCAACAGACCATCATCCGCATGAAAGATATGGAGGGCTACGAAACGGAAGAGATCGCCGCCATCACCGGATGCCAGTCGGAAGCCATTCGCAGCAACCTGTCCAGGGCCCGGAAGAAAGTGAGAGAGGCTTATCTGAAAATGAAAGTTACACATACAGGAAATACATCATGGAATCGAAGCACAAATTAGATCAGCTGCTGGACCGGTACTTTGAAGGTCTCACCTCTTGTGAAGAAGAGCAGGAGATACGCCGCCTCTTCCATCAGGGAGAAGTACCGCAACACCTGGAGGTATATCGTTCCCTGTTTGCCTGGATAGAGGAAGAAAGCAGATCGGTACAGAAGGTCAGGTCCGGCACCGTTCCAGGCTAGACGACCACCGTACGAAGGCGTTTCCGCTTCTCTCCGGCTGTCGGAATTGCCGCAGGATTGATCCTGCTGTTGGGCATAGCAGGTGTATGGCAGATCCTGGGCCCGGCTACCCCGGAGAATTATGTGTGGATCGACGGAAAACGATATACAGACCAGGCAATGGTGCATCAACACGCCCGTGCGGCCTTCGAGGCGGTAAGTTTCAGTCAGGAAGATATATTGTTTTCCTTGTTTGAAGAATAACTCATGAAACGACAAACAAAATAAAAAAAGTATGAATAGTCCGACACGCACCCTGCTCACCCTGCTCCTTCTCTTCACGTCCCTGGGTATCTATGCTCAGGAAGGGTTGGAGATTGCTTCCGTGTTCCGGAAATACGGAAAGCACAAAGGAGTAACCATGGTAGAGCTATCCAACGAACTGGTGGATATGTACGAAATGGAACTTTACAAGAGTATCTCTTTCAAAGATGTTTCGGAGGCGCTTCCCTACATACAGGAATGTCTGGAAGCTGATAAGCAGCAGGCCCGTAAGGTGAAAGAGGTGGTCGCGGGCGGAGAGGTCCAGTCGGGCTACTACCAGCTGCCGCAACAGAAAAAGGAGGTAAACCGTTTCATCCTCTACCGTACCGGAAAGAAAAACTCCGCTACCCTGATCTATATCGAAGGGAAGCTCGAAGCAGACGACCTGGTTACCCTCCTGTTCCTGAGAAAAGACTGATATACATATTTAATAATTAAACAAAACTTATGAAACACATTATTCTTTTGTTAGTAGTAAGCATACCGCTTGGTGCCATGGCTACGCAGCCACTCTCACAGGATACTACAGTATTTATCAACGGACGCAAAATGGAGATCCGGGAAGATCACGGAAGGATCAACGTCCGTATGTATGAAAGCCAGTTTCCGGGAGATACCCTGGAAAACCAGAAAGTATTCGAAGGGATCTACCTCGACGGACAAAGCTCGGAACAACGTATCTCCGTATCGGTGCCGTTTGCCAAAAAGAAAAAAAGTTATTACCCCAAATTCGATCCTCATTAGGCGGGCTTCTATATGGGATTTACCAAACTACCCGACGGGCTGAAACTCAACAATGCCGACGGAGTGGAACTGGTCTCCTCCAAATCCTGGGAATGGGGCATCAATCTCTTTGAAGGGGCTATCGCTCTCTCGCGTGACAACCGGTGGGGCCTGACCTCGAGCCTGGGATGGGGATATACCTCGTATCGTCTCGACGGCAATGTCTCTTTCCGCAAAGAGGATGGGAAATCGGGATTGTATCCGGCTCCGGACCACATCGAATACAGCAGAAGCAGACTGCGCTATTTTCATTTCCGCATTCCTTTGGCTATCGAATGGCAGCAACGCATCAACCATAGAGGACCGTTGTTCGCATCCTTCGAACCGGAGGTGGAGATCCGCCACGGCATCAAATCCATTGTCAGATACGATGGGAAATCCCACACAGCAGGCAAGCACCTGAACGTACATCCGGTAGGGATTAATCTGCTGGCACAGGTGGGTTACAACAACTGGGGAGCTTACCTGCGTTACTCCACCTATGGACTTTTTGAGAACAACAAAGGACCGGAAGTGAATCCGATCTCGTTTGGGTTGCAGTGGTACTGGTGACAGGGTTCTTTTCTTTGTCGGCACAAAGAAAAGAAGAGATTTACGATTACTCCCTTCGGTCATGACCCTTATCTGATAGATAACACCAAGGAACGTTGGACGATTTACGATGTACGATTGAAAATACATCCCATAAAGTAAGATGTAGGTCTCTTCGTTACTAAACCGTTTGATTTACGTATCTCTGCAGAAAAACCCGCTCCGCTTAGACAGATCGTACTTGTTGCAGCCTTACCCAAACTCCGCTTCACGCTGCGAGACCAAAGGTGACCATACGCCTGTCCCAGGTGTGTTGCGGATGAGACAGGTATAAGATGCACGTATCGTATATGTTTTCACATCTTTATATAATATACGTTGGTGAGGAAGATACAGGGATAAATCCATAAAATTTGTGTTTTCCCGATCGTAAATCGCAAATCAGTACATCGTAAATCAATTTGTTTTTCTATTTTTGCTTCAAACCAAGATGAAGATATGAAGATGACAAAAGAAGAACTGATGTGGAAAGCCATTGAGCTTTCCAAAGAGAATGTACGGAATGGAGGTGGTCCTTTTGGTACTGTGATAGCCAAAGATGGTGAGATCGTGGCTACCGGTGTAAACCGGGTAACGGATTCATGCGATCCTACCGCACACGCGGAAGTAAGTGCCATCCGGGCAGCGACTTCCAAACTAAAGGATTTTAACCTGAGCGGATACGAGATCTATACCTCTTGCGAGCCCTGTCCCATGTGTCTGGGAGCGATCTATTGGGCACGATTGGATCGGATGTACTACGGGAATAACAAGACGGATGCCAAAGAGATCGGATTTGATGATTCTTTTATTTACGACGAAATCGCATTGAAACCGGAAGAGCGCAAACTGCCTTCGGAAATCCTGCTGCGTGACGAAGCCATCAAAGCCTTTGAGGCATGGACGGAAAAAGAGGATAAAATTGAATATTAAATTTCTTTCCGAACGATATATAAAAGGGTATGCCGATGAAGCATACCCTTTTTTACTATCATTCTTCTTTATCTATCCCGATTCTTTTTTAACAGGTGCAGTGAGATACACAAATCGGGTAGGAACCACTTACAGATTACATCTGCATTTTCTGCTTTATCGGATGGTGTAACCTCCATCTACTACTAAGGTATGGCCGATCACAAAACTGGATGCCGAACTGGCCAGCCACAACACAGCCTCTGCAATCTCTTCGGGCTGTCCCAGACGCTCTACAGGGGCAGCTTTGACATAAGCCTCTAACAGCTCCGGATTATCCTCACCCAGGAAAGTCACCATAGGGGTTTCGATGCAACCGGGACATACGGCATTGATACGGATGCCTCTGGTAGCATAGTCCAGGGCAGCGGCACGGGTCAATCCCACAACACCATGCTTGGAAGTAATGTATGCCACCTGATAAGGAGCTCCCACCAGTCCACCCAGCGAAGAGGTATTGATAATAGAACCATTCCCCTGGACCGTCATCTGTTCCAACTCATATTTCATACACTTCCAGACAGCGTCTAAGTTGACAGACATCACCCGGTGCCATTCCTCTTCCGAAAGAGTATGCGTATCGGCATACGAACAGATCACTCCGGCATTGTTGAAAGCAATATCCAACCGACCAAAAACAGTAACCGTCTGATCTACCATATTCTTTATTTCCACGTCTTTGGTTACATCACATGTGATCGGCAATACATTATGACCTGCCCGGATCAATTCTTGTGCTTCTTTTTCAAGCAATTCTCCCCGGTTATCAGCCATTGTTACAGATGCCCCCGCTGCTGCAAAAGCTTTTGCTGTAGCCAGTCCAATACCCGACGCCGCACCTGTAACCAAAGCTACAGAACCACTAAAATCGTACTTTACTTGTGCATTCATACATTTACTTTATATATTGATGGAATAAATCATTTACAACAGGGTATTATAAGTATACGTCAGAAGATCCCACGATCCACTGTCTCAAAGATCAGGATTACTGATTTCCACATATAAAATATACGAAGTCACAAATATAAAAAAATATACAGACATAATTCATTCCCTGGAATTCATAGTAAAAAAATTAATTAAATAAAAATATATATTTAACAAACTAATGATCAGTCTGACTTTCTATATAGATATACCTATAAACGAAATCTGTTTTCCTGCACCTGTTTTTTCTTATCAAGGCTTATACACAAAAAAAGTCCCTGTAGCCATACAGACCACAGAGACTTTTCACACACAAAAAAGTTATATTGCTATGGAAACTTTTTCCTTTTAGAAACGCATACCCAGTGTAAAGAGCACCTGACTCTTTGAGTTCTTTACATCTGTCTTGTTCAGATACAATTCATCAAATGCATAGAAGTCCTCTTTATATCCGGTGTACTGATAAGCAAGGTCTGCATATACAGATCTTCCTCTATAACCGACACCCACTGTAAAGTTATTGATCGACTTGGAATTTGAGAAATCGGTGTCGGTATTTACAGAGTTCAGAGGCAATGCTTTATATGCATCGCTTTTAAAAATAGCGGAACTATAGTTGTACCCTGCACGGATAGCGAATTCAGGGATCACCTTGTATTCAGCACCCAAACGAAGAGTGCTCACCCCTTTCAACATACTCGTCGTGCTGTTTTCGTATTCGAACCAGGAAGCACCATAGTCCGGATCACGGAATTTAATAGTAGAATAGTCCTGGAATTCATATTCTGCACCCAATGCCAGATTATTCCCTACAATATAGCCCAGACTGAAATTATACTTCCAGGGAGTATGCAAGCGGAATTCACGAGCGTTGTCTCTGTTATTGAGATAATCATAGCTATCTACAACTATAGATTCAATCATATCTGTATCTTCAAAATATAACTTACCTTCCAGAAGTACATTATTATACTGAGTCAAGTTGTAAAAAGTAGGGGTATGTACCGCTACTCCAACACGTAAAGGAGAAGTCTCAAATGGACGGAATATAGCACCTAACTTAAAGTCAAAGCCAGCTCCAGTGATCTGATTATCACTATGTAAATTATAAAACTCTCCATAATCGAAATCTTCCGAATAGTATGTATATTTCTTATAATTTACATCATATGCTCCAATAGTAACTCCCAGATATACACGATCATTCAGATTAAACGAAACATTAAAATCATATTGATCTATACCCCCTGTTTCCCAAGAGGTAAAATTCGTATAAGGAACTTCGTCATATATAGATGCAAGCCCCAGATATTCCCCATCTTTATCAGCAGGATCAATTAAATAGCCTTCCCATCCCAATGCGGAAAGCCAACCAATATTATTGTCTCTGAACAGATTAGATGAGTTATCAAAATCTTTAACAGATAAATCTTTGGCCTGTGCCGCCATCTGATTGGTCTGAGACAGGATAGCTCCTCCAGGACCTGTATTCAGAAGTCCGGCCATACTCATGTTCCGGTCAAAATTCTTTGCCCGCTGGTAGTTAAAACCGAAGTTCACATACCGCAGCGGAGTATGATTCCCGATCTTGGTAGAGAATACGAATCCGACATTGTCAAAAGTCCAGTAGTCTTTATTCATACTGATCTTGTTGGTCCCGTATTTACTATCTGTACCAAAAGTCGAATAACCGAAAGAGGTCATCACATCGTTGCTCCGGTATATCCCGATACCGGCCGGATTGGTTCCGATGGTAGAAATGTCTCCCCCCAGAGCATCCATGGCACCACCCATCCCTACAAAGCGGGCGGTACCATTCAGGTCCTTATTGGTAATCCGGGCAGCATCGTATACCGTCTGCGCGCCTACAGTTGCGGCCACACATACAGAGAGGAAGACGGAAGTCACTATCTTTTTCATATTCAGAGTTTTTTTAGTTAATAATAAGTTATGAGTTATCTTCTGCTACTGCCACCACTGCTACGGCTGCTGCCACCGGACGAAGAACCTCCGCCGGAACGGGAAGAGCTACCGCTGGAATAGCTGCTGCCTGAGCGTGAGCTACTGTTGGGTGAATAACTACGTGTAGAAGAACTATTATTACTTGAACGATTGACACTACTACTATTGTTCACCGATGAAGATGAACTGCTACCCCTGTTGTAGGTTGCACTGCTACGGCTGGAAGACGAGGATGAGCTACCGCGGGTAGCCGAAGAATTGCTCCGGTTGGAAGAAGAACTTCCCGCGTTGACAGCAGTACCCGTTTTGCGGTCGCTGTTTGTACTGCTACTTACACCGCCCGAATTGCCGGAGGATGTGCGTGTGCTGCTCGGACGGGTATACGTACTGGTACGTGAAGAGGAAGCATCTGTACGGGTACTCACTCCCTGACGATCGCCTGTCTGACGGGTACCTACCACTCTACCGGTAGTAGATCCTCCACTCTGACGGGTGCCTGTACCTACATTGCTCTGACGCCCTGTGGTCGCGTTACTCTGACGCGTACTGGTTGAATTACTCTGGCGGGTATTTGTCTGACGGTTATTCACCGCATTGCTCTGACGGGTACCTGTCGCGTAGCTGGAACGATTATTTACCGTCGAAGAACTGCGTCCGGCCAGTGACGGGCGACTGCTAAATGACTGACGATGCGTATATACCGCCCGGTTATAAGGCCTGGTCACATGTCCCCAACCTCCACCGTAGTAATGATGATGGTAATGGTGATGATGTCCCCAATGAACACCCCAGTAGCCACCCCAATATCCGCCGTAGTATCCTCCCCAGTAATAAGGACGATATCCCCAGCCCCAGCCAATGGAGCCGTAACGCCAATCCCACCACAACCGATTGGTAAAGGTAGGGAAGGCATAGGTATACCATCCGTCTGTGTATACATTCCACTCCCACGAGTTCAATCCGTACATCACATCCCAGTAATAGGGACTGCTGATATGGATCGCGTACCGCGGATTGCGGAAACGTATGATGCGCTCGGCATATTCATAATCATCCTGAGATCCTTCGAAGCCTCCGATCCATTCTCCGTCCAGAGCCGGATAGTCTCTTTCACGGATATACAAGGTATCGTCTTCCATTACAAAATCGTTGTCACGCGCGTCGTAACGGCGGTTGTACTCATCTACATCGCGGACATTCCCTTTGCGGTCCTGAACCACCACTGTAGTTCCCGGAGTGGTGTATATAGTGGTTGTCGCAGGTACTTCTTTTTCGATCACAGTTACCTTTTCCTGCTGCTTATCAGCCGCTTTATCTTCCTTAGTCTCCTTCTTGCTTTTGGAAGGAGTATAGTAGAGGTCGTCGTTCACGCCCTGTGCCATACTCCCGGCAACAGGGAGACAGAGTGCGATAAGCGATGCTAAAACAATCTTCTTCATATCTTTGTGGTTTATGGGTTATTTTTGCTCTATATATTATCTCTCGTTACAAAGATAAGCAAGGTATTCACCACAAAAAGGAGATTTTCCCCAAATAATGATAGGGATTTCCCTAAATACCCTATCTTTGTTCACCTGGAAAACTTCTCTATCCTGAAACAGGATATGTTGCCTGATGTTCAGGAAGAGGATCAGATGTACGATTTACAGACCTACGAACCAATGGCCAGCGAAGTCAATCGAAGATCGTCGTAACCCCAACCAGGTGGTCGGCAAAGCTAATTACCAGGGAAAAAACATATGTTGTTTTCTTTTAAGATAATTAAACCGGTAGGATCGGGATACGATCGCATCTTCCTGATCAGACACGGTCAGCCATTTCATTCGTCATCCAAGAATCGTACCTAGCAACATGTTTATCATCACAAATCAGTAAACCATTAGTCATTGTATGCAATATATAGAATTTAACTTCCGTCCTTCTCCCTGCAACGAAACCATCACCGATGTATTGGCAGCCGTATTGGCCGATGTAGGCTTTGAAAGTTTTGTCCCTTCCGGCGAAGGCCTGGTTGCCTATATCCAGAAACAGCTTTTGCAGGAAGAAAGCCTGAAAGAGGCTCTGGAGTATTTCCCGATCGAAGGCATTGTCTTTGAATATACCCAGGAAGAAGCGGAAGACAAAGACTGGAACGAGGAATGGGAGAAAAACTACTTTCAGCCCATTATCATCGACGATCGTTGTGTGGTACACAGTACCTTTCACCAGGACATACCCCGGATGGAGTATGACATTGTGATCAACCCGCAGATGGCGTTTGGTACCGGACACCACGAGACTACCAGCCTGATCGTAGGCGAACTGCTGCAAGCCGACCTGCAGAGAAAATCTGTATTGGACATGGGATGCGGCACCTCTATCCTAGCCATCCTGGCACGTATGCGCGGTGCTTCCCGGGTCACGGCCATTGATATAGACACCTGGTGTGTCAACAACTCCTTAGAAAATATCCGTCTCAACGGTCTGACCCACATCGACGTGGAACTGGGAGATGCCTCTGCCCTGCTGGGCAAAGGTCCTTTCGATATCGTGATCGCCAACATCAACCGGAACATCCTGCTCCAGGACATGGAGAGATATGTAGCCTGTATGCGAAAAGGTTCGGAATTATATATCAGTGGGTTCTATGTGGAAGATATTCCCATACTGTGCGAAAAAGCCGGAGAACTGGGACTTACCCTGGTACACCACCGGGAGAAAAACAACTGGGCTGCCGTGAAGTTCGCCTATTGATGTTTTTTCTCCTACATCTTTTTTTCCTGATAATAACCAGGATCAGAGCGACAGAACATTTCCGGATAAACAGACCGACAAAACCATTCATTACCGGCAACCGGCAAAACGCCACTATTCACCCGGAGGCAACCTCCGGGCCGGTAGGAAAAGCCTGTTTATTCTTCGTAGGAATACACTGTCGAAGTGTACCTGAAAGAGAGATGACGATCCGATTTGAATACTCTGTTCTATTTTTATGAGCCATTTATGTTCCCAATCCTAATTATTTTATAATTTTGTAGCACCTCTCTGAACGAACCTTCGGGTCATGTAGAAGAGTGTATTTTTATAGAGAAGACGTTTACAGGCGTTTGTCTTTCGTGTTTCAAAACTTCGCAATTTTGACCCTTCCGAGAAGACGAATACCAACAAAGACGTCCTGCTGATATGTTATATAAGCATCTGACGTATTCTTTTTATACAAAAGGAATACATAGTGCATTATATCATAGCGTGGGATTTCTTCGTTGTTTATTCTCGGAAAGGGATGTTGCGAAGGCCCGAAACATGGAACGAACAAGTGTAAGATTCCCACGCTTTCTTATCTATTGTGAACATCATCTGATCACCCTTCGGGAGTCTGGGGCATTCATATACAGAATAGTGAATATGATACATGCCGGACAACTTATCAGGCACACCCTTCACGAGCAGGGTCGCACGGTTACCTGGTTCGCCGCACAATTATGCTGTACCCGACCCAATGTATACAAGATATTCCGCAAAGAGAATATAGATATTCATTTGCTATGGCGCATCTCCTGTATTCTCGGACACAACTTTTTTCAGGATCTCTCTAAAGCCATCCATACAGAGAGCTTATCTTCGTAACTCCCTGAAAACTTCCGCGTTTTCCTGGTATTTGATCATACCACCTGCCTCCACATCTCCCTCCCTGTATCCAAATAGGATACACATCCGTCATCTTTTTGGAACTATCCTCAAGCCACTCTGCATAAAGCTTTTACCTACCTTTGTAAAAAATTCATTAAACGCATTCATTAACATTATAAAACAAATGAAAAAATTCATCTAGACAATCCTGCTTATTTTTGCCTGCGGAGCAAAAGTATACGCGCAAAAAGCCCATGTAAGGATACAAGACACGCAAGCCCGCCTGTTGGATGTAACCTCCAATGCCTACGTAAAACCGTTGACAGTTGAGCTGGAAATAATCGATTCTCAGGGACGCATCCGTGATGTATGGCCACTGACCCGGGAACAGGTAGAGGTAGAATTTCAAGGGGATATAAGAAACATCCGTAGCTACGCGGTCTATATGTCCTCACAAAAACACAATGTAGATGTCATTGTAGCGGCAACATTCAATTTCAGTACCAACGAGGAAGGCACAGGATACAATATTGTTGTGGTAGGATATCCGGCTATCTTCACCAATTGGCGAACAGCAGACGATACAGATTATGAATGGATCCGTATGGAGAAGGCCATCACCACATCTGATAGAGATAAGATCTCGGCAATAGTGAAATAATACATAATACTTATCAAAAAAAATCATAAAGAAAGTATGGACTTTACTGGCAGCTGTTTGGCTGTGTGCAGGAATACAAGCACAGATTGTATCCTCCCGGAGTGTTAGCATTCAATCGACCCCCACTGTTCCTTCTGAGACGCAATGGTTTTTGCGTGGCGGATTGAATATCATGACATTTGCAGGCGAGGGAACCAAAGACATAAATAGCAAAGCAGGGTATCATTTTACATATGGCTTTCAAAAACCGATGGGAAGCATAGGCGCATACTGGGGTATGGACTTCGGACTCGGTTCCCGTGGCTACCAGGTAAAAGAAAAACAATATGATTATGAAGCCAGCCTGATCGCTCACAACATTCAGGTTTCTCCATTTACATTTGGGTGGAAATACGGAATTACAGATCAAATCAAAATAGACGCTCATATAGGGGCCTTCGCAAGTTTCGACTACACAGGTAAGTATGAAGATGATGACGATAGTATCAAAATGAGCGATTGGGACGATTGGAATCGCCTGGATGCCGGTCTGAATCTGGGTATCGGAGTATGGTACAACCGTCTGAATCTTGATCTTACTTATCAGCGTGGATTTGTAGATACATTTAAAGACAGTGAAGTCTATGCCAGCAATTTTATGATCCGGCTGGGGATAGCTTTCTGAATTTGAATGTGAATGAAAACAGGCGTTTACATCATATGGAATGTAAACGCCGTTTTGTATGTTTAAAACACAACTTATATGATGAAAAAAATAGGATTGAGCCTGCTGTGTATATGTATATATGCACTTTCTACTCCGGCACAGACATTTGTGGAAAACGGGCAACTCTATCCGCTGCATGCGGATGGCGACAAATATACGATCAGCGGATTTATACCGGTTGCCCATCTCGAAGATGACAAGATCTATGCCAACGCTTTGTTGTGGATCGTAGAGCATATTTGTCCGAAACTCCAGGAAGGCATTACAGAAGTGAATGTAAATACGAAAAGTTTCAGTTGTGAGTTTGTGCTTGCCCCGCAAGCGGGATCAGGATTGAACCAGACCTACTATTGTCAGGCTACTTTCCGCATTGCCAACACCAAGCTTATATACTATATTTCGGACATACGTATCGAATCGGCTACCTTTATGGGGAAAAAACTTACTCCTATGGAAAGTCTGACGCCGGAGAAAAAACCGGTACACAAGCAGACCCTGAATGACTTTGTATACGTACAATCTCATCTGTTGAATCGTATGTTTGATTATGTTACAACAAACAGACCTTCCGACATCACTCACTGGAAGGAGATCGCTATCCGCAAACCTGTGACAGGAATGACAGAAGAGGAATGCAGGCTGGCATTTGGCAAGCCACAAGCCATACTGGAAGCAAACGGAGAAACACAATGGATGTATAGCAGCTTTTTCTATCTGTTCTTTAAGAACGGACAGGTACAAACCATTGTCAGATAAAAAAGGGATAGCATCAGTCCGATACAGATCTCACAAAGGTCCTTTACAGAATTCTGTCTAAGAAGAAAAGGCAGTCTCTTAACTAATACCTTTTTCCGGACATCAGGGAATAGTTAACTGCCGGAGCTCATCCGGCGTACCCCGGTATACATTCAGGTCTACATTCCTGGGGATCCCCTTCATACGTGCCCCATCGGAATGTTGCCAGAAGTCCCAGTGCCCTTCATAACGGAGCGTGTCTACATGGTAATGGGCAACCCAGAAAGGATATGTATTGAAAACTGAATCATTCAGGTAGCTGGTCTTGAACTTATAGGAGGTATAAATGATAGGTTTCACGCCGTAATGCCCCTCTACCTTGTCGAGCCAGGTGAGAGCAGCCTGTTGCAACTCCTTCGGCGTACGGTCGCCGATCACTTCTATATCCAGTACAGGGGGCAGATCGCCCGGCCGGAGATCCACTGTCTGTATAAAGAAATCAGCCTGCTTCACCGGATCGGTCTTGGGAGAAAAGAAGTGATACGCTCCCCGTACAAAGCCATACCGACGGGCGTTGTGGAAGTTTTCTCTGAAACTCACATCCGGAAAGTCGCCCCCTTCGGTCGCTTTCATAAAGACAAAATAGAGCGGATATTTGCTCTGCCGGTGATGGATCAGCTCCTCCCAGTCTATCTGTCCCTGATGGCGGGAGATATCTATCCCATGCACCTGATAGCCGCGCGGAATGCAGACACTGTACCCGCGCCGTCCGGCACAGGGTTTCCAGCGATAGGCATACGGAAGAATAAAAAAATAATAGAACCCCGCGGAAAAGAGCAATACCACTACCACAGCCAGGCTGTTGCGCAGCCAGTTGGGCAGGGTACCATGTCCTGCAGATTGCTTCCTGCGGACGGTCGCAGTGCGCCGGGTGGCCGGTCTGCGGGTGGTATTTGCTTTTCGGGGTGTTGCCATTTGTATGAACAGAAATTTATAAACTATCCGATCAAAGGAAGTGCTGTAAGTACAACACAAATATACAGGAAAGGATCACTGAATTGTGTCGTGCTTACAGCACCCTATGAGAATTTACGATTTACTAATTTACGATTTACGATTTGGAATTAATTAAGGTTAGAGCTGATCATTCATCAGAACAAACCTGAGATCCCTATCATTGTCCAAACAAAACATGTATGTAAATAGATGTTACTCCAACGCTCATTGATGCTAATAATCAAATAATAGTTAGGACCGCATGGAATATCGTACATCGTAAATCCGTAAATCACCTGGCCTGTTCCAGCTGCAATGTCTTGGTCGGCTGATCGCATACTTCAGTAGGGCCAAAGTACTGGATCGGTCCCGGATATACATAATCCGTTGTGAGCGCCCATCGTTCCCGCTGAGCGGCAAAAGTCCGGAAAGGAGCACCATCCAGTTTCACCAGAGCCTTCTGGATCACCGGCTTCATCTCTCCGTGACGCCGTTCCATATTCATCATCATGGTGATAGGCACACCGCCTGCGATCCACTCTTCCGCGGGAGCAGTTGTGTTGCGTACGGAAGACATATAACCTGTTTTTCCGGCAGCGATCAGCAGCGAAGCTGTGAATCCCAGCGAGTAGCAATAGTCCGCATCGTAATTGGAAGGAGCGGCGCAACGGCCTTCGTATCCGAAGAAATGATGCAACGGAGCGAACTTACCGGTGAATTTTCCCTCTTTTTTCCAGGCTTCCAGTTTATTGGCTACCATTTCAGACAGGAGTTTTTCGGTTTCGATCAGCGATACCTGAACGTTTCCGTGTGGGTCGCGATCCAGTGTCAGCTGACGGGCTACTCCTTCGGGCAGACTGGCGTAGATATCGGAATTCTCTTTGGAAAGTTTACTGATGATATACTCACGCTGGTGAGATTTCTTGATATGGCTGAACTCTTCCGCGTTCGCTGCCAGGAAGTCATTGAGTTCGGCGATCAGACGTTTCATCGCAGGGATAAACTCCACCAGCCCCTCGGGGATCAGTACAGTACCGAAGTTATTTCCCTGAGCGGCACGGTCTGCTACTACCTGAGCTACGTAAGTCACCACATCATCCAGAGACATATCCTTAGCCTCTACTTCTTCCGATACGATACATACATTGGGTTGTACCTGCAACGCGCATTCCAGAGCGATGTGAGAAGCCGAACGTCCCATCAGTTTGATAAAGTGCCAGTATTTACGTGCCGAGTTGCAATCGCGCTGGATGTTACCGATCACCTCCGAGTATACTTTACAAGCTGTATCGAATCCGAAAGAGGTTTCGATCATGTCATTTTTCAGGTCACCGTCAATGGTCTTCGGACAGCCGATCACCTGTACACCGTATTTCTTAGCGGCATAGTACTCGGCCAATACACAGGCATTGGTATTGGAATCGTCTCCGCCAATGATCACCAGAGCCTTGATGCCCAATTCTTTGAGGATCTCATATCCTTTATCGAACTGCGATTCTTTTTCCAGTTTAGTACGTCCAGAACCGATGATATCGAACCCTCCGGTGTTGCGGTATTCGTCAATGATCTCCGCAGTCAGCTCTTTGTAGTTATGATCTACCAGACCGCCTGGACCCAGGATAAATCCATAGAGTTTGCTGTCCGCATTCAGTTTCCTGATCCCGTCAAACAGACCGGAGATCACATTGTGTCCGCCCGGAGCCTGACCACCGGAAAGGATCACACCCACGTTGATAGCAGGGAATTGGGTAGCTTCCGCAGACTCCACAAACTGGAGCAGAGGCATACCGTACGTATGAGGGAATAATTTCTGAATAGCTTCCTGATCGGCTACAGACTGAGTAGCAGCCCCTTCATTTACTTTTACAGAACCTCTGAGAGCTTTGGGGAGTTTAGGCTGATAGGCAGCCCTTGCGATTTGCAATGCACTTTTTGTCATCTTGTCAATCTATTTAAAGGTGTTAATAAGTTCCTCAAAAAAAGCCTTGCAAATTTCGTTTTTTTTTCTGAATTATAAAAATGCAAACCAGGATATTTACGATTTGACGATTGACTATTTACGATTGAAAATACCTGGTTGGATAGGATTTAACTCGCAATTCCCGATTATGTGCCCTCAGTGGATGACGACAATACGAAAAACAAATCATGAGGTTATCACCCACCTGTAGAGACGCACGGCGTGCGTCTCCGCGGCGTATGTATTCATTTAGACATGTATTTTCTATGATGTTTTGTTCACTCTATATATGTGTTCACACGCGGTATGTATTCCTATGCTAAGCTAAGGTATGTTCCCATGCTGACACAAATTCCCATTCGACACACGGAGACGCACGCCGTGCGTCTCTACAGGATACGGATCTCTTATGCAGAATCTAAAAACCGGAAACGATTTTCACTAAAATCATTCCCGGCATTCTACGTTTTTTCATATATGGACACAAGTTAGTAGTTCCATTGTTCCCCATAGGCTATATCCTTGTACAGCAAGGATCCATTTATCACAGAGCCCCCTTTTTCCAAATACGGAACCACCTGTTACACCTTACCGGTAAAATACATCCTCAATCGTAAACGGAACCACGTATCACAGATTATTTACACCAGGTAATTTCAATCGTACATCGTAAATCCGTAAATCGTAAATCACCTCCATCCTCCTCCCAGCGTCTTATACACCTGTACCACCGCAATCAGTTCGTCACGGATGGCATTGCTCAGGCCGATCTGCGCGTCGAAATATCCACGTTGCGCGTCCAGTACATCCAGATAATTGATCACTCCGTTGATGTATTGCAACTGTGCCAGATCTACATAACTCTTTGCCGCCCGCTCCAGGCTCAGGCGCAGTGCGTGCACTTCACGGATTTTATTGAAATCCACGATCGCGTTCTGTGTCTCCCGGAAAGCATTCAGTACCGCCTTTTCGTAGCGGTAGACCTCCTGTTCATAAGCCGCTTTACGGGCTTTCAGGGCCGCCCGGTTCTTTCCCATGTTGAACAGCGGAGTGATCAGGTTGGCCTGTAGCAATCCATAGGGCGACTTCAATATCGTTTTCAGTTCATCCCCTTCCACACCGTATTTGCCTGTGAGCGCAATACGTGGGAACATGTTCGTATAGGCCACTCCCACCCGGGCATGCGCGGCGATCAGCTGCTGTTCCGAACGCCGGATATCCGGACGCCTCTGCAACAGTTCCGAAGGCAACCCCGCAGGCAGGGTCTCCGGGAAGTGCAGTTCTTCCAGCGAGCGGCTCCGGGTGATCTGCTGCGGAAGCTCCCCCGTCAGAAAAGCAATATCGTTTTGCTTCACAGAGATCTTACGTTCCAGGTCCGGCACCAGTGTAGCCGTACGCGCCACCTCCACCTGTGCCTGCTGGTAAGAGGTCTCCGAGGTAAGCCCCCCCTTCGAAACGGATACGCGCCAGCCGCACCCCCTCCTGCCTGGCCTGCAGGGTCTGCTTCACAATAGACAGCTCGTTGTCCAGGGTCACCAGTTCGTAATAGGCACTTGCCACCTCCGCGATGATAGTCAGCTGCATAGCCCGCTGCGCCTCCACCGTCTGCAGGTATTCGGCCACAGCCGCTTCCTTGCCCCAGCGCAGATTTCCCCACAGATCCAGCTCCCACGTCAGGGCCAGTTTGGCATCCAACTGATTGTCCTGCGTGGGTTTCTCGCCCCGGTAATTCTCAAATTCCCGTTCCGCAAACAGTTGCCCGTTGAGCTGGGGCAACAGATTCGCGACACTGATTCGTTTCTGCGCCGCCATCTCTTTGATACGCGCGGCGGCAATCAGCATGTCCTTATTGTGTTCCAGCGCCTTGCCGATCAGCCGTTGCAGGTAGGTATCCGTATAGATATCGAGCCATTCCCAGTCGCCCAGGCTGATGCTGTCTCCCCCGGCAGGCAAAGCCACAGGCAGTTCCACCGCCGGACGTACATACGCCTTACCCACCTTACACGAAGAGAAGGCTGCGGTCAGCAGCAGGAGAAACAGCAACCTGATCCCCGTTCTCCGGAGTATATCGTATCTTTTACTTTCCATGTGTTCGTTGTTTGATTTTTGCCTTTGTCTTATAGACCAGAATAAAGAAGAAGGGCACCAGTACAATACCCAGAACGATGGCGAAGATCATTCCGAAAAATACGCCCGTACCGATAGCGCGTCGGCTGGCCGATCCCGGTCCGCTGGCCAGTACCATCGGCAGCATCCCCAACAAGAAAGCCAGGGAGGTCATCAGAATCGGACGGAACCGCAACCGGGAAGCATAGATGGCCGACTCTATCAGATCTGCTCCGTTGTCTACCTGTACCTTGGCAAACTCCACGATCAGGATCGCGTTCTTGGCCGCCATCCCCATCAGCATCACCAGGCCAATCTGGAAGTAGGTATCATTTTTCAGGCCACAGGCCCAGACCCCCAGGTAAGCCCCCAGAGCGGCCACAGGCAGGGAAAGGAGTACCGCCACCGGCAGCGTCCAACTCTCGTACTGAGCAGCCAGGAACAGGAAGACGAACAGGAACACCAGAGCGATCACCAGTCCGGTCTGTCCCTCGGCCTGCTTCTCCTGATAAGAGAGGCCGCTCCAGTCGAGCCCGATGGTCTCGGGCAGGTGCTCACGCGCGATCTGCTCCATGATCTCCATGGCCTGTCCGGAGCTATACCCCTGCGCAGCTCCTCCCCGGATCACAGCGGAGGTAAACATATTGAAGCGTTTGATACTTCCCGGTCCGGTGGTATAGGAGGCGGTACCCAGGGTAGACAGCGGGATCATGGCTCCGTTGGCCCCCCGGACAAAGAAGAGATTTATATTTTCCTTGTGTTCCCTGTAATTGGCTTCCGCCTGTATGTATACCCGATAAATCCGGTTGAACATATTGAAATCGTTCACATATACCGATCCGGTATAGGCCTTCATAGTAGAGAATACATCCGCCAGCGGCACCCCCACCATCTTCACCTTGTCCCGGTCTACATCGAAATAGAGCTGGGGGATATCGGATTGCAGGGAAGAAGAGAGCCCGGTGAGCTCTTTCCGTCGCGAAGCGTGATACATCAATGTATCCGCCGCCTGCACCAGCATCTCGAAAGTGGCGTCACCTCTGGCCTCCAGCTGCAACTCGAATCCGCCGGAAGTACCCAGTCCCGGGATCACCGGCGGGGTAGACAGATAGACTTTGCATTCGGGATAGGTCCTCAGTTCGGCCACCACCTCCGCCATGATCTTGTCCAGGGTTGTCTTTTTGCGTTCGTTCCAGGGTTTGAGGATAACCGTCAGTTCGCCCCGTCCCTGGTTGCTTCCGACCCGGGGACTGCTACCGGTGACATTCTGCACATATTCGATATACGGATTCCGGTTGAGATACTTCACCGCGCGTTCCGTCACGGCCCGCGTACGTTCCAGGGTAGCCCCCTCCGGCAATTCCAGTTCGATCTTGAAATAGCCCTGATCTTCCACCGGCAGGAAACTGGTCGGTATCAGCCGGTGGACCAGCAGGATCAGCAGCACTGCCACCCCAAAAGCGGCCAATACCCGCCGGGGATTGCCGATCGTTTTTCGCAGAGCGTCTATATACCGGTGATTACCGATATGGAGCCAGAGGTTTATCTTGCGGAAAATGATATTTTTTTTCTTCCTGTTGTCCGGCTTCAACAGCAACGAACAGAGCACCGGACTCAGGGTGAGTGCTACCACCGTAGAGATCAGTACAGACACCACGATGGTGATGGTAAACTGCCGGTAGAGCTGTCCGGTGATCCCCGCCAGGAAACTTACCGGAACAAACACAGCGGCCAGTACCAGCGAAGTGGCGATCAGCGCGCTTGCCAGATTCTCCATGGCCTTTTTGGTGGCTTCGTAGGGCGAGAGCTTTTCCTCTTCCATGATACGCTCTACATTCTCCACCACCACGATAGCGTCATCTACTACGATACCGATCGCAAGCACCAGTCCGAGCAGCGTAAGGATATTGAGCGAAAAGCCAAAGATCAGCATAAAACCAAACGTCCCGATCAGGGAGATAGGCACTGCCACCAGCGGGATGAGCGTAGCCCGCCAGCTCTGCAACGACAGGAAGACCACCAGCACTACCAGTACCAGGGCTTCGAAGAGGGTCTTGTATACTTTATGGATCGATTCGCTGATGTAGGTAGTCATATCGAAGGGGATCTCATAGTTCATTCCCTCCGGGAAGTTGAGGCTGATCTCTTTCATCACCTCCTTCACACTACCGGCCACCTCCATGGCATTGGAACCGGGCAGCATATAGATAGAGAGTACGGCCGCGTTCTCTCCATTGATACTGCTTTCCGTATTGTAGGAAGAGGCTTCCAGAGAGACACGTGCCACATCTTTCAGACGAATGATGAAACCGTTGGGATTGGCACGCACCACAATGTCTTCGAACTGGCCTACCGTAGAGAGACGGCCTTGTGTAGTAATGGGAATGGTGATATCCAGCCCCTGTACCGGTTGCTGCCCCAGCACACCCGCGGCCGACTCGCGGTTCTGATCCTTCAGCGCACTTTGTATGTCCTGCACCGTGAGCCCGAAATGGGCCAGTTTATCAGGCTGCACCCAGATCTGCATCGCGTAGTAGCGGCTGCCGACGTTGGATACGCGTCCCACACCGGGTATACGCCGAAGCAGGTCGAGCACGTTGATCGTAGCAAAATTACTCAGATAAATCTCGTCGAATTTAGGATCGGAAGAGGTCAGACACACAATCATCAGCTGACTGGGAGCCTGCTTCTCTACGGAGATCCCGTTCTGTACCACCTCCGCGGGCAGGCGCGACTCGGCCAGCTTGATCCGGTTCTGGATCTCTACGGCTGCCAGATCGGCATCGGCTGAGACATCGAACGTGATGGTGGCGGAGAAACTGCCCGAGTTGGAACTGGTAGACTCCATATAAAGCATCCGCGGGGTTCCGTTGAGTTCCTGCTCGATGGGCGTAGCTACTGCCTGAGACACCGTGAGCGCGCTGGCTCCCGGATAGGAGGCACTCACGCGCACCACCGGCGGAGTGATCTGGGGATACTGGTCGATGGGCAGCATCGTGAGCCCGATGATGCCGACAATCACGATCAGGATAGAGATAACTGCCGAAAAGACAGGACGGTCTATAAAAAAACTTACTTTCATCTTCTACTCCGCTTCATCGTTAGGTACCGCAACAGGCTCCACCACCTTCACCTTTACTCCCGGTGCCAGCTTGTGTTGCCCTTCTGTAATGATATATTCTCCGGCCGCCAGTCCGCGCTCCACCACCATCTTGTTGCCAAACTCGGGGCCAAGCTCAATGAAACGATTCTCTACCGTAGAGTCCCGCCGCATGACATAGACATAGGCTCCGCCTTTCTCTATAGTGACCGACTTCTGCGGTACCACCACGGCTCCTTCGCATACATCCAACAGGAGTTTCACTTTGGTAAACTGTCCGGGCAACAGGATATGATTGGGATTGGGCATCTCGGCCCTCACGGAGAAAGTCCCGGTCTGGGGATCTACCTTCGGATCGGCAAAGTTCACAAATCCTTTATAAGGATAGACCGAGTTGTCTGCCAGTGTAATGGTGATGTTGGGCTGCCAGGAGCGGGTGGCGTCCTGCTGGCCGATATTGATGTTGCGTTCCTTGCTGTTGAGATAATCCAGTGCCGTCATACTGAAATCGACCAATACCGTATCGCTTTTGACGATAGTGGCCAGCAGCGATTTCCCGCCCGGCCCTACCAGCGTCCCCAGATCTACGTTGCGCTCACTGATATGCCCCGCCAGCGGCGACCGCACCACCGTGTAGCCCAGTTCCAGATCGGCCTGCGCCAGGTCGGCTTCGCTCATAGACACCGTAGCCACGGCACTCTCATAAGCAGCAATGGCATTATCCAGATCCAGCTGGCTGGCCGCGTTCTGTTCGTACAGCGGACGGATACGTTCCAGGTCTCTCTCGGCTTTCAGGGCCTGCGCCTGATCTTTCTTCAACTGGGCACGGGCTTTGTCTGCCTTGGCACGGTACTGATCCTGATTGATCACAAACAGTACCTGGTTCTTATTGACATAAGTACCTTCTGCAAAGAGCATTTCTTCGAGATAACCTTCTACACGCGCGCGCACTTCCACGAATTGCTGGGCGCGGATGCGTCCGACAAATTCTCCGTAGAGTTCTACATCTTCTAAAGAAGCAGTCTCTATCAGTACGGTGGGGAATTCCTGAGGCTGAGGTCGTTTGCGGGTCAGAAAAAAGACAATCCCCGCGAAAAGCAGTATGCCGAGGATAGTAGCCGCGACTCTTTTTTTCATAAGGCCCTGAACAAGGCCCGAAAAAATTGTTTTCATGTTTGTTCCTATTGAAAATTCATTGTCAGGTGCACCGTCGGCCATCGCCAGGCAGATCTGTCCGTTTTTCCTATCCGGATACAGCCTGCGGGCAGTACACGCTTTTTTGGCATTTATATATATTCAAATACCATACCAGTATGGCACAGTACTGTATACATTTTACATCCAATGATTTAATAGGTGACTGCAGTAAAGAACAGATGGGGAATCCACTCCCCAGATGTGGAATATTTCCACAACCGGCAGCACAGAAACGTCTCTGTAGAGACGATCGGAGATAACAAATATACAAACTTTTTTTAAATAATTGTGTTATTATACATAATTATAACTTCATGCTGAGTTTCACTCCCGCGTATATACTTGTATCTATGAAAAAAACAGTCTGTATTTCCTGATCTTCTTGTTGATAAGCAACTTACCTTCCGCTCTGTATGCTCAGGAACGAAAAAAGGTAGCAGTGGTACTGAGTGGCGGCGGTGCCAAAGGTGCAGCCCACATCGGGGCACTGAAGGTGATCGAGGAGGCAGGCATACCTGTAGATTATGTAGTAGGTACAAGCATGGGGGCCATTATCGGCGGACTGTATGCCATCGGCTACACGCCTCATCAGATGGATAGTCTGGTGAAGGCACAGGACTGGCCCTTTGTGCTGAGCGATAAGATCCGCCGGCAAGACGAGTCGATCCCGGAAAGAGAAGATTCGGAGAAATACCTGTATACCCTTTCTTTCCGGAAAAGCCTGAAGGAGGCGGGAGACGGAGGGATCATCCGCGGACAGAACATTGATAACCTGTTGTCGACCCTGACGATCGGCTATCACGACTCTATCGACTTCAACAGGCTGCCTATCCCTTTTGCCTGTGTATCTGAAGATGTGGTGGAAGGAAAACAGATCGTATTCCAGAGCGGGGAACTGCCCAAAGCCATGCGCGCCAGTATGGCGATCCCCGGTGTGTTCGCTCCGATACGTATGAACAACTGGGTACTGGTAGACGGGGGTATGACCAACAATTATCCGACAGATGTAGCCAAAAAACTGGGAGCGGACATCATCATCGGGGTAGACCTGCAGACCCCTCCGCTTACTGCCGACGAGCTGGTGGGTGTGGGCGATATACTGGGACAGATCCTGAAACTCACCACGCAAAACAATCACGATGAGAATGTGGCCCTCACAGATACCTATATCCTGGTGGATGTAGAGGGATATTCAACCGCCAGCTTCAGCCCCGCGGCCATGGATTCACTCACACACCGGGGTGAGAAGGCCGCCCGGGAGAAATGGGACCAACTGACCGCTCTGAAAAGCAAGATCGGCATACCGGCAAGTTACCAACCTCAACGCCCTGCTCCCTATCAATCGGTTTTTCAGGACGACAGCAAGATCCCGGTCAGATCCGTTGTGCTGGATGGTGTAGATACCAGCGACCAGCGATACCTCCTGCACCGGAGCGGACTGAAAAACAACAGCATGGTAGGGCTGGAACAGATAGAAAAAGCAGTATCGGTGATGTGTGGCAGCCAGTCCTATATAGGAGGGGCTTACCAACTGCATGAAACACCCGACGGATATATACTGCGTTTTCCCTTGCAGGAGAGAACCGAAAAGGATCTGCGCGTAGGACTGCGTTTTGATACGGAAGAGATGGCGGCGTTGCTTTTCAACGCGTCGCTACGTATGCGTACCCGCATTCCGTCTACCCTTTCCGGTACCCTGAGAGTAGGTAAGCGGGTATCTGCCAACTTAGATTACAGCCTGGAGCTTTTCCGGCTCAAAGACCTGGAGCTCTCTTACATGTATCAGTACAACGACATCAATGTGTACAACAAAGGCAGCCGCGCCTACAATACCACCTATAATTTCCATACCGCAACATTCCGCATCACCGATATACACCAGAGCAATATGATCTACGGGGCAGGGCTCAACTGGGAGTATTACGATTACAACAAACTGCTTGTGGAGGAAGGGGAAGAAGAGATACATGTATCTTCGGATCACTACCTCAACTATACCGCTTTCTTCCACTACGACAACTTCGACAAAAGGTATTTTCCTGAAAAAGGCCAGTCTGTCCGGGTGAATGCCGCGCTGTATACAGACAATCTGATCGGGTACAAAGGGAGCGCCCCTTTTGGCTCGGTCATGGCAGGATGGAGCGGGGCGTTCTCTCCGACCAAACGCTTTACGATGCTTCCCTCGGTGTATGGCCGCGTACTCATTGGCAATCGTGTGCCTTACGCGTATAAGAATATGATCGGAGGAGATGTGTTCGGTCATTATTTCCCGCAACAGCTGCCTTTTACCGGAGTGAACCATGTGGAAGCTACGGAAAACGCGCTCACCATAGTAGGTCTGAAGCTACGTCGACGCCTGTGGGAAAAACATTATGTCACCCTCACCGGAAATGCCGGATGGAACAACAACGATTTCTTTAAACTGTTCAGCGGAGAAAAGTTGTATGGTGTAAGTGGCAGTTACGGGATCAATACGCTGTTTGGCCCGTTGCAAGGGACAATCAGCTATTCCAACCGGACGAAAAAAGCAGGATTTTATATCAGTCTGGGATACGACTTCTGATCAGGGAATAGAGGTAAGATTATTGAGATCGGGCCGACGGTTTTCGTTGATCAGCTTCATATTTTCTTCCGCTTTAACCACATATTCTTTCACCATAAAGTCGTTGCTGAAAGCAGGAGGAGCATCCTTGAGGATGTCTTCGATCTGTGGCGTCAATACCGGATAGGGCAGGCTGCTGCAAAGCATGATAAACACACTGGGCCCCAGAATGGTCTCGTAATTGTCAGTGATGAAAGTCTTGATATACGCGTTCATCTCCTCTACCACCTTCTCCGTCTCTTCTACGATCTGCAGGCGCACCGTATCCCAGTCGCCACCGTCCATAAGCAACCGCGCCTCTTTGCGGTCCAGTTCGTACAAACGGGTTTCCATATCGTTGCGCTTGTCTATGAAATCATACAACGCGTCGTTGTGCCGGGTGCCTCTGGCAGAGAGGTCGTTGTTGGAAATATGAATGCGTATAGAGCCTTTCTCCAATACCAGCGGCATGATGTTGGTATCTCCCAGGTACAAGGTAGCCATCAGGATGGTATCTACCTTTCCACGCATGGAGAATACACCGTGCACTACTTCCGCTGAGTCGATCACAACCCACTCTCCATGATCCAGCGCCTTGATGAAAAGCATCTTTCCATCCAGACTTGTTACCGAAGAGGTTCCTTCAATCTTATACTTCCGGCCACAGGAAGAGAGGGTCAGAAGCAAAAGCAAAAAGGGCAAAAGGATTCTATTCATTCAGTCATGTTATTACGATTACACATACAAAGTTACAACCTAATTCGTTATACTGAGATACATTTTATTAATATTTAAATCTTGTAAAACTCTTTTCTTTTAATAAAGCTTATAAACGGCCCGGGCTAAATGTTTTTTCAATTAATTTACCTAAATTTGCACTTTCTCACTAACATTTTGTCATATGTCCGCGACCTTTGCTCCTTTTGCCAGACCACTCTACGTGATGCTGAAACCTGTCGGCTCCGTATGCAACCTGGCCTGTGAGTATTGCTACTACCTGGAAAAAAGCCACCTCTACCGGGAAACTCCCCGGCAGGTGATGAGCGACGAATTGCTGGAAAAATTCATCGAAGAATACATCCAGTCGCAGACCATGCCGCAGGTATTGTTTACCTGGCACGGTGGGGAGACCCTCATGCGCCCGCTCTCTTTTTACAGGAAAGTGGTGGAGTTGCAGAAGAAATACGCCCGCGGACGCACCATAGACAACTCGATACAGACCAACGGAACACTGCTTACCGACGAATGGTGCCGCTTTTTCAAAGAGCACAACTGGCTGGTGGGAGTCTCCATCGATGGTCCGCAGGAGTTTCACGACGAATACCGGAAAAACAAACAGGGCAAGCCCTCTTTTCATAAAGTGATGCAGGGCATCCGCCTGCTCAACAAACACGGGGTAGAATGGAACGCCATGGCGGTAGTGAATGATTTCAATGCCGACTATCCATTGGATTTCTATCGCTTCTTCAAAGAGATAGGGTGTCACTACATCCAGTTCGCTCCGATCGTAGAACGCAGGCTCTCTCATACCGATGGCCGCACGCTGGCTTCCCCGGCCGATGGCGGGAAAGGAGAGCTGACCGATTTCTCCGTAACCCCGCAGCAGTGGGGCCGTTTCCTGTGTACGATCTTTGACGAATGGGTGAAGAAGGATGTAGGTACTTTCTTTATTCAATTGTTCGACTCTACCCTGGCCAACTGGATCGGCGAACAGCCGGGAGTCTGTACCCTGGCAAAGACCTGCGGCCACGCGGGAGTAATGGAATTCAATGGCGATGTATACATGTGCGACCACTTTGTGTTCCCGCAGTACAAGCTGGGCAACATCTACCGGCAAACGCTGGTAGAGATGATGTACGGTGAGAAACAGATACAATTCGGGAACAACAAACAGGCCGCACTGCCGGAGCAGTGCAGAGCCTGTGAATTCCTGTTTGCCTGCAACGGAGAGTGCCCCAAAAACCGTTTCTGCCACACAGCTTCGGGAGAGCCCGGCCTGAATTATCTGTGCCAGGGCTACAAACAGTTTTTCAGGCACGTGGCTCCCTATATGGATTTTATGAAAAACGAACTGCTGCACCAACGCCCGCCGGCCCATGTAATGAAGTTCAGCCCCGGGAACAGGCAGACCTCCCGCTGAGCCAACCAGCCCGGCAGGTAACTTCCGCCCCCGCGGGCTACCGGACCGGAAGAGGTTCACAGAAAAAATATCTATACATTTTAAAAACTATAAACGCGAATGAAAATGAAAAGACTCAGAAACCTTCTGCCGGCACTTCTGCTGCTGGTATCCTTCACTGCCCGGGCAGATGAGGGCATGTGGCTGCTCCAGCTGATGCAGGAACAGCATTCCATCGACCTGATGAAAAAACAGGGACTCCAGCTCAACGCGCTGGATCTGTACAACCCGGACGGGATCTCCATCAAAGATGCCGTTGGTATTTTTGGCGGAGGATGCACGGGAGAGATCATCTCACCCGACGGACTGATCCTGACCAACCATCATTGCGGCTATTCTTTCATACAACAGCACAGTTCGGTAGAGAACGATTACCTTA
Source organism: Bacteroides sp. (assembly GCA_021202275.1). GTDB lineage: Bacteria > Bacteroidota > Bacteroidia > Bacteroidales > Bacteroidaceae > Bacteroides. Next base: position 206,649 of record JAJQDI010000015.1, read on the forward strand.
CCGACGGATTCTGGGCACTGAACCGGGACATGGAACTTCCTACCCCCCAGCTGAAATTCACCTTTGTAGAACGCATCGAAGACATCACGGATGTGGTGAATGCCCGGATCGCTGCCGGAGAGATCAGCGAAGCAGAGTCGTTTACCACGGCATTCCTGGAGAAAATCGCTCAGGAACTGCACGCGGCCAGCGACCTGAATGAAGCCAAAGGCATTGTGCCGCAGGCACTTCCTTTCTATGCAGGAAATAAATTCTACCTGATCTACAAGAAAGTATATTCGGATGTACGTATGGTAGCTGCTCCCCCCTCCTCCATCGGTAAGTTCGGCGGAGAAACGGACAACTGGATGTGGCCCCGCCATACCGGAGACTTCTCTATGTTCCGTATCTATACGGCTCCGGATGGCGAACCGGCAGACTATGCTCCGGAAAACATCCCTCTGAAAGCGAAAAAGCACCTCTCCATCTCTCTGCGGGGCATCGAAGAAGGGGACTATGCCATGATCATGGGATTCCCGGGCAGTACCAGCCGCTACCTCACCGTGTCCGAAGTGGTAGAACGCATGGAGGCTACCAATGCTCCCCGCATTGTGATACGTGGCGCGCGCCAGGAAGTACTGAAAGCCGAGATGAATGCCAGCGACAAGATCCGCATCCAGTATGCCAATAAATATGCAGGTTCGTCCAACTACTGGAAAAACTCCATCGGAATGAACAAAGCCATTATTGACAACGATGTATTGGGTACCAAAGCGGCTCAGGAGGCCAACTTCCTGGAATTTGCTACACAGAACAAGAATACCGATTATATGGAAGTGGTGGGTAAGATAGACGGAGCGGTTGCCCGGACCTCTCCCCTGCTCTACCAGCGCACCTGCCTGTTGGAAGCACTGTTCAGTGCCATTGAATTCCGCTCTCTATACAACCTGTTCGACGAGATGAGATCCGTGCTTGTATCGGAAAATACGGAAAGACAGACAGAAATAGCAGAGAAATTCCGTGCGGCCTACGATCGTATCCACAACAAAGATTACGATCACGAGGTAGACCGGAAAGTGGCTGTGGCTATGCTGCCTTTGTATGCGGAACTGATCGCCGCGGAAAACCGCCCGGAGATCTACAACCGCATCGAAACAGAATACAACGGAGATTACAACCGCTTCATCGAAGAGATGTATACCGGCTCTATCTTCGCTACCCGCAACAACCTGGATGCTTTCCTGCAAGATCCGTCTGTAGAGGCCCTGGACAGCGACCCGGGTGCTGCCTTCTCCCGTTCGGTATTTGATAAAATACAGACACTGACTGCCGAGCTGACCCCGCTCTATGAGGAACTGAACCTGCTGCACAAAACCTACATACGGGGTCTGGGTGAGATGAAATTACCTGTACCTTCGTATCCGGATGCCAACTTCACGATCCGTGCCACCTACGGAACGATCCGTTCGTACAGCCCGCGCGACGGGGTGAAGTACAACTACTACACCACAGCCAGGGGTATCCTGGAAAAAGAAAATCCGGAAGACCGTGAGTTTATCGTTCCTGCCGAACTGAAAACATTGATTGCGAATCAGGACTTCGGACGTTATGCCCTGCCTACGGGCGAACTTCCGGTATGTTTCCTTTCGGACAACGACATCACCGGAGGAAATTCGGGTAGTCCGGTGCTCAACGGCAACGGCGAACTGATCGGATGCGCGTTCGACGGCAACTGGGAGTCGCTCAGCGGAGATATCAACTTCGACAACGACCTGCAACGCTGCATCAACGTAGATATCCGGTATATCCTCTTTATCTTAGACAAGCTGGGAGGGTGCGGACACCTATTGGATGAAATGACGATTGTGGAATAAGACCTGTTATCTTTTAATTTTTCATACCATGATGAAAAAAAGTATACTAACACTTGTGTTGTGTGCGGCTGTCCTCTGTGCCAGGGCCGACGAGGGGATGTGGCTGTTGCCGGATCTGAAGACACAGAACGAAGTGGCCATGATGGAACTGGGATTGCAGATCCCCATCGAAGCGATCTACAACCCCACTGGGATCGCCCTGAAAGACGCGGTGGTACACTTTGGCCGGGGCTGTACGGGAGAGGTGATCTCTGCCGAAGGGCTGGTACTCACCAACCACCACTGCGGCTACGGAGCCATCCAGCAGCTGAGCAGTGTGGAGCACGACTACCTGACCGACGGGTTCTGGGCCATGAGCCGCGACGAGGAACTCCCCTGCAAGGGGCTTACGATCACTTTTATCGATCGCATCTTAGAGGTTACAGACTATGTGAATCAGCAACTGGCTATAGATGAAGATCCGGCAGGCACCAACTACCTTTCTCCTCAATACCTGGAAAAGGTAGCACTGCGCTTTGCCGCCACGGAAAACATCGAAGTGACCCCGGCTACCCAGGTAGAGCTGAAACCGTTCTACGGAGGCAACCGGTACTATCTGTTTGTAAAATCCGTATACAGTGACATTCGCATCGTGGGGGCTCCCCCTTCTTCCATCGGGAAGTTCGGAGCCGACACAGACAACTGGATGTGGCCCCGCCATACCGGAGACTTTTCTTTGTTCCGCATCTACGCAGACAAAGAGGGTCGCCCAGCCGCATATGCTCCGGAGAATGTGCCTTTGCAGGTAAAGAAACACCTGACCATCAGCCTGGCAGGGATACAAGAGGGAGACTTCACCTTCGTCATGGGATTTCCGGGCCGCAACTGGCGTTATATGATCTCGGACGAAGTAGAAGAAAGGATGCAGACCACCAACTTTATGCGACATCATGTGCGTGAAGTGCGCCAGAAAGTACTGATGGATGAGATGCTGCACAACGATGCTGTACGTATCCACTATGCGAGTAAATATGCCTCCTCAGCAAACTATTGGAAGAATGCGATCGGTATGAACGAAGGGCTGGTACGTCTGAACGTACTGGATACCAAACGCGCGCAACAGGAGCAACTGCTCCGGCGGGGGGAAGAGCTGAACAACCCTTCGTATCGCGAAGCTTTTGAGACCATACAGTCGGTAGTGCGTCAACGCAGAGATGCCCTCTATCACCAGCAAGCACTGAGTGAGGCCCTGATCACCGGACTGGACTATATGCGTATTCCCTCGGTAAATGGCTTGCGTGAGGCATTGAAAATGAAGAACAAATCCCGCATAAAGACCGAGAAAGAGAAGTTGCGGAAGGCTGCGGAAGCCTATTTCGCATCGGTACCTTTTACTTATGTAGAGCGTAGAGTAGCTGTGAATATGCTGGAAACGTATAAGGAATACATTCCGGCTCCGCAACGTATTTCTGTTTTCCAGCTGATTGATGAGCAGTTCGACGGAAACAGTGATACATTTATCGCTGCCGGATTCGAACAATCTATCTTCGGCTCTCCGGAAAACTTCGAACAGTTTATCAAAAAGCCAACCCTGAAAGCCTTAGACAACGATCTGATGATCCGTTTCAAGAACTCTATCAACGAAGCGGCCTATCAACTGGCATTGGAAGTACAGGGTAGCAATGAGTACGATGCAGCACACAAGACCTGGGTAAAAGGGATGATGGACATGAGGCAGGAAGCCGGTATACCCATCTATCCGGATGCCAACTCGACCCTGCGCCTGACCTACGGACAGGTCCTCTCTTACGAACCTGCCGATGGGGTGACGTATGAGTATTACACCACACTGAAAGGGGTGATGGAAAAGGAAGACCCGGACAACTGGGAGTTCGTAGTTCCTGAAAAGCTCAAAACCCTCTATCTGGAAAAGGATTTCGGCCCCTATGCGATGGAGAACGGAGAGATGCCGGTCAACTTCATTGTCAATACAGACAATACCGGTGGTAATTCCGGAAGCCCGGTATTCAACGCGAAAGGGCAGCTGGTAGGAACCGGATTCGACCGCAACTACGAAGGGCTCACCGGAGACATCGCCTTCCGCCCCGCATCACAACGCGCGGCTTGTGTAGACATCCGCTATACCTTGTTCATTATAGATAAGTTCGCGGGCGCGTCTCACATCATCCGGGAGCTGAGTATAGAAAAATAAAAGGATTTACGATTTACAGATTTACGATTTACGATTGGAAATACAAAATATCAGTCACATAGACGCATGATGTGCAACATATGTATATTGCAGGAAAAACATAATCAAAGATTTAATTCATCTCACCTCTGTCTCTTGTCTGTTGTATTTTAAATCGTAAATCGTAAATCTGTAAATCGTAAATCTACACATATTCTTCCACCATATACATCTCGGAAACGATCTCGTCTATTTTACGTTTCAGGTTATTTATAGCCTCCTCAGGGGTAATTCCATACCCTTTGAAGAAACGGCTTACTTTCAGGAAAGCCCAGTAGCCTCCATCGGATGTACGTTCCAGTACATAATCTGTTTGATTCAGTATCATATGGGTATATAATTAGTTAATGGTTTCCCTGTGTTTCAATTTCTTTCTCCAGGGTCGGCCTTATCGGGGTCCTGTATACCCTCTCAGTCTGCTTTCTGTGTTGCCCGGAGAGAAGCAGGTATGGGAGCAGGATAGGATATATCCCGTTCCATGAAGAGGAAACAAGCTCTTCGTCTGCGGGCTATCCTACCTACAGTTCCTAACAAGAGTCGGAAAACAAAGGTTCACCCCGGTTTCCTGCCATTCTCACAGGATCCGGATTTCGGAGCATCCTGTTTCAACAACATTTCTGTAAGATGATGAATAGATGAACAAAAGATTGAAAGCGTTCGTTTTATTAAAAAAAAGTTGTATTTTAGCAGTATGAAAATGTCCGGACAGACATTTGTTTATCTAAACCCAAATAATAAAGATTATGGAAAAATTTGAAGAATTAATACAATCGGAAAGCCCTGTATTGGTCGACTTTTTTGCAGAATGGTGCGGCCCGTGTAAAGCAATGAAGCCCATCCTGGAAGATGTAAAGAATCAGATTGGCGACAAAGCGCGCATCGTCAAGATCGATATAGACAAACACGAAGATCTGGCCAACCAGTACCGGGTACAGGCAGTCCCTACCCTCTTCCTGTTCAGCAAAGGAGAAACCCTCTGGAGACATTCGGGAGTGATGCAGGCGGCTGATCTGGTGAAAATCATAGAACAGCATACATAACTCAACCCAAACATGAGAAAACTTACATGGATAGCAGCCGTGCTGCTTACCTTCTTTTCCGCCTGTTCATTTGCCGGCAACACAACAAACAACCATACGGAGAAGAAAGAAAAAGATGGTGAAGTAATCACCATGAACAAACAGATGTTCATCGAACAGATATTTGACTACGAGAACTCGTCCGAATGGAAGTATCTGGCAGACAAACCGGCCATTATCGACCTCTATGCCGATTGGTGTGGCCCCTGCCGGCTGATAGCACCCAGCCTCAAAGAGCTGGCCAAAGAATACGAAGGACAGATCGTGGTCTATAAGGTGAACGTAGACAAAGAGCGCGAACTGGCTGCTCTGTTCAACGCGACCAGCATCCCCCTGTTGGTATTTATACCTATGGAGGGCGAACCGCAACTGTTCAAAGGAGCTGCCGACAAAGCAACCTACAAACAGGTCATTGAAGAGTTTCTGTTGAAAAAATAGAAATCCACATCTTATATAGCAAACGAGGGTATGCCTAAGCAAACGGACTTTAGACATACCCTCGTTTGTATGATTTCCTCTCCAACCGGACTATCCCATTCAACCGGATTATCTCAGGCAATATCCCTCTATAGGGTTATGGGTCACGTAACGGATCACATATACATCATCCTCGTGATCAGTGACAAAGAAATACCAGGTAGTTTGTTTACTTGGGGGATAAGATACATACCACAGATCAGTACCCTAACGGGAAAAAACAGGATGGCGCTTTACGTTTTCTTTTCAGGTGGATAGTAGCTTCCATGTCCCGTACCAATGACAACACATATCTATGAGCAGATCCGAAATAAGAGAAATAGTTTTTTCATGTAACAACCCGGTCAGATCCACAAGATAATTTTCAGTTTCAGGGGTATAAAACACCTTCATCCGAAGAACTTCTTCATTCGTGGGACCACACATTCTACTAATTCCTCACCAGTCAATAGATTTTGTAGTTCCTCCTCGGTCAGAGCCGGCAGTGTATCTGTTTCAGGCTCCATCCCATAAACGGGTACCATCGGTTCGTTTACCAGTTTTTTTCAAAGTCCTCTTCTTCCCGGGCAGGTCGTATCTCTTTTTCATAAGCCAAAAGGGTTAGTTGCGTATACTGGTAAAGTATAGGATATTTTTTATAGAATGTGTTTTTTAATAGAGAGTTTTATTGCAGATTTTGGTAACGATTTCCTATCTTTGCAGTACCGAATAATTGTTTTAATACATAAAAATTAGTAATATGCGATTCTTACATTTAGAAAAAACAAAGGCAGGCTTACGGGTGCAAGTCCCGGAACTTTTTTGGTCGCATAATTTATTATGTTATTATACAATTGTTCGGCGAGACCTGCCTTCTTTTATTAACTCTATTATTTCTTTATTATGCCGAACAATTGTAAAAGAATGACTAAAAAAGTGAACCAGGCGAAGGCCTCCGGTAAAAAACCTCTCAAAGCCAAAGTACTACAGATCAAAAACTCAGATGAAAGTCTGCACCTCAGGCGGCTTACCGTCTCCTCCCAAAGCGTAGTTAACAAAAAAGCAGCAACGGACTCAAACCCATCCCTTTTCTGCGGTTGATGGGAGTATGGCTCGATCAGGCAGGATTTCCCATTAACAGCCAGGTAGATGTGATCGTAGACAACCATCTGCTTATTATCAAACCTGCGGATTGATAAAACAGTAAGAACGGCTCTTTCCTTTGCGGGAAGAGCCGTTCTTCTATCCTTTTCTTCGCTAATGGTTTTATCTGAGAAACTGCCCTTCTGCATGATTATTAGTAATGTAACGGATCACGTATATTATAGAACATGTTTTTTAATAGAGAGTTTTATTACAGGTTTTGATACCTATTTCCCATCTGTACAGTTCCACGCCGACCCGCTTCCGGAAAGCCCTCCCACCTGTTACGGAATACTTTTCCCCACCATCAGCCGTCCCTGTTTATTCCCTTATCATCTTTCCATCGACGATTGTACACACATCTTCCGTATACCCGGTGAATATACCCAGGGAATTTGTGATATTGCCGGGTAACAGGATGGGTGAAGTCAGGTTGTCATCGTTCACATTGGCCAGTTCTTTGACAGCCAGCTGATAGATATAATTTTCCCGGGTCACTCTTTTCAGGTGCACTCTTAACTCCTTCCAGTCTTCCACAGGCTCCGGGATCTCCACAGAAAAGGTGTTCTTCTCTGCTGTCAGAGCCGCCTGACTGAGATCATGGAAACGGGTGGCCTTTTTCATCTGTTCATCCTCTCCGAAGAAAAAAAACAGATGCGATATAGTAGTTAAAAGCCGTATGCTCCGACCCGGCAAAGGTATAGGACACTTGCTTTTTGTCGATCCGGACAGTGTCCAGATATACCTGATCGGGAAACGCCGTACGGGCATAGATCTCTTCACCGCCCGGTCCGGTAACAAACAGTTCGAAGTAGCCACACGCCGGAGGTGCTACCACCTGCGGACTGGCATAATTATAAATGAAACTCTTATCCGGATGTATATACAGGCTCTGATAGAGCTTGATCTGCTCGTCGCCCTGAATGTAGATATCAAACTCTAAGGAATAGTCCAGCAACTGCGGCTCCGAGATTGGAGACAACAGGGTCGCGGTCAGGTGGAAGCGATCGCCGGGTATGCAATAACATTCCAGGAAGTACCCGCCGGAGTCTCCCATGTCCTGTATATCCAGCCTTCCGCCCAGTTCACACCCCATAAAGGTCATAAAGACCAGAAGAATCATCTGTTTTCTCATACTTACCAATTTACAGTGAAAGAGACATACGGAATGAAAGGCAGCAGCACCTTGGAATAAGGAACAAACTGCGTATAATAGGTATCTTTGGCCTCGGGCTGGAAATAAATGAAAGTCGGATTTTGTTTGTTATACAGATTGTATGCTCCTACACTCCATGTATATTCAAATTTCTTACCCGTTCTCTCATAATCTGCCGAGACATCCAGCCTGTGATTATCGGGCATCTTAAAATTGTACCGGTCTCTGTAGATCGGAATAAATTTACTTCCCCCGTCGGGACTGAACTGATCCTGGATCACCGCGATACTCACCGGAAATGTGGCATAGCCCCCGGAGAAATATGCCCAACTCGCGTTGAGCCGCCACCTGGAAGTCAGTGAGAAGGATGCGGTCAGCAACAGATTGTGCTTCAGGTCAAAAGGCGGATGGAACTCTTTTCCCTGATTGATCTCTTCGAACCTGCGTACAGACTCCGACAACGTATAGGTAGCCCGCAGATAGAATCTGCGACAATCATACACCGCGCCCAGCTCTATCCCTTTGGCCCGGCCCCGACCTTCGGTGAATGACTCTGTCAGGTCTTCCTGGATCGATCTCACATGGGCCAGGAAATCTTTCGCGTGCTCCATCTTCTTAAAGAAAAAAGCAGTATACACATACAGATCCTCCCCTATCCGGGTATCCGCTCCCAGCGAATAATGAGAAGAAGAAGCCGGCTTATATCCCTTGGCCAGAGGATAATGCATATCTACCGGACTCTTCAGTGTAAAATAGGGATAGAGAGTCGTATATTGTACGGTACGGGCATAATCCATCCAGAAATTAAATCCGTGCCATTGGTAATTCAGTCTGGCCCGGGGAGAAACATCATTGGAATGTGCCCGGCCGTTGTAATGCTGTACATTCAGACCCGCCTCCAGAGTCAGGTCGTTGGTCAGTCCGATATGTACCCCACCGTATAATTTGTAGATCTCCACCTCTGTTTTCCCCTGTCCGGCCAGGTCATACGAAGAAGCAGACAATCCCATACCCAGGTTGTAATGGATATTCTCACGAACATAACCGTCGTAATGCACATTGCCCATTCTGTCTGTGTAGCTGTTCTTTATATCAATTTCCGTATAGCTATCAGACGCGCCGGAAGTCATATACCTGTTAAATCCCCCTGTCAGGGTCAGCACACCTCTGTTGCCGGTATACCTTGCCCGCGTATTGGAAGAAAAAGAAGACCATTTCAGATCGTGCCGGATGGAATGTTCCACCAAGTTTATGTCCAGCTTATCCGTTGTATAAAGTCCGAACACATTCAGGTTCCAACGACTGGCTATGTCCGAGTTCAGGTTCAGTGTTACATCCGAAAACCCATACGAAGGCATATCTCCATCGTCATTGGTACGATTGTAGATACGGGCCACATGTTGGAGATACGAGGTACGGGCCAAAAAAGCAAAAGAATGCCGGGAGTTGACAAGAGGTCCCTGCATCTTGACCGCGGAAGAAAGCAGACCGGCAGTCACCTCTCCTCTGAGATGTTCTCTATCTCCTACTGTAGGGAGCATATTTACATAGGAAGAGAGATAATTGTTGTAACGCGCCGGATAACCGCTTTTGTAAAAGGTGGAATTTCCCAGGATATAAGGGTCGAACACAGAAATGATACCTGTCAGGTGATTGGGATTGGCTACCTCCGTACCATGTACTAAGTAGGCATTCTCTACACTGTGACCACCCCGTACATAAATACCCGGGTCGAGCGCGTTCACAGAGACCACTCCGGGCAGAGTAGCCAGATACTTGATCAGGTCGTTCTCTCCCAACAACGAGGGAACACGCTGTATATTCTCGCGTGTAATGAAATGATTTCCCGCATTCCTTCTTGCCCGCACTACAACTGTGTCAATAGATTGGGTAGGGATCGTATCGGGTTGTGTTTGTGCAAGAACAAAAAACAGGGAACAGAAAAGAACAAATAAAAGCCCCTACCAGGTAGAGGCCCTTATTTGTAAAACAGTGAAGCAGATTACTTCTTCTTTTCATAGTTGAGCTTGTATAAGCCAGCTACAGCCCCATTGACCGGATAGTCCCCATTGCCCGATGTATTCAGCGGCGAATAATGGAAAATTCCCTTGATCCGTTCCGGATAGCCTCCTTCATTAAAGTGAGAGTATTCGGCAAAGAGACAACTGCCGTGACCGGCCCAGTTGACCTCCTCAATGGCATTCTCAAATTCAAAGAGGGATACAATCGGATTGGCAGCCACCAGGGTATGGTTCATAAAGTTTTTATACCCATAGTTGTAAGAGAGTCTCAACACAGGTACATAATCCGTACTGTATTTATAGCCATAGACCACACGCCCCAGGTCTTCGCTGTAATAGGTATACGTTGTGATCAGACCCAGTGTATATAATGTGCTTTCCATACCTTTGCCTTCCAGTTTGCCGGAATGTACAGACATCTCTGTCAGGTTGCCTCTGCTGTCGTAGGTAAACTTAGCCACCTCCTGAGCATCCGCATACGGAGCATCTATATAAGAGAGTTTATCACCGGAGTATGTGAAACTTAATACTTCCGTACGCTGACCGTCAGCATCTACAACGATCGCACTCTTCAGTTTATTATTTTCCATCACCAGATTCACCACTTCATTGCCTTCAAAACTGGCTTTGATATCACTGTCTGTATACGCGTAGTTCACTTCAGCCCCCTGGATCTCATCTCCTTTTTCATACATCATGTATTCACAATACAGAGCTTTGTAGTTGCCCGACAGATTGTCCAGATTGATGATCTCACTGGCTTTAGGAGCGAAATAGTTATACAGTTTCTTCCCATCGATCACGTCCGCTTTACCTGTGTATGGCTCGGCTTTCAGACGAATACTAAAATTCTCCATAACATTTGTCAGATACTTTTCCTGGCCAAAGTTAATTTCAAATTCGGAAGGATCCCATTCATAGGGTTTTACGGAAATGGATGAGAGATTAACGCCTCTCCGGTCACCTCTGATTTCAGGGTAGATCCAATCACCATCCACATCATTTACATAATAATCATCCCACGAGACATAAGATCTGTAAAAATATGCCTGGCCATTTTCAGACATCAATACATATTTTGGAAAATCATAGGACTCATCCTCAAAACGAATAAGATTCCTGGGAAATTTGTACATAACATATTTACCATCATTGGAGTCCTCTCCATAGTACATTCCTCCGGACCAATAGGCATATTCATTATTATAAAAATAAGACTGATCGAAATGATAATAATTAAACAACCGTCCCATAAACTCTTCCACCGTAATATCCTGTCCTACTCCATTCACTCCGGACAGGAACAATTCCCGATACAGCTCTGAGGAAGTATAGAATTTCTTAAAACGATTGTTATTATTCGCGTAATTATCAAAAACAGAGTAATATTCCCTATCCTCAAACACATCCGACACAGGCAGCACCTTATCCGTCTCCGCATATTCGGTCAGACGATGAGTGGCCACTCTGCCATTAGCGCCATATACCTGAGCCAGACCGGCCAGTCTTTCCGGAGCATTCAGGATATTGGTATAGTAATCTATATTTGTCAGATTGTTGGCATCATCGTAAGACAAAGTGATAAAAGGAAGATCTCCATTGGTAACGGAAGTCAGAAGAAACTCCCCATTCAGGTCTCCGATCAGGTTGCCACCGATATTTCCGTCACCGGTAGCACCAATTACGAATTGATAAAAACTACCATCGTCCAGGGTTATTTTCAGAATAGCCGTCTCCGGATCATAAGAGACACTGGAGATACCTGTTCCTTTTTCGCCCTGATCACCTTTGTCACCTTTTACTCCTTCGGCTTTTACTCCGGTATCTTCCGTACCTATCCACCAGTTGCCATTGGAGCCGATCGTCGGCGCTTTCCCCTCTGCTGAGACGCCCAGATCTACTCCGTTGATCCACCAATTGCCATTCGAACCGATTTGCGGGATTACATTCGCAGGGATAGAGGTGCTAATCGTTTCTCCGGTGGCAAATGTCAGTACCATTTCATCGTTCACGAAACTCACATTTACGATCTTTGTATTGTTCTCCAGGATCAACCTCATCTGCTCCAATTGCCTCTGAAGTTCTTCATAGCTTAGTTCGCCGGAGTCTTTTTCTTCACATGCCCCAAAGGCAACCAATACAAACAGAAGCAGCATGCTTCTAAACAAAACACGTTTCATTCTTTTCCAAAATTAAGTTTATAATATAGTAAAAACCAGATATACAGGGCTAAATAGTCAAGGTGAGGTAAACAGATCACTCTGTCTTAGAGGGATCATTCAGCAATAATCGTTTTAACGAAAAACATGTTATGTATGCAATGCGGCAAAACTAATAATTTTTAATAAAATACATTCATATTAAACTCAATTATTTAATTAATTCTATAAAAATAAAAAGAGACGAAATATGCTATCGCCAGGCAGCACCAGTAAAAGCTATTACAATAAGCAAAAATTCATAAGTACTTGTATACCGGTACCCTGTAGAGACGCACGGCGTGCGTCTCGGCATACCGAATGGGAAAACATATACGAATGCAGATTGCATTTCTTTGTTGGACCTGTATGGCGGAGACACATACTTCCCGGATGGACCTGCACCGCGGAGACGCACGCCGTGCGTCTCTACAAGCCAACAGAACATTCTATATACCCTTACTTTATTTATACCGATATATACAGAAAAGTAACAGGAAAATCAGTTATTTTATTTCTCACCTGAATGTACAAAAGCGCGTTTCCCTAAAAAAGAAAGATACAAAGGAAACTTGATCGCATACACAGTTACCTGATTGCATATACAACAGATATGCCCTGTCCGGATGAAACGACCGCTTCATACAGAACAGGGCACCTGCCTGGTCTCTTTTACAAACCTGTAACTTATTCTTTCGCTTTCCTCGATTTTTTCTTTTCCGACCTGGCAACAGTAAACTCCAGATTGAAGAACTTTGCCTTCCGGATATTACTGATCAGAGAAGCATCGGACCGGAAGCAGACCCGGTTTACCCAAACCTTATCCGCCGTACACTCCTCAGGGGTTTCATATCCCTCACTGGTGACGGAAGGATAGAACGTCCCCAACCCCTCGATGGTCACCGTACGTCCTTGCTTGAGATAGTGTGCCATCACATCGGGAAGCTGGGAAAACACAGACAACACATCTCCTTTCATCAGAGAGCTTTGATTGGTGATCGTCTGCGCCAGTTGCTGCCCAGTAACACCCTTTCCTTTTCCCTGCAAAGCACGGTTTACAGCATAATAAAGGACTTTGTCCTCTTCACCCGTTTTGTCGATCTTTTTTCTGACCGCGTAATTGATACTCATAATTTTCTGTTGTTAAGTGTCCGTATTCAGGTTACAAATCAGTATATACAGTAATTAAACCGTTAGTTTGCTGGTAGTTTACCGGCAGAAGACTGGTATTCTACCGGTAAGATGCCAGTAGGATATAGTTACTACACCCGGATATAGTAACCGACTACATCCGGGTGTGGTTAGTGACTACATCCGGAAGTAGTAGCCGACTTCACCCGGATATAGTTGGCTACTACACCCGGGTGTAGTAGGTCTTTAACTCCTGCGTAAAATTAGTATAATACGGGGAGAATAGCAAGAGAATACCGCTATCCGTCAGCGATTAAATAGTTCAAAGGTGATCTTAAAGCCAACTTCGGAGTATTTCCAGTTGGCCGCGCTTACGAAAAGTCCCAGGTCGAAGATATGAGTACCGATCCCATACCCAAACTCCATGTAAGGTTTGAGGTGAGGCACTACCAGCGTATTCAGGTAGACGCGTTCGTTGAGAACATACCGGGTGTACTTCCTCAGCTGCCGCATAAAAATAAAGGGCGACTCATAGGCGAAGTTGGCTCTCACGTATTTGTCCGAAGAGTTGAACCAGTGTGTATCCAGGAGTTGGAACGTGCCTCCGATATCGTCGTTCCATCCTACCGGCAGGCTGTTGCGTCTGAAGTTATTAAAATCTACGAAATAGAGTTGTTTCTCATTGGTGAATATACCACCTCCCAACCGGTAATAGAAGGTACGCATCAATCCCAGAGGGATCTGGTGTTGCATATCAAACTCGATCCGTTCGTACTGACTGGTACTCGTAAATACCCCTTTGATGCCCCGCTCCCAATCTACGGAAAATGTCGGGAAACGCGAATGCAGGTTCACTTTACGCGCTCCGTGCATGTAGTAATACTGTCCGGGGGTCCACTCGATCCTGACGTTCGGAGCGAAACTCACATATTTCTGTCTGTAGCGTTCGTAAGGAGACTCCTCACCCTCTCCTACAGGATTCTCCGGATCTTCGGTAACAAAGACAGAAGCCTTCACAGCTTTTCGCCGGTGTGTGGAGAACCCCACACTGACTGTGAGCCCATTAACGATTTCCTGACTGTGGCGGAGTTTGAAATAGAGATCATAGAAATAGTCCATGTGGATCTTATTCAGGTCGAACACACTGTCCGGTGTATTTTTGATCTCATCCAACACATCCGTGCTGTAGATGCGGTTGCCATTTCCAAAATCCACGTGAAAACCGGCTCGCCTGGCAGGCCAGTATTCATAATTGGAGCGTACCGACCAGAAAAATTCTCCGTCCGTAAAGTTATAGCCGATCTTCGGTACCACACGCAACAATTTATCACCCGGGAACAGGCGGTTGTATTTGAACTCCTGGCGGTAAGAAAGCCCGTACTTACCGCTATAACTCAACAGGAAAGGATTGATGAGCGGAGAACAACGTACGTCTCCGATATTTTCCAGTCTGACCATATAGCTGCTCAGAAGCACATCTCCGACCTGGCCCCACAAGACCTGATTGCGTTTCTTTGGATCGCTGCTTTGCGGGGTAGTATCCCTGCGAAGCGCGTGTTCCTTATACAGAGAATACTCATCCTCTGTCAATGGGACCGGACGAAGGGTTTCGAAATAGAGACTATCGGTGTAGAACGAACTGGTATCGCATTGCAGGTTGTAAGACTCTGTCAGGTCGTAGACACGAGGTTCCTTTTCCTGAACAAAGGATTGCTGTATCTCAATATCTTTATAATCCAACCAGGCGTGATAGTTACCCTCCACCACATTGCCCATAAAACGGAACAAAGCATTTACATCATATTCCACGGGCAGGAACTCGTTGTCGGCCCCAGCCTCTCCCATGCGCATGTAGTTGGTAAACTGACTGATCTCCGATCTTCCTTTGAAGTATATCTCGCGCACACTCCACACCTCTCCGGAGACCACCATATGTCCTTTGACCAGCTGATAACTTTCGTTCTTCGGTAGAAAACGGATCTTGTAAAGAGAATATTCCCCGTTGTAATACACCGAATCGAGCCGATAACTATAGTATTTACGGGCATTTACGGCCAGGGGGGAAAGCAGTTTATTATGCATCAGAGAAGAAGCATAGATATTGGTATGAAAATATTCCAGGGTCTTTTCATCAAAGCCGGAAGATTTGGGAACAGTGCCTACAGTAGCTACGACTTTCTGATCGTAGATATTGGGAGCAGTGAAATGAATTTCACTGAAAGATTCCAGCATATACTCGTTTATTCCTTTCTGCATACGGAACATATGAGGTACCATGCGTATGATCTGGTTCCGCTTATGTACATTCATCTTCCCTTTGATGTAGAGATCGGCACGGTATTCGTGGATGATATCTGCGTATAAAGGAGAAAAGGAGAGCAGATTGGAAATCACAGAGTCCAGGACCTCCTTGGGTTCGGAAGAAGGTTCCCAGGTGATCTGCGCCTTACCTTTGCCAGGAAGGAGCACCCACAGCAAGCATATAATAAACGAAACTATCCGGTATTTCAAAGTTACTGATCGCTAAATAAGGTCTGACAAATATAAAAAATAAAGAATGAAAATGTTTCCGTCATCCGACTTTTATATTCTTTTTTAGAAACGTAACACCCCCTTAACAAAGGGGGCAAAAACAAAGAAATACACTATTTTTCCATATCACCCCCTAAAAAATAGGGGTATTTTATAAAAATACTGTATTTTTGTAGCCAACAACCGATAAAAAACAGACTATTTATGTCAAAAATGAGATTTTTTGCTTTGCAGGAACTATCCAACCGGGTTCCGCCGGAGGTGAAATATCCTTCCAACAAACTCTCCGATTATTACGGCTCTCACGTATTTGACCGGAAAAAGATGCAGGAATACCTTCCGAAAGAGGCTTACAAAGCAGTAGTAAGTGCCATAGAAAAAGGTACCCCCATCAGCCGCGAAATGGCCAACCTCATTGCCAACGGCATGAAGAGCTGGGCCAAGTCGCTCCATGTGACCCACTATACCCACTGGTTCCAGCCTCTGACAGATGGTACCGCCGAGAAGCACGACGGCTTTATCGAACTGAGCGAAGACGAACAGGTGATCGAACGCTTCTCGGGCAAGCTACTGATCCAACAGGAGCCCGATGCCTCTTCCTTTCCCAACGGCGGCATACGCAATACGTTCGAGGCACGCGGATATACGGCCTGGGATGTCTCTTCTCCGGCATTTGTGGTAGACAATACTTTGTGTATACCTACTATATTCATCTCTTATACAGGAGAAGCCCTGGATTACAAGACTCCGTTGCTGAAAGCCCTGGCGGCAGTAGACAAAGCGGCAACCGAAGTATGCCAGCTGTTTGATAAGAATATTTCCCGGGTATATACCAACCTGGGATGGGAACAGGAATATTTCTTAGTAGACTCTTCGCTCTACAACGCCCGTCCGGATCTGTGCCTGACCGGACGAACGCTGATGGGACACTCTTCGGCCAAAGACCAGCAGCTGGAAGACCACTACTTTGGCTCTATTCCTCCGCGGGTAACAGCTTTCATGAAAGAACTGGAGATCGAATGTCACAAACTGGGCATACCTGTAAAGACCCGCCACAACGAGGTGGCTCCCAACCAGTTCGAGCTGGCTCCCATCTTTGAGAATGCCAACCTGGCCAACGACCACAACCAGTTGGTGATGGATCTGATGAAACGCATCGCGCGCAAACACCATTTTGCCGTACTGTTCCACGAAAAGCCATTCAACAGTGTAAACGGTTCGGGCAAGCACAACAACTGGTCTCTCTGTACGGACACAGGCATCAACCTGTTTGCTCCCGGAAAGAACCCTAAAGGCAATATGTTGTTCCTGACCTTCTTAGTGAATGTGCTGATGATGGTGTATAAGAACCAGGATCTGCTGCGCGCCGCCATTGTGAGCGCGGGCAACAGTCACCGCCTGGGAGCCAACGAAGCCCCTCCGGCCATCCTCTCTATCTTCCTGGGGAAGCATCTCTCGGCTATGCTCGACGAGATTGCCAGACAGGTAGGTGACACCCGGATGACACCGGAAGAGAAAACCACCCTGAAATTAGGCATCGGACGTATCCCGGAAATATTGTTGGATAATACAGACCGCAACCGTACTTCTCCGTTTGCCTTTACGGGCAACAGGTTCGAATTCCGCGCGGCGGGATCTTCCTCGAACTGCGCGGCATCTATGATCGCTATCAACGCGGCAATGGCCAACCAGCTCAACGAATTCAAAGCCTCGGTAGATCAACTGATGGAGGAGGGTGTAGGAAAAGACGAAGCCATCTTCCGCATACTCAAAGAGACCATCCTTGCTTCGGAAGCCATCCGGTTCGAAGGAGACGGCTATTCGGAAGAGTGGAAACAAGAGGCGGCCCGCCGGGGACTGACCAACATCTCTCATGTACCGGAGGCGTTGATGCACTACAACGACAACCAGTCGCGCACGGTGTTGCTGGGCGAGCGTATCTTCAACGAAAGTGAACTGGCAGGTCGTCTGGAAGTGGAACTGGAAAAGTATACCATGAAGATACAGATCGAAAGCCGGGTACTGGGCGATCTGGCTATCAACCACATCGTACCCATAGCCGTGACCTATCAGAACCGCCTGCTGGAGAACCTGCGCGGACTGAAAGAGATATTCTCACCGGAAGAATACGAAGAACTGAGTGCCGACCGGAAGGAACTGATCCGCGAAATCTCACGCCGGGTGACAGCCATCAAAATGCAGGTACGTGAAATGATCGAAGCCAGAAAAAGAGCCAACCAGATGGACAACTATACAGACAAAGCCTTTGCTTACCAGGAGACCGTTTGTCCTTTCCTGGAATCGATCCGCGAACACATCGACCATCTGGAAATGGAGATAGATGATGAGAT
Organism: Bacteroides sp.; assembly: GCA_021202275.1. Lineage (GTDB taxonomy): Bacteria > Bacteroidota > Bacteroidia > Bacteroidales > Bacteroidaceae > Bacteroides. The sequence goes on from JAJQDI010000015.1 coordinate 224,799, forward strand.
CTGGCCTTTGCCGAAATACAGAGAGCTGTTGTTCAGCAAATAAAGAGATTTACGATGTACTGAACCAACGGTCGACGAAGTCAACCAACGGTCAGCGAAGCTAATTACGATGTACGATTGAAATGACATAGTTTATAAAAACTTCCTGTTCGGGGTCTATGCCACTCTATTCTCTGTGTTCCCCGAAGGGGATCTGATCTTTTCTGACCTCGGTTCCTGCTGTTACACACACCAGATCGGATGTCTGGTATAAGCTATGTCATTTCAACCGTACATTGTAACGTTCCCTGATGTTCATCATCAAATAAGGGTCATGACGAAGGAGTAAATCCGTAAATCGTAAATAATTTGTTCTTTATTTCAATTTTTCTTCCTATTTTTGTGCTTTATAACACAGTTTTATAACATTCATGGTAAAGAACAATAACTTATCGGATATTATCATTGAAGATCATATTTCTGCTTTGTGGAATCCTTTGACTGATGAACAGAAGGCATTCCTGTCTCAGCATTTTGTGCTACAGAGCTATAAGAAAAATGAGATCATCCATTGCGAAGGAGAAAAACCTACGCACATGATGTGCCTGATAAGTGGAAAGGTAAAGATCTATAAAGACGGTGTCGGAGGACGCAGTCAGATCATCCGCATGGTTAAACCCGTAGAATACTTCGGATACCGCGCCTACTTTGCCAATGGGAATTACCTGACTACAGGGGCTGCCGTAGAGCCCTCGGTGATCTGTTTGATACCGATGACGGCTATTATGACCCTGGTGAACCAGAACAACGATATCGCTATGTTCTTTATCCGGCAACTCTCTATCGACCTCGGAGTAGCGGACGAACGAACCGTGAGTCTGACCCAGAAACACATCCGGGGCCGCCTGGCCGAGTCCCTGATCTTCCTGATGGAAGGATATGGACTGGAAGAAGACGGTTCTACCCTGAGTATCTACCTCTCCCGGGAAGATCTGGCCAACCTGTCGAACATGACCACCTCCAACGCCATACGCACCCTTTCCAATTTCTCGAACGAACGGCTGATCGCTATCGACGGACGCAAGATCAAGATCATAGACGAAGAGAAACTCAGAAAGATCAGCAAGATCGGATAAGTCTTTCACTTTCTCCCTACACTTCCTCTTTTCCGGAAAACGTTCATCTGCCAGACACATCTACAGACAAACTACTTTATCAGTCAATTCATACAACGACCGGCAAGAAGATCAGATCCTCCGGAGTTTGTTACTTTTCGTACCTACAACCTGTCCCTCTTAAAAAAGTGTATCCGAAAAGCAGCGGAATATAAAAATAATGTTGTACATTTGGCCTGATTGAAAAACGTTTATTTACTAACTTAACACACATCACACCACATGAAGAAGACAATTTATTCTCTTCTTTTGTCGCTTTTCTGCATCTTTACCCCCGGATGTGAGCAGACAAAAGAGGTGGCGAACGAGTATAACCTTGTTCCCCTGCCCAATCAGATGACCCCTCAACCGGGACGTTTTCAACTCAGCAATCAGGTAACCCTCCTGACCGAAGGTTGTACACCGGAGGTAAAAGCCATCGCCGGTGAACTGGCGGAAAGGCTGGAAGCGACTTCCGGGATCCGGCTGCAACAGGCCGATAATGCCCGGGAAGGAGAGCCAGTGATCCGTTTCCTGCATGCCGAAGGATTGGAAAAAGAGGCTTACCGGCTTTCTGTCAGTCCGGAAGCGGTCGTGATACAGGCTTCCGAACCCAATGGATTCTTCTACGGCGTACAGACCATCTATCAACTGCTACCTGTGGCTATCTATGGCGATCAGGTGGTGAAACGCGCGGCCTGGTCGGTGCCCGCCGTAGAGATTGAAGATGCTCCCCGGTTCGGCTACCGGGGTATGCATCTGGACCCGTGCCGCCATTTCATCCCTCTGGAATATACTTACCGGTTCATCAACCTGATGGCCATGCACAAAATGAATACGTTGCACTGGCACCTGACAGACGACCAGGGATGGCGCATCGAGATCAAAAAATATCCGAAACTCACCGAGATAGGCTCCAAACGCAAACATACCCTGGTAGACTATTACTTTACCAACTGGCCCCATGTATTTGACGGCAAGGAACACAGCGGCTATTATACCCAGGAAGAGATCAAAGAGGTGGTAGCATACGCGGCCAGCAAATACATTACGGTGATCCCGGAAATCGAGATGCCCGGTCATGCCATTGCCGCGCTGGCCTCCTACCCCGAACTCTCCTGCCGTCCGGATACCACATACGAAGTGACGGGTATCTGGGGCATCTTCGATGAGGTATTCTGTCCCAAAGAAGAGACCTTCACTTTCCTCGAAGGAGTGATAGACGAGGTGATCGAACTGTTCCCAAGCCCCTATATCCACATCGGTGGAGATGAATGTCCGAAAACCGCGTGGAAGAACTGCGCACATTGTCAGGACCTGATCCGTAAACTGGGCCTGAAAGACGATACCACACCCAGTCCGTTAGACGGTATCAGGCATAGCAAGGAAGACAAACTGCAAAGTTACTTTGTGACCCGGATGGAGAAATACATCAACAGCAAAGGCAGGAATATCATCGGATGGGACGAGATCCTGGAAGGCGGACTGGCACCCAACGCCACCGTGATGTCGTGGCGGGGCGTACAGGGCGGACTGAATGCCGCCAAAGCCGGACACGATGCCATCATGACCCCCAGCCCGCAAATGTACCTGGATTATTATCAGGAAGATCCGGAATTCGCACCGGTCACCATCGGAGGATATGAAACCCTGAAAAAGGTATATTCCTTCGACCCGGTTCCGGAAGACGCGGACGAACTGGTAAAAAAACACATCATCGGGTTCCAGGGCAATACCTGGTCGGAATACATGTATACATTGGAAAAAAGAGACTATCAGATATTCCCCAGAGCCCTTGTGGTAGCGGAATCGGCCTGGACAAAAAATGAGAACAAAGACTGGGAAGACTTCTGCAAACGTCTGGTGAGTGAGTTCGAACGGATGGATCTGCTGGGCGTAAACGCTTGTCGCAACTTCTTCGATGTCAATGTATACACAAACGTACTGAACGATAACGGTTTGCATGTAAGATTAGAGACATACTATCCGGGAGCAGAGATCTATTATTCGACAGACGGTACGGAACCCGCGCCCCGTCAGAACCTGTATAAAGAGCCCTTCCCGCTGGAAGGTAACATCGATCTGAAAGCTGCCGCGTTCAAAGACGGTAAGATGCTGGGGAAAGTGATACACAAACCTCTCTACGGCAACCTGATCAGCGGAAAGAAATTCTACAGTGCCCCCACCCCCGGATGGATGAGAGGAGGCAGCTTCGGAGAAAACGACTACCTCGGAGCAGACCCGAATACGCTGGGAATCACCAACGGAAAAAGAGGGAATAATGCCTCTTACACTCCCTGGAGTAGTTACAAATTGAAAAAAAGACAATCCGGAACTCGAATTCGTGATGAAATTCGACCAGCCGCAACAGATCAGACAGGTGGTATTCGGTACACTCTTCAACCCTGCTTATCGTGTACTTCCCGCCAAAGGAGCAGTGATCGAGATATCAGCCGACGGAGAATCTTATCAGCAGATAGCACAGGAAGTATTAGAAAAAGAATATCCCGAGCGGGGAAGGAAAGCATTCACGGATGTGATCAACTTTGAACCTGTAGAGGCACAGTACGTAAAGATACGCATCCAGGGAGGCGGTACCCTGCGCAACGGTATCGACTGCCGCAAAGACACACCGGAAGATATTATCCTGGCGGATCTGTATGTAGACGAGATAGAGATCTATTGATCTCCGGAACAAGATGATATAGGGCCTGTCCCAGGATAGGATCTAATTAAGTAAGATCTATTTTGAGGCAGCGCCTTTAAGTGAATCTCTTAGTCCTGAAGGGATGTGCGATTCCAGCCTGGGGTAAGGAGGACGAAACGCAGTGTAGTCTGACACCGCCCTGGGGTGCGAACCCCACACGAAAAAGGAGTGCTGAACCAACGGTCGACGCAGTCGAAGCACGACCGAAATTAAAGAAGCATCATTTCTTTTCGCTCGTGCTTACAGCACTCCTTATTTATATCATCTTATATCTCTTCCCAGGGTGGTGGCTTGCTTCGTTTCTCTATGCTTCACCTTACCCTGGGCGGGAATCGGTTGTCCCTTCAGGACCAGGAAAAGTACCGATTCATGGATACAACCTGAAAAAAGTTAGATTCCAAGAACATAAAATCTATGTGGAAACAGCCTATTCCTTCTTTTATTAAATAGCCCTTGTGTTTGTCTTCCTATACTGTATCCTCCGGTTTCGGGAATTATTAGTATCTTTGGACAAACGATATGTATCCCATGCGACATCTATTTATCAAACTCCTGCTCCTTCTGCCCATTGCCTTCCTGGCAACGTCCTGTGTTACTAAACAATACAGAAACCAACCCGTATCTGTTTTTATGCCTCTGGAGCAACCCGCGCTTTTCGAAGGTACCTATCTCAATGAGAACGGGGTATTGGTGGAGATGCTATACTTAGATAAGAAAAAAGGAAGAGAGATAGCAGACGCCGTAGACTTTGTTACACTTACCTGGGACGGTAAGGATCACCTGATAGCCTCAGCAACTACCGAAGAGGGCCCCGTTACCTACCACGTCAAAAGAAAGAAAAACGCTCCCTATTTTCAGAAAAGTTCTACTTTCCTGATCCCCTTTCCGCCGCTCTATATGCAACACGACTACAGACAGATCCAACTGGGCACAGACAGCATATCGGATCTGTTGCTCTATTACTGGCACCGGGGCGGAGGCATGGTGCTGCTGGTTGCCGGAGGCGGGGCAGACCAGAGAGACTACCGCTTCAACCGGTTCGACCCGCAGGATAGCGATGTGTGGTATCCGTGCAAAGAGGGAGACAAATGGGGATACAAGCGAGGAGACCGATGGATGATCTCTCCGCAATATGAATACGCACGCCTGTTTCAGGACGATCTGGCCCGCGTGAAACAAAACGGGAAATGGGGTATCCTGAGAAAAGACGGTAAGATGTTGACACCCTTCCAATACGATCGGATCGACCCGTTCTATATACATCCCTATGGAGGGGTCATAGGAATAGACCCTCCCGCAGACAAATATGACCCGGAAGTATATATCATCGCCAAAGCATACAGGAACGGCAAGGAAGGGTATATAGATAACGAAGGCAAAGAGCGTATCCCCGTCCGATACGAAACCATCAGGTATTTCGATGACGGAGTGGCCAAAACCCGGCTAAACGGCAGGAAAGTGACTGTTACCTATAGAAAATAGGCTTTACAGGATGAGCCAGATAGCGATGATATGTGCCATGCTCCCTCCCAGACAAAAGAAATGAAAAAGAGCGTGCATATAGGGCTTGCGCAAAGAGTACAGAACAGCCCCCAGGATGTACGAAGCTCCACCTGCCAGTAACCACCAGAAAGCAGCAGTAGAACCTGTTTCTGACAGGCGACTCAATAAAGGTTTCATCGCTACAAGTATGCACCCTCCCATACTCACGAAACAAACTGTCTCCAGATGGCTGTGCTCTTTGAGGCGCATAAAACTCAGCATACTACCCACCAGGGCACAGATCCAGACAAAAGAGAAGATCCCCCACCCCCAATATCCTTCGTGACGAAGCACCAGTAAGGTGAAAGGTGTATATGTACCGGCAATGTGGCAGTAGATCGCGGAATGATCGAACCGCCGCAAGAGTTCTTTGGTACGGCCCGGCTTCCAGCCATGATACAGCGTAGAACTCAGGTAAGAAAAAAGCATACCTGCCAGGTAGATGGATATACATATATATGCCCATACCACATCTTCCCCGTGCGCGGCTTTCCGGAACAAAAAGACCGAAGCCACGGCTCCCAGTAAAATACCCAATCCATGCGTCCAGGTATTCCATGCCTCCTCTACGGGACGGTAACGTGCAACAGTATCAGACAAATTGAATTACGATTTACGGATTTATGATTTACGATTGAGTTCACTGATGTACGTGCAACAGAATGCAATGCGTAAACCGTAAATTCCGGATAAAAAATAAAGGGATTCTAAGTAAATATCGTGCTTTATACACCCTCTTTCCAGTCAGAGTGGATACTCAGAGAGATCATATCCACCCTTCCTACAACTTAAAACTCAGAACTTAAAACTTATAACTTATAATTTATAATTTAAAACTTGCTCAAAGCCTGTGTTCGGAGAGATAACGCTCTGCCTCCATAGCGGCGCGGCATCCCGAACCGGCAGAGGTGATCGCCTGACGGAAATAAGGATCGGCCACATCACCGGCAGCAAATACCCCCGGCACATTGGTACGCGTAGAGTGTCCGGGCGTAATAATATACCCCGTCGGGTCGGTTTCAATATAAGGCTTGAAGATATCCGAATTCGGCGTATGACCAATGGCGAGGAAAAATCCGTCGATCGCCAGGTCGTAACGATATTCATCCGGTTCTCCGATACGACGTACCAGATGTACACCCTCTACCCCATTTTCGCCATAGAGCCCTACAGCATTGTGCTCAAACAACACTTTGATCTTCTCATGTTCCATCACGCGTTCCTGCATGATCTTGGAAGCACGCAGATAAGGCTTGCGCACAATCAGGTAGACCTGTGAAGCCAGACCCGCCAGGTAAACAGCTTCTTCACACGCTGTGTCTCCACCTCCCACTACAGCCACGATCTTACGGCGATAGAAAAAGCCATCACAGGTAGCGCACGCGCTCACACCCATACCGGCGTACTTCTTCTCATCGTTCAGCCCCAGATAGTTGGCACTTGAACCGGTAGCAATGATCACTGTATCGGCCTGTATCTCAATATCATCATTGATGAACACTTTGTGAGGAGTGCCACTGAAATCTACCCGGGTAGCCAGTCCCTGACGGATATCGGTGCCGAAACGCAACGCCTGCCGGCGCAGATCTTCCATCATATCCGGTCCCATGATCCCATCGGGATATCCGGGAAAATTTTCCACTTCGGTAGTAGTTGTCAGCTGACCACCCGGTTGCAGGCCTTTATACAATACGGGATTGAGTTCTGCCCGCGCAGCATAAATAGCAGCTGTGAAACCAGCCGGACCCGATCCGATGATCAGGCATCTTACTTTTTCTTTTTCCATTATGTTCTTCTTTTTTATTAACGTAAATCAATGATCTCCGCATTCGGGTACTTTTTCCGATCAAATACGAAGACCGATTCTGAAAAATGCTGACCGCTCCGATAATCACTCAATACGATCTCACTCCGCGTCTGATCGCGTTGCCAGATCTGGATAAAGAGCGGCTGATAGTTCCGGCGTTTGATATACAGTACCAGTTTAGCCGGATCTTTCCGCTTGTCTGTAGCAGTCAGTATCACCTCATATATATCCTTTCCCGCATACCGGGAGGTAGTTCCCGACTGTTGGGTATATCCCTGCTGATAGAGAGACAATACCGCATAGGGATTTATCTGCTGAAGTTCCTCAGCGGCAGGATGGCTGATATTCACCTCATCCGCATCACTCAGGTAACTCCATTGGGTCTTTCCGTCGAACCAGGTAACCGCGTCATCGGTAGTCCATACAAATTTATCACCCTGTAGCAGGATCACCCCTTCGGCCTCTCCCAACAGCCGCTGACGGTCGTAAGTTTTCACGGTAAATACACTGCGGATGCCACCGGCCTGACGGAATACTGTCGCGGTCTTTTCCAGGACTTCCCGGACCGAAGGCTGCTGCGCCTGAAGAGCCGTCGCAAACACGATTACGAACAGGCCAATTATATATTTTTTCATCATCTATGGAACGAACGCTTAAAGTAAATTGTTCAGACGCATTTCGAGGTCATTTTCGTCTACACACATCACCTGACGCGCCTTGCTTCCTTCACTCGGGCCTACAATACCGGCCTTCTCCAATTGGTCCATGATGCGTCCGGCACGGTTGTAGCCGATAGAGAATTTGCGTTGTATCAACGATGTAGATCCCTGCTGATGGATCACCACCAGACGGGCTGCATCTTCGAACATGGGATCCAGCCGGGTCATATCCACATCCAGGTCACTGGTCTCCCCTTCCGCCACATATTCGGGCAGGGCAAAAGCGGTAGGATATCCCTGCTGCTTTTTGATATGCTGAGTGATCAACTCCACTTCCGGAGTATTAATAAAAGCACACTGTACACGCACCGGATCGGCCCCTTGCAGGAAGAGCATATCTCCGCGTCCGATCAGCTGGTTGGCTCCCGGACGATCGAGAATGGTACGGGAGTCCATCATGGCCGATACACGGAACGCCACACGGGCCGGGAAGTTGGCCTTGATGGTACCCGTGATGATATTGGTGGTCGGACGTTGCGTAGCAATGATCATGTGAATACCAATGGCACGCGCCAGCTGGGCAATGCGCGCGATAGGCAATTCGATCTCTTTACCCGCCGTCATGATCAGGTCCCCGAACTCATCGATGACCACCACGATATAAGGCATGTACTTATGCCCCTTTTCCGGATTGAGACGCCGGTTAATAAACTTCTCATTATACTCTTTGATATTACGCACATGAGCCATTTTCAACAGGTCGTACCGGCTATCCATTTCCACACAGATCGAGTTGAGGGTCTGCACCACTTTCGTTACATCGGTGATGATCGGCTCTTCTTCATCCGGCAACTTAGCCAGGTAGTGTTTCTCAATATCCGAATAGATACTGAACTCTACTTTCTTAGGGTCTATCAGTACGAACTTGAGTTCGGCCGGATGTTTCTTATATAATAAGGAAGTAATGATGGCATTCAGCCCCACGGATTTACCCTGTCCGGTGGCTCCCGCAACCAGTACATGCGGCATCTTGCAGAGGTCTACCATGAATACCTCGTTGGTGATGGTCTTACCCAGAGCGATAGGCAGATCAAAAGTAGACTCCTGGAATTTCTTACTGCCTATGATGGACTGGCCGGATACGATCTTGGGATTGGAGTTGGGAACCTCGATCCCGATGGTTCCCTTTCCGGGTATCGGCGCGATGATACGGATGCCCAACGCAGAAAGGCTTAGCGCGATATCATCTTCCAGCCCACGGATCTTGGAGATACGTACTCCCTGTTCGGGAGTGATCTCGTACAGTGTAACGGTAGGACCTACCGTAGCCTTGATCGTACTGATCTCGATCCCGAAGCTACGCAGCGTATTGATGATCTTATCCTTATTGGCCTTCTGCTCCTCCATGTTGATGGTAGGCTCGTTGTTCTCATAATGCTTCATCAGGTCGATACCGGGAAAGCGATAGTTCTCCAGATCCAATTTCGGATTATAAGGCTCCAGTGTACCCTGATAATTTTCATCCTCCGCGGCAGCTTCTATCTCGAAACAGGGTTCCTTCTCTTCATCCTCCTCCTTCAAACCTGGTTTGACAGGAGTAACCATCGGTTCGGCACGTTGTACCGGGTCGAAGCTAAGGGTGATATCTTCTGTAGGAAGTACAGATTCCGGTTGCTCCGGCGTCAGGCCGTCGTCCAATGTAAAAGACACCGGAGATTCTTCGACAGGAACATAGGGAGAAGTTCCGTTTTCCTCTTCGTCCGACGCATGCTCATCCGCAGCCGGATCCGGCTGCGATATATCTTCCGTAGAAGTCTGCCGGGGGTTACGCTTCATAAAACTCAGAGACAATAACTTACGCAGCCAGATGATGGTACGCGCGCTCAGGTAGATAAAGAAACAAAGTGCCGTGGTCAATAAAAGCAACCACACTCCCGGTATACCGATCTGCGAAACCAGCCAGTTGCTCACATTGTATCCGTGCATTCCTCCCAGATAGAGGAAAGAATTGTCGTAGTACCCCTTAAAAGCAAATCCCAGAAAGACAGAGAACCAGATCAGCGCCAATGAACAACCGATGAACCAACGCCAGAGCCGGAAAGCCCGTACACGCATCAGCTTCAACCCGGCAACCGCCAGAAAAAGCAAGATGAAATAGGCCGAAACCCCAAAGCAATCATTGATGAGGTAACTGGCCAGTTGCGCTCCACGCGATCCGGCATAATTCTGTACCCTGTTGTCCGTAGAAGCCAGTTCCTGCGGATCGCCACTATCCAGTATGCTCTGATCCGCTGCTCCTGTAAAGAAAAAAGAAGAGAAGGCCAGAAGCAGGTATACCGAGAAAATGACCAGGACCAGCCCTACGACAAACTGGATCGTCTCGTTCCTGAAAATTGCGAAAAGTCTGAAAGAGGAAAACCGTTTTTTCTCCGGTTCTTTATCTGATTTCTTTTTTGCCATGAATCAATGTTGCCTGTTTAGAAAATACCATAGTGCAAAAGTAATAAAAAAACAATTGCTCCCTGCCACAAAAAACAGTTTAAGGATTTATATGGAATTTACGATTTACAGATGTACGATTTACGGATTACGGATTACGACTCCTGTGGCGTGGCTTCGCAGGCAATTCCCATCGCAAATGGGATGTGGCTTTGCCGACCGTTAGTCCATTAAATCATAAATCAGTAAATATCTTCTTTGAAAATCCTAACTGCTACTCAAGGTTTCGCTACTTTTTTTTACCTTTGCGTTTCAATCAAAAAATGTATGAAAACAGAAAGTCAGGTTATATTTGACAGGAACACCATTGAATTTGTGACAGTAGCCGCCGAGTTTTGCGGCTTTCTGGAACGCGCGGAAGGTATAGACAGACATACCTTTGTGGATACGAGCCTGAAGATATTACCCCTTCTCTACCTGAAAGCCGCTCTGCTTCCCCACGTGGAAATGCTGGGTGAGGAAGCCCCGGAGACCTATGTAACGGAGGAGATATACGAGATACTGCGCATAAACATTGCTTCCGTACTGGCCGGGAAGGACGATTACCTGGAGGTATTTCTTCCGGAAATGGCTTACAGCGATCAACCGATCAAAAAATGTATCTCCGAAGACCTGGCCGATATATACCAGGATATCAAAGATTTTATTTTCGTCTTCCAGCTGGGTCTGAATGAAACCATGAATGATGCCCTGTACCTGTGCAAGGAAAACTTTGGCATGCTCTGGGGACAAAAGCTGGTGAACACCCTGCGGGCCCTGCATGATGTGAGATACCATACGGAAGACGATGAACACGAATGTGACGATGACTGTGATTGCCACAATCACGAATGAGAGAACCAGACATATGATTATCAAACGAAGTATAACCAAAGAAGATATCAGAGACTTGCCCAAGGCGGCCTTCCCGGGAAGAATATACGTCATCCATACGGAACAGGAGGCCCGGAAAGCCGTAGACTATCTGAAAAGTTGTAAGGTAGTAGGGATCGACAGCGAAACACGTCCCTCTTTCACCAAAGGACAGATCAACAAAGTAGGTCTGCTGCAAATATCTTCCGACGAAAATTGTTTTCTTTTCAGGCTCAACCACACCGGACTTATACAGCCGATCATCGACCTGCTGGAAGACCCGGAGCTGCTGAAAGTGGGCCTTTCGCTGCACGACGACTTTAAGATGTTGTACAAACGCGCGTCTTTCACTCCGGAAGGATGTGTGGAGTTGCAGCACTATGTAGATCAGTTCGGGATCTCGGACAAGAGCCTGCAGAAAATATATGGTATCCTCTTCGGAGAGAAGATATCCAAGACACAACGATTGTCCAACTGGGAGGCAGATATCCTTACCGATAAACAAAAGGTATATGCCGCGACCGACGCGTGGGCTTGCCTGCAGATATACAACCGCCTGGAAGATCTGAAAAAAAGTGGTGACTACCAGCTGGAGCCCGTTCCTGTAGCCATTCCCGCCACACAGGAGGTACGCTCCGATGCTCCCTGATGTCCCTAACCCTAAAATGTAACCGCATGACTTATCCTAAAGTATATCTCAAACCCGGCAAAGAAGAATCGCTGAAAAGATTTCATCCCTGGATTTTCTCAGGTGCCATCGCGCGCATGGAAAGCATCCCGGAAGAGGGAGAAGTGGTAGAAGTATATACCAGCCGCAAAGAATTTATCGCTCTGGGTCATTACCAGATCGGGAGTATTGCTATACGGGTACTGTCTTTCCGACAGGAACCTATCGACAGGGAGTTCTGGAAACGTAAACTGAATATCGCGCTGCAATTGCGCACCAGTATAGGGGTAGCCGGACGTGCCGACAACAATACCTATCGCCTGGTGCATGGAGAAGGAGACAACCTGCCCGGACTGGTGATCGATGTATATGCGCACACAGCGGTGATGCAGGCGCATTCTGCCGGTATGCACCTGGATCGTATGGAGATTGCGGAGGCCCTTGCCGAAGTGATGGGAGACAGCATTCGGAACATCTACTACAAATCGGAAACCACCTTGCCCTACAAAGCCGATCTCTTTCCGGAAAATGGTTTCCTGAAAGGAGGAAGCAGCGACAACATGGCTACGGAGAATGGGCTGAAATTCCATGTAGACTGGCTGAAAGGACAGAAAACCGGTTTTTTTGTAGATCAGCGGGAAAACCGCGCGTTGCTTGAACGCTACTCCCACGATCGCTCCGTACTGAATATGTTCTGCTACACCGGTGGATTCTCTTTTTATGCCATGCGCGGAGGAGCCAGACTGGTGCATTCGGTAGACAGTTCTGCCAAAGCCGTAGACCTGACCAACAAAAACGTAGCGTTGAACTTCCCGGGCGATCCCCGCCACGAAGCCTACGCAGAAGACGCGTTCAAATACCTGGATCGTATGGGTCACCAATACGACCTTATTGTCCTGGACCCTCCCGCATTTGCCAAGCACAAAGACGCGTTGCGCAACGCTTTGCAGGGCTATCGCAAACTGAACGCGAAAGCCTTTGAAAAGATCAGGCCCGGAGGTATCCTGTTTACCTTCTCCTGCTCACAGGTAGTGACCAAAGAGAATTTCCGCACCTCTGTCTTCACGGCTGCCGCCATGTCGGGACGCAGCGTACGCATCCTCCACCAACTAACCCAGCCGGCAGACCATCCGGTGAACATTTACCATCCCGAAGGGGAATATCTCAAAGGCCTGGTGCTGTATGTGGAATAGGAAGCACACAGGCAGGGCTAGACCGGAATAAAGTTAATAAAGATTAATAAATAGAAGATTTATGCCGAAAAGCTATGTTGTATAACATAAAACACTTACATTTGCAATGTGTTTTTCATGGTATTAGATTTAAGGTTAATAAAGATTGGTTGTCGAGATGACAATCAATTTTTTTGTACCTACCCCAAATCGTTGAGTATCTCAAGCCTTCCACATATGAACAGGTATCCGCAAAACATTCCCTATTTCCTGAAAAACCAACCGGTTTGCAGGTTCTCTGCCAGCTGAATATATACTCTTTGCAGCGTTTAGCGTATGCATTTTTCATTCGGAATGCACATTAATCAAGATTTTTATGTAAGTTTGCATATACATTATTCATATTCAAACACAACTAAAATTTACATTAAAGCTTAATACCATGAGCATCAAATTTCGATTAATCATCATGAATTTCCTCCAGTATTTTATCTGGGGTTCATGGCTTATTTCACTGGGTAGTTATGTGGGTAATGCCTTGCACTTCGATGGGGTACAGATCGGAAGTTTCTTTGCCACAATGGGTATAGCCTCTCTCTTTATGCCCGGTATAATGGGCATTATTGCCGATCGCTGGATAGAAGCACAAAAACTACTGGGTATATCACACATCCTGGGTGCGGGATTCTTAATTGCCGCTTCGTTCCAGACCGAATATATACCACTTTATACGTGTATGCTCCTCAGTGTAATGTTTTACATGCCAACCATCTCCCTAAGCAATACGGTGGCTTATAATGCTCTGGAAGAGAAAGGGCTTGATATTGTCAAAGACTTCCCGCCTATCAGGGTATGGGGTACGGTGGGATTTATCTGCGCCATGTGGGCAGTAGACTTTACCGGCTTTAAACTCTCTGCCGCACAACTTTATCTGGCGGCAGGCGCAGCCCTGATGCTGGGCTTATACGCTTTCACCCTCCCCAGGTGCAAGATCGTTCCGGCTGTCGCAGGTGAACAGAAAACACTCGTCGACTCGCTCGGACTCAAAGCATTTGCCCTGTTCAAGGAGAAAAGAATGGCTATTTTCTTTATATTCTCCATGCTTCTGGGTGCTGCCCTTCAGATCACTAACAGCTTCGGCGACCTGTTCCTGAGCAGTTTCAGTGCCATACCTGAATATGCCAACTCGTTCGGGGTCAAACATTCGGTAGTACTTCTTTCCATATCGCAAATGTCAGAAACGTTGTTTATCCTGGCCATCCCTTTCTTTCTCAAAAAGTTCGGTATCAAGAGAGTCATGCTGATCAGTATGTTTGCCTGGGTGCTTCGTTTCGCTTTATTCGGACTGGGAGATCCCGGCCCGGGATTGTGGATGCTGATCCTGTCGATGATCGTGTACGGAATGGCATTTGATTTCTTCAACATTTCCGGTTCACTGTTTGTTGAGCAGAACACCAACCCTTCCATCCGTGCCAGTGCGCAGGGTGTATTTATGATCATGACCAATGGAATTGGCGCGGTAGTAGGTTCTTATGGAGCAGGAATGGTTGTGAATCACTTTACGGAGATCAAAGAATTTTCCGGACAATTTTTCAGAGTAGGAGACTGGCCGGCCGCATGGTATATTTTCGCAGGTTATGCACTGGTTGTAGCCATCGTATTTGCTATCATATTCAAATATAAACACAACCCGCAGGAAGAAATAAAAGTGAACCATTGATGGAAAATAAAGTAGAACTGAAAGTCTTACATATATCCAACAGCCAGGCACAGGCAGGTGCCTACGCGATGATCCTGGGAGAGGTGGAAGGAAACCGCCAGCTCCCGATCATTATAGGACCTGCCGAAGCGCAGGCCACGGCCTTGTATCTGAAAGGGATACATCCGCCCCGCCCACTGACGCACGATCTGTTTGCCACAACAGTCTCTGCACTGGGTAGTGAACTGCTCAGGATCTACATCTATAAAGCCATCGAAGGAGTATTCTACTCCTATATCTACCTGAAAAAAGAGAATGATATCTTCCGGATCGACGCCCGCACTTCCGACGCGGTAGCATTGGCCATCCGTCTGAATGCCCCGATCTTCATCCCGGAAACCCTGCTCGAAAAGGAGTGCATACGGATGGAAGAAGAGAGGATCCGGGATCCGGAAGAAGAGAGTATGAGCCTGGAAGCGCTGAAAGAGGCATTGGAGAAGGCCGTAAAAGAAGAGAATTACGAACTGGCCTCTATATTAAGAGATAAAATAGTACAAAAAAAATAAGATGCATCTGTTTTACACACCCGATATAGAGACAGAAAAGGAACTGCCGGAAGAAGAGGCCCGACATTGCCTGCGGGTACTGCGTCTGGAAACGGGAGATACAGTAATGCTGGCAGATGGCAAAGGAAATTTCTTCCGGGCACAGATCGGTGCCACTACCTCCAGAAAGTGCGAAGTAGAGGTAATAGAGAAGATCGTACAACCTCCCCTGTGGAAAGGGCACCTGCATATCGCTATGGCACCCACGAAAAACATGGAGCGCAACGAATGGTTTGCCGAGAAAGCGACAGAGATCGGTCTGGACGAACTCAGTCTGCTCCACTGCAGGTATTCGGAACGGAAGGCGGTAAAGACCGAACGCCTCAGGAAGATCCTGGTTTCCGCCATGAAGCAATCCCTGAAAGCGCGTCTTCCCCGTCTGAATGAGATGACAGACTTTCAGTCGTTCCTGAAACAGGATGTCCCGGGACAGAAATTCATTGCTCATTGCTACCCCGGAGAAAAACCGTTCCTCCGGGAAGTATTGCAACCGGGAGACGCTACAGTACTTATCGGACCGGAAGGAGATTTCAGTGAAGAAGAAGTAGCCCAGGCAGTGGCAGCCGGCTTCCGCCCGGTGAGTCTGGGAAGATCACGTTTACGTACGGAAACCGCTGCTCTGGTAGCTTGTCACCTGATGAATATGCGCAATCAGATCACAGAATAGAGGGCAAAACCCCCATCGGGTTTTACCTGTTCCTGCGGGAGATATATAGATCAGGGACAGCCCTGGACTGGGAGACAGGTCACCCCGATTTTACATACATGTTACGTATTACATTCTAAATAAATTGTCTATGTTAAGAAAAATGTTTTTCCGGTTTTCGGTACTCGTTCTACTGATCGCAACCGTAAGTTCTTGTTCAAAAAAAGCAGGAGAGTATACTCATGTTATCCCATCGGACGCGATGGTAGTATCTATGGATCTGAAATCCCTGACCGACAAAGCCGGGATACAGGGAGATGACACGGAACAAATGAAGCAGACCCTCCTGGATGCGGTAACCCGGGTTACCGATGGATCCAGCCGGTCGCAGATAGAGAAAGTGATCGGCGATCCTTCCGAATCGGGAATAGCTCTGGACGAACCCTTCTATATATTCAGCTCACCCACCATCCAGGGAAAACTTGCCATCGCCATCAAAGTAAATAATATCAAGAACTTACGCGCCACACTGGAAGCATTCAGTACAATAAATAGCCAGAACGGTTATGAATATGTGATCCTGGGGCAGCGCGGTCCTTTATTGGCTTTCAATGAAACAACCGCTCTGTTCTTTTCCAATAACTCTACCACTGTCGACGAAATGCATCGCAACGCGGAGAAACTGATGAGGCAGACCCCGGAGAACAGCATCCGTGAGAAGAAAGGCTTCCGGAAAATGACAGATCAGAAAGGAGAGATTGCTTTCTGGGCACCTTTCTCCGCTTTTCCCAATGCCGAAATACTGAAAAACAGCATGGCTGTACCTACGGAAATAGATCTGGAAGAAATATCTGTTATAGGTGGCTTCTCTTTCGAAAAAGGGAAAACGGTAGTAGAGATCGACTATTATACAGAAAATAAAGAGGCCAAAAAACTTTTGGACAGACGTTCCGAGGCGATGGGTAGCATCAGCAATACTTACCTGAAAAACCTCCCTGCTTCTACACTGGGCTTCATGAGTTTCTTGATCCACGGAGAAGAATTGTACAAGATGCTACAGGAGAACCCAGAGTTCCGCCGTGCTATTCCCGGAGACGCCACAGAACAACTGGGAGTTGTGTGCAAAGCCTTCAAAGGAGATATCACCCTGACACTGACCGGGGTATCTCTGGATCGCAGGTTCAATCCGAACCCCTCCTTTGTGATGCTGGCAGAAGTAAAAGACAAAGAATCTATCCGTGAACTGCACAGGCTGATCGAAGAAGAAGGTGCAACTATGCAGATCCGCAAACGGGGAGAAGGCGAATATGTAATGTCTGTTGACATGGAGATCTTCCTGGGAGAAAGAGACAATACCTTCTATGTGACCAATGAACTGTCGTTGCTGGCCAACTTAGAGAAAGGATTGGACAAAAGTATAAAAGATGCTTCCTACGCATCCCATGCCAAAGGCAAAAGTATGTATGGAGTGGTAGATATAGCGTCTATCTTAGAGATGCCTTTAGTGAAACTGGCTGCCGGTATGGGAGGTGAAGAAGCACAGACCTATTATCAGTTGGGCTCTTTGTTCGAGTATGTGGAATTCTATGTGGAAAAAGACAGTAAAACTACCTTCGTCTTACAGATGAGCAACAAAGAAACAAATGCGCTGAAGCAGGTGGTGGATTTCGCGAGAGGCTTTGCCGGTCTGTAACAGCAGCGCTATGAATCAGATAATATTGCAGCAAACACTTCCGGAAGTGTTTGCTGCACGTGATCTCATACCTTCCGACATCTGGCAACAGGATATCATCTTCGGCAAAGGAGAAAGACACCTGATCGAAGCCGCTTCGGGTACAGGAAAATCTTCTCTGTGCAGCTACCTGTACGGATACAGAAACGATTATCGGGGAACCATACGTTTCGACGATACAGATATATGTTCTTTTACCACAACAGACTGGGTAGCTGCCCGACAGCGTACATTAAGTATCCTGTTTCAGGATCTGCGTGTTTTCCCGGAACTGACGGCACTGGAGAATGTAGAACTGAAAAACCGGCTCACCGGGCACAAAACAAAGGAAGAGATCCTTGCTCTCTTCGCAGCATTGGGTATCGCGGATAAAGCGCATACCCCGGCCGGGAAAATATCATTCGGCCAGCAACAGCGGGTAGCATTCATACGGTCCCTCTGCCAGCCCTTTGATTTTATCCTGTTGGATGAGCCCATCAGCCACCTGGATGATGAAAATGCCCGGATCATGGCAGAGATCCTCCTTACAGAGGCAACTACGCAAAACGCGGGTATCTTAGTAACTTCCATAGGAAAAAACCTGCCTTTGGACTACACATATATATGGAAGCTGTAATTTCTTCTGTTTATACATACATGAGGGTAGATAGTCCGGAAAGAAAACCCTTCACTTACTTATGAAACGATATGATCCATGAATAGACTTGTCTGGAAACTCCTTCGCCAACATATCAGCATCGGCCAACTGACCGGCTTCTTCTTTGCCAACCTGTTTGGGATGGTGATCATACTGTTGAGTGTCCAATTCTACAAAGACGTGATCCCGCTGTTCACCGCTGGAGAAAGTTTCATGAAAAAAGACTACCTGATCGTCAGCAAACAGGTAGACGCGTTCAGTAGTTTCCGTAAGAAAGGGAATACATTTACGGCAGAAGAGATCAAAGACCTTAGTGAACAACCCTTTACCCAGGCTATAGGCCAGTTTACCCCTTCGCGTTTCGATGTATCGGCAGGAGTAGGTATGCAACGGGGAGGCATGCAATTTTCTACGGAAATGTTTTTTGAGTCCGTACCCGATGAATTTATAGATGTGAACCTCAACCAATGGCACTTCGAAGAAGATGACCGATCCCTGCCCATCATCATTCCCCGCAATTACCTGAACCTGTACAATTTCGGATTTGCCCAGAGCAGGAACCTACCTCAACTCTCAGAAGGTGTTATCAGCATGATCGGAATGGATATACGCATACGTGGCAACGGGAAAGCAGAGTCATTCAAAGGAAATATCGTCGGATTCTC
Source organism: Bacteroides sp. (assembly GCA_021202275.1). Classification (GTDB taxonomy): domain Bacteria; phylum Bacteroidota; class Bacteroidia; order Bacteroidales; family Bacteroidaceae; genus Bacteroides. Next base: position 243,821 of record JAJQDI010000015.1, read on the forward strand.
CAACCGGCTCAATACCATATTGGTACCGGATGAGTTCATGAAATGGGCCAATAACAAATTTGCTCCGAACGCAGAGGTCACCCCTTCCCGACTGATCGTAGAGGTAAACAATCCGGCAGATGCCAGTCTGGCACGCTACTTCCGGGAAAAAGGATATGAGATAGAGGATGACAAGTTGGATGCCGGAAAGATGACTTATTTTCTCCGCTTAGTGGCCGGGATCGTACTGGCTATCGGACTCGTGATCAGCGCACTCTCCTTCTATATCCTGATGCTCAGTATCTACCTGTTGTTGCAAAAAAATACCGTCAAACTGGAGAGTCTGCTGCTTATCGGTTATAGCCCGGCACAGGTGGCACTTCCCTACCAGACCCTGACTGTGGCATTGAATTTCACGGTTCTGCTTCTCTCTGTACTGATTTTGGCAAGTATCCGTACACGTTATATAGAGGTATTGTCCCAACTCTATCCCAATCCGGGTAGCCAGAGCCTGGCAACTGTGATCTGTATAGGAGTGTTCTTATTTGCGGGAGTAAGCCTGATCAACCTGATCAGTATCAGAAGGAAGATAATGATGATCTGGAGAAACAAAGATTGATCCAGGGAACGGAAGATTCGTTTTTTCCTATGTACCTCTCAGGAAGGTACAACTTACCACTTATATACAATCTTGTATCTCTGCCTCATATCGGGTCCGGATCATTGGATATGCCTCCTATTGTAAACCGGTATTTTTTGTTCGTATGTTCTTCTGTCTATACAAAAAAAAGGAGTCACGCCTGACTCCAACCTTTGTTAACCTTAAATCTAATACTATGAAAAACACAGTTGCAAAGGTAAGCATTTCTATCGAAAAAACAAGTACTGTATGCGGGAACAACGCGATTATAACACGATTTAAGATTTGCCCCCCTGCCTTTCACTTCCTTTTTCATATCTTTGTAGAATAGAAAAGGCGATTCGGACAAAGTTTCAAACGAGTTTGACCTTTGCCTCTCTCATCTTTCAATCTATTTGTATCATACAGGAGGTGCCTTAGCATAGCTGAAGTGAACTTCATTCTGCTTCCGGCTCTCTCACTTTTTTATACACACTTAATTTATCAGACAATGCCAGGATATGACCTGATCACTATATTGGGACCTACTGCTTCAGGAAAAACAACTTTTGCCGCTACACTTGCTCACGAACTGGAGGGTGAGATCATCAGTGCGGATTCCCGGCAGATATACAGAGGAATGGATCTGGGAACAGGAAAAGACCTGCAAGATTATATAGTAGAAGGGAAAACCATTCCCTACCACCTGATAGATATGGTGGAGCCGGGTTATAAATACAATGTATTTGAATTTCAGAGAGACTTCCTGGCTGCTTATCAGGATATCAAAGAGAGAAAAAAATATCCGATCCTGTGCGGAGGTACGGGAATGTATCTGGAGTCGATCCTGAAAGGGTACAGGCTGCTTCCGGTCCCCGAAAATACCGCGCTGAGAGAGAAACTGGCAGACAGATCCTTATCTGAACTGACCGAAATACTACGTTCCTACAAACAACTTCACAATTCTACAGATGTAGATACAGTGAAAAGAGCGATACGCGCCATTGAGATCGAGGAGTACTATCGGGAACATGAACGGGAACACAGGGATTTCCCACAACTCAACAGCCTGATCGTGGGCATCCGGATCGAACGGGAACTACGCAGGGAAAAAATATCACGTCGCCTTCGTCAACGCCTCGAAGAAGGTATGGTAGAAGAAGTCCGTACGTTGCTTGCCCAAGGACTTACAGCGGCAGATCTGATCTATTACGGTCTGGAATACAAATACCTGACCTTGTATGTGACCGGAGCATTGACCTACGAAGAGATGGTCAGCCAGCTTGAAATAGCCATCCATCAATTTGCCAAGCGGCAAATGACCTGGTTCCGGGGCATGGAAAAACGAGGTTTCACCATCCATTGGATAGACGCAACATTGCCCATGCAGGAGAAAATAGAGAAAGTTTTAAGTTATAAGTAATAAGTTTTAAAATTCATTTGTAGGTATCATGTTTCCTTATGGTGTGGAGACGCAAAGAGATTTACGATTACTCCCTTCGGTTATGACCATTATCTGATAGGTAACACCAAGGAACGTGGGACGATTTACGATGTACGATTGAAATTGCAAAAAGAATATTTTTGTAAATCACAATGTGTAACATTTTTTATGCAAACATACGAGACGCACGGCGTGCGCCTCCGCAGTGCAGGTCCAACCCTGATGTTATACATTTCCACGGTATACGTCCAACAAAAAAACTTTCCACATGGTATATATACAATGAATAATGAACTTCTATTTATAAGTTTTTAAGTAGTGATTCCTGCAGGTATACAAATAACTTATAACTTAAAACTTACAACTTAGAACTTTCTTCGTATATTTGTAAGCCTGGACAAAAACAATAGGACAAAAAAACGGAAACAGTATGAGTGTAGAACCGGGAAAATGGGGAGTGATCTACAATCCCAAAGCTGGAACACGGAAAGTGCAGAAACGCTGGACAGAGATCAAGGAGTACATGGACAGTAAGGGTGTATCTTACGACTACGTACAATCCGAAGGTTTCGGTTCCGTGGAAAGGCTGGCCGGTATCCTTGCCAACAACGGCTACCGCATCATCGTGGTAGTGGGAGGAGACGGAGCACTCAACGACACGATCAACGGGATCATGCACTCCGGAGCCACAGACAAAGAAGACATTGCCATAGGAATTATTCCCAACGGGATCGGGAACGACTTTGCCCAATACTGGGATATGAACCTGGACTATAAATATGCTGTGGATTGCATCATCAACAACCGGCAAAAGAAAATAGACGTTGGATATTGCAGATACTTCGATGGAAAGCAGCACCAGCGCCGGTATTTTCTCAACGCGGTAAACATCGGTCTGGGAGCACGGGTCGTTAAGATTACTGATCAGACCAAACGTTTCTGGGGAGTCAAATTCATCTCGTATGTAGCCGCGCTGTTCCTGATGTTTTTCGAACGTAAACTGTACCGGGTGCACCTGAAAATAAACGGTGAACATATTCGCGGACGGGTGATGACGATCTGCATCGGCAGTGCACACGGATATGGGCTTACTCCCAGCGCAGTACCTTACAACGGCTGGCTGGATGTGTCGGTGATCCATCGCCCCAGATTCCTGCAGATCGTATCCGGATTATGGTTATTGATACAGGGTAGAATATTAAACCTGAAGGTAGTAAGGCCTTACCGTACCAAAAAGGTAAAAGTATTCCGCGCACGCAATGCCGCTGTGAACCTGGATGGTCGCCTGCTGCCCAAACATTTCCCTTTGGAAATAGGTATATTACCTGAGTCCACTACGCTGATCATACCCAAATAGCTCTTTACCGGATCTCCTTCCCTGATCCGGGCAGGAGAATATACTATATTTCCATACAAACAAACTTATTTATATAATGATCCAACAACTCTGTAATCACCCTTCCGGCAATTTCTTTCTTCTGGCCGGTCCGTGTGTCATAGAAGGGGAAGATATGGCTATGCGCATTGCCGAACAGATCACCCGCATGACCTGCAAACTAAGTATTCCCTATGTATTCAAAGGTTCTTACCGCAAGGCCAACCGTTCACGTATAGACTCTTTTACCGGGATCGGCGACGAAAAAGCGCTGAAGATCCTGCGTAAAGTCAGCCAGTCCTTCGGCATCCCCACAGTCACAGATATACATACGGCCGAAGAGGCGGCTATGGCAGCGGAATATGTAGATATCCTTCAGATCCCCGCGTTCCTGTGCAGGCAGACCGACCTGCTGGTGGCTGCCGCGCAGACCGGAAAGGTGGTAAACATCAAAAAAGGTCAGTTCCTCTCTCCGGGAGCCATGCAGTTTGCCGCGACCAAAGTAGTGGAAGCAGGCAACAACCAGGTAATACTCACCGAGCGGGGCACTACTTTCGGCTATCAGGACCTGATCGTAGACTACCGGGGCATCCCGGAGATGAGATCGTTCGGTCATCCGGTGGTATTGGATGTGACCCATTCGTTGCAACAACCCAATCAGACCGGTGGAGTGACCGGAGGGATGCCTCAACTGATCGAAACCATCGCGCGGGCAGGGATTGCTGTAGGAGCCGACGGCCTGTTCATCGAAACACACGAAGAGCCTTCCGTTGCCAAAAGCGACGGAGCCAATATGCTCCGGTTGGATCTTCTCGAAGATTTACTCACCCGACTGGTGCGTATCCGGGAAGCCATCCGGTAATTTTTCAAAAAGAATTCACCTTTGTTGTGATTTATTCGACTGTTATCCGACTGATAGTAACAGATAAATTAAATTTAAAACGATAATGAAACAGTTATTTCGTAGTTTATTTGTAGCCGTATGCCTGATATGCGGCTTCGCGCAAGGGGCTTTTGCACAGCAGATGCCTCCCATACCTGTTGATCCCGATGTACGTATCGGTAAACTGGACAACGGGCTCACCTACTACATCCGCCGGAACACACAACCCGAGGAGCGGGCCGACTTCTACATTGCCCAGAAAGTGGGTTCTATCCAGGAAGAGCCGGAACAGAGTGGTCTGGCACACTTCCTGGAGCACATGGCTTTCAACGGGACCACTTACTTCCCCGGAGATGCACTGAAACAGTATCTGGAAACGATCGGAGTGAAGTTCGGAGAAAACCTCAACGCTTATACTTCTGTCGACGAAACGGTATACAACATTACCAATGTACCCATCACCCGCGCGGGAGCCATAGATTCCTGTCTGTATATCCTGCACGACTGGTCTAACGACCTGCTATTGGAACCGGAAGAAATTGACAAAGAGCGTGGTGTGATCAACGAAGAGTGGCGCACACGCATGAGCGCCGGACAGCGCATGATGGCCAAAGCACTTCCGCAGATGTTTGCCGGAACCAAATACGAAGATTGTTTCCCCATCGGAAGTATGGAAGTAGTGAATAACTTTCCTTACCAGACCCTGCGCGACTATTACGAAAAATGGTACCGTCCCGATCTGCAAGGGATCATTATTGTCGGAGATATCGATGTAGAAGATATCGAAACCAGGATCAGGACGATCTTTGCCGATATCCCGGCCCAGCCCAACGCGGCAGAGCGCATTTACTACCCGGTGAATGACAATGTAGAACCCATCATCGTGATCGAAAAGGACAAAGAGTAGCCCTATGTACAGGCTATGTTGTTCAACAAACACGAGGCCACCCCGGACGAAGCCAAAGGAACCCTCGACTACCTGGTACAACAATATGCAAAAACATGATCACCACCATGCTCAATACACGTCTGGATGAGCTGAGACAGGCTGCCGAACCTCCTTTCATTCACGCGGTAACAGAAGACGGAATGTTCTTCGTAGCCAAAACCAAAGATGCATTCACCGGATATGTAGTCTGTAAGGAAGACGATATTGAAGGGGGTATCACCACCGTACTCAGAGAGATCGAAAGAGCCCACCGCTTCGGATTCACAGAGGGTGAATACAGCCGGGCAAGAGCCGATTACCTGCGTCAGCTGGAATCCGCGTTCAACGAAAAGGACAAACACAAAAACCGGGAATATGTCAACGAGTATGTACGCCATTTCCTGGACAATGAACCAATCCCGAGTATAGAAGACGAGTATTCCATTATGGAACAGATAGCTCCCAATATCCCGGTAGAAGCACTCAACCAAATGATGGCTCACCTGGTACCATCCGCATTACGAAAATAAGTGTTTAAGGTAGAAGCACTCAACCAAATGATGGCTCACCTGGTACAGGAAGAGAACCGGGTGATCGTGATCTTCGGCCCCGACAAAGAAGAGATCGCGTATCCCAGCCACGAAGAGATACTCGCGATGCTTAAAAATGTACAGGGCGAAGAGCTGACCGCCTATGTGGATACAGTATCGGACGAGCCTTTGCTGGCTGTGAAGCCTACAGGCGGAAAATTGGTATCAGAGAGCTATGACGATCGCTACGGCACCACAGAAATGGTTCTCTCAAACGGTGTAAAAGTCATTCTGAAGAAGACCGATTTCAAGGCAGATGAGATCCTGATGAAGGGTGTCAGCCTGGGAGGGACTTCCCTGTATCCGGACTCCGAAGCGATCAACATCAGCAACATCAACAGTGTAGCTGCTATCGGCGGACTGGGCAATTTCAGCGCGGTCGATCTGGACAAGGTACTGGCCGGGAAAAAAGCATCTGCCAACGTGGGCATAGGAGACAAGACAGAAACGATCTCCGGAAGCTGCTCTCCGAAAGACTTCGAGACCATGATGGAACTGACCTATCTGCGGTTCACCGCTCCACGTCAGGATCAGGAAGCGTTCGAATCTTACAAGAACCGTACCAAGGCAACGCTGCTCAATCAAGAGATGCGCCCGACTGTAAGTTTCATGGACTCTATCCGCAGCACGGTATATATGAATCATCCGCGTATGAGACATACCACAGCCGAGATGGTGGATCAGATCGATTACGACCGTATCCTGGAAATGTACAGAGATCGTTTCAGCGATGCCAGCGACTTCACATTCATTTTTGTAGGAAATGTAGAACCGGACGAACTGAAACCTCTGATCGTGCAATACCTGGGTGCTCTCCCGGCAACCCATCGGGAAGAAACGTTCAAAGACAGTGGAGTACGTATACGCAGCGGCATCTATAAGAACGAGTTCCTCAAAGAGCAGGAGACTCCCAAAGCCTCTGTCTTCCTTGCCTACAGCGGAGACTGCGAATATAATCTCAGGAACAAGATCCAGATGAGTATGCTGGATCAGATCCTCGACCTGATCTATACCGAAAAGGTACGGGAAGACGAAGGAGGTACCTATGGTGTATATGTAGGCGGATCGTTGGACAAGTATCCCCAGGAAGAATTCCTGCTGCAGATCATGTTTGATACAGATCCTGCCCGTAAAGATCACCTGACCGGCATCATCCTGAACGAAATTGATGCCATGGTGGCCAACGGTCCCTCGGAAACCGATCTTAATAAGGTGAAGGAATACATGCAGAAAAAGCATATGGAAAACCTGAAAGAGAACAGATTCTGGCTGGGGCTGATCGATGAATATCTCTTTACCGGTACGGATAATTTAGACGGATACGATGAACTGGTAAACAGCATCACCACCGAAGACATCCGTGCGTTCGCGGCCAAACTGTTTGACCAGAAAAACCGGATTGAAGTAACCATGACCAGCCCGCAGTAAGTTTTAAGTTATAAGTTTAAAGTGATAAGTTGTAGACAACCAGTCTGAAGCTTACTTTCAGAGGGTACAGGTTTGGTTTATACAACTTATTACTTAGAATTTATTCCTTATGACTTAAAACTTATAACTCAAAACTTATAACTTATTACTTAAAATGCTTTTCAACGAACTACGCAAACAAGGTAAACTGGCCAACCAGAGGCACCCGATGTACGACAAGAACAGATTCGCCAGGTTCTTTATGTACTTCGGAGCGGTTTTCTGGGGAGGATATCTGGTGTTCTTTGGAGTGATGATGGCTAAAGCCCTCTCCACGGTTTCGCATACCGAAGCATATCACCTGCTCAACAGTGCACTGGTCTTTATCATGGCACTTGATTTTCTGATCCGTTTTCCTTTTCAGAAAACAGCTACCCAGGAGATCAAGCCCTATCTGCTGCTTCCTGTCAGAAGAAGACGGATCATCGACTTCCTGCTGATCCGTTCCGGACTGAGCGGTTTCAATCTGATCTGGTTGTTCTTTTTTGTTCCTTTTGCGTTGCTGACCGTCACCCGGTATTATGGGATCACAGGCATCATCACCTATTGCATAGGGATCTGGCTGCTAATGGTATTCAACAACTACTGGTACCTGATCTGCCGTACCCTGATGAACGAACGGATCTGGTGGATACTCCTTCCCATTGCAGTATACGGTCTGCTGGGAATTGCCATCTTCCTGCCCGATCACAACGCGATCACCTATTTTTTCATGAACTTGGGCGAAGGATTCATTGAAGGAAACCCGTGGGCATTTCTGGGGATCATTGTTGCTATTGTCGCGATAGGGTGGATAGACAGCCAGGTCATGTTCCGTCTGGCCTATGCCGAAATGACAAAACAGGAAGATACCAAAGTCAAGAATGTATCCGAATACAAATTCTTCGATCGCTACGGTGAGATAGGGGAATACCTGCGCCTTGAGCTCAAAATGCTCCCACGCAACAAACGCTGCAAATCCTCCCTGCGCACCATCGCCATCGTGGTCCTCATGTTCTCCGCGGTACTAAGTTTCTCGGAAATATACGATGGAGTGGGTATGACGCAGTTTATCGTGGTCTACGCTTTCTCCACCTTTGGGATGGTAAGTTTGGGCTCTCTGATGGGATATGAGGGCAATTACCTCGACGGACTGATGTCACGCAAAGAATCGATCCATACCCTGCTCAGAGCAAAATACTATTTCTACAGCATAGGTACTATCGTACCCTTTGTTTTGATGCTCCCGGCCATCATTATGGGAAAAGTAACCCTGCTCAACGCGTTTGCGATGATGCTGTTTACTACCGGACCGGTCTATTTCCTGCTGTTCCAGATGGCAGTTTACAACACCAAGACCCAGCCCTTGAACGAAGGCATCACCGGGCGCTATCAGGCCGGAAGCGCACTACAAACGGTCATCAGCCTGATGGCGCTCGGACTCCCGATGATGTTCTTCTTTGTGTTCAATCCCCTTTTCGGTCAGACAACCACCTTGTGGATACTTCTGGTGATCGGAGTGTGTTTCACTCTCACCTCACCCTGGTGGATACGAAATGTATACCAACGGTTTATGAAAAGAAGATATAAGAATATGGAAGGATTCCGCGACAGCAGATAATGAATAAACAGACGAATCATGATTGACATAAGAAATTTACAGAAATTTTTCGGCAGCAAGAAAGCCGTGGATATCGAAGCGTACTCCATCCGTCAGGGAGAGATGCTCGGACTGGTCGGGAACAACGGAGCGGGAAAGACCACCCTGTTCCGGTTGATGCTGGATCTTCTCAAGGCCGACAATGGATATGTGACGATCGGAGGAATAGATGTAAGCCGCAGTGAAGACTGGAAACAGTTTACCGGTGCCTTCATCGACGACAGTTTCCTGATAGATTACCTGACACCGGAAGAGTACTTTTACTTCATTGGTAAGATGTATGGACTCCCGAAAGAAGTGGTAGATGAACGGCTGCTTCCCTTCGAACGTTTTATGAACGGGGAAGTACTGGGACAGAAAAAGTTTATCCGCAACTACTCTGCCGGGAACAAGCAGAAAGTGGGCATCATCTCCGCCATGCTTCACTACCCGCAGTTGCTGATCCTGGACGAACCCTTCAACTTCTTAGATCCCAGTTCACAATCGATCATCCGGACGTTGCTGAAGAAGTATAACGAAGAGCACCAGGCCACTGTACTGATATCCAGCCACAACCTCAACCATACAGTAGACATCTGTCCGCGGATCGCCCTGCTGGAAAACGGTACCATCCTGCGCGACATCATCAACGAAAACAATTCGGCCGAAAAAGAACTGCAAGATTACTTCAATGTAGAACACACATGAACACACGACTGACCCTCTTCGTAGTCCTGGCGGGTACAGTATTCCTGCTGAGCTCCTGCCGCACGGCAGCACCACGGCTCGACTATCGGGCACTGGCAAACGCTTCCGTGAAACTGGGAATGGACATCGACCTGCGCGACAACCACCGGCTCTATACGGAAGTGGCGGGATGGATCGGAACTCCTTACCGCATGGGAGGAGATACGAAGCGTGGTACAGATTGTTCGGGATTTACGCGGCAGATCTATAAAACCGTCTACCACAAGTCCCTGGACCGTAACTCAGAGGGTCAGCGTAAACAATGCAGAAAAGTGGCCAAGCATCAATTGAAAGAGGGCGACCTGGTATTCTTCTCGAGCAACAACTCCGGTAAGAAAGTGGCGCATGTAGGCATCTATCTGAAAGACGGGAAATTCGTACATGCCAGCACCAGCCGGGGAGTGATCGTCAGCAAACTCAGTGAGAATTACTACAAGACCCACTGGATATCCGGTGGAAGAAGATAAATATATACTCTATTATTCAGAATGAAAAAGACAATCGCATCTATCGTTTTTCTATGTGCGTGCTTCTCCACGCAGGCACAGTTGTTGTGGAAAATATCCGGCAATGGTCTCAAGCAACCCTCCTACCTTTTTGGCACCCATCACCTGGCTCCGATCCGTATCATGGAAGACATCGTTGAGCTGAGACCGGCTCTCAACCGGGCAGATCAGGTGGTAGGCGAAATGGTGATGAGCGATCTTCACGATCCGGAGATCATGATGCAGATGCAACAGATGATTCTGATGCCCGGGGACACTACACTGTCCATGCTCTTCACTTCCGAACAGTATACGCTGATTAACAGCCACACCAAAGAAAACATCATGCTGGATATGGATGTCGTTTCTGTCGTGAAACCCACTGTCATACAAAACAACTTAGTAGTAGCGTTGTACCTGAAACTGATAGGAGATGGCTACAATCCGCAATTCCAGCTGGATTCTTTCATACAAAAGATCGGAGCCGACAACGGGAAAAAAATCCTCGGCCTCGAAGAGCCCGCGTTTCAGTTCGACCTCCTGTTCAAAAGAAGTACACTCAGCCGCCAAGCCACTCTGCTGCTCTGCCTGGTAGAGAATATAGATAAGAATATGCAAAACGCCCGGGAACTGACAGAAGCCTATATGGCACAGGATCTGGAAAAGATGGAAGCTCTCGCCCTGGAAAGAGACGGAACCCAGTGTGACCCGCTGCCGGGAGAATGGGAGGCCATGGTAGACAACCGCAACATCACCTGGGCACAGCAACTTCCCGATATACTGCGGGAAGGCAGTACATTCATTGCCGTAGGGGCACTGCACCTGCCTGGCAGGAGCGGGTTGCTCAGTCTGCTCAGGGAACAAGGATATCAACTCGAACCTCTGCAGTAAGTTCTCTGTACAGCAAACTAAAAAAAAGAAAATATGACACCCGGATACCCTCCCCACCCAGAACGACTGCTAAGCCGGATCCGGGTGGGGAAGGTTGCGTCAGGAAATATAGATTTCAGTTCGCATCCATCATTTTTATAAATTACAGATCATGAAGTATACCACCTATTTATTCGATTTCGATTACACACTTGCCGACTCGTCGGTAGGTATAGTTACCTGTTTCCAAAATGTGCTCCGCAGACATAACTTCACCCACATTGCCGACGAAAGTATCAAACGTACCATCGGAAAGACACTGGAAGATTCTTTCGTCATCCTTACTTCGGTCACAGACACCGAACAGATCCTTTCGTGGAAAAAAGAATACACCCGGGAAGCTAAGACCTATATGACGCCCCATACGTTCCTCTACCCGGATACCCTACCTGTACTCACCGGACTGAAAGAGAAAGGTATGAAGATCGGGATCATCTCTACCAAATACAGATTCCGGATACGCGAGAAGATGGATCTGTACTTCCCGGAAGACTTTTTCGACATCATTGTCGGAGGGGAAGATGTACTGCACGAGAAGCCGGATCCACAAGGTATACGCTTTGCCATGGAGCAACTGGGAACAGCAGCCCCGGATGTTCTCTATATCGGAGACAGCACCATAGACGCGGAAACCGCACAGAATGCAGGAGTAGATTTCATTGGAGTAACTACCGGAATGACCAGCCGGGAAGAACTGGCCACTTACCCACACCTACAGATCATCCATTCGCTTAAAGAACTGCTCCCCGCCTGATCCGGAATCCTTGTGCATACCGTATCATCTGATAGGAGTGTTACAGAAAGCAAACATGCAGGAAACCAAAGATAAAAAGCAAAAAAGATTTGTACGTTCGGAAAGAAAGTACTACTTTTGTGCCCTGATTATTCCGCACCGGGTAGAGGAAAGAGTACAGGAGTGATCCTATACCACCCGACGGAGCTAACCTGTATAATATAAACAGATGTACGCAATTGTAGAAATTAACGGTCAGCAGTTCAAAGCAGAAGCTGGCAAAAAACTGTTCGTTCACCACATCGCGGATGCGGAAAACGGTTCAACAGTAGAGTTTGACAAAGTTCTTTTGGTAGACAACGATGGCAACATCACCGTAGGTACCCCTACCGTAGAAGGTGCGAAAGTGGTATGTCAGGTGGTAACCAGCCTGGTAAAAGGAGACAAAGTACTTATTTTCCACAAGAAAAGAAGAAAAGGCTACAGAAAGTTGAACGGACACCGTCAGCAGTTTACAGAGTTAACAATTACCGAAGTATTGGCTTAATCCATAAAAAGTAGAAAGAAATGGCACATAAAAAAGGTGTCGGTAGTTCCAAGAACGGCCGCGAATCACATAGCAAAAGATTAGGCGTTAAGATATTTGGTGGTGAAAGCTGCAAAGCAGGAAACATCATCATTCGCCAGAGAGGTACAGCCTTCCACCCGGGCACCAATATGGGTATGGGTAAAGATCACACCCTCTTCGCCCTGGTAGATGGTACAGTAAGTTTCAAAGTAGGTAAGAACGATAAAAGATACGTATCGATAGTACCTGCTGAAAAAACGGAAGCATAAAAAATCAGATTTCTATCAGATAAAAAAAGGTTGCCGGATATCCGGCAACCTTTTTTTTATATACATCTGTTTGTATAAAACAGAATTTCTCATCCGTCCGCTACTTCCGAACTCCGGAAATCCCATAGAAAAATGTACAAGAAACAACGTACAGCTACCTACTATCAAATGACAATCAACAACACTACTCACAGCCATAAACATCCGCGATACGCCTGGTACAGGCGTTGGATCACCTTTGATCCCGCAGTGTCAGGCATAGTGCAGGCATACAGCTGCCACAAAACAAAATCTGTATGAACCAAACGAGTTCTTGTATGCGTTATCACCTATCAGACCCAGCATCGAAGAGACGTAAATCATACATCAATTATCCGATGTCCTTTCAATCGTAAATCGTCAATCATCCAACGTTCCTTGGTGTTACCTATCAGATAAGGGTCATGACCGAAGGGAGTAATCGTAAATCTCCTGGTTTTGCTTTCTTTGCTTCGTTTCTTGGTCGGTACAAAGAAATGAACAAAATAAATATTATCTTTGCAACTCCCAAACAAAAGATCATAAAAACAGAGATATGCTTACCATCAGACAAATCACAGAAGATACCGAAGCCGTGATCCGCGGATTGGAAAAGAAACATTTCAGGAATGCCAGAGAAGCAGTGCAACAGGTAATCGAGGTTAACGACAAACGCCGTCGTACCCAGCAACAACTGGACCAGAACCTGTCGGAAGTGAACGCTCTTTCCAGATCCATCGGTATACTGATGAAAGAAGGAAAAAAAGAAGAAGCAGAAGCGGCCCGTGCCCGTGTGAGTGAAATGAAAGAGGGCAATAAGCAGCTGGAAACCGCCATGAACGAAGTGAGTGCCGAATTGCAAACCCTTCTTTACAACATTCCCAATGTACCCTGTGACGACGTTCCGGAAGGTAAGACTCCGGAAGACAACGTGGTGGAACGCAGCGGTGGAGAAACACCCGAACTTCCCGCGGATGCCCAGCCTCACTGGGAACTGGCGAAAAAATACGACCTGATCGACTTCGAATTGGGAGTAAAGATCACAGGAGCTGGTTTTCCGGTATACAAAGGCAAAGGAGCCCGCCTGCAACGGGCATTGATCAACTTCTTCTTAGACGAAGCTCGCGAAGCGGGTTATCTGGAAGTGGAACCTCCCTATGTGATCAATGCCGCGTCCGGCTACGGCACCGGACAACTTCCCGACAAAGAGGGCCAGATGTATCACGTAACGGAAGATGATCTCTATCTCATTCCTACCGCGGAAGTACCTGTGACCAATATCTACCGGGACGTGATCTTAGACGAAAAAGAACTGCCCATCAAGAACTGTGCCTACTCCGCCTGTTTCCGTCGCGAAGCCGGATCGTACGGTAAGGATGTACGTGGTCTCAACCGTCTGCACCAGTTCAACAAAGTAGAGATCGTACACATCGATACGCCCGATCATTCCTACGAATCCCTGAAAGAGATGATCGCCCATGTAGAGAACCTGATACAAAAGCTGGAACTCCCCTACCGCATCCTCCGGCTGTGCGGAGGTGACATGAGTTTTACCTCTTCCATCACATTCGATTTCGAAGTTTATTCCGCGGCTCAGAAACGCTGGTTGGAAGTAAGTTCTGTGTCCAATTTCGGGTCTTACCAGGCCAACCGTCTGAAATGCCGCTACCGCAATGCCGACAAGAAAACAGAGCTTTGCCATACCCTCAACGGATCGGCTCTCGCCCTGCCCCGTATCGTGGCTTCCCTGCTGGAAAACAACCAGACACCGGAAGGCATCCGCATACCAAAAGCACTTGTACCCTACTGCGGATTCGAACTCATTGATTGATTGAACATTCCCTTCCCTTTACAATATCCGTAAAGCCGCCTCAAATGGGCGGCTTTTATTTTGTTATTTCTAAATTAGCAGTATCTTTGCAAAAAATATCATTCTGATAGCGGTTACGTAATAATACCAACAAAACTAATAGATAATGAATAAAATCATTAACAAAGAACAATTTTCTGAGAAAGTTTTTAAATTAGAGATAGAAGCACCCCTTATCGCAAAATCACGCAAAGCCGGACACTTCGTTATCGTACGTGTCGGAAACAAAGGAGAACGTATGCCGCTGACCATTGCTGGTGCCGACACACAAAAAGGAACCATCACACTGGTGGTTCAGGAAGTAGGACTCTCCTCTGCCCGGCTGGCCGAATTGCAGGTGGGCGATTACATAACAGACGTAGTAGGCCCGCTGGGTAAAGCCACGCACATAGAAAATTTCGGAACGGTAGTCTGTGCCGGAGGAGGGGTAGGTGTAGCACCTATGCTCCCCATTGTACAGGCACTGAAAGCTGCCGGCAACCGGGTGATCACCGTATTGGCCGGACGCAACAAAGACCTGATCATCCTGGAAAAAGAGATGCGGGAAAGTTCGGACGAAGTGATCATCATGACAGACGACGGATCGTACGGTACCAAAGGCCTCGTGACCGAAGGTGTCGAAGAGGTGATCCGGCGTGAGAAGGTAGACAAATGCTTTGCCATCGGTCCGGCCATCATGATGAAATTCGTATGCCTGCTTACCAAAAAATACGAGATCCCTACCGATGTATCCCTCAACACCATCATGGTAGATGGTACGGGTATGTGTGGTGCCTGCCGCATCACCATCGGTGGCAAAACGAAGTTTGTATGTGTAGACGGTCCGGAGTTCGACGGTCATCAGGTAGACTTCGACGAAATGCTCAAACGCATGGGAGCTTTCCGGGAGATTGAACAGACAGAAGTAAACAAACTCAAAACCCGATGTGAAGCTACCGCTCCGCTGAGCCAGGCCAAAGGAAGAGACGCTGCATGGCGCGAAGAACTCCGCAAAGCCATGAAAGCCAAAGAGCGTTCCGCTATCCCCCGCTGTCACATGCCGGAACTGGATGCAGAATACCGTTCACACAGCCGTAGGGAAGAGGTGAACCAGGGACTTACCGCCAAACAGGCAGTTACAGAAGCACAACGCTGTCTGGACTGTGCCAACCCGGGATGTATGGAAGGCTGCCCGGTAGGAATAGACATCCCGCGTTTCATTAAGAATATCGAGCGCGGAGAATTCCTCGAAGCAGCCAGAACACTGAAAGAGACCAGCGCTCTGCCTGCCGTGTGTGGTCGCGTGTGCCCGCAGGAGAAACAGTGTGAAGCCAGATGTATCCACCTGAAAATGAAAAAAGAAGCTGTTGCGATCGGCAATCTCGAAAGATTCGCGGCCGACTACGAACGCGAAAGCGGTCAGATCTCTATCCCCGGGATCGCGGAAAAGAACGGCATCAAAATAGCAGTGATCGGCTCCGGACCTGCCGGACTCGCATTCGCGGGTGACATGATCAAATTCGGTTACGATGTGACCGTATTCGAAGCCCTCCATGAGATCGGTGGTGTATTGAAATACGGTATTCCCGAATTCCGCCTGCCCAACAAGATCGTGGATGTAGAGATTGACAACCTCGCTCAGATGGGAGTAGAATTTGTGAAAGACTGTATCGTCGGCAAAACAGTTGGAGTAGACCAACTGGAAGAAGAGGGCTACCAGGGCATATTCGTTGCTTCCGGTGCCGGACTACCCAACTTTATGAACATCCCGGGAGAAAACCTGATCAACATCATGTCTTCCAACGAATACCTGACCCGTGTCAACCTGATGGACGCGGCGGACCCGGACTCAGATACTCCGGTAACTTTCGGAAAAAATGTAGCCGTGATCGGTGGAGGGAACACAGCGATGGACTCGGTACGTACAGCCAAACGTCTGGGAGCCGAACGTGCCATGATCATCTACAGACGTTCGGAAGAAGAAATGCCTGCCCGCCTCGAAGAGGTGAAGCATGCCAAAGAAGAGGGCGTCGAATTCCTTACCCTGCACAATCCGCTGGAATACATCGGCGACGAACAGGGCCGGGTGAAACAGGTGGTACTTCAGAAAATGGAACTGGGTGCACCGGATGAATCGGGCCGTCGCAGTCCCATAGCCATTCCCGGAGCCACGGAGACCATAGACATCGACCTGGCCATTGTGAGCGTAGGCGTATCGCCCAATCCCATTGTGCCCAGCTCCATCGAAGGTCTGGAAACCGGGCGCAGAGGAACCATCACTGTAAATGACGACATGCAAACCTCTATCCCGACAATTTATGCCGGAGGAGACATTGTACGCGGAGGTGCTACCGTGATCTTAGCTATGGGAGACGGACGCAAAGCGGCAGCAGCTATGCACGCGCAACTCAATGGATAATTGTATGGATGTAATCCCATAAAATAGTTCCTGAATCCATCCCACTGTCTGACATATAAAAATGTATCGTGTTGGATTTGAATCTTCAACACGTAAACAAGGATTGAACATGAGGATATACACAAAATATATTTTTTCTACAGAAAGCCTCTCGGACAAGAAAGAGTATGGCACATGAATACAATATGGGATTACATGGTATGACCTTTTCTGTCCGGAAATTTGATAGAGCAAGAAAAAGAGGAGGTGAGTTACTGTCTGGGTAAATTCTCTAATCTGCTGTGCCACAGGGTTGGCAAATTGTGGCTAAAGCCAGGGCAGTATGAAATGAAACGCTTTGAAAAGAATATCCGGCAGAGGTAGGTAAACAACAGTTCATTTACCGTTATACATTAAATGCAGGTAAAGACATGGTACATGGAAGGAGAAAACCTTCAGTATTTTTACATTTCTTATGTGCAGATCAACCGCGGTTTACGTATGCATATAAAATCCCTCAGATTGTCATGTTCATCAGGAATACATAAAACAAGTTCTTATACCTCCCGTATAACAGAAAAGTCCGGAACCCTCGAAAAGGATCCGGACTTTCTTTTTTTGTATAGAATGACTCCTATCTTACCACACTGTTGTTCATCGGATCGGGAAAAATGATGGCAGGAGAAAACCCCTTTGCTTCCTCAAAATCCATCAGGGCATAGGCCATAATGATCACAATGTCTCCCGGTTGCACCTTACGGGCAGCCGCGCCATTGAGACAGATATTTCCGGAACCCCGTTTTCCTTTAATGATATAGGTTTCGAAACGTTCGCCATTGTTGTTATTTACAATATGTACCTTTTCCCCGGCAATCAGATTGGCGGCGTCCATCAGATCCTCGTCAATAGTGATACTACCCATGTAGTTCAGATTAGCTTCTGTTACACGGGCACAATGAATCTTTGACTTCAATACTTCAATCATCATAAAGTCTGATCTTTTAGTTAAAGAGGTTTATATGTGATGTTATCAATCAACCGCACTTCACCGCAGAATACTGTGATACACCCTACAACAAATGAAGCCTCATCCCAGTTCGATACAGGCTGTAAGGTGTTCCCATTCACTATTTCAAAATATTCCAACCGCAGGCCGTCAACAGTTCCGATCGTATTCACTACAAAGGCTAATGTCTCGTCAAGTGTATGCGACTGTGCAAAGGTACGACTTTTAAACAATGTCTCAGATATTTTTAAAGCTATTTCACGTTCTGCGGCAGAAAGTCTGGTATTGCGGCTACTCATGGCCAGCCCGTCAGCCTCCCGGACAATGGGACATCCTACGATATCGATCGGGTATTCCATACAACGTACCATCTCCCGGATGATGGCCAGCTGCTGAAAGTCCTTTTCTCCGAAATAGGCCCGGTCCGGCATCACAGCATCGAAAAGTTTACTTACGATCTGACACACCCCATTGAAATGTCCGGGACGGAACCGTCCCTCCATCACTGTGTCCAGCGGCGCATAATCAAACGTACGGATATCGGGTTGCGGATACATCTCTTTCACTTCAGGGGCAAATACAAAGATATTACCCAGAGTAGATAACAATGCGCAATCAGCCTCCAGCGTACGGGGGTATTTCCGAAGATCATCCGGATCATTGAACTGAGTAGGATTCACGAAGATACTGACTACGGTTACTTCATTGTTCTTCGTACTGTTTTCGACCAGAGAGATATGTCCGGCATGTAAAGCTCCCATAGTGGGTACAAAGCCTATTAGCTTCCCTTCTTTCCGAAAACCTGCCAGTTCCGTCTGCAATTCCTGTATTGTATGTATAATCTTCATCGCCATATAGATGTAGTTGTTAAAAACCCACAACCCATTTGAAAAACGCTGCAAAATAAGCCATTATTTACCATATAAAGAAGAAATTAGCTAAATTAATGCTAAAGGTATAGTAGCCCCACGCAACCCGGCTTACCGATAACAAACAGGCAATCAAATCATTAACAAAACATAAGGAATTATACCCGCTCCGTATTTGCTTAAGTGCCCGTTTTTTTATATCTTTGCAGAATATTTACGAGAACGATTGCTATGATAACAAGGGCGAATAAGGTTTTATTTATCACACAGGAAATTACTCCATACGTAACAGAATCAGAAATGGCGAATATTGGTAGGAATTTACCACAAGCCATACAGGAAAGAGGAAGAGAGATCAGAACTTTCATGCCAAAGTGGGGGAATATTAACGAACGGAGGAACCAGTTACACGAAGTCATTCGCCTTTCCGGAATGAATCTGATCATTGACGATACCGACCATCCGCTCATTATCAAAGTAGCCTCTATTCAATCGGCTCGTATGCAGGTTTATTTCATCGACAACGACGACTATTTCCAGAATCGTCTGCAGACAGTGAATGAAGAAGGAGTCGAATACGAAGACAACGATAGCAGAGCTATTTTCTATGCCCGTGGCGTACTGGAAACCGTTAAAAAACTGCGCTGGTCTCCCGATGTGATACATTGTCATGGATGGATGACCGCTTTAGCTCCGCTTTACATCAAAACAGCTTATAAAGATGAACCTTCTTTCCGGGACGCGAAAGTTGTTTTTTCCGTATACGAGGAAGACTTCAAGACTCCGTTTGAACCCGATTTCACAAACAAACTGATGTTGAAAGGGATCAGTAAAAAGGATATCGCCACTCTACCGCCGCAGACCGATTTCACTGAACTGAACAAACTGGCCATCCAATATTCGGACGGAGTGATCCAGAACAGCGCAAACGTCATTCCTGAGATCATGGATTATGCCCTTCAAAGCGGAAAGTTGATTTTAGGCCATCAGGAAGCCGATCATTATGCCGATGCCTGCAATGAATTTTACGACCAGGTATGGGAGGCCCATCAAAAATAGATAAACGATCACTATACTCACCCTACAATCATTTAGTACCTCCTTTGTATGAAAATAAAATATATTTGGATATGGATCGCACTCTTTGCTCTTGCCGGATGCGACGACAGCACAGGGACTTTAGGTCTGGATGTATTACCGGATACGGATGCTAAAGAAGTAAAGTCTACGACCTATTATGTGGAGACCAGATCCATGGAAGCAGGAGCAGTCTATGCCAAAACAAGTACCGGGTATCTGGGAAGATTTACAGACGATGAATTCGGATATCTGGAAGCCAGCTTCCTTACTGAGTTCTTTTGCCAGACCCACCAATTCGTCCCGGAAGTATACGATCCGCAAAAACTGACAACATCTGTATCCATGGCAGGAGATACGATCAGCCATGTCAATCTGCGCCTCTATTATCAGAGCTATTTCGGAGATCCGTTGGTAGCTTCTTACCTGAACGTATATGAACTGGACAACAAGCTTGTACGCCATCCTTATACAGACATTAATCCGGAACAATATTATAACCCGAACGATCCCAACAGTCTTCTGGGAGGACGTGCCTATACAGCCGACGATCCCTCCGGTAATGATTTTGATACGGACTCAGGTATGCATATGATAAAGATCCCGTTGAATAAGGGGTTTGGCGAACGTATATTGAAACACTACCGGGAAAAACCGGAGGATTTTGCTGATCCGAACAGGTTTATTGATAAGGTTCTTCAAGGTGTATATGTCAAAAATGAATACGGAGACGGTTCTATACCCTATGTAGAGGCAATGGAACTGGAGTTTGGCTTCAATGTGCACTACAAAGATTCTTTAGGGAATAAATACGTTCAGCAGGATGGCAACGACTCGATCTTCTCGGTCAATACTACGATAGCTGCGACAAAAGAGGTGGTACAGGCCAACCGAATGATCCAATCCGAAGAAAAAATAGAGGAGAAGGTAAAAGAGCCTCAATGGACTTACCTCAAAACTCCGGCAGGGATTTTCACTGAAGTAACTCTTCCATTGGATACCATAAGCAAATACCATCACAACGATACCATTAGTGGAGTGAGATTGGTATTTACTCACTATTATGAAAAAAGTGATGAGAAATATGCCATGTCGCCTCCGGACAGTTTGCTATTGGTACGAAAACATGAAGATGAATATCGAAAATTCTTTGAAAAGAATAAAATATATGATAATGTCACATCATACTTTACCGTACGCAACAGCAGTACCAACCAATATACGTACTCTAATATTTCCAGATTGATCACCATCTGTATCGAAGAAAAGCAAGGCGAAAAAGAAAAGGCACAGAAAGAGGCTGGCAGCAATTGGGACGAAAAAGCCTGGGAAGAAAAATGGAAAACAGAAAATCCCGACTGGGACAAGATGGTACTCATCCCGGTCAAACAGGTAAATGCCTCCTCGACCTCAACAGATCCGGTGGGAGTATATCATGATCTCAGACCCTCATACGTCAAACTCAAAGGAGGAGATCCCGACAAAAACGGAGATTTGTTAGATATGTTGATAGGTTATATTGACTTTACCACCAAGCGATAGGAAAACAACCATTCTCTCATAGAAAAGAGGCTGCCTCAGCATAGATCCAACTTTATCAGGTTCCATAGTGAGATAGCCTCTTTTTATGAATGTCTTTCAGAATACCTTCATCATATATAAAAAGCCGGCACGTTGCTATGCCGGCTTTTTACAATCCCATATCTTATTCTCAGTTTATTTACTGGTTTTCTTTGCAACCGTTTTCTTAGCTGGAGCTTTTTTCACCACAGGTTCTCCGGGAGGAACCACCTTCTCAGAAGACTGCTCTACAGCCGCCGCAGATGCCTTCGTTTTTTGTTTCTTCTCCCTATCTGCTTTTGCCTGCAACTTTTCGATCTTCTTATTCAACTCCGCTATTTCATAATCCTGATTCTTGATCGTAGTCAACAAGGAATTCAGTTCCTCATTATCTATATCCTCCGGATACAACGCATTTACACGCTGGATAAAATCTCCAAGAATATTCATATAGTTGGTGAAAGCATCATAGGGAGAATCATATATACCCCGATTGAAGTTCACACTGGACTGCTTGGTAGTCATAAACCGGAAGTTGTTACTTGCCTGTAAATAATCCCAATCCTGTTTGATACGACGATCTTTGCACAGATGCACTCTCTCCGCAATACTATACAACTTATTAAACGCTTCGCGCTGCATCACATTTCCGAGCCAGCAACTGGTATCCCTCTCTTCATCTACCCAGGAAAGCGGATAGGCGACATCCAGTTGAGAAACGGATTTCAGTTTGGTGACAATCTCCGTCGGAGTAGAAAAAGTGATACCACGCTCTTTGGCACATGCCGGAAGTGCTTTCAGGAATTCCAGGATATTGGAGGAGAGCGGTTGGAAAATACCTAACGCACACAATTCCATAAATATATTGATCACCTGCTCTTCCTGCGGCAGGGTATCGATCCAGTTCATATACGTATCGGCAAATAGCGGATATTCATTCCAATCCGAATTGGAGAAACGCAAACCAATATCGTCTGAAAGTTTATAATCCCGCAGCAACAATTTCAGATGAGGAGCCTGATTGCAGTGATATACATAATGCGGGCTT
Source organism: Bacteroides sp. (assembly GCA_021202275.1). GTDB lineage: Bacteria > Bacteroidota > Bacteroidia > Bacteroidales > Bacteroidaceae > Bacteroides. Next base: position 266,281 of record JAJQDI010000015.1, read on the forward strand.
TTCCAACCCAATACAGCTTTCGCTCCCTCTGTCAGCATACCTTTGAAGCCCATGGCTGCCACCTGCGCGCCAATATCGTCCGAATAGATCAGGCTGGAATTGCGGAACACCTTAGGTGCTTTCCCGAACAGCTGTTTCATCTTCTCGCTCTGTCGCATCACCTCCTCACGGAAGCAGTCTTCATTGGCCAGTGAAGACAAGCCGTGTGAGTAAGGCTCGGCCAGAAATTCACAACACCCGGTATCGTTCAGCTGATGCAGTAAGTCTATAACCACCGGAGCATGGATCTCTAATTGCTCCAACGCAACACCGGAAATAGAAAGAGCAACTTTGAAATACCCATCCGAATTCTTAACCATCTCAATCAGGGTATTCAATGCCGGTACATACGACCTCTCTGCCACCTCGTTGATACTATTTTCATTGGCATAGTCATCGTAATAATAATGATCCAGTCCTATATCGAAAAAGCGATAACGTTTCAGATGGATAATTTGATGTATCTCAAAATAAAGACAGATTGTTCTCATATAGATTGTTTTTTATTTTCTGTAATTGTTTATAACCTCGTCGTAAATACCCCGTACTTTATAACCGACATTCTCCCATTTGATCTCATCGACCTCTTTCTTACCCTCGTCACGCAGATATTCGTACATAGACGGATAGGTACAGATGGAATAAATGGCGTCTGCCATGGCCTGGATGTCCCAATAATCTGTTTTGATACACTTCTCCAGGATCTCAGCACACCCCGATTGTTTGGAAATAATAGTAGGAACACTGCACTGCATGGCCTCCAGAGGGGAAATTCCAAACGGTTCGGAAACGGACGGCATGATATAAACATCACTCACCTTTAATACTTCATACACCTGTTTTCCTTTCATAAATCCGGGAAAATGGAAACGATCGGCAATACCACGTTCAGCAGCCAGGCGGATCATCTGATCCATCATATCACCGCTGCCCGCCATAACGAACCTTACATTCCTTGTACGTTTCAGGGCCAGAGCAGCAGCCTCCACAAAATACTCCGGTCCTTTCTGCATGGTGATGCGGCCCAGGAAAGTCACGATCTTCTCTGTCGGATTTTTTACAGGAACAATATCTATAATTTCCTGAGGCAAAGGTGATACAGCGTTGTGTACCGTAGACACTTTACGCGGGTCCTGAAAATACTTATGGATCACCGTCTGACGCGTCAATTCACTCACACACATGATATGATCGGCATAATCCATACCGTTCTTTTCAATAGCATATACCGTAGGATTCACATTGCCTCGACTGCGGTCAAAATCTGTCGCATGCACATGAATAACCAATGGCTTTCCCGATACCTGCTTCGCGTGAATACCCGCGGGATACGTCAGCCAGTCGTGCGAATGAATAATCTCAAATTGCTGCTGACGCGCCACCACACCGGCTACGATGGAATAATTATTGATCTCCTCGTGCAGGTTGTCCGGATATCTTCCGGAAAACTCAATACACCCCAAATCATTGGTATATAAATAATTGAAATCGGCATAAATATGATCCCGCAGGTCATAATAGAGCTGAGGGTCCATATATGACCCTACGCGGCTTTTCATATAGTCCCAGTTCACATCCCGCCAGACAACAGGAGTACTGTTCATGCCTATGATACGCAGAAAACTCTGGTCTTCATCTCCCCGGGGTTTGGGAATACAGAACGTGATCTCCATATCGGGTTGTACGGACATACCTTTGGTCAGTCCATAACTGGCAGTACCCAAACCTCCCAGAATATGCGGAGGGAACTCCCAACCGAACATTAAAACTTTCATCTTCGCTCCTCCTCTTTTTAGAAATTATACTTGGATAATAATTTAAGAATACGCAGGATCTCAGCTACATTCATAGCGAAAGAGACTGCGCCTCTTCCTTTGAAAGGAGGGTTACCATCAAACAACTCCGGCAAGGACCCGATACAATGGCTGGTCATTTCCTCTTCAAAACCGATCAGATAACGTTCCACAAAAGAGATACCACTCATTTTATATATACGCAGATAAGCCTCCATATAAAATCCCATCAGCCAGGGCCATGCCGTACCCTGATGATACGCGTAGTCGCGTTGTATCTGAGGACCTACATAGTTCGGATTATATCCACCGCTTTTAGGGCTCAGCGTACGCAATCCTTTGGGAGTAAGAAGTTCTTTGGTAACAATATCAAGTACCTGTTTTTTCTGCACACGATCCAGAGGAGAATAGTCGAAAGCGACCGTAAAGATCATATTGGGCCGTACGCTCCAATCCATCATATATCCGTCTACATAATCGAGCAGATATCCATATTCATTGCGGAACACTTCTACAAAAGATCTGCCGGTAATGGCTACCTGTTCTTCCAGAGCCTCTGCCAGAACCATGTTACCGCCTTCACGGGAGAGATCGGCAATAAACTTCAGCGCATTGTACCACAACGCATTGATCTCTACGATATATCCGGTTCTCGGAGTCACCGGCCTGCCATCTACCGTAGAATTCATCCAGGTGATAGCTTTTTCCTTACCATCGGCATACAACAACCCGTTCTCATGTACGAAAAGGTTGTCATGCCTGCGTTGACGAATATATTCAATGATCTCTTCCAGCAGACCACCATACCTGGCCCGGCACTGTTCCCGGGAAGTCTCTTTGGCATATTGCTGCAAGGCCCATACTGCCCACAGGAGAACATCGGGATGTTCCATCTCGTAGATCTTGTACCCGACAGGTTCTCCCTGTATGAAATTACGGATCGCCTTCTGTGCCGTCTCCATGGCACTCTCAAACTCGTGCACTTCATCTACCGCCAGGGTCAATCCGGGCAGAGAAATAAACATGTCACGCGCGCGACATTTGAACCAGGGATATCCGGCCAGGATGTAATGTTCTCCCTCCTGCAGGTTATGGAATTGATGAGCAGAATTTTTCAGACAATGGAAAAAGCTGTCACGGGGCGTGCGGTCGGCAACCTCCACCTCAAACAGTTGTTTCAGGCGACGGGGAGCTATCGGGGAAACACCCGCCGAGAACACAATACTCTCGCCCTTCTTTATATCTACCTCGAAATAGCCGGGTACATACAGGTCTTCATTGAAATCATATCCTCTCTCCTGCTCTTTGGGATACTCAATGCCCCGGTACCAGTCCGGAACAAAATGGAATTCATTCTTTTTGTTGAGTTGCATCACCAGTTCCGGATAACCGGGATACATACAGGTCTTGATCCCATTCTCTACTTCCTGATATTCCCTGCTGGCCTGTGGGTTCTCGTGGGTATATTCACGCACACTCCGGAAAGCCAGGAAAGGCCGGAAACGAAGTTTGGTAGGAGAATGCGCGTCGAGCAACGTATAGCGGATCAATATCCGGTTCTCGTGATGAACGAATATTTTCTCCTTACTTAAAATCACTCCCCCTACCCGATACGTGGTAACGGGTATCTTTTCACAGTCAAATTCCCGGATATATTTATGCCCGTTGGGACTGAAGTGATTTCCCTGGTATTTGTGTAAACCCAGATTAAATTCCGCGCCATGTTGTACTATCGTTTCATCGAGAGAAGAGAGTAGCACATGGTTCTCATCATCGAGGTTGGGGACCGGGATCACCAACAAGCCGTGATATTTGCGTGTGTTACAATCTACAATTGTTGTACAATGATAAGCCCCTGACTGGTTTGTCCTTAGAATCTCCCGCGGTAAAGATTCCTCCAGATTCACCATGAGTGTCTTATCAAATCGTAAATAACTCATAGTTGTGTATATTAAAGGTTAATTAATGCGGTTATCACTCTTCTGTTACATACAGTGATGCCCAAAAATACAAATTAACGTGAAAAACAGAAATAAAAAGCTACTTTATTTTTCGTTTTTATTGTAAATATTCGTAGAATTGCACAAGAATAATATAAAAAAGAAATATGAAGCAGGCGGTACAGCGGATCTTTGCTGCAATGGCCATCCCGTTGTTCATACTTTTTGTCATGTATGCTCTCAAAACACTTGAAGTAGGATTAGACTGGGACTTTACACGATTGGGGGTATATCCATTACAGAAAAAAGGAGTGTTCGGTATTTTCGCTCATCCCTTTGTACACAGCGGATTCAGGCATCTGATTGCAAATTCGTTGCCCTTCTTTTTTCTATCCTGGTGTCTGTTCTACTTTTACCGCGAGATCGCTCCCTATATATTCTTTCTGATCTGGATCTGTTGCGGCATAATTACTTTTTTGATAGGTAAACCAGGCTGGCATGTGGGAGCCAGTGGTATCATCTATGGCCTGGCCTTTTTCCTGTTTTTCAGCGGGATCCTCAGAAAACACGTTCCCCTGATCGCGATTTCGCTTCTTGTTACCTTCCTGTACGGAGGCATGGTCTGGAACATGTTCCTTTTTTTTGCCAAACCCACCACCTCCTGGGAAGGGCATTTAAGTGGAGCAGTGTCAGGGACTGTACTTGCCTATCTGTTTCGCAGGTACGGCCCGCAAAAGCCTGTTTATTTCAGCGATGAAGAAGAGGAAGAGATCACAGAGAATGAAGAGGATGAATATGCAGACACTCCACCCGACCATACAACAGCCTCCGAAAACAAAGAAATATCCGGATAGGCTTCGACCCTCACCCGTTCCCGGAGGATCAAATGTAATATTCTATGGGATCCACCAATCCATGTTGCAGAGCAGACCTGACAGCTTCACGCACATTCCTGACTTTCAGTTTCCGAAATATATTCTTCCTGTGCGTATAGATCGTATGTATACTTGATTTTCGTTCCCCCACTATCTGCCTGGTACTTTTCCCTTGCACCATAGCATATAAGATCTGTTGTTCCGTATCAGTAAGCCATTTCCATACTTTCTTCTCTTTTCCTTTGCCAGACAAATGTAGGGAACTCTTTACCTGCGGACAGCCATATGGCCTGTCTGCCAGTAAAGAGTTCAACGCACTTGTGAGCTCATCAGCAGAACAGCCTTTCCAGAGTACACCTACCCTTTCGTAATGGCAACAACGAGCGTACATACTTGCCTCTGTCAGTTCCCGCTCCAGAAACAACCATTTTACATAGCGGAACCTTTCCAATAAAAGAACTAAGTCATTCTTGTCCGAAAAGTCAAACAAAGAATAGTCCAATACCACAATCGCATCAGGAGAAAGGGTCAGTTCCCCCACAAGTTCCTCAGCTCCGGATACACGTTTCACATCCGGCGCATGTTCCAGAGAATTACATATATAGACTATTCCCAGAGAAGTGACATCCTGGTTATCCGCTACCACAATCATTGCCATAATGAGATTTCTTCTTCCACTGCCTCATCCTTCGGAATATCCTCAGAAACAAGCAGCAGTAACAGAAGCAAAGATCGCTATCCTGCTTTCCTCATCCAATCCCATAAGTATGGTATTTATTTACTCTGAATAAGGTAGAGAGAGATTTACGATTTACGATTTGACGATTTACGATTAAAGTTACATCGTATGATCTGTAGTGCCAGAATTAAGATATCGATACATATTGACGATTAACAATAGAAGTAAAGAACTCAATCATTATTCATAATTTACAATTGATATTATCTCATTTTACTTATCAGATTTCCAGATAAAACCTATAGATCATATAATAACAATGTAATTTCAATCGTAAATCGTAAATCCCTACAGTGCTTCCAGCAACTGTGTAATATTGGCCATAAATAGTCGGACAGCAATGGCTAACAGAATAACTCCGAAGAACTTACGGATCATATAAATCCCCCCTTTTCCAAGGATACGTTCAACAGGTGAGGTCATACGAACCACAACGTATACCCAGGCCATATTCAGGGCAAGTGCGATCAGTATATTTACAGTAGCATATTCCGCACGCAGAGAAAGCAAAGTTGTGAAAGCGCCGGCACCGGCAATCAGTGGAAAAACAAGAGGCACCAGCGTTGCTTCTTTGATGGGACCCTGATTTTTGAATATCTCCACATCCAAAATCATTTCCAGAGACATCAGAAAGATCACAAAAGCGCCGGCTACGGCAAACGACGCGATATCTACATGAAAAAGTTTCAGCATCATATCCCCCGCATAAAAGAAACCGATCAGCAATCCAAAAGAAATCAGAGTAGCCTTGTTGGGATCTACAACTTTCCCATGATCTTTCAGGTTTATAATAATAGGAATAGACCCGATAATATCTATTACAGCAAAAAGTACAATAAATGCACTGATCATCTCCTGAAAGTTAAAAGCAGCAAACATCAAGTTGATTTTTTATGCAAATATAACCATATTTTATGCAAATATCAATAACTCTCCCCGCTAAAAGGCATTTCTGAATTAAGAAATAATAAAAAAAATAAAAAGTGAGTTTTTTTTAATTCAGTAAAAACCAATTATGCCTACATTTGTTCTTAAACTGGAAGAATTAAGCATATGGATACCATGTACGAAACCCTGTTACAGCTCCCTCTATTCCAAGGCCTCAGCCACGAAGACTTTACTCATATCATCGGAAAAGTAAAATTAGACTTCACTAAGCATAAAGCCGGTAGTGTCATTGTACGCAACCATGCTCTTTGTGATCAGTTGTTCTTTATACTTAAAGGAGAATTATCTGCTCTCACTACCACGGAAAAACAAGATCTGACACTAATAGAACATATTCGTCCTCCATATGTACTTGAGCCTTATTCTCTATTTGGTATAAGTACCCGGTACAACTCTACGTATACCGCCATCACAGAGGTACATACAGTAAGTATTGCAAAATCATTCCTGCTTTCGGAACTTTTCAATTACGAGATATTCCGTATCAACTTTATGAATATCCTCAGCAGTCGCGCACAGGTACTTTACAATCGGATATGGGCACAAGCTCCTACCGACGTAGAGGGAAAGATCATCCATTTTATCCTTATACATGCGGAAAAGCAAAGCGGAGAAAAATCCATGAAAGTCAAGATGGAGGATCTGGTCCGTTACCTGGATGATACACGTCTGAATATTTCCAAAGCACTGAATACATTGCAGGATGAAAATCTGATCGCTCTGCACCGGAAAGAAATTGTCATACCAGAACTGTCTCTGTTGGCCGAACGCCTCCACTCTGCCCGATGAAAACCAGGAGAGGGTATCTGTCTATATCATTACAGCCGCCCTCTTATATGTTATATTCTGTTCGATTGTACCTGCTTCTCTCCATGGTTCCCCTTACGGAACTGGTACAGACCTGTGACCGCCTGCTTTTTTACCTGCATGAAAAGATTGACATGAACATGTAACACCCATGAAACATCCTGTAAGAAAAATACGCAGGAACATGATACCCGAAAAGTCTGTACAGAACTTCAAAAAGCCCATATACTTGATCCTTTCATTCAAATAGTTTTTTTCTATTTCACACGTTTTCGTAGAAATTCTTTTAAATTTCCTTCCATTAAATTGACTAAATCAAGGCATTTACATACATTTGTAAATAATCATATTCAATCAAAAGCTTGAAGCGTTTAGATAGGATTGCAATCCGAGATCTCCGGTAAACCTGCAGAATTGCAGGGAAAATATCGGACTGCGCATATCAGAACACGGCAGAAAAAGTATCCCCGGTATCCCTCAGATCAGTATCTGAGCATTTGTAATCCTACTAAGTTCCTACGCTTGAATGCTATGCAAACACACAAATTACAACCTAAGAGGGACAAGGTCGGTACAAAAGAAAAATGAAAACGCTTCTGACTCTATTTCTTGTATTCAGCCCTGTTATAGCTCACTGCCAGCTAAATGTCGATTCCGTGTTGAAGGTCCTGGATAAAGAAATAACCAAACGCGATTATTATTTCGCCAAGAAAGAGAAAACCATCGATACGCTTCGTCACAACCTGAAACAGGCGCGGGAAACAGAAGAGATCTATCATGCTTCCCGTGATCTGTACAAAAGCTATATCTCGTATGACTATGATTCGGCCTACTTCTATGCGCAGAAGGCTTACGAACTATCTATGGATCTGGACAATCTGGTCCATAAATTGAAAGCAAAATACGATCTGATCTACTGTTACCTGTCTGCCGGTCTGTTTATGGAAGCCTATGATCTGCTGGGTTCCATAGATGTGACAAACATGCCGGAAGATCAAAAGTATCGCTATTACAATCTATACAGCCGGCTCTACTCCAAAATGGCCGATTATAGCCAGGATATCCCTTTACATAAAGAATACCTGAAAAAAGCCCTGGAATATATGGATGCTGCACTCAGACAAGTAAAGCCTTATTCAATGACGTATGATTTCCAGGAAGCCTACAAGTATTTCCTGCGGAAAGACATCACTGCGGAGAAAAAGATAGAGATCTACAACAGCCTGATCGAAAAACATACTATCCGGATAGAAAAAAAATGCCGCTGTAGCAGCCAACCTGGGACAATTGTATTTCACCACAGGAGATATGGACAAGGCCATATACCACATTGCGCTGGCAGCAGCTACCGACATCTGTGATGCCGTCAGGGAAACGACTGCCATGAGTGCACTGGCATCCTACCTGTATCACATCAACAAGATAGAGGATGCCAGCAGATATATATATGTATCTCTGGAAGATGCCAATCGTTACAACGCCCGTCAGCGCAAACTGACCATCAACTCCATTCTACCTTCCATCGAGAAAGACAGGGTGACATTCATTCAGAAACAAAAAACGAAACTCTCCTATTCTCTTTTATCCGTCAGTCTACTGATCGTAGGGGTATCCGTTACACTATGTATCATCTATCAGCAAAAGAGAAAACTGACAATTGCACAGAAAGCCCTCAACGATCAGTTGAACAAAGTATCTTCCATGTATGAAGAATTAGAAGAGTCTAACCAGATCAAAGATCAGCAGATATTCCGATCCTTATATACCAAGTCCGAGTATATGGACAAAGTAGAGGTCATACTCAAACGTTTAGACAGAAAACTGAAAACCCGCCAATACAACGACATCAACTCCCTGTACAAAGAGTTCAATCTGAAGTCCGAACGTGAAATCATTCTGAGTTCCTTTGATGAAGCGTTTCTGAAGGTCTACCCCCGTTTTCTGGAAGAATACAATAAACTGCTCCAACCCACTCACCGGTCTTCATGGGATGAAAAAGGAAATCTGCCTCCGGAAGTACGCATCTTCGCCCTGATGCGAATTGGTATAAACGACAACGAGCAGATAGCTAAATTTCTCAACTTATCTTTAAACACTATTTATACTTATAAAACAAGAGTAAAGAATAAAGCCATTGTTCCGAAGGAAGAATTTGAGGAATATATTATGAAGATCGACAGGGTCAAGTAAAGATAAACACTTGATAAGAACCATATTTCCGGAATGTCCAACATTACATAAACTTTTGATTAAAAGTGAGTTAATTATTTTGAAGATTTATATTCACACTTGAAGAGTATTTCTTTGATCACCGAAGGAATACTTTTGCGCCATACTTAAAATGTGTGAATTCAACAAAACTACATTAACAACTTTTAAACACAAGTTTCATGAAGAATGCCTTGAGTTATGTCTGGAAAACAAGGTTGTTGGCAACCAACAAACTGTTACTCTCTTTATTTTTATTGTGCACTTCTACATGGCTTCTTGCCCAGCAACAAGTAGTGACCGGTACCATAGTAGACGATCTGGGAGAACCCCTGATCGGGGTTACTATTTCCGTAAAAGGTACAGGAACAGGTGCCTACTCCGATATGGATGGGAACTTCTCTGTGGAAGCCCCGGAAAACAGTACCTTAGTGATCACTTACATCGGGTTCGTCACCCAGGAAATCCCGGTAACCAATACAACAAAACATCTGAATATCGTATTATCGGACGATACTCACGTATTGAGTGAGGTAGTGGTGGTAGGTTACGGCTCCCTGGAAAAGAAACAGGTAACCAGTTCGATCTCCTCTATCAAGGGAGACAACCTGCCTGTGGGTGTGGGTGGTGCCACGGTAGCAACCGCACTTCTTGGAAAAGTCAGTGGGTTGGTGATCGATGGAACAGACAGCCCCAATGCCGATAACAAATTCCAGCTACGTGGTCCGGCGTCGATCAATTCCAGTGCGGAACCTTTAGTTGTAATTGATGGTATGCCCGGAGGTGACCTGCGTTCACTGGTACAGGAAGATATCCTCTCTATTGATGTATTGAAAGATGCTTCGGCAGGTGCTATCTACGGTACACGTGCCGCTGCCGGTGTGATTCTCGTAACTACCAAAAGCGGACAGGCAACTGACGGAAAAGTGAGAATGACCTATTCGGGTGAAGTATCCGTAAAGCAAGCATTTGGTAAGCCGGCGATGATGAGTGCAAAGGAGTTTCTGGCGAATGAGCTGGGAACAGACTATGGAGCCGATGTAGACTGATGGGACGAAGCTCTGGCAAACCATACAACCTCGCAAAAACACAACATCAGCCTGCAGACCGGAAGTAAAAATGCACAGCTGTGTGCCTCTTTCACATACCAGACCAACAAAGGAGTAGTGAAATTTGAAGACCGTACAGACTATGCCGGACGTATGAATGCCAAGTTTAAGCTATTTGACGGATGGCTGGATATAGATGCACGCGCAGATTATCGCCAGGCATTCCGTAATAAGAGATCATTGGATATGGAAAAAACATTCCGTAACAACCCGACCCGCGCAGTTTATGACCCGGAAAACGAAACCGGATACAACATCTGGACGGGAGATAATAATCAACGGAATACCATCGCAGATGCGGCTCACAATACAGATGACGGACTTGACAAATGGTTCCGTCCGGATGTATCTTTCAAATTGAATATCTTGCCTGTTCCCGGCTTGTCTTACCAGCAAACCATTGCCTACGAATTGCGTCAATGGGAAGGGCATACCTATCGCGGAAAGAATCATACGGATGAGATCAGCGCCGGACGTACCGGAACAGCCAGTATAGAATTCAGCAAAACGGAAAATCTGAATACAGAAGGGTACTTTACGTATGTCAAAGAAGTAGGCGATCACTACTTCAACGCGGTAGCCGGTTACAGTTACTTCGAAGAGAACGGAGAGAGTTTCAGTATGAAAAACCGCAACTTTACCAGCGACCTGGTCGGATACTGGGACATTGGTGCAGGTACGGCTCAGTTAGGGACCGGCAGCAGTGATGCGGAAATGAAATCCAAGAAAAATATCACTGAGCGCCTGATGGCCTACTTCGCACGTCTCAACTATTCCTATAAGGACCGGTATATGGCTACGGCTACCATACGTCACGAAGGCTCTTCCAAATTTGCCAAAGGCAATCAGTGGGGTACATTCTGGGCACTCTCCGGTGGATGGCGCATTTCTGAAGAAAATTTTATGAAAGACATCAGCTGGATCAGTGAACTGAAACTGCGTGTAGGATATGGAGTAACCGGTAACAACGGTTTCGATGCCAAATATGCAGCCACCATGTACGGTAAAGATGTATATTGGATCATGCCTGACGGAACGTGGGCATACACGTATGGAAAAGCGGAAAACATAAATCCGGATCTGAAGTGGGAAGAAAAAACAGAATGGAACTTTGGTCTGGACTACTCGTTCTTCAACAACCGTCTGTACGGAAAAGTGGATATTTATCGCCGCAAAGTGAATGACCTGATCTATAGTGTAAATGTGCCTAATCCTCCTTACACCAAGACAAGTATGCACCAGAACATCGGAAATATGGAGAACAAAGGATGGGAGTTCGAGATTGGCGCAGACATTGTACGTACCAAAGACTGGAGCTACTCAACCAGTATAAACATGTCTCACAATAAAAGCAAACTGACTCATCTGGATGGCAATCAGTCGTACATAGCAAAAGGAAGTTTCCCATCACCGGGAAGTTATGGCAATCCTATCCGGATCTATGAGGGAAATACCATCGGAAGTTTCTTCCTGTATAAATACGCCGGCCTGGATGAAGACGGAAAATTCTTAGTCTACAATGCCGAGGATGAAATCATTCCGATCGAGGATGCTCATAATGTAAACGACAAACGGCAGGTAGGTAACTACAACCCCAAAGTGATCTTAGGCTGGACACAAAACCTGAGATACAAAAACTTTGACCTGGGTATTACCTGTGTCAGCTGGTTGAAATTTGATGTATACAATACATTCGATATGTTCCTGGGATTGCCCAATACCGCGGACCCCGGATTCAATATGCTGAAGAACGCGCAAAAGAAACACGGACATATCTATTCCAACAGAGATGCGATAGATTATTTCCTGGAAGACGGATCATTCTTTAAAATACAGAACATCAACCTGGGATATACACAAAGCCTGAAGAAATACAATAAATACATTGAATCGGCACGTCTGTATATGACGATCAACAATGTGGCTAAATTCACCAAATACAGCGGTTCAAACCCGGAGCAAAGCATTGTGGGCCTGGAGGGAGGTATCGACTACTTCAATAAGGTTTATCCTCAGGTACGCACCTATACTTTCGGAGTTCAATTAAACTTTTAATTCGGATACAATATGAAACAATATAAATTATCAGCATTTCTGTTCGGCGTAGTGGCCATGATCGCTATAGCCGGATGTAGCATAGACCCTGTTTACTATACGGAAACGGTACCTGATACATTCTTTGAGACCCAGCAAAATGTATGGCAACGATTCTATCGCCCCTTTACCCACTGGAGAAACTACATTGCAGGTGACAGATATAGATACGAGACCATGGAACTGGGTACAGATGAGATATGCATGCCCAGACGCGGAGAAGACTTCTCAGATGTTGATTATGAAAAAAGACATATACATAACTTCAGTTCCGGTACCCGCCGTCTGGACAATGCCTGGGAAAAGATAACCCAGGGAATAGCGCACGCCTGGGATGCCCTGGAAGATATAGACGCGAATGTAGACTTTGAAAAGATGGGCTTTCCCGAAGGAACCCGGGAATCTATGCTCGCCCAATTGCGTACACTGGTTGCCTTCTACTACCTCGAAGGATTGGATCTTTGGGGAGGAATGCCGCTCTATTCTACAGTAAATACTCCTGTGGTCGGACGCTCTACAGATAAAGAGACATTTGACTTTATAGAAGAACTTCTGGATCTTGCGATCCCCGATCTTCCTGTAAAAGAAAGCCTGTACGAACTGGCTACCGGCAGTCTTACCCAGGCAGCAGGTGCCGCCCTGAAGGTACGCCTGTACTTTAATGCAAACGCTTACATAAAAAAAGACATGTACAGCGAAGCTGCTGAGATCTGTGAGGATATCATTGCCGGAAAATACGGAGAGTATGAGATCGCGGAAGACTGGAGAGAACCCTTCGGATTCACCAATAACAGATCGGGTGAGAACATCTGGTCAGTACCTTCAGACAATGTCTATCTACAAGGCTATGAAGCTGTAGTACGGGCAATTATGCATTACAACAGTAGAGATTATCTGAAAAACAATGATGCCGGAGAAGGTTACAACGGAATATGCCTGACACCTTCACTGGACCCGGAAGGAAATCCATATACATATAAACTGGGAAGTCCTTTTGCTAAATTTGAAGATACAGACGTCCGTAAAAAACCCTATTACTATAAAGGAGATGGAGACTACGAGGGAATGTTCCTGTATGGTTTGCAGATCAACCCAGGGGATCTGGCAGATCCGACGATTGCATATGAAGACAAAGCCGCTACCCGGGGAACCAAAGAGTATGCCGGAGAAATCCTTGAATTCCGGGATCAGATAGCCCGTTTTTCGGAAGTGACCCCTGATAATCCTGTGGAAAACCTGGTATCAGATATGAAGTCCGGAGAAGAGAATTCCGGTGTCCGGCTGATGAAAATATCACCCATGCCCACTCTGGCAGATAACGACAAGAAATACGATCCTTACATTCCGGTAATCCGCCTGGCAGAGATCTATTATACATTGGCCGAATGCGAATTCAGGGCAGGTAATAAAGAGAAAGCTGCACAATGGATCAATTCTGTTCGCAAACGCTACTTCCCCGGTGAAGATCCGAATCCGGTGACGGCAACCAATCTGGACCAGTGGCGGCTGCTGGATGAATGGTTGATCGAATTTATTGGTGAGAACCGCCGCCGTACAGACCTCATTCGCTGGGATGTATACGTCAATGAAGACTGGTGGGCACATACAGCATCAAAAGAACCGCACAAAAACAGATATCCTCTACACATTAACAGTCTGAATAGCAATGACCTGCTGGAACAGAATCCCGGCTATGGAGGCAATTAATCTGTCAGGACAGAAACCTGGACATTATTTTTTCAGGTAATGAGACTGTAATTGAAAATGGGAGTGTGTCCCTGCAGGCACCTCCCATTTTTAGGAAACAACCAGTAACTATCGGAATATTTCAGATTAAAAATCTAACTTTGAAGCAGGTTAATACCACGAACCGATCTGAGATCATACTCCACTCTGCACCATCGGTTCAATGAACTTATTAGAATGTAAAACCATGAAGAAGATTACTTTTTTACTGACAGTACTGGTCATATCTTTTCTATTTACTTCGGCATCCGCAAAAGAATATCCTTATGAATGGCTTTCCCTGGGAATGAGTGAATCCCCTGCCACCATACAACGAGTCAGATGGCGCACGACAACCGACCTGCCTCAGGCGGTTGCGGAACTCACACCGGCCCGACCTTCACCGGATCTGTGGAACGATGTCACACTCTATCAGGCGGTATCTGAAACAAAAGAGGACTACGGAGTAGTTAGATGTTACCACCATATCACTTTTCACAACCTCACCCCCGATACAAAATACCTCTACCGCATAGGCGATGGCAATGACCATTGGAGCGAATGGTATCCATTCAAAACAGCCAAGACCACCAACGACGAATTCTCATTTATCTACATCTCCGATGTACAGGTAGGTATTCACGATCATTATCCGCGCGTGATCCGGCAGGCCACCAGATCCTCGGCAGACGCATCGTTCATTATGTTCGCAGGCGACCTCACCGGAGGAGCATCGGAATGGGAATGGAATGCTTTCTTCCAGGCCAACGGCTGGATCTTCGGTATGATCCCTGTTGTACCTATTCCCGACAGTCACGAGTATACACACGGCAAACTGACCACCTACTGGGATCATCTGTTCAGCTATCCGGAAAATACACCGAAAGAGCTATCGGAACAGGGCAATTACTTTTTCGACTACCAGGGATGCCGTTTCCTGATGATCAATACCAAAGAATTGCTGAGTGACAGTGAAGAGTACCGTGCCCTGGCATTGGCATGGATAGAAGAGAAACTGGCAACCAATCCTTACAAATGGTGCGTGGTGCAACAGCACCGCCCTATCTATTCCGTAGCGGAAGGTCGTAACAGCGAAGGCATATACGAACACCTCAATCCGCTGTACGAGAAATACGATGTAGACCTGGTACTCACCGGACACGACCATATCTATGCCCGTATGCGGGGAGAGAATAGTCTCAAAGATTCCGACCAGCTATCCGGACCCATACATGTGGTATCCATCGCAGGCTCGCAGGTATATGTACCCGAATTCTATACCTATGTAGAAAGGATAGGCTCTAACATCCAGCTGTATCAGAACGTAACTATCAATGAAAATTACCTGGAATTCAAAGCCTATCTGGCAACAGGCGAACTATACGATCATTTCCTTATCAACAAGCCCGGTGATTCGAAGTCCTTCACAGACAAAGCGGTGGGATGGCCCGAGATCACCGATATACCAACAAAGACATGGCAGGTATATACGGAAGAAGATATGGCGCGTTTCCGTCGCCAACGGGAAGAATATCTGAAATCTAAATCTACTAATTAAGTTAACAACTAATAATTAGATTTCTCCTGGTTTGATCCCCGTGCACGAACAAAAGGATCAACAAAAAAAATACCCGCGTCGCGATTGACGAGGGTATTTTTGTATTTGTCTAAAGCCTACTCCCATTCTATCGTCGCGGGAGGCTTGGAGCTGATATCGTACGTCACACGGTTCACTCCCTTGACCCTGTTAATAATATCATTCGAGATCTTGCCCAGGAAATCGTAAGGAAGATGCGCCCAATCGGCTGTCATCGCGTCTGTAGAGGTAACGGCGCGCAAAGCAACAGCCCGCTCATAGGTACGCTCATCGCCCATCACACCGACCGACTGCACCGGTAGCAGAATAACTCCCGCCTGCCATACCTGATCGTACAATCCCCAGTCGCGCAATCCCTGGATAAATATATCATCCGCATCCTGAAGGATACGTACCTTCTCCGGAGTAATATCTCCCAGGATACGCACAGCAAGTCCCGGTCCCGGAAAAGGGTGTCGTCCGATCAGGTGCTCCGGCATACCCAGTTCACGACCTACCCGGCGTACCTCGTCTTTAAACAACAGGCGGAGAGGTTCACACAATTTCAGATTCATTTTCTCGGGAAGCCCTCCCACATTGTGGTGACTTTTGATCACTGTACCTGTGATAGACAACGACTCTATGCAATCGGGATAGATGGTTCCCTGTGCCAGCCATTTGACATCCTGTATCTTATGAGCCTCTTCATCGAAAACGTCAATGAATCCTTTGCCTATGATCTTACGTTTCTGTTCCGGGTCTGTTACCCCCGCCAGTTCACCGAAGAAACGGGCACTGGCATCCACACCGATCACGTTCAAGCCCAGACATTCATAATCATGCAATACATTGGTAAACTCATTCTTACGCAACATTCCATGGTCTACAAAGATACAGGTCAGGTTCTTACCGATCGCTTTGTTAAGCAGCACTGCCGCCACAGAAGAGTCGACCCCCCCCACTCAGTCCGAGCACCACTTTATCATCACCCAGCTGCTCTTTCAGTTCAGCTACCGTACTCTCTATAAAAGAGGCGGGAGACCAGTCCTGACGGCACCCACAGACATCTACCACAAAGTTTTTCAGCATCTGGGTCCCGTCTTCGCTGTGAAATACCTCCGGATGGAATTGTACGCCCCAGATCTGTTCATCCTCTACCTGGTAAGCGGCAATAGCCACCTTATCCGTAGAAGCAATGGTTTTGAAGTTCTCAGGAACCGCGGTGATCGTGTCACCGTGGCTCATCCATACCTGAGTATTGTCTTTCACCCCGCGGAACAGCACATTGTCTTTGCAGAAAGAAGCCAAGTGTGCCCGTCCGTACTCACGTGTATTGGCCGGCTCTACCTTTCCACCCTGGGAATAAGCCATAAACTGTGCTCCGTAACAAATACCCAGGATCGGATATTTTCCGCGGATCTCACTCAATTCCGCTTTGAACGCTTTGTCGTCATAAACCGAAAAAGGACTTCCCGAAAGAATCACCCCTTTCACCGTTTCATCACCTGCCGGAAATTTATTGTACGGCACAATCTCGCAATATGTATCGAGTTCGTGTACCCGCCGACCGATAAGCTGAGTGGTCTGTGAACCGAAATCAAGTATGATAATCTTCTCTTGCATATAATGAGGGTATAAGATAATTTGGTGCAAAAATAGACAAATTCTTTGTCTCCTTATCTATACTTGAATAACATTTCTACTATTTTATCAGATAAGTACTTCTGCTTTTCGGGGATGCAAGAAAAATTCTCACCTCATACACAAAAAAGGTGTTCAACATGGGATCAGAAGCAGAAAAAAACAGGATAAAAAAAACAAATAGAATAAAATTATGAACACCACGAACAGGAGTACATATGGAAAAGTCAAAGCTGCACAAAATTTACACCAGACCTGCACCAGACTTGCATCAAATCTGCACAGTTCCCTAATGATCATCATATAATCAACTGTATAGAAAAAAAATAAGAATAAGACACTCTCTTAAGGGAGAAATAAAGATACGGAACAAACTATAAAGAACAGCCTGTTGGTAACCCGATCAGCCAGATGATTCTACCCCACAAAAATTCCGCCCGGATTGCATAAGCATTCGGGCGGAATTACATAAGCATGGGAGACAAGCTGCATAAGCATCTGGCGCGAGTTGCACAAGCTCCGGAACTGAATACAACACCCACCTTACCCCAAGAAGGATATACGTTGAACCGGGATCAGGACTTTATCTGTTCCTGAGCAGGTTGACGGGTTTGTTGTTTCAGCAGGTCACGTATCTCAGTCAGCAATTCTTCCTCTTTCGTAGGTTGGGGAGGTGCGGCAGCTTTTTCCTCTTCTTTTTTATGGGTCAGGCGGTTTACCAATTTCACCAACAGGAACACGGAAAAAGCGACGATCAGAAAGCTGAACACCGCCTGCAGGAAATTTCCGTAATTGATGGCAACCCCGGCAACCTGACTCCCGTCCGCGGCAACTCCCAGAGATTTCAGTGTCAGTTTCAGGTCCGTGAAATTGACCCCTCCCATCAGCAATCCGATAGGAGGCATGATCACATCCGCAACTAAAGAAGAGACAATATTATTGAAAGCCCCTCCAATGATGACCCCGACCGCCAGATCGATCACATTGCCTCTCATAGCAAAAGTTTTAAACTCCTGCAAAAATGATTTTTTTCCCATCTTTTGATATTTAAATAACATTCGAAGATGCGATTATCAAAAGAATTTGTTACTTTTGCACCACATTTAATAAGAGAATAACAAAGGTTTTGAAATTTAGTTTCAACATTTTAATAAAACCCTTAAAATTTTAAACAAAATGATTAAAGTAGGTATTAATGGATTCGGCCGTATCGGACGTTTCGTGTTCCGTGCCGCTCAGACAAGAGACGACATTCAGATCGTAGGTATCAATGACCTTTGCCCGGTAGACTACCTGGCTTATATGCTGAAATATGACACTATGCACGGTCAGTTCAAAGGAACGATCGAAGTAGATACAGAAAAAAATCTGTTGATTGTGAATGGCAACCCGATCCGTATTACTGCTGAAAGAAATCCGGCGGACCTGAAATGGAGCGACGTAGGTGCTGAATATGTAGTAGAATCTACAGGTCTGTTCCTGTCAAAAGATTCTGCACAAGGTCACATCGACGCTGGTGCCAAATACGTAGTCATGTCTGCGCCTTCTAAAGACGATACTCCGATGTTCGTTTGCGGTGTAAACGAAAACACATACACAGGACAGCAGTTCGTATCGAACGCTTCTTGTACTACCAACTGTCTGGCTCCTATCGCTAAGGTATTGAACGACAAATGGGGTATCACAGACGGTCTGATGACTACCGTACACGCTACTACTGCTACACAGAAAACCGTAGACGGTCCTTCAGTGAAAGACTGGAGAGGTGGACGCGCCGCTGCCGGCAACATCATCCCTTCTTCTACAGGTGCTGCTAAAGCCGTAGGTAAAGTAATCCCCGCGCTGAACGGCAAACTGACCGGTATGGCTATGCGCGTTCCTACGCTGGACGTGTCTGTAGTTGACCTGACTGTAAACCTGGCAAAACCGGCTACTTACGCAGAGATCTGCGCGGCCATGAAAGAAGCTTCCGAAGGCGAACTGAAAGGTATCCTCGGATATACGGAAGATGCTGTTGTATCTTCAGACTTCATCGGAGATCCCCGCACTTCTATCTTCGACGCGAAAGCAGGTATCGCTTTGACAGATACATTCGTGAAAGTTGTTTCATGGTATGACAACGAGATCGGTTATTCAAACAAAGTGCTTAACCTGATCGCTCACATGTACAGCGTAAACAACAAGTAATTGATTACTGACTTTATAGAAAAGCTGCTCATTACGGGCAGCTTTTTTTATACCTGAATTCTGAATTATAGTCTTATTTTAGTCCATATTCCTCAGGTTGCAGTGGGTATTGCCTGGGGTTTGCCTGGTATGAATTAAGTACTACCTACTATTCAGTATATTTTCCATATAATTACTTTTGTTTTCTTTAGAGATATTCCCCTTTCATTTGTCTTCATGCCCTGAAGGGGCAGCTCATTCTACTCCCATAGTAACATAGCCGTCAGGCTAAGAGATCAGCTGTTCTTATATTTCCTGTAGTTCGATTCCCGGATATCCAACAGCCCGATAGTTGTGTTTCATACCATCCCGTTACTGAGGTCTGTGCAAGTCTGTTCTCTGTTTTCCGCAAAGGGGATAAATCCATAGTCCAGGGTTGTCTCTGGAGAGCGAAACGCCAGTGAAGCGGAACAAAGCTCCCCCGGATAAACAGTTCCACAGCGTTCAACCTTGCAAAGATTGCATCCAGGATATTTCCTACTTTGATAGGTGCAACTTCTTCAAAGTGGTTCCTGGTGTGTACTTTTCGCATCCCAGGGTACGCTTCCCTCTGGCTCCACTATCGTTTCACCACGGGCTGCTTAACCACTGGGCTACCTATCTATCCCCTTCGGAGAACAAAGGGATGTAGATCATGGCAATAGAATGAAGTATGTCCACTACATAAAGAGGAAATCATCTCTTATCCTGAGGGCTATGCCCACAATAAGTTGGATGAAAAGAAGCCGAATACAATTTATAGACCCTACATCCGCATGCTCTGAAAATTTTAAAGAAATTTAAACCATAGATAAACAACCTCTTCTAATACTTTGTTAAAAAGAAAGCACGCCGGATAGGAATAATGTTTTAATTTAGTACTTTTGTATGCACTAAATTTTATATCAAGTCATTCATCATTCGACGTATATGAAGAAAATCCATCTAGTATTGATCTCAATCTGTATGACAAGCATGCTACAAGCTCAAAACCCTTTTTTTGAAAAGTATAACACCCCTCATCAGACCGTTCCGTTTGATAAAATACAAAACGAGCACTTCGAACCCGCCATCCGGGAGGGAATCCGCCGGCATGCCGCGGAGGTGGATGCCATAGTAAATAACCCGGAAGCACCTGATTTTGCCAATACCATTCTCGCATTAGAGAAATCAGGGGAACTTCTGGATCGCGTCACCACTGTATTCGGAAACCTGAGAAGCGCAGAGACAAATGACGAGTTACAGAAACTGGCACAGGAGATGATGCCTCTGTTGAGTGAACACAACAATAACATCAATCTCAACGAAAAACTTTTCGAACGTGTAAAAACGGTATACCAGCAGAAAGATGTCCTGGAGCTGAATCCGGAACAAAGCCGTTTGCTGGAAAATACATACGATAGTTTCATCCGTCGGGGAGCCAATCTGCAAGGCGAGGCAAAAGACAAATACCGGGAACTGACCCAGAAACTCAGTACGCTCACTCTGGAATTCAGTGAGAACAATCTGAAAGAGGCAAACAATTACCAGTTGGTAATCACGGACAAAAAGCAACTGGCCGGACTTCCCGAAAGCGCCATAGAAGCTGCTGCGGAAACAGCCAGAGAAAAAGGCAGCGAAGGATGGGTATTCACCCTCCATGCTCCCAGCTACATCCCATTCATGACCTATGCGGATGACCGGGAACTGCGCCGGGAACTATATATGGCCTACAATACCAAAAGTACACATGACAATGAGTACAACAACTTAGAAATAGTCAAAGACCTGGTGAATACAAGGATGGAGATCGCCCAGGTTCTGGGATTTGACAACTACGCTGAATATACGCTACTCAAGAGAATGGCGCAAAACAGCGACGGTGTATATAATCTGCTCAACCAGTTGTTAGAGGCTTACACCCCAACCGCACAGAAAGAGTATCAGGAAGTACAGGAGCTGGCACGCACGGAGCAAGGTGCCGGTTTCACCGTGATGCCCTGGGACTGGAGCTATTATTCCAATAAATTGAAAGATCAGAAGTTCAGTATCAACGATGAAATGCTACGTCCCTACTTCGAACTGGAAAACGTGAAAAGCGGCGTATTCGGACTGGCTACTGAGTTGTATGGCATTACTTTCAGGAAAAACCCGGAGATCCAGGTATATCATCCCGAAGTAGACGCGTATGAAGTATATGATAAAGACGGTTCTTTCCTGTCTGTACTGTATACGGATTTCCACCCGAGAGCCGGAAAACGCGCGGGTGCCTGGATGACCTCTTTCAAAGGACAATGGATAGACGAAGAAACAGGTGAGAACAGTCGCCCCCATGTTATGCTCGTCATGAACTTCACCAAACCGACAGAAAGTCGTCCGGCCTTACTCACATTCGATGAAGTGATCACTTTCCTGCACGAGTTCGGACATGGTCTGCATGGCATGTTCGCCAATACAACTTATGAAAGCATGAGTGGTACAAGTGTATACTGGGATTTCGTTGAATTACCCTCACAGCTGATGGAGAATTTCGGGATCGAGAAAGAATTCCTGAACACTTTTGCCAGACATTATCAGACGGGAGAACTGATACCCGAAGAACTGATCCGACGCCTGGTAGACGCGGCTAACTTCAACGCGGCGTATGCCTGCCTGCGACAGGTAAGTTTCGGACTGTTAGATATGGCCTGGTATACCCGTAACGAGCCATTTAACGGAGATGTAAAAGCATACGAGCAGCAGGCATGGGCACGCGCCCAGATCCTCCCGACCGTGGAAGAGGCGTGCATGAGTACTCAGTTCTCTCATATCTTTGCCGGAGGATATTCTGCCGGATATTACAGCTACAAATGGGCGGAAGTACTGGATGCGGACGCATTTTCCGTATTCAAAGAAAAAGGGATGTTCAATCAGGAAGTGGCTCAATCCTTCCGTGATAATATCCTTTCTAAGGGAGGAACAGAACCTCCGATGGAATTATACAAACGTTTCCGCGGACAGGAACCGACCATAGACGCGTTACTGATACGCACCGGTATTCAAAAATAAAAAACAATGAAAAGATTTATTTATATTCTTTCGTTTCTGATCGCTTTGCCTGTACTCAGTAGCTGTGACAATGAAGATGACCTAATGGGTATATTCACTGCTAAGACCTGGATATTGACTGATATCATGCAGGGAACTACCAGCTACTTCATCTGGAATACAGAGTCTACAGAGGAAGAAAAGGAGATCTCCAAAAATCTGCTGCGAACAGAAGGGAATTATGAGATCGCATTCAGTGGCTCTCTGGTAGACGGAACAATATCGGGTACCTACAAAGGAAAAGCGGTTTCAGGAGCCGGCTTCTCCAATGTAAAGTGGAGCGCCAACCAGAAAAACGATTTCCATTCAGAGGATTTTTCTTACAATGATTCGGACCCGTTGGCAATAGAATTCATATATGGTTTGCAACATGCTCACTCTTACGGAGGAGATTACAACAACCTGTATATTTATTACGATACACCCGAAGGTAAAAAACACGCTTTACTCTTCCATGTAAAAAAATAAAACCGGATGATCTGAATGGAAACCATATCTGATAAACGGATCGAATTGGACAAACGCTATTTGCGTATGGCATCCATCTGGGCAGAAAATTCCTATTGCCGGCGCAGACAGGTAGGGGCTCTGATCGTCAAAGAAAAAATGATCATATCTGATGGGTACAACGGTACGCCCTCCGGATTTGAGAATGTATGTGAAGACGAGAACAACCAGACCAAGCCTTATGTGCTGCATGCGGAGGCAAATGCCATTACTAAAATCGCGCGTTCCAACAACAGCAGCGATGGTGCCACACTCTATGTCACGGCTTCGCCTTGTATAGAATGCGCCAAGCTCATTATACAGGCAGGTATCAAACGAGTCGTATATTCGGAAAAATACCGGTTGGAAGACGGTATCAACCTGCTCAGACGCGCAGGTATAGAGGTGCTTTACATAGACATGCAAAGCTCCGGAAAATGAAACCAGACAAAAACAGATACACATTATGAGTGGAAAAAACTCTTTCCGTTTCACCCCTGTCATTATCGCGGTCAGCGTAGTGGCAGGTATACTTATTGGTACGTTCTATGCGAAGAATTTCACCGGCAATCGCCTGGGGATCATCAACGCATCTTCCAATAAGCTCAACGCGCTGCTACGTGTTGTAGACGATCAGTATGTAGATTCGGTGAACATGTCTGATCTCATAGAAAAGGCAATGCCACAGATACTGGCAGAGTTGGACCCTCATTCTTCTTATATTCCGGCAAAGTATGTACAGGAAGTAAATTCGGAACTGGAAGGTAGCTTCAGTGGGATTGGCATTCAGTTTACCATACAGAAAGATACCATCCATGTAAACAGTGTGATCCCGGGAGGGCCGTCAGAAAAGGTGGGACTCATGGCAGGCGATCGTATCGTAACTGTCAACGACTCTCTGTTTGTCGGCAAACAAGTGACCAATGAGGTTGCCATGCGTACGCTGAAAGGGAAGAAAGGCAGCGAAGTGAAGATCGGAGTGAAACGGTATGGAGAGAAAGAGTTGCTGCAATTCGACATCGTACGCGAAGATATACCGCAGCACACCATAGATGCTGCTTATATGATCACCCCAGAATTCGGTTACATACAGATCACCAAATTCGGCCGTACCACCCATCTGGAACTGCTAAGTGCCATTGCCACACTGAATCATCAGGGTTCCAAAGGGCTTATCATCGACTTGCGTAGAAATACCGGCGGATATATGGAAGCCGCGGTACGCATGGTCAATGAGTTCCTGCCGGCAGGTGAACTGATCGTATACAGCGAAGGACGCAGATACAGACGTACAGATGAATACGCCGACGGCACGGGAAGCTGTCAGAAGACTCCGTTGGTTGTACTGATCGACGAAGCATCGGCATCGGCCAGTGAAATATTCGCGGGAGCCATTCAGGACAACGACCGGGGCATGCTCGTGGGCAGACGTTCCTTTAGCAAAGGGTTGGTACAACAACCGATAGACTTTAGCGATGGGTCGGCCATCCGCCTCACTGTAGCCCGCTATTATACCCCTGCGGGCCGGAGTATCCAGCGTCCGTATGAAAACGGGAAAGACGAAAACTATGAAATGGATATACTCACCCGTTACGAACACGGTGAGTTTTTCTCCAGAGACAGCATCAAATTGGATGAGAACCTACGCTACTCCACACACATGGGTCGCGCGGTCTATGGCGGAGGAGGCATCATGCCGGATGTTTTCGTTCCTCAGGACACCACCGGCATCTCGTCTTACCTTACCACTGTACTGAACCGGAACCTGACCCTGCAATTCAGTTTCCAATATACAGATCGCAACCGGGAAACATTAAACAAGTATACAGATGAAACCTCGTTGTTGAATCACCTGCGCAGGCAGGGAGTGCTGGAACAGTTCATACAATATGCCGACGCCAAAGGAGTAAAAAGACGCAACATACTTATTCAGAAGTCGTACAAGCATCTCGAACGCAATGTATATGGGAATATACTATACAATATGCTGGGAAGGGAAGCCTATATCAAATACGTGAATAAGAGTGACACAGCCGTACTGAAAGCGGTTGAATTGCTTGAAAACGGTGAATCGTTCCCGAAACCACCTGCTGTTACAGAAGAGATCTTCCCTGTTGCTGACCATGAAAACCAGGAAAACCACACTGCGCAGGCAGATACGGAAAGAGAAAACCCGGTATGCAGACTCTACGCTTAAAGCGTTGTCCGTGCCGATCCTTTCGGAACTGGAACAACACCCTTCGTTCCGGAAGGCCCGGACTGTCTTGCTCTATCATTCATTGACAGATGAAGTGTACACCCATGAGTTTATCGAAACCTGGAAGGATAAAAAAAGGATACTGTTACCCGTAGTTTGCGGTGACTGCCTCGAACTACGGGAATATTCCGGAAAAGCACAAACCGCACAGGGATGTTTCGGCATCACAGAACCTCTCGGGCTACCTTTTACCGATTACAACAAGATAGACCTGGTCATCGTTCCCGGTGTCGCCTTTGACCGGAACAGGAACAGACTGGGACGGGGAAAAGGGTATTACGACAAATTGCTCCCCTTAATAAAAGCACAGAAGATAGGCCTCTGTTTTCCGTTTCAGCTGATAGAGCAGGTTCCGGTAGAACCGTTTGATATAGGGATGGATGATCTGATCTATGGGAAATGTACACGATAATCTCTCTTCGTCTTCCGGTTTAGTCAGCGAAAAACAATATCCGTGATCACCATAGCTCCCACTTTACGGTTCAGACTGCGAACCAGCATTTCTCTGCCCATCATCAATTCCTGCCGCAGGACGGCAGAAGAGAGATGTACGTACAACACCTGGTTACGGATATAGATCTCCCGCGTATAGGCCGCCATGGCAGGGCCCAGAACTTCGCTCCAGGAAGCAAGCAGACGCTGCTCATTCAACGGAGTCTCCAGACACTCTCTGCGGAGATACTGCTGGATAAGCTGACCGATCTGTTCTGCGTTCTTGCGTTTCATTCTTTTTTGTCCTGAAATTCCACAATACTTCCATTCTCCACCATAAAGACCTTATGATCGCTCCCGATGCCTTGCAGGATACGGTCTAAGTGCTCCCGGTTGGTATCTGTGATAAAGATCTGCCCGAATTTATCACCGGACACCAATTTCACGATTTGCTCTACCCGCGTGGCATCCAATTTATCAAAGATATCGTCCAGCAACAACAAAGGGATCTTCACCCCCATACGCCGCAGAAAATCAAACTGAGCCAGTTTCAGGGCGATCAGATAGGTTTTATTCTGTCCCTGAGAGCCCTCACGTTTGATGGGATAGTCGCCCAGCAGCATGGTCAGGTCATCCTTATGAATGCCCCTCAACGAATAGCCCATGATCTGGTCACGTACCCGGCTCTCACGGATAACCTCCAGCAAAGAAGCATCCCGGGCATGGGAATCATAAGCCAGCCCCACCTGCTCTTTATCCTGAGAGATAAACGAATAGAACGACTGAAAGATCGGGATAAACTCCTGAATAAAAGCCTCCCTTTTGCGAAACACCACTTCTCCGGCCTGTGACATGGATTCTTCCCAGATCAGGAACAGTTCCTCATCTACCGGCTGATCGCTCTTCAGCAGCGCATTGCGCTGCAGCAGGGCTTTGTTGTAGCGGATCAGAGCATCTAAGTATTCACGGTCATACTGCGAGATCACCACATCCATAAATCTCCGGCGCTCTTCACTTCCGCCGGCGATCAGTTCCGAATCGGAAGGTGAGACCATCACCAAAGGCAGGAATCCGATATGTTCGGACAATTTAGGATACTCCTTCTTATTCCGTTTGAACCGTTTCTTCTGCCGGCGTTTCATGCCGCAATAAATCTCTTCCGGCGATCCGTCGGCATTTTCATAAAACCCCTGTATCACAAAGAAATCCTGGTCGTGACGGATGTTCTGCGAATCTATCGGATTGCCCGCGCTTTTGCAGAAAGAGAGAAAATAGATCGCATCCAGGAGGTTCGTCTTGCCCATGCCATTCTGACCGAAAAAGCAATTCAGCTTGGTGGAAAAGGCCAGTTCAACCTGCTCCAGATTTTTATAATTAAGTACGGAAATACGTTTCAGTATCATTTTGATCGATTCTTATAACTACAAAAGTATAAAGTTTTTGCCGGTTTTCCCTTCTTCTATAAAAAAGATGCTCCTAAATTTCTTTTATATTTCTAAATAAACTACTTTTGCTGTCCGAAATACCCTAACAAAAAATAACAAAAAGAATTCATATAAAGATGGCAGATCAAAAGAAGCACAACGAACCTCTGAACGTAGAAGATGCACTTACTCAATCCAAAGCATTTATCGTTAAGAACAAAACCGTAATCACAGCCGTGGTTCTTGGAGTGATCCTTGTGATAGCCGGTGTATTGTTGTACAGAAACCTCTATGCCGCTCCGAGGGAAGCCAAAGCTCAGGCCGCGATCTTCAAAGCCCAGCAATATTTCGAATTAAGTGCTTTTGATATCGCTCTCGACGGAGACAGTATCTACTCCAAAGGATTCCGTCAGGTAGCTGATGAATTTAGCGGCACAAAAACAGCTAATCTGGCACAAGCCTATATCGGCCTTTGTTACCAGGGGCTGGGAAAATACGAAGAAGCAGTGAAAGCGCTGGATAAGTTCAATGGCAACGATCAGATGGTAGCACCTGCTATCCTGGGAGCAGCAGGAAACTGCTATGCAGAACTGGGACAGATGGACAAAACATCGTCTCTGCTGATCAAAGCGGCTGATAAAGCGGACAACAATACATTGAGTCCGATCTATCTGTTGCAGGCGGGCGAGATCCTGGTGAAACAGGGAAAATACGATGACGCGATCCAGGCATATACCAAGATCAAAGACAAATACACACAGTCTTTCCAGGCCATGGATATCGATAAATACATCGAACAGGCCCGGTTGATGAAGAAATAAACAGGATCCTTAGAGTTCTATATCTGATATATAAAAGCTGTCCCCAAAGCGGGATAGCTTTTTTTAAACCAGTCCATAGAAAAAGAGTCAACATCCGTCAGGTAAACTTTACCACTCCCGGATGTGTTGGTTGTATCCGGACCACTTTTATAGAAAAAGAAATGAACATACTTTATCATTAATATATGGCAACAGTTTTTCAAAACTTATCTGATTACGATTTCGAATCTGTTCCTGACGCGGCAAAGATGCGTTTCGGGATCGTTGTTTCCGAATGGAACAGTGAGATCACAGGAGCCCTCCTCGAAGGAGCGGTAAATACCCTACGGAAACATGGAGCCAAACAGGAAAATATCCTCGTCAAAACAGTTCCCGGTAGTTTCGAACTAACCTTTGGTGCCAATCAATTGGCCCGCTGTGGCAAAGTAGACGCGGTGATCGCTATCGGTTGCGTGATCAAAGGAGATACTCCTCATTTCGACTACGTTTGTATGGGCACTACCCAGGGGATTGCCCAGCTCAACACAAGCGGCGAAATACCAGTGATTTATGGCCTGATCACTACGCTGAATATGCAGCAGGCACTTGACCGGGCCGGAGGAAAACTGGGAAACAAAGGAGACGAATGTGCTGTTACGGCAATAAAAATGATCGATTTTGCTTGGAGTTTAAAATAAAAGTCATATCTTTGCATTCGCAATTGAGAATGAAACTTACTTGCAAAAAGGGCAAATACCAGAGTGGCCAAATGGGGCAGACTGTAAATCTGCTGGCTTACGCCTTCGGTGGTTCGAATCCATCTTTGCCCACTAAAATTGCGGAAGTAGCTCAGTTGATAGAGCATTAGCCTTCCAAGCTGAGGGTCGCGGGTTTGAGCCCCGTCTTCCGCTCTATAGAGAATCTGAGTAATCAGATTCTCTTTTTTTATTTAACCACAAACCCTATATCTATGAAACCTTCAGAACCCTCCTGTGGGGATGTCCTCAGACTTTCCCATCCTCCTCTTCCGATAGTCCGCATCGGTTTCATCAGGCTGGGCAACCGGGGACTCACGACACTGAAACGTTACATGCAGATCGAAGGAATAGAGATCACCGCACTCTGCGATCTCAGAGAAACCAACCTCCATCAATCCCAACAGATACTTAAGAGATACGGACACCCTCCTGCCAACACATACACAGGCAGGAATGGATGGAAAGCACTCTGTCAGGATCATACGATCCATCTGGTTTTTGTATGTACCGACTGGCTCAACCATACTCCGATGGCTGTATATGCCATGACACATCAGAAGCACGTAGCGATCGAAGTGCCCGCGGCAATGACCATAGAAGAGTGCTGGCAACTGGTGGAAACTGCCGAAAAAGAGAGAAGACACTGCATGATGCTGGAAAACTGTTGCTACGATCCTTTTGCCCTGGCTACCCTGAACATGGCACGGCAACATGTATTTGGTGAGATCGTACATGTGGAAGGCGCGTATATCCATGACCTGAGAAAAGTCTACTTTGCAGATGAAAGCGAAGGTGGCTTTCACAACCAGTGGAACCGTTCCTATGCTACAGAACATACGGGCAATCCTTACCCCACTCACGGACTGGGCCCCATCTGCCAGGTATTGAATATCCACCGGGGAGACCGGATGACGCATCTCGTATCCATGTCCAGCCATCAGTCGGGAATGACAGCATATGCCAGAAAGAAATTCGGTCCGGACGCGCCGGAAGCCCGGCAAGCCTATCGCATGGGAGACGTAAACACAACCCTTATCCGTACGCAAAAAGGAAAGAGCATGATGATCCAATACAACACAGCTTGTCCCCGTCCTTACAGCAGGTTACATACGATCTGTGGCACGGAAGGATATGCACAAAAATATCCTGTACCTATCCTTTCCCTGGATACCTACCAGATCCCACTTCCGGCACAACAGCAGGAGCAACTGCTTAAAGAATACGAACATCCCTTCACCACTTATATCGGCAGCCAGGCCCGTAGGCGGAATCTTCCCAATGAAATGAACTATATCATGGATTACCGGTTGATCTACTGCCTGCGCAACGGTCTGGCACTGGATCAGGATGTATATGATGCTGTAGAATGGTCTTGCCTCACCGAGCTGACAGAGCGTTCGGTTCTGGGAGGAAACATTCCGGTAGATATTCCCGACTTTACCCGGGGAGCATGGAATAAATTGTCTCAACTGGAATTTGAAGGAATTCCGGCAGGAAAATGATATAGGGATAAACGATATAGAATGTTTGACTGAAAATACAGATCATCATTTCATTGTAACCTGTTTTTATTCCTTAACACAGAGGAGATCATCCACTTGTAGAGACACACGGCGTGCGTCTCTACAAGTAATACGATAGAATATTTGTATTTCAGATCGTAAATTGTAAATCAAAAGATGTCTGCCTTTTTATTTCAGATCAGGTTTCAGCTTATGCCGCAACTGTTTCAGGACCTCATTGATATGTCTTTCCACAGTTTTAGGTGTAATCCGGAGTTTTTCCGCTATTTCTTTATAACTCAGTCCTTCATCGCGGCTCAGATGAAACACCTCCTGCTGGCGTTGGGGAAGCATCTCTACCAATGTCCGGATATACTGTCTCAGATCTTCTGTTTCTACCTCTTCAGCTACTCCGGCATCGGCAATATCCCACGCGGAAGAGATCGTCTCTATCAGGAATTGCTCATTCAGGCTTTTCCTGTAACGATTAAAAATAATGTTCCTTGTCATGATAAAAAGCATACCATCAGGCTTCTTCTCTTCGTCGAGTACCGAACGATGCTCCCATAGTCTGATAAAGACCTCTTGCACGATCTCCTCTACGTCGTCTATGGAACGTATATACAAGCGGGTAAATCCATACACCTGCTTCCAATAACGAGTGTACAGAAGTGAAAAAGCGGTTTTATCTCCCTGCTTCACCTTCAAAATTATGTCCCTCTCTTTCATCATTTAAAATACATATTTTAATTGATATCAAAATCACAGCAAGGTGTATACGGTCATATACACCCTATTTTACATGAAGAAAATAAGGGTTGGTAATGTGTAAAGCAGAAAGACACGCTTCTATAGGCCGGGAAAGGGTATGAAGCGTTTGGACTGTACAAATATACATATAATATACGGAACATGTCTCTGTTTTTATAAGAAAAATGCAATTCTCCGTACACACAGTTCTATGTATGATAACATGAAAAGGCAGGAGATCTTGTATCGGAAGGAGGAAAAGCATCAGGTATCCCCGTCTGCCCGATCCACTTTTTTCATTATTTTCCTGAAGTGGCTGGGGGATATTCTTACGGTACGTGTATTTATTAAAGATAGGGATAGTTATAAGGGAACCGGATTATGGATCAGAAAAAAGAAGAAAACAATATTTTCATTGAAACAGACTGGGAATTTATAGAGCGACTGACTCATACCTCCCTGATACAGGAGAGTATGAAAGATCAATGGAGAGCTTATAAAGAAGACATCCCGGACGACACAATCGGAGAGAATATCCGGAAACAGATCCTGCGAAAAACTGAGGAATGATCCGGAAACAGATCTTCATCACCGACAGACAAAAGACGTTCGGAACAAAAGTCTATTATTTTCTTCAGGCTTGTTAGTGTAGGATATACACCCCTCTTCCGGTTCTGTAACAGAGTATCCCGACAAAGTTACAGGCCGGAACTGACAGGTAATACGGAGAAGATTTTACGGAGAGAACAAATTTTTAAAACAACAAAACGATAACCTGGATATACATCAGGGAAACAAACGAACCCATTAACTAATCACTAACAAGTATAATTATGAAAAGATTATTTCAGTTTTCACTCTTCTTACTGGGTATTCTCCTGCTGTCCGGATGTGGATCGGGAGTAAAACAAGAGCAGATACGGATCCCGATCGCTGTCGCAACTCCGGAACGTCCCGCGGGACAAAGCGATGTGATCGGACTTGTCACAGAACCGTTGGAAGTAGTACGTGTCGGATTCATCGGATTAGGTATGCGTGGCCCCGGTGCCGTATCACGCTTTACACACATTCCGGGAGTAGAGATCAAAGCACTGTGTGACCTCCACGAAGACCGGGTAGAGAAATCGCAGGAGAGACTGGAAAAAGCAGGATTTCCCCGCGCCACCTCTTACAGCGGTAGTGAATATGCATGGAAAGAGATGTGCGAACGGGAAGACATCGACCTGATCTACATCTGTACCGACTGGAAACGTCATGCCGAAATGATCCTGTATGCTCTCAACAACAACAAGCACGTGGCCTGTGAAGTTCCGGCTGCCATGACTATGGAAGAGATCTGGGACATCATAAACACTGCCGAACGTACCCGCAAACATTGCATGATGCTCGAAAATTGTGTATATGACTTCTTCGAACTGACCACGCTGAATATGGCTCAACAAGGAGTTTTCGGAGAGATACTGCACGTGGAAGGAGCCTACATACATGACCTCAGAGACTTCTGGGATGCCTATGAAGGCAACTGGAGACTGGAATGGAACCGCAAACACAGAGGAGACGTATATGCCACTCACGGTATGGGACCGGCTTGTCAACTCCTGGATATACACCGGGGAGATAAAATGAACTACCTGGTATCTATGGACACAAAAGCAGTGGGAAGTCCAGAGTATATCCGGGAAAAAACCGGAGAAGTAGTCACAGATTTCCGGAATGGTGATCATACATTAACACTGATACGTACCGAAAAGGGAAAGACCATACAGATACAGCACAATGTAACTTCACCCCGTCCTTACAGCCGGATGTATCAGCTCACCGGCACCAAAGGATTCGCCAATAAATACCCCATACAAGGATACGCACTGGACGCGTCGCAAATGGACAGCGATGTGGCACTGAACCACGAAAACCTGAACGCGCACAGGTTTGTGCCGGAAGAGGTAAAGGCCGCGCTGATGGATAAGTACAAACATCCGATCCACCGCGAACTGGAAGAGACTGCAAAGAAAGTAGGCGGACACGGGGGGATGGACTTCATTATGGACTATCGGTTGGTATATTGCCTGCAAAATGGTTTGCCCCTGGACATGGATGTGTATGACCTGGCCGAATGGTCGTGCCTGGCTCCTCTGACAGCACTCTCTCTGGAAAACAATTCCGCTCCCGTAGAGATCCCTGATTTCACCCGGGGCAGCTGGAATAAAATAAAAGGATACAGGCATGCGTTTGCCACACCATAAAGATACGGATAAACCCTGACCTTACTATAAAAGAAGGTGATTGCCGGGAACCAGAGTTCCCGCGTAATCACCTTTCACCCGTCCTGTCAACCTGACCTTTGATTACGAAAGCCATACGTAGTTTTTCAGATAAAAAGTATCCATGTAATCTTTATAGCTATGGAAGATCTGTTTGATATCGTCTCCAAATTCAAGACTTATGGTACTCCCGCGGTTGTAAAGCCTTTAGGGAATAGCCTGATCCATGATACATTCAAAGTCACAACCGCCGAATTAAACTCTCCGGATTATGTTTTGCAACAGATCAACCGTACCCTGTTCCCGGACATAGATACCCTGCAAAGAAACCTTGTCTACGTCACCAACTATCTGCGCAGCAAACTACCGGCCAGTGACCCCGATATAGACAGAAAGGTACTGACGTTCATTCCTACAATACAAGGGAAAAGATACTGGACAGACGGAGCAGCATACTGGCGTATGACAAAATATATTCCTTTTTCACAAACCATTGAAACCGTCACTCCCGAAACAGTTTACACCGCCGGAAAGGCTTTCGGCCATTTCCAGGCTATGCTTTCCGATCTTCCGGTTCAACTGGAAGAGACCCTACCCGATCTCTACAACATGGAATTCCATCTCAGACAATTGAAAGAGGCCAGAGAGAATAACCGGGCCAGACGACGCAGGAAAGTGTGTAAAGAGCTGGACTATATAGAACGGTATGCCGCGGAGATGTGTAAAGCGGAGATCGCACACCGGGCGGGGAAATTATCCAAACGCATCTGTCACGGCGACCCCAAGATCAGCAACCTTTTGTTCGATCAGAACGGAGAGGCCCTTTGTGTGATCGACCTGGACACGGTAATGCCCGGGTATGTCTTCTCAGACTTCGGGAACTTTCTGCGGACAGCAGCAAATACGGGAAAAGCAGAGGAGAGAAATCAGGATGAAGTATACTTCGACATGCGGATATTCTGTGCGTTTACAAAAGGCTACCTCGCGAGCAGTATGAGTTTTCTTACAGCTTACGAAATAGCCAATTTACCTTTTGCCGCCACTCTGTTTCCCTATATGCAGGGAGTTCGTTTCCTTACGGATTTCCTGAACGGAGACAGCTATTATCAGATACAGTATCCCGAGCACAACCTGATACGCGCACGCACACAACTACGGTTGCATGAAAGTGCCACAGAACAATTGCTACACATGCAGGAGTTTATTCATCAACACCTGCTTCAATAAGGTCACCCTGAACAAACTTATTGTCATCTTTCCAATAATAGACCATGGAAGGACGAACAAAAGCTTCCAGTCTGCCAGCGGTTTCTTTATCCAGATACTCCGGAGTAGTGAAAGTAAAGATCACCGCGGGTTCCGTATCGGAGATATCGGCTTTCATCAGCAGAATATCGGCATCACGCGACGCGTCGATTACTTTTTCTCTATCCTCACCTGCCTCGGGGATCACAATAAAATCGGTCAGTTCCGGGAGTACCAGATAGTGGTCCGACTCAAGCAGGTTCCAGTTCTCGTCATAAAACTCTACCCGACTGTCGCAAACCGGCGCGCAGGAAGTAAATACCGCACAAAGTACAGAGCCTCCGTTATGGAGAGGCAGCACTTTCATCTGCCAGTCACTCTGCGGAGTAAGCTGCAAACGGATATAGTCTTTTGTCATGTGAGTCATCTCCGTCTTACTACCAAAGCGGTTGGTTACCTCCGCCTTCATATTACTTTCCAGGAAATCCACACAATCCGCTCTGTTGTTGGCTGTAAGCATCGGACTCAGCGAATCCGGCATATTTACAAAAAAAGTTTTAGCCTCCTGTGCGTTCACAAGCATAGCGAGCAGCATCAGAACGGAAAGTAATACTGTTTTTTTCATCTGTAACATTTAATTAATTAAGTTATTTTGAACCCAAATATAGAAATATCATACCTATTAACACCAGAAGCAGGTCAATTGCTTTACTTTTTAAATTCTTTTCACGGAAAATAAGAGCTCCGAAGAGAAAAGAGACCAGCACACTGCCTCTACGGATCATAGAAACAACTGATATCAGGGACTGTTCATAACTCAGGGAATAAAAATAGACAAAGTCGGCAATAGAAAGAAATACCGGGATCCAGAGGATCGCCCACTTCCAGTGAAAAGGAGTAGTCTCTTTCCGGCGTGGCCACCAAAGCCCTAAGAGTATAGGACACATGATAAACAATTGATAGACATTATACCAGGATTGCACAGTCATAGGCGGCAGTTGTTTCATCAGGAATTTATCATAAAGTCCGCTGATGGCTCCAGTCACGGCAGCAAGTATGATAAAAAAGATCCATTTGTTATGAGCAAAGTCTATTCCTTCTTTTTTACCCGAACGGCTCAACAGGAAAAAGGAACAAATGGCCAGGGAGACTCCGATCCACTGATAGAGGTTAAGTCTCTCCCCAAAAATCAACATAGCTCCTACCAGCACCATCACCGGACGGGTAGCATTGATCGGCCCCACGATGGTAATAGGCAGATGTTTCATACCAAAATAGCCAAAGATCCAGGAAGACAATACAATACACGCTTTCAGGAGGATATAGGCATGAGTCTCCCATCCGGCTTGTGGAACAAAGAAAATAGTATCTTCAAGCAGATCCGGACAGAAAGTGGAAAGCAAAATGAAAGGCAGGAATATAAAACTGGAGAAAAAAGTGTTCAGGAACAGTACCGGAAGTACCGCATTGTCTTTAAGCGCCTGTTTCTTGGACACATCGTAAAACCCCAGAAAAGTAGCGGAAAGAAAAGCCAGAAGTAACCACATTTATATTTACGATTTAC
The DNA here is from genome assembly GCA_021202275.1 of Bacteroides sp. Taxonomy (GTDB): domain Bacteria; phylum Bacteroidota; class Bacteroidia; order Bacteroidales; family Bacteroidaceae; genus Bacteroides. The sequence continues at coordinate 302,525 of JAJQDI010000015.1, forward strand.
TGATTTACGATTTACGATTTGAAATACAAACATTCTATCCTATAACTTGTAGAGACGCACGGGGTATGTATCCGCCGTACAGGTCCAATAAAGGTAGGTGCCTGACAGGTTTGTATATCCTCATACCTATACCCTGTTAGAAAAATCCTGTTGTGCATACGTATACCGCGGAGACGCACACCGTGCGTCTCTACAAGTTCTGTGATAGAATATTTGTATTTCAAATCGTAAATCGTAAATCGTAAATCAAAAGATGTCTTCCGGATAAGTGACATTCACCAGAAAAAGAGCATGCCCCGGTGCCGAAGAACCGGCTTTTCCCCGGTCTTTGGATTCAATCACCTGCCGGAATTCCTGCAAAGAGAGTTTTCCTCTTCCCACTTCCAGCAAAGTACCCACAATGGCGCGTACCATGTTACGTAAAAAACGATCTGCCGTAATAGTAAACACCCACGTTGTTTCATCTACCTGCTCCCATACGGCCTGAGTCACCACACAATTATTGGTCTTTACATCGGTATGTAGTTTGCTGAAACTGGTAAAATCAGTATATTCATACAACACAGCCGCCGCTTCATTCATCTTCGCAAAATCAGGAGTATGGAACAGACGGTAACGGTAGTTTCTCAGAAAGGGAGATTTTGAAGTAACTACATAATAGTTGTACGTACGTGAGGTCGCGTCGAAACGCGCATGCGCGTCCGGAACCACAGGTACAACCTTGTATACGGATATATCCTGCGGAAGGATCCGGTTGAGCTTGTCCGTCACCCACTCGCCATCCAGCATTTCCGAATGATTGAAGTGCGCCACCATCATTTCCGCATGCACCCCGGCATCCGTTCGTCCGGCTCCGGTCACCTCAGTCTCACTCCGTAGAAATGTGCTCAGCGCATGCATCAGGCACTCCTGCACACTGCTGCCATTGGGCTGTATCTGCCATCCGTGATAGCGGCTCCCATCGTAGGCCAGATAGATAAAATAACGATATGGCTTCATCCGTACTCTTTTTCGGCGGCAAAGGTAGCCAATTAATCCCTTTTTCAGAAAACATCGCTGTTTTTCTTTCCCGTTGCCTGTCAGCGGACGGTAATATGGAAACAGCCCTGTTTCAGTTCATATACAATGTAGCACTTATCCTGCTGGCGAATGTCCCGCAATACCTCCGCCAACACCATTTTGAGAGTATCCGCACCTACATCCTGCCTGGGTCTTCCCTTTTTGTCCTCTACTTTATGGAACCTTTTCCAACTGATATCAAAGGTAGTTCCGTAGGCATGTGCCGAGTTGGCAGAAGCATTGATATTTCGTTTGCGGAGTTTCTTCACATCCTCCTCCGTGCGGAGCACGGAAGTCACAAGTATCCGATTCGGATTCAACCCTTTTGCCTCCAGAGAATCCAGAAAATTAGTTCCGATCAGATCCAGCAATTCACTTGCCCGCGGCACCAGATAAGGGATGGAATGGGTCAGTGAATCCACTTCATACAGTTCGTTATCAACAATATGCCGGAGCTGCTTTCTCAAGGTTTCAGCCTGTGTACGATCGGCCAGCGGACCTACCCCTAATTCCTTAGCAGCCATCAGATGCAATTTATTGAGATCTCCGAACGTTTTTTTATAATTGCTGACCCCATGAATATTACGCGGATCATTCATCTTCATGGTCTGTTCTTTTTCCTGGCAGGCAATACACACAAGCACGATCAGTAAAAAGCCCCATATCCTGTTTCTTAACTCCATCACAAGTAGGTATAAGTGTTCTACAGCTGTTTTTTGACCTGCAAATATAAACCAATACCCGCATCCTAAAGAAAACTCAGACAAATTAATTTCGATGAACAATCAAACTATCCAAACGTTTCATTAAATTTGCAGACAAATTCGCCCTATACAGCGATTCTTTTTAAAAGCCTGTTTACATGTTGCTTGTTTCTTTATCCAGGCTTATTTTTAGTTACATTTTTCTATTTCAGAGAGTATATCCGGCTCTGTAGAGACGCATATTTACGTCTGAAAAGAGGAAAATGTGGAAAAAGAAGTATAGAAAAAAGAGCGAAAAACAGATCGGGTAAATTATTTGTGGAACCAACGGTCAACATAGTTAAAATTTAAACAGGCTCTAAATTTCATTGATGATAGAAAAACATATTGTTCTGGAGGATATCGACCCGGTGATCTTTTACGGTGTCAACAACTCCAATATGCAACTGATCAAGGCTCTGTTCCCTAAACTTCGTATCGTTGCCCGCGGTAATGTGATCAAAGTACTGGGTGACGAAGAAGAAATACGTGTTTTTGAGAAGAATATCCACGCCCTTGAAAAATACAGTTCCGAATACAACTCTCTCAAAGAAGAAGTAATCATCGACATTGTCAAAGGCAACACTCCCCAGGGAGAAAAGACCGGTAATGTAATCGTTTTCAGCGTCACCGGGAAGCCCATTATTCCACGCAGTGAGAATCAGCAGAAACTGGTAGAAGGCTTCGACAAGAACGACATGGTATTCGCTGTAGGACCCGCCGGTTCGGGAAAGACCTATACCGCTATTGCCCTGGCTGTGCGCGCGTTGAAGAACAAAGAGATCAAACGCATCATTCTCAGTCGGCCCGCCGTAGAAGCAGGAGAGAAATTAGGCTTTCTGCCCGGAGACATGAAAGAGAAGATAGATCCTTACCTGCAACCCCTCTATGATGCTTTGCAGGACATGATACCCGCGGCCAAGCTGAAAGAGTACATGGAACTCAATATTATACAGATCGCTCCCCTCGCTTTCATGCGCGGACGCACCCTCAATGATGCGGTAGTGATCCTCGACGAAGCACAGAACACCACTACTCAACAGATCAAGATGTTCCTGACCCGTATGGGGATGAACACCAAAATGATCGTTACGGGCGACATTACCCAGATAGATCTCCCCGCCGCGCAGACCTCAGGTCTGGTACAGGCAACGAGGATATTGAAAGGGGTGAAAGGGATCAGCTTCATCGAATTGAACAAGAAAGACATCGTCCGGCACAAACTGGTAGAACGTATTGTGGATGCCTACGACAAGTTCGACAAAGAACATAAAGCCGACAGGGAAAAACGTATCGGAAAAACAGAGGAACACAAACAGAAACCATGAAAGGATGAAAGGATGTACGATTTACTGATTTACGATTTACGATTAAGATTACATAACTGAATAAAAACATTTGTTTCTGATCGGGACAAAGTAGTCAAAAGAGTAAATCAGATCGCAAATCAATAAATCGTAAATTAAAAGTAATCTCAATCGTAAATCATAAATCAGTAAATCGTAAATTAAAATGATATGAGCAAAGCATTAGTCAGAACAGATTTCAATTTTCCGGGCCAGAAAAGTGTATACCACGGAAAAGTACGTGACGTCTACAACATCAACGACGAATTACTTGTAATGGTAGCCAGCGACCGCATCTCTGCCTTCGACGTGGTACTCCCCAAAGGCATTCCTTTCAAAGGTCAGGTACTCAACCAGATCGCAGCACGTTTCTTAGACGCTACCGCAGACATCGTTCCCAACTGGAAGATAGCCACCCCGGACCCTATGGTCACTGTAGGTGTATGCTGTGAAGGCTTCCGCGTGGAGATGATCATCCGGGGCTACCTCACCGGAAGCGCGTGGCGCGACTATCAGGCCGGATGCCGCCTGTTGTGCGGTGTTCCTCTGCCGGAGGGTATGAAAGAAAACGAAAAGTTTCCCGTTCCCATCATCACTCCCACCACTAAAGCCGATGAAGGCCACGACGAGAATATCTCCAGAGAAGAGATCATTGCCCAGGGTATCGTCAGCAAAGAAGACTATGAACTGATGGAGAAATACACCACTGCATTGTTCCAACGCGGTACGGAAATGGCTGCGGAAAAAGGGCTGATCCTTGTCGATACCAAATATGAATTCGGAAAAAGAGACGGAAAGATCTACCTGATCGACGAAATACATACTCCCGACTCGTCCCGTTATTTCTACGCGGATGGCTACGAAGAGAAGTTTGCCCAGGGCCTGCCACAGAAACAACTCTCCAAAGAGTTTGTACGTCAGTGGCTCATCGAACACAACTTCATGGGCAAGGAAGGACAACAGGTGCCTGAGATGACCGACGAATATGTAGAATCGGTATCCGAACGCTACATCGAGCTCTATGAGCATATCGTAGGGGAAACATTCATCAAAGCAGACACAGACAGTCTGTTGTCACGTATCGAAAAGAACGTAACCGAATTCCTCAACGCGCGATGAACCACCCACAGGAATCCATCAAACCCTACCACACGGATGGCGGGAAGGCCACACAGGTGGAGCAGATGTTCGATAACATCGCTTCCGACTATGACCGCCTCAACCATACACTGTCGTGGGGGGTAGACCGGTACTGGCGCAAGAAAGCGATCCGGCTGCTCAAACCCTCGCAGCCGCAACAGATCTTAGATGTGGCTACCGGTACGGGAGATTTTGCCATTCAGGCCTGCTATGAACTGAACCCCCGGCAGATCATCGGCACAGATATCTCCGAAGGAATGATGGAGGTGGGACGACAGAAGGTAGAGAAAGCAGGTCTTTCCGGACGGATCACATTTGTCCGGGAAGATTGTACGACACTTTCATTTGCCAGGAACAGTTTCGACGCGGTGACAGTCGCATTCGGAATACGTAATTTTGAAGATCTGGAGAAAGGACTTGCCGAAATGTTCCGGGTATTGCGTCCGGGTGGTAAATTGGTAATGCTGGAACTTACCACACCGGAACGATTTCCCATGAAACAACTTTTCGGCATCTATTCCCGGATCATCATCCCTCTGCTTGGCAGACTTTTCTCCAAAGATCGCCGGGCGTATACCTACCTGCCGGAGACCATCCGTGTGTTTCCCCAGGGAGAGGTGATGCAAAAGATCTTGTGGCAGACAGGTTTCAAAGAGACCGCGTTCCGCAGGCTCACCTTTGGTATCTGCACGTTATATATGGCAACCAAATAACTCATTTTAAATTCTATTTTCTATGGATAAGTACGGCTTAATAGGTTACCCCCTGAAACATTCCTTTTCTGTCGGTTACTTCAACGAGAAATTCCGTTCGGAGGGCATTGATGCAGAATATGTTAATTTCGAAATACCTGACATCAAAGACTTTCCGGCAGTCATCTCCAAGACCCCCGATCTGTACGGACTGAACGTCACCATCCCCTACAAGCAACAGGTAATACCTTACCTGAACGAACTGGATGAGGATGCGGCTGCCATCGGAGCCGTAAACGTGATCAAGATCACCCGCCAGAAAGGGAAAGTGAGACTAAAAGGTTTCAATACGGATATCATCGGTTTCAAACAGTCCATAGAGCCGTTGCTGCGTCCTTCCCACCGGAAAGCCCTGATCCTGGGTACCGGAGGGTCGTCCAAAGCCATATATCACGGTCTCAGGCAACTCGGTATAGAAGGAACCTATGTATCCCGCACCCCCCGGGAAGGGCAGCTTACGTATCAGGATCTTACTCCGGAAATTATGGATACCCACCAGGTGATCGTCAATTGCACCCCTGTAGGTATGTATCCGAAAGTAGATTTTGCTCCGGAGATCCCTTACGATCTGCTCACTCCGGATCATCTGTTGTATGATCTGCTTTACAATCCGAATATCACCCTGTTCATGAAAAAAGGGGCAGCCCGGGGAGCCATTACCAAGAACGGACTGGAAATGCTGTTGCTACAGGCATTTGCCGGTTGGGAGATCTGGCAAAGATAACCCATTCATTCGCGTTGAACGGCATGCGTCTCTTGTCCCGAAAATATCGTCTCTGCCTGGCAGGCATTTGTCTGCCACTGTTTCTGTTTTCCGGCTGCTTTACAGGTGGATACATCATGCTCAACTATTCGCTGACCCCGAAAAATCGTGGAAAAGACATAGAAGGCTCTTACCGGTTTATGTACGATCGCTACGATTTCCTGGAAGCCTGGGTCGATAGTCTGAACCAGGAAGGTGCACTTCGGGATACCTCCATAGTGAACCCGGAAGGAATTCCTTTGCACGCCCTCTATATAGCCGCGCCGCAACCCACCCGACGCACCGCTGTGATTGTACACGGATATACCGACAATGCGGTACGTATGTTGATGATCGGCTACCTGTACAACCGGGATCTGGGCTACAATGTTCTGTTGCCCGATCTGCAATACCACGGTACCAGTGGAGGAAAATCCATTCAGATGGGATGGAAAGACCGGTTGGATGTGCTCCAATGGATGCACGTTGCCAACGAAACGTTCGGCAGCGACATAGACATGGTAGTGCACGGCATCTCTATGGGAGCAGCCACTACCATGATGGTATCGGGCGAAGTTCTTCCCGGCTATGTGAAATGTTTTGTAGAGGACTGCGGCTATACCAGTGTATGGGACGAGTTCTCCAACGAACTTCGGAGCAGCTTCTTCCTGCCCCCTTTCCCCCTGATGTATACCACCAACTGGCTTTGTCAGAAAAAGTACGGATGGAATTTCAAAGAAGCTTCCGCCCTCAGACAGGTAAGTCGTTGCAACCTTCCTATGTTCTTTATTCATGGAGATGCAGATACCTATGTACCCACCTGGATGGTGTTCCCTCTGTATGAGGCCAAGCCCGAACCGAAAGAACTGTGGCTGGCTCCGGGCTCCGCACATGCTTTGTCTTACAGAGATCACAAAGAAGAATATACAGAGAGAGTAAAGGCTTTTGCCAGTAGGTATATACCCTGATCCGTAGCTACCCGATGAAGACCAATCTGTTTGCCATCCTGGCCTGTATACTCTGGGGATCTGCTTTTGTCGGTGCCAAGATCGGGTTTGAATATACCACACCCCTTCACCTGTCGGGGATGCGTTTCAGTCTGGCAGGTCTCCTGCTCATCCCCTACCTGATGTACCGGAAAGTAGACTGGAAAGCCAATCTCAGAGAGTGGAAATACATGCTTGGTTTTGGCTTTCTCCAATCCTGCATCCAGTACGGCCTTTTCTTCATGGGACTCAACCTGGTGCCTGCCTCGGTATCGGCGATCATCATCGGTGGCGGTCCTTTGTTCATTGCCCTCATGGCACACATTGCCCTGCCAGACGACAAACTGACCCTACGGAAATCTTTTGCCATATTGCTGGGACTGACAGGGATTGTATGTATCAGCCTCACCAAAGGAGGCACGGGGCAGACAGGCATGGCTTTCTACGCAGGAGTGGCTCTGCTGATCCTCAGCAATCTGGTGGGAGCCTCTACCAATATCATCATTGCCAGAAACAAAGGGCGTGTCTCGCCTGTCATGCTCACTGCTTTTGCCAATTTCACCGGAGGTGTGATGCTATATATCCTATCTTTCTTCACGGAAGACTGGTACATACGGGAATACACGCCTGTATTCTATGCAGTCTGGCTCTGGCTGGCTTTCATACCGGCAGCAGGCTTCTCCATCTGGTATACTTTGCTTCAGAAACCAGGTGTGAAGGTGAGCGAACTCAACATGTGGAAGTTTGTGATTCCGGTCACCGGAGTGATCCTGAGCTGGATATGGCTCCCTTCCGAAAAACCCGATGTCTACTCTGTTACAGGCATCATCGTCATCACCTGTGCCCTTCTTATCCTACAGGGAAAATCTTCCCGGAAGCGTACCACAACATAGACAGCGCTATGCTATTTACGATGTACAGTTGAAATCACCTATATTTTATTTGACAGGTTTTCCCTTTATGAGGATGTTCCTTTATGTTTGCATATAAAATGTTACATTTTGAGGTTTACGAAAATATTCTTTCTGTAATTTCAATTGTAAATCGTAATTGACTTCATCGACCGTTGGTTCAGTAAGTCGTAAATCTCTATGCGTCTCTACACGTAGATGGTTACTGCCTTTCTAAATCGTAAATCGTAAATCCGTAAATCGTAAATCCACCCTTTCCTCGTCACGGTTAAAGGTTTCAAAAGCCTGATCCGCCAAAGAACTTATTCATCCGAATTACGTTATAGCAGTTACACACCTCCTCACTCCTGGCAGAAACCGGAAGATAACTCTTTCCGGAGAGACTGGTATCCTGATGGATACGAGGCCAACCGGGAGGAAGAGGAAAGAGAAAAAGGAAGACCATGTGTATCCTCATACAAACGAAGACTGTAACTGAAACGAAACGATGGTGGCTGGTAGGGCTTTTGTTTTTGTGCCTGGGAATCCAGGCACAGGAAAAGGCATATACCGTAGACAACATACCCAAAGTACATCTGGCCGATCGTACGCAATACGTATCGAACCCCACAGGCATTCTTTCTCAGCAGGCTGTCACAGAGATCAATCGCATACTCTACAACCTGGAAGACTCTACAGGCATACAAACCGTAGTCATTGCCGTACCCTCTATCGGTGAAGCCGATTGTTTCAACTTCTCTCACCAGCTACTCAACCAGTGGGGAGTGGGCCAGCGTGGAAAGAACAACGGACTCGTGATCCTGCTTGTCACCGACCAGCGTTGCGTACAATTCTATACCGGATACGGTCTCGAAGGCGATCTTCCGGATGCCATTGCCAAAAGGATACAAACAGTAGACATGCTCCCTTATCTGCGGGAAAACAAATGGGACGAGGCCATGGTTGCCGGTGTCCGCGCCGTATACAACCGGCTTCAGGGCACAGATGTCAATACCGGTCAGAACGAAGAAGGAAGAGCCTTTCCGGTACTCTTCGGGGCATTTCTGATCATTCTGCTGATCAGTATCTTATCCAACTACCTCACCAAACGTCGCATCAAACGGTGTCCGCGCTGCGGAAAATCAGCCTTACAGCGTACCGACACGCAGCTTATCTCCCGCAGAAACGGCGTAAAGACAGAAGATATCACCTATGTATGCAGCAATTGCGGCTACCGGCTCACCCGTCGTGTCCAATCGTACGACGATGAATACCGGGGCGGCGGAGGCATGGGACCTATCATCGGAGGCCTCGGAGGTGGTATGCTGGGCGGAGGCCGGGGCGGTGGCTTTGGTGGTGGTTTCGGAGGCGGAAGCTTCGGAGGAGGTATCGGTGGAGGCGGAGGCGCGGGTACCCGTTTCTGACCTGTCCGGGAAATAAATGAATCAATTGAACCAACTTATATAACTATTGCAAAGTCATGAAAAAGTCATTACTCATTCTTCTGGCCGTAGTAGCCGTTCTCGTCATCTGGGGAGTCACCTCTTACAACGGACTCGTCTCCATGAGCGAAAACGTGAACAATCAATGGGCCAATGTCGAGACTCAATACCAACGTCGTTCGGATCTGATCCCCAACCTTGTGAACACAGTAAAGGGATATGCGACTCATGAACGTGAGACCCTGGAACAAGTCATTGCCGCGCGTTCCCGCGCTACACAGATCACTATCGATCCGGATAATCTGACCCCGGAAGCACTGGCCCAATACCAACAGGCACAGGCCGGAGTAACCTCTGCCCTGGGACGTCTGCTCGCCGTAGCAGAGAGTTACCCCGATCTGAAAGCCAATCAGAATTTCCTGGAGTTACAAGCCCAGCTCGAAGGGACGGAGAACCGTATCAACGTGGCGCGTACCAATTTCAACAATGCCGCCCGGGAGTACAATACGGCTATCCGCCGTTTCCCTAAAAACATATTCGCAGGTATGTTCGGATTCCGCCCCAGAGCCTACTTCGAAGCCCAGGAAGGAGCCGACCAGGCACCACAGGTACAATTCTGACCAGGAGAAAAGGGCATTAGTGAGAGTTTTTCATACCTCCTTTACGGATTGCATAGATATTCTGTGATCCGAAAGGGAGGTATATACATCCATCAGACAACTTTATTCTACGACTACCTATCCGGGACCTTACGACTAACAAACGATAAGACAGCCCCATTAACCCAAAAACTCCGTATCATTATCCCCCGATGCCTGCTGCATCAACCCACTTTCCCGGTAACTTTAGTTGGGCCCACAGTTGTGGGCCGATCGGTTTACAGATGGGGACCGATGGGCCTGCAACTGTGGGCTGATCGGCCTGCATATGTGGGCTCAACTAAAGTTACCGGAAAAAGAGATTAATCTTCGTAACTTTTACACGTAAAGCTACCTTTTTAACTCCTTAATGAAACCGTCTGATCACAGGTTGGAACATGGATATACACCTTTTATCGTATGTCTGCCCTCCGGGAACATCCCGTTCTTCCGTATTCAATCACCTTTCTCAGCTACTTACACACAGACAGGAAACACCGGAAAACAAAACAATAAGCCTCTCATCCGCCCTTCGTTTCCTTCTATCTATTTAGTTGGCTGAAAGAAAAAAAAGGCGTACTTTTGCAGGCAGATTTTAAACCACACGAGACATGAGCAATCAGCGATACATGATGAGAGGCGTCAGCGCATCCAAAGAAGATGTACACAACGCGATCCGCAACATAGATAAAGGACTTTTCCCTCAGGCGTTCTGTAAAATCATTCCGGACATCCTGGGAGGCGATCCCGACTACTGCAACATCATGCACGCCGACGGAGCAGGCACCAAGTCTTCCTTAGCCTATATGTATTGGAAAGAGACAGGCGATCTGAGTGTCTGGAAAGGCATTGCACAGGATGCGCTCATCATGAACATAGACGATCTCATCTGTGTAGGCGCGGTGGACAATATTTTGGTATCTTCGACCATCGGGCGCAACAAGCTGCTGATCCCGGGAGAAGTGATCTCGGCCATTATCAACGGCACCGACGAACTGCTCACCGAATTACGGGAAATGGGTATCGGTGTATATGCTACCGGCGGAGAGACTGCCGATGTGGGCGATCTGGTACGTACCATCATCGTAGACAGTACGGTGACCTGCCGCATGAAGCGCAGCGAAGTAATAGACAATGCCAACATACGCCCCGGGAATGTGATCGTGGGGCTTGCTTCGTACGGACAGGCGACCTATGAGAAAGAATACAACGGAGGCATGGGTAGCAACGGACTCACATCGGCCCGCCACGACGTATTCGCACACGATCTGGCAGAGAAGTATCCGGAGAGTTACGATGCTGCTGTGCCCGGAGAGCTGATCTATTCCGGTGGATTGCAACTAACCGATCCGGTAGAGGGGTCTCCCTTAGACGCGGGAAAACTTGTACTCTCTCCTACACGTACCTACGCACCGGTAGTAAAAAAGATCTTAGATGCGCTGCGCCCTCAGATCAACGGTATGGTACACTGTTCGGGAGGTGCACAGACCAAAGTACTGCATTTTATCGGCGACGGCATACGGGTAGTGAAAGACAACCTGTTTCCCGTACCTCCTCTGTTCCGCACCATTCAGGAACAAAGCGGGACCGATTGGTCGGAAATGTACAAGGTATTCAACATGGGACACCGCATGGAGATCTATCTCTCTCCCGAGCACGCGCAGGAGGTCATGGAGATCTCGCGATCTTTCGGCATCGACGCACAGATCGTGGGTCGCGTAGAACAAAGCGATCGGAAAGAGGTGGTGATCCGCAGTGAGTTCGGAGAGTTTATTTACTGATCTGTATGGCTGACAACAACAATATATTAGACAAACTGGAAGGGCTGATCAGCCGGTTCGAAGAGGTATCTACCCTCATTACCGATCCTGCGGTCATCGCCGACCAGAAGCGTTATGTAAAGCTTACGAAAGAATACAAAGAGCTGGACGACATCCGCAAAGCACGTGAAGAGTATCTTCGTATGCTTTCAGGGATAGAAGAAGCAAAGGAAATTCTCTCTACCGAGACAGATCCCGAACTGAAAGAGATGGCCCGGGAAGAGCTGGATCTGTGCCAGCGTCGGCTGCCCGAACTGGAAGAGGAGATCAAACTGCTGCTGATACCGGCAGATCCGCAAGACAGCAAAAATGCCATCGTGGAGATCCGGGCAGGGACCGGAGGCGACGAAGCAGCGATCTTTGCCGGAGACCTGTTCCGTATGTACATAAAGTATTGTGAATCCAAAGGATGGTCTACAGAGGTGACCAGCAGCAACGAAGGAACTTCGGGAGGTTTCAAAGAAATCGTTTTCACTGTGACAGGAGACAATGTATACGGCACGCTTAAGTATGAATCCGGAGTACACCGGGTACAACGGGTACCTGCCACGGAGACTCAGGGTCGCGTACATACATCGGCCGCCTCGGTAGCTGTGTTGCCCGAAGCGGAAGAGTTCGAAGTGACGATCAATCCGGCCAATATCTCCTGGGACCTGTTCCGGTCGGGAGGTGCCGGAGGACAGAATGTGAACAAGGTAGAAACCGGTGTGCGCCTGCGCTATAAATACAAAGATCCGGAAACCGGAGAGGAGAAAGAGATCCTGATCGAGAATACGGAATCCCGCTCGCAGCTGACAAACCGCGAAAACGCTATGCGTCTGCTCCGTTCCAGGATCTACAACGCGGAACATCAGAAATACATAGATGAAATAGCAGCCCATCGCAAAACGATGGTCTCTACCGGTGACCGCTCTGCCAAGATACGCACTTACAACTATCCGCAAGGCCGCATCACAGACCACCGGATCAACTATACCATACATGCTCTCGCTTCTTTCATGGAAGGCGACATACAGGATTGCATCGATCATCTGATCATTGCGGAGAACGCGGAACGCATGAAAGAGAGTGAATTATAATCCGAAAAATTATAACCCCATGAACAAACAACAACTTATTGAAAATATAAAGCGGAAACGCTCTTTTCTGTGTGTAGGTCTGGATACAGACATCAAAAAGATACCCGTACACCTGCTGACAGAGGAAGATCCGATATTTGCCTTCAACAAAGCGATCATCGACGCGACAGCCGATCTGTGTATTGCCTACAAGCCCAATCTGGCCTTTTACGAAAGCCTGGGTGTAAAAGGGTGGATCGCTTTTGAGAAAACAGTAAAATACCTGCGTGAGGTCTATCCCGATCAGTTCATCATTGCCGACGCCAAACGGGGGGATATCGGAAACACGAGCGAGATGTATGCCCGCTCTTTCTTCGACGAACTGGATATCGATTCGGTGACCGTAGCACCGTATATGGGTGAAGACAGTGTGAAACCTTTCCTGATCTATCCGGATAAGTGGGTGATCCTGCTGGCTCTTACCTCCAACAAAGGATCTCAGGATTTTCAGCTGACCGCGGATGCCAACGGTGAACGGCTTTTTGAGAAAGTACTGCGCAAATCTCAGGAATGGGCCGATGACCAGCAGATGATGTACGTTGTGGGTGCTACCCAAGGGCAGGCCTTTGAAGAGATACGTCGCATCGTACCCGATCATTTCCTGCTGGTACCTGGTGTAGGTGCTCAGGGAGGCTCTCTGGCAGAAGTATGTAAGTACGGAATGAACCCCAGCTGTGGTCTGATCGTTAATTCTTCACGTGCCATCCTGTACGCCGATAACAGCGAACGTTTTTCCGAAGCAGCCCGGGAGGAGGCGGCAAACGTGCAACAGGAAATGGAGCAGGAACTAAAGAGATTTACGATTTGATGATTTACTATTTACGATTGGAGTCATACTATTATACTCTCTATAGAGCTGATCTGTAAATCTGAGAAATGAAAGAGGTAGTATTTTCGTAAAATAAGAACCACGATCTTGCTTCTGGCATCATACATAACATCATGTAATTTAAATCGTACATCGTAAATCAGTAAATCGTAAATATATTTGTTTTGCAGGAAATAAAGATCATCAGCGATCCGGTATTCGGATTCATCAACATCCCCAGGGGATTGCTTTATGACATCGTAAAGCACCCCCTGTTCCAGCGTCTCAACCGCATCCGCCAGGTAGGACTCTCTTCGGTGGTTTATCCCGGTGCGCAACACACGCGTTTTCAGCACTCGCTGGGCGCGTTCTATCTGATGAGTGAGGCCATTGCCTCGCTGCGTTCCAAAGGACATTTTATTTTCGACAGCGAAGCCGAAGCCGTGAAGGCAGCTATCCTGCTGCACGATGTGGGACACGGTCCTTTCTCACATGTACTGGAAGATACGCTGGTGAAAGGAGTCTCTCACGAAGAGATCTCACTGATGCTGATGGAACGTATCAACGAAGAGAACAACGGTTGTCTCAACTTAGCCATCCGCATTTTCAAAGACGAATACCACAAACGGTTCCTTCATCAGCTGGTCAGCGGACAGTTGGATATGGACCGGCTCGACTACCTGCGGCGCGACAGTTTCTATACCGGGGTCACAGAAGGTAACATCGGTTCGGCACGCATCATCAAGATGCTCAATGTCAAAGACGATCATCTGGTGGTAGATGCCAAAGGGATCTATTCCATAGAGAACTTCCTTACAGCACGCCGGCTGATGTATTGGCAGGTGTATCTGCACAGAACATCGGTAGGGTATGAAGAGATGCTTACCAGTGCCCTCCGCAGAGCCAAAGAGCTGGCCTGCCGCAACGAAGAGTTGTTTGCCTCTCCGGCACTTGCTTTCTTTCTTTACAACAACATCGGCAAAGAAGAATTCATGAATGATCCACGTTGTCTGGATCACTTTATTTGTCTGGACGATAACGATATCTGGACCTCCCTGAAGGTCTGGAGCCATCACCCGGACAAAGTCCTCTCTACCCTGAGCCAGGGAATGATAGACCGCCGTCTTTTCCGGGTGGAGATCCACAACGAACCGATTTGTGAAGAAAGAAAAAAAGAACTACTTTTGCAGACCAGTACCGAATTGGGCATTTCTCTTTCCGAAGCGAACTATTTTGTTTCTACCCCCCGCATCGAAAAGAACATGTATGATCCCGCAGACGACAGCATCGAGATCCTCTATGGAGACGGCACTACCAAAAATATTGCCGAAGCATCTGACATGTTCAACATCTCACTGCTATCCAGAATGATAAAAAAATACTATATCTGTTACTATCGTTTGCAGGATAAAACATAAAATATTCATTTAAGTATAAGGATATTTGAAAAAAAAGTCCGTTATTTGCGTTCTGATAGAGATTTACAGCAAAACGTAAATTTCACCACAGAAGAAGTAACCGTAGGTCTTTGCGATTTCTTCTCTGAAAATATGTGACAATAAAAGATCCGGAACCTGTTTTTCGATCGGAAAAAGAGGTATATAGCCTGACGACTGGCACTACACCGGAAAAGAGATAAAATAAAACGATCATACACAGAGGGATGCCGATAAACAAATAAAAGTCTGGTATATCTTGCAAAAAAGATCTATGCGGCATCCGGAAAAACATTATAATAAAAACTTGTACATGGAGTTTTCGGCCAAACAAATAGCGACATTCATCCAGGGAGAGATCATCGGAGATGAAAATGCGACCGTTCATACTTTTGCCAAGATCGAAGAGGGAACACCGGGCGCGATCTCTTTTCTGTCCAACCCCAAATATACCCCCCATATCTACAAAACCCAGTCCAGTATTATACTGGTGAACAGGGACTTCACTCCCGAACAGGAGATCAGTGCCACACTGATCCGGGTAGACAATGCCTACGAAAGCCTTGCCCGGTTGCTGACGCTCTATGAAATGAGTAAACCCAAAAAACATGGTATCGATCCGCTGGCTTCTGTTTCTGCTACCGCGCAGATCGGTGAAAATGTATATGTAGGACCTTTCGCCGTGATCGGAGACAACGCTGTGATCGGAAACAATTGTATGATCCATTCCCATGTGTGTGTGGGCGACCGGGTGAAAATGGGCAACGGGTGCATCTGCTATCCACACGTAACCATTTATGACGAATGCCGGATCGGCAACGAATGTATCCTGCATTCCGGTGCCGTGATCGGAGCCGACGGGTTCGGATTTGCTCCTACCAAACAGGGATACCAGAAGATACCCCAGGTCGGGATCGTGATCCTGGAAGATAAAGTGGAAATTGGTGCCAACACCTGTGTAGACCGCGCGACGATGGGAGCCACGATCATACGTACGGGAGTAAAATTAGACAATCTGATCCAGATCGCTCACAACGATGAAATCGGAGCACATACGGTGATGGCCGCGCAAGTAGGTATCGCAGGCTCTACCAAAGTAGGCGAATGGTGCCGTTTCGGCGGACAGGTAGGTCTGGCCGGACACATCAAAGTCGGCGACCGCACGGAAGTGGTGGCGCAATCGGGTATATCCAGTAATGTAAAGCCCGACAGCCAGATCATGGGTGCTCCCGCATTCGATGCCAAACAAGCGTTCCGGGCCGCGATTGCTCATAAGCGATTGCCGGAAATGGCCGCGGAACTGAGCGCGCTGCGCAAAGAGATGAACGAACTGAAACAACAACTTTTAAATAAATAACAAATAGCCAATGTTGAAACAAAAGACCCTGAAAGAGAGCTTCTCCCTGAGCGGAAAAGGACTTCATACCGGGCTCGACCTGACTATTACTTTCAACCCTGCCCCGGATAATCACGGATATAAAATACAGCGCACAGACCTGGAAGGACAACCCGTTATCGACGCGGTTGCCGACAATGTAGTAGAAACCACACGGGGCACCGTATTGTCGAAGAACAACGCGCGTGTAAGTACGGTAGAACATGCTATGGCTGCTCTGTACGCGTTGGGTATAGACAACTGTCTGATACAGGTAAACGGTCCTGAATTCCCTATTCTGGATGGCAGTGCGAAATACTATGTCGAAGAGATTGAGAGGGTAGGCACTGTGGAGCAAAGCGCAGTGAAAGACTTCTATATCATCAAATCCAAGATAGAGTTCCGTGACGATAAGACCGGCTCCTCCATCATTGTATTACCGGATGAGAATTTCAGCCTGAACGTACTGGTTTCTTACGACTCCCAGATCATTCCCAATCAATTTGCCACGCTGGAAAATATGGCGGATTTTGCTACGGAGATCGCAGACAGCCGTACATTCGTTTTCGTACGTGAGATCGAGCCCCTGTTGCAGGCTGGCCTGATCAAAGGAGGAGACCTGGACAACGCGATCGTTATCTACGAGCGCAAAATGTCTCAGGAAAACTACGATAAACTGGCCGATGTGATGGGAGTACCCCATATGGACGCGGAGCAATTGGGATATATTAACCACAAGCCCCTGGTGTGGCCCAACGAATGTGCCCGTCACAAGTTATTGGATGTGATCGGCGATCTGGCCCTTATCGGCAAGCCGATCAAAGGAAGGATCATCGCTACCCGTCCGGGACATACGATCAATAATAAGTTTGCCCGTCAGATGCGTAAGGAGATCAGGCAACACGAAGTTCAGGCACCTGTCTACGACAGCACACGCGAACCGGTGATGGACGTCAACCGCATCCGGGAACTACTCCCCCACCGCTATCCGTTCCAGCTGGTAGATAAGGTGATCGAGATTGGTGCGAATTACATTGTAGGGATCAAGAATGTAACCAGCAACGAACCTTTCTTTCAGGGACACTTTCCTCAGGAACCAGTGATGCCGGGTGTACTTCAGATAGAGACCATGGCACAGATCGGCGGACTGTTGGTATTGAATTCCGTAGACGAGCCCGAACGCTATTCTACCTACTTCATGAAAATAGATGGAGTAAAATTCCGTCAGAAAGTAGTACCCGGAGACACGCTTGTCTTCCGCGTTGAATTGCTCGCACCGATCCGCCGGGGTATATCTACCATGAAAGGATATGTCTTTGTCGGAGAGAAAGTAGTCTGCGAAGCAGAATTTATGGCACAAATTGTAAAAAACAAATAAACACAGATGATCAGTCCTTTAGCATATATTCATCCCGAAGCAGTGATCGGAAAGAATGTGGAGGTAGCACCTTTTGTCTTTATCGACAAGAATGTGGTGATCGGTGACAACAACACCATCATGCCCAATGCCACCATCCTGCCGGGTTCACGCGTCGGCAACAACAATACCATTTTCCCCGGAGCAGTCATAGGAGCCATTCCTCAGGACCTCAAATTCAACGGAGAAGAAACTACTGCGGAGATCGGCGACAACAATACGATCCGTGAAAATGTAACCATCAACCGGGGTACAGCCGCCAAGGGAAAGACCGTAGTAGGCAACAACAACCTGCTGATGGAGGGTGTGCATGTGGCACATGACGCCATTATCGGTAACGGATGTATCATTGGCAATGCCACCAAAATGGCAGGTGAGATCATTATTGATGACAACGCGATCGTCAGCGGAGCGGTACTGATGCACCAGTTCTGCCGGGTAGGCGGTTACGTAATGATCCAGGGAGGTTGTCGTTTCAGTAAAGACATTCCTCCGTATATCATCGCAGGCCGGGAACCGATTGCTTACAGTGGCATCAATATCATCGGAATGCGTCGCAGAGGCTTTCCCAACGAGACCATCCAGAATATCCACAATGCCTATCGTATCATCTATCAGAGCGGTCTTAACAATACAGATGCCCTGCAGAGAGTAGAAGAAGAAATCCCGATGAGCCCGGAGATTGAATATATTATCCGGTTTATCCGCGAATCAGAACGGGGTATCATCAAATGATATAATTTCTTAGTTACAGATCGACGATTTGTGATGTATGTCCGGCAAGAGACAGGTACCTCTACAAAGGGTTCTGTCTGCTGCTTCCCCAAAGGGAAACCCGGACAAACATCCCGGATCGTCGATTTTTTATATCCTTAACCTAAAAAACAGTATTCCGAAAACATTCCGCAGGATTCATCCGTTGTTTCCAACAGTCATTGTTGTAACAGAGTTGTTTTTTTATTATTTTTACGCCATTAAACAATACAAATATGATATACAGATTTACGATCATTTCTGATGAGGTGGATGATTTCATCAGAGAGATACAGATTGACCCGGAAGCTACTTTCTTTGAGTTGCACGAGGCTCTCCTGGATTCGGTACAATATACCAAAGACCAGATGACCTCTTTTTTTATCTGCGATGAAGATTGGGAAAAGGAGAAAGAAGTGACCCTGGAAGAGATGGACGACAACCCGGAGATCGACAGCTGGGTCATGAGCGGGACAAAACTCAACGAACTCATTGAAGATGAGAAACAGAAGCTACTGTATGTATTTGACTACCTGACCGAACGCTGCTTCTTCCTGGAACTCTCGGAGATCATTACAGGCAAAGAGATCAGACAGGCTACCTGTACACGCAAAGAGGGAGATCCTCCGAAACAAACTGTAGACTTTGAAGAGATCACAGCGGCCAACGGCAGCCTGGACCTGGATGAGAACTTCTATGGCGATCAGGAATTTGATCTGGAAGATTTCGACGCGGAAGGGTTTGATATAAACGCGGGAGCCGACACCGGATCTCCGTTTGAGGAATAAACAGTTCACCCTGTCTTCCTTGTCCGTTTCAGAAAAAATACTCCTTGTACTGATCGGCCCCACAGGAGTGGGAAAGACAGATCTGAGTCTGCAGATCGCGAAGCGCTACCAAACCAGCATCGTATCGGCAGACTCACGTCAATTATATGCTCCACTGAAAATTGGTACGGCAGCTCCTACTGCCGAACAGCTCCGGCAGGTACCTCACCATTTCGTGGGTACGCTGCAATTGACAGACTATTACAGTGCCGCCCAATACGAAACCGAAGTGATGCAGTTGCTTGGAAAACTCTTTCAGCAGAAAGAGGTGGTAGTACTCACCGGAGGGTCTATGATGTATGTAGATGCGATCTGCAAAGGGATCGATGATATACCTACTGTAGATCGGGAGACCCGGGAAATGATGCTGCACAAATACGAGACAGAGGGTCTGGAACAGTTAGTAGCCGAACTTCGCCTGCTCGACCCGGAGTATTACCGGATCGTGGATCTCAAAAATCCCAAACGGGTGATCCATGCCCTGGAAATATGTTACATGACCGGAAAAAGCTATACCTCTTTCCGTAAACAACAACCTAAAAAACGCCCTTTCCGTATCATTAAGATCGGACTGACACGCGACCGGGAGGAATTATATGACCGTATCAACCGACGTGTAGATATCATGATGGAAGAGGGGTTGCTGGAAGAAGCCACAGCAGTCTATCCCTACCGCCACCTGAACTCCCTGAATACCGTAGGATACAAAGAACTGTTCAATTATATGGACGGTGTATGGGAACTGGACTTTGCTATAGAGAAGATCAAACAAAACTCCCGGATCTATTCCCGCAAGCAAATAACCTGGTTCAAACGTGACCAGGACATACAGTGGTTCCATCCGGATCAATTCGCAGAAATTGAATCCTATCTGGAAAGTAAGCTATAACTTTGCCCCAATCACCTATCTGTAGAGACTCAAAGAGATTTACGATTTACTGATTTACGATTGAGATTACATAACTGAATAAAAACATTTGTTTCTGATCGGGACAAAGTAGTCAAAAGAGTAAATCAGATCGCAAATCAATAAATCGTAAATAAAAAGTAATCTCAATCGTAAATCGGTAAATCGTAAATCTCCCTGGCTTCCTCGTATAGATCATAAACTTATTTTCATTCCAACTGTTGTTACTACCAAACACCTTCACCCCATTTAATACCGTACTAACAACAGAAAATATGAACAAAAGAACGGTTTTATATACCCTTGCATGGACAATATTCCTGTTTTCGGGAATATCTCCGGTACATAGCCAGACCATAAAAAAGGTCATATCATCTGCCATTGGTCATTTCACTTCACTCGATCTGGAAGGTACCTGGAAGTACGAAGGGGTAGCGGTAGAATTTCAGACCGACAACTTGCTGAAAAAAGCGGGAGGCAAAGTAGCAACCGGAAATATCGAAAAGAAGATCGATCAACAACTTTCCCACATTGGATTTCAGTCAGGGGTTACCGAATTCATTTTTCACGAAGACGGGACTTTCCGGAACGTAACCAATGGCCGGACAGTAAATGGGACCTACACGTATGACAACAGTGATAAGGAGATCACACTGAAATATGTCAATCATATTCCCGTCAAAGCCAAAGTCACCGGGACGGACACAAAAATATCCCTTCTGTTCGAAGCCAGCAGTTTCCTTTCTGTTGCTACCTTCCTGGGTAGCAATTCCGGCGTTTCAGTCATTGAGGGCATCAGTTCTATTCTGAAATCCTATGACGGTATGATGATAGGTATGGAACTGAAAAAAGAGTAGATCTCTCCTTACCGCAATGCCTGCGAGCCCGGCTCAGAAAAGTTTTTATATTCTTAGAATCTGACGGTTTTTCAACTCATTAAGTGAATAAAAGTATGTCCAAATCCTGAAGAGACAACCGATTCTACCCCCAGGCAAGACCAGAGATAATGAACCGGAGTGAGCCCGAGCCTCCACACTAAGTTACAAATAACGCAGCAAAGGGAAGGCTTTACGTATGATGACACGAAAAAGGTGGTATATCTTGTGAATTTATATTGCCATACAGCCTATTTGAGACAACCCCCTTTAGCAGGTTTATACATAAATAAAAAATAGCAAATCATATAAACTATCATTTTATATGTATATTTTATAGACAACAGATAAAAAAAGGGCAGATCAATAAACGTTGATCCACCCTTTTCTATACAAACAGCTATAACTATTTGACTCTTTTAAAAGTAACCTTTATATATTCGTCACCTTCTTCATATTCTTCTGTTTCTTCGAGGATCATTGTATCCGAAGACAATTTCACGATAGTAGGATTTATAAAATTATACACATATCTGGAAAGACGAATTTTATTCTTGCCTTGAATCTCCCAGTCAAATTCACCTGTAGACTTATAATCACTGTCTTTTGCTTCTTCTGTATATATGCCTGACCCATCTTCGTTTAACTGTACGGTCATAATATAATCATCCCAGTCTTCCCAGTCATCACTCGTATAATTTGTCTTTTCTCCATCTTCTATCCACCATCCTTCTTCATAAGTAGCTCTCCATGTTCCTAACAGATTATCTGTGGTAATATCTACCTCTTTGTCATCGTCACTGCTACATGAAGCAAAACCTATACACAGTACAATTGCAATAAAAACAATACCAAAAAATTTCTTAGTCATAATAATTCAATAAGTATTTTGCTTCCTCCCTCATGGAAAGCAGATTCGACATATAATAATTTAGAATGATGGGAGGGTAACTGAATATAAAATTAGTCAGATGGAAAATAAGAATACCTTGCTTGCTCAGTACAGTCTATAATCTGAAAATCATAAATCATGCCATCATTAGTAATATGAGGCAAAAGTACTCTTTTTTTATTAATAAAAAGAAATTTAAATAAAAAAACAGGTTTGAGTTAAGTAAAATAAGTAGAAATCATAAATAACATATTTATTGTAATCAGTACTTTTTCAAACTATATTCACAAGAATCCTTTACTTAACAGAAATCATTAACCCACAATCACTTACTTGAGAAAACAAACATAGAACTCAAAAAAGTTTTATGTTTGAGTTCTATTTATTTTTATATGGTAAAAAGGAGAGACTTATAACATAAAATATTCCTGATACTTACTTTCCAGATATTCATCCAGTTCCTGATAAAGCAACTTACTTTCTTTCAGATCTATTGCTCCGCTCTTTCTCCATCTCTGCAGGTAAGGAGTGGTACGGGTGAACACCTCTTTCTCTACCGGTTCCAGAATCTGCATCATTCCTGTCCCCTGGGGATTATGTAACAATTCCCAGTGAAAATAGCGATTACTTCCCATTCCCTGTTTATAAGAAAAGACTTTATCGGCCAGACGGACTACTTTATCACACAAAGGAGAAACTCCTGTATCCGTGTCTCGCCGCAACATACGGGGAAGCTGCTTTTCTGCCCCTTTTACCCAGACCGGCATAGCAACACTTACAGGCGGATAGCCCAATACGGTCCACATGGTAGTCAATTCCGGGTTTTCTCCCTCTTTTACACCCTGTATCACCACCGAACTGGCGGTGCTCTTACGGGCAATGAAATCCTGATCTATAAACCACCCTGTCGTATGAGGTTTGTTGAAGGTACCGTTTTTCAGATCAATACCCAATAAGGGATGGACAAACGAACGGGAAAGTTCGGAAAAGATCCAGGAAGGGGTGATCTCTCCGGTAGCGGAAGCAGGCATCAACATTTTATCTACCTGCATAAAACGTACATATCCCGCACCCTGATTCACTTCACCTGCAAACGAAAAGTTGGTACGTGCAATGTATCCGCAGGGAGCATCCTTAGCATTGTTCGCATCATACATCACATAAGTGTAATAATCCACTTCAAACATGGCTGCTCCTCCGCAGGCATCAATCACACCGAAATTGGCCTCGATCAGACTGGGTTTGGACAAGGTATCCAGAAACAAACGGAAATCCTCTACCGTGGCACAGACCTCCAGAGCTCTTTTCATCACTCTGCCGTTGGCATCACCACGTTCCTCGCCTTCTTCTATCTGAACCAGGTTGTAAGATTGGGTATTCATCAATGAAAAACCGGCTTCGTTGGTACCGATCCAGATCTCGTGCGGATCTTCCTGCACCGAGTTGATGATAGCGACGAAATTGTATTTCTCACCTCTGAAATAGTGTACACTGTTTTGTGGGAAATCCGTATCCCGGTGTTTCCAGAGCAAGGGGCGTCCGTCGGGAGTCACTTTTCCTGAGATCACGGCAGAACTGCAGGCATAGGTATATGAAATACATACATTCAGAAAGATCAGTAAGAAGAATAAGGTCTTTTTCATAACAATCTCATTGTGGGGGGCATTTTTTTGTCTACAAATATAAAATTTTACGACGATTCTGTGTATATATTCCCACCACCAAAATCACTCTGCTGCCAATCTTTTGATCTGAGAAAGTAAATGAGCCCGTTTTTCCTCACTGGTACCCACCACAATCTCTCTTATAATTCCTACCTTATCCAGTAATATAGTGGTCGGAGTGATCTGGACCGCGAACAATTGAAACAAAAACAGATTATCTGTCAGGTGATGAAATAAAAAGGGAGTTTGAGTGACAATAGATCCGATCTGCTGAGCCGTATTCCAGGTCACAGACAAATAATTCACATCCGGTACCTCTTCCATCCATTCATTGAGTTCCGGTATTTCTCTGATACAGGGAGCACAACCGATATACCAGAAATTCATTACGGTAGGTTTCCCCAAGATACCCTCTTTATTCCAGACTATACCTTTTGTATCGGTAGCGGAAAACTCCGGGATCATCTCTCCCACCTTAAGAGCTGATGCTTTGACAGAAGGATCACTCATGGCTGCTACCACTTTACGATGTTCCTCCCCCAGCTTAAGTGTTTCCAGAAGATCGTTTCCAAACGGGATTTCGTTTGTGGCAACCGCGTGACTAATTTCCTCTTCAGACAATACTTCATCGGATTTCAGGTTGACCAACATGATCCTTTTTCCGTCTACAGCCACAAAAGATATGGAATGTACCTTATCTTTTATACTTTCAGGATACGTACGAAAAAATAGTTATCTATCAGCGTCCAGGTCTCGACTTCCGCAGTTTTCCCGGTCTGAGCACTCAATGGAGTGCCCGGACACAGGAAAAGCAGAAACATAAAGAGAGAATTATAAAGGTTCATTTCGTTCTGTATAATCATTCAGACCTCAAAGTGACTTTCATATCCGTATCACCTTTCATCTCCACAGTAAGCATATCTATACAGGCAAAAACCAGTATGGCATCTTTCGGAGCATAAAAATCAAAATTACCGTTTGTATCTGTTATAGAACCCAGCACTTCTCCTTTAACGGATACAATGGCTCCTACAATCGGCTTTCCGGCCGCATCAGTAACTTGTCCCGAGACCTGTGTCGGATTTTCAATAGACTTCAAATGAATGACTCTTCCCGCAAGGCCTGTCTCCTGAAACTCACTCATCAAAGATTCGGTAGCTGTTGCTGTCTGAGAATTTTTCAGAGTAATTTCAATTACACCATTTTACCTTTATCACCATATTTTTCAATTGCACTCTGATCTTTCAATACATTTATTGACTCAATGTCATTCCGTTCCAGTTCACTGATCTTTTCTACTTCCTTACCATTTATAACAATAAGCGGTTTTAAATCCCGATTGCCGTAGCCGACAACCGTCCTATCAGAAGAATCGCTTCCGGGAGAGTCTAACCCAAAAATAACAGGTACGGTAAACCTGACAGTTACATTCTTTCCGTGCTGCTGACCAGGTTTCCATGTAGGCATCTCACCGATCACACGCAATGCCTCTTTATCCAGTTCCGGATCTACAGGACGGACTACATTAGGAGAAAAGACCTTCCCGTCTTCTCCGACCACGAACTGCACCAGGACACGCCCCTGCAAACCCGCCGCCCTGGCCGCCGAAGGGTATCGTAAGTTCTCCGATATATATTTCATCATAGCCCCATAACCTCCCGGAAACTCAGGCATCTGCT
This sequence comes from Bacteroides sp., assembly GCA_021202275.1. Taxonomy (GTDB): domain Bacteria; phylum Bacteroidota; class Bacteroidia; order Bacteroidales; family Bacteroidaceae; genus Bacteroides. Next base: position 327,834 of record JAJQDI010000015.1, read on the forward strand.
CGACTACATCAAAAATAACAGGATCCTGAGAAGGTACACCTGTATCTACAGCTAAAGCATGCGCTACAGGTTCAGAAACAACAGGGATCCGCAACTCCAATATGGCCTCTCCTTCTGCAGATATTTCCATGAGAGGATTTTCTACAGAATTTGTTTCTACAAGTGCGGATAAATCACTAACTTTGACTGCAGAAATTTCTTCTGCTACAGAAGTTACTTCGGGACGTGCAAACGCAGTGACCGCGATAGCTGCTACCGGAATAGCATACAAACATTTCATACGAGCCCACGGGCTTGATTTTTCTTTTAACATCATAGTGATACGTTTTTTAAGATTACTGTGATTAAAGCTGTTGGCCATAGAGTAGAGCCTTGTGCCAACGGCTTTTTTTATAAGTAAAAGTTGATACGTTTTCGCGTCTATTCCCTGCCTCAGCACCTCCTCATCAGCCTCATATTCATGGATGCTCTGTAGTTCCTGTTTCAATAGCCAGGAAGCCGGATTGAACCATTGGAAGAAAATACAGCAATCTGCTAACATCAGGTCCAGAGAATGTAGTTTCTTTATATGAGCTGTTTCATGAGCCAATATCTCACGCCCACACTCTTCCAGGTCTTTCTCAGAAATAACAATATAACACATCCAGCTGAAAGGCGCAAGTTCCCGCTGATGGATAACGAGCCTGATCTTACCGGGAGGCATCTCTTTCCTGCTTCGCCAGATCAGGGAGAACAGATTTCCGATACTATACAAATGACGTCCGGCAAAGAAGAGTACTCCCACGGTATATAAGATCAATACCACATGTAGCCAGCGAAGGGTAGTCACCTGTTCAGGAACTGCCACAGGAACAACTTCCGTGAAATTTGCCATCATCAGCAATTGCTCCCACGAAAGCATGGTTTGCTGTACTTCGGTATATGTGTATGTAGTCACCCGGCAAAAAGGCAAGGACAAAGAGAGCAACAGGATACAAAGAAGAACGATCCGGTTGAACCGATGGAAAGTATCACGGGTCAGCAACCATCTGTAGAAAAGATAGAAGCCTCCTAAGCAAAAAGATGCTTTTAGTATATAAACGAAAAATGTACCCATATAGTTGACTCAGGTATATAGTCTGGTTTTTCCCGAAGAAAAAGGTATAACCAACTTACTTATCGTGTGCTTTCTCCACCTCTTCGATCAGTTTTTTCAACTCATCCAGAGATACATCTTCTTCCTTTACCAGAGAAGAAACCACACTCAGGTAAGAATCGTTGAAATATTTACGGATCACTCCTTTCAGCGTCTGACTACTGAACTGCCCCTTACTGAGTATAGCAAAATACTGATAGGTATTACCAAAAGTCTTATGTGACAGGAAGCCCTTCTCCTCCAGGCCACGTACAATGGTAGACAATGTATTGAAATGCGGCTTCGGTTCGTCGTAGAACGTCAATAACTCTTTCACAAACAAGGGCCCTTTCTCCCAGAAAAAGCACATGATCTCTTCTTCTTTTGCAGTTAATCTCTTCATATGAATTTGATTTGTGAACAAATAAACTAAAACTTTTCGTTACATAACTAAATTACTTAGTTAATATTACCTAAAAACGTGCAGAAAGGTATAAAAACCGTAGTTCCACACCTTTCTGATAAAGCAGGCAGACCCTGTAGGCGTTTCTTATCTATGCATAAATGCCAATATATAATAAACGATCATAGCACCCAGAAACAGACCAGCCACTGCCAGAAAGATCCACTTAACAGTTTCATATGATATCCCATAATAGCCACCTGTAAAACACAAAACACCACTCACACAACACAACTGAAGTATGATATTCAACACGCGTCCGAAACGGGTGGCATACAGGTATTGGATCACCACATTTCCTTCATGCACACGCACCGGGAAATTAATAAAACGAACGGGCATATAGCCTGTCCACGCGACCAGTGCGAATACAGCTGTACTTACGATCATAGAGATCAGCCAATTGTCATTCTCTGTCTCTCCCTTGAAATAAGGAACAAGGATGAGTACCCATGCTGCTATCAGCAACAAAAGAGCTACCAACTCCATCACCCGGTCCAGACGGGTAGGTGCAAGTCGGATATCCGGTGCCTTTCTTCCTGAATAAAAACCTAAATTAAACATCTTCTTCGTCTGTTTTCGATTTACCGGATTTGCTCTTTTTCAGTCTCCCACTCTTTTTCAATGCCTCTGCAATGATCCATTGCAATTGCCCGTTTGTACTGCGGAATTCATCGGCTGCCCATTTTTCAATAGCATCCATTGTATCTGTATCGATCCGCAATACAAAGCTCTTTGTTGAAGACTCTTTTTTTGCCACAATTCTCTCTCTGTTTAAATAATTAAATTCCTTTATGGATAAAAGCCGCAATATCTTCGATCACATACGAAGCCACCGGTTTTCCCTGTTCGTATTCGGAAGGCAGGCAAATTCCTTCTCCTTCAAAAAACAAATGATTCAGTGCCGGATAGCTTTTCATTGTCACGTTCGGACGATCTGTAAGTCCCTGTTGCCAGAGCACATAGTCTTTCATAGTCACCTGATAGTCCCGTTCTCCCTGAAGAGGGAACGCAGGGATAGAAAGGGAGCGAAGCGTCTCCAGCGCATCGTATTTCATAGCAAACTGCCAGTAAGCCTCCGAACCTATATTCAGCGGAAACCCCAGCGAAGCATCATATTCCTCTGTTCCGTACAGATCCAGGTTGTCACAGCTATTTTTCACCCGGTCTACAAATTCACGGTTCAGCCCTGGTTGCCCGTGAGAAAGCAGATATTCCAATTGCTCCGCGAGCAATTGGTTGAGGGGACGTGGAGAGCCTGCCATCATCACAATTCCTGCTACATCTCCCGCCCGCTGAGCGATGCGGGGAGCCAGGTTAGCTCCCTGACTAAGGCCTATTACATATACCGAAGACAATTCTGGTAGAGTAGTTGCCTGCCATACAGCTGCTACGGCATCATTCACTGTCTCATCATCGAATGTACCTGTCCCCTCTCTCTCCCAGCCCGCACCATATACCAAGGTACGTTTGTCGTAACGGATGGTAGCAATTCCCTTGTCCGCCAACCGGTCGGCCATATCCCGGAAAATCATATTCGGCCCAACAGTGCCGTCCCGGTCCGAAGGTCCGGAACCATGCACCAGAACAGCGACCGGGAAAGGTCCTGCTCCTGCCGGAAGTTTCAATATGCCGGGAAGTTCATATTCTTCCCACCGGACCACGATCTCACGTTCATCCTTTCTCACTCCGGCCGCTACCGGAGGGGATGAAGCAGGCAGGAAGCGTATTCCGTTTATCTGTCCCTCTTCATTGACAGACAACAGAAAGATCAAAGTGTCTTTCTCAAATCTTACTTCCGAAGTGACCACCGTGTTGCCTTGTATTTTATCTACTTTCCAGTCTCCTTTGGACTGATAAGCACCAAATTGTGCTTCCAACTGACCATATACCTGTCCCCACGTCCCGGAAGGAACCTGAGTTCGTATCTCCTCCTGCAGATATACAGAGATAGAGTCGCCCATACTTCGCCGGATATAACCGAATATTTTCTCCGTGAATTCTTCCGGTTGTCCGGCAAATAAAGTACCTGTACTCAGGCAGACTACTGCCAGCCAAACAACCATTCTCTTCCGGAAATCCATTCTTTCTGTATTCATAACTACTCCTTATTAATGGTGTAATGTTCCCGTGTTTATCACTGGCTGGGCAGCTTCGTCTGCGCAAAGAACCACCAACAGATTACTTACCATAGCTGCCTTCTTCTCTTCATCCAGCTCCACGATCTCCTCTTCAGAGAGTTTATGAAGTGCCATCTTCACCATAGATACGGCTCCTTCCACGATCTTTTCACGAGCAGTGATGATCGCAGAAGCCTGTTGTCTGCGCAGCATCACCGCGGCGATCTCGGGGGCATAGGCCAGATAATTGATCCGGGCTTCTACCACCTCTATTCCTGCCATAGACAAGCGTTCGTTGACCTGTGCTTCCAATTGCTCATTGATCTCTTCACCCCCTGAACGCAGAGTGATGCCGTGGATATCCGTCTCATTATCATCATACGCATATTGTCCGGCCACCTGCCGCAAGGCCGCATCACTCTGTATCTTGACAAAATTCTCAAACGCGTTCATCCGGTTGGCTACAGAGTTGGGGATAGCTACCTGGGCCGAACCATTTTTATGGGTAGTGGTAGCCGAACTCATGGCCATGGTTTGTGCATCAATCTCAAACATCGCTTTGTACGTATCCCTGAGCTTCCAGACAAGTACCAGACCGATCATCACCGGATTACCGATCTTATCATTTACCTTGATCGGGGTTACATCCAGGTTACGTGCCCGCATAGAGAGTTTCTTCTTACTCAGGAAAGGATTGACCCAATAGAAACCGGTATCCCGGAACGTACCTTTGTACTTCCCGAAAAAGACCATCACCAGGGCTTCATTGGGTTCCAGAGAAAAGAATCCGAATATCATAAAGATAAAGATCACTATACCGGCAAAGCCTCCGCCAAATCCCCAGCCGACATGAGTATCTACAAATGTAAACGCCCATATAGAAACCACCAGTATCAGAATCGCCACTGCTATCATCAGGAAACCACTTGTCCTGAATCCACTGAAATCTTTCTCATTTGTGTTCATAAGTACAAAGTTTTATAATATCATTTTGATATCACAAATATATCGTTTGCAAATTACAGAAACAAAGCATCTACAGAAAATTGTTCTTGTTTTAACATTTATTCTGTTTCTGAATTTCTCTTCCTTTATACAGGGATAAGAAAAAGTTTGCCGGGAGACTCAGAATAAAGTCTCCCGGCAAACTGTAGGATAAAGAATTTATACTTCCGGATTAGCTTAACGCCTGACAAATATCTGCAAACAGATCTTCTACAGCCTCCAGCCCTACTGAAATACGGATCGTATGCTGAGATACATCCATACTCTGACGCTGTTCCTCCGTAAAATTACCATAGATCGTACTGGCCGGATGAATAGCCAAAGTTTTATTATCAAACAGATTAGTAGCCCGTCGGATCAACCGGAGACGATCCATAAACCGGAAACATACCTCACGCGACTCCAGGTCGAACGTAAACATTGCACCGGGACAGGTCCCGAACTGTTCCTTGCTGATCTCATAAAAAGGACTACTTTCCAGTCCCGGATAGCTTACCCGGCATACCTGAGGCAATTCCGCCACACGCTTTGCCAGTTCCAGACACGAACTGGCCTGACGGCTGTAACGGACCTCCAGAGTCTCCAGCCCCAACGTCTGGGCATATGCGGTCTGTGGAGTCATGTATGCACCCAGATTACGATGTACTTCTTTGCGCAGCTTAGCTGTAAAAGCAGATCTGCCCACCTGCGCGGCCAACTCTCCCAGGCGTGGAGAACAATTCCAGTCGAACGTTCCGTAATCTATGATCAGCCCACCCAGACTGGTAGCACCGCCGGAGATATACTTGGTACTGGAAACGATTTCCATATCAATACCGAACTCCCGCGCGTGGAACACATGGAAAGGTACAATGGTAGTATCGGCGATCAGAGGAATATTCCGTTCCCTGGCAATGGAGGCGAGAAGCCTCAGATCGGCAACCTCCAACTGCGGATTGGTGATCGTTTCCAGAAAAATAAAACAGGTATGTTCATCGATCGCTGCTTTCACAGCCTCAGCAGACAGCAGGTCACAGAAACGAGCTTCTACACCGAAAGCACTCAGCGTACTTTTAAATAAAGAGTAGGTGTTGCCAAACAGGTGAGAAGAGGTCACTATATTGGAACCGGCATAGGCTACAGTCATACATATATTACTGATAGCTGCCATTCCGGAGTTCATCGCAGTCACGCTCAACGCACCGGTCAGTGCCTGTATCCGCTGCTCAAAATATTGTACGGTCGGATTCGTAATACGTGAATACGCATGTTCGGAACTCAATCCGCAAAATGCTTTTTCCATCTCTTCCGCCGAGTCGAACTCATAAGCTGCTGTCTGATAGATCGGCATAGCCAGTGAGTGATAGGCATCTTCCTTCTCATACGGGGTATGGAGAAGTTGAGTGATCTTATTTTTTTCTTCCATAATCTTATTTACTGATTTTCTCACACGCATCGCGCAACTGATCCAAAGCCTGCTTCAGGACAGAGCGCGGACAGGCTACATTAAGGCGCATAAATCCTTTTCCCTCTTTGCCGAAAATCGTGCCATCATTCAATGCCAGATGGGCACCGTCTACAAACAGATCCACCAATTGCTCCTGCTCCAGACCCAGCTCCCGGCAATCTAAAAAGATCAGGTAAGAGGCCTGCGGACGGATCATACGGATCTGAGGAATATACTTCTCCAGGTACTCACCGGTATAGTCTATATTCCCACCAATGTAAGCGATCACCTGATCGAGCCACTCAGTTCCATGACTGTATGCGGCTACTACACCTATATAGGCAAACATATGACTTTCGTCCAACTCACTGGCAGACATATAGGCGCGATAGCGATGTCGCAACGATTCATTCTCTATGATACAATAGGAACTGGCCAGTCCCGGCATATTAAACGCTTTACTGGGCGACATAAACGTCAGCGAGTTGTCCCGGGCCTTATCTGAAACAGCGGCGAATACCTGATGCTGCCAGGGAGCCAAAGTCAGGTCGGCGTGTATCTCATCAGAAACCACAAGCGTACCACTTTCGAAACAAATATCGGCCAGAGTCACCAGTTCTTCACGGGTCCAGACCCGCCCACCCGGATTGTGAGGATTGCTCAACAGCAACATTTTACATCCCTGTACATCCTTACGCAAACGATCGAAATCGATATGATATTGCCCGTCCCTGAGGTTCAGCGGACTATATACCACTTCCCGGTGGTTATGTCCGGTCACCAGAAAGAATGGATGATACACCGGAGGCATCACCAGCACTTTATCTCCGGGTTGTGTGAAACACTGAAGCGCGAAAGCAATTCCCCTCACAATCCCGGGACTAAAGATAAGCGTTTCTTTATTTATCTCCCATCCATACCGGCTTCCGACCCAGTTGATGATAGAAGTATACCAGGATTCCGGGATCACTGTATATCCCAGGATCTCATTGTCTAATCTGCGACGCAGGGCTTCCACAACAAAAGGAGGAGTTTTCAGATCCATATCCGCTACCCACATCGGAAGCAGATCACTCCGTCCCCAGCGTGCGGGAAGTGCCTCCAATTTCAGTGCGTCCGTACCATGCCGATCTACTATCTCATCAAAATTATAAGTCATTTCTTCCTTATTAAGTATGTAAATGCGTTGCAAAAGTACGACACATCCTTTTTAAATCTGAAAAAACAGGTTTTTTTCCATAAAAAAGAGAAAAAAATACCATAATTGTGGTAGAGGCCCGATGGTTTTGTATGTACCTTTGCGAAGCGAATAAAAAGGTTATGAAGAAAGCTCTATTTTTTGATATAGACGGAACACTCGTCAGTTTCGAGACTCACCGTATCCCTGCCTCTACCGTGAATGCTCTGCGAACTGCCAAACAGAATGGGCATAAAATATTTATCGCCACCGGCCGGCCGGGCATGATCATCAACAACCTTGCTGCTCTGGGCAATGATCTGATCGACGGATACATTACCATGAACGGTGCATACTGTTTCACGGGAGATCAGGTGATCCACAAAAACTCCATACCTGCGGAGGATGTGCAGACCATGGGCCGCCTGTCTACGGAACACAATTTCCCATGTATATTTGTGTCCGAACATGATATCTGTGTCTGCCACCCCAATGAACTGGTCGATCAGGTATTCCAGGATATGCTGCACGTTGGTTCCATACCTGCGAGGACTGTCGGGGAAGCTACTTCCCTGGAAATCTTTCAAATGACCCCATTTATTACACCGGAGCAGGAAGCATATACCATCCATCTGCTTCCCCACTGCGAATCGGGACGCTGGTTCCCGGCTTTCTCTGACATTGTCGCCAAAGGCAATTCCAAACAACGGGGCATCGATGAGATCATTGCCTATTTCGGGATCTCTCTGGAAGACACCGTTGCGTTCGGCGATGGTGGGAACGACATCAGTATGCTGAAACACGCGGCCATCGGAGTAGCTATGGGAAATGCCAACCCGGAGGTAAAAGAGGTGGCCGATTACGTGACCGATACCGTGGACAATGACGGTCTCTGCAAGGCCATGCAACATCTTCAGCTGATCTGAGTGGAGTATTTAAACTGCATGTTTCACAATCCGGTTTACCGGCTTACAAAACACAATGATAACACCTGATTGAGATAAAACGACTGATTCGCATGAATCCGATCGTAAATCAGTAAACCGTAAATCGTAAATCTGATTTTTATCTTTTATCTTTGCGGGCATACTTAGAGCCTGTTTTGTGAATTTTACACCAGACACCGACAACACGGAGTTTCAGGATGCTCTGAAACTGATCCAATATACCCGCCAGTCTGTTTTTCTGACCGGAAAAGCAGGGACGGGCAAATCTACCTTTCTGAAATACATCTGCGAACACACCAAGAAAAAACATGTGGTGCTGGCACCAACGGGTATAGCCGCGATCAACGCCGGAGGCAGCACCATGCACAGCTTTTTCCGGCTCCCGTTTCATCCGCTTTTGCCGGATGACCCCAACCTGAGCCTGCAAAAAGGAAGGATCCACGATTTTCTTCGTTATAACAAAATACACCGTAAACTTCTCGAACGCATCGAACTGGTGATCATTGATGAGATCTCCATGGTGAGGGCCGACACGATAGATGCCATCGACCGGATCTTACGGGTATATTCCCACAATATGCGCGAACCTTTCGGAGGCAAGCAGGTGTTGCTGGTAGGGGATGTATTCCAGCTGGAACCTGTGGTCAAGTCCGATGAGCGGGAGATCATCAACCGGTTCTACCCTACTCCTTACTTTTTCTCGGCACGGGTATTCAGCCAGATCGACCTGGTATCCATTGAACTCAGAAAGGTATACCGCCAGACCGATCCGGTCTTTGTGAATGTATTGGATCATATCCGCACCAACGCTGCCAGTGCCGCAGACCTGCAACTGCTCAACACACGCTACGGAAGTACCATTGCCCGGGAAGAAGAGGATATGTATATCACCCTGGCTACCCGTCGGGATACAGTGGATTTCATCAACGACAAAAAGCTGGCTGAACTACCGGGAGACCCAGTTACTTTCGAGGGAGAGATCACAGGGGATTTTCCGGAAAACAGTCTCCCCACTTCTAAAGAACTTGTACTGAAACCGGGAGCCCAGATCATCTTCATCAAAAACGACTATGACCGCCGCTGGGTCAATGGTACCATTGGAGTAGTCAGCGGCATAGACGAACAGGGAACTATTTACGTTATCACCGAAGAGGGCGCGGAACATAATGTGAAAAAGGAGTGCTGGCGCAACATCCGCTACACGTACAACGAGAAGAAAAAAGAAATTGAAGAGGAGGAGTTAGGAACCTTTACCCAATATCCCATCCGACTGGCCTGGGCCATCACGATACACAAAAGCCAGGGACTGACATTCAGTAGGGTGGTAATTGACTTTACAGGAGGGGTCTTTGCCGGAGGACAGGCATACGTAGCACTGAGCCGGTGCACTTCATTAGACGGTATTCAGCTCAAAAAGCCCATCAGCAGGGCCGACATATTTGTGCGCCCGGAGATCGTCGGCTTCGCGCAACGCTTCAACAATCAGCAGGCCATAGATCGGGCACTCAAACAGGCACAGGCCGATGTGGAATATGCCGAAGCGGTAAAAGCTTTTGAAAAAGATGATCATGAGGAATTCCTCTCCCACTTTTTCAAAGCCATTCATTCGAGGTATGATATAGAAAAACCGCTGGCACAACGGTTTATCAGAAAGAAGCTGAGTATCATTGCCAAACTGAAAGCGGAGAACAGGCAACTCAGGGAGAAGATGATTCAGCAACAAAAGAACCTGGAAAAACTGGCCCGGGAGTATTATCAGATGGGAAATGATTGTATCACTCAGGCGCACGACACACGCGCGGCATTGGCCAACTACGACAAAGCCCTGGAACTCTATCCGGAATATACAGATGCCTGGATCCGTAAAGGGATCACCTTCTTCAACATCCGGGAATACAAGGAGGCGGAGATCTGTTTCAGTCAGGCGGTAAAACTGCGCCCGGCAGAATTCAAAGGATGGTACAACCGAGGAAAACTCTATCTGAAAACTCAGGATACCGAAAAGGCGATAGCCAATCTGGATAAAGCTACCAGTCTGAAACCCCATCACCCCGGAGCACACGAACTATTCGGGGACGCGCTGATGCAGGCAGGGAAAGAATCGGAAGCTGCCCTGCAGTGGAGACTGGCGGAAGAGTTGCGAAAGAAAAAAGGAAAAAAAGAATAAAGCATACAACCCTCCTGTCTCGTCTGCTGTTGATACAGATGGACAGGCTATAATCCGGAAAAAACGAGAAACCGATGTTACTGAAACTTTACAAGAAAAACAATGATCCGCGAGACCTGCAACAGGTAGTGGATATACTGAACGACGGAGGATTGATCATCTACCCGACCGATACCATGTATGCCATAGGATGCCACGGACTGAAGGAAAGAGCTATTGAACGCATCTGCCGCATCAAGAATATAGACCCGCGCCGGAGCAACTTATCTATCATCTGTTACGACCTGAGCGTGATCAGCGAATATGCTAAAGTCAACAACGATGTGTTCAAGCTCATCAAACGGAACCTTCCGGGACCGTTTACTTTTATCCTCAACGGAACTACCCGCCTGCCTAAGATCTTTCGCAACCGGAAGGAGGTCGGAATACGTATGCCCGACCACGCGGTCATACGTGAAATAGCCAGGATGTTAGATGCTCCCCTTATGACTACCACTCTCCCCTATAACGAAAGTGAAGACATAGAATATGCCGTAGATCCGGAACTGATCGAAGAGAAATTCGGCAAAACGGTAGATCTGGTGATTGACGGAGGCATAGGAGAAATCTCTTATTCTACAGTGGTAGACTGCACCGGAGATGAACCGGAAATCATCAGACAGGGAAAAGGCATACTGGATTAAGAAAAAATAGTCCCGGCTTCATAACAAGACAGAGAGGTGTACGATAAAACAACCAGGTGTCCGGTATCGGACACCTGGTTGTTCAGTATTCTACTCAGAATGATTATTTTTACACCCTGGCATAAGATTTGCACATATTAGTTGTAATCATTCATGTACCTTCAATTCATCTTCAAACATGAAAAAACTATTGTCTGCAACTATATGTAGTCTGTGCCTACTTACCTTATCCGCACAAAATTTCCGTATCCGCGGTACAGTGTCAGAATCCGGGCAGGATGTGCCTGTTCCGTATGCTAATATTGTTCTACAACTCCCGGACTCTACTTTTGTCAACGGAGTTACTTCAAACACAAAAGGAGAGTTTGTACTTAGTCGCATTCCCGCCGGAAATTATCGCCTGATCGTTTCGTGCATGGGATACGAATCTACGCTGATCATACTGGACAACCTGAGCAGAAACATAGAGATCGGACACATACAACTGTCTGAAAACAGTCACACCCTGGACGAAGTAACCATTTCCGCCGAACGGGTTGTCACCCGCATCGACCGGCAGATTGTACTCCCCTCTCCGGCACAGGTACAAGCCTCCAACACCGGGTATGACTTGCTCAACCGACTGATGCTCCCTGGTATACAAGTAAACGAAATGCAGAATTCGATCTCTTCTCTGGATGGAGGTAGCGTACAGGTACGTATCAATAATGTGAAAGTAAGTACAGCAGAGATACTGGCCCTGCGTCCCAATGAAGTGGTACGCATTGAATATATCGACAATCCGGGTATCCGCTATGCAGATGAGGGAGTAAGTGCCGTCATCAACTTCATTGTGAAAAGGCAAAGTTCAGGAGTCAGTGGTGGCGTCAACCTGAATAACGCGTTCACTACCGGCATGGGAAATGACAATATATACTTAAAGGCTAACAACAAACGTTCAGAATTCGGACTAAACTACTACATGAGCTACCGCGACTACAGCCAGCGCCGGATAGACGAGCAACAGCAATTCATGTTGGCCGACGGCAGCCTACGCCAACGAGACCATAAAGGTAGCAATACCCCCTTCAACTACACCTCACAGGATGTAGAGGTATCTTACAATTTTACTGAGCCCGATAAACATGTATTCAACGCGGTAATGAGAGGTAACTTCTACAACAGTCAGCGCCGGGGATTCAGACAAACGGTCTATGAAACGGGTTTACCTGATCTGACTACTTTTCAGGACCCTAAAAACAAGATTTACACTCCGGCCATAGACCTTTATTACCAGGCCACACTGCCACGCAAGCAGTGGCTTGCCATGAATATAGTGGGTACACATATCATCGACGATTACAAACACAACTATATAGAATATTCCGATGAGTTCACACACCCGGATTCGGAATACAGATATGCTACGGATGGAAGAAAATATTCTCTGATCGGAGAGGGTATTTACGACAAAGAATTCAGTTATTTCAAATTCACATCGGGTATCCAATACACTCAGAGTTACACGCGGAATGAATATACCGGAGATACGGAAGCACTTACGGGTATGCACAACTCCAATGCATATCTCTATGCTCAGATACAAGGAAAGCTCAGCAAACTGGACTACTCCCTGGGTGTCGGAGGCAGCCGTCAGTCTTTTGACCAGGACGACAAAGGCTATACCTATTATACATTCCGTCCGGTGGTCAGCCTTTCACACCCTTTATGGAAAGGGGCCAGTCTGCGATACAATTTCCGCATCACTCCTGCCCTCCCGTCCCTTTCCAACCTAAGTGGCATACGTCAGCAGGCAAATGAGATCGAGGTGAACCTGGGAAATCCCGACCTGACCCCTTATCGCAGCTATGTCAATCAGCTTCAGCTCAACTATCAGATACCCAGACTGACTATGCGATTCGGAGCATTGTACAACTACCGGAGAAATCCCATTATGGGAGAGGTGTATCGCATAGATTATACAGACGGAAGCTATCTGTTTGAATACCATGTGAACAACCAGCGTAGCCTGTCACAGTTCAATAGCAATGGCTACCTGCAATACCAGGTGGTCCCGGATCTTCTCTCTGTATCTACATATGTGGCATTCAGCCGCTACATCAGCCGGGGTAATACCTACAATCATTACTATTCTAACTGGTTCTACAACGGGAACATCAATTTCACCAAAGGCAACTGGGCTGCTTTTGCCTATATAGGCAATCGCTACAACAGCCTCTTCGGAGAGAACATCTATTACGGTGAAGCCTCCAGTGGTTTCAATGTAAACTACCGTATCAAAGACATCCGCCTGGGAGCAGGGATGTGGTATCCTTTCCAGGCAAGAGGATGGGTAGGCAGAGGAAGAAAAATATCCGATCTGGTGAAAGAGAGCAGCACCACATACATACGCAATAACGGAAACATGGTGACTCTTTCCTTCTCGTGGAACTTCAATTACGGACGCAAACATCAGGCCGGACAGAAGAAACTGAATAACGCCGATTATGACTCCGGAGTCGTAAAATAAGATCCGGTTACTTACCGGAGCGGATGAGAATTCCATGACTTTTCATCCGCCCTCACTCTTCTTCTACCGGTCTCTTACCAAACAGGAACAACCAGCCGGACACTATCGGAACAGCAGTCCACAACCGGTTGTTTCTATTTCGTCTTGCGCCGGATTTTTTTCCGGAAGCATCTTTGTATATCGCTTATTTCAGCAGCCCTTCAGGATCCAGATGATCTGCTTCAATGTCTTTGAAATAACGATAAGTACCTACCTTCAATTCATATGTAGCAGCATCGTCACACACAATGATACCTTTCTCGTGCAGTTGCAGAGCGCTGATGGTCCACATCTGGTTGACAGAACCTTCTACTGCATGATAAAGCGCCCTGGCTTTGTTGTGTCCGTTTACAATGATCATCACCTCACGGGCCGACAGCACAGTACCTACTCCTACAGTCAGGGCGGTTCTAGGTACTTTATTCACATCGTTGTCAAAGAAACGTGAGTTGGCAATGATGGTATCTGTAGTCAGGGTTTTCTGACGGGTACGCGACGCCAGAGAAGAACCTGGTTCATTAAAAGCAATATGTCCGTCGGGGCCAATCCCTCCCATAAACAGGTCTATCCCTCCGCACGATCTGATCTTCTCTTCATAGCGTTCACATTCGGCCTCCAGATCTGTCGCGTTACCATCCAGAAGATGGGTATTTTGAGGCTTGATATCAATGTGACTGAAGAAATTGTTCCACATAAAAGAATAATAACTTTCGGGATGCTCTTTCGGAAGCCCTACATACTCATCCATATTGAAAGTAACTACATTCTCAAAAGAAACAAGCCCTTTCTTATGGAGATCGATCAGTCCCTTATACATACCCAGCGGGGAAGAACCGGTCGGACATCCCAAGACAAATGGTTTTTCCGCCGTTGGATTTGCTGCTTTGATCTTGGCTGCCACATAATGGGCTGCCCATCTGGAAACGGACGCGTAGTCCGGTTGGATAATTAATCGCATGTTTGATTGTTTTTTATCAGGTTAATAAATCAGGGGGTATTTTCAAAGCCTCTTGCTAACTGTCTCTATATTCTGTCTTTCTTCAGTCTTTCCGCCATAGCACCAGCCAGATTGGCACACTGTGTATAAGTTGTATCTTTCATAGACTGTTTCATTTCTATCGGATCACCTATCAATTCAAAATTACCTTTGGAAGCTATTTCACCCATTTTCTTCACCGCGGTACCTGCCCAACAGAACGATCCGAATAATCCCAGATAGCGTCCTTTGATCTCACGCAGCAACAACTTGGTAAACAAGTCTTCCACTGCCGGATACAGAGAGCCACTATAGGTCGGAGCACCAACGATCAGCCCTCTGTACCGGAATACATCCGCCAGGATATAGGAATGATTGGTACGATTCACATTATACATCACTATATTTCTGATACCCCGGGCAGACAATTCCTCCGCGATCGTCTCTGCCATCAACTCGGTATTTCCATACATAGTACCGTAGGCAATGACTACACCCTCTTCAGCCTCATAGCGGCTCAGGCGGTCATAGATATCTATAACTTTGGGTATATTTTCTGTCCATACCGGCCCGTGCGTCGAACAGATCACAGAGATCGGCAGGTCTGCCAGTTTCTGAAGTGCTCTTTGCACAGGGCTGCCGTACTTCCCTACAATATTGGAATAGTAACGTACCATTTCATCCCAGTAACGATCCGTGTTGATACGGCTGTCTAAAAATCCTCCATTCAACGCGCCAAAACACCCGAAACCATCACCGGCAAAAAGGATACCATGATTCTTTTCAAAAGTCATCATCGTTTCCGGCCAATGCACCATCGGTGTCATATAGAATTTCAGGATATGCTTGCCCAAAGCCAAGAAATCCCCGTCTTTCACCATATATTGTTCGCCCGTTACTCCGTAGAATCCTTCTATCATCCCGAATGTCTGCTTGTTACCAACGATCACAATATCCGGATAATAATGTTTGATCAGGCGGATAGATCCCGAATGATCCGGCTCCATATGGTTTATGATCAGGTAATTGATCTTACGATCACCTATGATCTCACGTATCTTACGCAGATATATCTCAAAATAACACACATCTACTGTATCAATCAAGGCGATCATATCATCGTCAATCAGATAAGAATTATAAGATACTCCATAAGGCAACGGCCACATACCTTCAAACAGGTCTTTATGACGATCATTCACCCCTACATAATGTACGTTTCCTTTGATTATAGATTTTCTCTCCATGTTCATTCGGTTTACTTGACAAATAACAGTTTATATGCACAGACAAAAATAGTTATTTTTTCAGAAGAGTCTCTGTGAACACAGACCGAATTCCAATTATAATTATTTTTTTAGCTATTTAACACTGCACTTATCTGAATAGATTCAGACATGCAGAGGATATACAACGTATTACATACTCGTTCCACCATCTTCCCTGTACGACTGAAACATTCATAAAAACGGACAAAAACAATCTTATACGTAATACCTACCCTGAAAAGTCCCTCTCTCTTCCATACGTTTACGCAGCTTTGCCACAAATTCATAATTCTTCAATCCCCAATCAGGAGCAATTAACAGGTCGGCAGGTGACTGAGATACAAACCGCTCTAAGATCATATCCGGCCGAAGACGCTCTACATAATCTATAACTACCTCTATATATTCATTCAGATCAAACAGATGAAAATCTTCAGGCATCGTTTCATATTCCTGAGCCATACGAGTACCCCGGATCAGTTGTAACTGGTGCATTTTGAGGGTAGTCAATGGTAGGTGAGAAATAGCTACTGCCTGCTGAGCGATCTCTTTCCGTGTCTCTCCGGGCAAGCCCAGGATCACATGCCCACCCGTCGGGATACCTCGTACCACAGTTTGCTCCACCGCCCGGCAAGTATCGGCAAATGTATGTCCGCGATTGATACGTTGTAAGGTTTTGTCGGAAGTACTCTCTATCCCATATTCCACCAGTAGAAAATGAGTTTTACGAATCTCTTCCAGATAGTCCAGCAATGCTTCGGGCATACAATCGGGACGGGTACCGATCACCAATCCGACCACCCCCTCCACAGCCAGAGCCTCCTCGTATTTACGGCAAAGCGATTTCAACTCTCCATATGTATTGGTATAGGCCTGAAAATAGGCTAAGTATTTCATCTCCGGATACTTCCGGGCAAAAAAACGCTTACCCTCCTCCAATTGAGTAGTGACAGACTTTTCCGTGCGGCAATACCCGGGATTAAATGTCTGATTGTTGCAATAAGTACACCCTCCCCATCCTTTGATACCATCCCGGTTGGGACAAGTGAACCCGGCATTCAGAGAGATCTTCTGCACCTTATAGGGAAAATATCGCTTCAGGAAAGTAGTGAAGTCATTATAAAGAGATGTATCCATCCGTATATAGTTTAAAACGTTCAAAGATACAATTTTCCTTTGTATGTAACAGCAGACAGAAAAAACCTGAAAAGAGCGCCCAAATTGTTAATGAACATAAAAAGGATAATTCTTTAACTGGACAAGCATTTACATGAAACCCTGTTAATAAACAAAATAACAAACCAACCTGATACAATTTACTTATATAATTAAACATATTTTTATGGTCTGAAACTTTATTTAGATATAAATCTCCGGTTTTACAGGTAGAAAATAGGAATTAAATGCTTAGCTTTGTTCTCAGACCTTGAACAAATGACCCCCTGAACTTAATACCATGGCAACAATAGCACTGGACATAGGAGGAACCAAAATAGCAAGCGCTATCTTTTTCGAAGACGGTACCATGATCTTTCACCGTCGCAGGCTCCTGAAAGGCCGTACAGGCCGGGAAGTAGGACAATTGATCACTGAAATCCTGTCTTGTCATCTGATTACCGCACACAGAAGCAAAATATCTATTGAAGGCATAGGGGTATGCGTACCCGGTATTGCAGATTCGCAAACAGGTGTGGTATGGGCTCCGAATATTCCGGGCTGGGACAACTATCCATTATTGGAAGAGTTACGCATATGCATCCCGGACCCCGATGTAGAGATCTGTATCGACAGCGACCGTACCTGTTATATGTATGGAGAGATGTGGCAGGGAGCAGCCAAAGCCTGTCACAGTGCCATCTTCCTGGCAGTAGGCACCGGTATCGGAGCTGGCATCATCATAGACAACCGGGTGCTCCACGGAGCAGGGGACATCATCGGGGCTACCGGCTGGATGGCTCTTCAACCTCCGTACACAAGAAATTACGAGGCTTGCGGATGCTTCGAATATTACGCGTCCGGCAATGGGATAGGTGCACGTGCCCGTGACGCAGTACGTGCCGACAAAACGTATCGGGGCAAACTGCGGCAAAAGCCTATCACCCGCATCAACGCGCACGATGTATTCACGGCCTACAACGAGGGCGATCCCATAGCAACGGCCATATTAGACAAAGCAGTAGAGATGTGGGGCATGGGAGCGGCCAATCTGATAAGCCTTCTCAATCCGCAAAAGATCATCTGGGGAGGCGGAGTCTTCGGCCCGGCTACCCGGTTTATTGAAGCCATCTACCAGGAGGTGTGCAAATGGGCACAACCGCTGAGCATCCGCCAGGTAGAGTTCGTTCCGTCTCAATTATCCGGTAATGCCGGACTGATCGGTGCCGCTTATCTCATCCTAAAAAAACAGATCGATGAAAACGTACAGTAAAAATTTGGTCTTCACCGCTGCCTGCATCGGAATGTCTTTCTTCGGCATCTCCATGATCACGTTAGGTTCGGTATTGCCTTCCCTGACCATGAAACTTGAACTAAACAACCTGCAGGCAGGAGGCTTAATTACCTTTCTACCCCTTGGACTGTTGACAGGCTCAGTACTGTTTGGTCCGATTGTAGACCGCTTCGGCCATAAACTACTGTTGTTGTTGAGTTGCCTGGTAGTGCTATTGGGACTGCAAGGGATCGCTTGCTTCACCCACATTCAGCTGCTCCAACTCTCTATTGCTTGTATAGGGATCGGAGGGGGAATCCTTAACGGAGAGACCAATGCCTTAGTAGCCGATATATCCGACGAACAGGAAAAAGGTCCCCGACTTAGCCTGTTAGGTGCTTTCTACGGAATAGGTGCACTCGGTATCCCGGTACTTCTGAGCACTCTCTCCAGATATTACTCGTTTGAAACTATCCTACAAGGTACCGGAGTGGTTTTGACTCTTTGCATCCTGTTGTGCCTGCCCATCCGCTTCCCGGCTCCCAAACAGCCACAAGGATTTCCCATCCGGGAAGCACTGGGATTGCTACGCCGGAAAAGCCTGTTGCTACTCAGTTTCATCCTTTTCTTTCAGAGCGGGATCGAAGGAGTGTGTAACAACTGGACCACTCTTTATCTCAGTCAGACTACTTCCCTCACCGTCGAACAGGCATTGGTGATACTCACCTGTATGGTAGCCGGGCTCACTGCCGCACGCTTTATACTGGTAGGCCTCTTCCGCAAGATCAGACAAGAGACAGTACTGCAAAGTAGTCTGTTGATCACTGCTACAGGTTTTGCCCTGCTGCTTTTTTCACCAGGGTTCGCGCGGGCAGCCACCGGTATGGTCCTGATCGGCGCCGGACTGGCCTCTACCTTTCCGGTGATCCTGAGTATCATCGGCGGACACTACCCCACCCTGTCGGGCACTGCTTTCAGCGTGGCATTGGTGATTGCTCTCATCGGTAATACGCTACTCAATCAGCTGACCGGACTACTCTCCCAGCATTTCGGGATACAAACCTATCCCTATACCATGCTGATCGCTATCGTGCTGATGTTGTCACTTTTCAGATCCATTTCAACACCCAAACAAACAACTGAATAATCACTATTTAAATCAAAAGACTCATGTTAGCATTACAATGGTTAGAAAACGCCCACGGCGTTATGGAAAAGATCAAAGAGACACAACTGGAAAAGATCAGAGAAGCTGCCACCGTCATGGCAGATTCTATCGAAGCCGGCAGATGGGTACATACCTTTGGCTGCGGGCATGCTACGATCCCTGTGGAAGAAATGTATCCGCGTATCGGTAGCTTCGTCGGCTTTCATCCCTTATGTGAACTGCCACTTACCTTCTTCACCCAGATCATCGGTCAGATGGGTATCCACCAGTTCCTTTATCTGGAACGCGCGGAAGGCTACGGGACCGAGATCATGAAAAACTACGATTTCGATTCCAGAGACTGTATCTGGATATTCTCACATACAGGCATCAATGCCGTGAATATCGACGTAGCTTTAGAAGCCAGGAGAAAAGGAATGAAAGTGATCGTATACGGTTCGGCAGGTGAATCAGCTGGCAAGACGACCCGTCACTCCTCCGGAAAGACGCTTTTCGACATTGCCGATATTGTGGTAGACTCCTGCGTTCCCCTGGTGGATGCCTCCGTACCGCTGAAAAACCACTTCGACAAAGTAGGTCCTCTCTCTACACTGGGATTCGTGACTATGGTATGGCTCACCATTACCACAGTAGCAGAGATCCTGGCCGACCGTGGTGTGCAGCTATACATCCATCCGTCTCACAATGTTCCCGGCGATACAACTGCCCGCGAACGCTTAGACGCGGCCATCGCCGAATATCAGAAAAAAGTGAAATGCCTGTAACCCCCACTGTACCGGCCTGATCCATCTATTAACTTTTCACAGAAGCCCGTCTCCTCCCGGATAAAGACGGGCTTTTATTGTTTGCAATTCCTTGCTATTTTAATATATAAATACTATTTGTCGTATTGGATTTGCAGTCAATGTAATCAAAGCCTCTTACAGATTAGGGTAAGGAAAGGCATATAGAGAAGAAACGAACTACTCCCTATGCTCTTTCTGAGCATAGGGAGTACAATACAAATTAATTGTGTAAATTCTGTTTATTAGGTTAGTCATAAGCAGATCTTTGTATAATTTTAAATTAAATATATAAATCTTATAAACAAAACATTATAAATCATTTATACAAAATACAATATTTTTATTTCTTTAAAAAAATAAAAATAAATTGGTGTATCTTGAAATAAATGCTTACTTGCGTAGAAATAACAAATTAAAACTATATTTTATAGAAAAAATTTATTTATAATAGTTCAACTGTATTAAAAGTTGCAGATGGTGCCGGAGCGGCAATGGGACTTTTAGTAGGAGGTTTTATGAGCGTATTTATGGGAACTGTAGCTTCAGTCATGTTTAATGAATGTATTTAAACTTATATCTACCTATCCTATTATGAGTCCAAGTTTTTACCAATATGCCCACATATTTTCATGCATGATACTACTATTATTAATAGTAGCTTTAGGAGGATTATCTCCTCATCTTCTTTTCTACCTGACACTTATACCAATGCCACTTGCCATTCTGCATATTTTTAAACAAAAGAAAGAGATAAATAACTTATATAAAATTTTACTCATTCTTTCTACTATATATCTCATACTGGCATGTAGTGTACTTATTCTAACAACTAACTATGAACTTGTTGGATGCGGTAATTATGTATTTGGAATTCTTATAGTATTTTTGATATCTACATACAAAGAAAAAAATAGCTTTAGACATACATTCAATTTGAAAAAGTTGTCCGGGGAATTCTCCGGGCAACTTTTCTTTTGTATGCTTCTTATAAATTCCTGCTCTCTCTCCCGGCTAATTAGCGTATTTTTCCTACATTTGCAAAGATAATCTTCTGTGAAAGGAGAAAATAAAAACAGTCCAAGCAATTGCTATATGAAACGAGCCTGGTATAGGTATACCCCACCACAAGAATACCGTTTAAGTGAAAACAGAGACAAAATTTGTTTAAGCTATGTTGAACACAGGTGTTTCTACAGGAAAAGGTGATGTACACAAACAGCAAGTTCCATATGACCTCAGTGTGAAAAATAAAATTTGTACCTATGAAACATGTGAGTTTATATCTGTTATTCTGCATGTGTAGCCTGATGGCTATTGCACAAACCAAACGTCCGCTGGACCTGAAAGAAATTACTTCCGGCACTTTCCGTTCGGAGACCCTTCATGGCATTGTACCTATGAACGACGGAGAACACTATACGCAAATGAATGAAGAGGGTACCCAGATCATTAAATATTCTTTCCGCACCGGAAGAATGGTAGAGGTGATCTTCGACGTAACCACCGCACGGGATTGTACATTCAAGAAGTTCGACAGCTATATACTCTCTCCGGACGACAGCAAATTGTTGATCGCTACAGAGACCACTCCCATCTATCGTCATTCATCTACTGCCGTATACTATATATATACGTTACGACGCAACGTGGTAGAACCACTTTCGGACGGTGGTCCCCAACAATCGCCGGTATTCTCCCCGGACGGCAATCTGATCGCTTTTGTACGTGACAACAACATTCATTTGATCAAGATCATGTTTGGCAACAGCGAATCACAGGTGACAGAAGACGGCAAGCCCAATGAGATCATCAACGGTGTCCCCGACTGGGTATATGAAGAGGAGTTCGGCTTCAACCGGGCATTGGAATTCAGTCCGGACAACCGCATGCTGGCTTTCATCAGGTTCGATGAAAGTGAAGTACCCGCTTTTTCTTTCCAGTTGTACGCCGGACAGCAACCTCACCTGACCCCGTTCGACACCTATCCCGGAGAATATACCTATAAATATCCAAAAACAGGTGAACGCAATGCCAAGGTATCGGTACATACATTCGATATCCAGACCAGGGTGATACGTAAGATGGATCTTCCCCTGGACACAGACGGTTATATCCCGCGTATCCGTTTCACGCAAGACCCGGAGAAGCTCGCTATTATGACCCTGAACCGGCATCAGAACCGGTTCGATCTCTACTTTGCCAATCCACGCTCCACGGTATGTAAATTGATTGTCAGAGACGAAAGTCCTTATTATATCAATGACGATGTATTTGACAATATCAAATTCTACCCCGACCATTTCAGTCTCCTCAGCGAACGCGACGGTTATACTCATCTCTACTGGTACAGCATAGGAGGTAGTCTCGTAAAACAGGTTACTTCCGGCCCATGGGAAGTGAAACGTTTCTTAGGATGGGACCCGGCAGATAATACATTCTATTACGAAAGCAACGAAGAAAGTCCGCTGCGACGTGCTGTATATAAAATAGACCGGAAAGGACAAAAAACCCGCCTTTCTCAGCAGGAAGGCACCCATCAGGCTTTATTCAGCAAGTCGATGAAGCAATATATAAATACTTATTCCAGTATACATACGCCTCCTACGGTGACTATCCATGACAACAACGGCAAACAACTGGCTATCTTGTTGACTAACGACCGTCTGAAAGAGACGCTGACCCGTTATGAACTGCCGGAAAAAGAATTCTTTACCTTCTCCACCTCCGCAGGTACGGAACTCAACGGATGGATGATCAAGCCTACAGGCTTCAACAGTTCAAAAAAATACCCTGTCATCATGTACCAATACAGCGGACCGGGTAGTCAGGAAGTGGCCGACCGTTGGAACATAGGGGGTGACCGGGGCATCGGCTGGGATACTTACATGGCTTCACAAGGATACCTGATTGTATGCGTAGACGGACGAGGTACCGGCGGACGTGGTGCGGAATTCACCAAAACCACCTACCTCAATCTGGGTGTCAAAGAAGCAAAAGATCAGGTAGAGGCAGCCCTATATATGGGACGTCAGCCGTATGTAGACAAAGATCGCATCGGTATCTGGGGATGGAGCTACGGAGGTTATATGACAATTATGAGTATGAGCGAAGGTACTCCTGTATTCAAAGCGGGTGTGGCGGTAGCCCCGGTAACAGACTGGAAATATTACGATACGATCTATGGCGAACGCTACATGCGTACTCCCCGTGAAAATTTCGAAGGATACAAAGCAGCTTCTGCTTTTAGTCGCGCGTCCCAACTGCAGGGCCGTCTGCTGCTTGTACACGGAACAGCCGACGACAATGTACACGTGCAAAATACGATCGAATACAGTGAAGCTTTGGTACAGGCAGACAAACAGTTCGAGATGCAGATCTATACCAACCGCAATCACGGTATCTACGGGGGAAATACCCGTCATCATCTCTTCACCAGACTGACGGATTTCTTCCAGCACAATCTGTAAGATAGGGTTATTTACGATTGGAAAGATACATATTCTGATGGAGTCATTCATCTGTGGAGGTAACTTTACTTTTCCGCCATATACATGTTCCTTTTCTTTTTTTGTTCTTATCTCATAAATAAATAGACAAAAGAACATACAGAGGAAAATAAAATATATCCAATCCAGTAAATAGTCATTTCAATTGTAAATAGCTTCGTGTTTATATCCGGACCATATATAGTTTAGAAACAACTCTACCCGAAAAATGCACAAAAGACCCCGAAAGCCGGAATGGCTCAAAATAGATATTACAGCCAACGAACGCTATACAGAGACCAAACGCATTGTAGACTCACATGATCTGCATACAATCTGTAGCAGCGGCCGTTGTCCCAACCAGGGAGAGTGTTGGGGACGAGGTACGGCTACATTCCTGATTGCCGGTGACATCTGTACCCGTAGCTGCAAATTCTGCAACACAACCACTGGCCGGCCGCTTCCTCCGGATCCCGGTGAGCCCATGCAGATAGCCGAATCGATCCGCCTCATGAAGTTGACCCATGCTGTGATCACCTCCGTGGACCGTGACGACCTGCCCGATCTCGGAGCTTCACATTGGGTAGCCGTACTACAGACCATCCGGCAAATAAATCCCGACACTACGCTGGAGATACTTATCCCTGATTTCCAGGGACGACCGGAGCTGATCCGGCAGATCACCGAGATCCGCCCGGAGATCATTTCACATAACATGGAGACCGTACGCCGCCTTACGCCAATAGTACGGTCTGCCGCCCGATACGAACAGAGCCTGAACGTTATCCGCCAGATCGCGGAAGCAAACATCACTGCCAAATCGGGACTGATGGTCGGACTGGGAGAAACACCCGACGAAGTAGAAGAGGTCATGGACGATCTGAGAGAAGCCGGGTGCACCATACTCACTCTGGGACAGTATCTGCAACCTTCGCGAAAACATTACGAAGTAGCAGCATACATCACCCCCCGGCAATTCGATACATACCGGGAAATAGCCCTGCAAAAAGGTTTTACACATGTAGAAAGCGGTCCTTTGGTACGCTCTTCCTACCATGCGGAAAAACACACCAAAAGATTTACGATCTAACAATTTGCGAACCAACGATCGAAGAAGTCAACCAACGGTCAGCGAAGCTAATCGAAGACCGGCATAGCCAAACAGGTGGTCAGCAAAGCTAATTGTAATTGAAAAACACAGCATATCCTGATAAAACAAACGGCAGGAAATTAAAACAGGCTCATTATACCATAGAATGAAAGAACTTTCATCAAAATCGGGAAAAACATAGAGGCTTTTATCTGATAACACGATCATTAGTCATTCAATATCATACGATCTAATAAAATTAAGAACTTAATTAACATCTCATTTGTTTTATAGGAAACAGGTTCGGAAAACATGAGTAACAAACGCGCACTCACTTCAGCTTACAATATGTCACTGGGATTCCTTCCGGTCATTGTAACCATGTTGTTATGTGAATTCCTTTCAGAAGCATTTGCCACCTATATAGGAGCAGCAACCTGTTTGCTCTATATGCAACGTTCGGCCTTCCGAAAGGTAACAGGCCTGCCCAATTACATACTCTTTCTTTCTTCCACCTTACTGATCGCCCTGGCTATCATAGAACTGATTCCCGGTTTCAACCTGCCGGATCACGACCTGCCGCTGCTGCTGGAAATAACTGTTGGTATTCCGTTGCTTTTTTTCTATCTGACGCACAATCACCTGGTCAGTTATTACCTGAAAAAGAAAAAGAACTGCAACCGTCCCCGCATCACACAAAGTGTAGAATCGGCTGTCGTGGCCGCCCGCATCACACTGATGTTGATGATGATCCACCTGATCCTTATCCTCGCATCCATACCTTTTCTATATCCATGGAGTGAATTCGTCAGCTGGACCCTGTTCCGTATCATTCCTCCCTCCTTACTGATCATCTCTGTTTTGCTCAATCAGATCGGGATCTACTATTTCAACCACGTAGTTTCCAAACAAGAATACATCCCTATTGTCAATACCAAAGGAGATGTCATCGGACGCACCTTAGTGGCAGATGTCCCTACCTACAAAAACCTGTATATCAATCCGGTCATCCGCATTGCCGTACTCTCTCAGGGAATGCTCTATCTGAGCAAACGCCCGGCCAACCGGGTAGTGGAACAAGGAAAAACAGACATTCCTCTGGAAGGATATCTGGGATTCAACGAAAAAGTGACCGAAGGAGCCAATCGACTCCTGCAAAAACATTTTCCGGGTCTCTGTCTGTTACCGGCTTTCAGTCTGAAACATCACTACCGCAGCCCGGACACCAACCGGCTGATCTACCTTTTTGTGGTGGAGATCGATGACGATAGCCTGCTCGACCATGCCGGATTCGAACGAGGTAAATTGTGGACCCTGCATCAGATCGACCAGAATATCGGACAGGACTTTTTCAGTGATCTGTTCGAACAAGAGTACGATCACCTCAAAGAGATCATTTATATAAGAGAAATATACAAGGAACCTTCGTAAGGTCCGGTATTCCCCCCTTCTGCCACTCTTTCACTGTCCGTGTACGGATATACTCCTCCTCACACGTGAGCCCGGCAGCAATACAAAGCTTTGTCTGAGGACGACAGGTACGCAAGATCTCCCCGATCATTTTCTGATTGCGATAAGGCGTTTCGATAAAAAGCTGTGTCTGATCTTCGGTCAGCATCCGTTGTTCCAGTTGCTTCAACCGTTTCGCGCGTTCCCCTGGCTCAATAGGCAAATAGCCATGAAAAGCGAAACTCTGCCCGTTGAAACCCGAACCCATCACAGCCAGCAAAATAGAAGAAGGTCCCACCAGTGGCACCACTTTCATTCCTTTGTGCTGCGCCAATGCCACCACATCCGCTCCCGGATCGGCAATGGCTGGGCATCCTGCTTCGGAGATCACCCCCATAGCGAACCCTTGTTCCAGAGGCTTCAGAAATCCGGAGATCTCTTCCGGAGAAGTATGTTTATTGAGCACATAAAATGTCAACGAATCAATATCTATTTCACGTTCTATCTTTTTCAGGAAACGACGTGCCGAACGCACATCCTCTACAATAAAGTGTTTGACCGATAAGATCACCTCCCGATTCCAGGCAGGTAATACCCTTTCCGGATCGGTGTCGCCCAGCAGCACCGGGATCAGATACAAAGCTGTTTCCATATATACCTATTTTATGATACAGACACCATCAGAGCTTCCGGAAGAAACAGACCGTGTCCTTATCTGTTTTGCAAAGTAACGTTTTTTTTCGGTTCAGCCAGTTCCGGAATTCATTCTTTCCGGAAAAAGCCAGGCTTCTCCTGCACTCCGGATTGGTCAATTAGTAACCATTCCAAAAAAATAGTAACCAAATCGGGTCCGTTTGGTTACCAAAATTGGTCTATTTTTCAGATTTCTGATTTTCGTAGTCAGGAGATCGATCCGGTATGTTAGATCTATACTTTCAATCGTAGAATTTCAGACATACGAACAGAAGAAGAATATCAGGAAGTCAGTATAGCTTCAAGAATGGGAATTCTTCCGTCCTTATTCTTATGTCTAAAAAATTATCCATAGATAATATTCCCGTGTTCATCCTTGTATTCATCCAATCCCTTTTCATAGGTGGCCATGGCCCGCAGGCTCATTCCTACACTGGAAAATCCACCGTCATGATAAAGATTCTGCATCGTCACCTTGCGGGTCAGATCAGAGAACATCAGGATACAGTAGTCCGCGCACTCCTCGGCCGAAGCATTTCCTAAGGGAGACATCCGGTTGGCAAAGTCGAATAGCTTATCCATTCCCTTCACTCCCGACCCGGCAGTAGTCATAGTAGGTGACTGTGAAATGGTATTTACACGTACCTGATTCTCTCTGCCGTAGATATATCCGAAACTACGCGCGATCGACTCCAGCAGCGCTTTCGCGTCCGCCATATCGTTGTAACCATAAAAAGTACGCTGAGCAGCCACATAGCTCAAAGCCAGGATCGAACCATACCGTGCCACCGCGTTCATTTTCTTGGCAGTCTGGATCATTTTATGGAAAGAAACAGCCGAAATATCAAGTGTCTTATCCAGCATATCATAGTCCAGATCGTCATACGTACGCTTCTTACGTACATTCGGAGACATCCCGATCGAGTGCAGAATGAAATCAACCGGTCCGCCCAGCACCTCCATCGAACGGCGGAATACCTCCTGCAGATCCTCGACATTGGTAGCATCGGCCGGGATCACCTCACAATTCAGTTTCTCAGACAATGCCGATACTTCTCCCATGCGTACCGCCACCGGTGTATTTGATAGTGTGATCGTAGCTCCCTGCTCCACTGCTTTTTCAGCCACCTTCCAGGCAATCGACTGATCATTCAGTGCCCCGAAAATAATACCTTTTTTCCTTTTAATAAATTGTAACTCATACCTTGTGATTCGTTAAAATTAGGGCGCAAAGATAGGAACTTTATGTATAAATTGATCGAAAGTGTACCCGGAAAAGGACAAATCAACAAAAAATCCACCTATTCCAACAAATAGTCCACATATTCTTAGCCCCCCTCCCCTATATTTGCAATCGATAATTAAGAGGTTTTTTCATAATATTTATTTAAGGTTAGAATTAGGTTAACATGAATCTTATTATTTCTCGCAAATGGCTCGGGAGAGTCGTTTGCGAAGAAATAATAAACTATTGAACAACCTTTCTTTCTCCGTTTCTCTCCTGAAAGAAGAAACACACGTTACAAGAGATGATATAACAACAAAAATATAAATTATTAACCCAACAAGAATTCACCAACGGATGAACACACTTTTAAAAAACATCTTATTGCTGGGAGCTATTTGTACCCCTATATTATTTGGAAACTGTGGAAAATTGCAGGCGCAAATCAATTCCATAGACGAATCGGTCTATAACAATGTACCCTTCGATATGCCGCGGGTAAAACAGCCCGTCTTTGCCGACTATTCCGTATCTATTGTCGACTTCGGAGCCGTAAGCGACGGCATCACTCTCAATACGGAAGCGATCAACAAAGCCATTGCCCATGTCCATGAAAAAGGAGGTGGAAAAGTAATTATCCCTGCCGGACTCTGGTATACCGGTCCCATACAGATCCTGAGCAACGTGAATCTCTATACGGAACACAACTCCCTGATACTCTTTACTGACGACTTCGACGCGTACCCCATCATCGAGACCTCTTTCGAAGGGCTCAATACCCGTCGTTGCCAGTCTCCTCTGTGGGCCAATAACGCGGAAAACATAGCTATCACTGGTTATGGAGTGTTCGACGGCGCAGGTGATAGCTGGCGTCCGGTCAAGAAAAACAAAATGACCAATTCACAATGGAGCAAGCTGGTGAAATCCGGCGGTGTAGTAGACAAAGACATCTGGTATCCCACCCCGGGAGCACTCAAAGGTGCCCTGGCCACCAAAGATTTCAACAATCCGGAAGGGATAGAGACAGAAGCGGAATGGGCAGAGATCCGTCCGTGGTTGCGTCCGGTACTGCTCAGCTTTATCAATTGCAAAAAAGTACTGCTCGAAGGAGCTACCTTCAAGAACTCCCCCAGCTGGTGTCTGCACCCGCTGATGTGCGAAGACATTACCCTGAACAACGTGAAAGTCTTTAACCCCTGGTACTTACAGAATGGAGATGCCTTAGACCTGGAGTCCTGCAAGAACGCGTTAGTGATCAATTGCCTCTTCGATGCCGGAGACGATGCGATCTGTATCAAATCGGGTAAAGATAAAGACGGCCGCGAACGAGGCATCCCCTGCGAAAATGTGATCGCACGCAACAATGTCGTACTGCACGGACACGGTGGCTTCGTGGTAGGTAGTGAAATGTCGGGCGGCGTCAGGAACATATATGTAGCTGATTGTACCTTCCTGGGAACAGACGTAGGTCTGCGCTTCAAGAGTACCCGCGGACGTGGGGGCGTAGTAGAGGGTATCTATATCGAGAACATACAAATGATCGACATCCCCAACGAGCCCCTGCTCTTTGACCTGTTCTACGGAGGCAAAGCCCCCGATGAAGTGACCGATGACGAAAAAGACGCTCAGGAACAACCAGCCATCCCGGTAACGGAAGAGACTCCGGCATTCCGCGATATCCATATCTCCAATGTTAACTGCAAAGGATCGGGACGCGCCATGTTCTTCAACGGTCTGCCCGAAATGCCTATCACCAACGTAACGGTGAAAGACGTAGTGATCTCCGACGCAGCAGAAGGAGTAGTGATCAGTCAGGCGGAAGGAGTGGTGCTGGAAAATATCCGGATCGAGACCAGGAAAGAGGGACCGGGACTCCGTGTCAGAAGTTCGAAAAACATCCGTATAGACGGCAACTCCTACGAAACGATCGACAGTAAAGGAACAACGATGAATTTTTGATTTACAGATGTAATGAAAACGCAACCAGGTGTCTCTACCAGATGATGCTACAGATACAATGTAATTCCAATCGTAATAACGGAGTATAACTCCGCATCTTCACAAGTATGAAAAGATACGTAACCATACTCACCCTGTGCTTCTTTCTGATGGAAGTCGCATGGGGTGTTTCCCTTTCAGTGACCGACCTGCGTACCGAACAACTCACCAACCCGCTGGGGGTAGACACCACCACACCCCGGCTGAGCTGGCGCATCACCGGGACCGGAAGAGGGATTGTGCAAACTTCTTACCACATACAAGTAGCTTCCAGCCCTGAAAAGTTGAACAGCGATCAGATCGATATCTGGGATTCCGGGGAAGTGAGCTCCTCCCAATCGGTATGGGTTGATTACGCAGGTGCTGCTCTGCAGCCCAATCAGCGTTATTACTGGAGAGTAAAGATAACAACCAACCAGGGAAGCAGTGCCTGGAGCGAAGTGTCGTTCTGGGGAATGGGGCCTCTGGGAGAGATCCGGTGGAAAGGATGCTGGATCGGACTCGATAAAGCCATGCCGTGGGACGAAGAGTCTCAGTATTCCCGCCTGTCGGCCCGCTATCTGCGCAAAGAATTTCCCATCGGAAAAGAGATCCGGCAGGCCACGGTCCATATCTGCGGACTTGGCCTCTATGAAATGTATCTCAACGGCCAGCGGGTAGGTGATCTGGTCCTTGCTCCTGCACCAACCAACTACCTGCGGTCGCAACTGTACAACAGTTACGATGTCACCGACCTCCTACACACAGGAGAAGACAATGCAGTAGGTATTATCCTGGGCAACGGACGTTACTATACCATGCGCCAGTACTACAAACAATATAAGATCAACACATACGGTTATCCCAAAGTACGTATGAACCTGATCATTGAATACGCCGACGGCACCCGGGAAACTGTAAAGACAAATACAGACTGGAAAATGACAGCCGATGGCCCGATACGCAGCAACAATGAATATGACAGAGAAGACTACGACGCGCGCAAAGAACTCACCGGATGGACAGAAGCCGGGTACGACGACAGCCACTGGATGGATGCCATCCGCTCCAATCCGCCGACCGGTTCCCTGAAGGCGCAGATGATGCCCGGCATGCGGATAGTAGATCGTATCAAACCTGTATCTGCCAACCGCCTGGAAGATAGCAGATACATTCTGGATATGGGCCAGAATATGGTAGGCTGGATACGCTTCCGCGTGCAGGGCCATGCAGGTGATACCGTACGACTGAGATTTGCCGAATTGCTTCAGGAAAACGGTGAACTGTCTGTGGAAAACCTGCGCGAAGCGCTGGTGACCGACCGCTACATCCTTAAAGGAGAAGGAGTGGAAGAGTGGGCCCCCCGATTCACCTATCACGGCTTCCGGTATGTAGAGGTCAGTGGCTATCCCGGAACATTCGATCCGGAGCACTTCACCGGCGAGGTAGTGAATGACGATATGCCTCTGACCGGCACATTCGACTCGGACAACACCATACTCAATCAGGTGCTGAAAAATGCCTGGTGGGGGATACGTGGTAATTACAAAGGAATGCCGGTCGACTGCCCGCAACGTGACGAACGACAACCCTGGACCGGCGACCGGGGCATGGGAGTACTCGGAGAAACTTTCTTTATGGAATGTGGACCCTTGTATGCCAAATGGATGGATGATATCCGCGAATCACAACGCGACGACGGAGCACTTCCCGATGTGGCACCGGTATACTGGAACTACTACAGCGACAACATGACCTGGCCCGCCAGCCTGCTGATCATCTGTGACATCCTGTATGAGCAATACGGCAACCTGCGCCCCATCGAAAAGAACTACGAAGCCATGAAACGATGGATGCAACACATGCGTGAAGAATACATGAACAAAGAGTATATCCTTACACGCGACCGTTATGGAGATTGGTGCATGCCACCGGAATCTCCGGAACTGATCCATGCCAAAGACCCCTCCCGCGTCACAGACGGCAAACTGATCGCTACCGCCTATTATTATAAGATATTGAGATACCTGAGTAAGTTTGCCCGCCTGCAATGCCTGGAACACGAAGCCGTTGAGTTCGACCTGCTGGCCGAAAAGGTAAAAGAGAGTTTTCACCAGACCTTCTGGAACAGAGAAACCTGCTACTACGGTAACAATACAGTGACTTCCAACCTGCTGCCCCTGGCCTTTGATATGGTTCCGGAAGAACACATCGAACGTACACGTAAAAATATCATCGGAAAAACGGTAGGTTACAGCGAGGTAACGATCTCGTCCGGTATCATCGGCATGCAATGGATCATGCGCGAACTCGCACGGATGGGGTGTTCGGATGTCGCTTATGTATTGGCACACCATACAAACTACCCTGGATGGGGATACATGGTCACGCAGGGAGCCACCACTATCTGGGAACTCTGGAACGGAGACACGGCAGATCGATGGATGAACAGCTGCAACCACGTGATGCAACTGGGAGACCTGATCCCTTTCTGTTACGAAAACCTGGCAGGGATACGCAGTGCATCACCCGGCTTTGCTCAACTGCACATGCGACCGGCTTTTGAAGTGAAAGAGATCGGATACATACGCGCCTCACACCTTACACCGTATGGAGAAGTACATAGCCACTGGGCACAGGACGCCAACCGATATCACTGGCAGGTGACCGTGCCGCCCAACTCTTCGGCCATCCTATGGCTGCCCAACCGACATGCCGATCGTATCCTGGAAAATGGAACTTCCCTCATACAGTCCGAAGGCGTAGAGATCCTGCAAAACGAAGAAGGATATACCCTTTGCAGGATCGGATCGGGAAGTTATGACTTTATCATTCCCAAAGAGATTGATTTTGGCAAGGACCGCCGGGGTATCCTGGCCGATAAATTTATTTTCTCACAGGCCTCTTTCCCCGAAAGCCATGCCTCCACCCTCACAGAGACCTCCGAAGGACTGATCGCCGCCTGGTTCGGAGGTACCAAAGAGAAGAATCCCGATTGCTGTATCTGGACAAGTCGCCGGATAGATGGAGAGTGGAGCGCGCCGGCGATGGTAGCCGATGGCATAGTGAACGATGAAAAATTTGCCTGCTGGAATCCGGTACTGACCGTTGCTCCGGATGGAGAACTTATTCTTTTCTACAAAGTAGGGGTCGATGTATATACCTGGGAAGGGTACCTCATCCGCTCCTCCGACAATGGAAAGACATGGACTACTCCCGAGAAGTTACCCGATGGGTTTCTGGGACCTATCAAGAACAAACCCATTTACATCGGCAACCGCATGATCTGCCCCAGCAGCACAGAAGGGGAAGATGGCTGGCAGATCCATTTCGAGATCACCGAAGACAATGGAAAAACCTGGAGAAAAGTGGGTCCCATCGAAGCCTCTGTCATCGAAGAGACGGATAAAATAAAACGAAGCGGAAAACGAGAGACTGTACAGTCTATCCAGCCCTCGATACTGATCCATACAGACGGCAGTCTGCAAGCCCTTTCACGTACACAAAATCACGGTGCCATAGCCACGACCCGGAGCTATGACAATGGGGATTCCTGGACGCCCCTGGAACTGACCGGATTGCCTAACAACAATTCGGGAACAGATGCCGTAACTCTGGTCGATGGTCGGCACCTTATCGTATACAATCACTACCGCCGGCTGGCAGGCATGCAGAAAAAACGTACTCCCATAAATATCGCCCTGAGCGAAGACGGGATACACTGGGACGCATCCGTAGTTCTGGAAGACTCTCCCATCAATCAGTATTCCTACCCATCCGTCATTCAGGGAAGTGACGGAATGATACACGTAGTATACACCTGGAGACGTCAGCGCATCAAGTATGTAAAACTTGATCCCACACAGATGCAAAGTATATCTTTCGAAGAAGCCGGGTGGAAAGAAAATGACGGAATATTTGATAACGAAGAAAGGAATAAATGAATAGATTGATTATGTTCGATTACTCCCTGCGGTCAGGACCCTTATCTGATAAATAACGCTGAGGAGCCTTGGAGAGGTAAATACTATAACGCTATCATTTACCTGTAGAGACGTACAGCATGCGTCTCCGCGATATACATATTTCTTCTTTTCAGACAAAAGAACATAAGAACAAAAGAAGAAAGTTAAGATGTATAGAATGACCTCTATCTGCAAGTGATGAGTCAGAACTTAAAACTCAATACTTATAACTTAAAACTCTTATAGGTTCTTATGTCTGATAAAGATAAAACCTGACTAATGATTCCAATCGTAAATAGATCTATCATTTCTTTCCGTCTTTCCATCAAAAAAGAAAGAATAACAAAGAACCAAAAGCATTATATTTACCACGAATAAAAAAGAAAACAACAAAAAATATAGAAAATGAAAAACATCACCCTCCTTCTCCTTCTCGCTTGCTGCACCTGTATAGTTGCTCAGCCAGCTACAGAAAAGAGCTTTACAGTAGCAGTCACCAACAACTGGAAAAAAGAAAAAACAGACGAACCCATTGTGATCTGCCTGCGAAACATGGAAACCGGATTCCGCATACAATCGGCCACCGTATGGGACGGAGACAAAGAAATACCTTCCCAGCTCGACGACCTGACGGGCAATCGCCGTCCGGACGAACTGGCCTTTGTAGCCAACATCCCCGCCAACGGCAGCAAGAGCTTCCGCGTAATCCTCTCTTCTGAAAAAAGCGATAGATCCTATGATCCCCGGGTATATGCTCAGATGCTGGTCAGTGACAAAAACGGAAAACATGTAAAGATAAAAGCACTCACCATCCCCGGAACCAGTAATATATACAACCAACTGCATCACCACGGTCCCGCCTTTGAATCCGAACTGGTAGCCTATCGCCTCTACTTCGACCAGAAGCAGACCATAGATGCTTATGGAAAATTCAACAAAGGGCTGGAGATCGAAGAATCACAATTCTACCCGACCGACGAACAGCTGGCCCGCGGATTCGGTGACGACGTATTGCGGGTGAGCGGTAGTTGCGGAGTAGGTACGCTCAAAGGATGGAACGGCAGCAAAGCCATACATATAGAGCCGGTAGCTGCCCGTACGGAACGTATCCTGGCCTACGGACCTGTCAGAACCGTAGTAGAGGTGGAGGCCAGCGACTGGCAATATCAGGGATCAGAGTTGAATATGATCAACCGCTATACACTCTATGCCGGACACCGGGATCTGCTGGTAGAGGCCTTTTTCGAAGAGCCCCTGGCACAAGAAGTATTCTGCACCGGAGTACAGGACGTGAAGGGTTCCGTATCTTATTCGGACCATGAAGGACTGATCGGTTGCTGGGGCACCGACTGGCCGGTAAACGACACCATCAAGTATGCCAAAGAGACCGTAGGGTTGGCCACGTACATCCCCGCGCAGTATGTGATCGAAGAGGTAAAAGACAAACCGAACTACCTCTATACCATCGGAGCACCCGGCGAAACCTACATCCGGTATTATACCACCTTCACCTCCATGAAAGAGACATTTGGCTACAAACCCCCGGAAGCCTGGTTCGAATACATCCGGGCATGGAAAGAAGAACTGGATCATCCGGTACACATCACCTTACGCGAATAGAACAGATATTACACTTATTTGCACCATTCCTACACGTCATAGGTGGGCTTTTTGCCTATTTTTGCGTACAGAAAAACCAAGTAAAAACTATGTTCCCATGAAAAAACTGACACAAGCGTTAGGCTTTTGCCTATTCATGACACTACCGGTCGTAGCTCAGAAAAATTACGTATCGGAAGTCTGGGTATCCGATCAGGGAGACGGTACCTATAAAAACCCCGTCCTGTATGCCGACTATTCCGATCCGGATGCCTGCCGGGTAGGTGATGATTTCTATATGACCTCTTCCAGCTTCAACGCACTGCCCGGATTGCAGATCCTGCACTCGAAAGACCTGGTCAACTGGACCCTCATCGGAGCAGCAGTTCCTTACGCACTTCCTCCGATAGAGACCCCCGAACGTCCCGAGCACGGCAACCGGGTATGGGCACCCTGTATCCGTCATCACAACGGAGAATTCTATATCTTCTGGGGAGACCCCGACCAGGGAGCTTTCATGGTGAAAGCCACAGATCCACAAGGCCCCTGGACAGAACCGGTATTGGTGAAAGCAGGCAAAGGGATCATAGACACCACTCCGTTGTGGGACGAAGATGGCAGAGTATATATGGCACATGCCTATGCCGGCAGCCGTGCCGGGCTGAAAAGTATACTGGCGATCTGCGAACTGAACGCGGAAGCTACCCGGGCCATTACCCCTTCCCGCATCGTATTTGACGGTCACGACACCCAGCCGACGATCGAAGGTCCGAAATTCTACAAACGCAACGGCTACTACTATATGTTCGCCCCCGGAGGCGGGGTAGCTACCGGATGGCAGACAGTACTGCGTTCGAAAGACATCTATGGCCCCTACGAAGAAAAAATAGTAATGCGTCAGGGCTCCACTCTTATCAATGGTCCCCACCAGGGTGCGTGGGTAGATACTCCTACCGGAGAAGACTGGTTTCTTCATTTCCAGGATATAGGTGCTTACGGACGTATCGTGTATCTGCAACCGATGAAGTGGGTCAACGACTGGCCGGTGATCGGTAAAGATACCGGTAAAGGATGGGGAGAACCCGTACTTACTCACAAAAAACCCGATGTAGGAAAGACTTGGCCCATCTGCACGCCACAGGAAAGTGATGAATTCAACGGCTATACCCTGTCTCCGCAGTGGCAGTGGCACGCCAACATCAACGAGAAGTGGGCATATTACGCGGGTGACAAAGGATATGTACGTCTCTATTCCTACCCTGTACCCGAAGATTACAAAAGCCTGTGGGACGTGTCTAACCTGTTGTTGCAGAAAACCCTGGCCGACAATTTTGTCGCTACCACAAAACTGACTTTCACTCCCGATAAGAGATACAAAGGAGAACGCACCGGATTGGTAGTAATGGGTATGGACTACGCCGGACTTATGCTGGAAAATACAGAGGAAGGCCTGGTACTCTCCCAGGTAGAATGTATGAAAGCCAGCCGCGGAGGTAGTGAAAAAGCCAATGAATCCGTTGCTCTGAAAGACAATACCGTCTATCTGAAAGTACAATTTACTGCCAACGGCGATCGCATCCGCGAAAGCGAAGGTGGTACCGACCTGTTGGTCATGTGCGAATTCAGCTACAGCACCGACGGAAAAAAATTCCGTAAATTAGGCAATACCTTCCAGGCCAAAGAGGGCCAATGGATCGGCGCCAAAATGGGTATCTTCTGCACCCGGCCTGCCATCGTTACCAACGACGGCGGATGGGCAGATGTCGACTGGTTCCGCATTACTAAAAAATAAACACACCTATCCCGGGATATTCTCCCGGGATTTTTCATATGGGTTGATACCAGAATGGCCAAAAACAGTATCTTTGTGCGCATCAAACAAAGAACAATGAAAAGACTCGTCATATTCGATCTGGATGGAACACTACTCAATACCATTGCCGATCTGGCACAAAGTACGAACTATGCCCTCGCCCAACTGGGTTACCCCACTCATCCGCAAGAGACATATCCGCTGATGGTAGGTAACGGGATCAATAAGCTGTTGGAACGTGCCCTCCCTGAAAACGAACGTACCGATGAGAATGTCCGGCGGATGCGGGAAGCTTTTGTTCCCTATTACGACGTTCATAATACCGAACGGAGTACACCCTACCCCGGTATTCCGGAACTACTGTCCGAATTACATCGGCAGGGTATCCTCCTGGCTGTTGCCTCCAACAAATACCAGGAAGCAACTGAAAAACTGGTAAAATACTACTTCCCCGCAATACCTTTTCAGATGGTCCTCGGACAGCGTAAAGAGGTACCTGTAAAGCCTGATCCGACCATTGTACACGACATCCTGAAACATACACAGATAGCCCCTGAAGAAGTTCTATATATAGGAGACTCGGGAGTAGATATGCAAACCGCTCTGAACAGTGGGATCACTGCGTGTGGAGTTACGTGGGGATTTCGTCCGCGTGCGGAACTGGAGAGTTTCCACCCCCACCATCTGGTAGAACGTGCGACAGAGATCCTGCCCCTGATCCGTTTCTAGAAAATATCCCGGAGTCACTCTGTACTCCGGTTCAGGAATCCATTCCCCCGCAACCACTCTTCCGCGAGAGAAGGCCAGGAGCGGGTACTTCCCGGATTGTTACGCAGGGAAATGCTATGCCCCCCTTCCGGGAAAATATGCAAACTGTTTTTTTTCACTCCCTGTTCCTTCAGAGCTGTATAGTAAAGAATACTGTTCATCGAAGAGACCGCATTGTCATTATCCGCATGTACCAGAAACGCAGGTGGAGTATCAGAGGTCACCTGCCTCTCACAGGAAAAGAGTTCAATCAACTCCTGTTTAGGGTGGCTCCCCAATAGGCTCTCCCGGCTTCCCTGGTGCGCATGCGCTCCCATAGTAATCACCGGCGAGACCAGTAAGGTGAAATCGGGTCGGAAGCCGAATCCATCCGCTTCGTCCCCGGCCTGCCCCCAGTCTTCTTCCAGGGTAGAAAGACACGCCGCCACGTGCCCGCCTGCCGAACTTCCCATGGCTCCTACCCTGTCGGGATCGATACCATACTCAAAAGCGTGCAACCGGATCAGCCGCATGGCCCGTTGGGCATCCTGCAAAGGAGCCTGGTAGCTTACGATCACATCCGGTGATACCGGAAAACGATGCGAAAGTACAAAGGCCGTCACCCCGAATGTGTTGAACCACTTGGCTAGTTGCCAGCCACTCACCAGATGGGCCAACCTTACATAACCCCCACCCGGCACAATAAGCACAGCTGCTCCAGAATTCTCTTCCCCCGAAGGCGAAAACACATGCACCCCGGTATAGCAACCTGATGGATACGCTCGTCAGAGACACTATCCGTCAGAGACAATCCCCGGCTATTGGGCATATGCTCCTGCCAGAGCGGGACAAATTCCTGAGCAATCAGTGAAACCGACAGCCGGAAAAACAAAACCGTACATACAACTATTTTTTTCATCATCCTTTGTATAAAATCAAAACTTCAATCAACTGTTACGGAACACCGGAATACAACTCATGCAAATCCAACAAAACAAATGTAGGAATTAACCTGTAGAATGAAGTGGAAAAAATGACCTCTGAAGGAGATTTATTCTGCAACAGTTTCAATAGACCAGAAGATTCCTTATATTTGTTTCCAACCTTAATGATCCAATACCTATTCCCATGAAAAAACACATCTTTTACAGAAAACGAGGTCGTCATATTATATATGGCATCTCTTTATCCTACCCGTACGTAATCCAAACTCAACTTACAGTCATACAAAATTTACCTCGGATGAGTATCTTAGATTTTCCTTATTCCGTGTCTGGTATGTAATTCAACACCTGCCGGCATCCCGGAAAAACAATTTTTCCACCTTAAAGATAAATACCGGAAACATCCCCGGAAGCATGCTTTAAGGCGGCAACAGTACTGTAAGTTACTGATTACATAATCAATTCATCACAATAACAAATTTTACGATCCTAAAAACAATTATTACACATACGTGTGTGAACATGGATCTATTTTTGTCTCGTGGCTAAGCGTAGGCCATCTAATTTTTACAGAAGTTTTTTTAATTTATAATCATGCAAAGAATGTCTAACAAAATGAAAAACATGCGCGCCAGGCTGCTATTCCTGTTCGCAGCGATATCGCTTAGCGTATCGGCGCAAGTGATCACTGTCACCGGAACTGTGACAGACAATACGGGAGAGCCGATCATTGGTGCTTCAGTAGTAGAGAAAGATAATACCACCAACGGTACCATAACTGATTTTGATGGTAATTTCTCCCTAAACCTTCAGCAAAACGCAACCTTAGTACTTTCTTATATCGGGATGCGTACACAGGAAGTACCCGTTCAGGGAAAGACCAGAATCAATGTAGTATTGGAAGATGATGCGCAAGCATTAGATGAGGTGGTTGTGATCGGTTACGGTACAGCCAAACGCAAAGACCTGACCGGTTCGGTAGCTTCCGTAAGTGCCGACGCCATTGCCGCAGTACCTGTAGCATCTGCAGTAGAAGCCATGGCGGGTAAACTGGCCGGGGTACAGATCAGTGCAACAGAAGGTTCTCCGGATGCGGAAATAAAGATTCGTGTGCGCGGAGGTGGATCTATTACCGGCGACAACACGCCTCTGCTAATCGTAGACGGTTTTCCTGTAGAATCAATCAGTGACATCGCTCCCAGCGATATAGAATCCATTGACGTGCTGAAAGATGCCTCTTCTACAGCAATCTACGGTTCGCGTGGAGCCAATGGGGTAATCATCGTCACCACCAAATCCGGAAAAGAGGGTAAGGTAAATGTAAACTACAATGCTTTTGTCAGCTGGAAAAACATCACCAAGACACTAGATGTACTCTCTCCGGAAGATTACGTAAAATGGCACTATGAATACACCGGACTTCGTGGCAACCAGTCGACCTATTACACTCCTGTTTTTGGGAACTGGCAGGATATCGACCTGTACAGCGATATTCCAGCCAACGACTGGCAGGACATCACCTTCGGACGCACCGGATTCACCTTCAATCACAACCTGAGTATCACAGGAGGTACTGATAAAGCGAAATACGCTTTCAGCTACTCCATGATAGACGACAAAGCAATCATGCAGATGTCTAACTACAGACGTGACAACCTGAGTCTGAAACTGAACACCAAACCCCACAAACGCATAGGACTGGACTTCTCCCTCCGGTATTCAAAAACCACGGTTAACGGATCAGGTACAAACGAACAGAACGAAAAATCAAGCGGAGACTCCCGCCTCAGACAGGCCATCTTATATCCACCTTTTGCGATAGAAGGGCTCACCGATACCGGAAGTGAAGACACAGACGATATTTCAGGACTGTATCAGCCACTGATCAATCTCGCGGACAACGACCAGAAGCGGAAACAGTACAATTACAATATGTCGGCCAGTTTCAATTGGGAACTCATTGACAATCTGAAACTCAGAGCCGAAGTCGGTATGGATGACTACCGCAGGGAAAACAACCGTTTTTACGGAATGACAACTTATTATATCAAGAACCAGGTTGCGGAAGATCATCAGAATCATCCGGCTGTAGTCATGAATAGGATCAGCAGACAAAGACTTCGGAGTACCAATACATTGAACTACGACTTCAAGAAGCAACTGAAAAATACCGGCCACAACCTGAACCTGTTATTTGGACAAGAGTATATTCTGACAAAAGAGAATAATCTCGAGACCACCGTCGCAGGTTTCCCGACCAACTTTACCGCCGATGAAGCTTTCCGACTGACCACTCAGGGTTCTGCCGCCTCAACAGATAACTATTCCTATCCGGATGATATCCTGTTGTCTTACTTCTCACGCGTAAACTATGACTATCAGAGCAAATACATCCTTAGTGCGACCTTCCGCGCCGACGGTTCCAGCAAATTCGGAAATGGCAACAAATGGGGCTTCTTCCCTTCTGCTGCTGTAGCATAGCGTATCTCCTCCGAACCGTTCATGCAACGTACAGAGACATGGCTGGATGATCTGAAACTCCGTTTCAGCTACGGTACGGCCGGGAACAACGCTATCCCTTCCGGACAGATCGAAAGATATTATGAATCTAGTACAACCGTATATATCAATAACCGGGAGAACTATTGGGCACCCTCTAAATATATGCCTAATCCGGATCTGAAATGGGAAACAACCCAGACACGCAACTTAGGGCTCGACTTCACTACATTTGGCGGACGTCTCAGCGGAACTGCGGAAGTGTACCTGAACACCACCAAAGACCTGCTGATTGAATTCCCTGTATCCGGATCAGGATATGAATCCCAATACCGCAACATAGGTAAGACCCAGAACAAAGGATTGGAGCTGACACTGAACTGGAACGCGATCGAAAAGAAGAACTATGGCCTGAGTTTCAGCGGGAATATCAATTTCAATCGCAACAAGATCAAATCATTGGGAGAAATGGAAGATTTCCTGACCTCCTCTACCTGGCACTCGGACATTACCTCTCAGATGGACTATATCGTTGCCGCGGGAGGACGCGTAGGCCAGATGTATGGGTATGTAACTGAAGGACGGTATGAAGTAGACGACTTCAACTGGAACGCAGACGGCACTGTAGGAACACTGAAAGAGGGTGTAGTGAACGGACAAGGAGTACTTGGCAATCTTATACCCGGATCTCTGAAACTGAAAGACCTCAACGGAGACGGATCTCCCGACAGAACCATCATAGGTGATGCCAACCCTAAACATACCGGAGGATTCACGATCAACGGAAGAATCTATAATTTCGATATCTCGGCGGCATTTACCTGGAGCTACGGCAACGATATTTACAATGCCAATAAGATCGAGTATACCAGTACCAACAAATACTATTACAGGAACATGACTTCTGAAATGGCTGCTGGTAAACGCTGGACCTACCTGAACGCAGACGGTACCATCGCCTCTACCTATGACGAACTGAAAGCGCTGAATGCCAACACGACCATGTGGACTCCATACATGGGTAATTATATGCTTCATTCATGGGCTATAGAAGACGGATCATTCCTGCGACTGAATACGTTGACTCTTGGATATACTTTCCCGAAAGAATTACTTTCCAAAGTCAATATCCAGAACCTGCGTCTGTACGCGACCGGATACAATCTGTTCTGCTGGACAAGCTATTCCGGTATGGACCCTGAAGTTTCTACACGCCGCAAGACCAATCTAACCCCGGGTGTCGACTATTCTGCCTACCCGAAAAGCCGTCAGTTTGTTCTTGGTTTAAATCTTACATTCTAATTTTATACATATCAAACAATGAAAAAGATATTATATATACTGGTACTCATGATCGGCTGCGGGAATTTTTATTCTTGCGACGACATGCTGACAGCAGATGTGAAGTCATCTATTGATGACGAGGTCATTTTCACCACGCCCATATTGGCTGAGGGTGTACTCTACGGTATTATCAATTGCTTTATGGAGACCAACTCCTACCGGGCAAGATACCTGCAGTTCTACGGAGCCAATACCGACACGGAACTTATGCTCTCCAACGCAACCAATCCGGAACACGCTAACGCGCAACTGGCATCCTATAGTGCCTCTCCCAGTAACTCCAATATGAGTGTTTACAATGGACCATGGGCTATGATGTATCAGGCTATTGAACGTGCCAATCTGATGATTGAAGGAATGCGTACCTACTCGGATCTGGAAAATGATCCCGAGCTCAGGCAACTTTATGGAGAAGCCCTGACTATCAGAGCCGTTTTTTATGCCGACCTGTTAAAAGCGTGGGGCGATATCCCAGCCCGCTTCGAACCGATCACTAACGAGACCATGTACATAGCCAAGTCTGATCGGGATGTAATATACAAACAACTGATTGAGGATCTGGGAGAAGCGGCAGAATATGTGGCATGGCCCAATGAGACCACTGTAACCTCTACCGTAGAACGCTTTAACAAAGCTTTTGTAAAAGCCCTTCGTGCCCGTCTTTGTCTGGCAGCCGCAGGCTACGGACAACGTCCGGACGGAACCATTCGCAGAAGCAATG
Source organism: Bacteroides sp. (assembly GCA_021202275.1). Taxonomy (GTDB): domain Bacteria; phylum Bacteroidota; class Bacteroidia; order Bacteroidales; family Bacteroidaceae; genus Bacteroides. The sequence goes on from JAJQDI010000015.1 coordinate 371,660, forward strand.
ACCCCGATCTTACAGTAGAGAAAATGTATACCATCGCACGGGATGAATGTCTGGATATCATCAACAGCAATACCTGTACGTTGGGTGAATTTGAACAAACATTCAAAGAGCTTTCGGGAGAAGTAATAACTGCCGGCAGAGAATCTCTGTGGGAAATACCTTTCGCTCCGGGTCGTGGTCGTGTCGCGTATGCATACGCCATCAGACACCGCGTTACCAGTCAATATACAAATATCGCTGCAGGAGGTTCCATGGGTCCTATGCCCACTTTATACTATGACTATGACCCCAAAGACCTTCGCCGGGATATAACTTGCATTCCGTATGAATGGGCAGCAAACAGTTCACTCTCCATAGGTGTCTCTCAATCTGTATTGAATATTGATACATGGTACTATGGGAAATACCGTTACGAATGGATGAACCGTATGGCTTCCGGAGATTCAGATGATGGACTCAATTGGCTCTATATGCGCTATGCGGATGTCTATCTCATGGCTGCTGAAACGATCAATGAATTATCCGGTCCGGATGCTGCAGTCGAATACTTCCGTCCGATACGTTCCCGCGCCTTTTCGGAAGCAGACCAGGCGGAAAAAGTAGATCAATACATTGCGGAAGTCTCTGTAAGTAAAGACAGATTCTTTGAAGCGATCGTAGACGAACGCGCTTTTGAATTTACAGGTGAAATGCTTCGTAAACAAGATCTGATCCGTTGGAACAAACTGGGAGAATATATCTACGCAGCAAAAGACAAAATGGAACAGCTCGCTGTACGTGAAGGAAAGTATGAAGATCTGCCCAATTATCTGTATTATAAGATAATCGATGAAAATACGGGTGAAATCGATATCTATGGTTTGGAAATAGGTGATACAGATGAATATGGAGCACAACTGGTAGAAAACGAAGGTTATACCCGGGCTTCCAGTCAGAGATTTACAACGGACGGCGAACCCCGGATCGATGCAGATAAGATCTACTCCATCGCTCATAACAATCCGGATGACTATCAATTCTGGCCAATATTTGAATACTTTATCAATACCAGCAACGGTATGTTGGTAAACGATTACAATTATTAATTACTGACAAACGAATAATATGAAAAAGATAGTAACATATATAACCTATACATTGGGAGTTGTAGTGGCACTCTTTGTCACGAGCTGTTCCGATGCGCCGGAAGAGATTACCGAAGTAGACTATGGCCGTCTGTTCTCTGTGTACATCGATAGCGATTTCACGACAAATGTAATCAACCAGACTACTCTCCGTATGACATGGACAGCGGTAGATAAGGCCGAAGCATATGTGATTGAACTGTTTGCTGACGATGAAGATATGAGTTTTGAAGGTACTCCTTCCAGAATAGTGGAAACTGAATATGAATCTCCACTTCTGATCGAAGGCTTGCAGGGAGAAAGTACGTATGCCGGTCGGATCAAAGCAGTCGCTTCAGGTATAGCAGATTCTAAATGGGTTGAGTTTAGTTTTGAGACAGGTGCAGAGAATATATTTGCGTCTGCCACTGTAGGAATACACGATGTAACTCTGACATGGTCTGCTGAAGTAGGTGGAACAGATCTCTCTACCATTACTGTCCGATCCACAGATGGAGATCAAACTATAACTCATAGTATTACATCATCGGAAATGGCCGCAGGAACAGCAACAATTGATGGATTAGTAGGATTTACAACCTACACCGCAGTTATGCTAAGTGCCGACGGAACTCGTACCAGAGGAACAATTACATTTACCACCAACTATGATGGAATAGCCATTGGACCCGGAGAAAGCTTAAAAGAGGCGATTGAATCAGCCGCCGACGGTGAAGTAATTGCTGTGATGCCGGGAGAACACGTTGTAGATGCAAATCTTGAGATTAACAAATCCATATCTATTGTAGCTGCAGTAAGTGATGATAAACCTATTGTAATCGGGGCTCAGTTCAATCTTACAGACGCCAGTGTCAATTTAACCTTGACTAATCTGATCCTGGACGGAACCGGAAAAAGCAATGTCACCTATGTTAGTGATGAAGTCGCAGTAGGAGACATTCTGATTGAAAGTTGTGAGATTATAAATTATGAGAAAGCATTCCTCTCACCAGGTTCAAGTGTCAAATTCGATATCAACTCATACACGATCAATAATTGTATCGCACATGATTGTGGGGCAAGTGGAAATGATCTTTTTGACGTCAGAGTAGGGATTATCAGGGACCTGACTGTTACAAACAGTACCTTCTATAATTTTGGTGCGCGTCATTTCTTACGTCATGATGCCAGCATAACCGGAAATATAACTATAAGTATAGATAAATGTACATTCTACGGTATGTTTAACAGTACAAGTTATGGACTGTTATATGTTCGCCAATCAGGCAGTTGTAGCATATCCAACTGTATCATCGCAAATACAGTAGGAGGTTGTGAATATTCCGGTACCACCATTAGTACAACTTATAGCAATAATTATTTCTATGAGGCAGACAATGCGGCCGGTAACGATCCATCAGGCAAAATAGAAAATCCTGAATTTGCAGATCCGGAAAATGGAGATTTCACCATAATGAATGAAAATGTATACTATTCAGGTGCCGGAGATCAAAGATGGATACAATAATAATAAGTACTATGATAGAGAATTTTCTATATACCAAATAAATATAGATAGCTATTTAATAGGACTTGAATATTAACAAATTATGAGATAGTTGTTGGATTGTTCCAACAACTATCTTTGTTTTTACAACTTCTAATTTCAAAACACCAACAATCATTGGATTCCTCATTCAAACAGACTGTACCAAAAGTAATAGTAATAAATATCCGATTACAAGGTTTATTGACAAAGTCAAATTCATTTCCCAGTACTACCTGATGTATGCTCCAGATAATAAACAAAGTGCCTGGCAGATCTTTATACGTATTCCCAAAATTCATCTGGTACTTTCTTATACTCCCAACTTATTCATGAATACATAATAAACAATTGGAGCTGAATCCTATCAGTTCTGTAGTTTTTAATCTTAGCAGTTTGTAAGTTAACAAAGAAAAATAATCTGAAAAACGAATTATGTTGCCATTTTTACAAGGAAATATAATTGATCCTCAACATTTAATTTTTTAAAATGTATGTAATAGCAATAGCTGTTCGACTTTGGAACAACCTCAGTTCATTTTTAGATTTTATATTCTGTAACTGTACATATACGTAAAGAAACTATTCCACTAATATGGGATCTGTTTTTAAATAGAAATCATCCTATTTCCTATATATAAAAAACTGTACTCTCTTTGCGTAAGAATTATATCCTTCCACGCTAACTACAAGATAACATTCCTGATTTTAACAGGTATAATAAATCTCTTTAAAGGATTCCTAAACTAAATATTCCTCTCATTTTAACAGAAAACAATCCGGGTAAAGAGACTATACATAACTTTTTCAGACACTTGCTATCCGGTTTATGACTGACTCACAAAGTCAGTCATAAACCGGATACATCCACATCCATATTCCTCTGAAATAAAAAAAGACTCCCTAAAAGCGGATAGTCTCACTTTATCCAAGTAGATTTTTGTACTAAAAAAGAGTATAAATCAGTCAACACTCTTTATTACACCTATACAACAAGGTGGATTTTTTTAACTTTACATTTCTTATAAATAAAGACAGTACGGATTTATAGTAACATGGCGTAGTTCCCTCAAATTCTTCTTCCGCAATGCCCGGTTAACCTGGAAAGGAATTATATTCTTTTTTCTATATACCTTACCACACAAGAGTAAAGCAGTTATACTCAAACAGATGGCAAAACAGAAGTAGTTATATTTCAGCAACTTCATGCAAAATAGCACTAAAAATAAAGCCTCCGGCTGAAATTTCATTCGTCCAGGTTTACCCATTTTTGCTATCTATCTACCTACCGAATCAAAATCAGAGTTGATCCACATCTCACATTTCAGAATTGTCCGTACAATAATGACCAGCCCAACATTCATAAAAACCAACCGGATTTTCCACCTCCTTCCCATCCGGATTTCGAATCTATATACTGTTTTTATACACAAATGACACCAAACAGCTATAACAAAAAATACACCCCTTTAATCAATTATTCCACAACATCTGTTTTACATACAAATACATTTGCACAAAACATTTAACATTTCTAAGCGAAAACTAACATTGTGCTCAAGCACAACTCATTATTTATCTTTTATTAATTTAAATTTCCATAGAATGTCTAACAAAATGAAAAACATGCGCGCCTTGCTACTTGCACTCTGTGCAGCTTTTACGCTGAGCGTATCCGCGCAAAACATTACCGTATCGGGTAGTGTGGTTGACAGTACAGGAGAACCTGTCATTGGTGCTTCTGTGGTACAAAAGGGAAATACCAGTAATGGTACTATTACCGATTTCGATGGTAATTTCTCACTCAGTGTACCTTCAGACGCAACTCTTACTTTATCTTACATTGGTATGGTCACCCAGGACGTACCCGTACAAGGCAGATCAAGTGTAAATGTTACTCTCAGGGATGATGCTCAGGCATTAGACGAAGTAGTAGTAATCGGTTATGGTACTGCCCGTAAAAAAGACCTCACAGGTTCGGTAACTACCGTATCCGGAGCCGAGCTGGCAAAAGTTCCTGTAGGAAATGTAGCCCAAGCCATGTCAGGACGTCTGGCAGGGGTACAAATCACCTCAGCCGACGGCTCACCCGATGCTGAAGTACTGATCCGTGTACGTGGTGGCGGGTCCATCACCGGAGACAATAGCCCTCTTTTCATCGTAGATGGTTTCCCGGTAAGTTCCATCAGTGATATTGCTCCCAACGATATTGAAGACATTACCGTACTTAAAGATGCAGCTTCTACTGCGATCTACGGTTCCCAAGGTGCGAACGGAGTAATCCTGATCACAACCAAAGGAGCCAAAGAAGGTAAAACAACAGTTTCTTACAACGGGTACCTGCAATGGAAAAATATAGCTAAGAAACTGAAAGTAATGGATCCGTATGAGTTTGTCATGTACAACTACGAAAGAGCCGCTATGCGTAACGAGATTTCCAAGTTTGAAGAAAGATGGGGACACTTCGACGACCTGGAACTCTACAAATACCAGAAAGGCACAGACTGGCAGGAAGAGATGTTCGGCAACTCGGAAATGTCTCAGTCTCACAACATCAGTATAACCGGTGGTACCGACAAGACCAAATTCTCTCTAAGCGGAACCTATACCGACGACAACAGTCTGATGAAAGACAATGGTTACAGCCGTTTCAATCTCAACTTCAAGTTGAATCATGAGATTACAAAAGGATTGAAACTTGACTTCGGTACACGTATCTCCGATACCGAAACCAGAGGGGTAGGTACAGCAGGTAGCACCTATAAGATACGTTCGTACGACGCTATCATGAAAGCGCCGGTCAACGGATTCTATGACAGCATGGATGAATCTGCTATTGCAGCTATGGACGACGAAGAGTATGAGGAATACATCAATGATACCATGACGCTGCGCCAGAAACTGGATCAGTACTGGAGACGTAAGAACGAACAACGTTTCAACCTGAATTTAGGTCTGACCTGGGATATCATGAAAAACCTTACCTACCGTGGTGAAGGAGGTTACGACTATATATTCTTCCAGGACAAGAATTTCTATGGTAAAGATACCAGCAATGCCATCAACAATGCAGGGGGGCATCCATTCGGTGAATGGGAAAAAAGAAACAGTTGGAGCTACCGTATTGCCAATACATTGACCTATCGGTTCGATCTGAAAGAAAAGCATCACTTCGACGTAATGGTAGGTCAGGAAGTGGTAGCCAGTGGCAGAGAAACCAACAAAATGACCGGTAAGTACTATCAGGATGACATCACTCCGGAAAAAATGTTTGCCTCCATGGGACTGAATTCAGGGGAAACAGGAGCGGCAACTATTTCCAGTACCTTGGGACAGGAAAACCGTATGGTATCTTTCTTCGGACGTCTGAACTATCGTTTTGACGAACGTTACCTGTTGACATTCACTCTCCGTGGTGACGGTTCCAGTAAATTTACCAGAGGAAACCGGTGGGGTGTGTTCCCGGCAGCAGCAGCAGCATGGCGTATCTCGGAAGAAGCATTTATGGAAAATACACGCGACGTACTCTCCAACCTGAAACTCCGTGTCAGCTACGGACAGGCAGGTAACAACAACATCGGAGATGCGATGTACGAAACTACATACAAAGCCTATACCAGTAGTAAATACTACGGTGCAGGAGGTTATCTGAATCCGCACTATACACTTAACAACTCTACACTGGCCAACCCGAACCTGAAATGGGAAACTACTGTAACCCGTAATATCGGTCTTGACTTCGGTTTCTTCAACGAAAGACTCTCCGGTACCGTTGACGGATATTGGAACACAACCAAAGACTTGCTGGTAGAACGCTCTATCGCAACCATCGGTTACTCCAAAGTACAAGAAAATATCGGTCAGACTTCTAACCGTGGTATTGAACTGACATTGAATGGTCTGATCCTGGATAAAAGAGATTATTCACTCTCTGCCAACTTCAACATCGGTTTCAATAGAAACAAGGTAGATAAACTGACCGGAGACAGTGATGCGATGATTATCAATTCAGGTGCGTTCAGTACAGACATGCTGGGATACGACGACTACCGTGTATTTGTGGGGCAACCTCTGGGACTGATCTACGGATATGTATACGATGGCTATTACAGTGTAGATGACTTCAAAACGTATGTGGATACCAATGGAGTAACTCAGTTCGAGTTTGACAGCTCAGGAAATTACCAGCTGAAAGACGGCGTACCCAATGCAAGTTCCATGCTGACCGGTTCGTCTAAATTGCGTCCGGGCTCCATGAAATTCAAAGACCTGGATGACGACGGCTCTATCGATGCCGACAACGACCGTACTATTATAGGTAAGACAGCTCCGAAATTTACCGGAGGTTTCGGTATCAATGCCACTTACAAAGGATTTGACCTCTCTATGCTGTTCAACTTTGTATATGGAAACAAAGTGTACAATCTGGATAAGATCGTAGAAACAATGTCTTATCGTACCACATATGCCAACCTGCTCAGGTACATGAACGGGGATAGCCGTTACACCTACCTGGATCGTAGTACCGGTGAAATTATAACAGACTATACTACCCTGAAAGCCATGAACGAAGGAGACAATGTAAAAAAATACTGGTCACCTCTGTCCATAGGCGATGCTTCTCCTATCGCCAATTCCTGGGCAGTAGAAGATGGCTCTTACCTGCGCCTGCAGACCATTACGTTAGGATATACATTCCCGAAAAACTGGACCAGAAAATTTGCCTGCAATCAATTGCGTGTTTATTGCACGGTAAACAATGTGTTCACCTGGACCAACTATACCGGTTATGACCCTGAAGTAAACTCCAGCCTGCGTGGTTCATCTACCAGCGGACTTACTCCAGGTGCCGACTATTCTTCTTATCCGAAGAACAGATCCTGGACTGCTGGTCTGAACATTACATTCTAATCAAGAATAACGATCAAGATAATTTAATTGACATTATGAAAAAGAAATTATTATATATCCTTGCTTTGTGCAGCAGCACATTCTTCACAACTTCCTGTGAAGACTTCCTGGACACAAGTAGCCTTTCTACGGACAACATAGACTATGTGATTAGTAATGTGACAGACGCACGTAAAATGGTGAACCATGTCTACGCTTATTTCTGCGAAGACTCTTTCACCTCCCGTATGTCTAATAACTGGAACCAGAATACCGACGTGGAATGGTCACCTCTCTCCGAAGCCAATGCCGAAGAGGTAACCCGGCGTGGACTTTGGGCACACAATGCCCGTCCCAGTTTTGGTGACATTAATACCGCCTGGAACCATAATTACGAAGCCATCGACTTCTGTAACCAGATCATAGCCGGTATCAAACAAACGGAGTTGTATGAAAAGGGAGACAAAGAGATGCTTCAGATCCTGGGGGAAGCCTACTGTCTGCGTGCTTACCGCTACTTCCTCCTCTGCAATTTCTGGGGAGACGTACCTATGGCACTTGAGCCAACAGATTATGACAACTACACTGACGATTCACGTACCAAACGTACGGATAAGAACATCATCTATTCCCAGATGATCCAGGATATGATCAACATTGAAGAGAGTATGATGTGGGCCAGTGAACTGGAATATGGTGTAGAAAGAATGAACCGTGAATTCGCACTCGGATTCATTACCAAACTGGCGATGTTCCGTGCGGGTTACTCTATGCAGGAAGACGGTACAATGGACAGATGTCGCATAGACAACCAAATCGAACCTGTCACTTATTATGATTATGCATCCGGTCAGGAACTGACTGCTCAGAGTAGCGATGACTTCTACAAAGTGGCTATCAACTATGCGAAAAAACTGCAGGCTCAGAGAGATCGTGAGTTGAACAGCGACTTTGGCGAAATGTTCCGTGTACAGGCTACTGCCGGCAACGCAGCAGGTGGTGACATGCTCTTCGAGATAGGTTTCGTAACCAACGGTGGTGGCGATGTGGGCTGGAATATCGGTCTGAGTGTAGAAGGCGGTTCCAAAGGTTCCGGTACTACATATACTTACCTGACCCCGATGTATGCCTGCTCTTTCGATACGGAAGACCAACGCTACCATGTAACCTGCGCTCCTTACAAATGGATCTACGATGGTAGACAAAATGCACTGAACGCCTTCTCTATCAACCCATCGAAATGGTGTCGTTTCGATATGGAAGTAATGGTCAACGACAAAGGTACCGGTATCAACTGGCCTATCCTGCGCTATGCCGATGTACTCCTGTTGTGGGCAGAGGCTGAAAATGAACTGAACGGACAACCTACAACTGCTGCAAAAGAAGCACTGGCCCGCGTACGGAGACGTGCTTTTGCAAACTCTGGTAACCTGACAGAAAAAGTAACCAACTACATCAATCGTGTAAGCAGTTCGAAAGAAGCTTTTAGAAAGGCCATCATAGATGAACGCGCCTGGGAGTTCGGAGGAGAATGTATCCGTAAGTTCGACCTGATCCGCTGGAACTATTTTAGTGATGCTGCTGCCAATACCTATGAATGGTTGTATACGGTAGGTATGAATGCCGAGCAATTGGTTTTCGAAGGTGGAGAGATGGTCTATGATTCCAGTAAAGAAGTAGAAGACCTGGGCGTAGCAAGCCGTCTGTTCTACCAGTTCAAAGACGGAGAAGTAGTGTTCCTCAACGATATGCAGGAGTATGTAGATATAGAAGAATATCCCTGGAATACAGCCGAAACCATTGAAGACAAGGATGTAGAGTCTTACATGACCGATGAAGAAAACATCTACTATGTAGATTTTGCCAAATATATCTTCTCTGTAAGTGATACGGATCCGGCAACCAACCAGAAGTATGAAGATGGAGTCAAGAGAGGAACACTCCGTTCCGGTACGGAAGGAACCTGGTATGGATTGACAGACGGTCCGTTTGCTCCCAAAAGCATGGAACCGATCGAAGCACTCCGTGGCAAAGTAGTACCTTATATCATACCTATCTCCGCTACAGTACTGACCAGTAGTCAGGGATCACTTACAAACAGCGGATATGCAATTCGTAACAAATAAAATGTAAATCCATGAATACAATAAAATATTTAAAATACTTAGCTGTAAGTCTGTTGCTGGTCGTGGGATTTACCAGCTGCAGCGACGACGACAATCTGGGCGATGCACCCCGTCTGTTCAGACCGATCGCGAAACTTACTCAGGACGGTACCAGAAATAACCTGAAAGCGACCTGGACCCGTCTGGGAGGAGCTACAGGATATCAGTATGAACTTTATCAACTCGTGACTGATTCTACTGTGATCACTGACGGATTGCAGCCTATTGATTCGGATATAATAGACAATACAGAAATCATGTTTGAAGGTTTATCGTGGGACGAAAGATATATCCTGAAAGTAAGATCTGTAGGGTCAAACATCGAATCTTCTCAATACTACGAGACAGAGTATACGACACTGAGTTATCCGACTGCGCTGAACACAGTAAGAACAATCGACAATGCTGCTCTTGTAACCTGGACAGATCCGACAGCCAGAGGACAACAGCCTTACACCAGGTTCGTGGTTACGGCCGAAGATGGTACAATATTAGAATATGATGTAACTGATGAAGATAATTCTGTGTTGAAGAAGACTATCGAAGGATTGACACCAGAAACGACTTATACACTCCGTGCTTATTATGGTGACGAACAAACTGTAGACACTTATGAAGGTAGACAAGTCTTCACCACACGTGCTGTAGAGGATTACGATGCGGAATACGGTAGTAACTGGATCGATCTCCGTGACATGGATATTGATACATTAGATGATCTGATGAACATGATCAATGATGGTGCAGCTGTGATTCTGAAAGGTGGTGCAGAATATGAAATAACCTCTGCATTTACACAAATCAATAAATCATTCATACTACGTACCGGCTTATCTTTGGAAGGAAATGCAGTTGTTGTTTCCTCCGCTGCAATGAATGCCGCAGACGGGGCAACCATAAGTAAAATGCATTTCGTTGAAATTGATTTCATCTCAGATTTAGTGAAAAATACTGGTTTTGATGCAACCACAACTGTAGAATTTATGCAACAAGAATCTGCAGTATCAACAATGAGTGGTAGACAGGTCATAAATATCAATAATGCGACAGCGAGAATCAATGAAATTATATTCGAAGATTGCAGTTTTACCTACTATCGCGCGGTACTAAGATTACAAGCAGGAGGCGCAAGTGGAGATTTTAGCGAAGTAAATTCTGTCACATTCACTGGATGTACTTTAGATGGCATTGGAGATCAAGGTATAGTGACCACGGATAATAAAGCAAATAGTTTTAGTAACGTAACTATTCAGGATTGTACTTTAACTAATATCGTAGTACTATCAGATGTTCGCACAAATGGAGTTGGAAATTGTAATATAGATATTACTGACTGTACTTTCTGTTACGCATCAAACTCTACTACACAAATGCTGAGACTGGGAAATAATGGAATTGTTAATATTCAGAATTCCGTATTTGGTCCGGGTTGGGCAGATGCTTATTATCAGGCAGCTGCAACAGCATACTTCCAGAGTGGTGGAGTTGTGTCTGCGTCTAATTCTTATAAAACGAATTTTAGTTATACGGATGCTACAACAGCGTATGCTATTGAAGATCTGAATTCTCTCAGTGGCAATGAAACTGCAGTATTCGAAGATCCTGCAAATGCAAACTTTACACTTATTGACAGTAGTATCAGTAGAAGTGTTGGAGCAACTAAGTGGAGAGCAGAATAAGAATTACTACTCCATATAATAAAAGTAAAGTGTCCTGAAAGTGGACATATGTGGCCGGAATCTCTTCCGGCCACTCTTTTTTACTGAGCTTTCAAGAAAAGAACAGAGTCTCCACCGAACTTTATGACAAACATCAAAATAACCTGATTTCTGATTTTCATAAAAAATCATCGTTTAACTATTTTATATCTAATCTTATCACGATAAACTCTTAATATAGAAAACAAAAACATCTGACTAATTATACGAACTGATTTTGTCATGTAAATGCTGATGTACCTATCGCTTTTACTCCGGTATATAATTCAATTATGATAGAGATATTTAGAGTTACTATTCCAGAACGGATCCTTCAGATAACTCAAACCGTAATGGGTAATGTGAATGTCAATTACCAGATATAAATAAATGATTATTTAAAAACTAATGCAGATGAAAAACCAAATTATATGGTGACAAGTACAACCTTCCAAGAAAAAATTATTTCATTCCCTTCTTTATACATCTTCCCTATAAACCACTTTCCCTATTTGATTTTTCGATCCAAGCAGTCTGCCACAAACAAACTTACATACCGTCATATCCTTCCAATGTAATTTTTTTAATTATATTTGTAAATAGACAGTTGTTTACCTCTAAAAGAGATTATTGTCTGTTTCTCTTTATATCAAACTCTAAATAAAATACCATGAATATTACTTCTGTTATGGGCACATTGGCTGCCATTCTAATCACATTAGGCTATATGCCACAAACCATCAAAACCATACGTACACGTTCTACCGGAGATATAGCAATAGGCTCGTTTATTCTGATGGGATTAGGATCCCTGTCATGGGCTATATACGGGATCCTGGCACAGGACTAGTTCATCCTCTCGGCCAACACGCTGACTACGATTATGAGCACCATTATTTTCTCTATCAAGCTGAACAATGACTGGAAAGAAAAAAAGAAAAAAGAAATCGGTTGATCCCACATTAAAGATAGCCATCGGAAATCCAATGGCTACTTCATCTTATTTCTTTGGTCTATTCGCCAAGTAACGAATGTACATTCAGAATAAATTTGCTGTTTTAAGGAACAAATTCTGTCCATTTGAGAGAATCCCAACAGTAGAATATAGTTTCATTCCACACATATTGATTTCCATAATAGAGACCGATTTATAAAGCTTGCCATCGATGTGGATCAGAAACCATGATATTCCATCCATCGACAAAGAAATAATAAAAATCAATACAAATGGTTTTGCTGCCATTGGCAGGTATGATTTGGTTTCCTTTATTCAGATTCTCTACATCCCTTGTGCAACGCTTTTAAATTCACCGACTATACTAAAGTTTCTATAAGCATAAAAGTTGGTATTGGAAACAGTTACCGAAGAATTTGTCCAATTATGTAATGTTACTCTCATAAAGAGTTCACTATTGCTGTTTAGTACAGCACGTTCTCCTCCGTTATAATCGGCTGAACAATCTTTCCATAGTTTTAAGTCGCTGATATTCTTGGTAGGTGCCGGTTCAATTGAATGGTAATAGTTTTCTACAACAGAACTCTTGTAATTGTCCATCAACTGACTCCTGTGAGTTGGTCAGATCATTATCTGTTGTGCAGGAAAAGAAGAAAAAAACCATAATCATGGATATTCTGAATAAATTTTTCATGGTATTGATTTTAATGTGAAACATACATATAAATACCTAAAAGACATCTTACTTTTTTCTCTGTTTGATTATTCTATGAATATGTAGTACCTGGAAATTATTAATAAAACAATCTTCTATATCAAGAACTGAAATAGTATTTTAAACATTAATCTCCAAACAACAGATCCTTTTTCCTGTGAATTCTTCAAAAAAAGATCCTCTCCTTTTATTACAGATAAATAGTAACAACCTTCAACTAAAATAACCTCTGATTGGCTTTACTCTCTTTTACTTTTGTACCTCTGAAAACTTTCCTATTTGAATTACTTTTTATTGAAATACTGATCCCGATACTCGGTAGGGGTCATTCCCATTTTCTGCTTGAAACATTTACTGAAGTAACGCGGATCATTGATCCCAACCATATAAGAGATCTGCGTCATATTGAACTCACCTGTCTCGATCAGTTGTACGGCACGTTTGATACGCATCTCTTTGATAAACTCAATGGGTGCCAGACCGGTCAACGTTTTGAGTTTCTTGAAGAATACCGAACGGCTCACCGCGACTTCCTGTACCAGGTCATCTACCACCAGATCTCCATTGTCCATATTGGATTCCATCAGTTCGACCAGACGTTCCATAAATCTACGGTCGTTGGGAGAGAGATCCGGTCCCTGCGATTCCTGGACTTCCGTTTCGATAACCACATCAGCCTCCTGGCTCATCAGGGCATCCCGGTAGGCTGCCTGGAGTTTTTCCCGCTGGCGCAGCAGGTTCTCTACACGCGCTTTCAGGTAAGTGGCACTGAAAGGTTTGGTGATATAATCATCCGCACCATACTCCAGCCCCTCCAGTTTACTCTCTATGGAAGATTTTGCCGTCAGCAACACAATAGGAATGTGACTGGTAGTCATATTGGCACGTAACTCCTTCATCATCTCTATCCCATCCTTCTCAGGCATCATCACGTCACTGACAATAATATCGGGCAGGAACTTCAAAGCCTTGCCCCACCCCTCCATACCATCCGTTGCCTCCACGATCTGATAGGTATCCGAGAAAATACTGCGCAGAAAAAACCGCAGTTCAGGATTATCCTCTACAAGGAGCATCACCTTCCGGAAAGACTCCTCCTGTGGAGACTTTTCTTCCAAACTCTCTTCCTGCCCGATCCATGAGTTACTGATACTACTGATGTCACTCACGTTTTCAAAATGACTGCTATCTAACGAGTCACTGACAATAAACTCCACCGTGCTGTCGTAATGCTCTTTCCCTTGCAGGAAATCGACCTTGAAACAACTTCCTTCTCCCAGACGACTGTCTACGGTGATGACCGCCTTATGCATCTCTACCAGTTCTTTCACCAGAGAAAGTCCGATACCGGTACTCGACTGATTGAACAGGTTCTTATCCACTAAATTCTCAAAACGCATAAAGATGGAACTGCGACGATTCTCTGCGATACCGATCCCCTGATCCTGCACGCCGATAGAGACAGTCTCCTCATCTTCATGGATAAAGACCTTGATCATCTTCCCATTGGGAGTATACTTAAAGGCATTGGAAAGCAGATTAAAAACGATCTTTTCCAGCTTATCCGTATCGACCCAGAGATAGAGCGTTTCTTTCTCTGTTTCAAACATAAAATCAATGTGATGATCTTCTGCCAGAGAAGCGAAATCCTCCATGATCCGCTGTACAAAAGGAACTACGTTGACCTGCTGTACGCGCATCTTCATCTTCTTGTTCTGTATTTTCCGGAAGTCTAAGATCTGATTCACCAGACGGAGCATACGGTTGGTATTACGTTCTACCACCTGCAATTGCTCCCGGGCATCCGAAGGTAACTGCGTATGTTTCAGGACATACTCCACCGGACCGGAGATCAGCGTCAGAGGGGTGCGCAATTCGTGGGAGATGTTGGTAAAGAACCGGAGCTTGATATCCGAGATCTGCTGTTCCACAGTCACCTCGTGTTTCAGGCGATAGATGGTAAACAGGATATAAACAGCCACTAAGATGACCAGCAGAATACCCAGGACATACAGGAAATAAGCCAGCGGAGTTTCCCAGAAAGAGGGAAGCACCACAATGTCTATGGTGCGGGTATTATCTACCCACACACCGTCACTATTGGTAGAACGCACCCGGAACGTATATTCTCCTTTCGGCAAGTTGGTATAATTCGCTATGCGCTGGCGGTCGGCATAGGTCCATTGCTTCTCAAACCCATCCAGCATATACGCATACTGGATATTTGCCGGATTGATATAGTCTAACGCCGCGTACTGGATGGCCAGGATATTTTCCTTATGGGACAGCACGAGTTTACGGGTATCATCCAGAGACACTTTCAGACGGGAATCCTCTCCGGGAAGAACCAGTTCATTGGCTACCCGCAAGGTGGAAAATACAATAGGTGGTACAAAATCACTCTTGCTGGCCGAGTCGGGATGAAAGATAAAAATACCGTTGCTACTGCCAAACAACAGATTGCCCTGGTATGTCTTTTCCGAAGCAGCTTCACTGAAACGTACCCGGAACATGATGCTACGATCGTCGTAATTCTCAAAACGTTCCGTTTCCGGATCAAAACTACTTATGCTGTTCTCAGAAGTGATCCATAACATCCCACAGTCATCCTTCTGAATAGAGAGCAATACATCCGAAGCAAGTCCGTCCTGCACGGAGAAAGAGCGGAATGTCCCTCTACCCTGTTCGTCTATGGAAAGAAGCTTATTGAGTCCTCCCCCGAAAGTAGCCAGATAAATATCCGTATCAGTAGCCGTGATCCAATGTACATCGTTGTTGCTCAGGCTCTGCGGATCACTGGGGATACGTTCGAAATGAAGGAACTCCACATCCTCAGGAGCGGTGAAATCTTCCGGAAACGTCACTGCTCCGGCTGTAGTGCCCACCCAGATACGGCCTCTGTTGTCGGAAGTGATGTAACGGGTCTTGTAGCACAGGTCAATGGGATACCCTTTCAGGTGATTGCGGTGATTGATAAATGTAGTCGATCCGTCGGAGTGCCGGGAGATATAGTTGATCCCCCCGTCGAAAGTAGCGATCCAGATACGTCCCTGGTTATCTTCATGCACACAGTACAGATCATCATTGCTCAGGCTATAGATATCATCCGGATCGTGCCGATAGCGGGTCAAACGATAACGCAGATCACCCGTTTTCTCCGCGCGTACCAGTCCGTCTCCTTTGGTAGCGATCCATATCACACCCGTAGAATCCTGCATGATAAAATAAACCGTGCCTGCCAGCGGAACTCCCTGCCGGGCCACCGCACCATCCTCAGTCAGGTAGCCAATCTCCTGATGCTCTTTATTGTAGATACGCAACATACCGTCTTTCAGCCCCACCCACAGGTTCTGTTCCCGGTCTTCACAGATCGCCCGTATCTCATTGCTGAGCGACTCATGCCGTACGGAAGTAGGAGTGATCATCCGGAACTGTGAAGAGTGAAAAGTGACCTTCTCCAATCCTTTCAAATGGGTACACAACCAGAGATTGCCCTGCCAGTCGGAAAAAGCGGAATGTATCTTGTTGGAGAACTTCCAGTCTTCACTGTCCAGTTCATTGTAAAATGGCACTAAGCGTTGCTGCTCCCGGTCGTAATAACTAAAACCACCTCCGTAGGGATGTACCCACAGGATACCGTTCTTGTCTTCGTGGATATGAAAAGCCGGTCGCGAACGGTCGGTACTGGTGGGCTCTACCCGGATCTGCTCCCTGCGTAAGGTACGGGTAAACGGATTGAAATGTACCACTACTCCTGCCACGTTCTGTTCAAACCAGACCTCACCCGCACGGTCTACGTAGGCCGAACGGATCGGATTTTTCGGGAGCTGAGGATATTTCTCATGGGAGTAATGTGTGGTCTGACCGTTCTTCCGTTCATATGTAAAAAAGCCGTCGTGAGCCGTAGCAATGACAAGAAGGTCTTCAGACACGCTGTGGATCGAAACCACGTGCGACCGAGCAGGGAGTTCGAGCAAGCGGAACTGTCCGTCTTCCTTCCGGTAGCGCCAGACACGCCCTTTGTCAGACCCGAAAAGGATCTCCTTCTCACTCTCCAGGGAAGAATAAAAAGCCTGATCCGACTTGTGAGGAGCATCCTGTCCTTCCGCGAAATAGACATTGATCTCCGGCTCTCCCGGTGCCATACATCCCAGCCCATTATTGGTCAGCACCCACTCATTGCCTTCGCGGTCTTCGAACACTTTATATACCTTCGTAGCAGGTATCCCTCCCGCTTTGGAAGAGTAGATCTCCTTTTTCAGGGGATATGTGCCCGATGGCTGGGTAGTAACACGGATGGCTCCGTCGTTCTCCGTAAGGATCCAGACCGTACCTCCGGGCAACACTTCTATGGAAGAGACTGTATAAGTACTTCCCTCCTCGCCTGCCGCCGGCACTTGCTCGAATGTCTCGGTACACGGATCAAAACGATGAGCGCGGTTGTCATATGTAAGCAGCCAGAGATATCCGTAACGATCTTCATACATCTGGTCTACCCGATTGTTGGTCAGACTAATGAAACTTCCCTGACGCGCTTTATACGTGCGAAACCCGTAACCGTTGAAGCGGTTGATTCCATCCCATGTAGCAAACCACATATTTCCTTTATGGTCCTGCAGGATACTCATTACCGCGTTTTGCGAGAGCCCGTTCTCCGACGAATAATGGGTGAACGAACAGTTTCGCTGCGCACATAACCAGACAGGAACAAACAAAAACAATAGTAGATATAAGATACGTATCCTCATTTTGTGTAAATTCTGTCTGGTAAAGATACAAATTAAAAAGAATTTTACTGTATCTTTGTTTCCATATTTAACAACATACTCGTGGAACGTATCTCTGTCTGCTGGCTGTTTTTGTTAATCCTGTTTCCTTTGAGCGGACAGGAAAACTCCTATCCCACATATGGGGTAGAGAAGAGTATGCCTGTTTATTACGAACAACTCCGTGAGCAGCTCACTTTTCCCATGGCGTGGGGACGATCGGACACGAAGGATTTTGACATCTGGAAAGAAAACGCACGCGCAGTCGTCTGGCAGTGTATGGAAAATATTCTTCCCGCGCCGGAATCATACGATGTGGAAATGATAGCCAGTGAAAAGCGGGAAGGATATGAAGCCCGGAAAATTGTTTTTACGCTATCCGGATTCAGCCGTGTACCGGCCTATCTGCTGGTTCCCGAAGGAGAAGGTCCTTTTCCTGCCGTATTGATGCTGCACGACCATGGAGCGCATTTCTCCATCGGAAAGGAAAAAATGGTAAAACCTTTCGGTGTGAAGGAGGAAGTGTTAAAAGACGCTGAGGAGTGGGCGGTGAAGTGCTACGACGGTCAGTTCACCGGCGATTATTTCGCCGCCAACGGCTATGTGGTACTTGCGGTAGACGCTTTGCTCTGGGGAGAACGGGGTCGCAAAGAAGGGGCCGATTACGATGCTCAACAGGCATTGGCCTCCAATTTCCTGCAGATGGGAACTTCCTGGGGAGGAGTGATCGCGACAGACGATGTACGCAGCGCGGAATTCCTGGCTTCCTTGCCTTTCGTAGATCCCGACCGGATCGGTGCCGCAGGCTTCTCTATGGGAGCACACCGTGCCTGGATGACTGCCGCGCTATCCGATCGCATACAAACAACCGCGGCTATTTGCTGGATGAATACAACCGATCATCTGATGACCCTGACCAACAATCAGAACAAAGGAGGATCGGCCTACTCTATGATCATACCCGGCCTGCGCAGATACCTGGACTATCCGCACGTGGCCTCTATTGCCTGTCCGAAACCTATGCTTCTTTTCAACGGCATTCATGACAAACTATTTCCCGTAGAGGGAGTGGAAGATGCCTACCGCGACATGCGTCAGGTATGGGAAAGTCAGAATGCCCGAGAGAAATTAGTGACCCGTTTGTGGGACGAGAAACACTTCTTTTCAAAGGAAATGCAGAAAGAGACTTTGCTCTTTTTCGACCGGTTTTTCCGTCCGTAAACAGGAAACAGCAAGCATAGCAAAGCCGAAGGCAGGTCTGAACAACAGATAAAGAATACGTAACAAACACGGTTTCTCATGAAAATGAAACATATCTCTCTGCAGATATTTTTCTTCCTGACTGCCATTTTTTTCCAGGGACATCTGGCAGCAGAAGAAGACAAGAAAGAATGTATCCTCATTCTTACTCCCTATTCAGACTCCTCACCTCTGAGCAGCAACATCATCCGCTCAGTGATCCATAACATGCCTCTCGACTACAACGGTACAGTGATCCGTTGCGAAAGTCTCAGCCTGCTGACGGTAAATACGTCACAGGATCTGGAGATCCTGCAAAACAGCCTGTTTGAAAAGTATGACGATGAGACTCCTCTTGTTGTCATCATGGAGTCCAATGCCTGCTGGGCCTATTTCCACGAGGAGATAGAAAAGCGTTGGGGAAATGTTTCGGTGATCCTCTGTACAGATAAAGAGTTCATGGCAGAGAAGGAGTATTTTATGCAGAAATCCTTCGTCCCTTTAGAACAACGGATCCCCCTGGAAGAGATAGAGAAAGGAAGGAACCTGACGATCGTAAATGCTCCTGTATATATCCGTGAAACCATTGATATGATGTACAGACATATTCCTGAGATGAAGGAATTGTTCTTTATTTCAGACCGCAGGTGGGCCAACGAACAAAACCGATGGGAGATCGAGCAACTGGTAGAGAAAGAATATCCGGACCTGAAACTCACCTTGCTAACCGGCAAGGATCTCACTGCCGATGAATTGCTGGACTCCTTGCGGAATGTAGATGATGAAAGTGGTATACTGTTCTCCTCCTGGTATCAGCACGATGTGATAGCTGAAAATCTTTTTCTCACAAGCAATATTTACCAGATGATAAGTCTGTATACCCCTCTACCGGTTTTCACCCTGTACAATCCGGGTATTGATGACGGCGGACTGGCAGGAGGGTATGTGACGCTACATGATGAGATCAGCCAGCTTGTGGCAGACATGGCCCTGGCTATTGTTCAGGGAAAATCACCCGCACATATACCTTCCGTCACTCTGCAGGGAAGACCCGTATACAACTACAAGGTGATGCAGGAGAAGGGATTCACCCATGTGTCCTATCCGAAAGGCACGTTTTTCTATTCCAAGCCCATCAATTTCTTCGAAAAATACCGGTATTACTGGATGGGAGCGTCCAGACTGTTGCTCACCGTCATACTGATATTAGGCATACGCATCAAAGTCATTGGTAAGATCCGACGGATACAACAAAAAGAGCTGGATCTGATGCGCGACTACAACAGTCTCTTTAACAACATGCCGATCACCTATACCAAATGTGAACTGATACGTCAGGACAACAGAGAGATCTCCAACTTTATATTCCGTGAAGTGAACCGTAGCTTTGAGTCACATTTCCTGAAAAAGGAAGAGGTTCTAGGTAAGACCTGTACGGAGGTGATCCCCGACCGCTACAAGGAATTCATCAGCGCGTTCCGGCTGGCAGAGCAGGAACAGCGGGAAATTGCGTTCCAATATTACCATACCGATACTTCCCGGGCATATACGGCAGTCATCAATCTCTCTGCCCAGCAAGGTTATATGGATATGTTTGGCATCGAAATGACCGAACTGGCAGAGACCCAGCAATTGCTCCGTACGGTAAACCATAAACTGACCATGGCGCTGGAGGTGGCCAATATTGTTCCCTGGAAATGGGATCTGGTACGCAAAACGATCCTGTGTGATGTGAACAAACCGTTGGAGCTCAGCCACAGCACCGGAGAGGGTGAAAATCAGTTATCCGTACCGGACCGGGAATACTTTTCCAGGATATGTAAAGAAGATCATCCGCGGATCGAGCAGGCCTACCGCAACCTGATAGAGAAACGGGTAGAAAAGATCAAAGAGGAATACCGGGTGCTGACCTACGAGAACGGAGTGCGGAAGATCGAATGGGTAGAGGCACAGGCGGCAGTGGATCAACAGGACGAGAACGGGCAACCCATCTCACTCATAGGTTCTTCTTTGGTGATAACCGACAGGAAGAAGATGGAAAGTGACCTGATCGCTGCGAAAGAAAAAGCAGAAGAGTCGAACCGGCTGAAGTCGGCTTTCCTGGCCAATATGAGTCACGAAATACGCACGCCTCTCAACTCCATCATCGGTTTCTCGGGCATATTGGCAGCCACGGAAGATGCCGAAGAGAAACGGGAATATGTCAGTATCATTGAGAACAACAATACATCGCTGTTGCAGTTGATCAATGACATTCTGGATATTTCCAAAATAGAGGCAGGTACCCTGGAGTTTATCTACTCCAACATCGATCTGAACGAAATGATGCACGAGATAGAGCAGGCCACCCGGCTGCGCATCACTTCCGACAAGGTAGATCTTGTTTTTGAGAAACGCCTGCCCGACTGTTTCGTCAACACCGAACGCAACCGCATCACCCAGGTGATCAATAACTTCCTGTCAAATGCGATCAAGTTTACCAACGAAGGATCGATCCGGTTCGGGTACGAAATGCAGGGGAATAACTACCTGCGCTTCTATGTAACTGATACCGGTTGTGGCATACCGCAAGACAAGATCAGATCCATATTCGGAAGGTTTGTGAAACTGAACAACTTCAAACAGGGAGTGGGTCTGGGACTCTCTATCTGCGAAACCATCATCAGCCACATGCGGGGCGAGATCGGGGTGACCTCGAAAGAGGGAGAAGGATCTACCTTCTGGTTCACCATCCCTTACAGACCGGTAAAGATCTCCGAGAATCAGGTAAAAGCCTATAAACAGATCAAGGTACAACGGGAAGAACTCACCATACTGATAGCGGAGGATAATCAGAACAGTTTCCGGTTGCTGGAATCTATCCTTCAGAATGAATACAAGATCCTGCATGCCTGGAACGGACAGGAAGCGGTAGAGCTTTATAAAAAACACAGTCCACACCTGATCCTGATGGATATCAGCATGCCGATCATGGATGGATATGAAGCCACAAAAGAGATCCGTAGTATATCAGACAGTGTTCCCATCCTCGCCATCACAGCCTATGCCTATTCCGCAGACAAAGAACGTATCCTCAGGAATGGGTTCGACGGATATGTGTCCAAACCTTTAGACGCTACGGAGATCCGTTATAAAATCACAGATATGATCCGCAGGCAGATGATATTTATTTGATTTACAATTGAAACCACTGTTTCCTGCTCGGACAGGTTTTCTTTTTCCAGACAGAAGAACAAAAGAACATATAAGAGTTTTAAGTGATAAGTGTCAAGTTTTAAGTTCTGACTTACTACTCATCATGTGTAGACAGATATTATTCTGTACATTTTATTTTTCTTCTTTTGTTCTTCTGTCTGAAAAAATCTGTCCAATCATTTCAATCGTACATCGTAAATCTGTAAATCTCTTTGTGTCTTCATCTATACACCTCTACCAGCTCATTGCCGTTCTTCACCGGGTTCCAGCCATCCTCACCGGCTAAGACTTCCTCTATATGATACCCTTTCAGGTCTTTCAGCTGATGGGAGTAAACAGCCCGCGCAGCTGTTCCGGCACCGGGTCCGAAGTTCTCATATTCGGCTAAAAAAGTGGTCTTTGCCGGATCTTCCACTGCCCACGGATCCCAGCCGGCAGGAGCAATGTGCGCACCCAGTTCGCAACGGATATAGACTGCCTGTCCGTAGGTGCGCCAGGGACGTGCCAGATATACATTCTCTACTCCGGGATCGGCCGTCAGCTTACAGTCATAGAAAACGTACCCATACGGTTTACCCGGATCGGTAGCAGGAGCCGCGACAAATCCATTGCGTTTGCTATGGATCGTACACCGGTTGAAGACCACAGTAAACCAACCGAAAATAAAGTCTACGGTTCCCTCCACGTAACAGTCTTCGTAGTACTGGCGACTCTCTTTACCGTAGTTGTAAAGCGTATCCTGGAATCCCAGAAAACGACAGTTCCTGAAATAGGCGCGATCTCCGCTAACGAAACAGGCCACGGCCTGTCCCACCGGACCCGCACTGTTCTCAAATGTAATATTTTCCGCATAGAAGTCCGGACCATAGATGTAACAACTGGCAGAGCCGGACGTGCCCATATGCTCTCCGAATACGTTTTTCTTATTGGCATAGTCATCGTACGTAAGCACCACACCCTCTTCGCCGACCAGAGATACATTGATCTTACTTTCCGGAACAACAATCTTTTCTTTATAGCTCCCCTTGCGGATCAGTATCCGGGTACGTATGTTCTTTCTGAAATCAGGTACGGCATCAATGGCTTCCTGCACCGTGAAGAAGTCACCGCTTCCGTCCTGCGCCACTACATAGTCGTAGTATTGCACATACCGACCCAGTTCCGGTACAGCCCCGGCAATGGCTTCCACCGCAAGCCGGGCAATGCGACGGGCACCGTAGACATTCAGGTGCGTATTGTCTTCCTTCCCTTTGGGATACAGCGGGATCGTGTTGGGCTCTACCCATACGAACAGTTTCTTAGACTCTTCCGGCCCCATTCCTTCCACCAATTCATGGGTGATACGGTTCATGTCAATGAATGCCACTCCCAGTTCCTCCGCCACCCGACGCGGAGCATCCAGATAGGCACCGTGGGTATCAATCAGAGTCAATCCTTCTTCCACATCCGCACCTGTAGCTTCGATCTACATATCGTCTTCAAGCACAGCGTTCTCATTGGCAACGAAATTGCGCCGTACGATGGAATTAAAAAGAACAGGGATCCCTCCTTTTTCCTGTGTTTCCCGGACAAACCGACGCAGGTTGTCATCAAACGAGCCTCCCGGAACTGTATGCCGGGCTTCGTCGGGCTTCTCATCGTTATGCCCGAACTGGATAAAGACATAATCCCCCTTCTTCACCTGAGAGATCACCCTCTCCCAGCGCCCCTCATCGATAAAACTTTTGGAGCTACGACCGTTCTGGGCATGATTATCCACCCGTACCTCTTCCGTGAAAAAACCGGGCAATACATGTCCCCAGCCTCGTTCGGGATTCTGTCCCTGCAACGACTTATCGGCCATGGTCGAATCTCCGATCATGAAGATGGTTATCACCGGCCGGTCGGCACGGAATGCCGTCAGCGTAAAAAACAGAATAAGGATCAAAAACGAATTGCGTTTCATCTGGAATATAGGGTTTGAGATTATTATTCATTCTCCCGAGTGACCAGCTTCCCGTTCACCCGCACATTGTCTAAGGTCAGGTTCACAATATTCTGCATCTGGGTAGCTCTGGGTGCCTGCTTCACATCAATATTGCGCAGTGTAATGTTGTACAACTTCGCCTCCGGTACGCCGTTGGCCAGGATAGCCACACTATCCACCCGGTTGCAGGTCACATCTTCAATGGTGATGTTACGGAAACGGGTCGGATAGTTGCCACCGCGGTATCCGTGATAGTCGGTACGGAAGTTGATCACTCCCCAATGACAGATATTGGCAGAGATGCGACGCATATGCAGGTTCTCAAAGAAACCACCCCGGTCCAGATTGGATTTGAAATAGATCCCGTTGCGGCAACTGTCTATCTGACAGTCTTCGATAAAGACATTGCGTACTCCTCCCGACATCTCACTTCCGATGGTGATGGCCCACTGCGCGAACCGGCAGTTGCGGATGATCACATTCTCCGTAGCCTGACCGATACGCCAGCCGTCCTGATCGCGCCCCGACTTGATGGCGATCCCATCGTCACCCACATTGAAGTCTACATTCTCGATCAGTACGTTGGTAGAAGATTCCGGGTCACATCCGTCATTGTTGTAGTTGTGCCCGTCAATAAATACATCCCGCACAATCACATTGTCGCAGAACACAGGGTGAATGATCCAGAAAGGAGAATCATAGATACTCACCCCCTCTACCAGCACATTCTTACAGCCGTAGAATTGGATCATACAGGGGCGCAGGTACCACCCCTCTCCGAATACACGTTCGTAGACCGGCACACTGTCGTTCCCCATCTGACGCAGGCGATCCATACCTGGCTTCTCCAAAGGTTTCCACGTGTTGAATACTGCCGCTCCGTTGCCATCGATCGCTCCTTTTCCGGTAATGGCTACATTGACACACTGATAGCTATAAATAAAGGGAGAATAGTTATAACACTCCGTACCTTCCCATTTGGTCAGGACCATTGGAAGATAGTCGTTCGGCTCGGTAGAGAATTCCAGGCGAGCTCCCTCCTGCAGATGGAGGTTGACATGGCTCTTGAGCACCAGAGGGCCTTTGATCAGGTAAGTTCCTGCCGGTACAACCACTTTTCCGCCACCGGCCAGGTTACACGCGTTGATCGCCTCCAGCAGGGCGGGACGACTATCGAATGTACTATCGTCGCGGGCACCATACTCCATCACATGGAAGGTGGTATCCGGAAAAACGGGTTCGGAAATATGTTTCAGGATCTCGTCCACCATCTCCCATCCCTGAGCAGCCGGACCGGAGTGCGGACGGGGGGTATGGCAGGCAAACAGAGAAACAAATATGCAGACACACAGTAAGGCAGTATTTTTCATGGCAGTTACATTTTATTCTTTTTTATCGGATGCAATATTACAAAAATATCTTCGGGGCGCTGTGGAAAAAAAGTCGTATTAGGTGGAAAAATTCATCTCTTTCCTGCCAAGCCGCCCCTGTCAGAGAGCTAAACAAAAAAAGATTGACGATAGAACAATTGACAATGTACGATTGAAATCTCCTTTATCTGATTGGACAGGTTTTCTTTTTTAGACAGAAGAACAAAAGAACATAAGAAGAAAAATAAAATCTATAGAATGACATCTATTTATAAATAATGAGTAGTAAGTCACCACTTCAAACTCAAAACCTATAACCTCTTATCTATTCTTTTATCTGAAAAAGGATAAAATGAATATGTACTATTGCCGAGAGGTATCTTATGGAATTGGACTTGTATCGCGGAGACGCACGCCGTGTGTCTCTACAAGTGGATGACAAGTTTATCTTTCCGATCGTAAATCGTAAATCTGTCCATCGTAAATCTTTTGTCTTTCCAATCGTACCTCGTTAAATCGTAAATTTCTTCGAAACGTCGGTCAGGATCAGTACCCAGTCAGTATGCTCATCACTCTGTCGTGTTTCCGGCTGGAACTCTACCTTACCGGACACATACCTATCCAGATAGGTCAGTTGTCCGGTAGCAGGATCGTACCACCACGCATCCTTTTCCGTACCGCTGATACGGGAAAGATCGGCAGTGAACGGTTTGCCCGTATAAGTATAGATCAGCATATAGTCATTGCCACGTGTAGCCACGACGCGATCGTACTGCCGGCCATTGTCTCCACAAATGATCTCCTGATCCGGTACGCGTTCAAAGTACGGAAACATCAACATGAGTGCTTTGAGGTACTTCATCTGATGGAACCCCGGAGCTTCAAGCGCTTCGTACCACATCTCCCGGGCACCGTATGCCGGAGACACACCGGGTTTCAGGAATTGCATCAGGGCATTGTGTCCATAGGTATGTCCGAACGACCCGGCAAAAACAGACCAATAGGCATATCGCCGGACATCACAGGCCTGCCAGCGAGGTTCTTCCGGATCGTGCAGCCCCTGGGGGATCTGTTCGTAAATGGGTTCCCCATCGATCACCGGCTTCCATGGCTCTACCGAGCGGGTATATTCCACATACCGCCAGTTGTCTTCTTCCATATCTTCCCCAAGTATCTCATGATTCTCTCCCACGCCCTGTCCATACCGGCGATGTCCGCTCTGGAACATATGGAAATCCAGCCAATCGGTATCCCGGAACCAGATGGCGGAAGAGGTACGTCCAAACGGATGGAAAGTCATCAGGTGGTTGGAATCGACCGAACGGATACGCTGTGCCAGAGCTTCCCATATTTCTGTTTTCACATCGCCCCGTATATCTCCTCCAATCATCCAGATGATATTGGGACGGTCTTTGTACCGGCGGGCCAGAAACTCTCCGTAGCGTACGGCTTCTTCTTCATCCATCCGCCCTGCTTTCACCAGGCCACCCCAGATACATACCATACCGATATAGATCCCTTTGCCGGCAGCCGTATCAATGATATAATCCATATGATCCCAGTATCCGTAGATACCGGGACGGTCTATCTCTTCGAACCGGAATCCAAACGGTAGCGAAGACTGACCGTATGTATTCAGGGCAGGCACACCGTTCACGGTCTGTACCTGTACGACATTGAATCCGGCTTTGCGGCAACTCTCCAGATAGAAATCCACTTCATCACGGTTCAGACGTTGGGGAAGCAACCAACCGGTCTCTCCCAGCCAAAAAAAGGGGTACCATCTGTATGCCGCAGATAGCGTCCTTCCGGTGAGACTTCCAACTTTCCGTGTTGCCAGGGCAGCCCTGTCTGTTGTCCGCTGACAGACAATGCCAGACACAGCCATCCCCACAGCAATAAGATACGAGATATCCGCATGTTCATCTTTATTGTATATCTACTACCTGTTTTCTCCATCGTAAACTGTAACGTTCCTCGTTGTTAATACTCATATAATACATGGTTAGGATGAAGGAATAAATCCGTCAATCGTCAATCCTTATAGGCTTCTTTCAACAGATTGAGCAACAACTGCTGCCCCACTACATTGACCCGGTTCCTGTCGGAAGTGTTGAACGTATTCATCGATTCGTTCATTCCGTCTATATCCACAGCTGTAGTATAAGGTTTTACTCCCTGAATGCATGCAGGGATATCCAGCGTAGTCAGGATCACCTTACCCCGTCCGGCAGATATCACACTGAGTGCCGAGTATACCTCTTTCTTATGATCGGATACACATCTTACCAGTGTCTCTCCATTAAACACGCGTAAACCAATGCGGCGACGGTTGTACGTCGCAAAACACGGATACTCCCAGTTGAAAGCGACATCCGCAGGTAGTCCTTCGAATATCCGGTGAGAACGATTGAAGAAATCGCCACCGTACCAGGAGCGTCCCAGGACTTTGGCCCCTCTGTAGTCAAGCACCTCTTTATCTGCCAAGAACTCCGCCCATCTCTCCGGATTGTCCACAATGATCAGCGTATGTCCTTTGTATACCCATTCCATGATAGTTCATCGTCTTGCCAGGTAGCCTCTTTGTCTAAGGTGATCTCCCAAGGCAATACGGAAAGGTCTATGGTTTGTCTGTGTTGGGCAACCAGCATAGTAAAAGAAAGGAAAGAAAGGATAAAGGTGGGGATGCGTTTCATGATGTGCAGGTATTTGATTTACGATTGAAATCGCATTTATCTGATTGGACTGGTTTTATGTTTCTTTTGTGTTCTTATGTTCTTTTGTCTATTTATATGTATTAGACAGAAGAACATATAAGAAAAAGAATCATTTAACAGGCATCCAGTCGCTGCACTCGCGGAATATATTCTCAGGTGTGCACCCCTCTACCTCTTCGCGTGTCAATTGTCTGCTCCAGCCGACACGCTCTTTCGCGTTCGCACCAGGCCCTGTACTGTTGTATTCGGCATAACGGGCGGTCTTCTCATTCTCCGGATTGCGCCAGTTGTCCCATCCCGAAGGGACAATATGATCCCCCATTTCACAATCAATAAAGAAGGTGGCGGCATACGGTCTCCAGGGACGTCCCAGATATACTTTATCTACAGAAGGATCGGCCGTCAATACACACCTTTTGAATACATAGCCGTAGGCAATATGGGCCGGAGTAGAAGCTGCTGTGATATAAGAATTGCGTTTGCTGTGTATCCGGCAATTCTCGAACAGGGCGGTAGCCGGTCCGAAAATGAAATCTGTAGTACCCTCGATGTAGCACTCCCTGAACAACAAACGCCGGCCTTCCGAACCAGTGAACACCGTATCCTGGTTACCTAGCAGCCGACAATTGATAAAGACCAGACGATCTCCTTCGGTATGTAGCGCAACCGCCTGCCCCAGCTGAGCCGCGTTGTTCTCAATAGTAAGGTTACGGAACGTAATATCGTTGCCTTCCACCTTCAGGGTATAGGTACGGAACGTACCCATTTTGTTGATATTGGCATGATCGTCGTATGTAATGATGGTCTGTTCGGGATCCTCTCCCACGAAATGAACATTCGTAAGCCAGGAGGGTATTACCAGTTTCTCTTTGTATACTCCTTTACCGATGTAGACCGTCACCGTATAGTCCATATAGGCACGGATCTCCTCCATCACTTCCGTCAGGGTGCGGAAATCTCCGCTACCGTCGCGGGCTACCCGCAGGGTATCTCTGTATTCCCTTGCTCCCGCGGAGCAGGCCACGCATAGCAACAAGGCCAGAAAAAGAAAATTTCGTTTCATGTGTATTATTGGATTTCAGGACATAATTTCTGCAGATTCTCCCATTCGAGGCTGGCCATGATAAAAGGTCCTACCGCTTTGGGATCATTGTCGCGTACAGTTTCACTCAGGTAATACTCATAGTCTCCGGAACGGTAGTTCTTTCCTCCCAGCCCGGCCACCGCGCAGCAGTTGGTAATAGATACCACTCCCTGATCATCTACCTGAATGAAGGTATCCAGGATACCTTTGTATCCTTTGATAGCCACTTCCAGATACGCAGGATCGAGATATCCCTTACGCACAGCCTTGAACAGCGAATAGACAAACATCGTGGTGCAGGTAGACTCGAGGTAGTTGCCCAGATCTCCGCTGCGATCGAGCACCTGATACCAGACACCGGTAGCCGGGTCCTGTATCTCTTTCAGCCGGCTGGCAATGTGATCCAGGATCACCAGTACCGAATCCCTTCCTTCCTGACGGGTAGGAATGAAATCCAGTGCGTCTACGATAGCCATGGTATACCATCCCATGGCGCGTCCCCAGCTATGAGCCGACTGCCCGGTCTGCGGATGCGCCCAACGCTCCGTACGGCTGATGTCCGTCGCGTGTTTGTAGAGATCGGTCTGCGGATCATACGTATGGCGGGCTGCCATCCGGATCTGGTTCACCACATCGGCATAATCCTCCGGCTGGTTGTTGCGGTAGGCATATTCGGCATAGAAGGTAGACCCCATATATACACCGTCCAGCCACACCTGGTTGGGATAAATCTGTTTGTGCCAGAAACCTCCGTCGGCATTGCGCGGATGGGTATCCAGCTGACCACGGAGAAGGTCTATCGCTTTTTTGTATCTCTCTTCTTTGGTCTGTTCGTATACCCGGAACAGGTACTTCCCGGGATTCAGCCGGTCGATGTTGTACTCCTCCGGCTTGTAGGTCAGGATACTCCCGTCTGCCTGTACCATGGTATCGGCGTAAGCAACCGCATACCGGTAGATCTTTTCATCGCCATACGCATCATACACATCCATCATAGCCTGCAATTCCAGACCGTGACAGTAGTCCCATTTCAGTCGGGGCTGGAAATCCAGCTGCCACGACTCCGGGCAACGGATCATTTCCGATTCAGTCATACGTACCGACCACGGCAGATGCTTATCCACTTGCTGCGCGACAACCGGAAAAGCTGTGGCCAAAAGGGAAATCACAAAAATCTTACGAATCATGTTATTCATTACTTGTTTGAGTTTTTAAATAGGTATATAGATTCATTCCGTATCGATACAAAAATAGACCTATTTTACCAATTATACGTGTAGTTTTAGTTCGAATACGTGCAATAATTAGATTTTCGTGTACGCAAACGCCGCGTTTTAATGGATTTTATGCTACTTTTGTACGAAATTGATAAGAATCGGACAATTTGTGCACCAAATTAGTCAATATTTGTAGTCCGTTCCATCAAATATTCCCTATTTTTGGCACCAGAAATAAAACTAATTTAATTTTAAATCGAATATCATGAGTACATTTCAGAAAGTAAATGAAAAGATGACTAACTACAGGTGGACGATTTGCGCTCTACTTTTTGCCGCGACAACTATCAACTATCTGGATCGTCAGGTTCTTTCCTTGTTACAACCTTTATTAGCAGAAGAATTCCATTGGACCGACAGCGATTACGGAACCATTACGGCCATCTTTTCACTGGCCTATGCGATATCTATGCTCGTAGCCGGCCGTTTTGTAGACAGACTCGGCACCAGGAAAGGATATGCCTGGGCCATTGCTATCTGGTCGCTCAGTGCTATCATACATACACTCTGCGGACTTGCTACAGAGTGGAGAACCGGCCTGCCTGATGCGGATGCACTGAGAGCAGCAACTGACCCTGCTGTAGTTGCAACGATCGCTACTGTAAGTGTGATCATGTTCGTTATTGCCCGAATCGTACTTGCCTTTGGAGAAGCAGGAAACTTCCCTGCCGCGATCAAAGCTACCGCTGAATATTTCCCGAAACGTGACCGCGCATTCGCAACCGGTATTTTTAACTCAGGCGCGAACGTAGGAGCCATTGTGGCCCCGCTCTCCGTACCCGTTATGGCTGAACTCTGGGGATGGGAAACCGCCTTTATCGTAGTAGGTGCAGTAGGCTTTATCTGGTTGATTTTCTGGCTATGGCTCTATGAAGATCCTAAATCCAACAAACGGATGAATGATGCGGAAAGAAATTATATCCTTCAGGATGATCTCGAAACTCCCGCACAGGTAGAAACTACAGAGAAAGGTCCGAAACTCTCTTACCTGGACT
This sequence comes from Bacteroides sp., assembly GCA_021202275.1. Classification (GTDB taxonomy): domain Bacteria; phylum Bacteroidota; class Bacteroidia; order Bacteroidales; family Bacteroidaceae; genus Bacteroides. Next base: position 403,340 of record JAJQDI010000015.1, read on the forward strand.
GTCTGAAATACAAACAGACCTGGGCGTTTGCTTTTGGTAAATTTATGACCGACGGTGTATGGTGGTTCTTCCTTTTCTGGACACCAGCTTATCTGAAAGCAGAATATCAGATGACAGGAACCGATATTGCTCTTCCTATCGCTATTCTTTATACCATCACAGTAGTAGGTTCTATATTCGGTGGTAAATTCCCGACCTACTTTATCAACAAAGGAATGGACCCCTATGCAGGTCGCATGCGTGCAATGCTGATCATTGCTTTCTTCCCGTTAGTTGTATTACTCGCACAGCCGTTGGGACACGTAGAAGCCCTGGGTGGATATGGATATTGGATTCCTATTTTACTGATAGCCATCGGAGGTTCCGCTCATCAGGCATGGTCTGCGAATATATTCTCCACTGTAGGAGATATGTTCCCGAAATCCGCGATTGCTACCATCACAGGTATCGGCGGTATGGCCGGTGGTATCGGTTCTTTCTTCATTAATAAAGGCAGCGGTATTCTGTTCGACTACAGCGAAATGGCCTGGGGCACCAAGAGTACCGGATATGCCATTGTATTTGGCTTCTGTGCCGTAGCTTACCTGATCGGTTGGATCGTAATGAAAACGTTAGTACCTAAATACAAACCTATTGTTGTAAACTAATATATTGACAATCATTGTATAAAAAAGAAGGTATCCTCAAATGGGGATACCTTCTTTTTTACCAAACCGCATAGGAAGATAAACAAAAGAACATAAAAGAGTTTTGAGTGATAAGTTTTAAGTGATAAGTTCTGACTTGCTACTCATCATCCACCCCTTGTAAATAGACGTCATTCTATAGAGTTTATTTTTCTTTTTATGTTCTTTTGTTCTTCTGTCTAAAAAAGAAAACCTGTCCAATCAAATAAAAGTAATTTCAATCGTAATTAGCTTTGCTGACCGTTGGTTGACTTCGTCGACCGTTGGTTCGTAAATCTGTAAATCGTAAATAAAAAAGCCTCTTCTCTCGAAGAGGCTTTTTCAGGCTACCTTCCTATACAAGGAAGACAAGCCTTTTTAAAAAAAAGGGAAGTCTCACGACTTCCACAATTCTTCTAACCTTAAATCTAAATCTCTATGAAAAAAACGTATTGCAAATATAGAGGTTTGAGAAATATGAAGGTGTTAATGAATTACATAAAGAAAGAATAAAAATTAATAACTGTAAAAAAACAGCGTTCTGAGGCCTTATTCGCCTAATTTACGCAGCAATTCGCGGTAAAGAGGGTCTTCGCTCAACAGTTCAGGCACACCGGTAACAAACAATTGTTTACGCGCCCGGGTAAGGGCAACATTGAGTTTACGATCTATTTTCTGCCCGTTCTCTTCCATAGGACTGGAAAGGAAGTCCAGCTGAAAAGCATGATTGACACAGAATGAATAGATGATCACATCCCGCTCACTCCCCTGGAAACGCTCTACTGTATCCACCAATATATGATCGAGCGCAGCAATGCCTGTTTCGGCCAGATAACGCCGGATCAGAGCGATCTGACTACGGTAAGGAGTAATGATGCCTAAGGTGCGATCCGGATCAAAACCATCTGCTTCATACAGCTTATAGATCTCTCTGGCCAGTCCTGCCACAATCTGTCCTTCCGAATGATTGGTTTTCATGGCAATCTTTTCAGCTACGGAAGGAATAAAAGAGACGCGTCTTCCCAAAAGAGAAGAATACTCTCCCTCCTCTATCCGGTGCACAGGCAGTTCCTCTACCTGATGCAACAAACCCACTGAGTCAAGCAATCCCTGATAGAAATAGGTATTGGCAAAAGAGGCCACCTCAGGGTGCATACGTCCTTGCTTAGACAACATATCACAGGCCCGTCGGACCACCGCTGAATTACAGTTACCGGCCATGTGCAATCTGCAATATAAACGCTCAAAAAGAGACTCCCGGAAATTAGAGATTCCCAGCTGCTTCAGCCCGTCACATTCCACCTCCGAAGCAGCCACAGACTGCAACACTACCGCTGGCAGTTGCTTGTGGTCACCAATCAGGATAAACTTCCCGATAACGTTCTTACCTGCTTCGTCGCGCGCACACAAAATACCCAGCAACTGAGGTTCCAGGATCTGAGAAGCCTCATCAATAATAGCTACATCAAAGCTCTTTACGCGAAACAGATCCTGTTTGGCAGAAACAGAAGCCACCGTACCCACAACTATGGGACATTCACTTATGGTACGGACAACCTCCGCTCGTGTAGCACAATCTTTCAGACGATGCTCCAGCAAATGTCGCCGGTAGGCCGGATCGCAGGAGAGTTCATTCCCGATACGTATGTAGCTGACCTCCGGCACGATACTATCCAACGATTTACAGATCTCATCTACCGCGCGGTTGGTATAGGCCAGCAAAAGGATCTGCGCCTGATCTTCCCGATAGAAAGTCTCTACCATCTGCCGCAGCGCACGGGAGGTCTTCCCGGTACCCGGAGGTCCTACCAGCAGGAAATAATCCCGGGCTGCCCGGGCTTTACATACCACCCGGGTAAAGTCATCAGACGCTTCACAGACCGCCGCGCCGACAGAGAGATCAAACTCCGGCTCACGCAACCCCAGCAGCAATTTCCGCCGGTCGGGGTTGGCCTGGGCATAGATACTCAGTCCCTGGAACATTCCACGGAAACCACCATCCAGGGTATCGTGCTCGATCGCGTACCTTCCCTCCTCCGGCAGTACGTCCCGGTTCTGCTGCACCGATCGCAACCGGATTCTGACCTCCCCAGTAGTAATGGATTCCAGGGTACCTTTGAATATCATCTGACACGTGACATTCTGTTCTTCATCGTCGCGCCGGTAGAGAACCACGGCATCTCCCTGACGAAAATTGGGCAGCCCTTCCGGCACTCCCTCTGTCGGTGACAACGGCTGGCGGGAAAGTGACAGACACGGGCAGGCCGGATCATCGGTCCGGTTCTCCCGGATACGCAGATCGTACAGGATCTCACCCGACTCGCACTTTTCGGCCCAGGTAGAGAGCCACAGAGAAGCAGCTCCCCGCCGCCCGGGCTGATCGGTATCACCGGACTTTGCTGTGTAGAGTTCCTTGATCAGGAAGGTATACACCGCGTACAGATAGTTCTTCTCGAGTTGGGGCAGGGCATCGATCTTCTCTTTCACTGCCCATATAGAGGGAGCCAGGTATTGCTCCCAGAAACGTCCGGTCATTCCCTTTTCATTGAGTACCTGAGGATGAATATCCGCCAGACGCAGAGCGGTATAGGCCACGTTACTCTTGCGTTGCACCTGATACTCTCCCGCGACAATGCGGTTGCGCAGGTCAATGGCACGCCGTACCAATGCCCAGGAAGAGCGGGCCGGATAGAGCAACGGATACCGTGTATAGAGCAGATAAGCCCTCACTTCCCGGTGGTCCCGTCCCATGGAATATTGCAGCACCGCCTGATAAAGCAGCATCTGCACCCGGTGATTCTCTTTGGGCTCCACTTTGCCAGGCAGGCTGTATTCATCCGCTTTGCCGGACTTCATCTCTATGAAGGCACTCATATCTCTTTGCATATAGTCGAGACGCCCCTGCAACCCCAGCGCCTCACAGATATAGGAGGGTTCCAGCACCGCGTCTTCCCGGTCCAGCGCGTAACCAACCCGCGGAAAAAGATCTTTCACCGTATCCCGGATGTGTTCGAAATGCTGCCTGCAATCCCGGGCAAACTCCTGCTCTTTACTACGGTCATACAACTCACGGCAGGCGGCAATTTCCAGGGGATAGTGCCGGAAAGCCTTCTTCATACAGGGAATATATTCCGGATCTTTCTCCGCGTGTATCCACTCGTCCAGAAAAAGGTTGGCTATATTACCTGTGAGCAAAGGAATGGTATTGCGGGAGGGCTGCAAACGGGCCAGCAGGTAATTGGCGGGATGATGCCCGAAATCCCGGTAACATTCGGCAAGGGAGCTGATATCTATCAGGTAATCGGGTTCCAGCACGATAAAACCGGGCACTAAGGTCCCGTCTGCCCGTACGTGTATATCCAGCAGATTGAGTTGAGCGTGTGGCCATAGCAAGCGGCAGGTCCCGGCAAATTCATCATTTGTGCCTGCGATGTGATAACGCACCTTTAGCAACTCATGCGAAATGCTCTCTACCGGCAATACATACAGGAAAGTCTCATCCGCATACTGAAAACAGACCCTCATGCGCCGGATACGTCCGGATAGTTGCACCTGAGCGGCAGTCTCCTCTTCTTCCTGCGGAAGCAAAGGCTCCAGGTCTGCCGGTACGGGTACGCCGGTGAGTGTACGGATAAACCAGGCAACCGTACCCACGTCTCTGAGCAACTTCCTGCGACAGGGTTGCTCACGCATATTGAGCACCGCGTTGGAATTGAGGCGGAAGGTATGCAGGCGGTTCTGCATCCTGTACGAAATACCCACTTTAGAGGCCACAAAGCTGATACGGGCAGCCAGATCGGTCATCTGTAACGTATCATCTTCCATCTGTTCCCGGCACAGACGCTCGACCAGTTCCCGGAGCTGCCTGTAACAGACGAAAAAAGTCTCTTCTTTTGCCGGGCACATCTCTATCAGAGCAGTATATTGTTGTTGAGTCCGGGATTCCATCCTACAAAATTAGCAAAAAGAGAGAATGCACGGAAAAAAGAACAGGCTTTTTTATAGATGATTGACAGAACCGTTGGTCGACGAAGCCAACCAACGGTCAGCGAAGTTAATTCCGAATTGAAATAATCTCCTGTGATCACCTATCCGTAGAGACGCACAGCGTGGGTCTCCGTGGTGCAGATCCAACAGAAGCAGGCGCCTGACAGGATATTTGAATTGCCTGGATTCTATGGAATAGGTTACGAGATGATCTGTGTACAACTGATATATATGTTTCATGGATGTGTATATCCTATGGATATATACCCTGTGAAGCCTGTTGTACATACGTATATCGCGGAGACGCACGGCGTGCGTCTCTACAGGTAGATGACAACGTTAGTGTATTTATCTTTCCAATCGTAAATTGTAAATCATCAACCTTCCTTCCTGTGAAGGATCTAATAATGGTCATGACCGAAGGAAGTAAATCGTAAATCTCTCACCCTTCGGATCCCTTTATTTCCTGCCTGGGAGCATATACCGCAACTGGTTGTGGCTGCCTTTGCATACGATCAAACCTCCGGCAATGAAACGGCGCAACTGACGAAGGGCCGTATTTTTCAACTTTCCCGTCAGAGCGGAATACTCCGCACGCGTAATGAAAGGGTGATCTTCCAGATAAGTCAGCAACAGCTCGCGGCATTCCGCATCACTCAGGTTGGAAGAGCGGGCACGATGACTTCCCGCACGCGCCAGGCGTAACTTACCGTTCAGCTGTTTACGGAAGGAAGAAGAAGCGCGGAAATGGACGCTATCAAAACGGACAGAGATCGAATGTACTTCCCTGCGGTCACGGATCAAACGATCGGCTTTGATACCCGCGGAGAAATAACCGAAATGTCCCAGCTCTACCCGGTAACCATAATTGAGGTAGCGAAGCACATATTCACTTAAAGCTGTGAGCGCACCTTCCAGATCAGAGACAGTAAGGGTAGAGGCACGGCAGATCTCTTTCAGGATCTTGCGATAGGGAACGGTACCCGCGGAGATCAGATAGGGATGCAACAAAGGTTTTTCCTGATCCGGGTCCTGACCCGGGACTGGCTTGAAATCATAGATAGCAGACATAGTTTGTAGGGTTTTAAAGGTTTATACGATGGAAGCCGGCTGCACATTCGCAGCCAACCCACTGACGAAAGCATGGAAGATGATTGATCCCACGCCGTGAAACCACTTGTCCCATGTCGTGAAACCAGTTGTCCCACGGCATGAAACCAATCGTTTCACGACATGGGACAACCCACATCCTTAGGTAAAGATACACAATCACACTGGAATATACAATAACTATCTATGGAAAAACACAGGTGAACAATCTGTTGTACAACACACGAGACACAACAAGAACTGGCCTTTTTCATTTAGTCTGCGACACGAGAATAAGTCCTTCGTAACTGCCTTCCTACACATGAACAAAAGCATAATTTCATATTTTAGAAGCTGTGGCACAATTACTCAACAGAGCACTCAATCCATAATGATTGGCCATCCCTGATTCCGGAAAGGAAGGGGAAGAGAGGTAGAGATAAGAGATAAAAACAAATTCTTAACCTCCAGGGAGGTATCCATGACCAGGAATTACTTTATCAACCCCTTTGTATGGGGCTTACCGGAAGGCCGGATATCCATGAGCAGAACAGCTACTCTATCATCCGTACCTGTCTTCTTTAACGACTTACTGCGCAGGAGTTTCTTCTTCCTCTTTGGGTTTGTCTTTGATCATCAGGATACTGAACTCATACAACAGACACAAAGGTATAGCTACCACGCTGAGTGTAAAGGGGTCTCCCGTAGGGGTGATCACCGCAGCCAGTATCACATTCAGTACGATGGCGTGCCGGCGGTATTTGCGCAGGAACGATTTATTGACCACTCCGAGCAGGGAAAGCAGCCAGGTGACCAGAGGAAGTTCAAAAGCAAGACCCATACAGAGTATGAGTATCATAAAATTGTCTATATAGGAATTCAGCGAGATCTGGTTGACGATGTCTGCACTGAGCTGATAGGTAGAAAGGAACCGCAGAGCCAGAGGGTATACCATAAAATAGCCCAGCAGTACGCCCAGGAAGAACATGACGCTTCCAAAGACCAATGCCTTACGTACGCCTTTCTGTTCGTTGGGGAAAAGAGCCGGACTGATAAACTTCCATACCTCAAAGAAGAGATAAGGAACAGCCGTGACCACCGACATCCAGAAAGCCGTAGAAATATGTATAAAAAAAGGAGCTGCCAGGTTGATGTTGACCAACTTGATGTCAAACTCCTGTGTAAAGAACTCATCTGTCAGATGCAAGGTATCCCCGATCCAACGCAGGAAAGAATAGGATACGAAATCGTTGTGACACGGCGCAAGTACCACATGGTCGAACAGCCAGGGCATGGCAATAAAATAGCCTATCGCCAACACAAGCCATACGCCGATCACACGGAACAGTACCTTTCTCAGTTCATCCAGATGATCCCAGAAGGTTATTTCTGCCATTGCCGCTAATTCTTATCAGAGTCTGTCGGATCTTCTTCTAGTTCTTCTTTTGCCTTGTTTATTTCCGCTTTCGCTTCATTCACTCCATCTTTGAAGCTCTTCACACCTTTACCAAGTCCTTTCATCAGTTCAGGTATCTTCTTACCTCCGAAAAGCAACAGGATCAACAGTGCGATAACGATCCATTCAGACCCGCGGGGCAGGATCAATAATACAAATAGGTTTGTCATCTTTCTTATTTATTGAATGAGATTCGTAACATTACTTTCTGCAAAGATAAAAGATTCGACGGGGCAGTCATACAATTTATGCTTTTTTTTCATTCCGCGAAGCAAACAAAAGGAAAAACAAGAGATTTACCATTGGACGATTGTCGATGTACGATTGAAATTACTTTTGTTTGATTGGACAGGTTTTCTCTTTCTTCTTTTGTTCTTTTGCACATTCATATTTATTGAATTAGACAGAAGAACATAAGAACATATAAGAAAACGGATATGTACATCTTGGAGACGCAAGTAGTATGCGTCTCTACAGGTGGATGCTACCATGTCTTTTCAATCGTAATTAGCTTTGCTGACCGTTGGTTGGCTTCGTCGACCGTTGGTTCGTCAATGATCCAATGGTAAATCTCTTGTCTTTTCAATCGTACATCGTAAATCCCTTCATTCCTGATAATATACCCTCTTGACCCGTGCCGAAATACCCGTCAGCACTTCATAGGGAATAGTATCCATGGCTTCGGCCAGTCGGGTGACGGGCAGATCGTCTCCGAAGATGATCACCGGATCTCCTTCTTTGCAATCGATATCGGTGACATCTACCATACAGACATCCATACAGATATTCCCCACATACGGCGCTTTTTCGCCTCCCACCAGGCAATAGGCTCTGCCGTTGCCCAGGTGGCGTTCCAGTCCGTCAGCATATCCGATGGGTAGCGCCGCGATGCGGGAAGGGCGGGTCAATACTCCTTTGCGGCTGTATCCGACTGTCTCTCCTGCCGGTACCTCCTTGATCTGCAAGATCGTGGTCCGCAGGGTACTGACGTTGTGGATAATGGAATTGTCTACCGGATTGATGCCATACAGCCCGATGCCGAGTCTGACCATGTCGTACTGGGCCTCCGGGAAACGATCGATCGCAGCCGAATTGCAGATATGCCGCAGGATCTTGTGAGGGAAAGCCTCCTGCAAAGCGGCAGACCCCTCTTCGAATAGACAGATCTGTCTGCGGGTATATTCATCCAGGCCGGGATCATCACTCGCCGCCAGATGAGAGAATACGGAACGGACAATGAGCGCGTTCTGCGCCTTCAGCCTGCGCACCAATTCGGGCACCTCATGCGGTTCGAAACCTAACCGGTGCATACCCGTATCTAATTTCACATGGATCGGGAAATGAGTGATGCCTTCCCGTTCCGCTGCCCGGATCATGGCATCGAGCAGATGGAAGTTGTAGACCTCCGGTTCCAGCTTGTGATTGAACATGGTCTTAAATGCCGAAAGTTCCGGGTTCATAATGATGATAGAGGCAGTGATACCTGCCTGCCTGAGGTCCGTACCTTCGTCTGCCACGGCCACCGCCAGATAATCGGCGCGGTGCTCCTGCAAGGTTTTGGCTATCTCATACGAACCGGCACCGTAGGCCGAGGCCTTCACCATACACATCACCCGGGTAGAAGGAAGAAGCTTGCCGCGGAAGTAATTGAGATTATCGACCATCGCTCCCAGATCTACCTCCAGAATGGTCTCATGCACACGTTCTTCGAGTACCTCTGTAACGCAGTCGAAGCGGTAGTGACGGGCACCTTTGATCAGGATGATCTCATTTTCGATGGGCAGGCTGCCGTTGCGAAGGGCTTCCAGCAGCCGTTCGGTACTGCGGAAGAAATGTTTTTCCGTTTCGAACCGGGATGCACTGGAAAGCAGATCGGGCCCTACCCCGATCAACTTATCAATACCGTGGCTCTGCATCAGTTGGCTCACCTTGCGGTAGAGGGTGGTGACACTGTGCCCGGTCTCTAAGATATCAGAGAGAATGAGGGTCTTCCTGAGACCTTTGGTCACGGCACGTCGCTCCAGGAACCCCAGGGCAATATCTAAAGAGGCCAGATCGGAATTGTAACTATCGTTGATGATGAGGCAATTGTTTTTGCCTTGCTTCACCTCCAGACGCATGGCTATAGGCTCCAGCAAAGGCATGCGCTCCGTTATCTTCTCTGCCGGAAGCATCACATACAGCGAAGCGGCTAAGCAATGCAGGGCGTTTTCGATGGAAGCATCGTCTATAAAGGGAATACGGAATGTATTGTCCATGGCCAGGTAGCGATAGGAGATCAGGGTATGGTCTTCCTGCTTGTCAATCTTACTGATGTATAAGGGCCGGTCCATATCGTAGCGGCTCCAGGCGATCTCCCGGGAAGAGAGCATGGACTTGGAGACACAGTTGCTGATAAGTTCGTCATCACCGTTGTAGATCACCACGTCGCAATCCTTGAACAGGGTGAGTTTCTCCATACACTTTTCCTGCAACGAAAAGAAATTTTCCTGATGAGCACCACCCATATTGGTGAGGATGCCGATCGTAGGGCGTATGATGTTGTGCAGGGCGCGCATCTCTCCCATCTCGGAAATGCCGGCTTCGAAGATGCCCAGATCGGCCTCCGCATTCAGTTGCCACACCGAAAGCGGCACTCCTATCTGTGAATTGTAGCTCCGGGGCGACCGCACCACTACCCGATCCGGACTGAGCAACTGATGGAGCCACTCTTTGATGATGGTCTTTCCGTTACTGCCTGTGATACCGATCACCGGAATCCGGAACTCCTCCCGGTGCATCTCCGCCAACCGCTGCAAAGCCTTCAGCACATGAGGTACGATCAGGAAATTGGCATCCGGATAATAGGTAAAAGAGACCACCTCCTGTTCCACCCCCTCTTCGAGCCATGCGGCATGCTGTTCGGATATCACAAAATTGCGCACCCCTCTGGTATACAGGTCAGGGATATAACGCGCCCCGTCGTTGCGTTTGGTAGTCAGTGCGAAGAACAGTGTTTCCTCCGGAAAACTCAGCGAACGGCTGTCGGTCAATAGCCAGGTCACCGTCGCAGGGTGACTTCCGATCCTGCGTGCCCCCAGTCTTTCCGCTATGGATTCAATCGTGTATGACATATCTTTTTTTCATTTGTAAAGTCTAAGTACGGATATTCCTCGTTAAGTTGGTCAATTCTTAACAATATTTTCCTTAAAAAACTCTTATACTCGTCGGATCGCGGCCGGAAAGGCCGGTGCTCCAGGCAACGTTGTATCTCCTGGCACTGTTCCATGAGTTGCCGGGAGGCTGGAGAAACGCACGTCTCTACAAAGCGTTCCCAGATATAACGCACGGCCTGCGCGGAAGGGTGCAGCATGTCTTCGGCATAGTACCGATAGTCGCGCAACTCATCCATTACGATCTCATAGGCAGGAAAATAAAACACCTGATCGGGAAAGGTACGTTGCAGCTCATCTACAGCCAGCAACAGTGTAGACTTGCTGAGCTGATTTTCGACCATGCCGTCACGGATATGACGTATGGGACTCACAGTAAACAGCACACGCATCCCGGGATTCAGTTGGTGCAGATCAGTGAGCAGCGATGCCAACCGTTCGGTGATCTCACCGACAGGCAGACGCCGCCGGATGAATTCTTTCTCGGGTAGTTTGTGACAATTACCTACTACCCGCCCTGAAAGAACAGACTCATACACCCAGGAGGTTCCCAGGGTAAGTACCAGCCAGGATGCCTCCCGCAGGTAGCTGTTTGCCCGGCAGATGCGACTGTTGATCTTTCGCAGCACAGTTTCAGGGTCACTGTCTGAGAAAGAACCGTGATGCAGCGGACTGTGCCAGGCTTCCCGATGGTGGAACAGATCTTTCGCACGGTATTCACGAAGCAGACGTATATCTTCCAAGGCCTGCGCCACAGAAAGAGGGTTATAGAGTATCCCCATCGGGTTGAGGTCACAGTCAAATTTATTCTCCGTCAGCAATCGTCCCATATTCTCGGCAAAGCAGGAACCCATCAGAAGGATCTTATCCCGATGCCCGATAGGTACGGGAAGAGCAGGTATATCTACGAAAGTCTGAAGTTGCATACGTAATCTTTGTTTTCAGATACCCTACAAATGTATAAGAATTATTTGATTTACGATTTACGGATTTACGATTTACGATTGAAAAGACAAGAGATTTACGATTGGACCATTGACGAACCAACGGTCGACGAAGCCAACCAACGGTCAGCAAAACTAATTAAGATTGAAAATCCATGTTATCATCCACCTGTAGAGACGTACGCCGTACGTCTCCGCGATATACGTATATATTATAATAACCTATTTCTAACATTTTCTCTCTACATAAGATCTTTATTTTTATCAGCTATGCCCATAATTACCTTTTTTTATGTAAGTTTGTCCGGAAGCATTCCTTCCGCCCCCCCCATGAAAACACCTACTGAGTATGACGGACAAAAAGCAAAAAACATATAAAGAAAAACTTCAGATCATTGTAGGGATCACCCTGGCCAGTGTGTTTATTTGTATCATATTGATCTTCTTCACCTATCTCTATCGCATAGCCTACTGGGGTCTTTTTATTGGGATAGGAGCGCTGTTTATAGAAATGGTGATATGGAGAGTGAGATTGGGTGCCACACGCGGTTTCAAATGGCTGTTGACTTTCTTCCTGTCTCTAACCTTGTTACTGATCCTTTGCGTAGGAACCATTCTCTCCGGGTTGACAGGTGACATTGATTTTTACTTTCCTTTTCTTCTGGCATATACTGTACTGCTGATCGGTTGGCTGATCGGCTGGTGCTGCGTGACCCAATTGCCCCGATGGATGAAGTATGCTTTGCTTTTTCTACTATCCTCTGCCCCTTTTTTTCCGGCAGGATATGCATACTATACATACCAGAAAAGCAAAATTCCCCGGTTGCGCGAAGACTTCGACCTGACAGCTTATGCACCTTTTACCCATAGTGCGCTCCTGGCCCGACTGGAGGAAGAGTCGACTTTGCAGCTCGCCCCTCCCCTTCCGGTCATGAATGGGGCCACGGCTCTCTACCCGCTGTATGCCGCTTTTGCCGAAGCTACTTATCCGGAATCTCTGGCAGACAATGATTCGATCAGATATGTATGGGGAGGTTCTACTCCGAGAGCCTTTGAAAGCCTGTTGACCGGAGAAGCAGATATCATATTCTGCGCGCAACCCTCCCGGCAGCAGTGGGAAGAGGCGAGAGAGAAAGGAGACACGTTTCTGCTGACGCCGATCGGTAAAGAGGCTTTTGTCTTTTTCGTACACAAAGACAATCCTGTAGTTTCACTCTCTTCCCGGGAGATCCGTGATATCTACTCCGGAAAGATTACCAATTGGAAAGAAGTAGGAGGAAAAAACAAAAAGATACTCCCCTTTCAACGTCCCACGGGAAGTGGTAGCCAGACCATGCTGGAACACATCATGGAAGAGGTTCCTCTGATGCCCGCTCCTGAAGACAAAGAGGTAATGGGCATGGGCGAAATCATCGACCGGACTTCCACTTACCGGAACAGCCAGAATGCGTTGGGGTATTCCTTTTTATTCTTTACCCAAAAGATGGTGGCTAACCAGACGATCCGTCTGCTGGAAATAGATGGCATAGCTCCTAATAAAGAAAATATAGCGAACGGCACTTACCCGTTTACAGGCGATTTCTATGCCATCACCCTAAGCCAGCCCTCTGAAAACGTGCAGAAACTGATCGGATGGATACTCTCCGACCAGGGACAACAACTGGTGGAACAGACAGGATACGTAAAGAGATTTATGATTTACTGATTTACGATTTACGAACCAACGGTCGACGAAGTCAACCAACGGTCAGCGAAGCTAATTACGATTGAAATTACTATTGCCTGATTGGACAGGTTTTATTTTTATCAGCCAAAAGAACATATCAAGAAATATAAAATGTGTAGAATAACATCTATCTGCAAATGATGAATCAGAACTTAAAACCTATAACTTATAACCTCCTCTATATTCTTCTGTCTAATCCTTCTCTTTCTGCAAACAATACTCTTCTGTTTTCCTTATTAGATAAGGAAAGAACCGGAGAGGGATTCCGTTTTTTTACAGGAAAAGCCAATCATTAGACTTTCTTTTATTAATTTTGCACTAAATTAATCCCAAGGATGAAGGATAAACCCACATATACTTTACTGAACGACATTCATTCTCCGGAAGACCTGCGCCGCCTGAGGGTGGAACAGCTGCCCGAAGTATGCCGTGAATTAAGGGAAAATATTATCAATGAGCTTGCCTGCAACCCGGGACATTTTGCTGCGAGCCTGGGCACGGTGGAACTGACAGTAGCCCTGCATTATATATTCCGGACCCCGGAAGATCGTATTGTGTGGGATGTGGGACATCAGGCCTACGGACACAAGATACTGACTGGCAGACGGGAACAATTCTGCACCAACCGGAAATTCAAAGGAGTGCGGCCCTTTCCTTCTCCGGAAGAGAGTGAGTACGATTCGTTTACCTGCGGACATGCTTCGAACTCCATTTCGGTAGGATTGGGCATGGCCGTGGCTGCCGCCAGGCAGGGAAAGAAGGACCGACGGATCGTAGCCGTGATCGGTGATGGTTCCATGAGTGGAGGACTGGCGTTTGAGGGGTTGAACAATGCTTCATCTACTCCCAACGACATGCTTATCATTCTCAATGACAACGACATGTCCATCGACCGCAGCGTAGGGGGTATGAAGCAGTATCTGTTCAACCTGACCACATCGAACCGATACAATCAGATCCGTTTCAAAGCCTCCAGGGCCCTGTTCAAAGTGGGACTCCTCAATGAGGATCGCCGGAAAGCCTGGATACGCTTCTCCAACAGCCTCAAATCGATGGCTGCCCGGCAACAGAACATCTTCGAGGGAATGAATATACGCTATTTCGGACCGATAGACGGGCACGATGTGAAGAACATTGCCCGTGTGTTGCGGGACATCAAAGACATGAAAGGTCCGAAACTGCTCCACCTGCACACCGTCAAAGGAAAAGGCTTCGAACCGGCGGAAAAAGAGGCTACCGTATGGCACGCGCCGGGCAAGTTTGATCCGGAAACCGGTGAACGGCTGATCGATGACACACAGGGGATGCCGCCTCTTTTTCAGGATGTATTCGGACATACGCTACTGGAACTGGCAGAGAAGAACAAAAACATTGTAGGAGTGACACCGGCCATGCCCACAGGTTGCTCCATGAATATACTGATGGATAAAATGCCGGACCGGACCTTTGATGTGGGTATTGCCGAAGGGCATGCGGTAACCTTCTCCGGAGGGATGGCCAAGGACGGACTGCAACCTTTCTGTAACATCTACTCCTCGTTTATGCAACGGGCTTATGACAACCTGATCCACGACGTGGCTATTCAGAATCTTCCGGTAGTCCTTTGCTTAGACCGTGCCGGCCTGGTAGGGGAAGATGGCCCTACGCATCACGGAGTATTCGACCTGGCCTATCTGCGTCCGATACCCAATCTGACCATCTGCTCACCGATGGATGAGCATGAGTTGCGCAAACTGATGTACACGGCACAGCTGCCCGGCAAGGGAGCGTTCGTGATCCGGTATCCGCGGGGACGGGGAAACCGGGTAGACTGGAGATGCGCGCTGGAAGAGATCCCTATAGGCAAAGGACGCCAACTGAAAGAGGGGAAAGATGTTGCTGTACTTACCATAGGACCTATAGGCACACTGGCTGCCGAAGCCATCAACGATGCAGAAGCAGCAGGTATTTCCGTGGCTCATTACGACCTACGCTTCCTGAAACCGCTGGATGAAGAACTGCTGCACGAGATAGGAAAGAGATTCAAAGCGATGGTTACCGTAGAGAACGGTGTGATGCGCGGAGGTATGGGAAGTGCCGTACTGGAATTTATGGCAGACAACGGATACCAACCGCTGGTACGGCGCATCGGTGTTCCCGACCATTTCATTGAACATGGAAGTATAGAAGAACTGTTCAAAGTATGCGGGATGGACAAAGAGAGCATGGTACAGGCCATTGTCGATACCTACAAACAGCTCGGCCAACCTCCCGCGACAGAAAATGACGGGAAAAGCTGTTCCTACGATCTTTCACGGAAAACAACCGCACCCCTGCAAACCAATACCCCTCACGGATGAAAATAATCATTGCCGGTGCCGGCGATGTCGGTACTCATTTAGCCAAGCTATTGTCCCGGGAAAAACAGGACATCATCCTGATGGACGAGAAGGAAGAGAATCTGATCCCTTTGAGCAACAATTTCGACCTGCTTACGGTAACTGCTTCTCCTACCTCTATTACCAAACTGAAAGAGGCAGGAGTGGGACAAGCCGACCTGTTTATCGCGGTAATGCCCGACGAGAGCCGCAACATGACAGCCTGCATGCTGGCCAGCAACCTGGGCGCGCAGAAAACAGTGGCCCGGATCGATAACTACGAATATCTGCTACCTAAGAACAAGGAATTCTTTCAGAAACTCGGTGTGGATTCCCTCATCTATCCGGAGATGCTGGCGGCCAAAGAGATCGTTTTGTCCATGCGTATGAGCTGGGTACGTCAGTGGTGGGAAGTGTGTGGAGGGGCTCTCATCATGGTAGGGACCAAGATGCGGGAAAAAGCACAGATCCTGAATATACGTCTCAGTGAACTGGGTGGGCCCAACACTCCTTATCATGTAGTAGCTATCAAACGGGGCAATGAGACGATCATCCCACGGGGAGAAGATATCATCAAACTGCACGACATTGTTTACTTCACCACCACACGCAAATATATCCCTTATATCCGGGAAATAGCCGGTAAAGAGGACTATCCGGACGTGCGCCGGGTAATGATCATGGGAGGTAGCCGGATCGCGGTGCGTACGGCCCAGTATGTACCCGACTATATGCAGTTGAAGATCATTGAAAAAGACCTGAACCGCTGCAACCGCCTGACCGAACTGCTCGATGACCGTACGCTGATCATCAACGGCGACGGACGGGACATGGACCTGCTGGTGGAAGAGGGTATTAAAAATACGGATGCTTTTGTGGCGCTGACCGGCAATTCGGAGACAAATATCCTGGCCTGTCTGGCAGCCAAACGCATAGGTATCAGCAAGACAGTGGCCGAGGTGGAGAATAATGACTATATTGGTATGGCGGAGAGTCTGGATATCGGAAGTATTATCAATAAAAAACTGATCACGGCCAGCCACATCTATCAGATGATGCTGGATGCGGATGTATCTAATGTGAAAAGTCTTACCTTTGCTAACGCCGATGTAGCGGAATTTACCGTCAAAGAGGGATCGCGTATCACCAAATATCCGATCAAAGACATGGGACTTCCCAAAGGGGCAACCATCGGTGGACTGATCCGTCAGGGAGAAGGAATATTGGTGACAGGTAATACCATGATATTGCCCGGAGACCATGTGGTGGTGTTCTGCTTGGGCACGATCATGATCAAAAAGATAGAGAAGTTTTTCAACTGAAAGTTATCAGGTCTGAGTTTTGAGGTCTGAAGGGTTTGTATGCTCAACGTTCCTTCATGCGAATGATCAGATAAGGGTCATGACCGAAGGGAACAGTCGTCAATCTCTTGTTTTTTCAATCGTAAATCGTAAATAATATTGTTTTGCTTAACAGGAAGTTGATATATCGCATCATGGGGTTTCTGCTGTTGGTAGAAACAGCGATGTTGCTGGGCAGCGCGGGGGTCTCTCTGTTCTACGGAGAAGATGACCTTCGGAGCTTCCTGATCACTTCCCTGTTTACGGCCGGCATCGGTATTCCGCTGATGGGGGCGGGATGGAAAGCGGAAAAGCAACTGAGCCGCCGCGACGGATATGTGATCGTAAGTCTGGCCTGGTTATCGGTCTCGTTCTTTGGTATGATCCCTTATTACTACAGCGGTTACATTCCGGACATCACCAACGCGTTCTTCGAATCTATGTCGGGATTTACCAGTACAGGCTCTTCCATCCTGGACGATATCGAAGCACTTCCCCACGGTCTGCTCTTCTGGCGTTGCCTTACCCAGTGGATCGGCGGCCTGGGAATTATCTTTTTCACGATTGCCATTCTTCCCATCTTTGGTATCGGTGGTGTGCAGCTTTTTGCCGCTGAGGCCAGTGGTCCTACGCATGACAAAGTGCATCCGCGCATCGGCGTAACCGCCAAATGGATCTGGAGCATCTACCTGGGACTTACCATCACAGTAGCCGTACTGCTGTTTACCGGAGGTATGGGTACTTTCGATAGTGTATGTCACGCATTCAGCACCGCAGGAACGGGAGGATTCTCTACTAAACAAAGTAGCATTGCCTTTTATAACTCTTCCTATATAGAGTATGTGACGGCGATCTTTATGATCATTTCGGGATTCAACTTCAATATGCTGTTGCTCTTTGTCAACGGGAAGTTCCGGAAGTTTTTCCAGAACGCGGAACTGAAATTCTACCTGAGTTGCATCGCTGCATTCACCCTTTTTATCTTTGTTTTCCTCTACCGGAACAGTTCGTTTGCTCCGGAAGAGGCTTTTCGCAACGCTTTCTTCCAGGTAGCTTCCCTGCAAACCTCTACCGGATTTTATACCTCCGACTATATGACCTGGATGCCGATGCTGTGGGGAGCGCTGATCATTGTGATGCTGATCGGAGGATGTGCGGGAAGTACTACCGGAGGGATCAAATGTATCCGCATGGTGATCCTGAGCAAGCTCTGCCGCAACGAGTTCAAACACCTGCTGCATCCCAATGCCGTATTGCCTGTACGTATCAATAAACAGATCATCCCGCCGGGCGTACAATCGACGGTATTTACCTTTGCGTTTATCTATATAGTATTGATTATCCTCAGCACGCTGATCATGCTTGGTTTCGGAGTCGGATTTCTGGAATCTATCGGAACGGTGATCTCCAGTATCGGTAACATGGGCCCGGGACTGGGATTGACGGGTCCGGCCTATTCGTGGAACGCACTTCCCGACGCGGCCAAATGGCTGCTCTCTTTCCTGATGCTGATCGGACGCTTAGAGATCTTTACGATCCTGCTGCTTTTTACACCGGATTTCTGGAAGAGGAATTAAAATATACTTTTCCGCACTTTTCTTCTATGCCGAGGTTGAGAAAGAATTATATACTATATTCTACATCCTGCCAAGAAACGGATTTTCATTTATTTACTCTGCTTCAAATATCCCTTTCCAAAAAGGGAATTTATTATTTATCTGTCTGAATGTATCATTTATTTCAAGAACAACGTATTCCCCTAATCAACAGACATATAATTCACAATATACTCTCAAAATCACATCTATTATAACTGTTATCATTACCATGATAGCACTATAAAGTTTCATGATAAAAACACGATTTTCCCATACCAAAAAGTCTGTTTATATTTGCCTCAGGGTCTTGAGGAAAATGGCCATTCCACACAGAAAAGACTCCAGGAAAAACATTCCACCTTTCATGAAATCAGGAATATAATTTAAGAACAAGTAAAAAATGAATTACAATGAAAAAAGAGGTACAGATTAACGGTATTCTCCAATGGACAGATGGAGAACTCCCCAATAGCGGCACAGAATGTTTATTCACAGAAGCCGAAAAGGAAAAGCTAAGTAAGATCGAAGAGGAAGCAAACAGGTATATCCATCCGGATACACATCCGGCTGAGATGATCATGGAAACACCCAGAAAATGTTTCTTTACCGAAACCGAACGGGAAAAACTCCGCAAAGTACAGGATGAGGCCAATGCATATACCCATCCCACTTACGAAGCACAAACAGCAGGACTGTGCAAAATGGAAGTAGACACTCAGGGACATGTAAACAATACCATCCCAGTGGAAAAAGCGGATATCACTGCACTGGGGATTCCCGCACAGGATACAACTTATGATGTTGCTTCTTCTTCCTCTCAGGGATTGATGTCTCAGGAGGATAAGAGAAAGCTCGATACCATCGAGGAAAGTGCTAACCTATATACACATCCCACTGAACATCCGGCTTCGATGATTAAGTTTACAGATGGAGAGACATTCCAGCAAAAACTCGATAGCGGTTCTCTCAAAGGAGAAAAAGGAGATATGGGAGCTATGGGTCCGCAAGGATCACAAGGAATACAGGGAGTCAAAGGGGATACAGGAGCATCCGGGCCACAAGGGATTCAGGGAGATAAAGGAGAGCCGGGAGCAACTGGTCCACAGGGGCCCAAAGGCGATACAGGAGCAACTGGCGTCCAAGGTATACAAGGACTTAAAGGGGACACGGGAGCAACTGGTCCTCAAGGTCCTAAAGGAGACACAGGAGCAACCGGACCACAAGGTCCAAAAGGAGATGGTTACATAGATGTTCTTTTTACAGGAAATGTGTTAATTACTGACCCTTACAAATTTGTAGATAATATTACTATTTTAAACAATTATCATCATCTGGATTTTATAGTTCTGTTTCATTCGTTAGATCCTAATAGTTATAAACTTACCTTCATTTCCGATTATGGTAGAGAGAATGAAAACGCCGTATACGGTTTTGATATTTTAGAAACTGGTGATAAATACAATCATAATAAAATACAAATCTCAGGTAATACTATCCGTCATATAAGTGGCCCCGATTATATTCGATTACGTGCAGTTATTGGCTATAAAATATGAAATTACAATGAAAAAAGAGGTACAGATTAACGGTATTCTCCAATGGACAGATGGAGAACTCCCCAATAGCGGCACAGAATGTTTATTCACAGAAGCCGAAAAGGAAAAGCTAAGTAAGATCGAAGAGGAAGCAAACAGGTATATCCATCCGGATACACATCCGGCTGAGATGATCATGGAAACACCCAGAAAATGTTTCTTTACCGAAACCGAACGGGAAAAACTCCGCAAAGTACAGGATGAGGCCAATGCATATACCCATCCCACTTACGAAGCACAAACAGCAGGACTGTGCAAAATGGAAGTAGACACTCAGGGACATGTAAACAATACCATCCCAGTGGAAAAAGCGGATATCACTGCACTGGGGATTCCCGCACAGGATACAACTTATGATGTTGCTTCTTCTTCCTCTCAGGGATTGATGTCTCAGGAGGATAAGAGAAAGCTCGATACCATCGAGGAAAGTGCTAACCTATATACACATCCCACTGAACATCCGGCTTCGATGATTAAGTTTACAGATGGAGAGACATTCCAGCAAAAACTCGATAGCGGATCTCTCAAAGGAGAAAAAGGAGATACGGGAGCTACTGGACCTCAAGGGCTACAAGGCCTCAAAGGGGATATCGGCGACACAGGTCCCCAAGGCCCTAAAGGTGACCCAGGTGTCACTTGACCTCAGGGAGCACAAGGACCTCAGGGAATACAAGGAATTAAAGGAGATACGGGTCCTCAGGGGCCACAAGGACCTCAGGGTCTTAGGGGGGATGCAAGCAGAGAAGTAATCTATACAGGAAGAATGGATTTAGGATGTTTCATGATACCTGCAGAAACTGCAAAAAAATATTTTTATATTGAACTAATTATTTTAGTAATGAATAAAGATACCAATACCGGAGAATATCAAAAATTTATATATGTGAATAATTATGGAAACAAAGTATACAGTGGTGTATGGCAACGAATCCCTGTCACATATAAAGGAATTGATCCGAGTAGAGAGTTTTCTATTGAAATGGATGATGGAGGTCACGGAGAATTACAGTTTTATCCTAACAATCCCTATAATTCGACAAATGCCACTATTGAAATAATTCATGCAGTAGGATATTTAGATTAAATAAAAATCTGGTCATTTAGTCAGTTTTTTTATATGTCGTATCCCAGAATGTATCTATTTACGTCATGCCATAGGTTACAACTATGAGTCATAATCTCTAACTACTACAGTCCCGATCTTTACCAGGATCGGGATTTGTTTTTGTCTACCTTGACCAATCTTTTTCTTTACAACCTTCTTTCTGTATCCCATAGTTTTAATATATTACCATATACTCTCGACAGTCTACTAAAAGCTGAAACATCTTTGTAACCATTCTTTCAATCAATTGTAGAAACGATGTATTCATATTGTCACGTCAACCCTTCATCTTTGCATCGTCGAAGAAACGCAATATAAATATGAAAAAAGCAAATTACAAGTTTCTCTTTATTCTGTTCTTACTACTTTTTTCTCTGGCTTCACGGGCCGGAGATATCTGGGGAATCATCACAGACAAACAAAACGGCGACCCGCTGACGGGCGCTACGTTTCAGATCGTCGGAACTACACTGGGAGCGGTAGCCGACATGGATGGGAATTTCACATTGACCGGGATCAGCAACGGAGTATACCGGGCAGAGGTCAAATACATTGGTTACAAGACACTCCTTATAGAAGATATACGGGTCTCTTCTGCTCCCGTAGAACTGAATATAGAACTGGAAATAGATGCCCACACCCTGGGCGACGTGACCGTAGTGGCACAGGTGAAGCGTAGTACGGATCTGGCTATGACCACCGCGCAACGTACCAGTCTGGTGGTGCAGTCGGGAGTTTCGGCCCAACAGATCAGCCGTACACAGGATAAGGATGCTTCGGAAGTGATCCGCCGTGTACCAGGCATCAGTATCATCGATGACAAATTCGTAATGGTACGCGGTCTTTCGCAACGCTACAACAATGTATGGATCAACAACAGCGCCGTACCCAGTTCGGAGGCGGACTCACGCGCGTTCTCGTTCGATATCATTCCGAGCTCACAGCTGGACAATATGGTGATCGTGAAATCGGCTGCTCCGGAATACCCGGCAGACTTCACCGGGGGATTTATCCTGATCAATACCAAAGATATGCCTTCGGAAAATTCGTTGAACATCTCCGTAGGTACCAGTATCAACGATGAAACCCATTTCAAAGACTTCCTCTACAACAAAGGCAGCAAAACGGACTTCTTAGGTTTCGACAACGGTCTGCGTTCACTGGATGGCGGTATCAACCGGGTGATGAACAAGTTCAGCGGAGACGACGATGCAATCGACCTGCTCCATAATCACCTGAACAACGACTGGAAGGTAAGAAGCCGCAAACCGATCGGTGATCTGAAATTCAATCTGGCCTTCAACCGCCGCTGGGATACGGAAAGCGGTCGCCGCTATGCCCTGCTGGCCGCGGTCAACTACAGCAATACGTACAAGACTTTCTTAGATATGGAGAATTCCCTGTTTGGTAGCTACGATCACACACACAATCATTCGGTCTATCTGCGCAAAAGCACAGACAACCAGTACAACCACGATGTGCGTATAGGAGCGATGCTCAATCTGACTTTCCAGCCCCGCAACAGCCGCCATCGCTACGAGTTTAAGAATATCTTCAATCAACTCGGTAAAAGCCGTTACACCAGCCGTGTGGGAATAGACGCACAAAGCAACAACGAAGAGAGTATGGAATATTACTACTCCAGCCGCTCTACCTACAACGGACAATTCACAGGAAAATACACCTTCGACCAAAGCAAACTGGATTGGAGTGCCGGCTATGCCTATGCCAACCGCAATATGCCGGATCGCCGCCGGATTGTACTGAACGATATCCTTGAGACAGACAAGATCGGCTGGACAACGGCTAACGATATCAGTCGTGAGTTTACCAAATTAGATGAACATATTTTCTCTGGTAATGTAAACTACCAGCACGATCTCCGGTGGGGTGATTTTGCATCTACATTGAAAACCGGTGCATACGGAGAGTATCGCACACGTGAGTACAACACCCGGTTGTTCTACTACAACTGGAACTATTACAGCAACACTCTGCCCAGCGGATTCCGCTATATGGATATAGTAAATGAACTCTTTGTTCCGGAAAATTATGGACTGGACAAACTACACTTGTTTGAACAGGTGAATTATATCAACAACTACCGTGGAAACAATACACACGCGGCCGGGTATGTAGCAGCTAATTTTCCCTTCGATCGCTTTACGGTATATGCAGGTGTACGTTATGAATATACGAAAATGGAATTGATCCAGAATATGAAATCCTATGAAAAAAGCGAACATAGTACCTTTTTTACTTACAATGATATCTTTCCTTCGGTAAACACGACCTACCAGCTGACAGAGAAGCAACAACTCCGTCTTTCCTACGGACAAACAGTAAACAGACCGGAATTCCGGGAATTGGCTGCTGCTGTCTTCTATGACTTTGATCTGGCCAGTGATGTAATGGGAAATACCAACCTGAAACCAGCCTATATACATAATATGGATCTGCGTTACGAGTATTACCCTACCGGAGGAGAACAAATTTCAATTGCTCTTTTCTACAAGAACTTTAAAGATCCGATCGAATGGACATACAATGTTGCAGGAGGGACCAATCTGATATATACCTACATGAATGCCAAAGGAGCCAATAACTATGGAGTGGAACTGGATATCCGCAAAAACCTGGATTTTATCGGAATGCGTGATTTTAGTTTAAGTTTCAATGGTGCTCTGATCAAAAGTAAGGTCAGATTCGAAGAAGGGAGCAAAGAGCAGGACCGACCTATGCAAGGACAATCTCCCTATCTGATCAATACCGGAATATTCTATCAGGGATCAGAGAACGGATGGAATGCCGCTATCCTTTACAACCGTATCGGAAAACGTATTATTGGTGTAGGTCGCAGTGTAGGTACTACCGGCGGAGAGGATAGCAGCAATATACCTAACTCTTATGAAATGCCCCGCAATACCATAGATTTGTCTGTAGGGAAAAAATTGGGGCACTGGGAATTGAAACTTTCCGTTCGTGATCTGCTCGCGGAGAGAGTGTACTTCAAACAAATGGCTGAAATATCTTCCGGAGAGAAAAAGACTCATGTAGAAGAAATCACTAAAACGTATAAACCGGGCCGTAGTTTCGGACTGACAGTAAATTATAATTTCTAACATATAACTATTTGGGTGAAAGCTCAGTTATCTAAAGCAGAAACGTATGAAAATGAAAATGAGATCAATCGGTTTTATGGCCTATGTATTGGCAGCCGTATTCACAAGTCATTTATTTGTCGCATGTAGTGACAGTAACGATCCTACTCCTGAACCGGAAAATGGAGATCCTGAAGTAATAATCAAAGATGGATATGCCTATAGTGAAGGTCTGTTATTTAATAACAGTACAGAAATCGGTAACGGATATGAGCACTATATCTTTACAGGTAAAACCACCATTAAAAAAGGGACTTATTTACTCAAAGGATGGGTATATGTAGCAGATGGAGCGGAACTCACTATCGAACCGGGAACCATCATTAAAGGAGATAAGCAAACCAAAGCTGCTTTGATCATTGAACCGGGAGGAAAAGCAATCATGCAGGGGACTGCTTCAGAGTCAATCGTTATGACTTCCGCACAACCTGCCGGACAACGCAAGCCCGGTGACTGGGGAGGTCTGATCATCTGTGGTAAAGCCAAACACAATCAGGGAACGGCTAATATTGAAGGAGGTCCCAAAACAATTCATGGAGGAGATGATGATGATGACAACTCTGGTATCTATCAATATATCCGTGTAGAATTTGCGGGCTATCCCTTCCAGGCGGATCAGGAAATCAATGGAATCACATTCGGTTCTGTAGGACGTGGAACAACTGTAGATCATTTACAGGTTTCTTACTCCAACGACGATTCATTCGAGTGGTTTGGTGGCTCTGTAAACTGTAAATACCTCATTGCTTACAACGGATGGGATGACGAGTTTGATACAGACAACGGATTCAGCGGACATGTACAATTCTGTTTGAGTATCCGCGATCCTAAAATTGCCGACCAGTCTCAGTCCAACGGCTTTGAATCCGACAACTGTAGTGATGGCGCACAAGTATCTCCTTATACCAACTCTATATTCAGCAATGTCACTTTCATCGGCCCGGGTACCCATAAAAACCGTGCGGCAGGTTATGTAAATGACGCGGATTACATCAATGGAGGTGAAATGTATCCCAACAATGGATCCGGTCTTGGAAAATTCCAGGCAGCTATGCAGATCCGTCGCAGCAGCCAGCTTGCCTGCTACAATTCCGTAGCCATTGGCTATCCCATCGGTCTGATCATCGACGGCGAAAGAGGCAACAGCGTCGGTTTTGCTAAAGATGGTACCATCAAATTGCAGAACATTATTTTCGCTAATATGGATGTTCTGGGTAGTGATGCTAACAAGAAATATGAAGATGTTCTGGGAGTATATGAAAACGGTACCATCACCTACGATGAAACACAGGAATCTTTTTCTTCTACCTTCTTCAAGTCTCAGACAGGCAACAAGTATTACGAAGATGAAGACGATCTGTTGTTGACAGATAAATACAATACCGGTCAGAATTACATTCCTCAGACAGGTAGTCCCCTGCTGGGAGCTGCCAGTTTCACCGGCGTAAACAGCACTTTCCTCAATACTTCTGTAACATACATCGGAGCCTTCTCCGGTCCGGATGATACCTGGATGGACGGATGGACCAACTTCGATCCTCAGAATACAGTTTATTGATTCGTTAGCTGAATAGAAGCATTTTTACATACACCTTAGATTCTCTCAACAAGTAAAGAAAAACCGGAGTGGTAGCGATGCTACTCCGGTTTGTTGTTTTCATCAGGCAATTTGTATATAGTATGATTTTGCAAAGTATTACGATTCTCCGAACCGTTCGATCAGTTCCATACACATCCGTCCGTTGTGATAAGGGCACTTCCAGAATCCGGCTTTATCGTCTTCCCGATCGACGCTGCCATCGGCACGGATGGCCCAGAACCATTCCCCGTTTTCGCGGTCGACCAACCGGTCACGTGTAAATGCCCAGCAATCCACAGCTTTTTCCAGAGCAGCTTTATCACCGAAATGCTGATAAAGATTGATATAGCCTACAATGGCCTCTGCTTGTACCCACCAGTGACGATCCCGATCTGTATGTCCGGTACTCAGGTCCTTTTCATAGATCATTCCTTCTCCGGGGATATATCCTTCGGAAGCCGCATCTGCGATACATCTGACCAAAGGCTCTATGGATGCCAATAGTTCTTTGTCTCCCAGTATCAATGCCGCTTCGTGCAACAGCCACGAAGCCTCTATATCATGACCATACGAGTGGATACGATGTTTGCTCTGCCAGGTGTCATCGAAAAAGAGATTCAGATGGCAGGTCTGCCGGTCTACGATCTGATCCCGGAAGATCACGATCAGGTTGCGGAGCTGTTCTTTCAGCCGG
Organism: Bacteroides sp.; assembly: GCA_021202275.1. Taxonomy (GTDB): domain Bacteria; phylum Bacteroidota; class Bacteroidia; order Bacteroidales; family Bacteroidaceae; genus Bacteroides. Next base: position 429,788 of record JAJQDI010000015.1, read on the forward strand.
TCGCTCTGCCACACCCGATACAGATTGGTATACGGTTCCAGAATATGCAGATGGGTGTTCATGGTTTTCCGTTCGTTAGCATCTTTATCGCTCAGGCGCATATCTTCTATTTCGTACCACTCCTGAGTCAATGCCTCCAGATAACCGTTGTGCACCGGATCCAAACTATGCCGTTCGATGCTTTCAAAGAGATGGATGGCATAGGTCAACGCTTCGGCATCCGCTGTAGCCCGGTGATACTCACTCAATCCGTAAATGGCAAACCCCAGGGCATAGATCTGTTTACGCACATCCACAGGATTTCCCTGGTAATCCACCGCCCAATACACGCCTCCGTACTCCTTATCGTAGAGACGATCAATCAGGAACCGTTTGGCATGCGTAGCTGTGAGTTTATATTCCTCTTTGCCGAGTAGACGATAGGCAGCAGAGAAAGTCCAGAGGATACGGGCATGCAATACGGCACCTTTATCGGCTTCGGTCAGAAGTTCTTCTTCGCCCGTCACCCGACCGTAAAATCCTCCGTAGGTATGGTCGGTCATCCGTTCCATCCAATAAGGGAGTATATTGCGGGTCAATACCTCTTCCACCTCTTCACACAGGGTATAAAGTTGTTTATTCATCTTTTAAGTTTTAAGTGATAAGTGGTAAGTTCTGAGTTATAAGTAATAAGTACTGTAAAAATACAAATAAGTCCTAAGTAGTAAGTTTTAAGTGATACGTACCGGAAAAGCATAAATAACTCATAACTTAAAACTTAGAACTCAACACTTAAATACTCCTTTTCGCTTCCAGTTCCGTTGTAATCTCTTTCATCTTCTTTTCAGAAAGCGGATACATACTGATAAAGATTACCGACAACACCGTACCTACGGCAGGCAGAAAACTAAGGAACATCTTGATACCTGAAATGGTTTCGGCACTTTGCACCTCATTGGCCTGAAAACCGAACCAGGCCAGCAGCCATCCGGTCAGGGCACTACCAATGGCCCATCCAAACTTCTGACTCATGGAAGAGGAGGAGAAGATGAGGCCTGTAGCCCGGTTTCCGGTCTTGAGTTCGGAATAGTCGGCACAATCGGCATACATCGACCAGAGAATAGGGAAGATACTTCCCGCGCAGGTGCTGATAAGCGCCTGGAACACAAAGATCAGGGTCAGCTGGCTCTTATCGAACCAATAGAAGACCACGCTCAAGACAGTGGCAATGACCATGGCTCCCATAAAGGTGCGTTTCTTTCCGAACCGGTTGCTCAGCGGAGCAGCCAGCACCACCCCCAGGATATTGAATATCTGTCCCAAGGCCAGGTAAAGCCCGCTGAGTACAAACGAGATGTTGAAAAACAGGATCTCCGGATGTTGCTCTTCTACAACGAAATATTTAAAATAGTATACGGTGGCTCCGTCGCGGATCGAATTGAATATCAGAGCTGCCACACCTGCTCCCAACAGGATCCACCAGGGTTTGTTACTTGCCAGGTCTTTCAGATCCTCTTTCAATGGGGCCTGGGTCTCGCGGATAGGTTTCACCCGCTCCCGGGTGAGTGCGAAACATCCGAAGAAAAGCAACGCGCACATCACACCCATAACCGCAACAGAGAGCGTCCATCCCATACGTTGCGCTTCTATACTGGTATCTCCGCCACAAAACGCATTCACCATCGGCATAAAGAGCAGCAATGCCACAAAACTACCAATATAGGCAAATCCCATACGGTAGCCCGACAGGGTATTGCGTTCCGCCGGGTCGGGGCTCATGACTCCCAGCAAAGAGGCATAAGGCACATTCACCAGTGTATATACGACCATCATTAGGATATAGGTCACATAGGCATATACCAGCTTACCTTCCGTACTCAGGGAAGGAGTGAAAAAAGTCAGCACTCCGATCACAGCGAAAGGTACAGCAAACCAGAGCAGATACGGACGGAATTTCCCCCAACGGGTCTGCGTACGGTCAGATATCACTCCTACGATCGGATCATTGGCCGCGTCGAAGATACGGGTCACTAAGAACATCGTACCTACTGCCGCAGCCGGTATACCGAACACATCCGTATAAAATATCATCAGGTAGGCTGTAAATATCTTCCAGAACATGGAAGAGGACATATCCCCCAGTCCGTAACCGATCTTTTCTTTGAGTTTTATCATGGCATTGAAAGTTTGGAGTTGCAAGTAGTATGTGGTAAGTTTTAAGTCCTAAGTTATGAGTTATGAGTGTTAAACTTTATATACACACCGTTTGCCCGGAACAGTAGAGTATGGAACTTAAAACTCAAAACTCATCACTTATAACTTATTCATTTTTTTCAGGTTCTTATCAATCATACACTTCAATGTATTCACCGAAGCAGAAGAGGACAAGCCATCTTCAGGGGTATGCAGACAATAGTCTACCAGTTGATCTATGGTTGTAGTGGCTACATGCATACGTGTGTCGGAAGAGGCGTAATAAATAAACACCTTCCCGTCGTCATCAGCAATCCAGCCATTGGAGAACAGCACATTAGACACATCTCCCACACGCTCTTCTCCCCGAGGGGCCATCAGGTGTCCGCCGGGCGAAGCAATCAGTCGGGTCGGGTCTTCCAGCGAGGTCATAAACAGATAGAGCACATAGCGTAGTCCGGCCGCACAACTTCGTACGCCATGTGCCAGGTGAAGCCATCCCTTCGGAGTCTTGATCGGAGGAGGTCCCTGACCGTTTTTTACCTCTTTGATGGTATGGTAGTACCGATGGTCTATAATAATCTCCGTGGTGATCTCTGCCCGGGTAATATCTTCGACCAGCGCCCAGCCGATACCTCCTCCGCTACCGGTATCAATAAATCCGTCTTGCGGGCGGATATAGAACGCATATTTCCCGTCTACGAATTCCGGATGCAGGACCACATTGCGTTGCTGGCTCCGGGATTTCAGATCCGGCAGGCGCTCCCAGGTTTTCAGATCCCTGGTACGCGCGATACCCGCGGTGGCCGTAGCGGCCGACAGGTCTCCGGCAGGAGCCGTCTCGTCGTGTCTTTCCGCGCAAAACGTACCATAGATCCATCCATCTTCATGTGCTGTCAGCCGCATATCATACACATCCGTAGCCGGGACTACGTCTTCCGGCAGCGTAACCGGATAGTCCCAGAAACGGAAATTATCTACTCCGTTGGGACTCTCCGCTATGGCGAAAAATGATTTCCGGTCTACTCCCTCCACACGGGCCACGATCAGGTACTTACCGTTCCACTTGATCGCTCCGGAGTTGAGCACGGCATTCATTCCGATACGCTCCATAAGATAAGGATTGCTCTTCTGGTCCAGATCGTAACGCCAGAATACCGGGGTATGTGCTGCAGTCAGGATCGGATATCTATACCGGGTATACACGCCATTGTCTTCCGCCAACGGTTCATTGGTACGCGTCAACAGTTGTTCGTGGTTGTTTAACAACCGGTTTACTTTTTCATCAAACAGATTCATAACTATTTATTCAAAATGTTTATCTAAATCAAGAGGGTTCATCAGCAAAAAGGTGGTTCATCAGCAACGTACAGATGCTTCATTTGTAGAGTCCCTTCACATCTCTGGCAAAGAGGGTACGGGGATCTTCGTAGAACTTCACAAAATCCTCCGCGGATACCTGTCCGGGATAAGGAGCGTAATAATGATCTTCACGTTCACGGGCATTGCGCCATACCAGTGCGTACGAAAGCGGATATTCACTCAACAGAGGAAGTACCGTCTCTGTCCACCACACGGGATCGGGAATGGTCTCATAGCCGAATTCAGTTATCGCGATCGGTTTGTGATGGGTGTGTCCGATGGTAGTCAGGATATCCAGTGATTTTTTCATCTGTGTCAGGAAGATCTCCCGGTCGGACTGGTAACAATCGAACCCGATCAGATCTACCATATCGTCACCCGGATAGCGCTCGAGATATTCGGTCGTATCCTTAGGTTCCGTACCCGGAGAATAGGCATACAGTAAGTTATTTACTCCTTGATCTGCCATAAAATCGCAGGTCATGTGCCAGAGAGCCTTGTATTCTTCGGCACTACACAACTCTTTGCCCCACCAGAACCAACTACCAGTATGCTCGTGCCACGGACGGAAAAGGACCGGCACCTTCACCCCGTCGGCTGTTTCCAAAGAAGAGAGAAACTCCGCGGCTTTTCCCAACCACTGCTGAAAGGTCTCATACTGCTGCCCTCCCGGCAGAATAGCCGCGACTACCCCTTTTTCACTGACATCCCAGGAGTCTCCTCCGGTAAGCGGATTGTCTAAGTGCCAGCTGATCGTATTCATTCCTCCGCGTTCGTACTGGGCAATGATCTCCCTGCGGATCTTATCGAACGAAACCTTATCCAGACTTTCCGCGCGACCCAACTCGATATGACCGATATCAAACGACATCACTGCCGGATAGTCTCCCACCACGCTCTTTACGTCGCTGCGTCCCTCTTCACCTTCCCAGCCGATCCCATACAACGGATCGTCGTGATGTCCGAACATAAATCCCTGCTGCGGGAGGGTCCGGAGGCTTTTCAGCAGATGTTCTGTTTCTGGTGTACGGCCGTTATTTGCTACTGTCACACTCTTCTGATTGCCTGCGCTCTGGCACGAGACAATCCCTGCCACAAGTAAGGTACCTGCGGTTAAATTCCTTATTTTCCGTATCATAACTTATTCTTCAATAGGAGGATGGAGAGCTGTTTCCGCCGTATCTTCTCCGTGTCCGGACAAATCCTTTTTCAGATGGTCCGGGAGGATCAGCGGGTGGATCGCTTGCCGATCCACCCAACCGCCCTTTTTCATCTGTTTACCCTTGAAAATGTATACCTATCCTCTTTGTTTATTTAACTGTAAACGTTTCTTTGATCAGGTCTTCATCTGCCGATGAAGCACCTACCATCACGATAAAGTCACCCGGTTCTACGATCCAGTTCATCTTCTGGTCGTAGAAAGCCAGCTTATCGGGAGTAATGGTAAAGTTCACCACTTTGCTCTCACCCGCTTTCAGCGGTACACGGGCAAAATCTTTCAACTCCTTCACCGGACGGGTCACACTGCTGTATACATCCCGGAGATAGAGTTGTACGATCTCCACACCGTCCCGGCTGCCTGTATTGGTTACCCGTACACTGACATCCACAGTTCCGTCTGTACCTATCTCTCTGGAAGAAAGGGTCAGCTCATCGTACTGATACGTGGTGTAAGAAAGTCCGTGACCAAACGGCCAGAGCGGGGTACTCAGTTTCCCTGCCGCATACGGATGGAAATACTGCGATGGTTTGTGATTGTAGATCATCTGTATCTGTCCCACACCACGCGGGATGGTCACTGCCAGCTTGGCTGACGGGTTCACCTCTCCGTACAGGATCTCTGCCACTGCCTGTCCTCCGTACATTCCCGGTGCCCATACCTCTACGATAGCAGGCAGGTTATCAGCGGCCCACTCTACGCCCAGCGGACGTCCGCTAACCAATACCAAAATCGTTGGTTTGCCCGAAGCGGCTACCCGTTCGATCAGTTCGTTCTGCAACCCTACCAGATCGATGTCCGAGCGGTCGGTATCTTCTCCGTCCGTACGGTCTTCCCAACGGAAACGCATCATATATTCTCCGGCTACTACAATGTTCAGGTCGGCATCCTTAGCCTTCTCAGCAGCTTCCGCCACCTTCGCCGGGTCCATGTTACGCGGGTCCCAGCCCTGGTCTACAAAGGTAAAGTGAGTATCCGGAGCCACCTGGCGCAGCCCTTTCAGGATCGTGATCACATTCTCCTCTTTCTGAGGTGCGGTCCAGTCGCCCATGATATTTTCATCATCGGCATTGATACCGGTCACCAATACATTCTTGTATTTCGAAGCGTCCAGCGGCAGGATACCGTCGTTCTTCAGCAATACGATCCCGTTGCGGGCAGCTTCCAGAGCTGTGGCCCGATGCTCGTCACTGAGACGGATCTTCATACTCTGCTCCGGATCGGCAAAGGGTTGTTCAAACAATCCCATGCGGAATTTGATATCCAGGATGCGGCGTACCGATTCGTCGATACGTGCTTCCGGAATGCGACCTTCCTGCACCAGTTCCACCACCATCTCGTTCCAGTGTACACCGTGCATGTGCATATCCATACCGGCCATGATCGACTGATAGAATGCCTCTTTGATATTCTCCGCCGTAGCATGCAGGTCATGGATATGTTCGATATCCATCCAGTCGCTTACTACAAATCCGGGGAATTTCCACTCGTCACGAAGCACATCCTGCATCAGCCATTCGTTGCTGTGGCAAGGGATACCATTGAGCTCGTTATGAGCCGTCATCAACGACATGGCACCGGCCTTTACACCTGCTTCAAAAGGCGGAAAGAACACCTCACGGATGGTCCGTTCAGACAGATCGGTAGGCGAACCGTTGGTTCCGTTGATCGGCTGGCTGCCTCCTACAAAATGCTTGATACAAGCCAGTACATCTTCCGGAGAGTTGAGATCGCCCTGATATCCTTTTACAGACTCCACTCCCAGCAGTGTCACCAGATAGGGATCTTCTCCAAAAGTCTCTCCGACCCGTCCCCAGCGTGGGTCACGTGCCACTTCTACATTCGGGTTGAATGTCCAGTGCATATTCATCGCGCGCATCTCTTTTGCCGTCTGACGGGCTATCCGGTAGGCCAGTTCCGTATCGAACGAACAGGCCAGATTGATATTGGTCGGATACACAGTATTATCGGGTGCGTGCGCATTGCCGTGGATCGCGTCGATCCCGAAAAGAATAGGGATCTGCAACCGGCTTTTCATGGCCAGGGATTGCAGGTAGTTGGCCTCTTCGATGGTAAGCACATGCAGGAAAGAGCCGATCAGTCCCTCCTCGGTCCAACGTTCCACGTCTGCCTCGGTCACTCCCGGATAGAACGCATTGGCTGTGTTGTTCCTGAGTTCCTCTTCGGTCATCACCGCGCTGTTGGCACGGATATGTTCCACACCGACAAACTGGTTCATCTGCCCTACCTTCTCTTCCAGCGTCATACGACCCAGCAGATCTTCTACCCGGTCTTTTACCGGAGCAGACGCGTCTTTATATGTCTCTTTACCATTGCCTGCGTATGCACAGGCAGAAGCCATCAGTCCCATTGCAATCAAGATGTTTTTCATGAGTTCACTTTTTTCTATAATTACGTAATAAATTTATCTTCTACTCCTTATTCAGATATCCGAATAATTTTTCCTACAAAGATAAATATTATTTTAAATCAGGAAGCTGATCGCGCGTAATTACAAAATCCTGTGACATGGCATCCTGCCACCACTCTTCACCGGCATGTTCGTGTTCGCCTGCTGTGGTATCTTCTTCAGCATTGTACCAGGGCATAAACCAGGACCAACGTCCCCCGGCAGCCCATTGTTCGGAGATCAATCCTACAGAGCCACATTCGGTCAGTGCTATCATTTTATGTCCATATTCTTCGTCCACTTCGTCGTATTGACCCACAGCATCAGAAGCACCGGTATTGTACAGATCACGTCCGACGATATCTACATACGCATCTCCCGGATACCAGTCTTCATCCTCTGTCTCGCAGGTCCATACCCAGATCAGGTTGTTCAGGCCTTCAGACTGGAAGTAGTTGAACATCGTAGTCCAAAGGGTTTTGAAAGAGTCCGCGTCGCGACCCCACCAGAACCAGCCACCCGCTGCTTCGTGGAAAGGACGCCAGATCACTACAATGCCTTCCTGTTGCAAGGTCTTCAGAGACTCGGCCACTTTGGCTATATCTGTCCAGAACACATCGTATTCCCAGGCGTCCGGATCATTGATATTGGCTGCATCAAAGGCATTATCTTCGATGTAGAAATCATATCCGGCATCGGGGTTCACCGCAGGGTCTTCCACCGGTACATTCCAGTGCCACATTATAGACACCCACCCACCGGCATCCCACCAGTCTTTCACCGGAGTAATGTCGTCATAATCGATCCAGTTGGCTGGTGAAGCATAGATGTGTACATAATCGAAACAATTTATCGCCGGATATTTACCTGTCCATTGATACACCATTTCTGCCTCATTTGTGTTCCAGCTCACTTCTGCCATCGTACCGGAGAGTATTTTATTCTCGTAGTTTTCCAGCAGATAGGAGAAGACTTTCTGTGTGGCAGCCGTAGCATTGGGGTTGACAAGTGACTTGTTCAACGCAATGGTGGAGAAACTGACGGATACCTCCGGAGCTTCTACCTGAGTAGGTCCCAATACTACCCCTTGTGGCACCGTGAGTGTGTAAGAGGTCTCTTTCTTCAGACGGGTGTGTATGGTAAAGTCTTCCGAACTGCCGTACACATTGGCATCTAAGATCTCTCCGTCACCTGTGAGCGTAAGCAGATGCATATCTTCCGTCGCGAAAAAGACATTCTTATCATAGGTCAGAGTAATGTCTTTGTTCCCTGCTTTTACATTCGTAGCGTTCGCGGCAGGGTCTGACTCTTCCAATACCGGGGCCCCTACCACGGGAATTTTATGCTTTACATCCGTGTCGCATGCCGCTATGGAAAGTCCGATGGCAAGCATGAGTAGTAATTGTATCTTGTTCTTTTTCATACGTCATTTTTTTAATCTTTGGATTTGCAGAAATCATTCCACTCCCACACAGAAAGTAGAATCTTCTATTCCATATCTGCCTGGTTTATTTGTTTTCAATACGTACATTATCAATACAGATATTGCTCCAATCAAAATTAGATCCCTGACAAGCCAGTCCGAAGTCACCACCTTCACCAATTTCATGGATACCAATCACATCGAAATCTAATGTCACGGTAATCCATCCGCCACCGGTCGTACAAACACCATTCTCATCTACAGGGAAATGATCGTTTTGGCACCAGCCCCAGCTACCTCCAAGTTCCCACTGAATATAATACCACTCGGGAACAAAGTCCTGATCTGCTTTCATATCAAACTTGAATACTTTTCCGGACAGATCATCAATTCCCGGACGTACACCGGCATTGTCCGCAAAGAACCAGGTAAAGGTCCCAATCCCAATGATACCACTACCACGGAAATAACGATTTCCCGACTGAGTTTCAAAGGAACCGACTCCCCAGATATATCCATTATAAGAACCATATTCAAAGTCAAACAACATAATCGCATCGTCTGGTATCGGATCGGGACCATCGCAATAGAATGCAGGCATATATCCTTCATCACCATCTACTGTTACCATCAACGGAGTAATGGCTCCTGTCGCTGCTCCCAATACATGGTAGAATTCCAGGCAAGTTGCTGATTTGATTCCATAATCCGTCACCGGAATTGTATAGTTTCCATCTTCATCCGCCAGATAGATGGTTTTGATAATATCAAGATCTGTTCCCTGTACAGTGATCTTTCCACCAGGGCCTTCCGCCTCAATACTTGTAATACCAGGTAAAGTCACATCCACGGTCACCTGTTGCGTCGTAATCACTTCGGTTCCATTATCTGTAAGCAGTGTCAGCGAACCCGACCCGGCTCCGACCGGAACGGTGACTGTCAAAGTAGTTTCTGTTGCCGAAACAACTCTTCCTGCCATTTCGCCAAATTTCACTGTGGTCACCAGATCCAGATTCTCTCCGGTAAGTACAAGTTCCTGATTCGCTTTTACGGTAGTGGCGGACAAGCTACTCACACTTGGTTTCACAAAAGTGAGTGCTTCACCTGCTGTTTCCGTTTCGGACAATGTACGAAGAGTAAATATACCATCGGCAGCCTCTGCCGGCAAAGTCAATACGAGTTCGGTTGCAGCCTGCGATTCAAATTCGGTCAGACTCACTCCTTCCTCTCCTCCTTCAAAAGCTACTTCCGACACCAGGTCAAGATTCATACCAGTAATGGTAAATCTGGTATTGTTCTTTACTATAGTTCCTGATATGGACCCGATCTCCGGTTTGACGAGTTCCAACGGTTCTGAAGCAACTTCCACTCCAGATTTAGCTACCAGGATGATCTCTCCTTCTTGAATGTCTTCCGGAGTTTCTTCTATCACGATCACATCCTCTGCGTCTTCTATTTCCACTTCAAAACCACCGGGCAGGATCACCTTATCTACCAGATAGAAATCTGACCCGGTAATGGTGAGCGCACCCCCTGCCCTCAACGGAACCGGAAAGATGGATTCAATGGTTGGTAGTGTCACTTCCAGATCCTCTTCCGAATAGATCCAGTTAGGGATTTCCTGGCCGTCTGAGATAATGAGCTGACCAGTCTGAGCTTCCAAAGGAACCACTACTACGATCTCATTTCTACTCTGGCTCACAAACTCCGTTACCACCACTTCATCAGCAAAGATCACCTCTGTGATGAGGTTGAGGTATTCTCCGGTAAGGGTTATCTCTTCACCTGCCTTAGCGGATTTCGGAGAAAAGTCGTCCAGAGAGATCGGTTCCATATAGGTGATCGGAGTGATTGTAGTGATATCTCCGTCAGGAGTTTTCAATACCACCAATCCCTCTTCGGCATTCTGTGGTACAGTGATACGGATCTCCGTATCACTGATCACTTTGATATCTGTTATCTCACCGCTACCGGGGAGTACAATTCCGGTCACCCGATCCATACCGCTTCCTAGGAAACGAAGTTCGCCTCCACGTGCCACCGGACTGGGCCCGAAGACATTCAGTGAGATACCTCCCTTGTACTGATTGGTATCGTTGTCATCGTCGCTGCTGCAAGCTGTAAAAGTCAATCCGCTTCCAACAACCAGGCACATCATCCACAGTGCCCATATCTTATATTTCTTATTCATAACTTCAGTCAGTTTATTGGTAAAACTTACTCTGCAGGCATCACACGGATATTATCGATACAGATCACCGGTGAACAGTCTGTTCCATTGATACCTCCCGCATACACGAAGAAGGTGAGTCCGGTAAAATGTCCGGGTCTCAGACTACCTGTAGACGTACCTCCGATATGGGTATATTTAAATTCACTCAACAGAACAGAGATGGTTCTCCATCCATCCGTAGTATACGAACCGGTTTCTTCCCACGGTCTCCACAACGCGCGTGGAATGCTCTCGTCTGTTATAAATGTATTATTACTGTTTTCCAGACTGACCTGATCGGCAGTGGTAAATATCATCTGCAAAGCACAGGCACTCCAGGGCTGACTGACATTGATCTCGAATTTCAGGGTCATATTTTCCCAGTCTTCCGCATCAAACAGATCCGGTGAAGAAGCATTGGCTGCCCAGTAGTTGAAGGAGAATCCGTCTTCGTTCCAGGAAGCTCCGCTTTCTCCGTCCAGACTACCCTGGAAAATCACATAATCACCACTTACCCCCTCCGGATCAGTACCCTGTACTACTCCCGGGCGCCATCCGTTGGCAAATGTAGTATCCCAGTCAAGGAGTATATTCCGGTCGTCTTTGTATTGGAATTTAGATCTTCCGGTACCATAGATGGTAGTAACAGTGATGTATCCTTTGGAAGATCCTTCCGGCAAACGGAACGAAACAGCTGTTTTGGTAATGGACGTGATCTCCGTCACAGGCAGGTTGCCAGCCATCATGATGCTTAGCGGTCCGGATTCATCATCCAGGAAATAATCTCCATAGATAGTAACGATATCTCCTTCGTTGGCATACTCGTTCGACATGGAAGTCACCTGAGGGGCAGGAACCAGTACACTGAATTCATATCTCACCGTATCCTGCCTGGAGTTTACCAGATAGATCATATCTGTCACCTCTTCGGGAATAGTTCCGGGTACAGTAACAAACAGAGTATGATCTGTAATAAAACTGGTATTGAGAACAGCTTTCTGATCGTTGAAATACATTTCCGTAATGCTGCGCAGGTTGTTCCCTACAAAGCAAACGGTAGTACTCATGTAGGCTCCGGTGATCAGCGAATCGGCCGAAGCAATGTCGGGCATACGCGCATACAGGATCTCCGGAATACCGCTGGCGATCTTATACTTATCCGGTTCGTCTTCACAGGAAGACAATACGGCTACGCCGGAAACTGTCAATACAGTCAGCAGCAACGTATATATCTGATGTTTTATATTCAATTTCATGGTTTTGATCTTTAGAGATTAGTTGTATGTATATTCCGAAATATCTACATGTTGAGGATCTTTCGAGAGGTTCGGATTCATCGTCAGATCCGTGGCCGGGAAGGGCAGTTGGAAACTATTGTTAGTGATATTCGGGATCAGCGGGTCTGTATCGTAATACGTAGTAGCTGGATCTAATCCGGCACTTCCGGCTTCATACGCCGTTTTGTAATAGGTGTCCAGACCATTGTAGAACGACCGTCTCTGGGAAATCAGTTCATTAATCGCCTTTTGCGGTTCGTAGTAGTGCCAACGCACATAATCATACCAGCGATCTCCCTCACAGGCCAGTTCCAGACGGCGTTCCTTCCATACATCTTCCCAGGAGATGGAAGAGGGTCTTTCGTAAGCACCGACAGAACGACTACGCACTTTATAGAACGCATCAATAGCAGAAGCATCGGTCGTAGAACCGTTGTTACCGATCACTGCTTCGGCATAGATCAGGTATACATCCGCCAGACGCAGAATGTGTGTACTCAGGCTGGTTGCCATATTGGCCATCTCGGTACCCGAACCGGCTCTGTGATCTGCCATATTTCCTACCAGATGTTTCACTTCATTGGCACCGGTAGGCGACTGGAAACTACCTGGGCCGGGGAATTCTTCGTAACCACCATAGACAAAACGAATATAGTCAAATCCGCCCAGATCGGTATAGAAGTACTCATATACATCACCGTACATCATCATAGTAGCTTTGCGACGCGCATCTACGTTGTTACGGGAAAGGCTCAACGCGTTTTCACCGAACGCGTCCTGCAGATCTACGGAAGGCCCGGCATACCCACCCCAGGTGTCACCGAATTCACTGAAACCGGTAATAGCAAGGTCAGACTGCAAGGTATTCTGTGAAGTCCAGTAGTTGGATACAGTCCAGTGCCAGGCAAGCAGACTTTCATCACTGAAATTATGGGCAATACGGAAAATATCGGAATATTCCGGCATCAGTTCACGGCCGCTTTCGTCGATCACCTTTTTGGCATACTGGGCAGCCTTAGCCAGATCGTCTGCATTACGGCTTCCACTCATTCCGTAACCCGATTTGGTCAGGTAGACCTTGGCCAGCAATCCGTAGGCCGAATAGCGGTCAATACGTCCTCCGTCATTGCTCTCGGGCAACCATTCGATGGCCTGCTCCAGTGTCATAATGATGTAGTCATACACATTTTCTATGGTAGCACGGTATATACTGTTGTAATTTCCGTCACTGATCATATCCGTATTGTTATGGATAATGGGCACGGCACCGAAACAACGCACCAGATAGAAATAAGCCATCGCTTTCCACACCAGACATTCTCCTTTACAGGTATTTATGGTTGACTGCTTCACATCTGAACCGGCCTTGGTATTGAGGTTCTCTATCACAGTGTTGCAATAGGCATTCACCGACCATAGAGAGGCCGACATATTCACCAGGTCTTCATCGGTAGAATTGGTTGTAAACGTCAGATAAGGAGAACCTCCCCAATAGTAATTGCCGGGCAATACTTCACCGATCTTGAAGAATCCGCGCTGAAAATCGTACCAGGGCGAGTTATAAATCGGATTCACTGCCTGAAAGCATTGTTCATCGGTCTGATAAAAATTGTCCGTATTGTAATTATCTTCTGTCGGACGATCCAGAAAGTCCTCACAGGAGGTCAGTCCCATACCTGCCACCAGCAAAACACCATACAACCAGTTTTTAATATTTCTATATTTCATATGTACAACATTTATTTTTGACACTAATGCCATATGGAACTCGCTGTGTTTGTACATCGCCCCCGGCGATTTACGATAAAATGCTCGTTTCATAATTTTCTTTTTTTTTAAATGGATGACTACCTAATCAGAATGTTACATTCAGACCAAAAGAATATACTTTCGGTGAAGGATAACGTCCGTTGTCCAGTCCGTATACATTGGCACTGGCTGTACTTGCACCGATCTCCGGATCATATCCGCTGTATTTGGTGAAAGTGAACAGGTTCTGGAAGTTTGCATACACACGCAGGTTATCCAATTTCCACTTCCGTATCATCCTGGAAGGGAAAGTATATCCGAACGTTATGTTCTTGATACGCAGGTAAGAGCCATCTTCGATGTATCGGTCACTCACGCGGGAGTTGTCGTTCGGATCATTGGCTATGGCACGAGGTACTTTGGCATTCGGATTGGAAACCTTCACATTGGTCACATCATCAAACCAGTTGTATACCGTCACACCATTTACCACCACACCGTTGGAGTAGTCAATATTGGCATTGATCGGTTCCAGACGAACCCGTTCGGTCACCACCTTCAACTGGTTGTTCCAGGTACTCTTCATATTGGAAAGATTCATAGCCATGTAGTTGTAGATCTTGTTTCCGTACGATCCGTTCATAAACACGGTCAGGTCAAAATTCTTATAATGGAATGTATTGGTAAAACCGAAGGTAAACTTAGGCATCGGAGATCCCAGATTGGTCTTATCGTTCTCATTGATCACCCCGTCTCCGTTGAGGTCTTTGTATTTGATATCCCCTACCCAGGTCGTGTTGTAACGGTTGAATACACCGTTGCTGGGATAGCTCTCCGGCTTGGCAGAAGTCTGCAGGTCTCTCAGATCTTCATAGACTCCGTCACATACATAGCCGTAGAAGTTGTACAGAGATTCCCCGATGCGTGTCAGAGAAACCACATCACTCCACTGTCCATAGCCTTCGATGGCTGCATCCTCTGTTCCGTCAAGTGCCACCAGCTTGTTCTTGTTGAAGGAGATCTGGAATTCGGAGTTCCACTCGAAAGGACCAGTCAGGTTACGGGTACCCAGAGTAATTTCCAATCCCTTGTTGTTGATCGTGCCGTAGTTGCCGGAAGGAGCGGCCAGCGCAGAAGACACGTTACCGCGCGTACCCATATAAGAAGGGAGCTGCAACTGCATCAACATGTCTTTGGAGGTCTTGTCATACATGTCCACCACCAACGTAATCCGATCGTGGAAGAAATTAAGATCGATACCCAGGTTCCACTGCTCCTGTGTTTCCCATTTCACATACGGGTTGGCAATATTGGCCTGGCGGAAGCCATTACCCAGTCCGGAGGGCATGCGGGAAATACCTGCTCCCCACTTGTAACCATCGATGTTGGAGTTACCTGTCTGTCCCCAGCCTACACGGAGTTTACCGTTGTTGATCACAGGCAAGAGAGGTTCAAAGAATTTCTCGTTGGTAAACCTCCACGAGACAGCCAGGGCATGGAATCCTGCCCAACGGTTTTTGGGTCCGAAATTGGACGAACCGTCGTGCCGATAGGTATAAGTACCCAGATAACGATCGTCATAGTTGTAAGTAGCACGCCCGAAGAAAGAAGCCATGGCCGAACTACCAAAACCAGCGGAAATTCTGGAATTCTCTCCCAGAGCCGGATTGTGTACATCATCCGAAGGGAGGTTTTCGCCTACTACCGATTCATATTCATAGGTAGACTCCCAGACTTCCTGCCCTACCATCGCTGTGTAGCTATGCTTACTTCCGATAGTGCCGCTATAGGTTACAAAGTTTTTTACCTGCCAGTAGGTATTGTTGTTACGCTGAATAGAACTGTAGTTCGTAGAGCGGTTCCAGCTACCCATGCTGATCATCGGTCTGTAAATCTCTCCCTTGGAGTTGCTGATGTCAAATCCTAACTCAGTATGCCATATCAAATTTTTGATCGGGGTAATATCGGCAAATATACTACCGTTGAGTTTCTGACGATCCAGCAGGATATCGTCGCTCAGCGCCATAGCTATAGGATTTACACTGGTATAGCCTTCGCGCACTACACTGGCATAGCCACCGTCGATATCATAAATAGGTATATCGGGAGGAGTTAGTAAGGAATAGTTTACTACTCCTTCGCTGCTGTCAGCCAATGTCAGACGCTCACCGGTCTTCGAATACATGAGATTCACTCCGATCTTGAACCACGATTTCAGTTGCGCGTCCATATTGGAACGGAACGAGTAGCGGTTGAAGCTGGAGCCAATGATGGTACCGTCCTGGTCCATATACGAACCGGACAGATAGTATTGCACTTTATCTGTACCTCCCTGAGCCGATACCTGATGCTGATGCATCAATGCCGTCCGGAAAATAGCATCCTGCCAGTTGGTACCTACCCCTAATAAAGAAGGATCGGAGAATTCGGGACGTTCATCCAGAGAATTGCTCTCGGCTGCTACGGAATTGCTGTATTCGGCAAACTCACGCAAGTTCATCATGCTCAACCGGGAAGTCTGACGTTGAGCAGCAATCATTCCTTCGTAAGAGAATTTCGCTTCGCCCGACTTACCGCGTTTGGTAGTGATCAGAACCACTCCGTTGGCACCCTGGGCACCATAAATGGCAGTAGCCGAAGCATCTTTGAGGATTTCCATGGATACGATATCCGAAGGGTTGATGGTAGACAAAGGAGAAATAGTAGATACACTACCATTTCCTAAGGCATCCCCCAGACCGAAATCGGCACCGCTACTACCTCCTCCCTGCACAATCACACCGTCAATCACATACAACGGCTCGGCTTTGGAATTGATGGTTGCCTGCCCGCGTACACGGATAGAAACGGAAGATCCCGGAGCACCGGAAGTGGTCATGGAAGTTACCCCGGCGGCACGTCCTTGCAGAGCCTGATCGAGGTTGGTAATTACAGATCCTTTGATTTTCTCTTCTCCTACAGAGACAGAAGCACCCGAAAGGTCGCTCTTTTTCATGGTACCATAGCCCACCACCACAACCTCATCCAGAAGTTCGGAGTCTTCACTCATCACTACATTGAGCGTGGTCTGACCAGGGCTTAACGTAATTTCCTGTGTTTTGTAGCCGATGCTGGAAAAGACCAGTACAGAACTTCCGGCCGGAACGCTTACGCTGTAATTTCCGTCGATATCGGCAATGGTACCGTTGGTGGTACCCTTTACTAACACGTTGGCGCCTATCAGACCGGAGCCATCCAGCGCATCGGTAATCCTACCGGTCACTATGGTCTGTTGGGCCATCACCTGGCTACCCACAACGAGTGCCAGTAGAAACAACATGATGTTCTTCATATAAATAAATAGATTTAAAATAACTGTTTTACATTTTCACGCCATACAAAAGTAGAGTTTACATATATGGCAAAAAAATACTATCTTATCATTAAGTAATACTTTTATATTTACGATGTACGGAACCAACGATCGACGAAGTCAACCAACGGTCAGTGAAGCTAATTACAATGTACGATTGGAAATACATGAGAACATACCCTGTATCTGTGGTTGTAAGTGTGTATGGTTCGTTCAGTCTGTTATCCGGGTACACAACTTGCAGCAAACAAATAGTAGCTGACGGAAAACCTCCATCGTAAATTGTACATCCGTACATCGTAAATCTATTGGAATTTCTCAAAAAACTCCATGCGGGTCTGCCACCAGCTATCGGGTGTATTGTGGCCGTTGAGCGGATAGATATGATACTTTTTTTCCGAACTGATACGATTGTAACCGGAGAAATTCGTGTGTGGCGGGCACACCTCATCCTGTAGCCCTACTCCCATGATCACCGGACACTCGATCCAGGCGGCCAGGTTCTTGATATCGAAGTAAGAGAGGGTCCGGTACATCTCTTCGTCGGAGAGTCCCAGTTCACGCTGCTTGTTCAGCACGGGCTGGGCAGGCCAGTGAACGATACGGAAATAATCGGGATAGTCTGACAGGAACGGAATGGTAGGTCCGATGGCACGCAGCCGATTGTCCAGTGCGGCGGCGGCCATGGAGAAGGCTCCTCCCTGGCTGCCTCCTTCGGCAAAGATAGCATCCGTACGCACTTCGGGACGGGAAGCCACAAAGTCGATGGCGCGGATCAGATCCATAAAGGCTCCGCAGTAGTAATAATTTTCCTTATTGTCCAGTCCATAAGTGATCCAGTCGCCATAGGTATTTACAGGTTCCTGCAAGGCTTGTCCGCGCACGGAAAGCACAAATTCCACATAACCGGGAGTACCACCGGGCACCCAGGGCTTGGAACCGTAGCCCATATAGGAGATCACAGCCGGATATTTTCCTTTCTTCGCAGGTACGGAATAGTATCCGGAGATCTCTTCTCCACCCAGAGATTTCATCTTCACCAGATAGAGTTTCCGGCGGTGGTCCGAAGAATCGGGGATCAGTGTCAGTTCGTATTCGGGTGCTACCTGTGACAGCTCTGCACGGGCTCTGTCCCAGAACTCCCGCAAGTCGGGCTGCGCGTCAGGCAGCGACACAATCTGTTCGGGTTCGTAACCGATATTGAACCGTTTCACTTCTACTTCTTTTCCCTGGGCTTGCTCCATGAGCAGACAACGGTAGAAGCCTGGTTCGGGCAGAGAAAAGGTAAATTGAATTTGTGCAGACTCTCCCGCATCCACTTGCGCGGACTGAGAAAAAGTATACAACGGCTCGTGTGTATCCCGGGTAATGCACAACCTCAATACCGAAGTCGCCCGGACACTGCTGTTGTTCACTGCTTTCACATCGATACGAGGCTGCTCAGGTGCATAAAACACCCAATCACTCGTCAGTTCTACATCATAGTCGAGCAGACTCTTTTCCCCTTCCGTCTGAGCGGAAAGAGAGAGAGCCAGTACCCAACTAATCATCATCAACCCATATATCTTCATAAGTTTTGAGTTATTAGTAATGAGTTATAAGTTTTCAGTTATAAGTATTAATAAGTAGTGTGTACATTCCAGACTTTAAACTTATAACTTACTACTTAATCTGTAGAGTACTACATCCCGACCGGGGATAGTTACTTTGCGTATCTTCTTGGTATTACCATCGTCTTTCAGGGTCCACAGATTACGTATGTTGTAGGGTGTGGTATCGAATGCGGTAGAGCGATCGGATAAATCATCGTGCAAGTTGAACTGCTGCCAGTCGATGGTGTATTCTCTCGGTTCCGTAGTACGGTTCAGGATACAGAATGCCCAGTCGCCATCGGAAAGCGGCTTGAACCAGAACTCCAGTCCATCTTCTGCTGCGTGCTTGAATCCCTGTATTCCCAACGGGTCCTGATCGATAGCAATCACTTCTTTGTTCAGGATGATCCCACGGGTATCATCGGTCATATGACGCAGATCATTGCCCAGGATCAGCGGAGCCGCCAGCATGCACCACATAGTAAAGTGCGCGCGGTCTTCATTCACCGTCATTCCGTTGCCTACTTCCAACATATCGGGATCGTTCCAGTGACCGGGTCCGGCATATTGCCGCAGCCCCTCCTGCATATCCAGGATCTGCAACACACCGAAAGCGGCCCAGGTGGGGTACTGGTCGATACAGTCGAAGCAGTTGTAGATATCTCCTGTAGTACGCCACATATGCCCGGTCTCCTGTGCCCATTCCCAGGGCTGGTTGTCGCCCCACTCACACATACTGAAGAGGATAGGACGGCCTGCCGCATAAAGGGCGTCACGCATCAGATTATAGGCCCCTTTCGGATTGATATCTTCCGTCTCACACCAGTCGTATTTCAGGTAATCGATGCCCCATTTCGCATATTGCAGCGCATCCTGATATTCGTGTCCGAAACTTCCCGGACGTCCTCCGCAGGTCTTGCGGCCGGCATCGGAATAAATACCGATCTTCAGCCCTTTCGAATGTACATAGTCGGCAAGCGCTTTCATCCCGGAGGGAAAGCGCACCGGATCGGGATGTATAAATCCCAGGCTGTCGCGCTCTCCGTGCCAGCAATCGTCGATATTCAGGTAGATATATCCGGCATCACGCAATCCGGTCTCCACCAGCATATCGGCAGTCCCCCGGATCAGTTGTTCATCGATGTCACAGGCAAACTTATTCCAACTGTTCCACCCCATCGGAGGGGTCTGAGCCAGTCCCTCAAATTTCTGGGCATATACAGGTGCGTTCACGCACAGAAGCCCCAGACAAAAAGCAAGTAAAATTTTCTTCATTGTATCAGTATATATAATATATAGGTATAGTTATGTTTCACTTTTTTAGACAGAAGAAGAAAAGAACATATGGGCTGCGCTGTAAACTTCCACATAGTATTCAGTGGAAAACCCTATATATTAATTCCTTATGTTTATTATGTGATGATGAGATATAAGAATATAAAATAAGTGGATATGGGAAATAGATAAGATATGATCTTTACTTTCCGGCACAGCCCTTATGTTCTTTGGTTCGTATGTCTAAAAAACGGTCAGTCTTCCGTTCTGAGCAACTCGTCTCTCACGATCCTCCCCCACTCCCTCAGGTCGCTATCCGTCCATCCGCCTTCCGAAGCTCCTTGTTTCAGGATCATCGAACAGGTCTCTTCCTTATCGGAAACCGACCAGGCGGCCCAGCTCAGTCCGTGGCTGTGCATCCAGTCGAGCCACCGCTGCCATTCCGCACGATCGATGGGGCCATCACCGGTAGCCTCCATACCCGCACATTCCGAGACGAAAAGCGGTAGTCCTTTGGCCAACGCATAGTTGCCCCGGTCGCGCAATTCCTGCCCATGGGTAGCGGCATAAAAATGCAGGGTATACATCAGGTTGTCATAGCCCGTGATCGGATCATCGGCAGCGATATGTACATCCTGATCCCAATGGGGAGACCCTACCAGGATCACCGCATCCGGCTCTATCTCCCGGATCACAGCGATCACCTCTTCCGAATAGGCTTTAACCTGCTGCCAGGAATCTTCTACCGGCTCATTGAATATCTCATAGATCACATTCGGTACGCCTTTGTATTTCCGGGCCATCTCCGCGAAAAATAGTTTAGCCTCTTCCGTATGGATGTTGTGGCTGTGCCAGTCGATGATCACATACACCCCGTTGTCAATAGCCGCATCCACCACCTGTGTCACACAGGAAAGAGCCAGTTCGGGATTTTCCAGATAAGAGTTTTTCAGCATCACTCCCATAGCGGCACGCACAACTTCTGCTTTCCACGCGTCGACCAAGAAATTCACTGAAGAGGCGTTGTAGAAGCGCGGCCAGAGGTTGTGCCAGCCGTAACTCACTCCCCGCAACACGACCGCCTCTCCTTGCTCATCCACCAGCTGAGTGCCCCGGACAGAGAGTTTTCCATGAAGTTCCACAGGAGTTTTCTCTGTGGAGACTGTATTTTTTCCGCTGGTCGTAGTATAACAAACCGTACTATAGATATATAACAGGCCGATCAGCCCGGATAAAAAGGTAGTTTTCATAGGTATGATTGAATGTTGAGTTTTAAGTAGTGAGTTGCGAGTTTCAAGTGATACATACTGTAATCACATGAACAACTCAGAACTTAAAACTTATTACTTATCACTCAGCACTTAAAAGCTTTTTATTCGCCGCCCGGATCACTTCAATGGTAGTGTCTGTATCGAATACGGAGTTCAGTCCCTGTTCTTCCTGAGCGGGATCGCCGGTATAGTCGTCGCCCCTTTGCCAGAAAACATGATCTTCGGCAGGCTGTGCAAAGCCGCCCCAGGCCCAGAAGTTAGCTCCGGCAAACAGGCCGTCGTAGAGATCTTTATCTGTGATCAGGCTGAAGATATATTCGTAATAGGCATCGCGTGTAGCGGTAGTACTCTCGCGGGAGAACCGGAACCCGTCACGCGGAAATCCGAACTCTTCCATCACCGCCGGTTTCCGATACTTACGTGCCAGCACCATGTGTTCGTCGATATACGCTTTGCTGTTTACTTTGGCCTGTTCGAGGCTTTCGCTCAGACTGTCCTGCGGAGCCCATCCCCAGTTATAGGGCCACATATGGAAATTGAGGTAGTCGATATTCGCGTCGGCATGTATCTTCTCGAACAGATCCATATCCTGCTCGCAGCCGTGCTTTCCTTCACTACCGGAAGAGATCAGATGATTGGCATCGAGCGACCGGATCTGTGCCGCGACATCCGCCATCCAGGCGGCAAAAGCGGGCTTGTTGGCATCGGAGAACGCGCGGGGTTCATTGCCGATCTGCCACGACATAATGGTGGGGTCATCTACATATTTTATATGTGTATACCTGTTGACACGTGTGATCATATCTTCCACATACCCGGCAAAAAGAGCTTTGGCACTGTCCGACTGTACAAACTGCTGCACATATTCCATGTACTCGGGCCACCCGTCTTCGGCAGGCACAGGAGCTTTGCCATACCCGGCCCATTCTAAGTACTGGCTGTATCCTCCGCTCCATTCCCAGGAGTTGTTGAGATAGAGTACTGCCACCATATCCCGCTTGCCCATCTCCATCAGCAGATAGTCGAGCCCGGCTAAAATAGTATCATTGTATACACCCGGTGCCACTTGCAGGGTAGGCTCTACCTTAGCCGTAATGCCCCGGCTGCCGTCGGACCCCACCAGCACACGCAGGTTGTCGATCCCGATACTTTTCATAAAGTCCAGCTCGCGATGCAGACGCTCGCGGTCACCTCCTTCTCCTTCCGATCCCAGGATAGCACCGTACCAGAAATTAGTACCTACATAATAATACGGTTTTCCGTCACGGATAAACTTTCCGTCTTCGACACGGATAAATGAATTGGAATCTGTTTTTACAGAGCCACAGGCCCAGCACAGCCATACTACCAGACAGGTAGTAAGAAAGATTGGTTTTGCCATATATCAGATTTTTAAGTATTTTGATTAACTGAGACAAAATTAATGCATAATTCCGGAGACTTCCAGTACTTTTTTATCCAATTGATGTACTATTTGAGTCCAGCCTTCCAAAAAGAGAAAAAATGTTATCAAATTGTACCCTTCTTTCGAATTATTTTCGACGGGAAGTTTTATCTTTGACAAAAGAACAAACTTTTATTTTCAGACAAAAGAACAGAAGAACACAAGGATTTACTATATATCTGTAGAGCCAGGGATTTCCTATAGTCTCTACAGGAAACGGCGCAGCCCATCTGTCCTTTTGTTCTTCTGTCTAAAAAACCGTAAATCATGAAACCACCTCTTTATGCAGCGGCACAAGACCGTTACAATTCAGGAATGAAGTACCGCCGCTGCGGCCGCAGCGGCATCCGGCTCCCGGAGATCTCCTTAGGTCTCTGGCACAACTTCGGCGGAGTCGATACTTTAGAAAACAGTACCCGCATGGTACACTACGCTTTCGACCGGGGCATCACCCACTTCGATCTGGCCAATAACTACGGACCTCCTTACGGATCGGCCGAGGAGACTTTCGGTCAGATCATGCAGCGTTCGCTCCGCCCCTACCGCGATGAGCTGTTTATCTCCACCAAAGCCGGACACGACATGTGGCCCGGTCCATACGGCGAATGGGGATCACGCAAATACCTGATGAACAGCCTCGACCAGAGTCTGCGGCGGATGCATCTCGACTATGTGGATATCTTCTACTCGCACCGCTTCGACCCCGATACCCCTCTGGAAGAGACCTTACAGGCACTCGCAGATATTGTGCGCCAGGGAAAAGCCTTGTATGTGGGTATCTCTAAATACCCGGCGGAAGCGGCCGCGTTCTCCTATGACTATCTCCGGCAGCGGGATGTTCCCTGCCTGCTCTACCAGGGGCGGTACAACATCTTCAACCGCGAACCTGAATACGAAGGTATCCTCCGCCAGACCCGGGAAGCGGGCAGTGGATTCATTGCGTTCTCTCCCCTGGCACAGGGATTACTGACCGACCGTTGCCTCCACAGCATCCCCGCCGATTCGCGCATCGGCCGCGGCGGATTCCTCAAAAAGGAACAGCTGACAGAGGATGTGCTCCGGAAAATTTCTGCCCTCAACGAAATAGCTGTCCGTCGCGGACAGACGCTGGCAGAGATGGCACTGGCCTGGCTATTGAAAGATGATCTGGTGACCTCGGTGATCATCGGAGCCAGCTCCGTGGAACAGATGAAGGACAACCTGAAAGGAATAGAGAAAACAACCTTCTCTACCGAAGAGCTACAGGAGATAGACCGGATCACGGGCTGAGCCTCTCTCTGAATGCTGTTATATAACTACATTCAGAAAGATACAGGATGGTCAGAGGGTGTGTCCAAAGTCCAATTGTATCTTTATAAAGTAACTGCGTTCCCCGAAGGGGATATAGCCATAACCCAGTGGTAAAGCGAGCTGTGGCAAAACGATAGGGAAGCCACAGGGAAGCATACCCTGGGGTGTGAAGCACACACTAGAATCAACCTTGTAAACCGATGACGAACCGATGAACAACCTTACCTTTATCAAAGTGCCGCTGCCAAAAGTGATCCCAGACTTTCCGTACTTATCGACAAAGAGGGCCTCAAAGGATATGGACTCTATTGGATGCTGATGGAGTGCCTGGCTTATGCACCCAGATTAACAGCTTCGATGGAGGTGCTGCGGGTACTGAAAAAACAACACCGCCGATCTGCCGATCTACTGCAACGCGTACTGAAAAACTACGGACTTTTTGTGGTAAAAAACGGTACATTTTACTCGCCCGAACTGAAAAAATCAGTAAAGAGTTACCAGATGCTTACTCCCTCCCAGAATGACCAGAAAAAGGATAAGAGCAAAAAAACAGAGACCAGACAGACACAAATGCCACAAAATCCGGAAAAAAAGGCTGTTTCTGACACCCATTTGAACAGAAAAAAAGTGAAACACATCCAACACACGTAACATCCTGTATATCAAATAACAACATCGTATCCAAAAGAGAAACCGAACAGAATCTGAACAAAAACTGTACAGATTCTGTGCAGGATGTGCACAAAACTTGTACGAAACCTGTACAAAAACCGCAGAATTCCATATTGAAAATCAATAAGTTAACTTTAAAGATAAGACTAAGAATAAGAAAAAGAATACTCTCTCTTACAGACAGAGGGAGGATGCAAACAAGCAGAGCATACTCCACCCAGGCCGGAGTCTGCTCCGGAGATGTGGGTAGAGGGTCGTAGGATGCACGATGGCATATACATACCCGACCACGCCCCACCCCGGCCCGACAGTGCTTCGATATGGAATCCGCACAGCGGAAAGTAGGAGAAATGAACCGTTCCCTTCTACAGACAATCGGCGCACCGGACCACCCCGAAAGAGGGTCCGGAGCCTATGCAACTTGCTCCGGATTGCATAAGCATTCGCTTCAAGTTCCATAAGCATCTGAACCGGATTGCATAAGCACTGACAGCAAGTTTCATACGTATTCCGAAGCAGGTCACATCGGCAAAGAAGGGTGGTATACAAGTATTTTTCATTTTACCTATAGATTTGGTTTGTATTTTATGCGTCATAGACAAAAAGTGCAATACACAAGCATAAACAACTGTTTTTCTGATGTTTAAAAAGAGCCTAAAAGTTCTTTCCGTTCTGATTCAGATTTCTGCCGTACAGACTATCTGCCAGTGCCTGAGAAAAAAGAAGATGTACAATGGTGTACTTTACTACCCAAAGATGTCAGTTTGTAGAAAACAGGGATGGTGAGGGTTGTATCTTTGCTTCTGTGATCACAACCCGGAATAAACAGAGTATTTCATCCTTTCCAACCCTCTACATATGAGTACACATACAAAACTACAGGCAAACCAACAGTCAACGAAGTCAATCGAAGATCGGCATAACCAACCAGGCGGTCAGCAAAGCTAATTACGATGTACGATTGAAGTTACTTTTCCTTTATGGGACAGTTTTTCTTTTTCAGACAGAAGAGCAAAAGAACATATAAGAGTTTTGAGTGATAAGTGATAAGTTTTAAGTTGTGATTGACTACTCATCCTTTACTACTTATAGATAGATGCCATTTTATACATTCTTATCTTTTTTCTTATGTTCTTTTGTCTGATGAAAAAAGAAAAGGAATAAGTATAACACACGGATCTACACAGGAAAGGAGTTGTAATTTCAATCGTACATCGTAATTAGCTTCGCTGACCGTTGGTTCAGTACATCGTAAATCTCTCCGTCTCTACAAGTGGATGACTACTGTCTTTCTGAATCGTAAAGCGTATATCTTACTTATTTTCAGTCTTTTTCGTCCTTCTCTTTTTAGTAAATTCTACAACAGCCGACGTATGCGCTTTCACCACAAACTTATTACCGATCTTGACCTCTTTGTCGTCCAGTATGCTGACTCCGGTAGTATATCCGCGCAGGCGCTCGGCATAGCGCTTCCAGTCTATCTGCACATTCCGGCCCGAAGGATTGATAAATACCCATACCACCTGGTCACGTGTATAGCGGATATAGGCATAGCTGTTGTACTCCGGCAGGAAATGCGTAGTATCTCCCTTGTGTATGGTAACTGCCGTTTTGCGCCAATGAAACAATTTGCGGGTATGTGCCAGCAGTTCTTTCTCCTCTTTGCTCTGCCGGCGACCGGTAAAGAGATCCTTATGATCTCCTTTCCAGCCTCCGGGAAAGTCTTTCCGGGCCGACCCATGTCCTTTGGAAAGATCGTCCGAACGCATTCCAAACTCCGTACCGTAGTAAAGTTGTGGAATACCCCGCAAAGTAGCCAGCATGGTCAGCCCGAGCTTTATTTTATCCACATGGCCCTTCATCGCATCGGCAAAGCGATCTATATCGTGATTGTCTAAAAAGACCAACAGGTTCTTCGGATTGGGATAGAGAAAATCCAGTGCCAGGGCCTCATAGATAAGATTCATACCGCCGTTGAAATCCGTGGTATCTACCGCCAGTCCACTGTGCAGGGCCTCCTGCATAGGAAAGTCCATCACCGCGGGCAGATGCGACGAATAGCCGTCTACGTTAGCAGCTATACATTGCCAGTAAGAGACAATGGCCGGAGAAGAGTGCCAGCACTCTCCCACGATATTCAGATGAGGATATTCTTCCAGGATACTGCGGGTCCACCAGGCAATGCCCTCTTTGTCGTTGTAGGGGTAGGTATCTACCCGCAGACCATCCAGGTCGGCCCATTCGATCCACCAGACATAGAGTTGCAGGAAGTAGCGTTGCAGGTAGGGATTCTCCATGCCCAGGTCGGGCATACATTCGTCAAACCACCCCCGAACGGTTTCCAGACGGTCGTATTCCGAACCGTTGGGATCGGTAATGGTGGCCAGGCGGTAGTTGGAGAGGATCACCTCTCCTTCCTTGCAGTGTACCCAGTTGGCAAACGGGCGGTCTGCCATCCACCAGTGCGCCGTACCGCAATGGTTGGGCACGGCATCCATGATCACTTTGAGCCCGTGTTCATGAGCTTTCCCCACCAGCTGACGATACAGATCATTGTCTCCCAGGCGAGGGTCTATGCGGTAATAGTCGGCACAGGCATAGCCGTGGTACGAATAGGTCTTTTCATTGTCCAGCTGCGGAGGGGTGAGCCAGAGGGCAGTAGCTCCTAAGGAAGTGATATAATCCAGATGCTGCATCACGCCGTAGAGATCTCCGCCGTGCCGTCCGAAAGGGTCTTTGCGACGGACACGCTCCACGGTATCGGGTGTGTTGTCGATGGCCGGATTGCCATTGGCAAACCGATCGGGCATCAGCATATAGATCAGGTCTGCCGAACTGAAACTCTTGCGGGTAGCCGATCCGCGACGCCGTCTGCCGATCTCGTAACTAAAGCGGTTGACTCTCTTGCCCTTTTTCACCTCAAACGTATAGGTCCCGGGGGTAGCATCCGGATCAATGGCTACATCTGCAAAAAGGTAGTTCGGACTCTCTGCCGTATGTACTTTAGTAACACGCACCCCCTCTTCCAGCACCTTCACCCGGCTTCCGGCCAGGTCGGTGCCGTAGATCATCAACTGCAACGATGTCTTCATCCCTACCCACCAGCTAAGAGGTTCTATACGCTTCAACACCAATTCTTCCTGATCAACTGCTTTTCTCATTTCTTATATACTACTATCACTATTTACTACTCAATCCGCCGGTGAGTCCATACACTTCACCAGTCACATACGATGCCTCTTCAGAAGCCAGAAACACATATACACCTGCCATCTCTACCGGTTGCGCGGGTCGCTTCATCGGTGTATCCAGTCCGTGGCAGGGGATCTGGTCATCGGGATTGCCGCCGGAGACTTCCAGCGGTGTCCACACCGGACCGGGACAAACCACATTCACCCGGATGCCCTTTCCGATGACCTGTTTGGACAGTGCCAGGCTAAAAGCAACTACCGCGCTTTTGGATGCCGCATAGTCGAGCAATACCTTATTGGGGGTATAGTATTCTGCAGAAGCTGTCACTATCACAGAGGAGCCCGGAGGCAGATGAGGAACAGCGGCTTTGCACAGATACATGACAGAAAAAACATTCACTTCGAACGTAGTCTGTATCTGACGGGCAGTGAGGTCTGCTATATCTTCCTGTGCTGTCTGCACCCCGGCGTTGCAAACCAGCAGATCGAGTCCACCCATGCGACTGACCGCAAATTCTACTGCCTCTCTGCACGTCTCTTCTTCACGGAGATCGGCAGGCATCAGATGTATCTGGCGACCGTCTTTCTGAAGAAGGGTTGCCAGTGACATCGCATCTTCACTTTCCTGAGGCAGATAAGTGATGGTGACTTCGGCTCCTTCCCGGGCATAGGCAATGGCTACGGCCCGGCCTATACCGGAATCTCCTCCGGTGATGAGGGCCCGACGGCCCTGCAAGCGTCCGTAGCCCTGGTAGGTCTTCTCTCCACTGTCCGGAACAGGCTGCATACGCGATTGCAATCCGGGGGCTGGCTGTTTTTGCATGGGAAACTCCGTGTGTGGGTATTTTTTCAACGGATCTGTCAAGTGAGTATTCTTTTCTTTAGGCATGGTAATGTATTCTTAGGTAATGAACTATTACTCACAACAAAAAAACAATCGGAATGGTTTGAAGCTGATCTTTCACCATACAAAAGGAAGAAAACGAAAAAAGGAAGATACCCTACCTTCCTGTACAGACAAAAAAAGGCTACTCATCGCGAGCAACCAATCTTTGTTGACCTTAAATCTAATACTATGAAAAACACATTACAAATATAGGAGTAATTCTGAAATTACCAAACTTATATAACTCAAAAACAGATCTTATAACATTGATTAATAAATTCAGTATGTACAAAGCATACAAAGTGCTTATTATTAACAAAATTAACACTTTGAAGATTGATAAAGAAGTATATACGTTGGGCAAGATCAGGGGAATTCAGCATGGATAGGTTGTGCAGGGGAATTCATGTATAAGGTTATTCTGTTTACAACGTATCTGTAGTGTCGGAAGCATGTTATGCTATATGACAAGGTATGCCACATTATAATGCGTACTACCACACCATGCATACAATCGATCCTGCCTATCACAACACATATCACATTACAGTTTATACTATATCACAACATGTACCACATCATCATACATACACATTACAAGGTATGACACACACGAACCAGTGTTCATCATAGATGGTAACGCCCTCTGATAGTAACAATCCAATATCTGCCAACACCCATACATAAATAGAAGTTCATTATTCATTGCATTCATACTATACCCATAACCTGTTGAGACGCACGGTTGACGTGCGTCTCAACATGCCGAATGAGAATGTATATATCATGCGGGATGTTTTTGTTGGACATATATCGCGGAGACGCACGCCGTGCGTCTCCTACAGAATAACGGAGTATGTTAGCTGAAATTTATGATGAATATTTACTTAAAGAAGGATCATGACTAAGCATAAATCATTGAATCATAGATCAGTAAGTTTTTTCTGTTTAACAATTCAAAGTTTCTCAAAGAATATACATACTTTTGATATACTTTTTCAATATCTATTTTATATGCGAAAAGCAGTGATTGTCGGAGCTACTTCCGGCATAGGAAAAGAAGTAGCTCTGTTGCTGATCCGCGAAGGTTGGCATCTGGGTATTGCCGCCAGGCGGGAAGAAGAACTGAAAGCCTTGCAGGCCACCGCTCCCGATCAGGTAGAGTGGCAGGTGCTGGACGTGACCAGGGAGGATGCCGTAGAGCACCTTCATACGCTGATCGGAAAGCTGGGAGGCATGGATCTCTATTTTCACAGTTCGGGGGTTGGCTATCAGAATCCCAACCTTGCATCAGATGTGGAGTTGCGTACGTTGCAAACCAACGGAGAGGGATTTACCCGGATGATCGTTGCCGCTTTTCAGTACTTTAGAGAACACGGCGGCGGACATATCGGTGCCATCAGTTCCATTGCCGGTACCAAAGGCCTGGGACTGGCTCCGGCCTATTCGGCTACCAAGCGTTTTCAGAATACCTACATAGATGCTCTGGATCAACTCTCCCGCATGGAGAAACTGAATATAAGATTCACAGATATCCGTCCGGGATTCGTGGCCACCCCGTTGCTGAAAGAGGGGCATTATCCCATGCAGATGCAGGCCGATCAAGTGGCAGCAAGTATCGTGAAGGCTCTGTACAAAAGAAAACGAGTGGCAGTGATCGACTGGCGTTATGCGATCCTTGTCTTTTTCTGGCGCATGATCCCCCGATGGATCTGGGTGAGGATGTCTATAAAAACACAGGAAGTAACTACATAGAAAGAGTGGCTACCTCCGGAGAGTACATTCTGTTTTTAGCAAGATCGGATAACATCTGCCTGCGACAGAGTGCTTATCTTTGCAAAAGTAACAACGAAAAGAAGTGCTTCTGTAAACAGAAACAAAAACGGAAAGTAGAAAACAGGAACGGAAAACTATCTGTTCCGGCAGAAAGAAACCAAATAAACTTCCGTGGAGAGAGATGCTCTCCGTATTTTATATTCACTCAGAGCCTGTTTACATGTTGACCTTGCCGGCTTTCGGTTGCGGACACCATGTAAAGGAACTCTTAAAAACAAACATTATGGAACAGAAATTTTGCCAGAGTTGTGCCATGCCCATGAATGATGCGGCTTCTATGGGTACAAATGCCGATCAGCGTAAGAACGAGGAGTATTGCTGCTATTGCTACAAAGATGGCGCGTTTACCGCAGATTGTTCAATGGACGAAATGATCGAACATTGCGCGCAGTATGTGGAGGAATTTAACAAAGATTCCGAACAGAAACTTACCCGGGAAGAGGCGATCACACAGATGAAGATGTATTTTCCACAGCTCAAACGCTGGAAACAGTAGAGAATATCCGGTGCGGTGAACTACCTCATGCGGGGAGAGCAAGTACCGAGGAGCTGTAGCAATAGCGAAGGCAAAACAAACGCCGTCCCGGGGGCGAACCGCACACGAAAGTAAATGCTGCAGGTACGATCGAAAGAAAGTGAAGTGTACATATTCCGATCGTGCCTTCAGCACTCCCTCTCTTTTATCCCTGTTCATACCCGGGCCTAATACCAGGTCTATCCCGCAAATCCTTCTGCATGTGACGTATGCCCCACGGCCAGAACTGCTCTTTCAGGGCGCAATTTGTCCGGAGGATGGTTTACCCCCAGGGTATCGCTGCATATTTCTCCACTATCGTTCTGAAAGATTCCGCTCTGACCTGGGCTGGAATGAGTTTTCCCTACAGGGCGTAGCAAGAAAAGCATAGAGAGGCAGACAGACAGAGAACAGGCGCAAAAAAGGATACACTGACCTTGCACCCCATCTCCCTCAGCCCCAGCTATGGATCTATCCTCTTCGGAAGACACAGGCAAGGCCGACAACCATACACCGGGCGGTTGGTGGCCACGCTTCGGAGCATACTGCAGTTTACACCTACACCACCCGCCGAAAACTTTTCATCAGGAACCTCTCTGTCCGAAACGGTTCAGGACTTTCCCGGCATGGCCCCCGCATGCCAGTCCATACCTCCGCACCTCCTCAGCAGCTTTCGCCGTTCTGACTGTCGGAAAGGGTATTGCGGTTGCGATTGATCCATGCTACGGCATACGAACAGGTAGCAATGGGCTCAAGGCCATTCGATACCGCATATTCACAGGCTGCCCGTACCAGAGAGGAGGCAATGCCGCGTCCTTCTAAGGGTTCAGGAACGAATGTATGGGTGATCACTAATTTGTCATCTTTCAAAGCATACTCTACCAGAGATTTGCGCCCTTCACATTCGATAATAAAGCGTTGACGGTCCGCATCATGCGTCACATCGTATTCTGGCTGATTTTCCTTATTCATAATTCTACTTTTTTGATGTACCCAAAAAACCCTTAAATGTATCAAAAGGATGGAAAATGAGAGAGATTTTAAATTTATTTATTTTATCCCACCGATAAGTATGTCTTTTTATTTTCTGCGAAAATGACTGATCCGACAGGTAGAAACAAAACTTACATGCGTCTTTCTAAAAAGTATTAATTCACGACACCACCGAAACTTTTAACAGAAAAGGAATGTTTCTGTAAGGGAAAGAATCCGGTGGTCTTCCCGCATCGGGAAGGCTCAAAAAAAGTGACCAGGAAGAGAAAACATATTCTTTTCTATCCGGAAAGAAATACAGCCGGAAGGGGTACGAATAATTTAGTATCTTTGTCTCCCTGAACAAAAGCCTTCGCCACATATACCTGATGGGAGCACCCGAAGCGGCCTGTCTGGCTATGCAACCGGCACATATCCTGACAAGGAAAAAGTGTCATCGAAGTATATGCCCACAGTTCTCCCTACACATTCGCCTGGATTCATGGCGATCCGCAGGAGTACACCCGGCGGTTGGTTGGCAGGCAGAAAGATCACCTTGCTGCGAAGAGCCGATACGAAAAGAGAATTACCTGGGAGGTAGCATGTACGATTGCTGTGAATGTCAGCCTCTCTGAAACGAATATAAAAAGATGAAGAATATCTGGAATCATACAGGATTTACCTTAGGCATCATGCTGCTGGCAGGAGCCTGTCTGGGTGGCAGCCATACCCAACTGAGTGAAGAAGAATCGGTGAAATCGGAGATAGCCTCTCCGACCATGGCTCCCAACGTGCCCACAGCAGCGACCTTTGCCGGAGAGGAACTGGATCTCACCCGTTACGACCTGCGTGAACGAATGGACCGCGAGTTGATGTCTTTCACCTATACCCATTCTACCACCATGCTGATGATCAAACGGGCCAACCGCTACTTCCCGGTCATCGAACCCATCCTGAAAGCCAACGGTATACCGGATGATTTCAAATACCTGATGGTGATCGAAAGTAACCTTAATACGCTGGCACGCTCCTCAGCGGGTGCCGCGGGGCTGTGGCAGTTTATGCCGGATACCGGCAAGCAGTTCGGACTGGAGGTAAACAACAACATCGACGAACGCTACCACGTGGAGAAGGCCACCATAGCTGCCTGTAAATACCTGAAGCAGGCCTACGGCCGGTACAACAACTGGCTGTCGGTAGCGGCCTCGTACAACGCCGGACAAGGCCGGATATCCGGAGAACTCACCAAACAGCTGGCCGACCGTGCCGTAGATCTCTGGCTGGTAGAAGAGACTTCGCGCTATATGTTCCGGATCTTAGCTGCCAAGATGGTGATCGGCGAACCTCAGCGGTATGGTTTTCTGCTCAAGCGCGAACAGCTGTATCCGCCTTTAGACTACAGGGAGGTAACCGTGACCCAAGGAATTGCCAGCCTGGCAGACTTTGCCAAACAGAACGGCATCACCTACCGGGAGCTGAAGGATGCCAACCCGTGGCTGCGACAAACCAACCTGGAAAACAAAAGCGGACGCACGTATAAACTGCTGATCCCCACCCAGGAAAGTATGTATTACAATCCTAAACAGATCAGGCCGCATGAGAAGAACTGGGTGATCAACTGAAACACACATACACGATACGATGAAACTGAAAAAACACATACAGCGGTTTCTTCACAACGAACCGCTGAAACGAAAGCTGTATATAATTATTTTTGAAGCAGATACCCCGGCGGGGAAACTGTTTGATGTGATCTTAATTGCCTGTATCATCACCAGTGTACTGATTGTGATGATCGAAAGCATGGAGAACCTGACGCCACAGATGAGCCAGCTGTTCATTGTATTGGAGTATATCTTCACCACTTTCTTTACGCTGGAATATCTGACACGGATCTATTGTTCGCCACATCCAAAGAGGTATGTAAGCAGTTTCTTTGGGGTAATCGATCTGCTCTCTACACTGCCCCTCTACCTGGGATTTATATTCCCTGCTGCCCGCCACTTGGTAGCCATCCGCGTGTTTCGTCTGATCCGGGTGTTCCGGGTATTCAAACTCTTCGGTTTCCTGCGGGAAGGGGAGATGCTGTTAAGTGCCATTTATGCCAGCATGAGAAAGATCACCGTTTTCTTTCTCTTTATCGTAGTACTGGTGATTGTGATGGGTACGCTGATGTATATGGTGGAAGGTTCAGAACCCGACACGCAATTCAGGAACATACCGCAGAGCATCTACTGGGCCGTGGTTACGATGACTACAGTGGGTTACGGAGACATCACACCCGTTACCGCGGCCGGACGCTTTCTGTCGGCTTTTGTGATGCTGCTGGGATACACGATCATTGCCGTGCCTACGGGTATCGTATCCGTATCTATGATGCAGGAACAACGCCGCCTGGATCTGAAACGTTGCCCGGCCTGCCGCAAAGAGGGCCACGAAGCCAGCGCGCGCTATTGCAAATATTGCGGAGCTGATCTGCAGGATATGAGGAAAGCAGGGTCGGAGTAAACCTGTCCCGGCCACTGTATGGATTCGCATTCCTTTTGTTCTTCTGTTATTTTGCCTGATCATGCGACAAAAGAACAGAAGAACAAAAAAATGAAGAGAAGACACGCCGGGCGAACATGGACGAAGAGAGTCATTTGATCCGGCCGCTGTTTATCAGATCCAAGACATACAGGATCTCCGCATCCGGGTCAAAATCATAGGTCCCGTAATCTTTCCATTGCATAGGGAAATCGGGCATATATACTTTCCCCTTTTGGGGATCATGTGGAAACATGATCTGGAGCGCGTTGGAAAAGCTGCCATCGATCTTTGTATGAGGAAGTTCAAACGGGGTAACCTCCATAAACGTATTGCCAGCCTGGGAAGCAGGGACGCCTACCACAGTAGCGCCTCCGACCTGCGCCAGAAAACACATGAAATGATAGGCCGCGCTGAAGGTAGCAGGAGAACAGAGCACAACCACATGAGGCTGATAGAGAGGAACACCCCGGAGGTCTTCGGTATATTCTTTTCCCATCCCCTGATAGGTGATCAGAGAGTGGTTCTTCTGTTTCACTTCCAGCGGCTCGTCTGAAGTGCGCATCAGGGAGCCAAACATAAAATCTCCCCATTGATACGCTGTGCCGTAAGTTTCGTTGTACTGTTCTATCGAATCCATCCCCCACTTTTTCAACAGCAACGGCGATAAGATACGGTTGTATTCCGACTCGTCTTTATACTCCAGATAGGCATCTCCATACAACAGATAGAGCAGGGGAAGGCACAAAGGTGTTATTCCGCCTCCATTGCTTCGCAGGTCGATAATGAGATATTCCGCATGCTGTGACTTCATCACAGACAACAGGTCCGTGAACGTCTCATAGAGACTCGGAATTCCCAGATAGGCTTCCTGTGGATCTTCCGGTTTTTCCCGTTTCAGAACATATTGATATACATGATCCATCATGGACTGTGCATAAGAAACCACATGATCCCTATCTCCGAAAACCTCACGGGCAGTCAGAGAGTTCCAGCGGAAATATCCGGTATTGGGTGTAAGCATCTGCCCGTACAACAGGCCATTCTCTTCCGATAAACTCACCCTGGATTCTCTTCTCACCCGATCCAGGCTATCCTGGAAAAACATCTCTACCTCCCGGATCCCGCCTGTGGGAGACTGTAACGTGAACAGCAAACTCTCCTTTTCTCCAAACAGAGAGGCTGCCATCCGTGAACTCCACAACCGATAGCGCAGGTTCGATAAAGCTCCGTATCTGTTTTCCGCAGGTTCTAACCTACGGACTTTATGCAAAAGGGAATCTACCGTCTGCCCTTCGACTGCCAGGAGTTTACATCCGATATAAGATGTAAACCCCGGATTGGCTCCGCTTATAAACAGTCCGTCGGTAGCTACCTGCAACACCACAGGACTGTATTTCTCAGGAAGCGTTTGATCTTGCTGCACCACACGGCGGCTGACCCAGGAGTGTGCATCCTCCAGCGGAGCGATCAGTCCGGACAATAAATCCGTAAACCGCTCCAGGGTCATATCCTCTGTAACAGTGGCACGCGCCTGCTGTACAGCCTTCATAAAGTAAGACCTCCCTCCATAGGCCGTATAAGGATCGGGATGAGTTTCCTGAAGATACCTCACAAAAGTATGGAAATCTTCCAGCCAGATCTCCCTGGGAAATTTCTCCTGGGAATGGAGAGCCGAGACCGCAAAAAACAAAGCAAAAAAAAGCAATATGTATCTGATCATCCGGTTCA
Source organism: Bacteroides sp. (assembly GCA_021202275.1). Lineage (GTDB taxonomy): Bacteria > Bacteroidota > Bacteroidia > Bacteroidales > Bacteroidaceae > Bacteroides. The sequence goes on from JAJQDI010000015.1 coordinate 466,164, forward strand.
TAGAATATATTTTTTTCAGATATACGGATCTATAGTTATAACTTGTAATCGTAAATAAGTAAATCGTAAATGAATCAAACGTCTATTGTTTTTCCGTCAGGTATTTCCAATACCGCACAGGCATATCCTGCCGGTGTTTGCGCGGATTGATGCGCTCCCGGATAGCAATGGATTTGAAATAGGTTTTCCAGAGTTGCTGGAACAATTTCTCATCCCGGTCCATAATGGATTCATCCAGCATGCCGGTCACTAAGTGAGAAGCCTCTCCCTCTAAGGTCACTTCCGTCACCTCCGTCAGATCATAGTAATAGCCATACCTGCGCTTCATATCATAGATCAGCCATTTCTGATCGGCAAAGCGATCTTTGAAATGAGGAATGACCAACGGGAGTACATTGGCTGCGGGTTCAAAAGCCGCGAAATAGGTACCGTCTTCGGCTTTCTGAAAACGCACGAACTGCACCAGGGTATGACGTTCGCGCCCTACTTTCTTCCAGATACGAGCGAGTTCCAGTACATCCGGATCGCCGAAATTGCCCTCTATCGACCGGGGAGAATCCAGTGTTTTGCGAATGTACCGGAACTGGATCATTCCTATTTCGGGAAGTTCCGACAACCAACTCTGTGTCAGACAGACCAAGGCTCCTCTCGAAAGACGTTTCTGCAACGAAGCCCAGACACGCCCCGACTTCTCTTCGTCTGTGACCACCTCTACCAGTTCGTCGTAGAAAAGCGGCACTGTGTCTTCCGGCCCTAACAACAAGTCCGGAAACGTACGACGGAAATAGGCATCAAAAACCGCAGTAAGCAATCCGTCAAATGTGCGGTCATAAACAAAGATATTCATTCGTTGTCGGTAAACAAAAGTTTCAACTGCCTGTCATCTTCCCGTTTTTGGGGACGGGGAACCAGCAAGCTTCTTACGGTTTGCGGAGAAAGTTCGTGCACGGTCTTTACCGGAAGTTCGTGACAGGTAATGAAATACTGCGCCTTCTTTATCACCACACCGATCTTTTTCAACTGGTAAAATCCCAACCGGGAATAACGTCGCGACACAACAATGAGCTTAGCCGACTTCACCCCGATCCCCGGCACACGCAAAAGCTTCTCGTAATCCGCACGATTCACATCTACAGGGAATTGTTCCGGATGCCTCAATGCCCAGGCCAGTTTGGGGTCTATCTCCAGATCGAGATCCGGGAATTTGTCATCTACGATCTCATCCACCCGGAACTGATAAAAACGCATCAGCCAGTCGGCCTGATAAAGCCGGTTTTCACGTACCAGCGGAGGTTGCCTGAGTGCCGGCAGGCGGGTGTCGTAGTCGTTGACAGAAACATATCCCGAATAGTAGACGCGACGCATGGTAGGACGTTTGTAAAGGGCCGAAGAGAGAAAAAGAATGTCCTTATCTGTCTCCGGAGTAGCCCCTACGATCACCTGGGTACTCTGTCCGGTAGGAGCGAAACGGGGTGCGTGGCGATACTTCTTACACTCTTCATTGCTCTCCAGCACCCCTTGCTGGATGTAACGCATGGGCTGGAACACACTCTGGAAGTCTTTCTCCGGAGCCAGGTGCCTGAGGCTTTCTTCTTTGGGGATCTCCACATTCACACTCAGACGATCGGCATACAGACCGGCCTCGTTCACCAATTCCCGGCTGGCTCCCGGAATGCTCTTCATGTGGATGTATCCGTTGAAACGATGTACCTGACGCAGGTCTTTGATCACCCGCACCATCCGCTCCATCGTATAATCCGCACTACGCACCACCCCCGAGCTGAGGAACAGCCCTTCGATGTAGTTCCTCCGGTAGAACTCCATCGTCAGATCTACCAGTTCCGTTACCGACAGCGTGGCTCTCGGACGATCGTTGCTTCTGCGATTGACACAATAGGCACAGTCATAGATGCAATGATTGGTGAGCATGATCTTTAATAAAGAGATGCAACGCCCGTCTTCGGCAAAACTATGACATACGCCCATTCCACCCACGGTATTACCTACACCTCCGGCTTTATTCTGCCGGGTAGTACCGCTCGACGAACAGGATACATCGTATTTTGCCGACTCGGCGAGTATCTTCACCTTATCCAGAACACTGGCTTTCATCTGATCTTTATACCTATATAGTCAATGATTCACGTTCTTTCCCCCTCTCTTCCGGCACAGATAGCCGGGAGATCCAAAAGGTATTTTTCCTATCTATATATAGTCACAGTTAAATCCGCGATTACCAGCGAGGTATTCCTTTTCCATTCCCTTTGAAAAGACAGTCAGGCCAGTCAGCAATCGCGATACCTTCTCTGGTCAAAAGTAGGTATAGCAGCGGAAAATATCAAGCAGGGAAGAGAAAAGTTACAGGCAATTTATCAACACCCTGCCGACAAGACATCGCAACAGGGATACGGTATGTATACCTGCTCACAGACGACCGGTAGAAAAAACATATCAAAAAGTTTTAAACCATCGGAACCGGGAGCAGTCATATATCATATACAAACCAGCTAAAAAAATTCTAACTGCAAAAACAGATACAGTTTTTTCCTGCTAAGAAACAAATTCATTTATTTTATACTTACTATTGCCTGTTTTTTCATTCGGATACGTAAATTAGCAGGCAAATAAAACCAAAGACACAATGAGACATTTAACTATCCTGTTTATTCTGTATGTATGTATGATCCAATCCGGCAATTTACATGCGGTGCAACCCTCTTACGCGGAATCTAAGGTTGCGCAAAAACGCCCCAAAGATCATCCTTCTTCCAACAGAGACAAAGAGTATGTAAAAGACGATTTTAAAGTGTATTACCGTGGAAAAGCGATCAAAGGTGCGCATGCTCCTTCCTTTGAGAATTTAGGAGAAGGATATGGCAAAGACAACCGGAATGTATACTACGAGGGTACATCGATCGGAAATGCTTATTCTACCTCCTTCAGACCATTAGGCGGAGGATATGCCAAAGACCGCTCGAATGCCTACTACACAGGCAGAGTTATCCGCGAAGCCCATGCTGCCTCTTTTGAATACTCCGGCAAAGGACATGCGAAAGACAACCGGAATGTATATTACGAGGGCAGACCGACAAAAACCCCTGACAGGAGACCGGATACAGGACATTCCTCTTCCGGCAACCTGACCTCTCTGGGAGGAGGTTACTCCAAAGACAGTTTCCATGTGTATTACGAGGGGAAAAAGGTAAAAGATGTTACAACTTCCTCCTTTCAGAGTTTAGGAGATGGATATGCCAAAGACCCCTGGAAGGTGTTTTACAAAGGAGAACCTGTAAAGGACGCCTCGGCTACCTCGTTTCAATGCCCGAAAAACGGATATGCCAAAGATCCATGGAAGGTATTTTACAGAGGAGAACACGTAAAAGATGCCTCGGCCACTTCGTTTCAATACCTGAAAGATGGGTATGCCAAAGATCCATGGAAGGTGTTTTACAGAGGAAAAGCAATAAAAGATGCCTCCGCTACATCTTTTCAGGTCTTAACGGATGGGTATGCCAAAGATGCCTGGAATACATTTTATAAAGGACAAAAGACCAGATAAAGAAGAACAGATCCGGAACATCGGGGACATTATGGAGATCTGAGTACTTTGTCTGAGTAGTTTGCCGATCTCTGAGAACGAATATCTGTTTTCAGAAAGCCTTCTTATCTTTTGAACGCAAAATCAGAAATCTTAGGATCAGACCATTTTTGATAACCCATCCGACCCCATTCGGTAACCCATTCCCTCTGGAAGGGTTACTACTTGACCGGTCTGGCTATACGGATGTTTACGATAAAGATTTTTAGTCCGGAGAAACAAAAAAAGATCAGACAGCAGATTAGGGTAAAGAACAACTTGTGCTGAGAATAAAAAGGCTGATAGCTCAAAGAAGTTTGACCTCAGCCTTTTCCCTTTCGATCTATTTGTTGGACATAGGAGGCGCCCCGGCATAGCTCAAACAAGTTTGGCTCTGCCCCCGGCTTTCACTATATTTGTAGAATATAGGAGGCGCCTCGGCATAGCTCAAACAAGTTTGGCTCTGCCCTCGGCTTTCACTATATTTGTACCCCAAACCAAACAGAGAAATATGAATGCGGAAGAGCTGAAGGAAAAGGCAAGATTAACGGAGAAAGCCAACAAATCTTTTTTCAAGTCCATCAAGAAAGGGCGTGCCCGTGAATTAGACGATAGGGTACACCTTTTTCATGAAGAAGAATTCGAACGGACAGACTGCCTGACCTGTGCCAATTGTTGCCGTACGCTGGGACCTATGGTCACAGACAAAGACATCGAAAAGATGGCCCGCGCACTACACATGAAGCCCTCGGCCGTTATTGAGAATTATCTGCGTACAGATGAAGACGGCGACTATGTGTTCCGGCAAATGCCCTGCCCTTTTCTGGGAGAAGACAACTATTGTTTTATCTACGAAGATCGGCCCAAAGCGTGCCGGGAATACCCGCATACCGACCGCAAACGTATCCTGCAGATCGGAACACTCACTGTACGCAATGCCGCCACCTGTCCGGCAGTATACAACATTCTGGAAAGGCTCAGAAAAGAATTCTAAGAGAGAATGAAGATACAGATCCTGAGAAAGTAAAATCTGTGGTGAAACAACTCCGGCATGCAATCTATATGCTACACATACCTGCCGCAAACCTTACACCTGCAATTGTTCTACATATAAGGATGCTTTTCAGAACTCATGTAATGATCCCTATACTTTACGATCTCCTGCCTGTCCATACGGTGAAACGCGAAAACAAATCCCATATCAAAGATATGCAACGTGATGAGGTCGTTTCGCTCCGGATCTATCCACTCCAAAGTATTCAGACGCTGATAGTGTGCAAAGCAATGGATCAGATAAGGATTGACCGGCGTCTCCATATCTACCTGAAAGAAAGCTTTTCTACATTTTACACCCTTCTCTTTACGGTATTTCCAGGGAATGATAAACCGGATCTCATTGCCATGAGTGGTTTCACACTGTATACAACACGTTTGTAAAGTCGCATCTGATAGAGTTCTGACCTGTTTCTGCCCCTGTTGTCTCAATAGCGTTTCTATCCTGTTATACGGTTTATCCAGGTTTTCCTGCAAAACAGAAAAATCATGCGCGATGCGAATTTCTAAATTATCTACATTCATCTTACCTCCATTTCCTCAGAGATCCGCGACAGACACTTTTTCCTGGAACGACAACAAAAAAGAGGTGTGATATCGTCATCCGGCCGTTCCCAAGGTATCGCCAAACACCCGCGTACACATAGCCTGATGGAATCACACCTCTGAAAGGTGGAGAATGATCTCAGCATGATGTGTACGCACGTCCTTATAATTGGCGATTTTAGGGAAAGTGCTGTCTGATCTTTATACGAGTTTTCGTCTTGTTTGTATTGTATTCTATAATTTTCTATGCAAACATAGAACTATTCTTTTACATTCCAAAGACTTTACCTGATTTTTGTTAGGAAAATACCACAAATCGGGTATTTCCGATAGCCACGTGACATCCTAACTTTGCATGGTCTTTCCGGGTGAGATAGTGGAAAGACTGTTTACGGAAAAAGGGTCGTTGCAGACAGACAAGTGTTCGTCCGCACCATACCATATAGAATTACGAACTTGTTGATAATGGGTAAAAGGAACATACCATGTATGCAGGGATTGCGTGATATCTTTATGAAAAAGCAGAGATTTATTTTGTCAGATGTTCACCACACACAAAAAGGCAATCTTCGTTTGTTTGTACGTTTTCAATAGGGTTTTATTTGTTAGAGAGAAAAAAGGTGCTTCCGGATTCATTTCCGAAGCACCTTTTTGCATACATTCCCTATGTTATTCTGTTCCATGTTCTGTCTCACTCTTCGGGCCGGGAACAAAGAGGCGGATCACCACGTATTCCGAACGCGAACCGATACGGAACTTTCCACCCCAGATCCCTATCCCGGAACTTACATAAAAATCCGTATGTTCTTTTCTCAGATATCCGTGAGAGACCTCATAGATACGATCTGTGATCCAGTTGATGGGCCATACCTGCCCCCGATGGGTATGTCCGGAAATTTGCAGATCCACTCCGGCTGCCGCGGCCTCTTCGAGATGGTAAGGCTGGTGATCCAGCAATATCACCGGAAAAGCGGGATCAAGTCCATGCACCAGTTCGGCCACTGAGCTGCGCCTGAGATGGGTACGGTCTTCCCGGCCCACCACATAGAAAAGGCTGTCTACCAAAGTAGCCGAATCGCGCAAAACCTGTACGCCTGCCTCAGCCAGCCATTTCTCACTGGCAGCTTCATGAGAGATATGTTCGTGATTGCCCAGACAGGCATAGACTCCATACCGGGCATCCAGTTGCCACATGACCTCCGCCATATTCCGGGTGTATAGCGGTACTACACTGTTGTCTATAACATCGCCGGCGATCAGAACGACATCCGGTTTTTCAGTATTGATCTTCCTGACCCAACCTTTCAGTTCTCCGGGGCCGATACCATACCCCAGATGGAGGTCACTGACAGCAACGATTTTGATCCAGCGTCCTGCCTCTCCGGCACGATAGGAACGCAACTCCAGCTCTACCCGATCTTTATGCAGATAGCGCACATATCCCGCGCACATGATCAGGCCGACAAAGACCCAGATCCCACAGAAAGCCCACCAATTGCCGTACATATATTTTTGCAGGGAAAAAAGATGGGTGAGACGGAGCACATCCAACACAAGAAGGGTCATCAACAGATAGAGGAAAATAAATATCCAGGAAGTGCTGAACGTATACAACACACTGGCTGCCGTATAGGGCAAAGCATTTCTCAGAACGAAAAAGGCGAACAGAGACAAGCAAGCCAGGACACCACCCGCGACAAGCAGGACACGCCCGGCCCACACAGGAGGCATCATCTGCCACAAACGGAAAAACACATAGACATGGGCACCGATAAAAACAATCAGTATGATCAGGAAAGGAAGGATTTTCATCATTTTTCTCTTAACAAACAATCTTTTGACATTACCGGCACAAATGTAAACAAAAAAGAGAAAGAGCCGCAGATTCACTTCTTATTGTTTGTTAATTCGTTCCTCCTCTGCAACAAGTAGTTGAAACGAACATAGACACCCCGTTTGGTTTGCACAGACGATCGCCACGGCACGCTCAAACCGCCGCGCAACCGTAACGGCTCTGTCTACTTTTTCAGCGTAGCCTCGTAATCTAAGCGAAAGGCTTCACACATCCAGTTGGCCAATGCCTGACGGTTGTCACTGATCACAAAACGTCGCTGGTCGAAGGTATTCTGAAGATTTCCCAACTCAGTGAAGATACCTACCGGAGTAGTATGATTCAATACATACAAGTTGCGGGCACTCACAGTACCCGAGAATCCTCTGTTGGGCTGGTGACGTTTGTATTTCTGTTCAAACGTATTCTTCATCCGGGTAGCTAACTGCTTGCTCGCAGGCTTCTTGTCGGAATAGTAGAAATAGACATCTGTCTGTTGCTTTTTGCTGCGACTGTCTATGTGTATAAAAATAGACCGGCAATACTTGTATTTCTTGCTGTCTTCTTTATACAGCTGATTGATCTTATCGCTACGCTGTTTCAGGCGTTGCACCTGATTGAGAGGGATAGGATCTCCCATACATGTCTCCCGTTTGCTGTTAGACAAATACTTATCGTCGCGTATACCATCTTTGGCATCCTGAATGATGATATGTACTTTGGCTCCTTCCATCATCAGGTTACGGGCCAGCCGCAGCGCCACATCGTAGGCATATTCATCTTCATGCAATTCGATATTCCCGATTTTACCAATAGCACCCGGATCAGGGCCGCCGTGGCCGCTGACTATATAGAAACAGGCATCTTTGAGCCGGTCTGTCTTTACTTCAACATCCGCCAGTTTCTTCCCGAAAAGCGGCTCATGTATCCGCCGGGTGGTAGCACTCGCAGAACTGCCCGAAGAAGAATTTGCCGCGGAAGAAGTACTCTGGGGAGGCGGAAGTGTATAATTTACTCCCATCTTCAGGCTGTTGTTCCGGCCCAGCTTGCCGCGGTTCAATTCGATGAACGCGTCATAAGCAGCCTTTCCCTGCCGGTTGTGCCGCCTGAGAAAAGCATATACTCCCTCTCCCTGCCGGGGTTTGGCCTGCTCTTGCTGCGCATACAAGGTACACATCAGCAGAGAGAGAAAAACAGTGCATATCAATCGGATCATGGTAGTCATGGGTATTGCGAAGGCAACAGCGACCGCCGTTGTCTGTTTCGTGTATACGGCTAACAAAAATACAATATTTTTCCTTATTTTTGTCTGAAAATCTTTTTTATATACCCGATCACCCAGCGGCAAGTCCTCTTACCGCTCCGATAGTACACCCATGAAAGAGGCTCAACCCTCTGCCTGGTGATGAAAAGAAAAGGATAAAAACAGATATTCCAACCGTAAATCGTAAATTGATAACTCGTAAATAAGTCATGTCCTATGTCCAAAAACTAAGCCCCGAAACCCTCTGTGTACAGGCTGGCTGGCAACCGAAGAAAGGTGAGCCCCGTGTACTTCCCATCTATCAGAGTACGACATTCAAATACGATACCAGTGAACAGATGGCACGCCTGTTCGATCTGGAAGATGCCGGATATTTCTATACCCGCCTGCAAAATCCGACCAATGATGCGGTAGCTGCCAAGATCGCGGCCCTGGAAGGGGGCGTCGCGGCCATGCTGACTTCCAGCGGACAAGCAGCCAATTTCTATGCCATTTTCAACATCTGCCAGGCAGGTGACCACTTTGTATGCTCTTCGGCCATCTACGGAGGCACATTCAACCTGTTTGCTGTCACCATGAAAAAACTGGGCATCGAGGTTACCTTCGTGAGCCCCGACGCCCCGGAAGAGGACCTATCAGCCGCTTTCCGCCCCAACACCAGACTGCTGTTCGGAGAAACGATATCCAATCCTTCGCTGGAGGTGCTGGATATCGAGAAATTTGCCCGGATTGCGCACAGTCACGGCGTACCGCTGATCGTAGACAACACCTTTCCTACGCCCATCAACTGTCGTCCTTTCGAATGGGGAGCCGATATCGTGGTACACTCTACTACCAAATACATGGACGGACATGCCACGGCCGTAGGGAGATGTATCGTAGACAGTGGTCATTTCGACTGGGAGGCGTACGCCGATAAGTTTCCCAGACTGTGTACTCCCGATGACTCTTACCACGGGCTGACCTATACAAAAGCATTCGGCGAGCTGGCGTATATCACCAAAGCGACGGCGCAACTCATGCGTGATCTGGGTAGCATACCCAGTCCGCAAAACGCCTTCCTGCTCAACATCGGACTGGAAACCCTGCACCTGCGTATGCCACAGCACTGCCGCAACGCGCAAAAGATAGCGGAACACCTTTCCGGACACGAGAAAGTAGCGTGGGTCAATTATTGCGGACTGCCAGGAAATCCGTACTACGAACTGGCACGGAAATACATGCCCGACGGCTCTTGTGGAGTGATCTCTTTCGGACTGAAAGGTGGACGGGAGGAGTCTATCCGTTTCATGGATTCCCTGGAACTGATCGCGATTGTGACTCATGTAGCAGACGCGCGCACTTGTGTACTGCATCCGGCCAGCCATACACATCGACAGCTGACCGATGAACAGTTGCTCGAAGCCGGAGTACGTCCCGATCTGATCCGGTTGTCGGTCGGTATCGAAAACGCCGATGATCTGATCGCGGATATCGAACAGGCGCTGAAATCATAAATCACATACTGAAATTCCGGAAGTGGAAGTATGTCAAAAGTAAATTTCATAGGAAAGGATGTTACGATCTGTAAGCCAGCAAGTCCGGAGGACTTGAATGGGAACCGACGGTCAGCGAAGTTAGTAACCGCGGGTGAAACCCATGGATACAGGAAAAACTTTTTCACGAACCCTGAAAAGCAGAGCCGTCAAACTAAGAGATCAGTCGTTTTTATGTTTCCTGTTTTTCGGTTTCCGGATCTATACTAACCTGATCCTGCGTTCTCTATCAGTCTGCTCTCTGTGTTCCCTCTCAGTATGCCCTCCCAGTGTTCCCCGAAGGGGATAGAGCATTAGCCCGGGGTTGCCTGTGGAGAGCGCAACGACAGTGAAGCGAGACAAGGCTAACCCGGGTAAACAAGTCTCTTTTCTTCAACCTTGCAAAGGTTGCATATAGCATATTTCCTGACCGGATAGTCTGCAACCTCTTCAAGGTTGACTAGTATATGTGCTTCGTAACCCCAGGGTACGCTTCCCTGTGGCTCCCCTATTGTTTCGCCACAGCTCGCTTTACCACTGGATTATGGCTATATCTCCTTCGGGGAACACAGTTACTTTATAAAGATACAATTGCACTTTGGACAACCCCTCTTATTTGGGGGTACAATTCTCTATATAACACATAATAGTTCATCCGGAGCAAATGATCTGTTCTCCAACTCCTGTGTACAGATTCTGATGTATCTTAGCCTTCGTGTCCAAAAAGAGTCATTCCCGCTTCCTGACCCCGAAGCTGTTTGACCTGCTTTAAAGATATTCTATGCATTTTTCACGATTATAGCCATTTTTCTCCTTTTGTCCGTATTAAGTTTGCAACGAAAAAAAGGTTGTTCCGGGAGTTGATCCCACCAAACGAAACACATCACTCATACCAAACAGCATATGAAAACAGAACATCAACAGTTATTATCGGCAGCAAACGACAATAGTTCCCCCCTGCAACAGGAAAACTTTTTTACTGATCTTAATGAAAACTTCACCCTAATTCTTTTTTAGCATTATGGCATCTGTTCGAATAAAATTCCGCCCCTCGGCTTCACCTGACAAGAAAGGGGTTATTTACTACCAGATCATTGCAAAGCGAAAAGTGAAACTGATAACGACTCCCTTCAGGCTCTTTCCTGAAGAATGGGACAGGAAAAGGAGCAAAGTGATCTTTGATGGGGAAAACGAAAAAAGACTGAAAGAGTTGTTAATACTCCATAAAAAAATAGAATCCGATCATCACCAATTGGTACGGATCATGTCCCTACTAAAAGACGAACCGGACGAAGCAAATAAAATAGTCATGTATTATAAGAGGAAACTCCTGAACGATCACCTGTTCCCCTTTATGGAAAGTTGTATCTCCGAATTAAAAGAAACTGGTCGGAAGAAAACTTCATCCACCTATACCACTACTTTACGAAGTTTCCGGAAATTCCGTAACAACAAGGACATACGCATAGATCTTATAGACGCGGGTGTGGCCAAAGAATACGAAAACTGGTTGATCCGCCAACAGATCTGTCCCAACACCACCTCTTTTTATATGCGAATCCTCCGGGCAGTATACAACCGTGCCGTATCAGCCGGGTTTACTCCTCAACACTATCCTTTCCGGAACGTATATACAGGTATAGAAAAAACGGTAAAACGTGCCGTAGACCAGGTAGTGATCCACCGTTTGAAAAAGTTGGACCTGAGTAAGAAACCGAACCTTATCTTTGCCAGAGACATGTTTCTTTTCAGTTTGTATACACGGGGAATGGCTTTTGTAGACATCGCACATCTCACTCCGGACCATATAATAAACAACTATATAGAATACAAACGTCAGAAAACCGGACAAACCCTGCGGATCAAAATAGAACCTGCTATCCGGGAAATCATAGACAAACATGGTATCCGTACAGCAGAGCGTAACTACCTTTTTCCCATTCTGAGTCCCGAACGAAAATATGAGAGTTCATTGCGCATGCAAAACCATCGGCTCCACCTGATCTCTTCTCAGATCGGATTGGAAAACAAGTTAAGTTCCTATATCGCCAGACATACCTGGGCTTCCCTGGCCAAAAAGAGTAAAATACCGATCCGACTTATCAGTGAAGGTATGGGACATGAGAACGAACGGACTACCCGTATCTATCTGGCCTCTTTAGACCAGAGTATGATTGACCAGGCAAGTGCACGTCTGCTGGCGATCCTGTAGAAGTACAGGTCATAGCAAAAAAATATCCGCCTCTTACAAAGAGGAGGATAGAAAAGGTGTGGTGTGAGAGAATGATTTGATAATTAGTGAGTTATTTTTTTACTTGTAATGTGCTTTTTAAATGGATCGTAAAACACGGATATGCTTCATACTGTACTGCATCTTTACAGAGTAACACAGACGGGATAAGAATAATGTGGATATAGAAACAAATCATTAAACATGCAGGAAATGAGTTGTATAAGCACGAACAGATGTAGTCGCGGAAAAATGAGAATGATCAGAGAGATAGGAGCGGAGAGAGAATGGGAGGTAGAAACAGCCTGTTTATTTAGAGTGACTTAGTTCTTTTTTTCTGAAAAAGGACAGATAACATCACGGGTTCCAATTATATTTTTTACATTTGCAGATGTATTCTATCCTCCTCTTTGTAAGAGAAGGACAAAATCAGCAAACCCTACAGGATATACATTCCTCTGTAGAGTATGTTTTACTTCCTGTATCAGAGAAGTAACATCCTGACCCCTGGATACAAACCATTTATATAGATGTGCCCAAACAAACTTACAAATGATGAATACACACGTCTTCACTCTACCTCCTGGCAAATCACGGAAAGTCCCCGATGATAACCCGGTACAGAGATGCAGGGTACTTTTTTCTCTGCACTGTTCCATGAGGCTGATGTACAGGTATATGATTACCATCGATGTAGTCTATATTACAGTTCCTGTTCAAATCAGCAGCATAGAATAAAGAGAATAAATTACGTCTGATGTATTCCCAAAAACTCCCGGAACACGATTATCCCTTATTTTTTATTATATGCAGCCTCTCCATATCATCACCCCTGTCAAAGATTCCATAGAATTGACTTTACAAACGATCGGCTCCGTCATGAGTTCGAAAGTGAATATACCTTTTCAGTATACAGTATATAACGATTTCAGTACTCCGGAAAATACGGAACGCCTTCGGGAAGCATCCAGGAAGTATGGATTCAGGCTCATCAACCTGGCAGAGCTGACCGATCATGCTTCACCCAATTATCTCCTTGTTCTGCAAATGGCACAAAAAAGCCCTGGAAGACGATAGCTATTTATGCATTGTAGAGTCTGACGTTATTATACAGCCTGATACCCTTCAGTCTTTATACGATGAAGCGTTGAAACGATCCAACTGTGCGCTTATGGCAGCCGTAACGGTAGACGAAGAAGGAAATGTCAACTATCCCTATGTATATGCGAAGAAATATTCCGGATCCGTAACAGAAATGAAAAAGCATCTGAGTTTTTGCTGTACAATTTTGAGCCACAGACTCTTACGTACATTTGATTTTAAACAATTAGACCCTGCAAAATCATGGCACGATGTTACGATTTCACATAAATCCCTTAAACTGGGATTCAGCAATTATCTTTGTATGCATATAAAGGTTTTCCATAAACCTCATAGCAGCAGACCGTGGAAGTTATTAAAATATACCCATCCGTTCCGATACTACTTCCTGAAAATCCTGCATAAAAGAGATAAGATTTAGTAGAAATCGGTCTGTGAGCTATTGAAAAATACACTATTTTCCCCGACCCATCAGAAGGTTTATATCACCACCTGATGTTTTTTATAAGTCTTTTTTCGAGGATATCCTACCTTGTTAATTTTGTCCCATTTCTCATAAATATTGATCTATTTAAAGAGGTATGGTAACACTTTATCGCATTTATGTTTACTTTTGCAACCATTGATAACTTTTACTAAAAACAACTTACCATGGCTAAAGTAACCAAAGAGGCCGCTTTGCTCTACCACTCACAGGGCAAACCGGGCAAAATAGAAGTAGTACCTACCAAACCTTACAGTACACAGAGCGATCTGTCGCTTGCCTACTCTCCGGGAGTGGCCGAACCGTGTCTGGAAATTGAAAAAGATCCGCAGAACGCATACAAATATACTGCCAAAGGAAATCTGGTGGCAGTGATCTCGAACGGCACAGCGGTATTGGGCCTGGGAGATATCGGTGCCCTGAGCGGCAAACCGGTGATGGAAGGAAAAGGACTCCTCTTTAAAATATATGCCGGGATTGATGTGTTTGACATTGAGGTCGACGAAAAAGATCCGGAGAAGTTTATCCAGGCTGTCAAAGCCATTGCGCCTACCTTCGGAGGGATCAATCTGGAAGATATCAAAGCACCTGAATGTTTTGAGGTCGAGCAACGACTGAAAGAGGAATTAGACATTCCGGTGATGCACGACGACCAGCACGGTACGGCTATTATTTCCAGTGCGGGATTGCTGAACGCGCTGGAAGTAGCAGGAAAAAAGATCGGAGAGGTAAAGATCGTGGTAAATGGTGCGGGAGCTTCGGCAGTATCGTGTACCAGACTGTACGTATCTCTGGGAGCCCGCCTGGAAAATATCGTGATGTTAGATAGCAAAGGGGTGATCAGTAAAGACCGTACCGATCTGAACGAACAGAAACGCTATTTTGCCACCGACCGTACCGACATCCGTACCCTGGAAGAGGCCATCAAAGGGGCGGATGTATTCCTGGGACTGTCCAAAGGGAATGTGGTATCTCAGGACATGATCCGCAGTATGGCAGACATGCCTATTGTTTTCGCACTGGCCAATCCTACTCCGGAGATCTCTTACGAAGAGGCCATGTCTGCCCGCCCCGATGTATTGATGGCTACCGGACGTTCGGACTATCCGAACCAGATCAACAACGTGATCGGATTCCCTTATATCTTCCGGGGTGCGCTGGATACCCAGGCCAAGGCCATCAATGAAGAGATGAAGATCGCCGCCGTACACGCGATCGCAGACCTGGCCAAACAGCCTGTACCTGATGTGGTGAATGAAGCGTACCGGGTGAACAACCTTACTTTCGGAGCCGAATACTTCATTCCGAAACCTGTGGATCCCCGCCTGATCACCGAGGTATCTATGGCCGTAGCCAAAGCTGCGATGCAAAGCGGAGTGGCCCGTAAGTGCATCGAGGACTGGGACGCTTACAAAGTGCGTCTGCGCGAACTGATGGGGTATGAGTCTAAGCTGACCCGGCAACTCTACGAAATGGCACACCGCGATCCGCAGCGGGTGGTATTTGCCGAGGGCATTCACCCGAATATGCTGAAAGCGGCTGTGGAAGCCAGGGCCGAAGGGATCTGTCATCCGATCCTGCTGGGCAATGACGAACGGATCGAAAAACTGGCCAGGGAACTGGATCTGAGCCTGGAAGGGATTGAAATCGTGAACCTGCGTCACGACCGTGAAGCGGAACGACGCGAACGCTACGCGCGTATCCTGTCGGAAAAACGTGCCCGTGAAGGAGCGACCTACGAAGAAGCCAACGACAAGATGTTCGAGCGCAACTACTTCGGAATGATGATGGTGGAAACCGGAGACGCGGATGCGTTCATCACAGGTCTCTATACCAAATACAGCAATACAATCAAGGTGGCTAAAGAGGTGATCGGTATCCGTTCCGAATACAAGAACTTCGGCACCATGCACATCCTCAACTCCAAAAAAGGGACTTACTTCCTGGCAGATACACTCATCAATCGCCACCCCAATACGGAAACACTGATCGACGTGGCGAAACTGGCGGAGCAGACCGTACGCTTCTTTAACCATACTCCGGTGATGGCCATGCTCTCCTACTCCAACTTCGGTTCGGACCAGGCAGGAAGTCCGGCACAGGTACACGAAGCGGTGGAGTATATGCAACAGAATTACCCCGATCTGGCGATTGACGGAGAAATGCAGGTGAACTTTGCCATGAACCGCGAGCTACGTGACGCCAAATATCCCTTCACCCGCCTGAAAGGTAAAGATGTGAATACATTGGTGTTCCCCAACCTGAGTTCGGCCAACTCCGGCTATAAACTGATACAGGCGATGACAGATACGGAACTGATCGGCCCCATCCAGATGGGACTCAACAAACCGATCCACTTCACCGATATCGAAAGTTCCGTACGTGACATCGTTAACATTACAGCTGTAGCTACGATCGATGCGATTGTTTATAAAAAGAAAGCAGGAAAATAAAGAGATTTACGATTAGACAATTGACAATTTACGATTGAAGTTACTTTTCCTTCTATTGGACAGTTTTTTAGACAGAAGAACAAAAGAACATATAAGAGTTATAAGTTTTGAGTTTTAAGTTATAAGTTGTGACGTACTACTCATCATTCACTACTTGTAAATAGATGTCATTCTATAGATTTCATTTTTCTTCTTATGTTCTTTTGTTCTTCTGTCTGATGAAAAAAGATAAAAATATGCATAGCGTGGAGGTACACAGGAAAGAAATTGTAATTTCAATCGTACATCGTAAATCAGTCAATCGTAAATCTCTCTATATCCTAAAATAAAACATGAAGTATGAAAAAGCCATTATCGACCTCCCAGATTGTATGCCTCTCGCTGCTCTGGCTGGCACTTTGTTACATCGTATTGGTCAGCGTAGAACGGATAGACGGGCCGGTCATTGTCACCCTGATTATGTCCGCCCTGTTTGTCTTCCTTCCTGTTTATAAATCCCTCAGAAAAAAGAAATAATATCTTTTTATTCATTTTTATCGGCTTAGACTGTCTTTTTTCATATTTTTCTCGCTTTTTATTTATAAAGTGTTTGCTTGCTTAATTTTTATGTTTACTTTTGCAACCGCAAACTTAAACTTGAATCGAAGTATAACAACCAATAAAAGTAGAGAACATTATGAACGCAGCTAAGGTATTAGACGATCTGAAAAGAAGGTTCCCCAACGAACCGGAGTATCATCAGGCAGTAGAAGAGGTACTCTTCACCATCGAAGAAGAATATAACAAACATCCCGAATTTGACAAGACCAACCTGATCGAGCGTCTTTGTATCCCCGAAAGAGTATACCAGTTCCGTGTAACCTGGGTAGATGATAAAGGCAATGTGCAGACCAACATGGGCTACCGTGTACAGCACAACAACGCGATCGGCCCTTACAAAGGAGGTATCCGTTTTCACTCTTCGGTGAATCTTTCTATCCTGAAATTCCTCGCTTTTGAACAGACATTCAAAAACGCCCTGACAACTCTGCCCATGGGTGGTGGCAAAGGGGGTTCAGACTTCTCTCCGCGTGGAAAGTCAAACGCCGAAGTGATGCGTTTCGTACAATCGTTCATGCTGGAACTGTGGCGTCACATTGGTCCTGACACCGACGTACCTGCGGGTGATATCGGTGTAGGTGGCCGCGAAGTAGGTTTTATGTTTGGTATGTATAAGAAATTGACTCACGAATTCACAGGTACCCTCACAGGGAAAGGTCGTGAGTTCGGTGGATCTCTGATCCGTCCGGAAGCTACCGGTTACGGTAACATCTACTTCCTGATGGAAATGCTGAAAACAAAAGGCACAGACCTGCAAGGTAAAGTATGCCTGGTATCGGGTTCGGGAAATGTAGCTCAATACACAACTGAAAAAGTACTGGAACTGGGTGGTAAAGTAGTAACCATGTCAGACTCTGACGGTTATATCTACGATCCGGAAGGTATCGACCGTGAGAAACTGGACTACATCATGGAACTGAAAAACCTCTACCGCGGTCGTATCCGTGAATACGCAGACAAATATGGCTGCAAATACGTAGAAGGAGCTCGTCCCTGGAATGAGAAAGGTGACATCGCCCTGCCTTCGGCTACTCAGAACGAGATCAACGGCGACGATGCGAAAGCATTGGTGGCAAACGGTGTGATCGCCGTATCGGAAGGAGCGAATATGCCTTCTACTCCGGAAGCGATCAAAGTATTCCAGGATGCCAAAGTTCTGTATGCTCCGGGAAAAGCCACCAATGCGGGAGGTGTATCGGTATCGGGTCTGGAAATGACGCAGAACTCGATCAAACTGAGCTGGAGCGAAGAAGAGGTAGACGAGAAACTGAAGAGCATCATGAAGAATATTCACGAAGCCTGCGTACAATATGGTACGGAAGCAGACGGATATATCAACTACGTGAAAGGTGCTAATATCGCCGGATTTATGAAGGTGGCGAAAGCCATGATGGCGCAAGGTATATTGTAATAATCAGCCCGATATCTTTAATTGTCATAGTCAAAGGACTGCCTGTTTGCTCAGGTAGTCCTTTTTGTTTCTCCGGGTTCACAGGTCTATTCAGAAAATAGCCCTGTTCAGTGAACAAGCCTTTCCGGAACACAGGAAACACTCAGTCTGATTAGCGACGAAGGCCGGGTGTATGGAACCAGGTTCAAGTACGTATGGGATCTGGGATCCTGTCCGTACGAATGTCTTCATACGGACGGATCACAGAGAATTCCTTTAATAATCATATTCCAATGAGAACTCATCTATGTACAACTCGCTGGAGGTACTTCCGACAAAATAATCTCCGTATTTACTGGCTGTACAAACAATCACCAGATAGGTCGGTACCTGGTCGGTCGCCCGATAATCCAACACCAGTTCAAATGCCCGATAGTCGGGAACATTCACACCACTGCTCAATTCCGCGTACGCAATGATATTTGGGTCATTGACATCGAACAATTTTCTGTTAGCTGGCTTGGTACGTATACGTACCGGTTCGTCCCAGTCTCCCACGGCAACATAGATATGGCATGTATCGGGGCGTCCTTTGAAGTCTGCGAAATCTCCTGACGCATAATCCATAGCCCCTGTCTTGTATTTGTAGTATCCTCTGAGTTTGGTCGGACGGGCTGTAAAAGGCTTTCCGAAATCCAGGATGCCGTTGGTACCATCCGTATCAATAAACTCTCCGACAAACAGGTTGCCGGCGGCAAACTTTCCGAATCCCAACGCCCCTACAAACTTAGATTCCAGATAAGCAGCCTGTCCTTCGTTCTTTCCACTCCAGATATCACTTGTCGGCACCGTATTGCTCTCTCCTACCGTCGTAGCACCTTTATTACCACTGTCCCAGAAAGGAGTCTCATCCTGAGCATACGGATACCAGATATCTCCCGCCTTGTGCCAGTTGTCAAACGTACCTCCCGGAAGCGTCACCGCTTCTCCGGTAGTAAAGGAGATCTCTGCTCCGTACTCTCCATTGGAATAGGCACGGCACACATAACCCGTTTTCTCCTTCAGATGCGGCACACAGGCTGAAAAGTTCCCGCCGCTGTGGGTAACATAGGATGCATCTACCACAGTCCACTCTTCCTCCGTTACCTCACGGATCTCAAAACCATTGTCTGCTCCGGCCAATCCTTCTCCGTAGAGCCACGCCACATTCACCCAGGCATCGGCCTGCTTAGTAGAAACAGTCACATCGGTCTGAAAGATATAGAGAGTCCACTCTTCCATTACGATAAAGTCACTGTAATTGACCACTACTTTCGCTTTGCAGTAATTGCCCAGATACTCCCAGTCAATAGGAGGCACTTCGGTGCTCATATTGATGGTAGACCCCGTAGGACCCAGTTTCAACCGTTCGACAGTAAGATCCTCCAGTGCGACTTTGTCCGTCACACGTGCCACTGCATAGTATTCCCCGGGATAGAATTCCGGTTCGCCCACCTGTATAAAATCCCCGGCAATCTTAAATTCACATTCAATGGTCTGCTGAGCCTTTATCGTCCATTCATATTCCTGATACAACTCCAGAGTGACTTTCCGGGAATCGCTCAGATCCAGAAGCATACCCGCTTCCAACGGTCCGGTAGCCCCTTCCGTCATCTCGATCTCCCGGAGGTAGACTCTTTTCAGATATACGGTATCGGCAACGGTCACCGTCACCGTACGGGTCTCATTGTTGATGATCGCATTCCCGATCTGTCCGCGCACACTGAATTTCGTGATCTCTACCGGTATGGAAGGATAGCCCAGATCGTTCTCGATGCAGCCGCAGAGGATCGTCATCAACCATCCGAGTAAAAGCGACGGAATATATATATGTGATCTTTTCATCCTGTTACAAACAAACGGTGATACCAATATTTATATTAAACAGATTGATCTTGAAGTCTGCTCCGCTCTTGTGTCTGGAACCACTCTCGCCCAGGTTGTTGCGCTGTTTTTCATACCGTACCTTAAAACCGGCGACCCCGAAAGACAACTCCGCGCTGACGTTCTGCATGATAAAAACCGTCACTCCGGGATTGATGCCCAGATGGCCTTCGTGTATGGTGGTGTCGGTGATCTTGTGCTCCGCGTCAAATTCACGGGAAAAACGGGATGTCCCTGTATTGTAAGCCAGCGTGGTCTCATTGAACAGTCCGAACCGTCTGCTCTTGTCTACTCCGACATAGGAACGATAGAAAAGGGCGAAAGAATACAGATCTTCCGTATAACGCATATCCCGCAGAGAGACATCTATATCATCGATCTCTATAGAGATATTATCCAGTTGTCCCACCGTATGGCTGTATCCCATCTTGGCTCCGATCACCAGGTTGTCCTTTACGGCATACCCGATAAAAGGATTGATAGACATCATGCGCAGATGACAGTCGAAACCCTCGATCAGGGAAAATAGCAGGCGACTGTCGTCACTGTCAAAATCAATGTAAGAAGCCGTGAGCCCTCCGATCCATTTGCCCTGGGGGATGAACCGGTAGTTCATGATGCCGCGGTTGTGACGCCCTATTCCTTTGGTATAGATCACATCCGAAGGATGGACCTCTTCCTGCAGTTCTTCATCCAACCACAAAAAGATAGTGTCCCGGATAACGACCATCTCACGGATCACCGAATCCCTGCCGGCCACATTGCGCAACGTATCCGCGATCACCTGAGCCGGAGCATGCAGGGTCATCAGCAGCCCGATCATACTAAGTATTATATATCTTCCAGCCATTTGTTACAGATAGAATGCGATCCCTAATGCTATAGAGAATATATTAATCCTGAAATTCGCGGAGTTCATCGTACGTTCTCCGATATATACCTGATCCGTGGTCTGACGTGTCTTACTGAAATTGAATCCCAGGACCCCCACACTCACCTCTACCGCCGTATAGTTATTGATAAAAGCTACCATGCCCGGTGCTACTCCTATCTTCAGATCCGTGGAAGTAGCATACGTACCGGTAACAGACTCACCATTGCCACTGACCATTTTAGACTGACTGCCTCCCATCTGCAACTGTACATCGTTGTACAGACCAAACCGCTGACTACCTCCCAGATTGATATAATTACGCAACACAGCCATGCCCGAATAAGAATGTTTGAGTGTATAGAGATTGTCTATATCAAAGTCGTTGTCTTCATCCAGCGTAATGGTCACCCCATCCATTTTGAAAAGTGTACGACCGTAGTTAAATCGCCCTCCCAGAGCCAGGTTGTCCTTAAACGCATACAAAAGCATCGGACTGACTTTGAAGGTATACCCGTCCGAGTTGAATCCGTCCAGTACAAGAAACTGGTAGTTTTTCTCCGTATGTTCCGAATAGGAAACCGAACTACCCACGATCCATTGTCCTTTGGGTACAAAGGTATTTAATTCGATATCACGTTTAAACTCCTGGGCCGGGACATACAGGATGCCCGACAGCAGGAGTAAAACGATAGTAAGTATTTTCTTCACTTTCTTATTCAACACATCATTCGTAAACCAGTTCCAGATCATCCAGCCACATACAGCTCTCCGAGCTACCGGTGAAATAGTCACCGTATTTACTTGCAGATGCCACAATCACAATAGCTGTAGGCTTCCGGTCCCAGGTACGGTAGTCCAGCTCGATCTCAAAAGGGATCATCCCTTCGCCGGTGGTAGACTCATATAAGGTCTTTTCGCCATAAGCAATGGTACCTTCTACATCCGCATCGAATAGCTGACGTTCAGATTCTTTGGTTTTTATGATATAGGGGAAGGTCTCTCCATTATACTCCTCACCTTCCCAGTCTCCCACAGCAATGTATACAGATCCCTGATCCGGATCTCCTTTTGTCAGTTCATGATACTCTGTACTGCTTGCATAATCCACGATACCGCAGTTATATTTGATATACCCACGCATCTTTACCGGCCGGTCGCTGAACTCGCGTCCAAATCCTAAAACCCCGTCCATACCATCCGTTTTCAGATACTTTCCGGCAAAGACATTCCCTGCGGCAAATTTTCCGAAAATACCTACTCCGACAAACTGAGACTGCATCTTGATCGAGCGGTTGCCGCTTGCGAAGATAGTTTCATCGTATACCGTCACATTCCCTCCCACAGTAGCAGCTCCCTGATTGCCTGTATCCCAGAACCTGTCTTCATCTGCCGCATGTACCAATAAAGGAGTAGATCCGGACCATCTCTCAAAACTATTATTGGGCAATTGAGCCCCCTCGGTAGTGAAGGTATAGATGGCATAGACACTCTCACCTTCCGCCACCTGATATTCGTAAGTTGTAACAGGAGACAAACCAGTCAGTTGTGCCAGGAAACTTGTACCGTTGATCTCTACCTCAGCTTCCATCCACTGCGGGTCACCGCTTTTGCGATACCGGAAATAAACTCTTTCCTCAGGGGTATTCACGATCTGTCCGCGCAGTGTAGCCCTGTTGGCAAACACTTCCTGAGGAAGCACCTGGTCGGCCACCACATTGCTTCCCCCAACGGTAAGGATGAGATCCTCTGTTCGGTTTTTGCCATTCTCGTCCGTAGCAGAGACCGTAATGGTTACCCATCCGTTTTCGGCTGTAAATTTCCCGACGAGCGCAGCCCCGAAGATAAGCCGCATATCCGACTTACCGTTCGCCTCTTTCAATCTATAAGTAAGCCCTTTCTCTGCCAGACCTTCACGTTCGCTATCTTTCAGGCTCATCACATCCATATAGGCAGGTAAGGCCCACTCCGCAAAACGCTCACAACTCAGGATCACACGTTTCAGAGAAGAACTGGTAGCAATGCCCACTTCCAGGTCTCTCGCTTCCGCCACATCCAGGTAGTAAGGCATGGCTTCTTCAAATATTCCGTAAAAGAAAGGACGCTGATAGATCTCCACTTCGTCTGTGATCTCTTCCAAAGGAGTGGTGATCACCTTTACTTTCAGGTCTGCTCCTCCACTTGCTGTTCCCTGGTCTGTATAGGAGAACTGGAATTCGTACAGGGTAGAGCCTTTTACTTCCATCTGGTCCGATCGGGTATAAGTGGCTCCACTCAACGCGGTACCCTCAAATGTATATTCCAATATAGCGTTGTCTTCCGGTACTATAAAGTATCCCAGGGCATGCTCTCCCTCCGGAACAAAGCTCAACTCACCTTTTACCGAAGAGATGGTTACGGTGTATTCACTGAAAACCGTTTGCAGGGACGCATCGTCAAACTCTACGCCCACTACTGTATTGACGATCCGGCCTACTACTTCCAGCGGAGTATGTTCTCCGGCTACTACAGTAAAGTTTTTTTCTTTTTTGTAAAAAACCTCATGATAGGAGACATCTACAGAGTCACCTGCTGTTATTTTCACCCGATAGTCTCCCCCACGCAGCGTGATCTCTTCAGGGATCTCATCTACCCCTTTGTAGTATTGTATCAGTCCGTTCTGACTATACAGTCGGATCTCACATTCTTCTTTCAGACGGGCCTCGTCTTCCGCATTCAACGCACGGGTAGCAACCACATCTATGGTATTTTCGATATCCACGTTCAGGCGAACCGTTCCTTCACCCTCTGTATAGAGTTCTTTTCGATCGCATGACCAGAGAAGCGTGAACAGACACAAAGAGAAAAATGATAGGTTAAATATATATTTCTTCATCTTGTTTGCTTCAGTTTAATAAGTAAATAAGGTGAGCAGTTGAGACTCCTGGTTATCGGTATTGTCTACTACAGTGATCTTAAAGGTATGAGTTCCCGAATATATATTCAACAGTCCTGTGAAACCGGTAATATCAAAATCCACATTCACCGCGTCTATTACCTGCGCACCATACGGAAGTCCCAGACCGGCAAGGCCTTCTTCATTTTCGCCCGGATAGGCCAGATCAAATTTCGTGGGCAGGAACTCCGTAAGCACTTCGATAAACTCGTCGTCCGAACTTCCGATCTCCACATGCAGGTGTTTGATACCTGCCTCTGCTGCGATCTTCACCAGTACCGGATAAGGGTTTGATATGCTGGCATCCGCGGGAATAACGATCGTCTGATTGATATCAAATCCATCCCCTACAATGGAGATCTCACTGTCTTCCGGTCCGGGACCTGGCCCCGGGTCCGGATCACCACCGTTTTCATCGCCCGGATCTGTAATGGTTGGTTCTTCTCCCGGATCAATGGTGATGTCTTTTTCTATGACCTCACATTCCACGTCTATGGTGATGGAAATACCGGCAGATCCATCGTCGTCGCCGTCACCGGGTCCGGTGGTCACCAACGAATACCGGATGATGCGGTGCTGACCGGCTTTCGCATCGGCAAATCCTCTGTTCAGCGTCAGTTTTTCACCATCTACCGTACCATGGAATGTCGCTTCCAACAGATTAGACGCATTCACTGCTTTAAAATATCCGGCACGGGTATCTATATTCTCGTATTTCAGGGAAGCGCTGCCAATGCTCACGGTAGTAACTACATCATTGCCCAACAGGGCAGTGAGTGCTTCGTCATATTCTACCGTCACCATGATGCTTTGCAGGTAACATTCCAGATCAGTGATCTCTGTGACCTCATCTTCCCGGATCACAAAGTCCTGTTTCCCGAAATAGAACGGATTTTCGAACTCGGCAGGCAATTCTTCGTGTGAATAGGCGGCTACGCTATAGTTCCCTACTTTCATGGAGTATACTTCCGGCATCTCGCTGTACTTCCAGGACACCAGTTGTTTGTTGTCGTTGTCTACATCATAGATAATGATCGTATAGTTGTCTGTATTCACATTGGAAGCAGCGCGGCTCACCGGATTTACAGCTACATCCACCGCCAGTTTCAGAGAAGTCAGACTGACAGTACCTTCCGCCGCCTCTTCTCCGGGTTGCTCTTTTCCGCCAAAGTTTTCACGGTCGCATGCTACGAAAGTCAACAGGACAGCGCAAAAAGCAAAAAGTATATATATGGACTTTTTCATACAGTTCTTCCTTTTAATATTCAAGTTTGATATCGTCTACATAAAGTTTGTTTCCGGTGAACTCTTTCCTGGCGTTCCCACTCAACCCGCTACTGGGCATATCCATCTGATCCAGAGAATTGAGACCGGAAGAGAATACAATAGAAAGATGAGTCGCTTTCAGAGCAGCATACTGTTCGTGGTAGACGATCTCTATGGTTTTCCGCTCATACTCACTGTTGGAGCCCTCTTCCAGGAACTGTTCTCCGATAACGATATTACCACTCATGACCTTGATATCCACACTGAATTTCTGACTCCCCACGCCCTGGTACTTGTAATAAAACGACAGGGCAGCAGGCCGGGAAGTAAATTCATATCCATACCGGGGCTGGTTGTCCGCGCCCATAGTACCCAGGAAAAGCTCCGCGGCAGTGATATTTTCCAGATTGCCTCCAGCCCCCAAAAATGGCAACGAGTTGTTATTGCCTCAGCCGATGGTCACAAGTTCCGCCGCATAAGTCCCGAACTCAGAAGAAGTTCTCCGGGTTCCCGAATTGGACTGATACGCGTTTGTTTTTCTACCCTGAGAGGTAATCGCATTGAGCGAGCACCATCCGGGAATCGTCTCATCTTCCTCCGCATTCAGGTACCAGCGGGTCCAGTTGGAAGTGACAGAAGTATTTCCGGACCACTCTTCCAGGTCGGAATTAGGTATCTGCCGGGCCTGTTCGGTTGTGATCGCATGGGTAGAAGAAGTATATATATAGTGACCACTCTTCTCGTATCCGGCTCTCACCAGGTAGGTATTTTCTTTATCCGCATCCAAAGGCAAAGAAATGGTGATCACATCTCCGTCTCTCCATTGATTGGGTGTGATCCAGTTGCCTTCGTCTTCCGGATCACAATACTCCACCACCACATTCTCGTCACGGAGATAGGCGGTCACCGCGTCATTCTCTCCTACAATGGTCAATATAGCTTTACCTGCCCAGACATCTCCCGCAGCCAGTGCTTTTACTTCAAACTGAGGATCTCCTGTCTGAGCTGAGATCTCATTGGAAACTTTGCTTCTGTAAAGAGCACGAAGATCTATTTCACCAAATACAGGAGAAGGAAGAGTAATCTCTACCTGATGGTTCAGCCCGTCTGAGGAGATCACAGACACAGAAGTAGCCTCTGTCCACATTCCATAGGACAGATACTGGAATTGCAGCAGGGAAGGATCACCGTCGAGAACCAGAGATACTCCCACTTTCTGACTGCCCAGAGCCACGGTTTCCGTAGAAATGAGTTCCAGCTGGTTGGAAGTACACACGACTTTCAGTATCACTTCAGATTTACTTTCTCTGGACAACTTATCCGTTGCCTGTAAGGTGAAAACCGCAGGGGTATTGTCCTGTGTCACCAACAGACGAGTGAGAACTTCTGTGAAATCGATCACAGCCATCTTTTCTACATTTTTCTCTACTCCCCGCAGTTGTAAGCCCAGAGATTTCAACAAGTCCAGTTCTGTAGCGGAAGCATGGATGAGTTCGATCTCCTCCGGCCAGCCCCTCTCTTTCAGCACCTCCGACTGGGTGGTCAGGTGTATCTTGGATATACCGGCAAGTGCCTGAAGCAGTACGGATGCCTTTCCACCTGCCACATATCCTCCCTCAACAAGGGTCTGTGTCTCTCCGGATTCAAAACCGGTAGTTACAAAATAAGGTGCCGGAGCACTCAGCGCTTCATCCGAAATATCTATTTCCACAGGTACACGCTCTGTGGCATCGTCGAAAGACAACTGCAACGAAGTACTTCCCAGATTCACGTTCAATTTTAAAATATAGTGTTCGCGGCCTTTGGCATCTTCCACCACAGCCGCTTCGATCGTGGTAAACTCACCACCTTCGCGCTTCACCCTGGCATATACGATAAAATCACCGGGCCTCAGGTAAGCAGCTCTTTCCTCATCTCCGGCAAATTCGATCTTTGTCCCGCTGACAGACTCTACGATGGTCGAATATTCACTGAAATATTCTTTGTAAGCATCTGTATACTCTACAGTAATTTTCACATTGGCCAGCGAACAAACCACTTCTACCTGAGTGGTCTGGTCTTTGGTGACAGTGAAATCTTTTGTCCCTTCCAAATAAGGCACATCAAAACCTTCTTCATTCAGATCTCCATACGATGCTTTGAGCGTATAGCTTCCTGAGGCAATTGCATATTCATTGGGGAACTGCTTCAGGCTTTCCCAATAGCCTACCCCTTCTTTACCTTTCAAAATAGTTATGTCAAACTCTGAAACATCCAGGTCAAGATCTGCTGCACCCGAACGGGTCTGCATGCTTTTCACTTCTGTGTTTGCTTTCACTCTCAACTGCATTTTCCCCGTTGTAGAGCCGTGATCGTCCTGTACACATGAAGACAGCCAACCAATCCCAATGATCAGTAGACCTAATCCTATTTTTCTATTCATCAAATAATAGATTTTTAATGAAAATTGATATATCTTTTTAAACCCAAATAAAGAAAAATTACGGCAAAGATAACATTTTTATTAATTATAAACAGAAAAAAAGATCGGAAGAAATCATTTTCATTTTTTTAGGTTAAAAACGGGGTACACATGCTGAACATTTTCCGAATGGGTTTTCAATGAAAGTGATTTGCTGATTACTACCTCTGTAACTAACCGGCTCCTCGCATCCGACGCTGATCTCACAGCACAGGATCGGTAAAATTATTTTTACTTTACCGATCCAAGTTTTTTCTTTTTCTCAGTTCATGGTTTCAATACCACACCTGATTTTTTCTTTCCATCCATCTTTACGACAAGGGGAGACTCAAAAGAGACATGACGCAAAAACTCCGTTTCCTCTACCGCCGGCTGCGCATCCAGGAACGCCTGATCATACACCCCATCCTGCATAAACGCGTTGATCGTGAAATAGCCTACGCCAAAAGAGGTCAGGTTCTGGAAAAAGTGTGTTCCCTGGCTGGGATCTACCCGGTAGTTGGTGAGCCCGGCCTCCACGATGACCCGCGCTCCGGAGATGTGAGGCCACTTGACGGGTATCCCCAACCAGGGATCGCTGCTCCCCCACCGTCCGGGACCCACCAGCACATACTTCCTACCTGCGTCCAGGAAACGACGATTGATCTTCTCGATCTCCCAGGCAATCTTCTGATTGTTGGAGGCACTGTAGCCATCGGTCTTCACATACACGACATCATAGATATCGTCCATGATCCCGTGTCCCAGAGAACTGTCCGAACGGAGTATGACCGCCTCGTCCGGGATCAACGTCAGATCTTCATCCAGCATCTCTTTGCTGTCTACAATGGGGCGTATCTGCAACAGATAGAATGTACCTGTTTTGTCGTGGTCCCGGCTCAGGGTAGCAGCAAACTCGATCTCTACCGGCCGGCGCATCTCCTGTTCGCTGTATTTCAATACCAACTGCAGGATGCGTGCCAACGGAAATACATCGTGCTGCAGGATATTGGCAAAGGTAATCACTTTGCGCCCTCCCGGATAGAGTCCGTCCCGGATGATCTGATCATACGGATCGTATGTAGAGGCAATGTATTGCAGCGAACCATCCTGTTCTGCCTCTTTGACATGCAGTTTCAATAAATTGAATCCATCGTCTATGGAGAATTCATGTCCTGCGTTTTTCAGATCCAGCGCGTAGAATCGGGTCTGCGTCTCTTTGAGAGCGATCTCCATTTCGCTGGTCTGCAATACCTGGTGGGGATGATACGGAGAGAACCTCAGGGTCATCCCTCCGTCTACAATGTATTTTCCCAGTCCCAGCGCCAGATTCACGGTCCCTTCCTCTGCCTTTTCGTCTCCCAGCGGATAATAATTGAGCGACCGGGCTACTCCGGACATCGAAGGATAGTAACGATCTCCATACGGATTGCCAACCACTTCCTGCAGGATCACCGCCATCTTCTCCCGGTCAATCACGTTGGAGGTAGCCTGCATATAGGCTTTGCTGTCCCGGAAATAGACAGAAGCGTACACCCCCTTGATCGCATCCGAGAGCATCCGCAGCATCTCGTATTTATCGTCCAGGAAAGGGATCATATAGGTATTGTATATCCCCGCGA
Organism: Bacteroides sp.; assembly: GCA_021202275.1. Classification (GTDB taxonomy): domain Bacteria; phylum Bacteroidota; class Bacteroidia; order Bacteroidales; family Bacteroidaceae; genus Bacteroides. The sequence goes on from JAJQDI010000015.1 coordinate 495,264, forward strand.
AAGGTTGATAATGCGAATCCTCCAGCAGGCTCGACGAACGAATGGCAATGGGTGACTTCACGACATCGAAGAAGGTAAAGAAATCCTCTACCAGCCGGTCGGGCAGTTTCGCTTTCAGGAAATATTTCAGGATAGCTTCGTCGTCCATATCCGAAAGAGCGATCTGATACAGGTTGTTCGTCTCCATAAACTCGTCGAAGATATCCGTACAGAGCACCACCGTTTTAGGGATCGCTACACGGGCATTCTCAAACTCTTCAAACTCCGGATGGCGTTTCACCATATTATCGATGAAGGCCAGTCCGCGCCCCTTCCCTCCCAGGGATCCATCTCCGATGCGGGCAAAGTTGGAGTAACGGTCAAACTGTTCCCTGCGGAAAATAGCCACCACTCCCTGGTTCTTCATCTTACGGTATTTTACGATCGCTTCAAAGATGATCTTCCGGTGCGCATCCACATCCTGCAGGCTGTTCCAGGTAATGGGTTTGAGAAACTCCGCAATAGGGAACATGGCGCGGGAGTAGAGCCAGCGACTGATGTGGTTGTGACTGATGTGATAGAGAAACGATTCGGCAGGAATGGCGAAAAGCACATTCTGCAACTCTTTCAGATTCCTCACGCGCGCAATCTCTTCCTGTGTATCGGGATTGCGGAACACAAAATCACCGAATCCGAAATTATTGGAGACAGACCGCCGCAGGTCTACATCCATCTTCTTGGAGTTCTTATCGATAAAACTGGCGGCATAACGGGCGGCATACACGGCATTCTCCGATTCCGAAGACTGGATGATGATCGGTACAAAAGGATCTTCTTTACGGATACGCGCGCAGAGTTTGATCCCGGCCATGGGGTCTTTCTCCCCTTCCCTGGGAAAACGCACATCAGTGATCACCCCCAATACGTTGTTATTGTATTTATCATAGATGGCAGTAGCTTCCTCATAGGTACGCGCCAACACGATCTTGGGTCTTCCACGCATACGCAGCGTACGTTGATGGGCATTCAGCGCTTCCGTAGAAAACTCCTGGCTCTGTTTCAGTACGAACTTGTAGAGGTTGGGAAGTACGGAAGAGTAGAACCGGATACCGTCTTCAACCAGGAGGATCAGCTGTACACCGACCTCCTCCACATCGTGCTCCAGATTCATCTTGTCTTCGATCAGTTTGATGATAGAGACCAGCAGATCTGTATTGCCCAACCAGCAGAATACATAATCGAACGCGCTCAGATCTTCATCCGCGATGCGCTGGGAGATCCCGTGACTGAAAGGGGTCAGGATCACGATAGGGATCTGCTCATAGAGACTTTTGATCCGGCGTCCGATATCAAAGCTATCGTTATCTCCCGTTCCGGGCATACAGATCACCAGGTCGAAGGAGATCTCTGCCAGCAGAGAGAGCGCCTCCTCTTCGGTAGAGACCTGCGAAAAACGGGGGGGATATCTCAGAGACAAAGAAGTATACTCATTGAATATCTTTTCATCGATACGGCCGTCGTCTTCCAGCATAAAGGCGTCATACGGATTGGCAATCAGCAGGATATTGAAGATGCGACGAGGCATCAGATTGGCAAATTGCGTATCTTTGAAATAAAGTTGGTTCAATTTAAGTTTGGTAAGCATACGGTTGTTTATTTACGATGTACTGATCTACGATGTACGATTGGTATTACATTACTTTATTTCTATGTATACTACCCTCTGCTATGTGCCACCAGAGAATGCGGTTTCATTCCCCTCTACGTTTAGATGTATAAGGCATATCAGATGCATGTACATCCGTACATCGTAAATCAAACTGTTTGGTCTGACAAAATTCGTTTTTTTTATCGGGAAAAGCAAACCGGCCTGCGCTTTTATGGAAAGTAGAGGAGTTTTGAGGATTTTTTCTTACTTTTGTATCTTACAAATAAACAGGACAAATAGAGGCATGAAAAAAACTTTTTTACTACTGACAGGAGGATGCCTGATGTGTGCATGCAACGCTCCTAAGAAGATCACTTATCCGGAGACAGCCAAAGTAGATACGGTAGATGTCTATTTCGGGACTGAGGTACCTGACCCCTATCGCTGGCTCGAGAACGACACGTCCGCGGCCACTGCCGCGTGGGTAGAAGCACAGAATGAAGTAACAAATGCTTATCTGGAAAGGATCCCGTTCCGTGGACAATTGCTGGAACGGCTGACTGAACTGACCAATTATGAGAAGATCGGTACACCTTCCAAGAAGCACGGAAAATACTATTTCTATCGCAACGACGGATTGCAGAATCAGAGTGTCCTGTACGTACAGGACGCACTGGACAGTGAAGCGCGCGTATTCCTGGATCCGAACCAACTCTCAGACGATGGTACTGTGGCGTTGAGCGGACTCTCTTTCTCCAACGATGGCAGATACGCGGCATATTCTATCTCACGCAGCGGATCGGACTGGCGGGAGATATTCGTTATGGACGCGGAGACGGGCGAACTGCTGGACGATCACATTCTCTGGGCCAAATTCTCCGGTGCGCAATGGGAGGGAGATGGCTTCTACTACAGTGCCTACGACGCTCCGGAGGCAGGTAAAGAGTATTCCAATGTGAACGAGAATCACAAAATATTTTATCATAAACCGGGAGAACCTCAATCCAAAGACCGCCTGGTCTACCACAATCCCAACCATCCGAAACGGTTCTATACGGCCAGTGTGACGGAGGATGAGCGCATTCTCTTTATCTACGAATCCGGTGAGGGCCGCGGAAACGCGTTGTATATGAAGGATCTGCGCAAACCGAATGCTCCGGTGGTGTCACTGGCAACTGATTTCGAGTACCAGTACTATCCGATAGAAACCGTGGGAGACAATCTCTATTTCTATACCAACTATCAGGCTCCTAAAGGGAAGGTGATGGTTGCGGACATCAATCAGCCCAAACTGGAAAACTGGAAAGAGGTGATCCCGGAAAACGGATCTGTACTTTCCAGTGTCAACATCATTGCCAACAAGCTGCTCATCATCTATGAAAAAGATGCTGCGCACCATGCGTATGTCTATGGCCTGGAAGGAGATCTCACTCAGGAGATCCCGCTTCCCTCCCTGGGCTCAGTAGGCTTCAGTGGCAATAAAGACGACAAAGAGTGTTTCTTCGGGTTCACTTCGTTCACCATCCCGGGAGCAACCTATACGTACGACATAGACAGCAATACCTACGAACTGTTCCGCGCTCCGGAAGTGAAATTCAATCCGGACGCATTCACTACCGAACAGATCTTTTTCGACAGCAAAGACGGTACGAAAGTCCCGATGTTCCTTACCTATAAAAAAGGACTGAAAAGAGACGGAAAGAATCCGGTCTACCTCTATGGATATGGCGGATTCAACATCAGCCTGAATCCGGGGTTCTCTACCGCCCGCATCCCCTTCCTGGAGAACGGTGGTATCTATGTACAGGTGAATCTGCGCGGAGGAGGTGAATACGGCGAAGAATGGCACGTGGCAGGAACCAAAATGCAGAAACAGAATGTGTTTGACGATTTTATTTCCGCGGCGGAATACCTGATAGCGAACCACTATACTTCACCGGAAAAAATAGCGATCGTAGGAGGATCGAACGGTGGACTATTGGTAGGAGCCTGCATGGCACAACGTCCCGAACTGTTCGGGGTAGCTATTCCACAGGTAGGAGTGATGGATATGCTCCGCTATCACAAATTCACCATTGGCTGGAACTGGGCCAGTGACTACGGGACCAGTGAAGACAGTCCGGAAATGTTTGAATACCTGAGAAGTTATTCTCCCATCCATGCGCTGAAACCGGGAACAACGTATCCGGCCACGCTGGTGACTACAGCCGATCATGACGACCGCGTAGTGCCCGCCCACTCTTTCAAATTCGCGGCCACCCTGCAGGAATGCAACGACGGCACCCACCCGACACTGATCCGTATCGAGACCAAAGCAGGACACGGGGCAGGAAAGCCTATCGCAAAAGTTCTGGAAGAACAGGCAGATATCTATTCGTTCATCATGTACAATCTGGGTATGAAACCTAAATTCTGAAAACAATCCGGATAAGATCATGCCTGTAGCTGGAAATATCATCCTTTGACATATCGGATACATAAGGGAGGGTCTCTTAAAAATGGCCACGTCCTTTGATCAAGTTGTAAACTGCAAGTAATGACACCGAATGGGGTCAAATATACCTCCCCCAGTGAGGCGAAAGTAAGGGCAAAGCCCGTAACAAAGCGACTGGGGGTAGGTAGAATGCCACAAATAAAGTCAACTCCGAAGTGGGTTGAACCTGATATCAGGCAACTTCGGAATTGATTTTGAAGATACTTTATTGCTCCCGGTCGCATCGGTCCGCCTGTTTCACCGGGGGATGCATATCAAAACCATTTCAGGCTTTCCATGGGTAAGTTACCATCCATAACTTATTCTAAGAGCTATTAGATTTTTGAGATAGCTTTGTCATTTTTATCTCTTTACCGGATTTCCATCCATAAATCAAGGCTTCCTTATAGATAAGTCAGTCATAGATGACACATTAGCATATTTTTGATAAGTTCGTCTGTGTGACCTCCGGTCCTTATATGCAGCAAACAATTTCCACCCCATCACCAATTCTACCATTTTATCACTCATTAAACAAATTTACCGGTAAAAAATTAGGATGTCTCATATAATTTTCTAATTTTGCACTATACATATTGACATTTTATCATAAACAACCCCATAAACCATATACCATGAATATTGATAAACTGATGACTTCCCTGGAAGCGAAACACCCCGGTGAAAAAGAATATCTACAGGCAGTGAAGGAGGTACTGCTCTCTATCGAAGAGGTATATAACCAGCATCCGGAATTCGAGAAAGCAAAGATCATCGAAAGGCTGGTAGAGCCGGACAGGATCTTTACGTTCCGTGTTACCTGGGTCGATGATAAAGGGGAAGTACAAACCAACCTCGGCTACCGCGTACAATTCAACAACGCGATCGGTCCTTACAAAGGAGGCATCCGTTTCCACACCTCCGTCAATCTTTCCATTCTCAAATTCCTGGCTTTTGAACAGATCTTTAAGAACGCACTCACTACCCTTCCGATGGGAGGAGGCAAAGGAGGATCGGACTTCTCCATACGGGGCAAAAGTGCGAATGAGATCATGCGCTTCTGCCAGGCATTTATGCTGGAACTCTGGCGACACCTGGGACCGGATATGGATGTTCCGGCAGGCGACATTGGGGTAAGTGGCAGAGAAGTGGGATATATGTTTGGTATGTATAAGAAACTCACCCGCGAATTCACCGGTACGTTCACAGGCAAAGGGTTGGAGTACGGTGGCTCTCTGATCCGTCCGGAAGCCACAGGGTTTGGCGGACTCTATTTCGTGAACCAGATGTTGCAAACACAAGGTATAGATATAAAAGGAAAAACTGTTGCCATCTCAGGGTTTGGCAATGTGGCCTGGGGTGCCGCTCTGAAAGCGACGGAGCTGGGTGCAAAGGTAATCACACTTTCCGGCCCCGACGGATATGTATACGATCCGGAAGGGATCTGTGGGGAAAAGATCGACTACATGCTGGAACTGCGGGCAAGCGGAAATGATGAGGTGGCTCCCTATGCCGATGAGTTCCCTTCCGCCACCTTCATCGCCGGCAAACGTCCGTGGGAAGTAAAAGCGGATATTGCTCTGCCGTGTGCTACCCAGAATGAGTTGAATGGAGAAGATGCGATGGAACTGATCCGGAACGGCGTGATCTGCGTGGGCGAGATCTCCAATATGGGATGTACTCCCGAGGCCATTGACACTTTCCTGGAACACAAGATCATGTATGTTCCCGGCAAAGCAGCCAATGCGGGAGGAGTAGCTACCTCCGGTCTGGAAATGTCTCAGAACGCCATGCACCTGAGCTGGAGCGCAGCCGAAGTAGACGAGAAATTAAAAGGAATCATGCACGCGATCCACGATCAGTGTGTAACATACGGAACAGAAGCGGACGGATACATCAATTACCTCAAGGGAGCAAATATCGCAGGTTTTATGAAAGTAGCCAAAGCCATGCTGGGGCAGGGTATCGTATAAGTGCTGTTTCCTATATCACAAAAAATAAGATAAGTAGCAGTTTACATTCATTGGATGTATACGACTCCGATAACCTGTAGACCAGGTAAGAGAAACTCGTTTTACGGATATGTTTACATATAAATAGTACAATTCGGATAGCATACGAAGAAATCTGTATGCTATCCGTTTTTTATCCTCTGGACTGTATCTGTTTTATTCACAAAATAAAGTAATACCCTTCTTTCGGATAAATAGATCATATCCACACTTCCCTTCATACGACTCTTTCAGACTGCTTAGATCCACCTCTTTACATCTTATTACAACAACTAAACAAAAAACCGGATAAAAAACAAAAGAACCATCAGGAAACAGACGATTAAACACAACTGCAAGAAAACAGACAGGATTCTCAATCAAAATACATAACTTTGCCTCACTAATTCAAATCTATTCGAAAATGCTTCAATCCGAATTAAAATTCCGTCGCGACAAGATACGTTTCTATATGGCTCAGCAAGGTATCGACGCGGCATTGATCACTTGTAACGTAAACTTACTTTATACTGCCGGATGCATCTACAGCGGCTATCTGTATCTGCCCCTTCATTCACCGGCGCGTCTTTTTGTCAAACGTCCCAATAACATGCAGGGAGAATTTGTACACCCCATCCGCAAACCGGCACAGATCATAGAATTGTTGAAGGAAGACGGACTGCCTATGCCCCAGAAACTGATGCTGGAAGGAGACGAACTTCCTTACACCGAATACAACCGCCTCGCTGCCCTTTTCCCGGACGCAACCCTTGTCAATGGCACTCCGCTGATCCGACAGGCCAGAAGCGTGAAAACCGCACTTGAGATTGAAATGTTTCGCCGGGCCGCGGCCGCTCATGCCAGAGCCTACAAACAGATCCCTTCCGTATACCGACCGGGAATGACCGATCGGGAACTCTCTATCGAGATCGAACGGCTGATGAGACTGGAAGGATGTCTGGGCATATTCCGGGTATTCGGTCAGAGCATGGAGATCTTTATGGGGAGTGTGTTGAGCGGAGACAACGCCGCCGTACCCTCTCCCTACGACTTTGCTCTGGGAGGAGAAGGATTGGACCCCTCGCTACCGGGTGGAATAAACGGAAAGCTGTTGCGGGAAGGGGAGAGCGTCATGGTAGACATAGGCGGAAACTTCAACGGTTATATGTGTGACATGACACGTGTTTTCTCCATCGGTAAACTCTCTGAAGAGGCCTACGCCGCCCATCAGGTTTGTCTGGAAGTACAGGATAAAGTCACCTCACTGGCCCGGCCCGGTGCCGTATGCGAAGATCTCTACCAGGCAGCCATCGACCTGGTGACCCAGGCCGGGTTTGCCGACAAATTCATGGGAATTTCCCAACAAGCCCGTTTCATAGGACATGGCATTGGCCTGCAGATCAATGAAGCTCCCGTACTTGCTCCACGGATCAAACAGGAACTGGAACCCGGTATGGTATTTGCGCTGGAACCCAAAATTGTACTGCCAAAGATCGGAGCCGTAGGTATCGAAAACTCGTTTGCCGTAACGAAAGAGGGAGTAGAGAAATTGACACACTGCCCGGAAGAGATCATTTCCCTGGCATAAAGATCCGTATTCTCTTATATACATACAAAGGCTGTCTCCAGATCGGATGGAGATGGCCTTTTTTCTTTCCTGCTTTTGTGTATGGATGGATTTCCTGTGTTTTTCTTTTCATGGGCCTTTTTGTCGGATGTAATTGCTGTTCTATGTTTCAGCAGAAAAAGTCCCTCTATTCAGTCCATATACGGTCTGGGATATCCTTAAACAGCCCGTATTTTGCCAACTCTTTTTCACCGCCTGGCAAAGTTTTGCCACACCTTTGGCAAGATATTGCCAACGCACAGGCAAGGTGTTGCCAACGCACAGGCAAAACCTTGCCAACCCACAGGCAAAAAGCAGCCTCATGTCTCATTCATCTATGTGGAGACAACCTCACTTTCCTTCCTACCCGACACGCACGGCAAGAGGTAAAGCTGAACACTTCCCCCGCAGAAATTGTTACTCCACAAAAGTTCAACGATATGGAAAATTATTCATCACCCGGCTATGTAGCCGCCGATACACGTGTCATGTCCGTTACAGACTGGCTCCTTGTATTGATCATCACCAGTATCCCCCTGCTCAACCTGATCATGCTATGCGTCTGGGCATTCAGTCACAATACGACTGTCACCAAAGCCAACTTCGCAAAAGCAGCACTGATCCTTATGGCTATCGCCTTTGTCATTTCACTGCTTTTCGGAGGAGCCATCATGGGCATGCTGGCCTCCATGTACGGATATGGATACTGATATTCTTCTGTGGTTCCTGTAAAAACAGGACCAATATATCATACAGTACCTTTTTCAACGATGTGCAGCAGTTCCTGCATATATGTCGTTGAAAAAGGTACTTTTCGTTATCCATCTGTCAGTTAGCTTTTCTACCGGCTGGCATCATACATACGTACAGCGGGAAAGCAGACCGGGAATCTCTTTTCTCTTCCGGATCTATACCGAAGTAGGGGCCGGAGAAGGATCTTCTTTCACCTTCAGTCCCATTTTCTCCGCTTTCTCCAGCATATACCGATAGGCCGCCTCGTATTCGTTAGGAATAACCCCGTCGAGGATAGCATCCTTAATAGCACTTTTCAGGCTACCGACCTCCTGGCAGGGTGTCAGTCCGAACACCCGCATGATCTCCTCTCCACTCACCGGAGGCTGGAAATTCCGGACACGATCTTTCTCTTCCAGATCACTGAGTTTCTGACGTACCAGCTGGAAATTCTGCAGGAAACGCTTTTTACGTTCCATATTCTTAGAAGTAATATCCGCCTCGCACAACATCATCAGGTCATCTATATCATCTCCGGCTTCAAAGAGCAGACGCCGCACAGCCGAATCAGTTACCACATCGTCCGCGATCACAATGGGACGCATATGCAACCCGACCAACTTCTGTACATACTTCATCTTCTCATTCATGGGAAGTTTCTTCTTCCTGAAAATTTCCTTCACCATTTTCTCCCCGATAAAATTATGGTTATGGAAGGTCCATCCCATCCGGGGATCCCAGCGTTTGGTTACCGGCTTGGCAATATCATGTAATAAAGCCGCCCAGCGCAGCCAGAGATCCGAGGTATGCCGGCTGACATTGTCAAGCACTTCCAGCGTATGGAAGAAATTATCTTTATGTGCCCGGCCATTCCGGGTCTCTACTCCCTGCAGGGCAGCCAGTTCGGGAAAGATGAGTTCGAGCAGCCCCGAACGTTCTAGATCCACAAACCCTTTGGAAGGTACAGGCGAAAGGATGATCTTATTCAACTCCTCACTGATACGCTCTTTGGAGATGATACCGATACGCTCCCGGTTGCGGCAGAGCGAGGCGAACGTTTCATCATCTATGTAGAAATTGAGCTGTGTAGCAAAACGGATACACCGCATCATCCGCAACGGATCGTCACTGAAAGTAATGTCCGGATCCAAAGGGGTGCGTATCGTTTTTTCTTTCAGGTCTTCCACACCTCCGAAAGGGTCGATCAACTCCCCGAACCGCTCTTTATTCAGACACACGGCCAACGCATTGATCGTGAAATCGCGCCGGTTCTGATCATCTGCCAACGTGCCATCCTCCACGATCGGTTTGCGCGAGTCACGCTGGTACGACTCCTTACGGGCACCTACAAACTCTACTTCATGCTCCCGGTATTTGACCTGCGCGGTACCGAAATTCTTATACACGGCAATATGGGCACCTTTGCCCAGACGCCGTGCCAGACGACGCGCGATCTCAATCCCGCTACCCACTACCACTACATCTATGTCTTTGGTGGGTCTTTCCAACAGGATATCACGTACATACCCTCCTACCACATAGCATTCATAGCCCAGTTCATCCGCAGTAGCTGAGATCTCATGAAATATAGGGTTGTTCAAACGTTGTTTCCACTCTTCTTTGGTCAGCTCAATCATGCTCTCCTTTTAACTTTTAGGGTGCAAAGGTACAAAAAAGTGATATTATTTGTATTTTTGCTATCCGGAAACCGTCTTTTCCACAAAGACACTTCAAAACAATAACAAATGAAAAGAATACTTTTATGGACGGGATGTATGATTTTTCTCTGCTCCTGCGGAAATAAAACAGAGAAACAGGCAGGTGAAAAACTGAAACTTGCCCAGGAAGCTTACGCGCGTGAAGACTTCGGGGAGGCACTACGTCAGTTAGATAGCATCAAGATACTCTACCCCAGAGCGTTCGACACCCGCAAAGCGGGCAACGAACTGGAAATGCAGGTGAAACTGAAAGATCTGGGACAGCGAATAGCAGCCCTGGACACGCAACTGGAAGAGAAACAGCAGACCCTCGGAGAGATCCGGGGCAAATATACCCTGGAGAAAGACGAAGCCTACCAGCAGATCGGCAACTACCTCTGGCCTACTCAGGTGCTCGAGAAAAACATGCATCGCTGCTACCTCAGATTCCAGGTCAACGAACGGGGTGCCATGAGCATGACCTCCGTGTATTGCGGCAAAGGGAACATCCATCATCACTCCATCAAAGTGAGCGCTCCGGACGATACGTTTGCCCAGACTCCTCCGGCACGCGACAGTTACCAGACGACCGACCTGGATGAGAAGATCGAGAAAGCCGACTTCAAACTCGGTGAAGACGGCGGTGTGATGGAATTTATCTACGCCAACCGGGATCAGAATATCCGGATAGAATACATCGGAGACCGCAGTTTCCGCACCAACATGCTACCTACAGACCGGGAAGCCCTGGCAGGTATTTATGAATTGCATCAATTGCTTGCTTCCATGGAAACCCTGAAAAAAGAGAAAGAAGAAGCTGAGTTGGAAGTGAAGTTTATCAACGAACGTATCCGGAGAAAGGCAGAGGAAAGCACCAGAGAATAAAAGCCCTCCAACGGCAATCCTTCTGAACAGCGATCTGCCCTACTTCACCCGACGGTTGAGTTGGTTGTTGGCCTTGGAAGGTCGGGACTTTCCGATACGTTTTCCGGAAGAGTGTTTTCTTCCCTGACTCCGGGAAGAAGCGCGCAAAGCAGGTTGTTTGTCCCGCCGCGGAGAAGAAATTTTTTCAGACATACGATCCCATGGTTTCTATATCTATAACTGAATGATGCGGTTCTATCTGCAAAATCTTTTGCATAAGCCTATCTTTTTCTGATATTCAGACTGTTGGAAACCTATATTTTATTATTTTTGTAACAGCCATATAACACAACCTCCTATGAAAATCTTACTGCACCGCATATGCGAAAAAGACCTCGAAACGGTCAGAGACATTTATAATTACTATATACTACACAGTACGGCAGTATATTATACGCAACCCATCTGTACGGAAGAGTTGAGAACCTTTCTGCCAGTAGGCGATCCGAAGTATCATTCCTACCTGATCCAATCGCCCGATGAAGAAATTCTGGGATTTTGCTATTATGCCCCCTTCAAACCCAAAGACGCTTTCCGCATCTCGGTCGAGTTCACTCTCTATCTCCGCCCCCATCTCACCGGAAAAGGCATTGGCTATCAGGTAATGCTACTGACCGAGCCTGTGATATACGACATGGGATTTTCCAACATCGTCGCACTGATCTCAGGAGACAATGAGCCCAGCATCCGTATGTTCGAAAAATGTGGGTACGAACGCTGTGCCTGTATCCGGCAGGTTGCTGAGAAATTTGGGAAAAAGCTGGATCTGGTTATGTACCAGAAACTTCTTCCCGATCACTGAATTTCCTGACTGCCAGTCCTTACAAACGTTTCAGAGCCAGCTTGATCACCTTTTCTACCGGTGCGTCAGGCTCTTCTTTGAGAATGGCATATACTACTTTCTGCGAAGGAGCCGCGGCAAACCCCAGCATCGTCAGGGCAGAGACAGCCTCTTCCTGCACGGCATTCTGTGACACAGAGATCTTACCATCAGCCAACAGATCACCTCCAGTGGCAGATACCCGGTGGATCTTATCTTTCAGATCCACAATTACGCGCTGTGCCGTCTTCAGACCGATCCCTTTCACCGTTTTCAGCATATGAGCATTTTCGGAACTGATCACCTGTATCAACTCCGAAGGACTGAGTGCCGAAAGGATCATCCGGGCCGTATTGCCTCCTATCCCTGATACGGAGATCAATAACAAAAACAATTCCCTCTCTTCCTTGTCGGCAAACCCATACAACAGATAGGCATCTTCGCGTATAGCCTCGTAGATATAAAGTTTGCACTGTTTCTTTCCCTGGATCATGGAATAGGTATTCAGAGAGATGTGTACCCCATATCCCAGACCGTTGCAATCTATCACCACAGTAGCCGGAGATATCTCCGCGATGTCTCCTTTTATATATTCAATCATACTACTAATATTTGTACTACAAATGTACATGATATTTTTGGAAAAGAAACGCTTCTCCTCCAAACCGCTGTGGTTTTCATTTCCGGACAGCCCGGATGCAGTAAAACAAAAAAATGTATTTATATAGATAAATAACCTGCTCCGGAGCCCAAACGCAGAGATCTGCCCTGTTTCAGGCACTTTGTGCCCACACACAAACCCATTCTCTTTCCGATTCTCCGATCTGCAGATCCCTCTCTATCAGCAGATAGAGAACAACAAATCATTTAACAATTATACATTATGAAACGTAAGTTATGTATCGCCCTGTTTCTGGGCATTTGCGCTTTATTCCACGGACAGGAGGTGCCTGTAAGGAAAAACTCCCCGTTGATTCCTGCCCGGAAACAATTGCAACTGGAATTTACCACAGGAGCTACTTTTGATCGGATCCATCGCGGTTCCGACCCTAACGCCGCGTATTTCGGCTCCAAGAAATCCACAACCCCTCTTCTGGGATTCAGGATCACCCATCTTTTTTCTGATAAAATGGGTTGGTATATACATACTCAATTCAATTTTTACGAACATAAATCGCCGGAAAAATATCCTCCTCATATCACGGAAGAACTCTGGAAGGAGTTTATGAAGTGGACTTTTGGTCTCATTCACTATCACACGCATCCCTCCTTCGAAGCCGGATGGCTGTACCGGATCGAACAACAACGGTGGAGGCTCCATCCGCACATCGGTTTCGGCTATGCCGCCTATCTGCCCAATGTAGACAGAAAGAAGACGATCACCAGCCAGGGAAACATCAAAACGTCTCATTACAAGCAGCATGTAAATACAATGATCATGGATGTTGGTTTCTCTGTAAACTACTACCTTACCGGCAACACCTATCTGTTGGTAAATGCCAATTATCAACAACCTCTGCAAAAGTCATACGCCAGGCTAACCACAACGGTCAATGAAGTGGAAACAGAGCACATATACTATAAAGTCTCCACAGCCGGAAGAAACATAAATACCCAGGTAGGTATCGGATTCTGCCTGTGGAGAAAAGATCAATAGGTTTCTCCGAAAGTAGGTGCGCCTGCACGTTTGTGAAAGTGTACCTCCTCTCCTACATACTCAACAAGTATATATCCTATGTTTTTTACAGAGCATACACAGCAAAACACAGAAAAGTGTATGTATCAATTACATTCATTTAACCTGAATATAACTTACAAAGCACCTATGAATCCACCAACCTTGTCAGCAACAGTACAACAATCTATGGATTCACCATCCAATCTATGTATGCCTTATTACATTCTCTACCCGGAAACTAATAAACAATAAATAACCAAAACCCCAATCACCGATGTATTCCATTAAAGACAAACTTAGAAACAGTTTATTCTTTCTTTTTACCACAACCCTACTTGTATCCTGCCACGAGCCGGAGTCGTACAAAGTGGACTTCTACAGATCCCAACCCCGTGACCAGGAATTACCGGGATGGTGGGAATACTATAACACAGACACCAAAGAATATACATATACCGTCTTTCAGAACGATGCAACACGTTGGGACTATAGTTACCACGACGGTGAGCTCTGGAAAAATTCTTCTTTCGACTATTGGTACACCGAAGGAGGTAAGATATGGACCTATTATTATATCAAAAACTGGTTCTACGGTTCTAAAGAACATTCGATCTCTTACAGGATAGAAAATGATGTTCTCATTATGTATGACGACACCTACGAATGGCATCATACCCGGTGTGAGCCTAAAGAGTAAAAGCGACATACCGCTATCAGATGCCCACCAGCCTATAGGCAGGATAAAAAAGTAGATATAAGGGACAAACCCTTTCTGCCTGCGAAGCGTATGAATTCCAGTTTACATCTTTCTACCCGAATCTTGTAGAAAAGAGTAAAAAAGATTATTTTTGCAGCCAATAAACAGAAAAGTGTTTCATCAAATCAACAAAAGAATGAAAAAGATTAGAGCAGCGATCGTCGGCTATAGCAACATAGGACGCTATGTACTGGAAGCTCTGCAGGCAGCTCCCGATTTCGAAGTAGCCGGTGTGGTACGCCGCGCAGGGGCAGAGAACAAACCTGCTGAGCTCAACGATTATCCGGTTGTTAAAGACATAAAAGATCTTGAAAAAGTAGATGTGGCTATCCTGTGTACTCCTACCCGCAGCGTAGAAGCCTATGCCAAAGAGGCACTGGCACTGGGTATAAATACAGTAGACAGTTACGACATCCACAGCGGCATCGTTGCGCTACGCAAAGAACTGGATAGCTGTTGCAAAACAAACAACGCCGTATCCGTTATTTCCGCCGGTTGGGACCCGGGAAGCGACTCTGTAGTACGTACTATGCTCGAAGCCATCGCTCCCAAAGGGATCACTTACACCAATTTCGGCCCCGGAATGAGTATGGGACATACTGTAGCCGTAAAGGCTATCGAAGGTGTCAAAGCAGCACTTTCTATGACTATCCCTACCGGTACAAGCATTCACCGTCGCATGGTATACATCGAACTGGAAGAGGGATATGCGTATGACAAAGTAGCTGCCGCCATCAAAGCGGATGCCTATTTTGTCAACGACGAGACACATGTGATCCAGGTGCCTTCCGTAGATGCTCTGCTGGATATGGGCCACGGTGTAAACCTTACCCGCAAAGGAGTGTCCGGAAAGACACAGAACCAGTTGTTTGAATTCAACATGCGCATCAACAATCCTGCGCTGACGGCACAGGTACTGATCTGTGTAGCGCGGGCCTCGATGAGGCAACAACCCGGTTGTTACACGATGGTAGAGATCCCGGTGATCGATCTGCTTCCGGGAGAGCGGGAAGAGTGGATCGCACACTTAGTATAGGCCACCTTATTTATATAGGGAAGGAGCCCCATTGCAAATTTGAGACAACTCCATCTATAAAAACCGGCGGAAACGGATCTTCAGATCTGTTTACCGCCGGTTTTCTGGTTCACTTCATTTTTAAAAGCCCAAGATAAGAAACAATACATCAGAGTAAGGTCCGGATTAAAAGAAAACTACAAATTCATTATTAAATTAACTTACAGGACACACAAATCATTCTTTATTAAAGACGAACCCATCCATCGCAAACCAATCCGGAATGTAATACTGGGTATTCGGAATATCCAGGGTGTTATTGGAGATAGTCTCTTTGCCCTGTACAGATACAGACCAATCAGCTACAAAATAACTGTCCTGTGTGAAAGTAGTGTGAGACTCGTCCCCATCATACTCTCTCTTCGCAATGCTTACCAGATTCATGCCATCACCGGCATTCTGGCGGTCTTTTTGATCAAATGGTTTCTTTTTCATGATACGGTTCTTTGTAAATCGGTTGATTAATAAAATAGATTTCCCCGTTTTTCCGGATTTCCCCATATATTTAACACCGGAAAAACAACATAAATTTAAGGTTTTGACGCGCGAATTACAACTTGAAATGAAGCATTTCCTCTATTTGTTTTAACTCATTGGAAAAGAAAAAATGCACCACTTCACACAAAACATGGATTTTACCCGTCTGGGAACGGTCAGACACTTTTTTCATACATAAAAGAAGTGTATTGTTACAAAAAACAGAAATCGCAGCCCTCCGGCAGTAAAAGTATTATACCTTTACACCCGATGAATGATTTATAAATAAATATACATTTTCCGGATGCGATCGCTCCTGTTTTCCCTATTTTCATATACTCAATAAAAGTTAAATCATACATCTGATCTCTCGCACATCCGTGTCTTTGAAAGCAGGTTTCCAGCAACAACTCAAAAGTCCGGAAAAGAGAAGTTTTCCCTTTCTCTCCGGACAACCTTTCACCCGTTTTACGATCTTCTTAATTTACACATAGATAGCATTTGAAGATTCTTCTTTTTGGATAACTTTTTTCTTTTTTCCGAAAGAAAAGTTTCCCAAAACGGAAAACTTTATAAATCAAACAAGTATAAAAAATGTCCAAAATAAATAGAAGAAAAGAACCTTTTTATCTTATATATGCTTTATATTTGCAGAAGAATACGGTTCCCCGTCCGGGGAATAGAAAAAAGGGAATGCTGTGAAATTCGGCAACAGTTCCCGCTGCTGTAATTCTCTGTGAATCCGCGCATTAATCCACTGTAGTACGTTCTATGGGAAGGAGCCGCGAAGGAGAGATCAGTCAGAAAACCTGCCCTATTCTACAACTGATTATTCATTAATTTTACTTTCGGGATTTAAAGTCATGAATTACGCGGAAATTACAATTATCAAACGAGACGGTAAACAAGAGGATTTCTCTATTGGTAAAATCAAGAATGCCATTTCAAAAGCATTTCAGGCCACCGGTATGGCCGATCAGACAGCCCTGATCGCAGACATCACCATGCGGGTGATCGGACAGTTCCGGTCTACCTCTATCTCTGTGGAGCAGATCCAGGACCTGGTAGAAAAAGAGCTGATGAAAGACTGTCCGGATGTTGCCAAGAAGTACATCATCTACCGCGAATGGCGCAACACGGAGCGTGATAAAAAAACACAAATCAAGCACATCATGGACGGCATTGTGGCCATCGACAAGAACAATGTTAACCTCAGTAATGCCAACATGAGCAGCCATACTCCTGCCGGACAAATGATGACATTTGCCTCGGAAGTGACCAAAGACTATACGTATCGGTATCTTCTCCCCAAGCCATATGCAGAAGCGCACCAGCTGGGAGATATCCATATTCACGATCTGGATTACTATCCGACCAAGACCACTACCTGTATCCAATATGATCTGGACGATCTGTTCGAACGGGGCTTCCGTACCAAGAATGGCAGCATACGTACTCCGCAGAGCATACAGAGTTATGCCACCCTGGCTACCATTGTGTTCCAGACCAATCAGAACGAGCAGCATGGAGGTCAATCGATCCCGGCTTTTGATTTCTTCATGGCTCCGGGAGTGAGAAAGTCTTTCCTGAAAAATATGGCTACGCTGCTCTCTTTCTGCCTGTCCATGGCCGGGAAAGACAAGACAGACGACGAACTCAAAGAGCTGATCACAACTACACTTTCCGGCATTTGTCCGTCCAACGAGGAAAAGGATCTGCTGATCCGCCGGCTTCATGAAATGGAAGTGAACATAGATCAGCAGACACTGACGCGCCTGCTCCGGAAAGCGCTCGATCAGACCCGTAAAGAGA
The DNA here is from genome assembly GCA_021202275.1 of Bacteroides sp. GTDB lineage: Bacteria > Bacteroidota > Bacteroidia > Bacteroidales > Bacteroidaceae > Bacteroides. The sequence goes on from JAJQDI010000015.1 coordinate 512,933, forward strand.
CTCACCAGGCCATGGAAGGTTTTGTACATAACCTCAACACCATGCACTCCCGTGGCGGGAATCAGGTGGTATTCAGCTCCATCAACTACGGTACGGACACTTCACCGGAAGGGCGTATGGTGATAGAAGAGTTGCTGACAGCTACCGTACAGGGGTTGGGGGCGCGCGGTGAAGTACCGGTATTCCCGATCCAGATATTCAAAGTGAAAGACGGTGTCAGCTATTCGGAGAAGGACTATGAAAAAGCAATGGCCGATTTCGACGCGGCCCTGAAAGGAGAGGTCACCTTCGAGGCTCCGAACTTCGACCTGTTGCTGAAAGCCTGTCACACCACAGCGAAAGCCTTGTTCCCGAATTTTATGTTCCTGGATACCCCTTTCAATGTGCATGAAAAATGGGATGCCAACGACCCGAAGCGTTATCGCTATGAACTGGCAACCATGGGATGCCGTACCCGCGTATTCGACAACGTAGCCGGTGAAAAGACCTCCCTGGGTAGAGGGAATCTCTCCTTTACTACCATCAATATGCCTCGCCTGGCCATAGAAGCCCGTATCCGGGCCGAAAGCCTGACCAAAGGAGAACGCCCCGAAGCCACTGAAAAGAAAGCCAGAGAGCTGTTCCTGAAAGCATTGAGAGAGAAGGCTGAATTAGTGGCCGAACAGCTCTATAGTCGTTATCAGTACCAGCGCACGGCACTGGCCAGACAATTCCCTTTTATGATGGGTAACAATGTATGGAAAGAGGGAGGCAACCTGGAACCGAATCAGGAGGTAGGCGATGTATTGCGCAGTGGTACGCTCGGCATCGGATTTATCGGAGGCCACAACGCTATGGTGGCTCTCTACGGAGAGGGACATGGCAAAAGCAGTAAGTCCTGGGATACGCTCTACGAAGCCGTTGAGGAACTGAACCAGGTGGCCGATGCGTACAAAGAAAAATACCAGCTCAATTATTCTGTGCTGGCGACTCCGGCCGAAGGACTATCCGGAAGGTTTACCCGGATGGACAAACGCAAATACGGTGTGATCCCGGGAGTGACCGACCGCGATTATTACGTCAACTCTTTCCATGTAGATGTCAAAGAGAGCATCGGTATTGTGGATAAGATCCGCAAAGAGGCTCCTTTCCATGCCATCACCCGGGGCGGACACATAACCTATGTGGAATTGGACGGAGAGGCCCAGAAAAATGTACGGGCGGTTGCCAAGATCGTGAAAGTGATGCATGACGAAGGCATCGGCTACGGATCTATCAACCATCCGGTAGACACCTGCAACCAATGCGGATACAAAGGAGTGATCTACGACAAATGTCCGGTCTGCCGCGGAGAGAATATCCTGCGTATGCGCCGGATCACGGGGTATCTGACAGGAGATCTCAGTTCGTGGAACTCGGCCAAGCGCGCGGAAGAGTCGGACCGTGTAAAGCACTCCTAATTCCATAGATCCCTATCTATGTTGCATCTGCTATCTACCTATCCGGAGACGATTGTAGACGGAGAAGGCATCCGCTATGGCATCTACTTAGCCGGATGCAGACACGGCTGCAAAGGGTGTCACAATCCGGAAAGCTGGAATCCTCATGCCGGAGAAGTACTCACGGAGCAACGCGTCCGGCAGATCATCCGAGAGATCCGGGAAAACCCTCTCCTGGATGGCATTACTTTTTCCGGAGGAGACCCGTTCTGCTGTCCGGAAGACTTCCTTTACCTGCTCCGGCACATCCGGCAGGAAACCGGCATGAATATCTGGTGCTATACCGGATATACATACGAAGAACTTTGTAAAGACCCGGTCTGCGTCCGGGCGCTTGCCTGCATCGATGTATTGGTAGACGGTCGCTTCGATCAGAGCCTCTACTCCCCCCATCTCAGCTTCCGGGGAAGCAGCAACCAACGGATCCTTCGCCTGAAAGAAGGAAAAGTCCAAGCTGCTCCTTTATAAGTAAACGACAGAGAGAAAATCCGGTACTACGAAAGATACAGTGCACCGGAAATGAAAGACCCCCCCGCTACAGTAAGGTAGCGGGGGGATCTTTCATTTCCGGGAATTCTCAGAAATTCCCTTTTTTATATCCGACCGGGATCTCTTTCTGTCAGAAGAAGAACCTCAATACATCATTGAAGTTGGCCCAGATCAGCAATCCGAAGAGCAGGATCATTCCCGTCATCTGGGCATATTCCATAAACTTATCGCTGGGTTTCCGGCGGGCAATGATCTCGTAGAACAGGAAGAGTACGTGTCCTCCGTCCAGCGCCGGAATAGGCAGGATATTCATAAAAGCCAGGATGATCGAGAGGAAAGCAGTCATAGACCAGAACTGATACCAGTTCCACGTTGCCGGGAAAATGCTTCCGATGGTACCGAAACCACCCAACTGCTTGGCTCCCTCTTTGGAGAAGAGATACTTCATGCTTCCTACATATCCTTTCAGGGTCTTTACCCCCAGTACCGCTCCTGCCGGAAAGGAGGAGAAGAAAGTATACTTCTGATACACTACCGGATAGAGTTGGGTTCGGGAAGTCACCGGGCGTACACCCATCATAAAGAGCGAGTCCGTAGTGAGTTCCAGGTGGTGAGACACCCCTTCCCGCTCGTAAGTAAGCGCGATCCGGTGCAGATCCACACTATCGTTGTCCCAGGTAGCCGCCTGCGCTCTGCGCAGATCCATGGCCTCCGTGAATTCCATATAATCCACAGTCTTTCCCTCCAAAGCCACAATACGGTCTCCCGGCAGCAAACCCGCCTGTTGCGCCGGCGATCCGGGCATAATACTGTCCAGGACAAAAGGCATCCGGAAATCGGCAAAGCGCACACTATCCACCATCAGCCGTTGCATCATATCGTCCGAAATATACACCGATGCCTCCGTCCCGTTGCGCAGCACCGTTACCACACGCGCGTCGACCACCTTGCTCAACATCTCCGAGTCGTAACGGAGCAGCGGATCTCCATCTGCCGCCAGCAGGATATCCCCGTCACGGAAACCGATCTCTCTGGCTGTCTCATTGAAAGTCATTCCCAGAGACACTTCCCGCAGCGGGATATACGAATCGCCCCAGGCAAACAGGATCATCGAATAGATAAAAAGTGCCAATAGAAAGTTGAAAAACACTCCACCGACCATGATCAGCAGGCGTTGCCACGCCGGCTTCGAACGAAATTCCCAGGGCTGTGCCGGCTGTTTCATCTGCTCGGTATCCATCGACTCATCGATCATCCCGGAGATCTTCACATATCCTCCCAGCGGCAACCAGCCTACTGCATATTCGGTATCACTTTTTTTAGGCTTGAATTTGAACAGGGTAAACCAGGGATCAAAAAACAGGCAAAACTTCTCTACCCGTACTTTAAAGAGGCGGGCAAAAAGGAAATGCCCTCCTTCGTGGATGATCACCAGCAACGAAAGGCTCATGATCAGCTGAAGGGCACGAATCAGAAATGTCTCCATTTATCAGTTCTGTTTATTATAATTTATATTCTTTCTATGTTCTGTCTCTTTACAAAGCAACTACCAGTTCTTCCGCTATCCGGCGGGCTACCTCGTCCGTAGCCACATAATCCTCGTAGCGGGGGGCCTGGATATAGTCTACGCGCTCCATGGTTTTCTCTACCACATCGCTCATAGCCAGAAAGCCGATCCGGTCTTTCAGAAAAGCAGCTACTACCACTTCGTTGGCAGCGTTCAATACACAAGGTACATTGCCTCCCCGGTTCATGGCGTCGTAGGCCAGTGCCAGGTTGCGGAAACGTGTTGTATCGGGCTGTTCAAAGGTCAGTGAAGTACACTGCGTAAAGTCGATCCTGTCATAGGTTGCCGCCACCCGGTCGGGGTACGAGAAGGCATATTGTATCGGCATGCGCATGTCGGGCATACCCAGTTGTGCCTTCAGCGATCCGTCTTCAAACTGCACCATCGAATGGATCATGGCTTGCGGATGCACCACCACCTCTATCTGGTCCGGCCGCAGTCCGAAGAGCCATTTCGCCTCGATCACTTCAAACCCTTTGTTCATAAACGTAGCGGAGTCTATCGTGATCTTATCACCCATGTTCCATTTCGGATGGCACAGTGCCTGCTGAGGCGTCACCGTTTGCAGTTCCTCCCGCGTACAGTTGCGAAAAGGTCCGCCCGATGCCGTGAGGATCACCTTCTCTACCGCGTTCCCGACCTCTCCGACCAGACACTGGAACACCGCCGAGTGTTCCGAATCTACCGGCAGTACCGGTACGCGGTATTGCTGCGTGAGTTCATTGATCAGTTCGCCGGCCACCACCAGCGTCTCCTTATTGGCCAGCGCGATAGGCTTTCCGGCACGTATGGCATGGATCGTCGGCTTCAGACCGGAATATCCCACCATGGCCGTCAGCACCAGGTCGATCGGTTGCGACTCCACCACCTGGCAGAGTGCTTCCTCCCCGGCATAGACCTTGACAGGCAGGTCTTCCAGCGCGTCTCTCAGCCTGGGATAGTGAGCCTCGTTGGCAATCACCACCGCCTCCGGCTGGAATCTGCGGGCCTGGGCGATCAACGCTTCCACCCGGTTGCAGGCAGTGAGCAGATACACCTCATACAAGTCCGGATTCCGCCTGATCACCTCCAGCGCCTGGGTTCCGATCGATCCCGTGGAACCTAATATCGCTATCTGTTTTTTCTTCTTTTGCTCCATACGTTTTTTCCTTTTCAGAACAGGATGTAATTCTCCGGATTCACGGCAATGCCCCAGTGCCACAGTTCAAAATGCAGATGCGGCCCCGTGGTCAGCGCCCCGGTATTGCCTACCAGCGCAATGGCCTCTCCTGCTCTCACCTTGTCTCCCATCTGCTTAAGCAGAAAACCGCAGTGCTTGTAGAAAGAGACAAAATCCTGACTGTGCTAGATAGCGATCACATAGCCGGTATCTGCCGTATACGTACTCAGAATCACCGTACCGTCTAAGGTAGCCAGTACACTCTCGTTGGGACTGGCTGCAATATCGGTACCGAAATGCCGGATATCCGCGTCAAAATGCCCGGAGATCATCCCGCGGGTAGGACGGAAAAAACTCAGCCCGTCTATCGGCGCGCCCTGGGTAGTGAGCGTAGTCAGGTTGTACCTCTCCCGGTCCTCATACTGGTGACGGAATTCCTCCTCCCGCACCGTACGTTCGATGAGTGTATCTTCCCGCGCCGTAGTCAGTTCCTCTATGGAAGTGACCGTGTCCACACGCACCGTACCCCGGAAGATGTCCTGTATATTCATGATATACATATTCTGTCGTTCCAGCAGCTGTTGCAGCGAATCCACCCGCAGCGCGTTCTCCACCACTTGTGAGCGTATCCGGCTGTTCATATAGCCGGGCAGGTAATTGCGCAAAGGAGTAAAAGCAATGATAGAGGCAGCAATGGCAAAAAGGATAGTAAGTACCAGCAACAGAACAGACATTCCGTTGAGCTTGGACACATGCAGCCTCACCACTTCCGAGAGCGTGTTCTCGTTGGTGATGGTGAGCCGGTATTTAAACTTTATATTATTCCAGAAAGCCTTTCTGTATCTCTTGTTCAGCATCTTTACATGAATAATGGGGGATAAAGATAGACAATTCGGTGCATTCGCACAGGGTTTGTTGAGGCTATTTAACTTTCTTCCACTGCCAGATCCGGATCGATCAGCCCTTCGGGTAGATCCATCACCAGACGCGTATGTTGCCGGTCTACAGCTGCTATCAACGCCTCATGTGCCGGTACCAGAAGTTCTCCCGACGGAGTCTCCACCACAAAAAGTATATTCGGCGTAGTGGTATCCAGATCGGTGATCTTTCCCACCTCTCCGGTATGCAGATCTTCCAGTACATATCCGATGAAAAAACTCCACGTCAGGTCTTCTTCAGGTACCTCTTCCACCTCCTGTTTCGGGAAATACACCTCTACGTTGGTAAAGCGCCGGGCCTCTTCTGCCGTATCCACCCGGTCGAGTTTCATTAGCAGGGTAGAGTCGGACCGGAAGCGATACTCTTCGATAAAAAAAGGTACTAAGATCCCGTCCATCAGGCAGATCACATATTCTCCGTCTACCCGGTCGAATACATCGTCTGTAAAGGTCATGGAGAGTTCGCCATGTATCCCGTGGGGTTTGTTGAACACCCCTATCTGGTATACCTCTTCCTGCCTGATCATATACGTGTGATGCGGGCTCCCAGCGCGTTGAGCCGCCCTTCTATATTCTGATACCCCCGGTCTATCTGTTCGATGTTGTGGATGCGGCTGATTCCCTCGGCACTCATGGCAGCGATCAGCAACGCGATGCCCGCCCGGATATCCGGGGAGATCATATTGCCTCCGCGAAGCCGGAAGTTGTGGTTGTGCCCGATCACTACCGCACGGTGCGGATCGCACAGGATCACCTGCGCACCCATATCAATGAGTTTGTCTACAAAGAACAGGCGGCTCTCAAACATTTTCTGATGGATCAGTACACTGCCTTTGGCCTGGGTGGCCACTACCAGCAACACACTCAGCAGGTCCGGTGTGAGTCCCGGCCAGGGAGCGTCGGAGATGGTCATGCTTGATCCGTCGATAAACGATTCGATCTCATAACTCTCCTGTGCCGGTATGTAGATATCGTCTCCCCGTTGTTCCAATTTCACTCCCAGACGACGGAAACACTCCGGAATGATACCCAGATTGTCGTAAGATACATTTTTGATCGTCAGTTCGCTTTTTGTCATGGCAGCCATACCGATGAAACTGCCCACCTCGATCATATCGGGCAGTACCGTATGTTCCGTGCCCCGCAGTTCCTTCACCCCTTCTATGGTGAGTAGGTTGGAGGCGATCCCGCTGATACGTGCTCCCATCCGGTTGAGCATCCGGCAGAGCTGTTGCAGGTAAGGCTCGCACGCCGCGTTGTAAATGGTCGTCGTCCCTTCCGCCAGCACCGAGGCCATCACGATATTGGCCGTACCCGTCACCGAAGCCTCGTCCAGCAGCATATAAGTACCTTTCAGGCTATCGGCGGTGATCACATAGATCTCGTGTTGATCGTCGTACCTGAAGTCGGCTCCCAGTTTCTGTATCCCCACAAAATGAGTATCCAGCCGGCGACGACCGATCTTATCCCCTCCGGGCTTCGAGATCAGCGCTTTGCCGAAGCGAGCTACCAGCGGCCCCACCAGCATCACCGATCCGCGCAGGCTCGAACATCTCTTCAGGAACTCCTCACTCTCGAGATAGTCCAGATCTACCCGGTCTGCCTGAAAACTGTAAGAGTCAATTCCCTGTTTGCACACCTTTACGCCCATATCCCGGAGCAGATGGATGAGGTTGTTCACATCCAGTATATCAGGTATGTTTTTCACGATCACCTCTTCGGAGGTGAGCAGGGTAGCGCAGATGATCTGCAGTACTTCGTTCTTGGCACCCTGCGGGTAGATCTCTCCCTGCAGCCTGTGTCCGCCTTCGATCACGAATGAAGCCATGTTGATACGATTTTTGAGGTTGGTGTCAATGTCTTTACGAAAGAGGATCTGCCCCTTATTTGTAATTCTTCCGCTGGTTGCTGCGGGGATTGTTTACCCGACGGTAGTTCTGTGCCAGTCTGGAGGCCATCAGACGTACGATCTTATCGGTCATGTGCAGCTTGCCGCGTGAATATTCTTCCAGGTCTTCCGCGATCTTGCGGTCGTCTACCGTGTCCTTGTTCCAGGCCATGTAGTCTTTCTTCATGTGGTTGCAGATGAGTGCCACCAGGTTGTTTTTCTCGTCCCCTTCGGGAAACTCTACCGCTTTTCTGATCAGTATCTCCAGCGTACGGCCGTAATGACGGTAACGGATCTTGGTACTCGGATAGGGTATCATATCGGGCTTGGTCACCAGATTCTCCTTGCGGATGATCTCATATGGATAGTTGATATCCAGTTGGAAGTCTGCCATGATAGCCAGATGATCCCAGAGCTTATGCTTGAAGTCGGGCACATCCCTGAGGTGGGGAAACATATTTCCCATGATATTGATGATCGTGTTGGCACATCGCTGACGTTCGGCACGATCCTGTATGGTGAGCGCATAGTCTACCATGTTCTGAATGCTGCGTCCGTACTCCGGAAGCGGCATTCTTTTCTGTTGGGTATTGTATTTCATATCCATTTCAATTGTTATTTCAAATGTATGCCGGTATTCCGGCGGTATGTTACAGCAGTTTTTTAGGCTGCGAAGCGATAAATTCTTTCAGGTAGAAGGGTTCGAAGTAGGCCACATCCACAAACTCCCTGTCCAGGAAGGCCCGTTCGGCCAGCGGAGACATCATCTGAGCCAGCGGATGTATGTCTTCCACAAAGAAGGCGTTGGGATGGGTGATCTTCTCCCGGCATTTGGCGGCACCGTTGCCCAGGAACCACACGGGGCGTTCTTCCAGTACATCCAGGAAAGAGTTCTCGTCGATGATCTCTGCCGACACCTCTTTCTTTACCCCCAGTGCCCGGTCGTAGAGCGCGGTATATACCTCCATCCGGCGGGCATCGATCATGGGACACAGCCACGCCTCTTCCGGCATCTCGCGGTAGAGCAACACAGGCACACACAACAGTTTCAGCGTGGGTATTGCTATCAGAGGTACTTCCCTGCCGTAGGCAATCCCTTTGGCCAGAGAGACACCGATACGCAGTCCCGTATATGAACCGGGGCCGCAACTCACAGCCACCGCGTCCAGCGGAATGCCCCGGCTGTCTATAAATGCAAGTGCTTCATCGGCAAACACACCCAGAGAAACAGCGTGTGAGGGGCCTTCCAGGTCCTCCTTCACAAAAATATTCTGGCCATTCTCGCTCACAGCCAGGGAGCAGACATGGGTAGATGTCTCAATATGGAGGATACATGACATACAATCGGATTATTTGATGCAAAAATACATGATTATTTTCACATTACCGCTGTCCTCTTTATAAAAAGAATAACCGGGCAAAGGTTCATCGCATCTAAAAAATATTCATTTTACCCTTCCACCGGAGAAAAACAAACGGATTTACGATTTACTGAACCAACGGTCAGCGAAGCTAATTACGATGTACGATTGAAATTACAACTCCTTTCCTGTGTAGATCCGTGTGCTATACCTATTCCTTTTCTTTTTTCATCAGACAGAAGAACAAAAGAATATAAGAAGAAAGATAAAATCTATAGAATAACATCTATCTACAAATAGTGAATGATGAGTAGTACGTCACAACTTATAACTTAAAACTCAAAACTTATAACTCTTATATGTTCTTTTGTTCTTCTGTCTAAAAAAACTGTCCAATAGAAGGAAAAGTAACTTCAATCGTAAATCGTAAATCAGTAAATCGTAAATCTCCTCGATTTGTCATGCGCCGCATACTCCGGCGCATAGGCACTTTGCAGGGTGGCCAGTCCGCTTTCGTAACTACCTGCCCGATTCACCAGATAGGTATGCTCGATCGTATACACCCCCTGCCCCAATGTATCGAAAAAGAAACGGGTAGAAGCATCGCGTACAGAAACAAAGTAAGAGACGTTGTTGCCTCTGCGGTATCCGGAGAGGTTGTCCGTAGGCTCGAAGCAGGCAGCCCGCTGATCGGTCAGCTGCACAAAGTCCATCGGCCGGTCTACACGCAGGATCAGCCGGCATACCACACGGTCGCCCACCCGCAAAGGTGTCTGCTCTGTCAGGGCGATGAGTTTGCGTTCCCTACCCTCGTATGTTTCGACATAGAGATGTTTTTCTACCTGAAGTTCCTTACCGTGACGATTGATCTTGCTGATATCCTCCTGATACTGCGCGTAGACAGCACCCCAGGCAAACCCCGGATCGCGCTTTTCGACCACCGCCTTTTTCATACCGGCCATGTCCGCAGGATCGGTAAACGTCTCCTGAATATAGGCTACAGGCAGAGCCGGACGTCCCCCCTCGGGCACAGTACGCAGGGTATGGCTACCCAGGGTGATACGCACATCCCCCTGGTTGTCCAGCGGATTGCTACCGTGATAGAGCAAAGCGTATACGGCATTGACCGTAGCCACCGGAGTGCGCCACTGCCGGGTCTGCTTCTGCCCGAGCAACCAGATCTTCATTTCCTCTACCAGAGCGGTATCACCCGCCACACGGTCGATGGCCTCCAGGGTGATGACATGTGCCGGTATCGGCTGTCCCCACCAGGAGGCACGGGACTCGTTGAAAGCGAAATAGGCACCGCGATTGTCCGTATGTACCAGGTATTCGCTGAGCGAACGGGTAAAATCCAGTGCCTGCTCCGCGCGACCGGCTGCCTGCAGGGCTATGGCCGCGCGGGCCTTGTCTGTCACATCCAGGCGGGTGATCTGCTGCGGAAGCAGATCCAGCATCTTATCGTGAGCCTCCCGGCTGGCAGCCGGAACCGCCTCACCAGAAAGAGCCACCAGGTAGAGATAGTGCATGGTAGAAGAAGAGAAAATGGCGGCAGAAAGTGTGCCGTCTTCTCCCAGAGAACGCTGAAACTGCATCAGTACCTCCCTGTGCAGATAGTTCCACCCGCTACGCATCATCTGCACTACCTCCGGCTCAGGGTCGCTACCCGTGAGGATCCTGCGGCGTATGAGACTCTCCATCACGCCCAGGGTGGTGTAATAGCCGGGAGACATGCCGCTGTACCAGGACCAGCTTCCGTCAGATGCCTGCAGACGTTGGAGCCGGCTCAGGAGCTGATGGTTGGTGTAGCGGAGCTGATTGAGATCGAACAGGGTGGACAGACGCTCCATCTGTTCCTGCCCGGTACGGGCTTCCAGCGTCCAGGGCGACTCGGCGAGCAGTATCTGTTTCAACTCTTCATTTTTCTGCAGATCGCTCAGGAAACTCTCTTTCCCGGTCTGCTGCCAGCCCGCTAAGATATATTGCATCCGCGGATAACGGTCGAGTATATACGAAGCAACCGAGTTGGCATACCAGGCGGCGGCCAGAGAAAGGGCATTCTCTTCTTCCGGACGGCTCAGTGGCGGAAGTGCCTGAATGGCATACCAGGCCGGATTGCCCGCGAACTCAACCGTAAGACGGCGATCGGTAGCAGTGTTGCTGTCGTTGTTGAACAGCGAATCCAGTGCAAACTCCCGTGTCTGTCCGCCCCGGATGGGCATGGGCACGGTCTCGGTCACCCTCTCCCGGCTGGGCAATACCGGAAGCAGGTGCTGTTCACCGTCACTGAATGTTTGGCTCTCAGCCGTGATGCGACAACCCAGCAGATCACGATCCGCGGCAGCCGTAAAGCGGAAATCCACTCCGATGTTCTCTCCTGCCGGTACAGAGAAAGATTTTCTCTGCGTGTGAAGCACTTTCTCCGTAATCGGATCGAAGAGAGTGAAAGTAACCGTACCGTTCTGTTCCTTGCCAGACTGATTGGCCAGGGTAGCGGCGAAAGCTGTTTCATCACCGACGCGTACAAACCGGGGCAGATGGGTCATCACCATAAACTCCTTACTGGCTGTGATACTACCGGATAACATGCCGGTAAGCATATCACGGGTATGGGCAAATCCCCGGAAATTCCACGTGGTCAGGCTCTCCGGCAGAGTGAAGGTAAAGACGATCTCTCCCCGGGCATTCGTCTGCAATTGCGGGTAGAAGAAGGCAGTCTCGTTGAAATGGGTACGCAGATCGGCCAGGGAAGATAAGGGTTCGCCTCCCGCAGCGTCAGCCGCATCGTACATGACTTCTTCTACGGACACTGCATCGGTATAGTTCGCCACATGCCCCATAACAGCAACTTCAGAGACTTCGGCCTGTTTACTACTCATGCCACGTACCCTGATGGCTCCATTCTCCTGTGCCATGATACCGGGTACAGGCCCATCCAGCAAGCCTGAACGATAGGAATAACCCAACGGCATATAGGGCCGCGGGAATCCGTCGAACTCCAACTGAGGATAAGTGAATCTCCGCTTCGGGAAACTTACGCTCAACCAGTTGGGACTGTATCGGATCAGGGTAGGATAGAAATAGGGAGCAGACACATGGTAGAACATCCGCAATTGCTGGTTGTAGGACAGGATCTTATCCAAAGAAGCATCGTACATCAGTGCCAGCATCTCTACGTCTGCCACTTTGCCCCACGGATCGTGTATGGTCAGTTTCCAGGTCTCCTCCTGTCCGGGACGCAGTTTGTCACGGAAGGTTTCCCAGCGCAGGTCCAGATCTTTGGACTGCATACGCCGCGGAAAAGCAAGCATCTGCTCGTAGAACTCTCCGTCGCGTACCATCATGAACGAAAACAGCAGGCCGTTGCCGTAAGACTCCTGGTAAGGGTAATCGAACCGCATCACCGAATCGGAAAGATGCAGGTGTCTGATCTCCAGCCGCTCGTTACCACTGAATACGTCTAAGAGGATACAGGCATCTTTCTCTGAGGTCCCGATCAGGAAAGAGACGGTCTCCGAAGGTCCGAACTCCGTCTGCAAAGGTACATACCAGAGTGGTACGGAGACGGGCGGACGGCTCTCAGTAGCAGAAATAAGAAGGATCTCTTTTTCCAGAGTCACCTCTCTGCCCTGCGGATCAGAGGCAGTGAAAACCAACAGATAGCGGCCGGAAGGCAGTTCCTGCCACGGCCCTAAGCGATTCTCCTGATTGGCGGTGAAGCTACCGTTACGCAAAGGCTCCGCGGCATAGCGGGAGCGGTCTGGCCCGGAAGTATCGGATATGTACCGGGGTGCCGGACGTTCTCCCCCATTCAGAGCCGGGTAGAGAGCATAGCTGCCCGAAGTGGCAACAAGTATGCCATTGAGGTTGGTGGCTTCTACCATCACAGTGAAAGGAATGTCTTTGCGGACATTGTCGGAGATCTCCGCCGAGAGCAGCAGCGAACGTTCTCCCGCACGCACCGACGTTCTGGCCTCCTGCGTCTCCCCGGAAGGAGAAGTGAAGGTGGCCTCTATCTCATAGAGGAAATAGCCTCTCAGCAGGTTGCCTGTTCCCCTCTCCAGAAAGACGGGAACGGAGAAGTGTCCCTGATGGTCGGGCATCGCCTCGCCACTGGCGATCACCTCTCTTCCGCCGCCTCGCAGGGGCATCCATCCCCATTGATAGGAACGACTGACGGTATAGCGCACCGGCTGGCCGGAAAGCCCTACCCCACTGAACGTACGCGCGGTTCCCCGGACATGCAGGCTGTCTCCCAACTGATAACTGCCTTCGGGTGCGTCGAAGAAAAGGCCGAAGGTCGGTCGTTTGTACTCCTCGACCTGTATCCGGATCTGTCCTTTGCTACCAGAGAGGATATAAGCTCCCGGCGACAGATCGGCAGGCAGGGTAAATTCTGTGGTAAAGGAGCCATAGGTATTGGTAACGACTTCACGCGTCTCGCGCCACCGATGATCCAGTCCCTCCAGAGCGATCTCCTGTTTATAGCCCGGTACTACCTGGGCGGTATCCGATACCAACGCATACAGGATCCCTTTGACAAAAACAGTCTGCCCGGGACGATACAGGACACGATCGGTAAGCAGGGTCAATTGATACTGAGACTCGCTCCGGAGCATCTCCGGACGGTATTCGTTGGAGGTGTAACTGCCCGGCCAGGAACTTTGCAAAGGAAGGAAGCGGTCTTCTCCCCGCAGAGCGGTGATCCGGGAGTAAGTATCTTGCCACGGGAAGGCAACCCGTCCGATAGAGTCGGTACAGAAGGTAGCCTGGCGTACTTCTTCATTGCGATGCCTGTTGTAGATCAGTACATCGGCCCCTTCCACCGGACAACCGCTGCGGGCATCCAATACGATCACCTCCGTGAGCCCACCGGGCACTCCCTGCATCACCAGACGCAGGTCAGAAACAGTGAACTGCCGGATATCGGGATCTTTCTGCATGTCGGGATGCACCATACGCACGGCATAGGCTCCCACACCGGGAGTCTGTATATGGATCGTGTCCGTGGCAGAGGCAAAGTCCGCAAACCATTCCAGGGAATAGGTCTGACTCTGGGGAATCTGCTGCTGTATATAGGCTGCCAGTTCCTGCTGAGTCCAGCTGGGGAATGCCGTGAGCGGGTCTGCCTGCGCAGGTACAGGAAGAGGATAGAACTCAACAGTAACCTCACGCAGGTTCTTGTAGGTCACCACCGCCGGTATCCCGGCATGACTGTAACTCATTGCAGGCATGTTTACACTCAGGTAGGGTTGCACCGCATCGGCTTCCAACTGACGAAGCTGATCTGTACGCGGATGATCGGGGTAGATACGGATACCCTCCCGGACAATGCGGAGCATTTCCTCCATCCGGCTCCGTTTATTGGCATATTGTGCCCAGGCAATCCAGGCCTCCACTCCCCAGGGGGTATCGCGGAATTCATCGGCCAGCCTGGCAAGTTCTTCCCCGGTAGCAGGGGAGAAAATGTCCCCTGGTTGTGTAAGTACCAACAGCCGGGCCAGCAAGACCCCTTCCCGGTTGCCCTGCGCAAGGTAGGTCTCTTCCATCCGGTGTGCCAGTTCCGTAGCTGTCTGCCGCACCTGCTTCTGCATTTCTCCTACAGTCACATCAGAGAGACGTTGCAAGGTATTCAGATGGCGCAACACCAGCAGATGATACATATCGTGATGATAGACCGAACTGCTTTCCCCCTGTACCACCAAAGGCTCGTAGCGTCCGGAAGAGGTATTCAGCAGCAATTGCGGATCTTCAGATGCCTGACGGATATGGCTCAGGACGGTATCGGCAAGTGTATACATGCTCCAGAGCCGGGGATCACTGCGGAGCACTTCACCTACACGCTCTTCTGCCGGGATCCTCCTGCGGTAGTCCTGATAAAAATCGACATACAGCTCCGCCAGCAACGTATGCAGGATCATCCGGTCCAGAGCCACGGTACTTTCCTGTGCCCACTCTTCCAGTCCGCGCAGATCCACATAGAAACTGTCGGGCGTGACCGCGCGCCGGAATTGCATTCCGGTGAGCCAGGCTTTGAACATCTGGGGAGATCTTTTCTCTTTCCGGGCTTTACAGAAGATCTGATCCGTGAGCCCCACCACAGTCTGAGGAAGGTCTTTCTGCTGTGCCTCCTCTACCTGTTTCCATAATTTATCGTAAGATTGTGCATACATAGGCGGTGTCGTGGCCAGAAAACAAAGAACGATGAGTGTGGGTTGCCTGATACGCATAGATTCACGTTTTAATACTTGAATAGACCAACAAAGTAAAGAATTTTTAGTTAGTACCTTTCTTCTTTTTATTTAAATAAGACTAAATGTGAGAGAGTTGGTTTAACAGCCACCTCTTCCGTTTTCTGCTGTTCTTACGGCAAACCCAAACTCAGATACGACGAGACAGCGGGCCTGAAAGCTGTAGACATGGATCCGGTCACCCGTATGGGTTAGTATGAAAAAGTAAAAAAAGAGATCCCGGAAGGAGATACGCACCGGGATCTCCGCTTACTGCATAGACTGACATTATAAGACCCCAAAGTCTACTCACAACTATCTTCTTTGTTTTCTGAAGCAGAAATCCGAGTATCTGACCCGTTTTGGTAACCCATCCGATCCCATTTGGTACCCCATTCACTTTGGAAGGGTTACTCATTGACCCGTCTGATTATACGGCCTCCGGAAAAACCTTCATGGTGTATATATATAAAAAGATCCGCCTCTTCTTTTCGTGGATGAAAGAAGAGGCGGATCTGCAATTATATATACAGGATCACTTTCTATTTGACCGGACTCTGTTCCAGTGTGGCCACTAAGAAATCATAGAATCGGGGCACGGAAGGGATATAGGCCCTTTCGTCCGGTGAGTGAGGCGAGCGCAGAGTAGGTCCGAAAGAGATCATATCCAAACCGGGCTGATTGGCGCCGATAATGCCACATTCCAGACCGGCATGGATCACCTTCACGGCAGGTTCCACACCAAATTGCTTCTGGTACGAAGCCTTCATCGCGTGCAGGATCGGAGAATTCACATCGGGCTGCCAGCCTGAATATCCTCCGCTCAGTACCACCTTCATACCCGCCATCGAAAAGCAACTTTCCAGACTGGATGTCAGGCAATCCTTCATACTGTCGCAGGAGCTGCGGGCAAGGATCTTGATCTCCGCCTTACCCCCTCCGATCTCGATGATCGCCAGGTTGGAAGAGGTCTCTACCGTATCGGGAATGGTGGGTATCATACGCATGACTCCATTCTGACAGGCATAAATAGCATTCACCAGATTGTCCTGTATCTCCTGAGGCACTTCGCCTCCGGGCAGGTCGACCCGTTCGGCTGTGAGGCTGATGGGAGTCTCTACCGCACTGTATTCATTATTGAAAAGAGTTTCGCAATAGCTGATCAGATCCATCACCTCCTGCTCGTTATCGGCAGGGATGGTGATCACCGCAGAAGCCTCACGCGGAATGGCATTGCGCATATTTCCACCGCTCCAGCTGGCCAGACGGGCCTCATACGTAGCAATCGCTTCGTGTATCACACGCACCAGCAATTTATTGGCATTGGCGCGGCCCTCGTTGATCTCCAGCCCCGAGTGTCCGCCTCGCAGACCTTTCAGTGTGATCTGCAATGCAATGTCTTCCGGATCGGTAACAGCCTCTTTGTATTCCAGTGTAGCCGTCACATCCATGCCACCCGCGCAGCCGATGTAGAGTTCGCCTTCATCTTCCGAGTCCAGATTGAGCAGGATCTCTCCCTGCAACGTACCCGGTTTGAGTCCGAATGCTCCCACCATACCTGTCTCTTCGTCGGTAGTAATGAGTGCCTCCAGTGGTCCGTGCCTGAGGGTATTGTCTTCCAGCACCGCCATGATGGCCGCTACCCCCAGGCCATTGTCTGCTCCAAGGGTAGTACCGCGCGCTTTCACCCAATCGCCATCGATGTACGTCTCGATCGGATCTTTCATGAAATCATGCACCGTGTCGTTGTTCTTCTGGGGCACCATATCCATATGCGCCTGCAGGATGATGCCTTTTCGATCTTCCATACCGGGGGTAGCCGCTTTGCGGATGATCACGTTGCCGATCTCATCTGTAAACGATTCCAGGCCCAGGCTTTTTCCAAAATCCAGTAAGAACTCCGTGACCGGTCCCATATATCCGGAAGGACGGGGAATGCGGGTCAACGCGTAAAAATGTTTCCACACGTTCTGTGGTGCCAATGACTCAATTGTTTTCATAGACTCAGTTTTTTATTTGTGAACGGCAAAGCCGCTAATGCGTATATTCCCAACAAAGCTATCAAAAAAGTTCGAATTCCGTGTACGATCAGGGCAAATATTCCCGCGTCCGTAGCATCTATCCCATATAAGACCAGCAGGGTGGCAATGGCAAAATGCCAGGGTCCTGCTCCGTTGGGAGTAGGTACAACCACCGCCAGGGTACCACCGACAAACAGAACCAGCCCGGCAGCTATGCCCAGATGCTGTGTAAAGGAAAAGCAATAGAAACTGACAAAGAACTGCATGAAGTAGCAAAACCAGATCAGAAAAGTGTACAAGGCAAATTTCCATTTATTGCGGACCTTGCGCAAAGAAGAGATCCCCTCCCAGATATGAAACATAAACCCTCGGACCTTTTCAAAGAAAGAGAGTGTACGGACCAGATACCAGATAAGTATCCCAAGAGCCAGTACACAAAAAAGAATGATATACACATGGGCAGAGGTCAACAGCCCGGTAAGGTCTGCCAGGCGGGTACCTGTTGTACGGAAGAAACGTCCGAACACAGGAGTCTGTAACAGGAAGGTAAACAGGGTGATGGCACCTATACAACAAACATCCAACATACGCTCGGTGACCACTGTGCCTAACGATCTGGAGAAAGAGATCCCGTCGTATCTGGCCAGTATACCGCAACGGGAGATCTCCCCTACCCGGGGGAGAACGAGATTGGCTGCATAGGAAATAAAGATAACATTCACACACAGCGACCTGCGCGGACAGGCTCCCAACGGCTCCAGCGTCTGCCGCCAGCGCCAGCCCCGGAACAGGTGGCTAAAGACACCGAAGATCAGAGAGATAAGCATCCACCACCAGTTCATGCCGTACCAGAAGACCTCTCTGACACGGGAAAAGTCAAAATCCCGATAGAGCCAGTAAAGGATGGTACCACCCAGTACCAACGGCAACAGAACCTGCAGACCTCTTTTTATGTTTTTATTCATGGACAGAAAATCCTTGTTTATGATGTACGTATTCCTCCCTTCAATCATGACCTTTATTCAGAATACGAATGAGTCAGCAAGGAAACCCCGAAGTGGCTTTACTTACACACCCTCCTCGGTGAAGCGAAAGTTAGGGCATAGTCACCAGATCAAGATTGCAACAACGATCCTAACAAAGGAATAAATCGTAAATCGTAAATCCGTAAATCGTAAATCAAAATACTTTCTTACCTTTGTAAGCTGCAAAAGTAATTATTCCGTTGGTAAATGAGAGTAGTAAAGCCTAAAAAGTTTCTCGGGCAACATTTTCTGAAAGATCTGAAAGTAGCGCGGGATATCGCCGATACCGTAGATGTGTTTCCGGAACTTCCCATTCTGGAAGTGGGACCAGGCATGGGGGTATTGACACAGTTCCTGATCGCTAAAAACAGGGAGCTCAAGGTCGTGGAAGTAGACTTCGAATCGGTAGCCTACCTGCGGCAGAACTATCCCTCCCTGGAAGATCATATCATTGAAGATGACTTCCTGAAAATGCACCTCGACAGGCTTTTCGGAGGCCGTCCTTTTGTTCTGACCGGCAACTACCCGTACAATATTTCCAGCCAGATCTTTTTCAAGATGCTGGAAAACAAAGATCAGATCCCGTGTTGCACGGGAATGATCCAGAAAGAGGTGGCCGAACGCATCGCCGCCGGTCCGGGAAGCAAGACCTACGGCATCCTGAGTGTACTGATCCAGGCCTGGTACCGGGTAGAGTATCTCTTCACGGTAGGAGAACAGGTATTCAACCCACCCCCCAAAGTGAAAAGCGCGGTGATCCGCATGACACGCAACGATACCACCGAACTGGGATGCAATGAAAAACTTTTCAGGCAAGTGGTAAAAACCACCTTCAACCAACGCAGAAAAACCCTGCGCAACTCCATCAAACCCATCCTGGGGAAGGACTGTCCGCTGACCACGGAAGAAATATTCAACAAAAGACCCGAACAGTTATCGGTCGCACAGTTTATTGATCTGACCAATCGGGTAGAAAAAGCATTGAAAGAGGCCAACCTATCACAAAAACCGGGGCCAGGGATCCCGGAAAAGTAACAAAGTTATGAACGAAGAGTATCTCAATCTCATCAAACCGCTGATCGATCAGGAGGAAACCGTACAGGTGAAAGAACTGTTGGACAAACTTCACCCTGCGGATATTGCCGAATTGTGTGACGAACTCACCCTGCAGGAGGCTCGTTTTGTATACCTGCTGCTCGACAACGAAACCGCGGCGGATGTGCTGATGGAGATGGACGAGGACAAACGGAAGCAGTTTCTGGAAGTCCTCCCCTCAGAAACCATCGCCAGGCGTTTTGTAGATCATATGGACTCGGACGACGCCGTAGATCTGATACGTGAACTGGACGAGGACAAGCAGGAGGAGGTACTCTCCCATATAGAAGACATCGAACAGGCAGGCGATATCATCGACCTGCTGAAATACGATGAAGATACGGCCGGAGGGCTGATGGGCACGGAAATGGTGGTGGTAAATGAGAACTGGAGTATGCCCGAATGTCTGAAAGAGATGCGCCAGCAGGCGGAAGAGCTGGACGAAATCTACTATATATATGTAGTGGATGATGACGAACGCCTGAAAGGAGTGTTCCCGCTGAAAAAGATGATCACCTCTCCTTCGGTATCTAAAGTGAAGCATGTGATGCGAAAAGATCCGCTGTCGGTACGGGTAGATACTCCCATAGATGAGGTGGTACAGGCCATTGAGAAGTACGACCTGGTAGCCATTCCGGTAGTGGACACGATCGGTCGCCTGGTCGGACAGATCACCGTAGACGACGTAATGGATGAAGTGCGTGAACAATCGGAACGCGACTATCAATTGGCATCCGGTCTTTCCCAGGATGTGGAATCGGATGATAAACTACTCAGGCAGACACGCGCCCGCCTGCCCTGGCTGCTGATCGGTATGGTGGGAGGTATAGGCAATTCCATGTTGCTGGGTAACTTTGAGTCTACCTTTGCCCGTTTCCCGGAAATGGCTCTTTATATTCCGTTGATCGGCGGTACAGGCGGAAACGTGGGTACACAGTCTTCGGCACTGGTAGTACAGGGTCTGGCCAATAACTCGCTCAACGCCAGGGACACCTACAAACAGGTGGGTAAAGAAGCGTTAGTGGCCCTGATCAACGCCTCTATCATTTCGTTGCTCGTATATGTGTATAACTTCATACGATTCGGGCCTACGGCTACGGTAACCTATTCGGTCTCTATCAGTCTGTTCACAGTAGTGATGTTTGCCTCCATCTTCGGGACTTTTGTACCGATGACACTTGAAAAGCTCAAAATAGACCCGGCGATAGCTACCGGCCCATTCATCGCGATCACCAACGACATTATAGGTATGATGATCTATATGGGAGTAACCGTTCTGTTATCTTAAGGACCTGTTCCCATGCCAAATAGATAGAAGGTATACCGGGAATAATTGAAATAAATTTTGACTTTCTTTCGGCTGACACTCAATTTTTCACAGAAAATTTATTATAGTTTACTTAGGTTCTGTAAACCGTCGGGGCGGGTACGCCCATCTTAGAAAGATCACATCTGCATTGGGAAATCGCTGCAAAAGAAAAAATACCAACAGGAAAACAGACCTAAACCAAAAAACAGGCAAGAAATAAACAGGTTCTAAGCGGAAATATAAAAAAACTGACTGAAATTGTATGAAGTAATTATTTTATTTCATTAATTTGTGGACCAATGTAACACACAGGAGATGGATCCTGTTCTTAAAACGTAAATACAATGATGGATTCTCAGGAGACTAATCATCCTTTGCACCAGGGTGAATTAGAAGAAGGAAAGAAAACGGTTGAGATCTCAGACACGGCAGAAACGACAGAAACGGATGGTACTGTAGAACATACAGAAGAGATGGTGACAACGACAGAAGCTGTAGAAGATACGACAATCACAACCCGGGAAACGAATAAGGTGGCAACAGAGCCGGAAGAGTCTGCGACAGAAGAAACAGTCGCGGAGATTCCTTCGGACGAGGCGGTATGGACAGAGACTGAAACAACTCCTGAAAAGATCTCCCCGGTAGAAGTTGCGCGGGAAGAGGCAACGATACAGGGGCCTGTAGCCATAGAAACAGAAGCCGGACAAAGAGCAGAAATAGCCGAAGAAACACCGGCAAGAACTCCTGCGGCAGAGACTACTCCCGAAGCCACAGTAGAAGAAAAGGTGTTAGAAGAAGAGAAAAAACCAGTAGTTCCCGCAGATAAAAAAGGAATACTCGCCCATCTGAAAGAACTGGCCGCCACGGCGGAAGAGCCTTCCAGGCAAGAAGTAGAGACACTGAAACAGGCATTCTATAAACTCCACAATGCCGAACAGGAAAGTGCCAGACAGGCATATCTGGAAAGCGGTGGAACGGAAGAGGACTATGTACCGGCGACCGACGGATTGGAAATCCAGTTCAAAGAATGGATGAACACCATCCGTGAAAAACGGAGCGCGCGTGCTGCCGAACTGGAAAAAATAAAGGAAGAAAATCTGCAGATCAAACTTTCCATTATCGAAGAGCTGAAAGAACTGGTAGAGTCCGGCGAAGATACCAATAAGAATTTCAACGAATTCAAGAAACTGCAACAACAGTGGAACGAGGTGAAGACAGTGCCCCAGGGAAAAGTCAACGAATTGTGGAAGAACTACCATCTGTATGTAGAAAAGTTCTACGACCTGCTCAAGCTCAACAACGAATTCCGTGAATACGATTTCAAAAAGAATCTCGAACTGAAACTCCATCTGTGTGAAGCAGCCGAAAAGCTGGCGGAAGAACCGGATGTAGTATCGGCCTTCCACCAGTTGCAGAAACTGCACCAGGAGTTCCGCGATACAGGCCCGGTAAGCAAAGAACTGCGGGAAGAGATCTGGACACGTTTCAAGGCAGCATCTACGCAGGTCAACCGCCGGCATCAACAGCATTTCGAAGAACTGAAACAGAGCGAACAGCACAACCTGGATCAGAAAACGGTTATCTGTGAGATTGTAGAAGCGATAGACTATACAGAGCTGAACAGCTTTGCTGCCTGGGACAGCAAAACCCGGGAGGTGATTGCCCTGCAAAATAAATGGAAAACGATCGGATTTGCTCCACAGAAGATGAATGTGAAGATATTTGAACGTTTCCGCAAAGCATGCGACGAATTTTTCCGCAACAAAGCAACCTTCTTCAAGACGCTCAAAGAGCAGATGAATGAGAATCTGGATAAGAAACGGGCCCTTTGCGAACAAGCCGAAGCACTGCGTACCAGTACCGACTGGAAAGAAACGGCAGAGAAGCTGACCCGTTTGCAGAAGGAGTGGAAAACCATAGGTCCGGTATCCAAGAAACATTCAGACGCTATCTGGAAACGTTTCATCAGTTCCTGCGACTATTTCTTCGAGCAGAAAGGCAAAGCCACCTCTTCGCAACGTTCCATGGAACACGAAAATCTGGAAAGCAAGAAAGCGATCATCGCGAAACTGGCCGCCATAGAGAGTGACATGGACGCGAATGAGGCCGAAGTGCAGGTAAAAGAACTGATGAGAGAATGGAATACCATCGGTCATGTGCCGTTCAGAGAGAAAGACAAGATCTACAAACAATACCATCAATGGATCGATAAGCATTTCGAACAATTCAACCTGCAGGCTTCCCATAAAAAACTGACCAACTTCCGCAGCAACATCAGTACGATCCAGGAAGACGGTCCGCAATCTGTATTCCGGGAAAGAGAAAGGCTGGTCCGTACCTATGAGAACATGAAGAATGAACTCAAAACGTATAAGAACAACCTCGGATTCCTGACGGCTTCTTCTAAAAAAGGCAACAGCCTGCTGACGGAGATCAACCGGAAAGTAGAGAAACTGAAAGGGGAACTGGAACTGGTACAGGAAAAGATCCGTATCATCGACCAATCATTGAAAGAAGAAAAAGAATAAAGTTCTCTTTTCATCCGGAATAAAAAAAGCAGAATGTACGGGAAACTCTGAAAGACAGGGTGCTCCGCATTCTGCTTTTCTTTTTTCGTGCAATCACCGCAATCAATGAATAATCTGTTCATTAAATAGGAAGGGACCTACCGCGGTTGGTTCTCTCACATGCAGATCATACAATACATTGGAAGAACAAGTGTATTTCCTGCATCATACATCTTTTCAAGGGTGATTAACAGGATAAGACTGGTTGGAAGAACACGTATATTTCATTCTGTATACATCCCGTTTACAAAGTATATTCATTTACCATGTATCTGTAACCGGGAAGTTAAAACTGATCTAACAAGATCCACCAGAGCATACCATGGATCCGCATGGAGATAAAAGAACAGACCATCCTTTACTTATCCGTCTGTACCCGGAAAGTTATCCGGACAAAAAAGGCATCCTCCGCAGGATGCCTTCTTGTCAGAAAGTTGGGCTACCAGGATTCGAACCTGGAAAGTCAGGACCAGAATCTGAAGTGTTACCATTACACCATAGCCCATTCTTTGTGAGTGCAAAGATACAACTATTTCCAAAATTCAAAAAAGCTTCTGACATTTTTTATCAAAAAAGCCCTAATTTACGTTCATACAAGCAATTCATTCCCCTAAAAAAAGCCAAAAATCGCAGAGTTTTGATCTATTACTTTCCCAAATCAGAGAAATCCATGTATATTTGTAAACTTTACGGGCAAAGGGTGACACAAACAATGCACAGTGACTTCTTGTTATTCCCGTAAGATATGGACACCATACATGAATTATCTAATTTCAAATGTGATAAATGAATGAAACAAAAAATCTACTTGAAAAAATAACCGAAGGTATTCAGGAAAAAAAGGAAAGAATATCATTATAGCCGACCTAACCCAAATAGAAGATACGATCTGTAATTACTTTGTTATATGTGAAGGAAACTCTCCCAGCCAGGTAGGCGCCATTGTAGACTCCATCAAAGAGACCGCGCGCAAACAGGCAGGGAGTAAACCTACTTTTGTGGACGGTCTGCAGAACGCCCAGTGGGTAGCTATGGACTATTCAGATGTACTGGTACATGTTTTTCTGCCCGAAGTACGCAGTTTTTATGACCTGGAACATCTGTGGGCAGACGCGAAACTAAAAATGATTCCCAATCTGGATTAATTGATCGTTATGAACGAAAACGAAAAGAAACCCAATAAAGTAAATATGCCCCGGTTCAACCTGAACTGGCTGTATATGCTTATAGCCGTCATGCTGCTGGGACTCTACCTGACCAATGAAGGTGGCGGAACCAGCAAAAATGTCTCTTACGATGAATTCCAGCAATATGTGCGCAATGGCTATGTCAATAAAGTAGTAGCCTACGATGACAATTCGGTAGAAGCCTACATCAAGGCACAACATGTGAAGGATGTCTTCCAGCAAGACTCCAACAAGGTAGGCCGTAATCCGGTGATCACCACCGACGCGCCTGCCCGGGAGAGCCTGGAAACCTTCCTTCAGACAGAACGTCAGGAAGAGCACTTCGACGGTTCGGTGAACTATCCGAAAAAAAGCAATTACTGGAACGCTATCCTGTGGAATATATTACCGTTTGTTTTCCTGATAGGGATCTGGATCTTCTTCATGCGCCGGATGAGTTCCGGTGGCGGCGGAGCAGGCGGCGTATTCAACGTAGGAAAATCCAAAGCGCAACTCTTCGAAAAGGACGGAGCCGTAAAGGTAACCTTTAAAGATGTGGCCGGACTTGCCGAAGCCAAACAGGAAGTAGAAGAGATCGTGGAATTCCTGAAAGAACCCCAGAAATATACAGACCTGGGAGGTAAGATCCCCAAAGGTGCCCTGCTGGTAGGCCCTCCGGGAACCGGGAAAACCCTGCTGGCCAAAGCCGTAGCGGGAGAGGCGAATGTACCTTTCTTCTCCCTGTCCGGTTCGGACTTCGTGGAGATGTTCGTAGGAGTAGGTGCTTCGCGCGTACGTGATCTGTTCCGCCAGGCCAAAGAAAAATCTCCCTGTATCATCTTTATCGACGAGATCGATGCCGTAGGCCGTGCCCGCGGAAAAGCTCCGGCTATGGGAGGGAACGACGAACGCGAAAATACCCTCAACCAGTTGCTGACAGAGATGGACGGATTCGGTTCTAACAGCGGTATCATCATCCTGGCAGCGACCAACCGGGTAGATGTATTGGACAAAGCCCTGCTGCGCGCCGGACGTTTCGACCGCCAGATCCATGTAGACCTGCCCGACCTCAACGAACGCAAAGAGGTATTCGGTGTGCACCTGCGTCCGATCAAGATAGACGATACCGTAGACATCGACCTGCTGGCCCGGCAGACTCCCGGATTCTCCGGAGCCGATATAGCCAATGTATGCAACGAGGCCGCGCTGATCGCGGCTCGTCACGGAAAGAAGTTCGTAGGCAAACAGGACTTCTTAGATGCAGTAGACCGTATCATCGGCGGACTGGAAAAGAGAACAAAGATCACCACGGAGTCCGAACGACGCACCATCGCGCAACACGAAGCCGGGCATGCCGGACTGTCATGGCTGCTGGAGCATGCCAACCCACTGATCAAAGTAACCATTGTGCCCCGTGGACGTGCGTTGGGAGCTGCCTGGTATCTGCCCGAAGAGCGACAGATCACCACCAAAGAACAAATGCTGGATGAGATGTGCGCTACCCTGGGAGGACGTGCTGCCGAAGAATTGTTTGCCGGCAGGATATCCACGGGCGCAATGAACGACCTGGAACGGGTCACCAAACAGGCCTACGGCATGATAGCCTATCTGGGTATGAGCGACCGGTTGCCTAACCTCTGCTACTACAGCAACGAAGAATACGCCTTCAGCAAACCGTACAGCGAAAAGACAGCCGAACTGATAGACGAAGAGGTAAAACGTATGGTCAACGAGCAGTATGATCGTGCCAAGCGTATCCTGTCCGAACACAAAGAACAACACGCCCAGCTCACTCAACTGCTTATAGAGAAAGAGGTGATCTTCGCGGAAGATGTGGAACGGATCTTCGGAAAACGTCCGTGGGCTTCGCGCTCGGAAGAGATCATGGCCGCGAAAGAAAAGAAAGAAAATCCGGTGGTCCCGATCGAGAATCTGCCACAGGTAGAGGACAGCAGTCTGCCACAGGAAAAGCTGGACGAAGAAAAAGACAACGAATAATAACCCCCTTTTCAGCGTCTTGTCTGCGGAGATGTATGCTGAGCAACAGAATACACCTTGAAAAATAACTTTGTTAAACGAGCGATTTTCGGAATACTGTTTGTAGCGATAGTATCGGGAAGTATCCTGTACGACCTGACTACGTATACGATTATATTCTCCCTCATTCCGGCTCTGATGATCCGGGAATTTGCCGGACTTCTCAACCGCTACCGGGGAGCCTCGGTACACGTCCCACTCAACATGCTGGCCGCCGTAGCCCTGTTTCTTGGGATGACCCTGCCCGAAGGTCAGGGTTATCTGTCGCTGATAGTCTACACGGCTTTGATATTGTACCTATTGATCCGTGAGCTCTACCTGAAACATACCGATCCGATCACCAATTGGGCCTATACGTTTCTGTGCCAATTGTATATAGCTGTCCCTTTCGGCCTACTCAGTAAAGTGGCACTTCACACAGGAACCTACACTCCCCTCCTTCCCTTCGCAATATTTGCGTTGCTGTGGCTGAACGATACAGGAGCCTATTGTGTAGGTTCATTGGTTGGAAAACACAGGCTGTTCGAACGCATCTCTCCCAAAA
This sequence comes from Bacteroides sp., assembly GCA_021202275.1. Classification (GTDB taxonomy): domain Bacteria; phylum Bacteroidota; class Bacteroidia; order Bacteroidales; family Bacteroidaceae; genus Bacteroides. Next base: position 539,807 of record JAJQDI010000015.1, read on the forward strand.
AATCCTGGGAGGGTTCGGTAGGAGGAGCTTTCTTTGCCCTGGCTACCGCAACGGGATTTTCCTGGTACTCGGACCTGCTGACCCTCCCTCAATGGTTGGGCATGGCATTGGTTATTGTGATTTTCGGTACATGGGGAGATCTTACAGAGTCTTTGTTCAAACGGCAATTAGGTATCAAAGACTCAGGAAATTTCCTACCCGGACATGGAGGCATCTTAGATCGCTTCGACAGTTCCTTACTGGCCATCCCTGCCGTATGGATCTACCTGATGGTAGGAATGTATATCCGGAATGGATGGTAAGAACTCTCCCTACACACGTCCTTTTATTCCCGCATATATAACAAAACCGGCCCAAATCACTCCAAAGAGAGGATCCGGGCCGGTTTGTATCCGTTCATCGATCCGTTCTATTCCAGATCTTTGCTGTCTTCTTCCAGATCATCCAGGTCTACCTCTCGGTTTGACTCCTGGTCTACGGTCTTTATATCAAAAGTCAGTTCCTGCTCACCGTTAATGGCAGAAGTAAATTTCAGTTTGATCCCTTTGGCATCTGCTTTCAGTTCATCCTCTAAGGAATTCAGGTTGAAAGAGACAAGACCAACACGCTCATAACTGGTTTCATCGTCATAAGTATTGTAACGATATTCAAGGTGAATGTAATCGTCATCTTCCGGTTCGGCCAGCGTATTTTTCACTAAGCTCACCCGGTGAGCATGCCGGGCAGGTACATTATATACAAAGTACACGTTCAGATATCCCCCGCCGATCCAGACATTGTCTTTGATGAGACGTACCGGATCGTTGCCGATCTCTTCCTCATTCTTCTCAGTCAGATTCTCTATCTGTTTGGTGAGGATATTGTAAATCCTGTAGAACTTCACCGCCAGATCATACCCCTGGTAATTGTCATACAAAGGATTGAAAGTAGCTGTTACACGCTGCCCGTCTACAGGCTGATAGCCATACGGATCGTTGGTGACCGGAAGGATCGTATTGCCGGCATCACTCAGGATATAATAATGGTTGCCTGTTACACGGATCGTACCGATCGTCTGTCCTATATCCCCGATGGAATACCCATCGTCATCGTTACAGGATTGCAATACCGGCAGCGACACAAGTGCCACCAGCAATCCTACAAACAAAAGATTAAATTTCTTCATACAGTTTATCTTCTAATTATTCATTTTCATTCATTTACTAAACACAAAAGCCGGGCATATATTGCACCGGCTTGAGGTTTATTATAAGAAAAACCATCATTTTTTTAAGATTTTCACTATTTCACGGGCGGCACATTGCGGTGCGCCCGGAGGTCCCAGCCGTTGGCTCACCTCCCTATAGCCTTCCAGCATCTGATCCCGATAGGCAGTATCCTTTAGCAAACGCCCCAGTTCGGCATACATATTCCCAACCGTCATGGTGTCCGCTACCAGCTCCCGGACAATCTCGCGTCCGGCAATCAGGTTGACCAATGAAATATACTTTACCCGGATCAGGTGCTTTTTCAGAAAGGCGATCACCTTACCGATAGGGGTATGGTAACAAACCACCTGCGGTACACCAAACAGGGCAGTCTCCAGCGTAGCCGTTCCTGAAGTGACCAACGCCGCCTCCGCATGTTGCAGCAACCGATAGGTCTGGTCAAAGATCAGATGTACGGAAGTTCCACGGATAAATCTGCGGTAATACTCCGGATCGATCCCCGGCGCGCCTGCCAGCACCAGCTGATGGTCCGGGAATCTCTCAGCCGCGCGGATCATATCCGGCAGATTGTCCTTGATCTCCTGCTTCCTGCTTCCGGCCAGCAAAGCAATCACGGGTTTGTCTTCCAGTTGATTGTCCCGGCGGAAGTCCGCATCCGACCGGGGATGGGTAGCCCGATAAGCCGATACTTCATCTACTGTAGGATTGCCCACATAATGGATCGGATATTGATGCTTGTGGTAGAACTCCACCTCAAAAGGCAGGATAGAGAAGAGCTCATCCACATCCCGGCGTATATTGCGTATCCTGTACTCTTTCCAGGCCCATATCTTGGGAGAGATATAATAAAAAACAGGGATATTCGTATGCTTCCGAACAAAGCGGGCTATACTCAGGTTGAACCCCGGATAATCCACTAAGATCACCACATCAGGCTGCCAGGCCGCGATGTCCTCTTTGCACCGCTTCATATGGGCAAAGATGGTACGCAGATTCAGCAAGACCGGAACAAATCCCATAAAAGCCAGTTCCTTGTAATGCCTGACAAGGGTACCTCCTGCTGTCGCCATCAGATCTCCGCCCAAAAAGCGGAACTCGGCCCGGGGATCTTCCTTTTGCAGGGCAATCATCAGGTGGGAAGCATGCAGGTCGCCCGAAGCCTCACCCACGATCAGGTAGTATTTCATATCTTCTGTTTGTTTACTTTAGAACCTTACTTTCCCTGAGCCCCTTCCTGCTGATCCGTTGACAGCAGATCACCGATCCGGCGCATGGCATCGTAAGCCGTCATATCTACCGTTGTAGGGGTTACCGCTATATATCCCTGGCGGATGGCCCAGTGGTCACGGGTATCATCTTCCGGATCGTGATTCACAAATTCACCGGTAAGCCAGTAATAAGGGGTGCCGTCGGCACGCGGGCAACATTCCCATTCGCGTACCCAGTTGCCCTGGGCCTGCGCGCAGACCCTGACCCCCCGGATCTTCGGCACAGCGGGCATATTCACATTCAGACAGGTCAGCGGTGGCAGACCGGCGTCCAATACCTTTCGCACGACCTCCTGTACAAAAGGTTCACAAGGAGTAAAATCTGCCTCCGGATCGTGAGAATCCAGGGAAAACCCAATGGAAGGAACACCGTTGAGGCAGCCTTCGATCACTACCCCCATCGTTCCGGAATAATGCACATTGACCGCCGAATTATCTCCGTGATTGATCCCGGCGACTACCAGATCCGGCTCGCGGGAAAGCACCGCATTACGAGCCAGTTTCACACAATCTGTCGGAGTACCCGAACATTGATATACGGTCAGTCCCTCCTCCTGATGCACCAGGCGATAGTGGACAGGAGCATTCACTGTCAGCGCGCTGCCACTGCCGGAACGCGCCGAATCGGGAGCCATCACTACCAGATCGCCCAGCGGACGAAGAAAACGGATCAGTTCATTGATACCTTTTGCCGATACCCCATCATCATTAGAGACCAGGATCAACGGCTTCTTATTTTCCATACGACTTTTCTTTCTATTCTTTTCGATGCGTGCAAAAGTAGCAAAAAGAAGTGGTTCCGCCAATGAATCACTCCAGCATAAAAAGCTTTACAAACAGAGGCAACAACAAACCGGACTGTCCGCATCCCTTCCCTGTTCCGTTACAACCGGGAAAGCAACCAAGAAAAAGGTCTGTTGGCAAATCTTAATCTTCTGCAAGTGAGTGAAAACAGAGGCATCATTTCAATTTAATTATGTATATTTGTCCGGTCAAACGGAGCAGGTCATCCGACAGGCCACAGTTATTAACAGATCGGGCAACTTATCAACAGTTTTGGAAAAGTTTCCTGATTTTAGTAGGTGCTATAAGTTATTATCACTTATTTCGCAGCCAGTTAAATTCGAGAACATGGGAAAAATAATTGCTTTAGCCAATCAAAAAGGCGGTGTAGGAAAGACGACTACAACCATCAATCTTGCTGCCTCACTCGCTACACTCGAAAAAAGAGTACTGGTTGTGGATGCCGATCCGCAGGCCAATGCCTCTTCCGGACTGGGGGTAGATATCAAACAGTCCGAATGCACGATCTATGAATGTATCATCGATCGTGCGGATGTGAATGACGCGATACACGACACGGAAATAGAATCCCTGAAAGTGATCTCCTCCCACATCAACCTGGTAGGAGCCGAAATAGAGATGCTCAACCTGCCCAACCGGGAAAAGATACTGAAAGAGGTACTCACTCCTTTGAAGGAAGAATACGATTACATCCTGATCGACTGCTCTCCTTCTTTAGGGCTGATCACTGTGAACGCGCTGACAGCGGCAGATTCTGTGATCATCCCTGTACAGGCCGAATATTTCGCTTTGGAAGGGATCAGTAAGCTGCTGAATACGATCAAGATCATCAAGTCCAAGCTGAACCCGCGGTTAGAGATCGAAGGTTTTTTGCTGACGATGTACGATTCGCGCCTCCGGCAGGCCAATCAGATCTACGACGAGGTAAAGCGTCACTTCCAGGAACTGGTATTCCGGACGGTGATCCAGCGCAATGTCAAATTAAGTGAAGCACCCAGTTACGGACTCCCGACGATCCTGTACGACGCGGATTCGACCGGAGCCAAGAACCACCTGGCACTGGCACAGGAATTAATCAACCGCAACAACAGCTGAACACACCTATGGCACAGAAAAGAAATGCATTAGGACGCGGACTCGATGCTTTGCTCTCGATGGATGAAGTAAAGACCGAAGGCTCTTCTTCCATCAACGAGATCGAGCTATCCAGGATATCGGTCAACCCCAACCAACCCCGTCGGGAATTCGATGAAACTGCTCTTCAGGAACTGGCAGACTCTATTTCCGAGATCGGCATCATACAACCGATCACGCTGCGGAAGCTGTCAGACGATGCTTATCAGATCATCGCCGGAGAACGTCGCTACCGGGCATCCCTGAAAGCAGGTCTGAAGTCCATCCCGGCCTATATCCGTACGGCGGATGATGAGAATGTGATGGAGATGGCACTGGTAGAGAACATTCAGCGGGAAGATCTGAACTCCGTGGAAATAGCACTGGCCTATCAGCACCTGATCGAACAATATAACCTCACTCAGGAACGTCTGAGCGAACGGGTGGGTAAAAAACGAACCACCATAGCCAACTACCTGCGCCTGCTGAAACTACCCGCGCAGATCCAGATGGCTTTGCAGAACCGGGAGATCGATATGGGACATGCCCGCGCACTCATCACGCTGGGAGATCCCAAACTCCAGGTCAAGGTATTTGAGGAGATCATGGAAAACGGATACTCCGTAAGAAAGGTAGAAGAGATTGTGAAAACCCTCAACGAAGGAGAACCGGTAAAAAGCGGGAACAAGCAACTGGCTCCGAAACGTTCCGGACTACCGGAAGAGTTCAACCTGCTCAAGGAGCAACTCTCCGGATTCTTCCAGACGAAGGTACAACTGACCTGCTCCGAAAAAGGAAAAGGAAAGATCAGTATTCCCTTTGGCAGTGAAGAAGAACTGGAACGTATCATTGAGATATTAGATACATTAAAAAAATAGATGACCATCTTATACAGATTGAAGAAAATACCCTTACGGCTGGCCCTGCTCCTCTGTGTGATACAGTGGGCAGGGATCGTTGTGTATGCCCAGGAGCCTGTTGAGCAGGATACGCAAAGGTGGATCGACCGGAATACGGAAGATCCGGAAGAGGAACCCCGGGAGCAACCTGGCCTGCTCAACGACACGGTAGGCGTGAACAGAAGATACTGGGAACGTACCCTCGAACACGAAGGTGCTCCGGTAGACAGTGCCACCATAGACAGTCTGAGAGGAGACCGCCGTGTGCCGGGCCCTTTCCTGACCCCGGAAGAGGCAGACAGCATTGCCGTACGGGATAGCATAGCCGTTATGAACCAGGTGAACCTCGAAGGGGTAGACGGCTCCGTGATCTTGGATATCGATGAGCTGGCAGTGGACAGCCTGGCACCTGTCCCTTCGGGAAAAGTATGGATACCCAACTCCACCAAATCCACCTGGCTGGCATTGGTGATCCCCGGAGGAGGACAGATCTACAACCGCAAGTACTGGAAACTACCCATCATCTATGGGGGATTTGCGGGATGTGCCTATGCACTGTCCTGGAATACCCAGATGTATAAAGACTATTCACAGGCCTATGTAGACCTACTCGACAACGATCCGAATACAAATAGTTTCCTGGATCTGCTGCCTCCGAACTACAGTTACAACGAGGCGCAACTGGCAGAATTATTGCGAAAACGCAAAGATCGCTTTCGTCGTTACCGGGATATGAGTATCTTTGCGTTTATCGGAGTGTATCTGATCTCGGTGATTGACGCCTATGTAGACGCGGAATTATCCGACTTTGATATAACTCCCGACCTGAGTATGCGTGTAGGGTTGACTCTGATGAATGAGCCGACGTCCAACGCGCGCGCGTTCGGTATACAATGTAGTGTGACATTTTAAAGAAAGATAGAGAAAGGTTATCATGAGAAAGACATGTTCCATCTGGTTCCTGTTGAGCCTATTCCTGCTGAGCCCGGTCGGTGCCCAGGAGCAGAGCGTGGATGTGCTGATCCGGGAAAACGGCACCGAAAAACACGAGATCATTCAACTTCCGGTCAGTATGACCTATCCGCTGGATAGTCTGCTGAGCGACTGGAAAGCAAAAAACTACATCGACCTGAGTAAGGACTGTAGCACCTCTGATGTGAATCCGGAGTTCAGTGACTCTGTATATATAGATCGTCTCTCACGTATCCCGGCTGTCATGGAGATGCCTTACAACGAAGTGGTACGAAAGTTCATCGATATGTACTCCGGCCGGTTGCGCAAGCATGTATCTTTCATGCTGAGCGCGTGCAATTTCTATATGCCCATCTTTGAAGAGGCATTGGATGCCTACAATCTTCCGCTGGAACTGAGATACCTGCCTATTATCGAATCTGCACTGAACCCGTCGGCCGTATCCAGAGCAGGCGCAGCCGGTCTGTGGCAATTCATGCTGAATACGGGTAAGATCTATGGGCTGGAATCGAACAGCCTGGTAGACGATCGCCGCGATCCGCTGAAAGCATCGTGGGCAGCTGCCCGGTACCTGAGTGAACTGTACGCGATCTATCGGGACTGGAACCTGGTGATCGCCGCTTACAACTGTGGCCCGGGCAATATCAACAAAGCCATCCGCAGGGCCAACGGCGAAACAGATTACTGGAAGATCTACAGTTACCTGCCCCGCGAAACACAGGGATATGTACCGGGATTTATAGCGATCAACTACATCATGACCTATTACTGCGATCATAACATCTGTCCCATGGAGACCAACATCCCTTCCGATACAGATACCATTCAAATCAACCGCAGGCTTCACTTCCAGCAAATCGCAGATCTCTGCGGCGTAGAACTGGATCAGATCAAAAGCCTCAATCCGCAATACAAAACAAATGTGATCCCGGGAGATATCAAACCCTATACACTGCGCCTTCCTCAACAACATATCAGTGCGTTCATCGATTGCCAGGATACCATCTTTACCCACCGCGCGGAGGAACTCTTCACCAACCGCAGAACCGTAGCGGTTGCCAGCAGTAGGTCCGGGTCCGGCTCTTCCGCGTCCAACAGCGGAGCTGCCTATCATACCATACGAAAGGGAGAAACCCTTTCCACGATAGCCAGACGCTATGGAGTGAAAGTGAGCCAGCTCCAGGCATGGAACAACCTGAAAGGTACAAATATCACAGCCGGTAAACGACTGAAAGTGAAACCATGATCCAGACGGATTATTTCCGGAGTTAAAAAAGAATGAAAACAGATCAGAACATAGCGCTACCGGGATCGGAGAACAGCAAGCTGACGGAAGAAGAGTTGATTGAACAGACCTTTCAGGAGCTTCTGAATGATTATCTGGGAACCAAACACCGGAAGAAAGTCGACCTCATCACCAAGGCTTTCAACTTTGCCAATCAGGCACATAAAGGCATCAAACGGCAATCCGGCGAACCTTATATCATGCACCCGCTGGAAGTCGCGAAGATCGTATGCAACGAGATCGGACTGGGGTCCACATCTATATGTTCGGCCCTGCTGCACGATGTGGTTGAGGATACGGACTATACCATAGAAGATATTGAGAATCTGTTTGGCCCGAAAATTGCCCAGATCGTAGACGGACTGACCAAAATATCGGGAGGGATCTTTGGAGATAAGGCCTCCGCGCAGGCGGAGAACTTCAAGAAGCTGCTTCTGACCATGTCCAGTGACATCCGGGTGATCCTGATCAAGATCGCCGACCGCCTGCACAACATGCGCACACTGGGCTCACTGGCACCCAACAAACAATACAAGATTGCCGGAGAGACCCTGTATATCTACGCTCCTCTGGCCAACCGGCTCGGGCTGAACAAGATCAAGACCGAGCTCGAAAATCTCAGTTTCAAATACGAACATCCGGAAGAATACCAGGAGATCCAGGATAAGCTGGATGCCACCGCGGCTGCCCGTGAAGAGGTATTCAACAATTTTACGGCGCCTATACGCACACAGCTTGATAAGATGGGGGTGAAATACCGCATTCTGGCGCGTATCAAGTCGGTCTATTCCATCTGGAACAAGATGCAGACCAAACATGTGCCGTTTGAAGAGATCTACGACCTGCTGGCCGTACGTATCATCTTTGAACCGCGTTACCCGGACGAAGAGCTGAACGACTGTTTTGACATCTATGTTTCTGTCTCCCGGATATACAAGCCCCACCCCGACCGCCTGCGCGACTGGGTGAGCCACCCCAAAGCCAACGGCTACCAGGCACTGCACGTTACACTCATGAGTACCAACGGCCAGTGGATCGAGGTACAGATCCGCAGCGAGCGGATGAATGAAGTGGCCGAACAGGGCTTTGCCGCTCACTGGAAATACAAAGAAGGAGGCGGCAGTGAAGACGAAGGAGAACTGGAAAAATGGCTGAGTACCATCAAAGAGATACTGGATGATCCGCAACCGGATGCGATGGACTTTCTGGATACGATCAAGCTCAACCTGTTTGCCTCAGAGATCTTTGTGTTTACTCCCAAAGGAGAGATCAAAACCATGCCGCAAAACTCTACAGCACTGGATTTCGCCTTTTCACTGCATACCGACATCGGCCGGCATTGCATCGGGGCCAAAGTAAATCACAAACTGGTACCACTCAGCCACAAGCTGCAAAGTGGCGACCAGGTAGAGATCCTTACTTCCAAATCGCAACGGGTACAACCGCAATGGGAGGTCTTCGCCACTACGGCCCGGGCACGCGCCAAGATCGCGGCCATCCTGCGCAAAGAACGAAAGACCCATCTGAAACAAGGAGAAAAGATCTACAGCGAATTTCTTAAAAAAGAAGAGATCGATCCGGATACGGTCCACATAGATAAACTGGTCAAACTGCACAACTTCAAAAACCGGGAAGAACTTCTGGTAGGTATCGGCAACAAGACCATCACGCTGGGAGAGGTAGACAAGAACGAACTGAAAGAGCGTCAGGGAACCAACTGGAAGAAATACCTTACCTTTTCCTTTGGAGGGGGCAACAAAGATACCAAACCCAAAGAGGAGGAAAAAGAGGCAGCGGCCCAGGAGAAGATCAATACCAAGAAAATACTGAAACTCACAGAAGACAGTCTTCAGAAAAGATACACGATGGCCGATTGTTGCCACCCGATACCGGGAGACGATGTCCTGGGCTATCTGGATGAAAAAGACCGGGTCATCATTCACAAACGGCAATGTCCCGTAGCGGTAAAGCTGAAAAGCAGCTTCGGGAACCGCATCATTGCCACTTCCTGGGATACGCACAAGTCCCTCTCTTTCCCGGTATATATTTCCGTCAAAGGCATCGACAGCATAGGCCTGCTCAACGAGATCACCCAGGTGATCTCCCGACAGTTGAATGTAAACATACGGAAACTGAGTATGGAAAGTGTAGACGGTATATTCGAAGGAAACATACAATTGTCTGTACACGATGTGGAGGATGTAAAGCAGGTGTGTAACAACCTGCTCAAAATAAAGAACGTGAAATCCGTTACGCGGGTAGAGAAATAGATCCCCACCTTCGGGCACAGGAAACAGAGAAAAGGGTTAGCGATCGTCTAACTCTTTTTTTATGCTGAGAAGTTCTTCCCGGATCTCTTTCAGGCGGTTGATCACTTCAAAGTTACGCACGGTAGACTCCTTGTTGTCTTTCAGCTTCCGGCGCGCTCCCTCCAGCGTCATGCCGCGCTCTTTCACCAGATGATAGATCAACCGGATAGCCTCTATATCTTCCTGGCGATACTGACGCGTACCTTTATTGTTCTTTCGGGGAGTGATCTGCGGGAATTCCTTCTCCCAGAAACGCAACAAAGATTCGTTGACCCGGAACATCCGGGCCACCTCTCCTATCGAATAATAAAGTTTCAACTCCTTTTGAGGCTTATACGCCATACATCCTTCTCATAAACAGATCAATCAAACACTTTTCCATGATTCGCGGCGATCTGGATCATTTTCTCGTAATCCTCCGCACTCAGATCCATGAAATAATAATTCACCGGATTGACTACTTCACCGCGGTAATGTACTTCATAGTGCAGGTGAGGACCTGTACTCTTTCCGGTACTGCCGACCCCACCGATCACTTCACCACAGACCACCTTCTTCCCCGGTTTGGTACGGAAATCCTGCAAATGGGCATACATGGTCTGGTACCCGAACCCATGATCGATCACAATCGTATTCCCATATCCTGTCTGCCATCCCATCTTCACGATCGTACCGTCGCCCGTGGCATATACCTCCGTTCCGGAATGAGCGGCAAAGTCCATCCCACTATGGAACTTGGGAGTCCCGTAGATCGGATCGATACGCATACCAAACCCGGAAGCGGTCTGACGCAGGTCTTTATTGGAAATGGGCTGTATAGCAGGTATGCAACGAAGCATTTCTTCGTGATTCTTACTCATCTCCACCACATCGTCAAAAGACCTGGATTGGATATAGAGTTGTTTCTGCAAGAGGTCCATTTTCTGTGTGGTGTGAACCACCAGTTCGGAATTGGCCATATTCATCAGGTATTCGTACCTGTTCGTACCTCCATAGCCTGCATTACGGATGGCACTGGGCACCGGATCGGCCTGGAACAGGACACGATACAGGTTATCGTCCCGCTGCTGAATGTCCTGCAATACCCCCAGCGCCTCGTCCAACTGCCTCGACAGGACATTGTATTGGGCTTGCAGACGGCTGTTCTCTATCTGGAGCTCTTTCTCCGAAGGAGAGCCGAAGATAAACAATAAGATCAGAAAACTGGCTGCCCCCAGTCCCATACCGACGAACAACCGCCGCAGGATGCTCATGGCCCGCTGACGCACAGTCGGATAGATCCGGTCATAAGTCTGTGTCCGGGGGTTGTAGATATAGTAGACTTTGCGCATATCAAAGAAAATAATTCACTGATTAGTGGGGCAAAAATAATAAAACAAGCTATCTTTGCACTGCTTTTTTTTAGAATATTAACTTCAATCACAGATATATAGTATGTTGACTGCAAAAGAGACCAGAGAATCTTTTAAAAATTTCTTCCGATCCAAAGGACATCATATTGTTCCCTCCGCTCCTATGGTGATTAAAGACGATCCGACCCTGATGTTCACCAACGCGGGGATGAATCAATTCAAAGATATAATCCTGGGCAACCAGCCCATCCGATACCCGCGCGTAGCAGATTCCCAGAAGTGTCTGCGCGTAAGCGGAAAACACAACGACCTGGAAGAGGTAGGACACGATACCTATCATCACACCATGTTCGAAATGCTGGGTAACTGGTCGTTCGGCGACTATTTCAAAAAAGAGGCCATCGAATGGGCCTGGGAATACCTGGTAGATGTACTGAAACTATCACCGGAACGATTGTACGCGACCGTCTTCGAAGGTAGCCCGGAAGAGGGCCTGGAAAGAGACAACGAAGCGGCAGGTATCTGGGAACGCTTCTTACCGGCAGACCGTATCATCAACGGCAACCGCAAAGACAACTTCTGGGAAATGGGCGATACGGGTCCGTGCGGCCCTTGCTCGGAGATCCATATCGACCTGCGCAGCGACGAAGAACGGGCCGAGGTAGACGGACTGTCCTTAGTGAACCAGAGCCACCCACAGGTCATTGAGATCTGGAACTTGGTATTTATGCAGTACAACCGCAAAGCGGACAATACCCTGGAGCCCCTCCCCGCGCGAGTGATTGACACAGGGATGGGATTCGAACGTCTGTGTATGGCTCTCCAGGGAAAAACGTCTAACTACGACACAGATGTATTCCAGCCCCTGATCCGGGAGATCGGAAAGATCACCGGGAAAGTCTACGGCAAAGATACCCAGACCGATGTAGCCATGCGCGTAATATCCGATCACATACGTACCATCGCCTTCTCTATAGCAGACGGACAGTTGCCTTCCAATGCCAAAGCGGGGTATGTGATCCGCCGCATCCTGCGCCGGGCAGTGTGTTACGGATATACGTTCCTGGGACAGAAGCAGGCGTTTATGTACAAACTCCTGCCTACCCTTATCGACAGCATGGGAGACGCGTATCCCGAACTGATCGCTCAGCAGGGATTGATCGGAAAGGTGATCAAAGAGGAAGAAGAGGCTTTCCTGCGCACCCTGGAAACGGGTATACGTCTATTGGAGAAAAGCATGAATGAGACCCGGGAGGCTGGGAAAAGTGTACTCAGCGGAAAAGACGCGTTTACCCTGTACGATACCTTCGGATTCCCGCTGGACCTGACGGAACTGATCCTGCGTGAGAACGGGATGACTGCCGATATCGAAACGTTCAACGACGAGATGCAGAAACAAAAAGACCGGGCACGCAACGCCGCAGCGGTTGAAACGGGCGACTGGATCGTACTGAAAGAGGGTACTTCCGAATTTGTCGGATACGACTACACCGAATACGAGACTTCGATCCTGCGCTACCGCCAGATCAGACAAAAAAATCAGACCCTGTATCAATTGGTGCTGGACTATACCCCGTTCTATGCGGAAAGCGGAGGACAGGTAGGAGACGTAGGTGTGCTGGTCAGTGAATTCGAGACCATCGAGATCATCGATACCAAAAAAGAGAACAACCTGAATGTACATATTGCCCGGAAACTGCCTGAGCATCCGGAAGCCCCGATGATGGCGTGTGTAGATACGGAAAAGCGCGCGGCATGTACGGCCAATCATACTGCTACTCACCTGCTGGACACCGCACTGAGGGAAGTGCTGGGAGATCACATCGAACAGAAAGGTTCACTGGTGACCCCGGACTATCTCCGCTTCGACTTCTCGCACTTCCAGAAAGTCACTCCGGAAGAACTGCGTAAAGTAGAACATCTGGTGAATGCCCGTATCCGTGCCAACCTGCCGCAACAGGAATACCGCTCCATTCCTAAAGAAGAAGCGCAGAAACTGGGTGCTATCGCGCTGTTCGGCGAGAAATACGGCGAGGAAGTACGTGTGGTACAGTTCGGACCCTCTATTGAATTCTGCGGAGGCGTACACGCGGAGTCGACCGGAAATATCGGGATCTTCCGTATACTTTCGGAGAGTTCGGTCGCAGCCGGCGTACGACGTATCGAAGCGATCACCGGGAAAAAGGTGGAGGAGATGATAGATACCATACAAGATACGATGGCCGATCTGAAAGGGTTGTTCAACAACGCTCCGGACCTGATCACAGCGATCAGTAAACACATCGAAGAGAACGCCGAACTGAAAAAACAGGTAACGGAATTCATGAAAGAGAAAGAGTCGTCTTTCAAAGAACGGATCAAACACAGCATACAGGAGATCAACGGCATCCAGCTGATCCGTGTGATCTCACCGCTGCCCGCGGAAACCATAAAGAACATCGCTTTCCAGCTACGCGGAGAGATCACAGAGAATCTGTTCTTTGTAGCAGGCAGTCTTCAGAACAACAAACCGACACTCACCATCACGATCAGTGACAACCTGGTAGCACAGGGTCTGAAAGCCGGAGACCTGGTGAGAGAGGCTGCCAAACTTATGCAAGGAGGGGGAGGCGGACAGCCTCACTTCGCTACGGCCGGAGGAAAGAACCCCGAAGGGCTACAGGCGGCGGTAGACAAAGTGATAGAGCTGGCGGGAATCAATTGATTTACGATTGGACGATTTACGATTTACGATTGATATTACTTTTCCTTCTATTGGACAGCCTTTTTAGACAGAAGAACAAAAGAACATAAGGAGAAAGATAAACTCTATAGAATGACATCTATTTACAAGGAGTAGATGATGAGTAGTAAGTCAGAACTTATCATTCAAATCTCTTATATGTTCTTATGTTCTTTTGTCTGATGAAATAAGAAAAACGAATATGCATAGCGTGGATCTACACAGGAAGGGAGTTGTAATTTCAATCGTAAATCGTCCAATCGTAAATCCCTTCATTTTGTCTGTTCTCTGGGATAGTTAACCAGGAACAAATTACCGGTAGCTCTGGTAAAAGCCGTATAGAGCCAGCGGAAATAGTCGGGTGTCAGTTGTTCTTCCGGGATATATCCCTGGTCTATAAAGACATCCCTCCATTGTCCGCCCTGTGCTTTATGACAGGTAACCGCATAGGCATACTTTACCTGCAAGGCATTGTAAAAGGGATCTGTTTTCATCTTTTTCATCCGCTCCCGTTTGTTGGGGATATCCGCGTAATCTTCCCAGATCGCATAGAACAGCCGCTCGTTCTCTTCACGGGACAGGGCAGAAGTCTCCGAATGCAACGTATCCAACAAGATCGTTGTCTCCAGCTCCCAATCGTTATAATCCGGAAAAGTAAGCACTACCTCCGCGAACCGGAACCCGTACATCTCTTTCACCCTTCTGACCCGGCGCACCAGCGCAATCTCACCATTCGCAATAAACTCCATCTCTTTATGACCCTGGGTCCAGAAATAATTATTCTTTGCCACCATAAGGCGGTCTCCGCTGTTGAGTTCGTCCTCCCGGTAGAGGATAGACTGACGAATGCCTTTGTTATACAGATTGGTACGCTTATTGGAGCGGGAGATAACAATAGTCTCCCCTATACCTACCCTGTCATAACTGCTGCTGATCTGATCGATCAATTCGTCACCCGGCACCAGCCGGATATCCGGAAACCCGCTCAACCGTATTTTAGGAAGTTTCTCGAAATCCTCGTTCGCTATCCGCGTACGCAACTGAGTGGCGTTCCACAAGATCCCCGATTCCTGAAGCTGACGGACCACCTCTGTCAGCTCTGTACACTCGACCTCTAAGTTGTATCCGCGTAAGACGTTTACATCCAGCGCGGGGCTCTCTTCCTCACCCACCGGCGGAAGCTGTGCAGTATCTCCCAGAAGCATCAACCGGCACCCTTCCCCTGAATAGACATACTGTATCAGGTCGTCCAGCAACCGTCCTGTACCGAACATACTCCCTCCCGTACTCTCGTTAGCGATCAGGGAAGCCTCATCCACAATGAAGAGAGTCTGTGTATACAAATTATCATTCACTGTGAAATTTGTCAACTCACCAGAGAAAGATCGCTGACGATAGATCTTCTTATGAATGGTAAATGCCGGATACCCCGCATACGCAGAAAAGACCTTTGCCGCACGCCCTGTAGGGGCCAGCAGCACACACTTCCGTTTCAGTCCGTACAACGTTTTCACCAGTGCCCCGACCAGTGAAGTCTTGCCCGTACCCGCGTATCCTTTCAGGACAAAAACCTGTTCCGGACGAGTGGAAAGCAGGAAATTTGTCACAGATTTTATTGCTATTTCTTGCTCAAAAGTTGGGCGGTAAGAAAAATTTTCTTTAATTTGGCGCTCTAAATAGTTATTTATCATTTTTATACGAGAAAAAAATCCCGGAACTATCGTGAAATGGATATATTTAATTATTTTTGCGCTACGAATATAAACTAAAAAAAATATATTTATCATGAAAACAGTATTTAATATCGTACTAGCTCTATGCGGATTAGCATTGGTTTATATTTGCTACACAAGCGTCATAGGGCCAATCGAATTTGACAAAGCCAAGGCACAGAGAGACCAGGCTGTTATCAACCGTCTGATTGATATCAGAAAAGCCCAGATGGAATACCGTAATCTCAATCAACAACAATATACCGCCAGTTTTGATACACTCATCGATTTCGTTAAGACACAGAAGATCCCTTTCGTAGCTAAAGAAGGTGTACTGACAGACCAGCAGCTGGCAGACGGTCTGACCGAAAGAAAAGCGATGAATATCATCAACAAAGCCCAACAGACAGGCAAATGGGATGAAGTGAGAAAACTTGGTCTGGAAAACTTCAAACGTGATACGATCTGGGTAGCCGTTATAGATACATTGTATCCCAAAGGATTCAACGCGGATTCTTTGCGTTATGTTCCTTACGGAAACGGCGCACAGTTCAGCATGGCAACCAGAAGCGATACCACCAAATCCGGTGCTCCGATCTATTTGTTAGAAGTGAAAACTCCTTATACCACTTATCTCAATGGTCTGGACAAGCAGGAAATAGCCAACCTGATCGACCTGCAAACCAAACTCGACAGATATCCCGGCCTGATGGTAGGTTCACTGGACGTACCTAACAACAACGCTGGTAACTGGGAATAATAGCACCTGTTATATGCCTGAAAGCATATTTGCCCAACCTATCGATTTCAGTAAATCGGAACAATATACATTATCCATCCGTCTTCGTACGGATGGATTTTCTTTTTCTGTCTTTGTTCCGACACAGGAAGAGGCTACCCACTACTTCCATCATGCCATCCATCCGTCGCTTTCTCTGACGGCAAATCTCAAACAGGCTCTGCCCCGGTACGAATTCCTGTCCTGTTCCTACAAACGGGTATTTATTCTGTCGACCGGCAACAGATACACCTCCCTGCCCCTGGAATTCTATGATCCGGAAGAAAAAGAGGTTATCTTCTACCACAATCATCCTCACCGCGACAATGAGATCGTACTTGGTAATACCCTGAAAAGAGAACAGATCGTCTTTTTGTTCGGCATGGAAAAAAGTGCCTATCAGTTGTTGCTACAGCATTATCCCCAGGCCCGCTTCTACAACCAGGCCTTTCCGCTTGCGGGATGGTTCGCCGTAAAAAGCAAGTTAGGAAACAGCAGAAAAATGCTGGCTTTCATCCGAAGCGAGAGTATGGATATTTTGTGTTATGAACGGGGACGTCTGCTCTTAGCCAATTCATTTACATGTCAGCATACGGAAGACCGTGTATATTACTTACTGTACGTATGGAAACAATTGAGATTCGACCAGCGACGCGACGAACTTCATCTGGCAGGGACATTGACAGAAAAAGAAAAATTACTTGCCCAACTGCGCCGCTTCATCGGACAAGTGTTTATTCTCAATCCCTCCGAATATATAGATATGGAAGCACTCCTTACCTTAGATACGGACTGACCCGACACCCGGTGCGACCTCTTTCTGCATCCGCTTCACATTTGTTAGACAAGGTACTTCATAGGGTATTTTCTTTGTTCTCCCTCTATCCGGAAATACCCCGGAATTATCTTTATCTTTGTATGCTCAAACTCTAAGAACAAAATTATGCGAGTGATCAGTGGTATATATAAAAGAAGAAGATTTGATATTCCCAAAAACTTTAAGGCAAGACCGACTACAGATTTTGCCAAAGAAAATCTATTCAACGTTCTGATCAAATACATAGATCTGGATGATCAGGCTACAGCAGCAGACCTCTTTGCCGGTACAGGAAGCATCAGTATCGAACTGGTCTCACGGGGATGCACCCGGGTAGTAGCCGTAGAAGCAGACAAAGCACACCATGCCTTTATCTGTAAGATCATGAAAGAGGTGGGTACAGACAGATGTTATCCCATACGCGGAGATGTATTCAGATACATTCATCAATGCACAGAAAGTTTCGACCTTATATTTGCCGACCCTCCCTACCAGCTGGAAAGGCTGGCCCAGCTACCGGATCTGATCCTGGAAAAGGGTATGGTAAAGCCAGGGGGGCTATTGGTACTGGAACATGGCAAAGAGCATCAGTTTGATACACATCCGGCCTTTGCAGAGAAAAGAGTATATGGAAGTGTCAATTTTTCCTTCTTCCGGATACCGGAAAAATAGAAGACCTCACTTGTGCGGCAAAGGAACAGACTTTCATTGTGTCAGGCAAAACGGGATTAAAAAGACAATTTGTTCGGATTATCTCCTTTTCACTAATTCATACATTTTAAAAAACAACCCTTCCGGCACTGGATTTCATCCGGTTCAAAGCATTTTTCGCGTTTGCACGGTTCTTTTCATGGATTTGCACGGTCCTTTCAATGGGTTTGCACCTGGCAAACGGACCATTTGCACGGTCCAAACCCACCGTTTGCCAGGTGCAAACACAAGAAACGCCAGGTGAGATCCGGGATGAAAGACTCAAGTTGTTGAAAAAAAATAAATTATTCAGTTTTTCAGAGTCATTATCCGGTAGCTATCAAAAAGAACATAACGATATAAAAATACATAAATTTAAAACTCTCAGCAAACACAATACCATCTTTCCAGTCATAAAGTAAGCAAAAAAGCCATTTACATAACATTTGACCGAAAGAAAATCCCGCAAAAATCCACTCTGGAAGATCAACCTCTGACCCGGGTCGAAATAAGCCATTTACAGCGCCTTAGAAAAACAAAATGTCAGATGTAACAAAATATCATAAAAGATCTTTTCTCTATAGAAGAGGAGAAAGCACACGCATCACAGACTCTATGGCTTTTTCCTGGAAAGGTCGCTTTTTCCAGGATTTCAGATAGAGCTGTGTACATGCTCTCTGATCTTCCAGAAAGATCTCTTTCATTTGCAGCGCAATTTCCATATCACAGATAAAAGCATTTACTTCGAAATTATGCTCGAAGCTGCGGAAGTCCAGATTGGTGGAACCCACTGTAGAAAGCATATCATCCGACACCATTAACTTCGAATGGAGGAAACCTTTTTTGTATAGGTATACTTTCACGCCGGCCCGCAATATATCCGACAGATAGGAACAGGAAGCCCAGTGTGTAATGGTAGAGTCTGCCCGTTCGGGAAGCATTAATCTAATATCTACACCGGATAGTGCCGCGTTCTGCATCGCTGTCAGGATAGATTCAGTAGGTAAGAAATAAGGTGTCTGCATGAAAAAGTATTTCTTTGCCGACAAGATGGCAATCTCCAGTCCCTGCATAATTTCTTTCCAGGGTCCGATGGGCTGTGAAGTCACGATCTGGATCAGTGAAGAGCCTACCGGCTCGATCCTGGGAAAATAGCAGGAAGCAGTAATAAGTGTACCGTCTACGAAATACCAGTCCATCAGGAAAGAGGTCTGGAGTCCATGTACAGCTTTTCCTTCTACAAGCAAATGGGTATCCCGCCAGATGCCCCAGGACATACCCTTGACGTATCTCTCTGCCAGATTCATTCCTCCGACAAATCCGATACGTCCGTCGATCACTACTATTTTACGATGGTTCCGATAGTTCACACTACTGGTGAAAAAGGAAAAACGCACTTTCAGGAAACTTCTGACCTCGATGCCGGCCTCCCGCATCTCCTCATAGAAGTGATTGGGAACTTTCCAGCTCCCCACATCATCATACAGTACTCTCACCTCTATACCTTCACGGGCTTTCTCGAGCAAAGCATCTTTCACGATCCTGCCCACCGCGTCATCCTCAAAAATATAATACTGCAAATGAATATGCGTCCGGGCCTTCCGGATTTCCCGCAACAAAGACTGAAGTTTGGTATATCCGTTGGTATAGATCTCTACCCTGTTCCCTTCAAAAGGAAATGCCTGATTGGTCTGCCGGAAGAAATGGATCAGCCGGTCGTAGTCTCCGGGCAATGTACATATATCCTGCGACATATACTCTGCCAGTGGTTTCTTCAACAAGCTGCCATAACTCTTTTTCTCGATCAGGCGCACCCTGCGCTGGCTTCTGCCAAAGAAGAAATAAAAGATAAGCCCGACAATGGGCAGGAACATCAGTACAAGTATCCATGCCATAGTCTTGACAGGGTTCCGGTTGTCGAGAATAACCACAACGATCGTACCTATCACTAAGCCAAAGTAGACAATGTCTAAGGCCCAGGAGGCAATTGTATCAGCGATAGAGGTCCAATCCAACATACAGGTCATCGGATTACAGTTAAGAACAAATGTAAACAAAATCCCATAGTAAACAAAAAATCCGGGGCAATTGATTGCCCCGGATCCATTCCGTTCTTACATGTATATCTATATACAGGCCATAGCAAGGCGTGTATTAAAAGTTACGCGGCCCGGGACCTCCCGGCATTCCGGGACCACCCGGTCCTCTACGGGGTCCCATACCCGCACCTTGCGGAGCCCGGCCGCCCAAGGTATTGAAACGATAAACAAAGTGTACCATGCAATAACTTCCCAGTGTATTGTAGCGGGTATCACTCATCATGGTCTCCGTGATGGTACGGCTCAGATTGGTCTGGTGATGCAGAATATCGTATATCTTGAAACGGATGGTTCCGCGGTTGTTCTTCAGGAAGTTCTTGGAAAGCTGCGCGTTCCAGATCACCTCATTCTTTTTATAATCTCCGCTGTATCCCTGCATCAGGTGATAATTGACATCCGTAGACAGATAGAGTTGCCAGGGAAGATTAATATTGGTATTTGCGCCGAAATAATAATCAAATGTCTCCCGGTTGCTGTTGGATTGTTTACTGTTGCGTGTCAGACTGTAATTGACCGAACCATTCAGAGAAACATCAAAGGCATCTGTACGGTAATTTCCGGTGAGTTTCTCGCCCAATCGCAGGTTATGTGTGGTACTGAGTCGTGCGTCTTCACCCTGGTTCACGCTGGTATAGCTGACCGCATCGCTGAAACTCGCGTTCAGGTTGGAAGAGAGCGTATATTTCTTATTCTTAAAAGGCGTATTGAACGAAAAGAATCCTCTCGTGTTCCAGTTGCCATTTACATTCACTTTCCGGGAGATACGTCCTCCGGTCAGCGGATCATACGTCATCTGATTGGCTACAGAGTTGATCGTATTGGAATAGAAAAGATTTACCGCATAGCTACGCATGGAATTGGGAACGAACTTGTTGTAGAACAACATCAGGTTGTTATTGAAAGAGGGTTTCAGGTTCGGATTACCATACCGGATATTCAACGGATCGGTCTGATCAATGACCTCCTGCAGATCTTCGATATTGGGTGCATTGCTACGGCCGCGATAACGCAACATCAGGGTATGTTGTTTGTCGAACATCAAACGCATCATCACTTGCGGAGAAAAGTTCAGGACATTCTGCCGGGGCAGATGCCTGTCTGTATTGGGACCGATGGTGGTTTTACTCAACGAGGATTGCGGAGTGAGCCCCAAACCGGCATTATACATCAGCTTCGGATGTATACCTCTGATAGAGACCTCCGCCGTATGGGTATCATAGAAATTCTCTACACGCGAGCTCAACGAATCTACGTACAGCTCCGGATGCAGGAGATAATCTACAGACAGATTATCATAGACAAGAGATTGTCCTAACTGGTTGCGGTGAGAGAATTCATACCGCAACTGAAGAAAATGATTTTTAAATACAGGCTCCGCATAAGAGGCAGAGACACTCCAGTTGCGGCTGTCGCTGTTGCGGCTGGTGTGCCGATCCAGGATCAGCAGGCTATCTTCCACAAAAAATTCGGTCTGGGAATAACTATCGCTTTCCGTATCTGTATCGCTGTAGCCAAAATTTCCTCCCAGATGCAGGTTACGTCCTTTGCTGTTGAGTTTGCGGAATACCTGGAGACGACCGTTGAAAGAGAAATTATCACTTTTACTTCCTGAATACGAATTCTTCTCATTGACAAGCTCATAATTAGTATTCATTGTTTCCGACCACGACTCATTCCAGGAGTTCGTATGAGAGTAACTCCCTCCCGGACGGAAGATAATGGTAGTCATCGTATCCGGTCGCCATTCAAAGCGCAGATCAAAGCGCAGATCGTGGCGCTTACGCTGGGAGGCGCTGGTACTGTTGCCATACGAAGACTCTTCTCCCAGGAAGGTCTCAGTAGAACTTTCCATACGGGCATCGTTGTCTGAATAGCCATATTGTACATTCCCTCCGTATTGCAATTTATTGGTATTTTTGGCAAAGTTGACTCCCAGAGAATGGGTGGTCATAATTCCGGAACCTGCGCCTCCACTGCTCATTCCCTGACCGGCATCTCCAAATTCGGAGAACCCTTTGTTGTTGGTATTGTTGGAAGAACCGATCACAGAGAAACTGGTATCGTCCTTGAAGCGGCTCACCATGACTCCGGCCTCGTAACGATCATCTGTTCCATACCCACCTATCAGGTTACCGATCCATCCCTGTTTCATCCCTTTCTTGACCGTGAGATCCAGCACGGTCTCTTCTTCCCCGTCATCAATCCCCGTAATACGTGCCATATCACTCTTTTTGTCGTAGGCTTTTACCTTTTCCACCATACTTACCGGCAAATTCTTCATGGAGACATTCGGGTCATCGGAAAAGAACTCTTTTCCATCTACCATGATCTTGGTGATTTCTTTTCCGTTGTGAGTGATCTTTCCTTCACTGGATACTTCAATGCCTGGCAATTTCTTCACCAGATCTTCCAGCATAGCACCTTCCGCCACCCGGTAGGCCGAAGCGGAATATTCGGTAGTATCTGCTCTCACCACTACCGGAGGGGCTTCCGCGACTACCACAGCCTCCTGAAGCATGATCGCGTCTGTTTCCAACGCCACGGTTCCGACACTAAAGGAAGTACGATTGGAAGAGAGTTGTACCGGCACCTCTTTGTTGCGGAAGCCCATATAGGAAACCCGCAACACATACTGACCTGCTGCGACTTTAGGAAGACTGAAACTACCATTTCTCAAGGTGGCGATCCCGACAACAAAAGTGCTGTCAGGCAGGGAAAGTAATTGAACGGTAGCCTGTTCGACAGGCTCTTTGGTGTCTGCTTCTACAACGACACCGCTTACGGTAATAGTTTTGTTTTGCGCAAAAGTACAGAAAGTAGTACTGAGCAAAAGTACTACTCCGGTAATCATTTTCTTCATTTATCTGTGGTTTGGTAAACAGTTGACTTTTTGACGTGTTTCGGACCAAAAGGTTTAATGAAAAGTAGCTTATCTTTTAAAAATTTTATCAACTGATGCTTTTTTCAGCCCATATTCCAGACATATTATATTGATAACCAGAAAAATCAGGAAGGAAGAGGAATCTACGGATTGCAGGTCACCAATGGCTATCCGATAGATCATACCGCCAAAAATATAAAAAAGGGTCAGAAACATAGCATTGCGTGTGGCGTTGCCACGGATGCGTTCGGTCTCCGGAGATTCCTCTTTGCTGAGGGCAAACAGGATCATCAGCGCACCGGCTATCATCAGGAGTTTGGTACACTTTTTGACAAACAATAAATTAGAGTCTGTCACTTTGCCCAGAAGAGCAGCGACAAACGGAAGGAACAGAGCGGCGGCCATCACAACATATCCTATGATCCGGCTAAAGGGAGGTAACAAAGCTTTCATATCCAATCAGATTTTTATCGGACAAAGTTAACGCTTTCGCTCCAAAAGCCTATGCTGAGGTATTACTTTTTAAATCCTTCGTTTTCAATTTACGCTTCGAACCTCTATCTTTGCACCACAATATGATCCCGTCTTTGATATGAATAAACAAGAAATTATACTCTCTTCCGATCTCCGGGAAAGTATGGAAAAAGCCATAGCCGGTTGTACGTATGACAAACTGTTCATTCTGACCGACACGCATACCCGACAACTGTGTATGCCTGTTCTGTCCCGGTTGTCGTGTCTTCCGGAAGCCACAGAGATCACCATCGGCGCGGGAGATGTACACAAAGAACTGGACACGCTGGCTTCCGTATGGCAGATACTGAGTGAAAAAGGGGCCACCCGGCACTCTCTGCTGATCAATCTGGGAGGCGGTATGATCACCGATCTGGGAGGTTTTGCCGCTGCCACCTTCAAACGGGGCATTCCTTACATCAATATACCCACCACTCTGCTAGCCATGGTAGATGCTTCCGTGGGAGGCAAGACCGGGATCAATTTCAATGGACTGAAAAACGAAGTAGGTGCCTTCTGCCCTACCTCCAGCGTACTGATAGATACCAACTTCCTGCGTACTCTGGATCGGGAGAACTTCGTTTCGGGATATGCGGAAATGCTGAAACACGGACTCATCAGTGAACCCGGACATTGGGAAGAACTCCTCGCCTTCGATATGCAAGAGGTAGATTACGAAAGACTGAACACACTGGTAGGAAAATCGGTCCGGATCAAAGAAGATATTGTGCGGCAAGATCCATACGAACGCGGCATACGCAAAGCGTTGAATCTGGGACATACCATCGGGCATGCTTTCGAAAGTCTGGCACTGGAAGAAAACCGTCCGGTATTGCACGGCTATGCAGTGGCCTGGGGAATGATCTGCGAACTCTATCTCTCCGTAGTGAAAGCGGGCTTCCCACAGGAAAAAATGCGCCGTACCAATCAGTTTATCCGGGAAAATTACGGCAGTTTCCTTTTTGACTGCAAACAGTACGACCGCTTGTATGAACGGATGTTGCATGACAAAAAGAACACCGCGGGTATCATTAACTTTACCTTATTAAATGATATAGGAGAGATCGCGATCAATCAGACAGCAGATAAAGAGCTGATCTTTGAGACACTGGACTTCTACCGCGAATGTATGGGAATGTGATGTTGAAAAGTTCTTTATAAGAAAAGAACGCTTTTCTTTGGAAATCCAAAATAAAAACGTATTTTTGCAGCCGCAATTCGGGATGTAGCTCAGCCCGGTAGAGTGCTCGTCTGGGGGGCGAGTGGTCGCAGGTTCAAATCCTGTCATCCCGACAGAAAAGAAAAAGGGGGTGTCCCATGAGGACAGTCCCTTTTTCATATATTCACATGAAATATCCTGTCCGAGATGGCACGCTACACACTTTCCATACCCACCCATATGCAAGCTGTGATCCAGCTTCCGGCTTCCAAAAGCATCAGCAACCGGGCATTGATCATCAACGCGCTGGCCCGTTCCGCACAGGTGCCGTCCAATCTGTCCGATTGTGACGATACCCGGGCGATGGTACACGCGCTGGAACACCGGGAAGATGTCATAGATATCGGCGCTGCCGGCACATCCATGCGATTTCTCACGGCTTATCTGAGTGCAACCGAAGGTACTTATACGATTACTGGCAGCGCACGCATGCAGCAACGCCCCATACAGGTATTGGTAGATGCGCTGCGTGTACTGGGAGCAGATATCTCTTATCAAAAAAAGGATGGATATCCGCCATTGCTGATCCGGGGAACATCCCTTAAAGGAGGGAATGTATCGCTTCGGGGAAATATCAGTTCGCAATATATCTCCGCTCTGCTGATGATAGGGCCGGTACTTCCTGAAGGGCTGTCGCTGCAACTGACCGGAGACATTATATCCCGCCCTTATATCGAACTTACCCTGCAATTGATGCGTGACTTTGGTGCCCGGGCCGAATGGACTTCCGGACAGGAGATCCGTGTATGGGCCCAGCCCTACCGGGGGCGTTCTTTTCGGGTAGAAAGCGATTGGAGTGCGGCGTCTTACTGGTATCAGCTGGCTGCCCTTGCAGAAAAGGCTTCCTTCGACCTGGGCGGGTTGTTCGTCAACAGCTATCAGGGAGACAGCCGGGGTGCGGAGGTATTCTCAAAGTTGGGAATAGAGACCGTATTCACCGAAAAAGGAGTTTCTATCCACAAAAAGAGCATCCCTGTCACCTATCTGGAAGAAGACTTTATAGACATACCCGATCTGGCACAAACCGTTGTTGTCACCTGCGCTTTGCTGGATGTTCCTTTTCGCTTCACGGGTCTTCAGACACTCCGGATCAAAGAGACCGATCGCATCCATGCTCTGGTTACAGAGATGCGCAAGCTAGGATATATATTGAAAGATGAGAACGATTCTGTCCTGATGTGGGATGGCGAACGTTGTAAACCGGAAGCAGCTCCGGTCATCAGTACCTATGAAGACCACCGCATGGCCATGGCCTTTGCTCCGGCAGCCCTGAAGTTCCCGCGGATGAGTATAGCCGATCCTCTGGTAGTAACGAAGTCTTATCCCGGCTATTGGGAAGATCTGAAAAAGGCTGGTGCGCGGATCGATCATCCATAATTCGTTCCATCCGTACATACCTCCACTTTCTGTAGAGACGCACGGCGTGCGTCTGCGCGGTATACCTTACACAGGAACCCGGGATTTATTTTTTATTTATGCAGCAAAAGCAAACAGCCTGGTTACAGAAACACAAAAGAGGCTGTCTCAAGATAGATTCCAATAAAATAAAATCTATAGGGAGGCAGCCTCTTCTTTATATAAAGACGTACAGGTCCTGTTTATTTCTTACGGGCAACCAATAAGTTGGATTCACGCGAATAGCCGATGCGGAAATTCAAAGGCTTCAGATTGCCATTCTGATAGGCTTCCCGCAGTTCCGGTTGGGCATGCTCATAAAACAAAGGGATCGGTTTGGTGAAGGCTCCGTACAGACTGATATTCCACTGATCGGGATCATACTTAGGCAAGGGTATACCTGAGTCGTCCTGCATCACTGCCGAAGAATGCGCGTGGATCGCGTCCCGTATTCCCGAGAAGTGATTGTGGTGCATCAGGTAAGAAGCTGATTTTATAAAGGTTGCCGTATGGGCAGGTTTCAATTTATTCAGATAGGCTTTCAGACCTTCGTTTGTGGGAAAGCCTGCGTTACTGAGATCGGTAGACAGGTAGTACAGGGTCTGCAAACGATCTGTTCCGGGTTTGAAATATTTGATCTCTGCCATGTGTGTGCGACGGTTGATGGGGGTGCCGTCTTCATTTTCATACACGATCTCTCCTTCCGTAGTCAACCGGCAATTGCGCGCATCTACGATCTCTCTGCCAGAACGTACCAGCAACAGAGAAATAATAGGCAATGTACCATCAATGGTGTCATTGGTAAGCTCCACACGCATATCTTTCGTACGGAAGAAGCTCCAGTTCAGAATACTGGAAACGGCATCCTGATACAGTTTATAAGTACCATGGGAGGGATCTTTCACACGCACGGGTGTACCTGCCGGCTCCAGACCGATGAGGAAATAGGTATCCATTCCGGGAAAGAACGTATTGGAAAAAAGGAAATCAGGCCCTCCGAACGGATAGAAAAGCGTAGTACATCTTTTATTTATATCGTCCAGCTCATTCTCAGAAAAAGAAGCCACCTCCGGAGCCATCTGCTGGTAGGTATTCCAGATCTGATTCATGTTCCGGGAGTGGTTCTGCCAATCCGCCTTCTGGGTGATCTCATACAATGTACTACTTTCGCTCACCGGCATCCCCGCCACAATACGGGCGGCATCGGTCAGTTCGGTATTGGCTACCGGACGATTCTGTACGACCGGTACAGTCTCTTCGGAGATTGAATCTGCCGAAGCGATCAGCGCGTCTACCGCAGGACTTTCGGTGGTACTTTTCTGGCTACAGGCTGTCATTCCTACCAACAGGGCTGCTGCCCATGCTACATAGAGTTTTTTAGTTCTCATACTGTTTTTTTCTACGATTTACTATTTTTTGATTCCAGATGTAAAGAACAGCTCCGGTCAGGAGAGTGAGCAGGCTCATGAGGCTCATCCACATGACCGGTTGCGTTTTCCGAACAAAGGTACTCACATAATCTTCACGAACCAAATATACAATGGACCAAAGAATTAAAATTATAAAAACGCAGGGAACGATAGGATACCCCCATGTCTTATAAGGCCTGGGAGCATCCGGGAATCGCCTGCGGTGTACAAAGACCCCGGCCACCGTCATCATAGCGAAGAAGGAGAGCGTGATCCCTGTATATTTGGTAACCATCTCAAACGAATTGGTGATGATGAGCAACAAACTAATGAAAAACTGCACCCAGATGGCCACCGTAGGAATGCCTTTGGAGTTTTTCCGGGAGAGCGCCCGCAGGATGTAGGTATCTTCACCCATTACCTGAGATACGCGGGGACCCAGGAACACCATGGAGCTGATACTGGATACAAGCAACAAAGCCACCAGCATACCCATGAAATTGCCCAGCGTGGTTCCGAAAATATGTTGCGCGGCGATCAGTCCGACCTCTACCTGACCCGTCATGGCATCTACCGGAGTAGAGAGCATAAACACGGTATTGAGCAGGATGTAGAGTACGGTGACGATCAGCGTACTCAGGAACAGGGAACGGGGAATGGTGCGTTGCGGATCACGTATCTCATTGGCCATGTAGGCGGAAGCGTTCCAGCCCGAATAGGCGTAATATACCCATACCAGGGAGACAGCAAATCCTGTAGAGAAGATATCATCCGGTGAGAACGTTGAAAAAGACGCGGAAAGATCCTGCTTCTGTGCGGGAAGAATAAAGCCACAGACGATGAACCCAAGGATCACCAGTATCTTGAAGAAGGTAAAATAGCGCTGTACGGCTCCGCCCATTTTCACATCGTAGGCATGTACCAGCGTCACCAATGCCAGTACGACAATAGCTACCCACAGGGGATCCAATACCGGGAATACGCCTGCCAGGTAATTGCTGAGCGCCATCGAAGCCAGTGCTACCGGAGCAGCAAAACCAACGATCAGGGAAGCCCATCCGGCCATAAATCCCAGCACCGGATGATAGATCTCCCGCAGATAGTGATATTCACCTCCGGAACGGGGCATAGCAGCTCCCAGCTCTCCATACACCAGCGCACCGCAAAGGGCGATCACTCCCCCGAAGAGCCAGAGCAGAAGAATGGATACAAAGTTGGTTGTAGCAAGAAGCTGAAATCCCAGAGAAGTGAATACCCCGGTACCGATCATGTTGGCTATAACAAAGGCAGAAGCGGTTACCAGACCGAATTTATAGGTGTCGTACTTGTTTTTATTCATGGTTTTTGTTTTACAACCGTACAAAAATACAATTTAATGAGTAACTTTGTCGAAATTTCATAATTAATTATGTGGGTACTCCTGATTTGTCTGATCTTCATCGCTTTGGTGGCTCTGGGAGCCGGATATATCCATAACCGGGATCTGCAACGCAAAAGAGAACGGGGAGAGGAAACAGAAACTTCCGGAGTACAACAGCCGGACAGCGAATGTTGCGGTCAGCATGCCACGTGCGAAAAAGACAGCCTGCTGGCAGCCGTCAGCAAAGAAATAGAGTATTACGACGACGAAGAGCTGGATCAGTTTATCGGGTCCGGGGCAGATGAGTACTCGGAAGAGGATACAGAGATCTTCCGGGAAGTATTCTATACCATGCGGGAAGAGGATGTCCCGGGGTGGATACGCAGCCTGCAACTGCGCGGGATCGCCCTGCCCGATGCTCTGAAAGACGAAGTAATACTGATCGTCGGAGAGAAACGCGCGCATGGATAACCAACTATACCTATATAAGTACCCCCTTTACAGACCGGTACTTTTTGAGTAATCCCTATAATCAGTTCCGGAATGGACATAATATATTATTCTTTTTTTCAGCATGCCCTGATCGGTAGCCTACTGGCAAGTATCGCCTGCGGCATCATCGGTACCTACATTGTTACGCGCCGGCTGGTATTTATCAGCGGGGGCATCACTCATGCCTCTTTCGGAGGCATCGGCATCGGCCTTTACACAGGCATCTCTCCCATTCTGGCCGCCGCTGTCTTTTCCGTCTTGTCGGCCTTCGGGGTAGAGTGGCTCAGCAAGAGAACCGATATGCGTGAAGATTCTGCCATTGCCGTTTTCTGGACCTTCGGTATGGCAGTGGGTATCATTTTCAGTTTCCTGGCACCGGGTTTCGCTCCGGATCTGTCTGCCTACCTGTTTGGTAACATCCTCACCATCTCTCCGGGAGATCTTTACCTGCTGGGAGGGCTATCGGTACTGTTGATCCTCTTTTTCAGCTTATATATATATCCGATCATCTAT
Source organism: Bacteroides sp. (assembly GCA_021202275.1). Lineage (GTDB taxonomy): Bacteria > Bacteroidota > Bacteroidia > Bacteroidales > Bacteroidaceae > Bacteroides. The sequence continues at coordinate 569,617 of JAJQDI010000015.1, forward strand.
ATCGCTTTCGACCGGGAGTATACCCGTTCACAAGGCATACCCGTCATCTGGTTCGAATATGTATTGATCATGTTCATTGCCCTGACCATCGTTGCCTGTCTGCGCATTGTAGGCATCGTACTGGTCATCTCCCTGCTCACCCTCCCGCAGATGACAGCCAATCTGTTTACCCACAGATTCAAGACCATCATCTTCAGCTCCATAGGGATCGGATACCTGAGTTGTATGGGAGGACTCTGGATCTCGTACCAGCAGAAGATCCCTTCCGGAGCTTCTATCATATTCTTTTCCATTTTAATCTATGCCGTGTGCAAGATTGGGAAAAGTATGTATTATCTTTACGTTTCCAAAAAGAAGAAACTATTCTCCGCTCCGGACGGAACGATGAAAGGGTAAAGCAGCTGTTTCCTCCCTCTATCGTCAGGTGCCCATCCGGAAAGGAGGAACCCGGAATATAGAGTTTACAACGATCATTCATCAGAAATATGCATACAGAAATACAATCACCGGAACAATTGCGGGAAGCCGCGAAAACGTTTATAAGCTCCATGGAGGAGAACACGGTATTTGTCTTCTATGGAAAAATGGGAGCAGGTAAGACCACCTTTATCAAAGCAATATGCGAAGAGCTGGGCGTGAGTGATCCTATCACCTCTCCTACGTTTGCCATTGTCAATGAATATCGTTCGGACCAGACGGGCGAACCGATCTATCACTTTGATTTCTACCGGATCAAGAAACTGGAAGAGGTATACGATATGGGCTATGAAGATTACTTCTACAGCGGCGCGCTCTGTTTCATAGAATGGCCCGAACTGGTAGAGGAATTGTTGCCCGGCCATACGATAAGGGTGACCATAGAGGAAAAAGAAAATGGCTACCGGCTCATTACTACCGGTTCGCTGTAAAGACTTCTGAGACCAGCAGATGTTCACCGTTCATTGTATATATGCTATTCCGGTAATTTGCAGAGACCCGAAGGGATTTACGGATTTACGATTTACGATCTACGATTGAAATTACATGATATCATACAGTTGTAGAGACGCATATTTGCGTCTCAGCACACCGAATGGAAACGCATGGCCCATATAAGATGCATTTTTTGTTGGACCTGCACCACGGAGATACAAATCGTTCATCTCGTATGTTTGCCTATTGAAGTTCTGAGTTATAAGTTTTGAGTATCATCCGTAAAGAAGATAAAAAGAATCCACAACTTACAACTTATAACTTACAACTTACAACTTATAACTCTTACGTATTCTCAATGGTAAATCATTAAATCGTAAATCTCTTCGTGTCTCTGCAACATAACGGAGCATGATATATACAATTTATCCAGAATATTTATTTAATTACTCTTTATATATAACATTTATGGGATTCCACTACATCATACAAGGTTTGTTTGTCTTGCTGGGACTGATCTCCCTGTTGGCTGCCCTATGGAACGCAGATTGGTTTTTTACGGCCCGCAACACGCAGTTTGTTGTGGAGAATGTCGGAAGAAACAGAGCCAGGCTCTTCTACGGTGTACTGGGTCTGCTGCTGATAGGTATGGGCATTTTCTTCTTTTGCCAGACCCTGGAAGCATATTCCGGCATACATTGAATGGGACTACCCCTGTTTGATTAGAAAGCACTTGTTCTTTCAGGCACTTTATAGAACCGGCAACAGATTTCTCTGTTATTCCCCAGGATAGCCAGGAAAAAAGAAAACGGCAGGAGGTACCCCTGCTTCACACACTCTTTCAAATTACCAGAACCTTATTCCCTGATGGATGATGAAAAAATAAAATTTAAATTTTCCTTCAAAAAAAGTTCAGATTCTCTTTGAACTATAATATTAGTTATTTAATTTTGTGCATCTATTTAACCCTAAATCTGTACAATGTGTTTAACCATTAAACTTCAAAGCAATGAAAAACACATTGTTATCTTACCTCTCATGTGGTATGGTGCTGTATGCACTTGTTTTCTATTCTTGTGTAAATCACATTTCCGAAGAAGAGCCATTGCCTGATGGCGAAGTTCCTATCCAGTTATCTACACATGCTTCCGGAACGTCCGAATTGCCTCAGCAAGGATTCAGAGAGAACGATGCGATTGGCCTTTACGGATTGATCTATCCGAATACATTATCCGACGCCCGCTATCTGGATAATGTGAAACTTACCTGCGACGCTTCATTGAATTTCATTCCGGAGAAAGAGATCTTTTTTCCCAAAGGAGAGGATAAGTGTGAACTGATCGCATACTTTCCCTATCAGCAAAAGGGCATGGAAGCTGGTAAAAGTCAATGGGAAGTATCTGTCCGTTCCGATCAGGCTCCGGAAGAAAACTTTATTCTCTCCGATTTCCGGATGGCGCGTACAGACTATCGGACGTTCACCAACTCCCAGGTAAAACTGACTTTCCGGCACATGGGGTGCCTGTTGAAAATGAAGATCGTCAACGCCTCAGAGAATTCCAACGCACTGATCTCTGAAGATGACATCGAGGTTCAATTACATGGTTTTTACAGACAAGCGCTGTATGACCTGGATGAGAAAGAGTTCTCCGGCTGGGAATTACCCGGGCAGATCTCTCCGTTCGGAAAATGGACACAGCAAGAGAAGCAACTCAGTGGGAAACAGGTTATCCTGATCCCTCAGCCTTTCCGGAAAAACGACCAGTTCCTCACTCTTTCTATAGATGGAAAAGTACATATCTGCCCTTTCCCGGAAAGTCTGAAACTGGAAAGTGGCAAGATCTGCGAACTTACGATCCGTTACAAACCGGAGGAAAGAGAGATCGGAGATGTAACCTGTGAAACAGAAGAATGGTCAGAAGGAACCAGCGGAGACAGCGATATACAAGAACTGACTCACCCGATATACCTGAGCGACCTGCCTTTTGACAAATCGGGGGTATGCCGGATCCTGTATCAGGAACGCCAGGTAGCCGAAGTATGTAAAGAATTTATCCGTTGTGAGCAGACAGAGGCTCAGGGTATTGTGGTGTATCCCGTAACGGCTGGGAAAAGTGACCTGACCCGGGGACAAGTGTTGCATCTGCTTGATGTGTCAGAGCCTGTACATGGGGGGAACCCTCTCCTGGGACATTTCTTCCGGTCGGTGTACGTATAGTCCGGGGCAACGTCTGCCTATTCTTCATTTTTTTATTGATTACGACGGTACTATCGTGCTCTCTTCCCCCAAAAGTGCGCAGCCGGTAGTGATTGAACCTTTGCTGCTGGCAGATGAACGTCCCAACGAAAGTACGGAGTATCCTCTGATAAAGATAGGCACCCGATACTGGATGAGGGACAATCTGAAAGCTACCCGATACAACGAAGGTACACAGATCCCTAAAAAGACAGACTTTACTACGGAATCGGCAGGATACGGGGTAGGCGCGGGCAATTACTATTTTTATAGCGAAGCAGCGGTCAAGACAGGGAAATTATGTCCAGTGGGATGGAGGATCCCCTCTACCAGTCAATGGGAAGAATTATTAGACTATCTGGATTGGGAGGCTTCCTGGCTAAAGAATGGGATCTGGAGTGAAGAACGTTATCCGGCAACAGATCTGACCGGATTCAATGGCCTTCCTGTAGGTATGTTCATAAAGACATATATGTATCAGAACCAGTCCGTAGCCTACTGGTCTACCGGAGAGGCAGAGACAGAGATCCCTGAGTTTTCTTATTTCCTGATGTACAATCAAAGACAGGTGCAGGAAGGGATCAACAGATCCGAAAAAGGACTTTCTGTCCGCTGTATCCGGAACGACACATTCTAATCCGTAACTTCCAGGTCAATACCCTCTTGTCCGCCCTACGAACAGGTGTGGACAAGAGGGCATCTCATAGCTCTCAGGTAGATGATACGCACTTAACAAATACCGGATCAACCTTCATCCTCCGTAATAAAGCTTCTCAGGTAGTCCGCGAAATCGGGCGACATAAAGTTTCCCTGATAAAGTTCACCATTGACAAAAAAAGTAGGTGTACCTTCCACCTGATAATGAAGTCCGGACTCATAATCCTGCTCTACTTTTGCACGGCACTTCTCACTTCCGAAATCTTTTTCGAAACGAGGTATATCCAGTTCCAGATCTCCGGCATAACGAAGCAGGGAGGCATCGTCCAGCGCATCCTGATTTTCAAAAAGCAGATCGTGCATTTCCCAGAATTTGTCCTGTGTCGCCGCGGCCTCAGCAGCCAACGCAGCATGATAGGCATGCGCGTGCAGCTCCGTAAGTGGGAAATTGCGGAATACAAATTTAAGATTGTTGCCCAATTCTTTGTGCAGTTCTTTCACCATCTGGTATGCCTTTCTGCAAAAAGGACACTGATAATCTCCGTATTCCACCAACACAATAGTAGAGTTGGGAGAACCGATCACATGATCTCTGTTATTTATTTCCATATCTAAGTATATTGGTTTGTTACACATCAACAGCCCTGACGAACAGCAGGTTCAGGAGTATTCCGTATGGAAGGATAACAACCTGCATGCTGTTTTGTTCCCTTTCTCAGGCTGGTTGAGATCCGACGGACAGATCTTCCGTTGTCTGACAAAATATCTTTTACTATCCTTATCGAATATTGCGTTTCCTTAATCCTTTTGCCGCAACTCCCGGGATACTTTGTTGTTCTACGGAGTATAAACCGATGATTGCATTGTATTTCATCTCAGACAGATCGACCCATGAAGAAAGAAACGTACATCCTGACTACCTGTTCGCTGTTATTCGGACTGGTGGTGTTACTGAGCAGTTGCCGTACCATTCCCAAAGGAGTGACAGCGGTAGAACCTTTTCAGGTAGAAAGATACCTGGGCAAATGGTACGAAATAGCACGGCTCGACTTCTCGTTCGAAAAAGACCTCAACAATGTAACGGCAGAATATTCCTTGAATCCGGACAGTACCATTAAAGTCGTGAACCGCGGCTACAACTACAAGACTCAGGAGTGGAAAGAGTCGGAAGGAAAAGCCAGGTTTGCCGAAAACCCCGATGAAGGGATGCTGGAAGTCAGCTTTTTCGGACCGTTCTACGCCGGATACAATGTCATTGCCATTGACAAAGACTATACCTACGCACTGGTAGCAGGAAAGAACAGGGACTATCTGTGGATCTTGTCACGCGGGAAAACCATCCCTCAGTCTATCCGGCAACAGTACCTGGACAAAGCGGATCAACTGGGATTTCCTGTCGGCGAACTGATCTGGGTGCATCACGATTAACAACCGGGTGCATCACGATACAAAAGAATACCTCCTTCCGGACAACGCAAGGATCTCAGGCTTCTTCTTCCTCTTCGCTACTACCCGTTGGCATTGTGGTGCTGTCTCCGGTAAGCAGATCGCGGTAATGCGCGATCTCCTCTTTCACATTTTTGTCCACACGCGGATAACGCAGGTTGAGTGCTTCCATTTTAGAAACAATAATTTCTCCCACGGCATAGCGCATGAACCATTTGTTGTCTGCCGGGATCACATACCAGGGAGCCACATCGGTAGACGTGTGGGTAAGCATATCCGAATAGGCTTTCATATAATCTTCCCAGTGTCCACGTTCTTTGATATCGGAGACAGAGAATTTCCAGTTCTTGGTCTCATCCTCGATACGGGCCAGAAAGCGTAGTTTCTGTTCTTCGTTAGAGACATTGAGGAAGAATTTCAGGACTACTACGCCATTTTCTGTCAGATAGCGTTCGAAGTCATTGATCTGTTGATACCGGTTGCGCCAGAACTTAGGCGTGATATCCTTCATCGTACGTATCAGAGGAAGTTTCGTACCCAGCAGGATCTGGGGATGCACCCGGCTGATAAGTACATCTTCATAATGAGAACGGTTGAATATGCCGATCCGTCCGCGTTCGGGTATAGCTTTGTGGATACGCCACAGGAAATCATGGTCCAGTTCTTCTGCGGAAGGTTGTTTGAACGAATAGACCTGACAACCCTGAGGATTGACCCCCGACATCACATGCTTGATGGTACCATCTTTGCCCGCACCATCCATAGCCTGGAAGATGAGCAGGATGGCATACCGGTCTTCGGCATACAGTTTGCTTTGCAGCTTACGGAGTTTCTTTACATTCGCTTTCAGCAATTTCTCACTCTCGGCCTGAGTAATCTTACCTGTATAGGCAGGATCGAAAGAGGCGACCTTATGCTTCGCACCGGGAGTAGCGATCAGATTTCGGATCAGGTTTTTTTCCATATTTATTTCTATTTACATATGTGCTACATTCTGAAAGAATAGTCTCCGGAAAAGGAACAGCCTTTGGTTCCAAAAGTTTACGGACGTTTTTCCCGGTTCTCATACCGGGTGGTATAGAGATGATGGATCATTCCGTCTACCAACCCCAGTTTGGGCACAAAAATATTTTCCGCTTTCAGTATCCGGGCCGCGGTCACATACAACTCCAGAGCCGGCACAATCACATCTGCCCGATAGGCATTGAGCCGGTAGTTGAGTATACGTTCTTCGTACGATATATTTTGGAGAGCTTCGTGCAGCACACGCAATTCGATGTAGTTCACCGGTTCACGCCCCTGTTTACCGATCAGCTTATAGGCTTTGTTGATGTTGCCTCCGGAGGCGATAATGCTCAGAGGAGCATACGTGCGGTAAGCCTCTTCCAGCCATTGGGTAAAGCGTACCTGCTCTGCCGGAGTGACGGCTCCGGCCAACATACGCACCGTACCGATCTGGAAAGAGTGAGCCTCCACATTGGTGTGTCTGCTGTGTACGATGACCTCTGTACTGCCCCCGCCGACATCCATAAACAGGTAGTTGCCCGACGGGTCATCTACCGCGCAAAGACCACCAGCCTCCAGAATGATCTCTGCTTCCTTCATTCCGGAAATGATCTGTATAGGTATGCCGCAACAGTCATGAATGTCCCGGATCAGTTCCTTGCCGTTCTGCGCATCGCGCATGGCGCTGGTCGCATACGCCAGAAAAGACTGTACCTGATAGGCTTTCATGATGTAAGAGAAACCCCGCAGGGCATCGGACAGGCGACTGCCTTTTCGTTTACTGATCTTTCCTTTGGAGAAGACATCCTCTCCCAGCCGGACAGGCACACGCAGGAAAGCTACTTTCTTAAACTCTTCCAGGCCATTGCGGTTATCTATATTCTGCACCATCAGACGGATGGCGTTACTTCCAATATCAATAGCTGCCAGGGTATCAGTGCGCATAGATAACTTCTATATTTTGTTTGTAATATTATACAGCTCAATCTGGGAATGACAAGGCGGCTCTCCTGCCGGCCGGACATAAGCATTGCTGCCCAACAGGGTAAGGTCGCGCGCTTTTACATTGTCGGCCCATTGTATTTCAAAGATGTCCCGGATGGTATGCCGGATCTCCGGATCATAGATGGGTACGGCCACCTCGATCCGGTTGTCGAGGTTACGCGTCATCCAGTCTCCACTGGTAATATAGGTCTGCTCCTCTCCGTTGTTGTGGAAGATCATCAGCCGGGCATGCTCTAAGTAACGATCCACAATGCTGATGGCACGTATATGTTCACTCAGCCCTTCCATCTGCGGATGCAGGCAACAGGCCCCCCGGATAATGAGCCTAATCTCTACCCCTGCCTGACTGGCTTTGTAGAGGAGGCGTATCATCCGTACATCGGTGAGGCCGTTGAACTTGGCACAGATAGATGCTTTTTTCCCTTTCCGGCTATTCTTGATCTCCCGCTCTATCATTTTTTCGATCCGGCTGCGCATGCAATAGGGGGAGACCAACAGGTGTCTGTACAACAGATGTTTGTGGGTATTCTGTAAGAAGTCAAACACACCCCGCACATCGTGTACGATCTGTTCGTGTGTGGTAAACAGACCAAAATCGCCATAGATCCGGGCGGTGGTCTCGTTGAAGTTCCCGGTACCGATATAGGCATATCCGCGGCAATGTCCTTTTTCTCTGCGTTCTACATAGATCAGTTTACAGTGTACTTTGAGTGCCTTGAAACCGTGGATCACCCGTATCCCTACTTTCTGCAACAGATCGGAGTTCTCTACATTCTGTTCTTCATCAAAGCGTGCCATCAGTTCCTCCAATACAATCACCTGCTTGCCATTCTCCGCGGCATTGATCAGGGCATTGATCACCCGGGAACGTTCGGCCGTGCGGTACAGGGTAATGCAGATAGTCGTTACCTTAGGATCAATAGCCGCCTCGCGCAGAAAATCGATCAGATGGTCAAAGGTATGGTAGGGATAGTTGAGAAAAATATCCTTCTCACGGATCACCCGCAGGATACTCGACAATCTGTCTAATTCCGGATGAGGCAATGGAGTATATTGTTCGTATTCGAGGCTACGGTCTACTACCGGGAATTTCATCAGGTCTTTCATCATGTGGTAGCGTCCTCCGCCCAGGATATCGTATTTCCGGAGTTTCAACTTACCCATGATCAGTTCCAACAGATCCGGCGGCATCCCGCTGTCATAGATCAGCCTGACAGGGTCACCGTGCAGCCGGCCTTCCAGCCCCTGCTCTACCTTTTCGATCAGGCTTTTGGAGATGTCATCGTCTACAGTCAGCTGCGCGTCCCGGATGATCTGGAAGGTATGGGCAGTGATCTCATCGTAGTTGAACATAAAGAAGATCTCATTCAGACAAAGCCGGATCACATCATCCAGGAAGATCAGCTCTTTGCGTCCGGCCACCGAAGGAAGTTCTACCAAACGGGGCGTAGCACGTGAAACGGGTATACGTATGATGGCATACCTACGACTACTGCCTGACGAAAGAGCTATACACACTGCCAGATAGAGAGCATTGTCGCTCAGGAAAGGGAGCTGTATAGACTTACGTACCATCAGAGGAACTAACCACGGACTGACTTCCCGGGTGAAATACTCCCGGCAGAAATCCCGCTGTCTCTTATGGATCTGTTGTTCGTTAAGGATGTAGATGTGATGACTCTCCATCTCCTCCAGGATCTCTTCATATACCCGGGAGAATATTCTCTGACTATGTTCCATGTGACTGTTCACCTGTTTCAGGATATCTATCACCGGGAAACCCTCCATGGTCTTTGGTTTCTTATCTCCCCGGATACGGGACAAACGCATGAGGTTGGCTACCCTCACTTTGATAAACTCATCCTGATTGTTTGAGAAAATACCCAGAAAACGCAGACGCTGGATCAGGGGCACAGTGATGTCCTGCGCCTCCTGCAAGACCCTGTCGTTAAAAGCCAGCCAGCTCACTTCCCGGTTATAGATCTGAACATTTTTTTCCCACATAGTTTTTTGGGTTTCTCTTGGCGTGAGGTATGGTCCGTTATCTATGGTACATAAAATATGTATGATACATAGAAAGAGGGGGATTCCGGACAACATATCCTTTAAACAAAAAATAACATGAAAAGTTTATATATTTACGATTTGACGATTTACGATTTACGATTGAGAATACTTATCCTTATATATTCATGTAAATAGAAGTTCCTCATTCATTGTATGTATACGACTCTGGTACACTGTAGAGACGCACGGCGTGCGTCTCGGCATACCGAATGGGAAGGCATATACAATACAGAATGCTTTTGGGTGGTACATATATCGCGGAGATGGATGACATATACGACGCGGAGACGCACGGTGTGCGTCTCTACAGGTAATCCCTTTCTCTGTAGACCAGAAAAGAGAAGCTCATGTTGTAGATACATTTATCCATAATATACCTCATCGTTACAGTATAACGGAGCATGATACCTACAATGAATAAGGGTAAGTATTCTCAATCGTAAATCGTAAATCAGTAAATCGTAAATAAAAAAATCCCCCTGTCGCAAAATCTCTTTTTGCAAAGAGCAGCCACAGGGGGAAACAAACATTAAAATATACAGATTTAAAGCAAAACTGTATTTCTTATTTCATAAAGCGCAGAGCAACCTGTCTGTCATGTATCCGGTCACTTTCAGGGGCGCTGGCACTGTACTTAGCCAGTTCTTCACCAAATCCTTCTGTACTGATACGGTTGGCAGCTATACCCTTTTGTTCCAACATAGACTTGATGGTCTGGGCACGCGCTTCGGAAAGTTTCATATTAGATTCGTCATCACCTACTTTATCGGCATATCCTCCTATCTTCACTTTTACATCATCGTAATACTTAAGGATAGCAGCGATATTTTCCAACTGTGCGTTGGAACTCTCGGTCAGTTCGGTAGCACTACCAAATTTGAACGCCATATTATCGAAGTCATACCACTTGAATTGCAGGTCCTTATCGGTAGCATCTTCGTACTTATCCGATTTCAGATAGTCAATCATCTGATCTTCCATACCATTGCGATACCCACTCAGCTTGACATTATTGGGAAGTACCAGTTCGGTAGAAGTCCTTCTTTCCGTAGTAGCTACAGCCTCCGACGGACGTGGAGTTACTGTATCTACACGTTCGATACGTGGCTGCTCCATACCCTCATGACGGTGACCGCGGCAAGATCTCCACCAGAAGAAAAGTAACAGCAGGAGAAGAACCAGCAACAACCATTTGAGCCATCCGTACCCTCCTTTATGTGTTTCGGCAACTCCTGTAGCAGCCGTCGGGCGGATCTTTTCTTCTCTGTATGTATGATCACGACCGATATCAGAAAGGGATTTCAGACCCAGCACACTGGTAAATCCGGCAGGGATCATACCTATGATGCTGCTTTTTTCTCTCTCCAGCTGGTTCATCAATCCGGATACATTGTATTCACCCATATTGAGCTTATTACCCAGGAAACCAGCAATTACCGGAGCGATCATATTGGTCAGTTTATTGGCACTACCTGTAGTGATACCGGAATGTGAAGCGATCAGAGAATTGAAGTCTGATACATGACCACCCATGATGGCATCCATAAAACGGCTACCGATGCTGCGTTGTTTCTCGCTGGCGTTACCGGAGAACAGATTAGTGAGGTCTGACAACAGATTGGACTTACCGGCATCTTCCAGTACACTGCGTACCTCAGATGTATTTCCGGTATTCATGAGCGACCCCAACATGGAAGGTACCATGGAAGTAACGGCAGAGGTCACTTTGGAATTGTCTTCGCCAAGCACTGCTGAAGCTTTGGCAAGCAGCTCAGGGCTTATAAGTGATTTTAACGAATCTAAAATTTGTAACATAATCATCTACATATAAAGAGTTAATAAATATTTTGTCCACACTACTCTATAACAACAAATATGGATTTAGGTTTTAAGGGAAAACCCAAAAATGCGAAATTTACACGCAACTTTCCCCGGACAGAAGGCATACGAACGGGAGTATTCCTACAGGAAGCGCTCCTTTACAATGTGCGATCCGGCGTTGAAATGTATCGTAACTACCTCCGGAGTCTCTCCTAAACAACTTAGCCACCCGATTGTTTAACATCCGGGAATCCACCGAATGCCGTGGGCACCTCAGGCAGCATGACCACCTCCCGGCACATCAGGACCTACGCCGGGAAACAGATACGTGACCCCGGCTACTCCCGATACCCGCCATCTCATAAAATAGGTTGTAAGCTCATAAAATAGTTTATAACTCACTTACATAAAAATGTGTTTGAAATCGTACATCGTAAATCGGTAAACCGTAAATCAAAAGATGTCTCTATCACAACTGTTCCGCAATCTGTACCCGTATGTGAAGCCCTACCGCTGGCTGGTACTTTTCACACTGATCCTTACCTTCATCGGATCGCTCACCGCGCAGGTCAATGCCTGGGTGCTCCGTTACACAGTAGATCAGATCAGTATGCTGCTCGAACAGGGAAAGGGATTGCTGGAGGGAAAGAATATACTGATCGTTATCTCGGTGATCCTGATCGGCAAAGAGATCATCAACGCGGTGATCCAGTTCGGACAGAAGTACTACGGAGAGAAGCTGCGTATCTTTGTCTCCCGTGATCTGGCACAGACAGTGATCGAGAAGGTATTGACCTACCAGATGGCCTTTTTCACCTCCGGAGGCAATCAGCCGGGGAAACTGCAAACCCGTATCGACCGTGGGATAGAAAGCATCACCCGGCTGGTGCAAAACTTCTTTATAGATATCCTTCCTCTGTTTGCCAACTCTTTCGTAGCACTGCTGATGATGTTCAATGCCAATTTCTATGTGGGACTGATCGGGTTGCTTATTATTCCGGTCTACTTCTACGTGAGTGTATTGCAGGCAGAGAAGATCAAAGGCGCACGCAGGCAGATCCGGGAGTTACGGGAAAACAAGAGCCAGGGCATCCTGGGCATTCTGGAGTCTATCACGGTGATCAAGTCGTTCATCCGGGAAGAGATCGAAGCACGTAAACAACTGAAACTCCAGAACGACCTGACAGACAATCAGCTCCGGACACGCAAAGTCAGTTTCATTTTTGACGGGCTCAAGAGTTTCATCGAACAGATCGGAGTGGTATTCATCATTATCCTTACTGCTTACTTCGTATTGGTAGGAGAAATGACCATCGGGGCCATTATGTTCCACATCCTTCTTTTCAATAATGTTTCCGCGCCCATCCGACAGTTGCATCGTATTTACGACCAGATGAACGACGCGCTGATCTATTCGGAGAGTTTCTTCGATATCCTGGAGGCGGATTCAGAGACCGAACAGACCGGCAGTTACCGTCCGGAACACGTAGAGGGCAAATTCGAGGTGCATAATGTCAACTTCACCTATCCGGGCAACGAAGAGCCCACGCTGTTCGATATCAATATGGAGATCGCGCCGGGCAAGATCACCGCGTTGGTCGGACTGTCGGGCGCAGGGAAGAGCACCATGATTAATCTACTAGACAAGTTCTATCATCCTGTTTCCGGAGAGATCCTTCTGGACGGTGTATCGTTGCAGGAGTACGACACGGAATTCCTGCGCGACCACATCGGTCTGGTACTGCAAAAGAACCATATTTTCAACGGAACCATTGAAGAGAATATCCGTTACGGCAATCCCAATGCTTCGCAGAAGGAGATAGAAGAAGCCGCCCGGCAATCTTACATCCACGACCAGATCATGGAATTGCCACACGGCTACGAGACCTCCGCACTCGCTCTGTCGGGAGGACAGCAGCAGAAGATCGCCATTGCCCGTATGTTCCTGAAAAACCCACCGATCATCTTCCTGGATGAACCCACTGCCAGCTTAGATGCCATTTCTACCGAACAGATAAAGAACAGCCTGGATGCCATAAAGAAAAACCGGACAGTGATCATTATCTCTCACAGCATCTCCCAGATCATAGACTCGGACCGTATCTATGTCATGAAAGAGGGACGGGTGGTGGAGGCCGGTACACACGAAGAGATCTATGCCATGGAGGGTACTTACAAAGAGATATTCGACGCGATGGCCCGTAGCCTGAATATTGATAAGATCTCCCATACATTAAATAGCAACAGTTAGATCCGTATGTATCTTTTCCCAGTATACCTTTTGCATGAATAAGAGACCGGGAGGTAAGAGACTCAGCTACCAGACTGTTACGGCCTGCCCGGAGGAAAAAATTTCCGGGCCATCTTACCTATGGTGAGCCCTTGTACCACAATGGAAAACACGACCACAAAGTAGGTGACAGCCACAATGTAGTTGCGATGGGCTGTATCTCCGATAGAAAGGGCCAGTGCGATAGAGACCCCGCCCCGCAGACCTCCCCATACCAACAAGAGGAAAGTGTACCGGGAGAATTTTTCACCGAAAGGGATTACCAAAGTGGGTATCTTGATGGAAATATACCGGGCCATCAACACGATAGGAATGGTAATGGCACCAATCAGCCAGTAATGATTGAGGTTGGGGATCAATAAAAACTCAAAACCGATCAACAGGAACAAGATGGCATTCAGTATCTCATCCACCAGCTCCCAGAAAGTCTTCATAAAAGAAAGATCCACATGCTTCCGCATGGAATATCTCCTGCCCGCGTTGCCAATGACCAATCCGGCAAACACCATGGTCAGTGGTCCGGAGATGTCCATGAACTGCGACATCATATACCCTCCGATCACCACCGAGAGCGTAATAAGCACAGAGAGTTTATAGTCATACGCTGTTTTCATGGCGTAGAAAGCCAGCCAGCCCAAACTTAGTCCGACCACCAGGGCCCCGAAGATCTCTTTGACAAGCAACCAACAGATAGAGGCAAACGTAATATCCACGACCTGTTCTTTTCCCTGGGCGATGTTGAACAGCAAAGTGAACACGATCACCGCTACTCCATCGTTGAACAGGGCTTCTCCTGTTACCTTCGTCTCCAGAGATTTGGGTACTTTGGATTGTTTCAGTATGCCCAGTACAGCCACCGCGTCCGTAGGAGAGATCAATGCCCCGAACAGCAGGCAGTAGATCAGTGACAGCTCCATATCTACCCCGACCCTGGGGAGGAGAAAATCCAGAATACCATACATCCCGAAGCCCACAATGAAAGTGGAAAGCACCACACTGAGCGAAGAAAATACCAGGATAGAAGTACGCTCTTGTTTGAGGTCATGAATATCTATCTGAATGGCACCGGCAAACAACAGGAAATAGAGCATCCCTCCCATCAGTAGCTGTGTAAAGTTGACATTCGTGATCAGAGAGTAGACATCTTTCAGGGGTTCCGGTTCATAACTCTCAATCACGACCAGCAACACCGAAAAGATCATGGTAGTGACCATAATACCGATCGTAGTCGGGAATTTCAGAAAGCGCTCATTGAGATAGGCAAAGAAAGTGGCTATAATGAGCAGTATGGAAAGTGAGTAGTATAGTTCCATAACAGATATACGATCAGATCATACCAAGTGGCAGGTATACACAGACTGTGGGAAACACGTACGGAGCATCTTTCTCCACACAGATGATATAAGGGGATCGGAGCATAGTTCTATTTCTTTGTATGAATTTCTTTGTATATTAAACCCCAAAAAGAAAACAGTGTTCATGGGCAGGTCCGGGGATTTTTACGATACCTTGCACAGTTCTTACCGAAACAAACAACAAGAGGGGATATTTCCGGTAAAGAAATATCCCCTCCGACTGGCAGGTTATCCTAAAATAATAAAACGATTGATCTGTATATGGTAAAGACCGGGAATTCATTTTCCGAACTCAGATCTCTACAGCATCAGGCTTTTTTGTTTAACACCATCGGGATATAAATGTTTCTACTCAACTGTTAATTATACGGTCTGTTCTTCCAACTAAACCAGGTACTCATTTGTTTATATAACAGGAGGAGTAAGTCTTTCTAGCCTGCCCCTCCGCTCATGTTTTCCGGTACACAGGACCGGAGCATACAGTGTATAAACCTAAAACGATAAAAAATGAAACATTTCGAAGGAAAAGTTGCCATCGTTACCGGTGGTGGTTCGGGCTTCGGACAGGCCATGTCCGAACTTTATGCCAGGCAGGGTGCCCAGGTTGTAGTATCGGATATCGTTGCCGAGAATGGGGAGAAAACCGTACAGAAAATCATCGACTGCGGAGGTGAAGCTATTTTTGTGAAAGCCGATGTGAGCAAACCGGAAGACAATGAAAATCTGGTGAAGAAAGCTGTGGAACATTTTGGTAAACTCAGTGTGGCTTTCAACAATGCCGGTATAGGAGGTGCAAATGCTCCAATCGGTGAATATCCGGTCGAAGACTGGGACAAGGTGATACGTATCAACCTGTCCAGCGTATTCTATGGTATGCACTACCAGATACCACAAATGCTGAAGAACGGCGGAGGGGTCATTGTGAATATGTCTTCCATTCTGGGACAAGTAGGCTTTGCCGGCTCCTGCGCCTATGTAGCCGCCAAACACGGCGTGGTGGGACTCACCAAAAACGTGGCTCTGGAATATGGTCAGCAAGGCATCCGTGCCAACGCGGTAGGTCCGGGGTTTGTAGATACACACCTGACCCACGGCCTCACGGCCAATAAGGAAACGTATGATTTTCTGGTAGAGAAACACCCGATGGGTCGTTTGGGAAAGGTAGAAGAGATCGTAGACCTGGTACTCTGGCTCAGCAGCGACAGAGCTTCGTTCTGCAACGGAGCCTATTATCCGGTAGACGGCGGCTACCTGGCGAAATAAAGAACAATCTTTTATAAGCCATGCAGAAAGAGAGAATGCAGATCTCAACCGGACCAGATATTCTCTGAAAACCATTATCCCCTTTCCCTCTGGGAGATACGACCCAGAGGGAAAGGGGATGTTTATAAAGGTTTATATATGTGTGAAGGAAGGATCCGGACCTGTTGTTTTCCTTTCTTTTTCTTCATACGGAACAGAGGCGAAATAAGAGAACACACTGCCGGGCGGGAAAGTTGAGTGGATACGGGTTAAAAGTCTGAAAAGAAAAACGCTGCCCCCCGGTTTACCAGGAAATCCGGATTTCAGAGCCGATCCTGTTATAGAGAAAAAAGAAAGCGTCTGCTCCGATAGTGTGATACGATCCTCTTACATCAAACTCCGATCTTTGATGTACCTCCCATACCGTGTAGAACGAAAAATAACAATGTGTCAGATTGATATTTAAATGCTTCTCCTTTGGCTTATTTGCGTACGAAGGAACAACTGTAAACAAATGAAGGCAGCCAGGAGACTTACGAAAAATACATTTCGATCTGAATATAACACTATTTACAACATAAATAACTAAATTTACTGCAAATATCTGCCTTATTTACATTTTATCGGCCTTGATATTGGCATTTTTACACTCCAAATTATACCGAAAATTAAGCTCTTCCAGAAGAAAAAATCTGTTTTTCTGACAGCTTCAGGAAGTTCCATTGAGTATTTCAGAGACTTCCACTGAGTTTCGGAGCATGTTCCATTGAGTTTTGGAGAATCTTCCATTGAGTTTTCAATCATCTTCCTATAAGAAAAATCACATAAACATGCAGTTTCAGAAGGAAATATCGAATAAGTATGGGTTAAATATACAGTTTTAATTTCTAAAAGAGCCTTTGATACAAATGTAACGAAAAGTAAAAAGGCCACAATTCTTTCTTTTTATCAGGTATTTATCCTCTAGACGTACAAAAAGAAAAATAAGTATACACCACTAAAGATCAAACGATTTCCCAAAAGCATATCCTGGCCAATTACATAACAGCCGAAATGCAGGTCATATGTGGTAGCACAAAAACGATATCCGGAAGAGTATTCTTGTTGAGAACTTCCATACAACTACCAGTGAGATTCTACCTCTCGGAGATAAAAGACTGCCAGATCTGCCGAAGTCGCAGGCAAGACCGGATAGTTTCCGAAAGTTTTCGTATCTGCAGACTGTTGCCGTTTCCCGGGTGTCTGAGAACTTATACATATACCCACCAGCCACAAAGTCAGGAGGATCAGCCTGTAACTATTTACCTTTTATCTGTGTCAGATGTAACATATGTAACACAGATAGCTGTATCCGCAAGTGAAAAAAGGATTTTCCAGGAAAACCGCATGATCTTGTAAATTTGTGCATGAAGCATAAATTCCTGCTCAGTTGTATCTATCCTGATCCGGTAACCTGTAGAGACGCACGTCGTGCACTAGTGTCCGGAATAAATTGTTAACATTTGA
>JAJQDI010000025.1 GCA_021202275.1 Bacteroides sp.
AGATATATTCCCCCCTTTCGAAAAGAATGATTTCCGCGGCTTCATCGAGCCTCCTCAACCGGGCAGCTACTGTAGCTCCTCCGGCCACTCCACCTATGATCAGGTACTTCATGGTTATATTTTTTAGTATTAATAGTTGCTAATGGAAAATATATAGATAAAAAAACAGATCACTCTGTTTGTATACATGCAGCCAACCGGGCATACAACTCCTGTATGTGCAAGTCGCTGGCCTGCATCCGGGAGATCTTCTCTTCCCCCTGTGAAGTAAGGGAGAACAGCATCTGTCGCTTGTCCTCTTTGCTGATGGCGCGATAGATATACCCTTTACTCTCTACCGAAGTGATCACTTTGGAGACGCGCGAATTGGACAATCCGACAAACTCACAGATGGCACCGGCAGTTTTCAACTCCCCATCTTTCATGCAACAAAGCACCATGGCTTCATTAATCGTGATCCGGTGAGTCTCCATAAACTCTTTTTCAAACTGGTACAAGGCTTTATATATATCTTTCAGGTTGCATATCGGTTCCATACTTTCTTCTTTTTATCGGCATTCAGGTACAAAGATAATTCTATTTTTCAATAAAAATAATTTCTAATGGAAAATAAATTCATACCCAGTGTCCCGGAGTATGTTTTATAAGAGTCCTTCGGGGGGATCACACAGATCGAAAAGGCCACCAGCCACTGAAAGCGAGAGGTGTGATGCCCTCTCCCTGTACCGATCCACACCGCATCGGTAGCACCGTTGTACCGGGTAGAGAGCCGATCCGAAGCCGTACTCTATCAAACTCCCGGATAGATGGTCCGGTGTAATTGTCCGGGTTCATTTTGCCAGAAGATAACCGCAGAGAGTAATCATACATCTATCGTCTTTTCAATCGTAAATCGTAATTGACTTCGTCGACCGTTGGTTCCGTCAATCGTAAATTTCTTCATTTTTCCTTGTTCTTCTGGGAACGCAGGTATTCGGAAGGCGACATATGGAACTCTTCCCGGAAATATTTGGCAAAGATCTTCGGTGAATTGAACCCAACCTCGTAGGCCACCTCGGAAACATTCTTCTGGCTCTTCTGCAACAGTTGCACCGCGCGCTTCAGGCGCATGGTACGGATAAACTCGATCGGTGTTTTGCCGGTAATGGAAAGCAACTTTTTATACAGATGTCCCCGGCTCATACCTATACATACACTTAACCCCTCTACCGAGAATTCCGGATTCCCGATATTCTCTTCCACGATCTGCAACGCCTTCCCGATCAGTTTCTCATCCAGAGAGCTGATCGTGATCTCGCTGGGTTTCACCTCTATGGTCTGCCGGAATTTTTCATGATTCCTGCGGTTCCATTCCAGGAACTTCTCTATCCGCAACTGAAGAATGTGAAGATTAAAGGGTTTGGTGATGTAATCATCCGCTCCTTCCTGCAATCCTTTCAGCCTGTGCTCGTCTGTAGTACGGGCCGTCAGCAGGATAAAGGGTATGTGTGACAAACGGATATCTCCCTTCACCCGGGCACACAATTCCATCCCGTCCATAACCGGCATCATCACATCACAGACAATGACATCTACCGCTTCTTTGCGCAGAATAGCCAGTGCCTGTTTGCCATCAGCTGCTTGCAGAATACGGTAACTGGCTTTCAGGCTATCCAACAGGAACTCCCGGAAATCGTCATTGTCTTCCACCACCAGCAAGGCAGGCAGTTCCGAAGAAGTGACGGACAGGTCTTCCTCAATCCTATCTTCCCGCGAAAGACAAGGATCCGGCACCTGGTCTGTTCCGGTAGTTGTTCCTTCTGCCAGACGCACAGGTATGGAATAGGTAAAGACCGTACCACAGGGAGTATGGTCGGACACGGTGACTTCTCCTCCGTGCAACTTCACAAACTCATGTACAATATGCAGTCCGATGCCACTGCCAAAATTCATCCTGGGCTGGGCAACCTGATAAAAACGATCGAAAACAAACGGTTTGTCCGCATCGGGAATCCCGATGCCTGTATCGCATACCGAGACTGTTACCTGCCGGTCGGTCCCCGGCTCCCCTGACTTTTCTTCCAGGACCACTTCTACCGAGCCACCTTCCGGGGTATACTTGAAGGCGTTGGAAAGCAGATTCATCAGGATCTTACGTATCTTATCTCTGTCAAATCCCATTTCCAAGTGTTCGGACAGGGTTCGGACCGAAATACGGATATCTTTCCGTTCGGCAAACACAAAGAACGACTCACACACCTCCCGCACAAAAGCCACATAATCGCCATGCGACAGGTTGAGGGTTTCGCGCTGTACATCCAGTTTGCGAAAATCGAGCAACTGATTCACCAGATGGAGCAACTGCACCGCGTTGCGATGGACCGTGGTCAACTTAGCGGCAACTTCGGTATGACGGTATTCTTCCAGCAACTTCTCTACCGGAGTGATCACCAGGGACAACGGCGTGCGGAAGTCGTGACTGATGTTGGTAAAGAACCGCAGCTTCATTTCATCCATTGTGTGTTGCCGCTCGGCTTCCATCTCAATGCGTTGCACGCGAAGTTTCTCCGCATGCTTCCGTCGCATCTGACGGATAAGCAACCACATCAGCCCTATACTCAGAAGAACATAACACAGATACGCATACGCCGAACGCCACAACGGAGGATGGATCACGATCCGCAGCGACTCCGGTTCTTCGTTCCACAATCCGTCGCTGTTGGCAGCCTTCACTTCCAACAGATATTTTCCCGGAGAGAGGTTGGTAAAGGTCAGACGACTTTCCGAAGTATAGATCCAGTCGGAATTGAGTCCCTCTATCCGATAGGCATACTGCGTTTTGGAAGGCTGAGCATAATCCAACGCGGAATATTCGATGAAAAAGATACGGTCCGCATAGTTCAGATCCAGCCGTCTTACCTCATTGAGGCTACGTTCCAGGATGCGCCGGCCTTCGTATAGGGAGTTCACCTCTATCTGCTGATTACCGATGCGCAATCCGGTAAAGACCACCCGGGGAGAGTACGTGTTATACACCATCCGGGAAGGAGTGATCACATGATAGCCTCCCGATCCGCCCACGATGATCTGGCCGTTGCTGCGTTTGTAGATCGAACGCCCGTCAAAATTTCCCAGCAACCCGTCCGCATTGTCGTAATTATACGCCGTCCACTCAAAATTCTTATGCACCGGATCGGTCTGTATGATTAGGTGAGTGAGTCCCGAACTGGTGAGTATCCACATATTTTTGTGCTCATCCTCTACAATGCCGCGGACAATATTGTCCTGCAAACCATGATCACGTTCAAGGTAATATATACTATCTGTATGCTGGTCATACACACTCAGCCCCTGATTGCCTCCTACCCAGAGCAATCCCCGGCTGTCTGCATAGAGACAATTGATAAAAAGATCGGAAAAAGATTGTGTGCCCTTTCGGTTGCCGTGTCGCTTTTCATACCGACGGGTCTGTGTGTCTACCATATCCACCCCATACGCCGTACCTACAAAGAGGGTCTGCCCGTTGCAATGCAGATCGGTAATACAATCCTCTTCTATCTTCCGGTCGAAAGGTTCGAACCTTTTTTTCTGCGCGTCATACACATGCAGCCCACGGCGCAACGTACCTGCCCAGATATTTCCCTGCGGATCTTCCTGCAAAGCCCAGATATTATTATCGGTGAGTGTACCGCCGGCCTGATCGAAATGAATGAACCGATCCTTTTCCCGGAGCGTGATCCCGTCTAAGAAAGTCCCGATCCAGAACCGGTCGGAAGAGTCGTGCAACAGGGATACGATCACATTTCCGGAGAGCGACGAAGCAGACGCCCCTTCACTGTAACGACGTACGTTCTGCGTAGAAGGGTCTACCTGCAACACACCGTTACCATCTGTTCCCAGCCAGAGACTCCCTTTCCGGTCTTCACTGATGGCATTGATATCAAACTTATACGCTCTGTTGTTGGCGTCGGTGAGGTAATAGACTGGAAATTTCTGAAAGATCTCGCTGTAATAAGAAATACCTTTTTTGAAACTCCCCAGCCAGATGATCCCCTCATCGTCCCGGTATATGGAAACAATGCTGTTGCTACAGACAGAGGTAGGTATATCGGGATGATGACCCACATGAATGGTCTTTCCCGGATCGCGCAGGTAGATATGGATCCCCCCGTGGTCTGTAGCGATCCAGACGTTGCCGTTGAGGTCTTCTGTCAGGCCACGGATCAGATCGTGACTCAATGTATACAAGGGAGATTGTTTGCTGAAATGGTACCATTCGCTATCCGCGCTGCTCCAACGCCACAGACCCTGTGCCGAATCAGAATAGATCCAGAGATCTTCATGGGTATCCGCGAAAAGCGAAAGAGACTCACCGGAAAAAGCAGCACGCTCCTGCAAGTCGTTATTGCGATAGATCACTTCTCCCGTAGAGATCTGCAGAAGTTCCAGAAGTCCCGTACCGTGCAACAGGTAATAATAATCTCCCTGATTGGTAACAGCAGTGATCTCACCGGGAGTGATGCCACTATCGCTTCCCTCCTGGCGGAACACACGCAGAGCGGCTTCGGCAAAGCGGTAGTAATAGAGGCTGGCACCGTCGTACACCCAGAGATCTTTCCGTGTATCCAGATGGATAAAGCGCACCTCTCCCGGCAACACAATCCCCAGTTGCCGCAACTGGTCACGGCAGTCGCGGATAAAGCTGTCTGTCTGCCGGTCGTACAACATATATCGTTCGTCCCGCAATTTCATCCAGAGATAACCCCTGGCATCCTCCTGGATCTGATAGACTGCATCCTGAAGCATGCTGTGCTCTCCCTGGTCGCTGTAGTAGTGCTTCATTCGATAACCGTCGTAACGATTGAGGCCGGAATGTGTGCCAAACCACATAAACCCCTCGCTGTCTTTGAAGATACAGTGGATCTGATTGTTGGAAAGTCCGTCGGCCACTCCCAGGTGTCTGAATTGCAGAGATTCCCGGGAACACACAGGCAAAGATAGGGTCAGTAACCATCCCAGGATATATAGGTGTCGTCTCAACATGGCTGTGTAGGGTATTAGTTCCTACAAAGATAAAACGAAGTTGCCAACAAATGAAACACAGCCTGAGAAATAAACAGGAATGAAGGGATCCGTACACCTAAGAGGACCACATCCTACAGAACTCATACTGACTTTTTACAACTTCACGCTTGCCTATTATCCTTGGCTCCTTTGCTGCTGAAATTCTCAGCTACAGGAGACAGGATGCTTGTTGATCTCTGAAAAAGATCCGCTGATCCCTCACTGAAAAAGTCTTACCGCCCCGACTATCTCTTTTTCTACGCAAAACAACTTATTTTTTCAGAAAACAGAAGCACAGAGCAGCCAACAGATGAAAAACACCCTGAGAACAGACCGGAAAAGAAGAAGAAAACACGTACTTTTACCTACCTTCAACATTTTCTGCAAGTCTTATTACACAAAACTAAAAACTGACTGCACAAAATTGACAGGAACATAGCTATTTTTAAATATACCGGAAACAAACCAACCGCACAAGCCCGGACCATTCAAGTAATTTAGCTTCCGGTAGACACGAAGTACAACCTTACATTGATTTATTATGAAAAAGTTAGTAAAACCCTTTTTAATAGTCCAGCTTATACTCATTTCCTGGACTTTACAGGCACAAAACACCACCGTTACCGGAAAGGTGACCGACAGCGATGGGATGGAAGTCATCGGAGCCAATGTAACCCTGAAAGGAGCCGTGGGAACAGGTACCATCACCGATCTGGATGGTATGTATACACTACAGATTCCTGACCCCGCCACTGCCACGCTGGTAGTAACGTACATCGGTATGCAGACACAAGAGGTAGCTGTCAATGGCAGAAGCCGGATAGACATCTTTCTGAAAACCGATGCTGTATTATTGGATGAAGTAGTGGCCATCGGATATGTTACAGCCAAACGCCGTGACCTCACCGGTTCGGTGTCTTCGGTGCAGGGAGAAGAGATCGGCAAGATCCCTATTACCAACGTGAGCCAGGCACTAGCCGGACGCATTCCCGGTGTGCAGGTGATCCAGTCCGAAGGGTCGCCCGATGCCGAGATATCGATCCGCGTACGCGGGGGAATGTCTATCACCCAAAGCAACGAACCGTTGTATATTATCGACGGTTTCCAGAGTGAGAACGGACTGCAGGGACTGGACCCCAGTGACATTGCCTCTATCGATGTACTGAAAGATGCCTCCTCTACTGCGATCTACGGATCGGCAGGTGCCAATGGAGTCATTCTGATCACCACCAAATCGGGAAAAGAAGGGCGGGCCACTGTCAGTTACGATATGTATTACGGTTTCAAGAAACTGACCAAACGTCTGGACGTACTTTCCACCCTTGAATTTGTACAACTGGAATACGAACGCGCCCAGACCGCGGGAGATCAGGAACGTATCAATTTCCTCAAATATTACGCGGATCCTTACGATGAAAACAAGGGTAGCGCGGCAGATCAGATGTACACTGCCTACGCTACACTGGCAGATGTATATGGCAACCGGGCAGGGATCAACTGGCAGGATGAGGTATTCGGCCGCACACCTACCTCACAGAATCACCGGGTAAGTATCAGCGGAGGAAATAAATCTTCCAACTACAATGTATCTGTCTCTCACAGTGACGACGAAGGGATCATGCAGGGAAGCGGACTGGCGCGTACCAACATCCGCGCCAAATTCACTCAGGAAGTAAACAAACGTCTGCAATTCACCTTCAACGCCAACTACGTGCATGAAAAGACGGAAGGAATGGGTTCACTCAGTGAAACGGGTTATTTCAGTCGGATGCAACATATCCTGCAATATCGTCCTATCATTAGCAGAGACGGAGACGATAATGAATTGCTGACTTCACAAAAAGATCCGATCCGTGACGACGACAGTGGCAACCAGATGCAGAACCCGTTGATCTCTATCCAGGCGGAAGAGCGCAAAAAAGTGAATAAGAACCTGCAGATCAATGGAGAAGTACAATTCAAACTGATGAAAAATCTGGTCTATCGCGGATCGGTAGGTCTGCGCAACCGGACACTGAACGAAGATCTGTTCTATCATTCCGACAGCCGTCAGGCCATCAACAGCGGCGCACCTTACGGAACCAAAAACATCTATACCTACGACGGATGGCAGTACAACAACACATTGACCTATATGCCCAAACTGCCTGAAGGACATACCCTGGATGTCTTGCTGGGGCAGGAAGATTACATGCTGGACAGCAAATCGCTGAGAGTAACCAATACCAACTTTCCGGAAGATAACTTCGGTCTGGAAGATATTTCACTGGGTACTACTCCGGCTGTGCCTACCAATACGCACTACCGCTACCGCAAGATCTCTTTCTTCGGACGTGCCAATTACAACCTCCACAACAAGTATCTGGCCACCTTCACACTACGTGCCGATGGTTCGAACCGCTTCGGTAAAAACAACAGATGGGGATATTTCCCTGCCGCTTCCGTTGCCTGGCGCGCTTCGGAAGAAGCGTTTATCAGGAACCTGAATGTATTCTCCAACCTGAAAGTCCGGTTCGGATACGGTATGGCCGGAAACGACAACATCGGCAGCTACCGTTCACTGGCTCTGATGAGCTCGGGCAATACTGTACTGGGCAATCAATTGGTAAACTACTATTCCAGCTATCAGCTACCCAACCCCGACCTGAAATGGGAAACCAACCTGACGGCCAACTTAGGGATCGAAATGGGATTCTTTAATCAACGTCTTCAGACGACTATCGACCTGTACAACAATGAGACGAAGGACTTGTTACTGAATATGAAACTTCCCTCACAGTCGGGATACCAGACCACCATGCGGAATATCGGAAAGACCCGTAACCGGGGTATTGAAGTGCTGATTCATACGGAGAATATACGTACCCAAAACTTTACCTGGGACACCAGTCTGAACTTCTCTCACAACAGCAACAAAGTAATCGCCCTGGCAGATACGGACTATTTCACCGAACGATCGGGATGGGCGACCGCTGCCGAATTCAACGACGACGACTATATCATTGAAGTCGGTAAAGCCATGGGAAATATCTATGGATACAAGCTGGATGGTGCAGGCATATACACTGTAGATGAATTCAACTGGAGTGACGAGCACAACGGGTATATTCTCAAAGGATCGGAAGAGTATGACAAAGACATCCAACCGGGAAGCTGGAAGTTCCGGGACATAGATGGTGTACCAGGCATCACCAGCGACGATAAGACCGTGATCGGTAATGCCAACCCGGACCTGATCGGAGGTATCCTGAACAACTTTACCTACAAAGGTTTCGACCTGTCTATCGGATTCAACTTCCAGATCGGAGGCCATGTATACAACGCCAATAAGATGTACTTTACAAAGATGAACAACAAACACCGCAATTCACTTTCAAACGCGACCAAACGCTTCACGTATATCGATGAAACAGGACGGAATGTATTCAGCGACCCCGCCAAACTGGCAGCCATAAATACCAACGCCTCTTATGCATCCATCGACGGATCATCCAATCTGGCTTTGCATTCGGGATACATTGAAAAAGCATCGTTCCTGCGTCTGAACAACGTGACATTCGGCTACACACTACCCAGAACACTGACACAGAAATTCTATGTAAATCACCTGCGGTTCTATGCTTCGGCATACAATCTGCTGACCATCACGGGATATTCCGGATATGATCCGGAAGTAAACAGCAAGCCCAACGGCGGACTCACCCCGGGAGTAGACTGGGGAGCTTACCCACGTAGCTTGTCTTTTGTATTTGGTGCGAACCTTACTTTTTAACCCACTCTAAACGAATGAAATCATGAAAACGATACCACTGAAAAACAGCTTTTGGAAAACGCTATGTATAGTCCTGACCGGGCTGGCCTCCACTTCCTGTTCGAATTTGCTGACAGAAGAGACCTACGGAAAGCACAATTCGGATACTTATTTCGAGAATACCGAGAAACTGGAGATGGCGGTAAACGGCGTGTACGCGATCTTCAACAAACAGGCCACTTACGGACAATACTGGATGGTGTATGATTGCGATACGGATATTTCACACATCAGCGGAGCAGGTACAGGACATGTGGCGCGCGACCTGGGGCACTACAATGCCTATACAGAACACTCCTGGCTACAGGAAACCTGGATAGCCTATTACGAAGGAATAGACCGGGCCAATACGATCCTGGAGAAGAAAGAGGACGTAAAGATAGCGGACAGCGCGGATCAGAAACTCTTTGACCGGCTGATCGCACAGACCAAGACCCTGCGGGCCATGTGTTTTTTTGATCTGACCCTGCTGTGGGGAGATGTGCCCATGAAACTCACCCCTTCCCAGGCAAGTGAAGATTTCATGCAGGGACAGACCCCGCGTGACGAAGTATACGCACAGATCATCACCGACCTGGAAGAGGCTATTCCGGATCTGCTCTGGCACGATGACCCCGGACAACACGCCGAGCGTATCTCGAAAGGTGCGGCTATGGGACTACTGGCCAGAGCTTACCTGTACAGAGGGGGATATTCGTTGCATAACAACAACGGTACAGGTACCATGAAACGCTCAGACAACTATCAGGAATATTACCGAAAAGCACAAACGGTACTGAACGAACTTATCAGCTCCGGCAAACACGGCCTGCTGGAAGGAGAGACTGTAGACGGAGAATTCCGCAGTGGATACGAAAAGACATTCCGCAATATGTGCGAAACGATTTACAACGCTTACGAGAATATCTGTGAACTCTCTTTTTTCACCCCTACGGGGCAGAACTACGGTTCTTTCATGGGCACCTACAACGGACCTGCGATCAACGATCAGTCTATCTATGGAAGGGCCAATTCATTTATCAAAACACATTGTTTTTTCTACGATACGTTTGAGGAAGATGACCTGAGAAAAGATGTAGCGGTAGCTACCTTTGAGATCAATGCGGCCAGCGAGATCAAACAGATCGACAGAGAAAAGAGCCAGAACTGGGCTCCCGGAAAATGGCGTCGCAACTGGCATACCGGAGCGGTTAAGGGCAACAACGACACAGATGTGAACTGGGTATTGCTACGCTATTCGGATGTATTGCTGATGAGTGCCGAGGTAGAGAACGAACTGGCCGGAGGTCCCAACGACACAGCTATAGAAAGAGTCAATCAGGTACGCCGCCGCGCGTTCGGCAAACCCTATCTGATCCAAGATAACAACGTGGATCTGAAACTCAGCGACTTCTCCGGAAAAGAAGATTTCTTCACCTTCCTGACAGAAGAGCGGGCACGGGAACTCTGTTTCGAAGGGTTGCGCCGTCAGGATCTGATCCGTTGGAACCTGATTGAAAAAGCCATCAAAAAGACGCACGAACAATTCCTGGGCTACTTCAATTCGGCCAATGGAAATGCTTATACGTTCCGTGCCGGTGAGTTCTTCACACCGGGCAAGCACGAACTATACCCTATTCCGGCACGTGAAGTACGGGAAACAAAAGGTGCGCTGATACAAAATCCGGGATATACGAACGCGGAAGAATAAAGAGATTTACGATTGGACGATTTACGATTTACGATTGAAATAACATTGTATTGTATTTCCAAGGATCTGCTGCATGTACTTGTAGAGATGCGAAGAGATTTACGATTAAACATATATGTATCATATACCTGTAGAGTCACGTCCAACAAAAAATGCGTTCTACACGGTTCATGTATTCCCTTCGGTGTGCTGAGACGTACGTCGTGTGTCTCGTATGTTTGCATATAAAATGTTACGCATAAGGATTTGAAAATATTCTTTCTGTAACTTCAATCGTAAATCGTAAATCGTCCAATCGTAAATCCTTTTGTATTATATTTGGGTAACCAAACCGGAAGACACGTCATGAACAGAAAAACAATTTATTTTTGTCTCACTTTTATCGCATGGCTTCACTCTCTACCGGCTTCCGCTTTCAACCCGGAACCGATCTCTTTCCAGCACATCGGTCTCAGAGAAGGATTGTCGCAAAGTACAGTCTTCTCCATCGCCCAGGACAAACAGGGCCATATGTGGTTTGCTACATACGATGGGGTGAATAAATACGACGGATACGAGTTCAAAGTCTACCAGCACGACAGCAACAACCCGTTGTCACTGGCCAACGACATTGCCCGGGTAGTACGCACAGACAGCCGGGGCAGGATATGGATCGGTACGCGTGACGGTCTCTCCCTGTACGATGCCGGGAAAGACCATTTCCGAAATTACTTCTACGCAACCCAGGAAAAGAAAACGCAGATCAATGACATTATAGAGGTGGAAGAGAATACCCTGCTGACTGCCACTCCGGAAGGTCTTTTCTTCTTCCGGACAGAGGAAAGCCGTTTCGTAGCGGACTCATTGAGCCCTGCTTTCCACAGGCTCGACGCCACTACCCTCAGACGAGAAGGGGAGCAGATCTACATCGGAACATACGAAGGATTGTATCTCTACTCCATCGCTTCGGGCGAACTGAATCCGGTGACACAGGCGCTGGAACAGAAGCGCATACAATCCGTACTCCGGCAATCGCCCACCCGTCTGTGGGTAGCTACCGAAGGAGCAGGACTCTATCTGGTAAACCCGCTCAACGGAGAGGTGGTGAAAAACTACCGTCACACTCCCGGAAATCCGAAAAGTATCAGTTCCAACTACATACGCTCCCTGGCATTGGACGCGCAGAACAGGCTCTGGATCGGAACCTTCAACGATCTGAATATCTACGACGAAAGCAACGACTCCTTCCGGTCCTATACAAACGATCCGGTAGACGATACCAGCCTTTCGCAAAATTCCGTACGGAGTATATTCAAAGACAACCAGGGCGGCATGTGGCTGGGCACCTATTTCGGCGGACTGAACTACTACCATCCGCTGAAAAACCGTTTCCGCCACATCCGGCAGATCCCTTACAGAAACTCTCTCAATGAGAACATTGTCAGCTGCATGGTGGAAGACGAACGGGGCCATTTGTGGATAGGGACCAACGACGGTGGCGTCAACCTCTACGATCCGCAGCAGGAAAAATTCGTCCATTACACCCTGCCCTTAGACGCGCAGACAGGAATCGGCTCCAACAATATCAAAGCCATCTATGTAGACGAGCCCGCAGGCAAGGTATACATCGGTACACACGCCGGAGGATTATATACCCTGGATCGCAACAGCGGACGGATCACCTCGCACCACAGCCGCAACAGCGACCTGCCGGACGACAACGTCTATGCCATCACTCCCGCGGAAGACGGCTGGTTGTGGCTGGGTACCCTGGCAGCGCTGGTACGCTTCCACCCCGGCTGCCAGCTGTTTCAGACCATACACCAGGAAGCTGGCGGAAAACCGTTTACCCACAAACAGATCACCTGCCTCTTCCGGGATTCACGCGACCGGTTGTGGATCGCCGGTGAAGAAGACGTGTCGGTCTATCGCTGGCAAAACGGTGCGCTTTATCCCGCCACGTTGCCTGTGACCGACCTGCCTCTCCGGCATATGTTCACCCATTGTATCCACGAAAGTGCAGAGGGTGTCTTCTGGATAGGTACCCGGCAAGGTGTATACCGCTATTCGGAAAAAGACAGGACCATCCGTCACTATACCATCCACGAAGGACTTCCCAACAATGTGGTCTATGGCATCCTGGAAGATAGCTTCGGACGCCTCTGGATGAGTACCAACAAGGGACTGGCCTGTATGCAGCCGGAAACAGAAAAATTCAGGAATTTTACGGAGGCAGACGGACTGCAAAGCAACCAGTTCAACTCCTTCTCTTACTGCCGTACCTCGGCCGGACAATTCTACTTCGGAGGGATCAACGGGATCACCGTATTCCGTCCGGAACTGCTGCTGGATAATCCGCATACACCGCCCGTGATCATCAACCGGCTGCGACTTTTTCACCGTACCGTGCGTCCCGACGACGAAACAGGCATCCTGAACCGTCACATCAGCCTGACCGACCGGATCACACTGACCGCCGCCCAGAGTTCTTTCGCACTGGACTTTGTGGTGTCTAACTACATTGCCGGGCCACACAACACATTCGCCTACCAACTTCAGGGATACGACAAAGAGTGGTATGAACTCACCGATATACGCAGCGTCTCCTACTCCAACCTGCCTCACGGTACCTATCGTTTTCTGGTGAAAGCAGCCAACAACGACGGCTTGTGGAACCACACCCCTACTGAGCTGGAGATCGTGATCCTGCCTGTCTGGTACAGGAGATGGTGGGCCATACTCCTCTTCTTCATGATCCTCTGCACCGTATCCATACAGATCATCCGTTTCTTCTGGATGCGTCAGCAAATGAAAAGTCAACTGGAGATGGAGCGTAAAGACAAGGAACGCCAGGAGGAGATCAATCAGATAAAAATGCGTTTCTTTATCGACATCTCACACGAACTGCGCACACCACTCACCCTGATCATAGCACCTTTGCAAGAGGTACTCAACCGGGTCACCGATCGCTGGACACGCAATCAGCTGGAGCACATCCGCCGCAATACCAACCGCCTGCTCCATCTGGTGAACCAGTTGATGGACTACCGTCGGGCAGAGCTGGGTGTCTTCCGTCTGCAAGTCAGACAAACGGAAATCCATGCAACGGTAAAAGAGATCTTCCTGATGTACGACAAAGCGGCACGAAACAAAAACATCCGATATACCCTGCACAGCGAAACAGAAGGGAAACTCTACCTTGCCGATACCAATTTTGTAGAACTGATGTTGCACAACCTGCTTTCCAACGCCTTCAAGTTTACAGGAGAAGGAAAAAGCATAGAGGTCGCGCTAAGAGAAGAAGACGGGTGGCTGTTCCTGCGGGTTTACGATACGGGCAAAGGAATACCTCTTCACAAACAGAAGAAAATATTTGAACGATTCTACCAGATAGGCAACGAACATACCGGAAGCGGCATCGGTCTTTCTCTGGTACAACGGCTGGCCGAACTACACCACGGACACATAGAAGTAGAAAGCGAAGAGGGACAGGGCAGCAATTTCACGATCTGCCTGCCGCAACAAGCCGCAACCTACTTGCCGGAAGAGTGGGCCGATGCCCAGAGCGAAACTGCCACCCTCTCCTACACCACCAACGCACCGGAGATGTATGTCCTGGATACCGACAAAAACGAAGAGATGCCGGTAGAAGAACAAGGAGAGAAAAAAGGCACATTACTTCTGGTAGAAGACAACCCCGAGATCCTGCGCTACCTGCGCGAAGGCCTGTCTGCACAGTATCGCATCCTGACAGCCGGACACGGTGAAGAGGCACTCGAACGACTGAAAGAGGAAGAGGAGATAGATATGGTGATCACGGATGTGATGATGCCCGTCATGGACGGCATACGACTCTGTAAGACACTGAAACAAAATATCCGCACCTGTCACATCCCGGTACTGATCCTGTCGGCCAAAGGCGAACTGAAAGATCAGCAGGAAGGACTGAATGTAGGAGCAGACGATTACATACCCAAGCCCTTTACACTCTCTATCCTCACTACCAAAGTACAGAATATCTTGCGTACGCGCCGGGGAATCATCGATCATTATATCCAGTCGGGAAGTATCGAACCGGAAAAGATCACTTTCAATGCTCTGGACGAAGAATTGCTCCGCAAAGCGGTAGCTGTTGTGGAAAAACACATGGATGATATCGAGTTCACCGCCGACGAGTTTGCAAGAGAGATGAATATGAGCCGTTCCAACCTGCACCTCAAACTGAAAGCGGTCACCGGGGAATCCACTATCGATTTTATCCGGAAGATCCGTTTCAACGAAGCGTGCAAATTACTGCGCGACGGGCGTTATTCCATTGCACAGGTAAGCACCATGGTAGGGTTCAACACTCCCTCCTATTTCGCTACCAGCTTCAAGAAATATTTCGGTTGCCTGCCCACGGAATACATCAAAAGCATACGCGGATAACAAAACTGATAGTAAATTCAACAAAACTGAAAGACATTGAACCTCTATTTTATTCCTTTCAACAATTCAGGACAAGCAGAAATAAGTCATGCGCTATTTTTGCTTTCGTAACGGAGATGACAGGCAGATCTCTGTTTCCCACTCCGGAGAACAGGAGAAACAGATCCGGAAATCCCGAACCGGAATGATCCCTGCGCCCGGGAAAAGTGAGAGAAGAGCCGGTCACCGGGAAAAATCTCCTGACAGAAAAGTTGAATCGTTAAAATATAAGGAATACATACGTATGAAAAAAAGAGTTTTACTACTGGCAGTAAGTGCTGCCCTAATCTTCACCGGATGCCGGAAAGAAACGGACCCATCCTACAATTGGGTCCGGAAAGGTATAGAAACAGCCACAGCGCAGCTTCTTCGTACTTCCGGCGAAGTAGCCCATACCGGAATGCTACCCCGCTCCATCTGGGTAGGATACGATATGGATTTTCTGTGCGCGCAACTCGAACGGGACCCGGCCACATTCAAAGACTCGCTGCGGGTGATGCCTGTGGAGAAGCTGGGCGAACGCCGGCTCTGCCACATCTATGACTGGACCAGCGGCTTTTATCCCGGTACACTCTGGTATCTGTACGAACTGACGGGCAATCCGGAACTTCTCCGGTATGCCACTCACTTCACCAACCTGCTCTATCCGGTGCGGGAATACACAGGTACACACGATCTGGGATTTATGATCCATTGCAGTTTCGGCAACGCGGCCCGTCTGGCTCCGCACGACTCCATCGCGCCGATCCTGGTACAGACAGCAGATAATCTGATCTCCCGTTTCGATCCGGAGATCGGATGTATCCGTTCGTGGGATTTCGGATGGTGGAATTTCCCGGTGATCATTGATAATATGATGAATCTCGATCTGCTCTTTGAGGCATCACGCATCACCGGCAATCCCAAATACCGGGAGGTAGGCATCAAACACGCGCTGGTGACCATGAAGCATCATTTCCGGCCGGATCATTCTTCGTACCATGTGGTAAGCTACCACAACGACGGTACGGTAGAGGCACAGGAGACGCATCAGGGGAAGAACCACGAATCTTCCTGGGCACGCGGACAGGCATGGGCACTCTACGGATATATATCCTGTTATCAGGAAACAAGCAATCCGGCCTTCCTGAAAAAAGCAGAAGACATCGCGCGGTTCATTATGGAACGGGTGACTACAGAAGACCTGATCCCCTATTGGGACTACGACGCACCCGACACTCCGGAAACTCCGAGAGACGCTTCGGCAGCCTCTGTCACGGCATCGGCACTGATCACACTCAGTACGCTGGTCAGCAACGGAGAGGTTTATTTAACCTACGCGGAAACCCTATTGAAGAATCTGTCGTCACCTGATTATCTGGCCAGACCGGGAGAGAATCAGGGATTCATTCTGATGCATTCTACCGGCTCACTGCCCAACGGATCGGAAATAGATACTCCACTCAACTATGCGGATTACTATTACCTGGAGGCGCTCAAACGCTACGTGGACCTGAAGAAATTGACGATTTAACGATGGACGATTTACTATTTACGATTGATGTTAGTTTTTAAATCAGATCGGATGTATACCGGTAGGCCCAGCAACCGTAGTGCCTGTAGCCCTCGTATAAAAGAATATCATCCGAATCGTAACCGATAAACCATGCACGATCGCAGATCCTCTGAATGATCAAACCTAAAAATAATTAGTATGAACTACCTAGTAAAAAAACTTTTGTACATCATCTGCCTGATCTGCACTACCGCATTACAGGCACAACAACTACGCCCGGAAATATTCTCTCTGATAGACCTCAACTATCCGGGACTGGAACAAGTAAGATCCCTGCATCAGGAAGGCAACGACGTTGCAGCGGCAGAAGCATTGCTTGCCTATTACCGCCAGCGCAGTCACATCAACCACCCCGAAGTAAATCTCAACAACGTAACGATCAGCAAACAGGAGCAACAATGGGCCGATGACGCGCTGGAGCATACATTCTTTGTACACAAAGGCTATCAGCCCTCTTACAACTACGGTAAAGACATCAACTGGCAATACTGGCCCATCAAAGACAACGAACTCCGCTGGCAGTTGCATCGCCACAAATGGTTCTCCCCGATGGGAAAAGCCTACCGGGTGACGGGCGACGAAAAATATGCCCGGGCATGGGTACACCAATACATGGATTGGATCCTCAAAAACCCACTTACAGGAACAAATAAACAACCACACAAACTCATCAGCAGCGGCGAAGTGAAAAGAGACGCGGAGAATGCACGTTTTGCCTGGCGACCACTGGAGGTAAGTCACCGTCTGCAAGACCAGACAGGTCAGTTCCTCTACTTCCTGTCCTCTCCTTCCTTCACACCGGAATTCCTGACCGAATTCCTGGTCAATTACCACCGTCATGCCCTGCATATCTCAGCCAATTATTCCGACACAGGCAATCATTTGCTGTTCGAAGCCCAACGCATGATCTACGCAGGTGCTTTCTTTCCCGAATTCAAAGAGGCCGGATCGTGGAGAAAAAGCAGTATTGAGGTGCTGAACCGGGAAATCCACCTGCAGGTTTATCCCGATGGCGGACACTTTGAACTCGACCCACACTACCACCTGGCCGCGATCAACATCTTCTGCAAAGCACTCTTTATGGCCGATGTGAACGGATTCCGGAATGAATTTCCAGCCACTTACCTGGATACCGTAGAAAATATGATTCTTTTCTACATGAACATCTGCTTCCCGGATTACACCAATCCTTGCTTCAGTGATGCCAAACTGGGCGATCGCAAAAATGAGCAGAAAAACTACCTGATCTGGAACCGGATATTTCCGGACAACCAGCAGATCCGTTATATGGGTACAGCCGGAAAAGAAGGAGTACCTCCCCACCAGCTTTCCAGGCCCTTCAAACACTCCGGATTCTTCGTTTTCCGCAACTCCTGGAAAGAAGAAGCCACGATAATGGTACTGAAAGCCGGACCAAAGGGGTTCTGGCATTGCCAGCCGGATAACGGAACATTCGAATTGTGGTTCAACGGTCGCAATCTCTTCCCCGACTCCGGGGCGTATGTCTATGCCGGAAATGAAGTGATGGAATTGCGTAACTGGTTCCGCCAGACCCGGGTGCACAACACCCTGACTCTGGACGGACGCAACTTAGAAACGACCGAATCGGTGTGCCTGCACTGGCAGGGAGAGGGAGAGGTACAGACCTTAGTCACTGAAAATCCCTCTTACGAAGGATTGCGACACCGACGCACTGTCTTCTTTGTAGATAATACCTATTTCGTGGTGGTAGATGAAGCCATTGGCAACGCCACAGGAGAAGTCAATCTGAACTATCAATTGTGCGAAGGGGAGGTAAAGATCGACGCAGACCGTCATATCCTGCTTTCACAATTCGAAGGCGACAGCAATGTCAAACTCCAGTGTTTCGCGGAGAAAGGAACTACCCTGCGTGAAGAAGAGGGCTGGCGTTCTACCGCCTACCGCCAACGTGTGGAACGCACAGCCGTCTCTTTCAATACTCCCAAAAAGCAAGGAGATACCACCCGATTCATCACTGTGATCTATCCGGTGAAAGATGCAGCGCAGGCGCCTCAGCTATCTGCTAAGTTCACAACAAAAAAATTCAGTGAGAACCGGGTAGACGTAGAGGTGAAAGTAGACAATAAAAGCCGCAAACTAAGTTGCGAATGGCAAAGAGATTTACGATTTACTGATTGACGATCGGAGACGCTTCGCTATTTACGATTTACGGATTTACGATTTACGATTGATATTACATAGATTATAAATAAAGATATGTATCACGATTATATCACTAATCCAGGGAAATTGTTTAAAGTGAAGTTAATCCCTTCAAAAGAGTTACTTCAATCGTAAATCGTAAATCGTAAAATCGTAAATAGCGAAGCGTCCCCGATTGTCAAATCGTAAATAGCGAAGCGTCAAATCATAAATCATGAAAGCTTTTCTTCTCCTTCCTTTGGGAGCACTTGCACTGTCCTCCTGCGGCAAACAGAAAGAGGAACCCCGCCGGCCCAACATCCTGTTTGTGATGACCGACGACCACACTACACAGGCCATTTCCTGTTACGGAAGTAAGCTGGTAGAGACTCCGCACATGGACCGGCTGGCAGCCGAAGGGATACGCTTCGACAATTGCTATGCCGTGAACGCGCTGTCCGGCCCCTCACGGGCATGTATCCTGACGGGCAAATTCAGCCACGTCAACGGATTCCGGGACAACTCCTCGGTATTCGACGGAGACCAACCCACCTTCCCGAAAATGCTCCGGGAAGCAGGCTATGAGACCGCGATAGTAGGCAAATGGCACCTGATCTCCGAACCACAGGGATTCGATTTCTGGAGCATCCTCAGCGGTCAGCACGAACAGGGAGATTATTACGACCCCGACTTCCTGGAAAACGGCAGTCCGGTGAGAGAGAAGGGGTATGTAACGGACATCGTCACCGACAAAGCGATCCGTTTCCTCGAAGAGCGTGACAAAGAGAAACCGTTCTGCATGATGGTACATCACAAAGCTCCGCATCGCAACTGGATGCCTGCGCCCCGCCATCTGGGACTATTTAACAAAACGGTTTTTCCCGAACCGGACAATCTCTTCGATACCTACGAAGGACGCAGCAGTGCCGCACGCGAACAGGACATGAGCATCG
Organism: Bacteroides sp.; assembly: GCA_021202275.1. GTDB lineage: Bacteria > Bacteroidota > Bacteroidia > Bacteroidales > Bacteroidaceae > Bacteroides. The sequence goes on from JAJQDI010000025.1 coordinate 19,662, forward strand.
CACACACGTTGCGGGAAGACTGGGACCTCAAACTGCTCACCCGGGAAGAGATGCTCAGGGACACCACCCACCGTTTGTATAAAGTGTACCAACGGATGCCTGCTCCTGTGCAGGACAAATGGGACTCGGTCTATGCCACCCGTATCCGTGAATACCGGTCGGGCAACCTATCCGGAGACGCGCTGGTCAGCTGGAAATACCAGCAATACCTGCGCGACTATCTGGCCACCGCACAGGCGGTAGATGAGAACATCGGTCGCCTGCTGGAATACCTGGAAAAGAGCGGAGAGCTGGACAATACTGTCATTGTCTACACTTCGGACCAGGGATTCTTCCTGGGCGAGCACGGATGGTTCGACAAACGGTTTATGTACGAAGAGTGCCAACGGATGCCCTTACTGATCCGGTATCCCAAAACCATACAGCCGGGCAGTACAAGCAACGCCATAGCCATGAACGTAGATTTTGCACCGACCTTTCTGGATATCGCCGGAGTAGCCATTCCCGAAGAGATACAGGGTCAATCCCTGAAACCTGTTCTGGAACAGGGCGGAGAAAAACCGGAAGAGTGGCGTGAAACCGCCTATTATCACTATTATGAGTATCCGGCAGAACATTCGGTGAAACGCCACTACGGTATACGTACAGCCACCCACAAACTAATCCATTTCTACAACGACATCGACGAATGGGAAATGTATGACCTGAGATCGGATCCCAAAGAAATGAACAACCTATACGACAAACCGGATCAGGCGGAAACACAGGCCGCACTGCTCCGACTGCTTCGACAAACACAAGAGATGTACGAGGTGACAATGGACGAGCCAACGGTCGACAAAGTCAATTAATATTGTAACAACTTATATATTAATATATGATCCAAACAAATGATACATCCATACATCGTGAAACAAGTACGTGTTCCGGATAAATTGTATATATTATACTGTCAGGTTGCAGAGATTGGGTATACGATGTATCTATACGTGATCCGTAAGACATTTTTTTCTTATTCCCTCTGCAGAGAAGGGGATTACCTGTAGAGACGCACGGCGTGCGTCTCCGCGATGCAAGTCCAACAGAGAAGTGCACGTCCCCTCGGTACAAGTCCAACAGAGAGGTGTGCATCTCCGAAGTATAAGTCCAATAAAAAGACAATATACAACCTTCCCATCCGGCATGCTTAGACGCACGGCGTGCGTCTCTACAGGATACCGGAACAGCATCCGGAACAGCATATATACACTGCATATTACCATAGTTAGCTTAGTGTATAAAATATATTTTTCAATCGTAAATCGTAAATCAGTAAATCGTAAATCATTATGGTAGACAGAAGAACTTTTCTTAAAAATACCGGATGGAGCCTCCTTGGGCTGGCCGCCTCCTCCTCGCTGCTGGGTGCCTGCGTACCCGGTAGCCGTGAAGCCCGCAGGATCCTGCCTTCCGCCGGCAATCTGAATATGTACTGGGGAGACCTACACAACCATTGCAACCTCACCTACGGACACGGAGACATGCGAAGTGCTTTCGAAGCTGCCCGGCAACAACTGGACTTTGTCTCTGTAACTCCACATGCGCTGTGGCCCGACATCCCGGGGGCCAACGATCCCCACCTGAAATGGGTGATCGACTATCATACCGGAGCCTTTCTCAAGCTACGCCAGGGAGGATGGGAACAGTATGTAGCCATGACCAACGCATACAACCGGGAAGGAGAATTCCTCACATTCCTGGGCTACGAATGCCACAGCATGGAACATGGCGATCATGTGGCACTCCACTACGACCTGGACGCTCCGTTGCTGGAATGCGAGTCTGTTCCGCACCTCAAAGAGCAGCTGAAAGGCAGGAAAGCATTTGTTACCCCGCACCACATGGGATATATCGGTGGTTACCGGGGCTACAACTGGTCATGCTTCGAACCCACACAAACTCCCTTTGTAGAGATGTATTCCCGTCACGGACTGGCCGAAAGCGACCAGGGCGACTACAACTACCTGCACGACATGGGTCCCCGCCAATGGGAAGGTACCATACAATACGGACTCGACCAGGGACACAAATTCGGAATCATGGGATCTACCGACCAGCATGCCGGCTATCCGGGCAGCTACGGCGACGGACGGATCGGACTGCTGGCTCCCTCCCTCAGCCGGGATGCGATATGGAATGCTATGGCCAACAGACAGATGTGCTGCGTCACAGGCGATAAAATCCGGATAGACTTCCGCATTAACGACGCGTACATGGGAGATACCATCCGGGGCAACAGTCGCCGCATCTATGTGAACGTAGAAGGAGAAAGCTGCATCGACTACGTAGATATCGTGAAGAACGGCCAGACCGTAGCCCGTCTGAGTGGTCCGCTCACTCCCGTGGCTCCACGGGAAGAGAATATACGTTGCAAAGTGAAAGTGGAATTCGGATGGAACCGGGAAGAGAAGTATGTACACTGGCAGGGAGATCTCTCCATAGACCAAGGTGTGATACATTCCGTAACCCCGTGCTTCCGGGGAGCCGCCTACACTTCTCCGCAAGAAAATGAAACCCAGTTCGAAACAAAAGTCAACCGGATCCTCTCGGTCAAGGACCAGAAAGCAGAGCTGGATATGTACAGCAGTAAAAATCCCAATACCCTCACTCCTGCCATGCAGGCAGTGATTCTGGATGTTACCATGCCCCGCGACGGAAACATCAGAGCCGACTTCAATGGCAGGGAATTCACCCATACACTGAGCGAACTACTGCAAGGCTCCTGTTCCCATTTCATGAACGGCTGGCTCAGTGAAGCGATCCTGTTCAACCGGGCCATGCCCGAAAGTTGTTTCACCATAGAACACTATATGGAGGATACCCAACCGCAGAAAGAGACCGACTATTATTACGTACGGGTGCGTCAGCGCAACGAACAATGGGGTTGGAGCAGCCCGATCTGGGTAGAGAAGAATTGATCCCCCCTGTAGAGACGCACGCCGTGCGTCTCTACAGGGGGATGATCACATAAATCATAACTAACAAACGTATGCACGAACAAGATCTGATAAACAAGAAAACCTACGCCATCGGACTGGATCTGGGCGGTACTTTTGTCAAATACGCGTTGGTCGATTCCTCAGGCAATTGCCTGACACATGGCAAACTCCCTTCCCTGGCTCATGTGTCCGCCGAGGCCGTAACCGATCAAGTGGTGAAAGCAGCTTCCCAATCACTGGAATTTGCCCGGGAAAATGGGATTCCCGTACAAGGTATCGGCATAGGTACACCCGGCATTGTAGATGAGACACAACGCATTGTAGTGGGCGCGGCAGAGAATATCCGGGAATGGGAGAACATTCCGCTGGCCGACAGGGTAGAAGAAGAAGTATCACTCCCTACACTTATCGGCAACGATGCCAACCTCATGGGATTGGCAGAAACACGTTTCGGCGCGGCCCGCGGATACAGCCATGTAGTATTCCTGACCATTGGCACCGGTATTGGCGGAGCGGTAGTGATCGGTCACCAACTCTTCAACGGGTTTGCCAACCGCGGTACCGAACTGGGACATATCCCCCTGATAGCCGACGGTGAGCCGTGCGCCTGCGGTTCTGTCGGATATCTGGAAACCTATGCCTCCGCCACAGCACTTGTACGTCACTACCAGACCACCCTTGAACAAACCACCGGAAAGACGGCGTCAGAGACCGCAGCCATAGATGGAGAAGAGATCGTCAGCCGATACCTGCAAGGGGAAACCCTGGCTGTACAGTGCATGGAAAGACATTTCTCCCTGCTGGGAAGAGGCATAGCCGGACTGATCAATATATTCAGCCCGCAACGTATCGTGATCGGGGGCGGACTGGCAGAAGCCGGACCCTTTTACATCCGGCAGATAGCACAGGTTGCCCGCCAACATGCCATGCCCGATTGCCTCCTGAATACCTCCTTTGCAGCCGCCACACTGGGCAACCGGGCCGGATGCATCGGAGCAGCGTCTCTCATCCTCCGGACCTGCCTGACACAAACAGAAACATACAAACCGGAAACCATCGAAACACAGTAGAACCATAAATCATCCATAACCATGAGACAACCTGTATGGAAACGAATATCCCTCTTCGGGGTACTGCTTCTGTTGCTCCCTTCTGTATGGGCACAGAAAAGCGTATTCACGCTGACACAACCGACCCTGATGCATGAAGTGCGGGCTACCCCCTACCCGTCCGACGGTGTCCCTGCTCCCGTCAATCCTCCCCGCCTGCTCTGGCCCGATACATTCCCCCACCTCGGACCTGTATTAGACGGCGAAGAAGAATCCGGACACAAACCCGCCGTCACCTATCGTCTCCGCCTGTCACAAGACCCGGAATTTGTCCGCGATGTGATCACGGCCGAACGGGCATGGGCCTTTTTCAATCCGTTCCGCCTATTGGAAAATGGCACCTGGTACTGGCAACACGCTTATGTAGATCCGCAAGGAAAGGAAGAATGGTCTCCCCGCTACAGTTTCACCATCAGCGACGAAACCCCGATCTTCAATCCACCCTCGTGGGCAGAGGTACGCAACCGCGTTCCGACACATCATCCCCGTATCCTGCTCGACAGAGACGACTGGGAAGAGATCATCCGGCGCAACGCCGACAACCCCGAAGCCAGAGGATATATAGAGAAAGCGGAGAAAGGTCTCCGGCAGCCTCTCCTCCACCTGAGTCAGGAGATAGATACCACACAAGTAGTACTACTCACCAACCAGGTACAATACAAAGCAGCCCTGATCCGGGAAAGTCGTAAGATCGTAGACCGGGAAGAGGCACGTATCGAAGCACTGGTACGTGCCTGGTTGCTCACCCGCTAACCAGAGTATTACCGGCACGCCATGAAACGCCTGACCGAGGTGCTTTCCTGGCGCGACAGCAAATACTTCGCCGGAGACTTCAATCTCTCCACCCTGTTGTCGATGAGTACCTCCGCCTACGACGCGTTTCACGACATCCTTACCCCAGAAGAGCGTAACCTTCTGCTGGGAACACTGAAAGACCTGGGCAAACTCTTCTTCCACGAATACGTCAACCACCTCGAGAACCGCATTGCCGACAACCACGTATGGCAGATGACCTACCGCATTCTGGCCATGTCTGCCTTCGCGACCCTGGGCGAACTGCCCGAAGCGGAGGTATGGGCAGACTATTGCTACAATCTGTGGGTAGCCCGGTTCCCGGGCCTCAACAAAGACGGAGCCTGGCACAATGGAGATTCCTATTTCCAGGTCAACTACCGCACCCTGATAGAAGTGCCTGCCTTCTATTCCCGCGTCAGCGGATTCCACTTTTTCGACGACCCCTGGTACAAACGAAATATACACTATGTGATCTATCACCAACCCCCCTTCTCGAAATCGGCCGGGCACGGCAACTCCCACGAAACCCGCAAGACACCCACCGGAGCCCGTGTAGGATATGCCGACGCGCTGGCCAGGGAATGCAACGACCCGTGGGCAGCCGCTTATGTACGGTATATCCTGCAACGCGACCCTCAGATCCTGAACAGCGCGTTCGAAGCCAAGCCGGCAGACCTGACCTGGTATCGCTGCACCACACGCAAGCAGCTTCCGGAGGCTACCCGTACGCTGAACGAACTGCCCGGTGGAAAGGTCTTCCCCTGGACCGGAGTAGCTACCCTGCACACCCACCTGGGAGACCCGCAGCGCAATGCCATGCTCTCTTTCCGGTCGAGTCCCTACGGCTCTACCTCCCACGCGTTGTCCAACCAGAACGCCTTCAATACATTCTACGGGGGTCAGGAGATCTTCTACGGCAGTGGTCACCGTACCGGATTCACCGACAACCATTCGATGTATAGCTACCGCAATACCCGGGCACACAATACCCTATTGGCCGATGGTAAGGTACAGAAGATCGGTACCGAAGGGTATGGCTGGATCCCCCGCCACTACGAAGGGGAAACCATCTCTTACCTCGTAGGGGACGCTTCCAACGCCTATGGAGAGGTGACCTCACCGCTCTGGCTTCACCGGGCACGTCTTTCCGGCACACAGTTCACTCCGGAAAACGGATGGGACAAAAACAAAGTAAGCCGCTTCCGCCGCCACGTGGTCCGGCTGGGAAATACCGGACTGTTTGTGATCTACGACGAACTGGAAGGCCTATCACCCGTACGGTGGGGCTATCAACTCCATACCACTTTGCATCCGATGGAGGTAGATCAGCAGCCAGACCGGATATGTGTCACCGGGCGGAACAACCGCAACGGAGTCTCTGTAGCTCATATTTTCTCTCCGGTAGCTATGCACACCGAACAGACAGATACCTTCTTCTCTCCACCGGACAACTGGAAGAATGTGACAGACAACACGGGACGTACCGTGCGTTATCCCAACCACTGGCACTTTACAGCCACTACGCAGCCTGTGCAATCGTCCCACTTCCTGACGATCATCGATACACACGGAACAGACAGGGAAGACGCAGTGATCCGTCGGGAAAACAACCGCATCTATGTAGAAGACTGGTTGATCGAATGTGACCTGACCACCGGAACACCTGGCTTCCGTGTCAGCAACGAACCGAAAAAAACAGACCTGGAATACGATCCGGAAAAGAACGAAGGCCGCACCTGTATCACCGAGAGTAGCAACGGGGAAGTTCAGTATGTCGAGCTGGAAGATGTATTCCCCGAGCTAGTGATCTGACGTTCACACCCGGAAGTCTTCCTTTTCCAACCAGACAAACAAGGCAGTTCCCACTTTCAGTTCCCTCTCTTCCGGACCACAACCGTTCGGGAAGAGGGAGCTGCCGGTTTATATCCTGGGCCTTATATCTAAAAATATCTGCCAGGAAGAGAAGAACGAGATCATACTATAAGTAAAAAGTGGTTTTATCTTTCACCATCTCTCACTTTTTCAACTATCCCACAGATTATCAAAGGAATAATCAAGTGAGAGATAAAAATTACATACAATTTATCTCTCACTTTTGGGTTGATCTCTCACCATTACACATAAAACAGTAATTAGTAGACAATTACCACATAGGCACACCATCCTGAACGCTTCCAGGCGCGATCAGACCTTCGCAGATGAAACGGTGTAACCTGCAAAATTCCATAGTTATCCATTTCTTCCCCGGAGAAGAATACTCCATACAGCCTGACTGATAGAAGGATGTGTGTCCGGACAAGCCATACACCCCTCTCCGAAGCAAAATGTTCATACCAGGGTATCCGGTCGCAAACTCACAGGAAACTGACTGACCGGACTGTGGAGGCTGATTGGTCCCACGGGCTGGGACTTTATGTCCCACGGCGGGAAACGATTCGTTTCAGCCCGTGAAACCAATCGTCCCACGGGCTGGGACCACTCACATACCATAGGTACAACATTCCATCACACGGGAATGTCAGGCACTTCTCTGGGAGAAAACACAGGAAAGCTACCTGTTGTACCCCATCTCAAAGATAACACAATACGATCTATGTACATAGACCCCTACAAAAAATAATTATTCGGGTACTTTCCCCCCCAAAAAAGAAATACCAGCCTCTGCACAGGAACTTGTGAAATAGCTTGTTCACAGGAAAAGACATCTACCCACCCCGATCCCTAAGAGTGAGAGATAAACCAAAAAGTGAGAGATAAATTGTACGTAAGTTTTATCTCTCACTTTTATATCCCACTCACTATCTGACATATACCATCAAAAGTGAGAGATAGTGAGAGATAAAACCGCTTTTTACTTATAGTATAGCTGCAACACCTCCTATGATTGCAACATGGGATCACAGTCATCCTCTTCATCAAAAAAGATCGCAGGTACCCTTAGTATTCCCTGCGATCTTTACAAACGAATAACCAGATGTTTATTTCTATTCTATACAAAAAGTCCGGGCATCTCCGTGATCCTTATGGCAACCGCACGATATATAGGTCTGAATATGTATACCAATTTCTCACAAAAAGTAACCGATAATCCTATTTTTTCACAACAAATACTCTACATGATTCCGAACATAAAAAAGAGAGAGACCTTACCTCTGTAAGATCTCTCCTATTTCTACGTTTACCATCGGTCCGCAAATATCCGGTACTATTTCGCATGACTCAAACACTCCACTGCTTTTTCCATCACCGGATCTTTTCCGTTGAGATAATCCACAGCATTCTCCCTGACCTCTATATCGGGGACAATACCGACACCCACAAAAACCGTCCCGTCCGGTGCCAGATCAGCCTTGCTACATATACCAGCATCTATCACGCCCGGAATCAGCGGAACAATTACCGGATTACCGGTACTGCCTGCGGTAGGAAGCCCAATGATCTGTCCCCGTTCCATCCCACGGAAATTGGCGCAAAAATCTTCTGCACTGGAATACGTTGCTCCATTGACCAGAACCACTACAGGCCTGGTATAGATCGGTTTATCTACCGGTTGCAGGATTTCACCTTCTTGTTGATATCTCTTCTGTTCTCTATTCCAGGAAGCAAATGCCGGCACATACATCGGACTGCTCCAGTTTCCTTTCCGCACAGGAACCTCTGTAAGGTGGCGTAGAATATGATCGCTATACCCGGAATTCCCTCCGCCATTGTTACGCAAATCGATCACCAGCGCATCCGTCTGAAGGATATCCTTGTACAAAGCATCAAATTCCCGATCCATACCGCTACTTCCAAATGTAGAAATACGAAGCACACCTATATTATCTTCGGTTGTATAATACGTATAAGGAGCCCGACGCAGATCCCACCGGGTTCCGATCCTGTGGATATCTACAGAAAATACGTTACCCTCCGGATCCCGGAGTTCCAGCTGCAACGGACGATCCGAACGATCTTTGGTGAACTCAAAATACTCATACGTACGACTGATGCGGTTCTGAGGAGTAGAGGCGGAAACGTATGGCATGCGGCAAACCCGGCCATACTCCAGGGCAGGCATTCCATTGACACGAAGGATCTCCGTCTTTCGTGTTATCCCCTGCTCCATCAGGTGGGAACTATATATTTCATCTACAAACACCCGGTCGTCCAGAAAACGGGTCTGAAAAGGAGCCGGACGCACCCACTCGTCCTCGGTGAGCAGATGAGGCTCATGCACCTCTGTATGTCCATCTCCCAGGAATGTACAAAGACGTTGCATTTCCAGATAATACTCCCAGGGAGTTTCTGTAGCAAGCACAGCAGGCAGGAAAGAGTAGCACAGACTGTCCCAGTCAAACGTCAGTTCCTCGTAAAAAGTAAAATTGTACTTTACTTCTGCGCAGAAACGGGACAAACCGAATACTTTGGCGGCATCGTCCCAGACAAAAGGGTCAGAAGGTTGCTGTGCAGAAACAGGAAGTCTCAAAAGAAGGGTACAAAGCACACCTACCATAGTCAGGTTAGAAAATAAATTCTTTTTCATATGATCAAGGTTTAAAAGTGATTTTGTCGCGTAGATCCTGCAACGGCTGTTACATGGTCTGTAACAAAGATACGCATATCAGCGGAACATACAAGTGTATACGCACAAAAAACGGATACGAAAAGAACATGTTGTTTTTCATATCCGACTGATCCACAGGACCCGGGTATATATACGATTCAATGGGTAGCCCGATACCAGGAAGTCTCCGTTTTGGAAGAAGTAGAAGAACTGATGCTGGGATCTGATACAGTGATGCCCGAAAAAGTGTTTATATAGATTCTGCCCCGGCTCATGGTATAAAAGTGGGAAGTATGTTTTCTGTATCCGGAGGGAACCGTACGTTCCAGCCGGGTCTCAAACAGATCAAACAAAGTCGGGTCCGGACATAGATGCCGGACATAATCGCACAGATCAAAGAAACGTGTGGGAGAATAGCCATCCATGCGTTGGATATGGCCCAACAGGGAAGGATCCAGGGTATATACGCTATTTATGGTCTTCATTACGGCTGCCAGCTGGTCCAGTCCGGCACATACGGTTACGCCGATGGTACCGCAAGGCATAACTGTATAGGTAGCATAAAACGCGTGAAACGCATTCACGATTCCTTCATAATCGACCTCTCCGATAAGGTGTTCGGCCATCGTCGCATACGGCATACCGTATGCCATAATTTCCGTAGGGCACCCGATCATGTAATCTGTCACCTGACGCAGGTCGTAGGCTGCTTCGACCGACGACATGTAGCAATCATCAAAAAGTATATATTCCATTTTTATCCCGGCTCCGGAAATCCCTTCTGCCAGCGTAGTGATATCGGTCTGGAACCGGCTCGTAGTCCCACCGAACCATCTGGTTTTCAGCCTCCCTTCATACTGCCAGTATTCTTTTTCTACCTGGGTCCGGGACGCAGTTTGTTGGACAGAAATCCATCCCACCCCGTGGCAACCGATGATCATGCCGTAACGCCTGGCCGGAGCATATCCGATCACATCCCTAAGAATGGCAGTGATCCCTTGCGCTGTGGTGAAAGGAGGATTTTCGTAATACCGGATCGTTTCCCGGACACACATCCCCTTTTTATATTTCAGTTCAAACAAAATAGCTTCCGTAGCGGACGTGGAGAGGAAAACAACGACACGTTCCTTTTTCAGTATACCTCTGCTTATGGCACTTTCAAAGTCTGAGATATTGGTATGGAAATAATCCAACAGATCCTCTGCCCAGGGCAAATACATACATACCGTTTGTTCGGCAGGTCCGGTAAATGGGTCCGGGTTCTCCTTCGCCTGGCAAGAGGATAAGAAAAGTGAGACAAAGACGATCAGATAGATACATTTTTTCATAGGTTCTGTTCTTATATCGTATCGGCAAGTGTTTTCTGGCTGTTGATCCACTGCACGGCTTCCGTTGTATTCCTTACATTCAGCTGACGCAGGATCATATGTTTGTGATACTTGACTGTATTCAGGGAGATACCTAACATATCAGCGATTTCTTTTTCCGTTTTTCCGCAACCCGCCAGTTCCAATACTTTCTCCGATTTTGGAGTAAGCCTCTGCACCTTCACCTGTACAAACTTCTTTGTCTTCTCTATATATTCATAGACCGTATGATCATCACTCATTTTGAAATAGAATGTACCGGGAGTTCTACTTGTGGGATAACTCAACACACAAAGACCAAGCCGTAATCTGCCATCTTCGGTCATATCCAGTAGCGAAACTTTATGGTTCATCAACGTATATGTACCATTTTTATCCCGGATCCTTATATCCATAGAAGATGCCCCGCGATACCTGCGTTCCAGAGGAAGAGCAAAGTAGAAATCATATCCGAGCCGGTTGACGATCTCCACTTTTTCCAGGTCCTCTCTCAGAATAATCTGATCCAGCAACCGATAACTATAGGGACCCTTCATCTGCGCACCATTCCTGAATGCTTTTCTTAAGGAACAATGCCTGGACATATAAAGTATCTGTTCATTGCGATAGTCAAGGATATACGCATCTGTATCCATCGTTTCTTCCATCGCCTGCAAACACCTGATATAGTGACTATCTTTTTCCGAATAATCCGTTTCCTTCTCAGATTCCGCATATTCCTGTAGAGAATGTTTTTGTATAAAAGTTAAATCCTGCATACACGCTGATTTGAGTTCCAAAATTACATAAATGATTCTGTCATTCCACCCATTTGCCCTTCATCTGTTACTACCCACAAGAGTAGGAAACGTGTAGGAACTGGTCCTGAGCTTCTTTAAACGGCTATTCAGGCTCCACCTTTTGTTGCTTTCGCCCTGTCCGGAACAATTTGATAAACAGTTTTCTATTCTGTTAGTTTTTTCTGATTGTTCATCCATTGTATGGCTTCAGCCGTATTTTTGGTTCCGGTCTGGACAAAGATCCTCTTTTTATGGTATTTCACCGTATGGATCGATATACCCAGCTCGCAGGCGATTTGCTGTTCACTTTTGCCGTTACTTGCCAGTTCAAGTACCGACAATGATCTCGAAGTGAGCTTTTGGGTTTTGACCTCTACGAACTTCCCGACTGCCGCAATGTATTCATATACGGCCCGGGTATCGGTCATTTTAATATAGGAGTTTCCGGGGCTGTCGTGTGTAGGATGGCTGTTTATACAAAGTGTCAGTCTTAAGGATCCGCTGTCTGTCAGATCCAGCATACTGCCCTTGTGATTGATAAGTACAGGCCTATTGTGTACTCCCCTGACCTTAAGGTCCTGCGTAAAACACAGTTTCCAGCGCCTGTGCACAGGCAGAGAATAAAAGAACCGGTAGACCTCGCGGTTCACTACGGATATCCTCGCGTACTCTTCCGGAGAGATAAATCCGTCCAGATAATCCAGATGTATAAAGGGATTCTCGGCCCGGGTACCCTGCCGCCGGAGTAAACTGTTGCGCGTCGCATACAAGACCCGCTCATTCATATAATCAATGATGTAGGCATCGATATCCATCATACTCTCCATGGCTTTGAGAGATTGTATAAAGAACTGATCACGCTCCGGATAGTCTTTCCGATCCAGTTCCGTGTAAGCGTGCAACGGATGCTTCTGTACGAAAATGCGCTCTTTCATACCTCAATGTTACAAATTTTATTTCAAAGATAATATACATACTACTCCTAAGTATAGTATTTGGAAATGATATGTACCAACGGCTTACTTTTGCATCAGGTAATATAAACACAGATCATGATATGAAAGTAAGTAATTTCATTGCAACCCTTCTGTTTTTCACCCTCCTGGCGGGGTGCGATAAGAACACTACCTCCGACGAACCCAGGGGAGGATGGTATGTCATTAGTGACCAGAACAAGATTATGGGAGATGCGCTCTTCAACAGGTACGACATCGACCAGATATGGATAGAAACGTCTCCGGATAGCGGTAGTAAGTCGGTCTATATAGTTACAGGAAGCTTCACCCCGGATGCGACAGCGAGGTTATCCGCATTCACACAACAGCATATCGGCAAAAGATTCGGTTTTGTACTTGATAAGGAAATTATAACCTCCGAACGCATTGAACAGTCCTGGGAGGAAGGATGGTTCTCTATTCCTTTCAGAAAAAAGTCCAAAGCCCGGAAAGCGTATGAGAGTCTGTTAATTGGCAAATAAACCTATACAAATTATGAAAACGTCACATAGTATAAAAACAGCGATCGGTCTGTTTCTGGCACTTACCGTTGCCTGTAGCAGTGAAAAACAGGAAGAGGATCTTCTCAGAGTGCTTCATTACGAAAATAACGAGATCATTCTGTTCTATCCGGATGATATCGGTTCGTTGACCATAGCAGGTGGCACAGCACCCTACTCCGTGCGTTGTGAATCTGAGATATTGAAGGTAGATACGGAACCCTGGCCCGACGAATGGCCCCATACGTTTCATTACGAAACACTGAGAACAGGAGAAGCACGCATTCTGATCTCCGATGCATCGGGTCAGACACTGGTGCTGCACGCGCGGATCATATACCGTGAATGGAACGTTGAAATAAGAGAGCACTATGCCTCTGTAAACGGAGAGCTGCTGACCCTTGCCGCTCAGAAGGAGCTCAAAGAGAAAGCCCTGGCCGCTATTCCCGTAGAGGTAGGCGGGGGATACAAGTTCATCTTTACGGAAAGGGAAGCAGGGAGTGTATATGTGCATAAAGAAAAAATCGGAGCAGCGTACACCGAAGGGAGTTTTACAGTCAGCCCGGGAGAAGAGTCGCGCCTGTTCCACCTCCGGTTTGATGACACAGTGCATACATATGTAGAATATCGGCAACCTCTTTCACGCGCTACCTTATCTCCTCTGGTCGTAGTTGCTTTCTACGAAGACCTTAAGGAGAAATTCAAACCGGAATATCCTGAAGCAGAATCGGTCTATTCGTTCCAATATTTTTATCAAAGATAAGCTCCTGCTGGGAATCCGGAACAGCACAGGAAACCGGTTCCGGGACAACTGCCCGGTATCTTATAAAAAACAAACCACCGTCCGAAAAGATCCGGAACGGTGGTTTGCCACCTTTAAACACCTTTAAACAAAATGGAATATCGGTTCCTGCCCACAACTAACTAACCCGTAACAGAAACCAATGAGGGGATTTACGATTGGACTATTTACGATGTACGATTTAAATTTCATCGTTGAATGATGCCGTTTTTACTGTTGCTTGACTTACCGGTAGCTCTTGTCTGAAAATAGAATAAGCAGGATAGGTAATATCAATCGTAAATCGTAAATAGTCCAATCGTAAATATCTTTATTTTCTCGCCTCAGCAATATAGCCGAACGCTTCCTGACATTTAGCAGTTACCCATGCCCAATCGCCGGCTTCAAGTACCTCTTTGGGGAAAAGGTTAGAACCCATACCCACACAGGTGACTCCCGCTTTGATCCAGGCGGTCAGATTTTCCTTAGTTGGTTCTACCCCACCGGTTACCATCAGCATAGACCAGGGCATCGGGGCTTTTACATTCTTCACAAAAGAAGGTCCACCCACATTACCTGCGGGGAATACCTTGCAAAGATCACAACCCACTTCCTGAGCAAAACCGATCTCAGAAACCGAACCGCATCCCGGAGTATAAGGGATCAGGCGACGGTTACAGATCTTTGCGATCTCCGGATTGAACAACGGACCTACAATGAAATTTGCACCCAATTGGATGTAAAGCGCCGCAGTAGCAGGATCTACGACAGAACCGATACCGATGATCATATCGGGACACTCTTTGGCTGCCCATTTGACCAGTTCGGCGAAAACGTCCTGTGCGAAATCACCTCTATTGGTGAATTCAAATGCGCGGACACCCCCTGCATAGCAAGCTTTTACTACATTCTTTGCAACTTCCGCGTCTTTATGATAGAAAACAGGTACCATTCCGGTACTTGCCATTGCGTTGAGAACCTGGATTTTATTAAATCTTGACATGATTATATTTACGATTTACTGATGTACGATGTACGATTTATTTTTCACTTTAAACTATAGGGTTCATCACTGTTTCTGGCGAAGAGTAAGAATGGCACTCACTATAATTTTATACAATTCCTGAGCTTCGCGCATTAGCCCTGCCAGTTTTTCCTCCGGGATCATTCCACTTTCAATAATCATTTTCAGCCAATGAATGGTTTCATCCAGTTCCTCCTCTACTGTTTTAAGCTTATTAAGAAAATCCTTGCCTGACTTAGCCAGACAAGCGGCTCTGTAATTAGCTGCCGGAGATGTACCGGATCGAATAATCTGCCGGGCTATGGCATAGCCTGCAAGTGTAGAAGGTAGATGATCTACCATTTTAATGATCCTTAGAGAAAAAGTCTTCAGCCTCAACTTCAACTCCTCACGATTCATCGCCATATAGTATATATATTATCTACGATTTACCGCTCTACGACATAGAATGTATTTCCAAATCGTACATCGTAAATCAGTAAATCGTAAATCCCTTTATCTGCTCACCCGACCAGATCCATCGCCCTTCATCAGGTTTTCCACCTCAGCGATAGTTACCAGGTTGAAGTCTCCGTAGATGGTATGTTTCAGACAGGAAGCAGCTACCGCGAATTCAAGTGCTTTCTGGTCGTCGGCAGGATAAGCGATAAGACCGTAGATAAGACCACCCATGAAAGAGTCACCACCACCTACACGGTCTACGATGTGCGTGATATCGTATCTCCTGGACATCTTCAGAGAACCGTCTGAGTAAAGCACGCCGCCCCATGTGTTGTGGTTGGCATTGATCGCACCACGCAGTGTCACGATCATCTTCTTGCAACGGGGGAATTTCTGCATCATCTGTGTACATACGGATTCAAATTCGGCAGCATTCACCTCTCCGTGAGTAGCCGTTACGTCAAATCCTTCGGGTTTGATACCGAATACTTTTTCGCAGTCTTCCTCATTACCCAGGATCACATCACAACCTTCTACCAGCGCAGGCATCACTTCATCCGCGGTCTTACCGTATTTCCAGAGATTCTTGCGGTAGTTGAGGTCGCAGGAAACCGTTACACCCATTTCATTGGCAGCCCGGATCGCCTCCAGACAAGCATCGGCAGCACCTTGCGAGAGAGCAGGAGTGATACCGGTCCAGTGGAACCACTGCGCGTCTTTCAACACCTCTTTCCAGTCGATCATTCCCGGTTCGATCGTAGCAATCGAAGAGTGGGCACGGTCGTAAACCACCTTGGAAGCACGGTTCACCGCACCGGTCTCCAGGAAATAGATACCAACTCGGTCTCCACCACGTACGATGTGGTTTACTCCAACGTTGTGAGAACGCAGATCCATGATACAGGATTCGGCGATGTCATTTTTGGGAAGACGGGTAACAAATTCAGTTTCCAGTCCGTAGTTGGACAACGATACGGCTACATTGGCTTCACCTCCGCCAAACGTAGCATTAAATTCTTTGGCCTGTGAAAATCTCAGGTAACCCGGAGTAGCCAGACGAAGCATGATCTCTCCAAAAGTAACAACTTTCTTTCCCATAATTTTGTCTTTTAATAATTTAAGTATATTAGATGTTCAACTTTCAAATTATCACTTACCCTGAAAACAACCTCAATTACCTGATAACTAAACTTTTTATATTGAAAACCGATTTTCACAGACTTTGTCGTGTGCGGGCACAAAGATACAATATTTTTCGTAATTACAAAAATTGTTATATATTTGTGTCGAAAAAATGAATATTATTATTGTGTGCGAACACAAGAGATTTACGATGTACGATTGAGATTACATGATGGAGTATTCTCATGCTAATAACGTGAAAAGATGTATGATGGAACTATTTATCAATAAGGGGGACAACCATAGTACTATAAATAAGGTAAGGAAAGATAGGATGTATAATGGACTTTAGTGTATGGTTTTTATTCAGGAAAAGACAAGGAAGGAATATAAATCGGATATGGTAAATAGTTAAATCATAAATCGTATTATTTTTGCAGAATATTTGAGATTCATGTGTTACAAATCACTACATCGTAAATGAATCAGCCTCTTAATACATAGTATGAACAGATTACCTGAACGAATCAGAATCAAAGACATTGCCCGTCTGGCCGGCGTATCGGTAGGTACGGTAGATCGTGTGATCCACGGTCGGAGCGGTGTCTCTCCTTCCAGCCGCAAACGGGTGGAAGAGATACTGGCAGAGTTGGATTATCATCCCAACATGTATGCCAGTGCCCTTGCTTCAAATAAGAAGTATACCTTCTCTTGCCTGCTGCCTATGCATCAGCCGGGAGAATACTGGACAGCCATAGAAAAAGGGATCAGCGACGCGCTGGCTGCTTATTCGGATTTTCACATATCGCTGAGAACCGACTATTACGATCCGTATGATTATCATTCGTTCGTAAACAAAAGCCAGGATATCCTGACAGAGGAACCCGATGGAGTGTTGTTCGCTCCGACCGTACCTCAGTATACCCAAAGGTTTACCGACAAGTTGAATGAATCGGAAATACCTTTTATCTATATAGACTCGAACATTCCGGCAGTGCCGCCACTGGCTTTTTATGGTCAGAATTCGCAACGGAGCGGATATTTCGCCGCGCGGATGCTGATGCTGCTGGCCGGGGATGAAAAAGAAGTGGTGATCTTCCGGAAGATCAACGAAGGGATCGTGGGGTCGAACCAGCAGGAAAATAGGGAGATCGGTTTCCGGGAATATATGAAACAGCATCACCCCTTCTGCCGCATCCTGGAGCTGAACCTGCACGCCAGGCGCAACAGCGACGACCACCGGATGATGGATGATTTTTTCCGGGAACATCCCGGCGTACACAGCGGTATCACCTTCAACTCCAAAGTATATACGGTTGGAGAATATCTGCTGGAAAAGCCGCAAAAAGGTTTCAACCTGATCGGCTATGACCTGTTGGAAAGGAATGTACGTTGCCTGAAAGAGGGAAGCGTATCTTTCCTGATCGCCCAGCAACCCGAGCTACAGGGATACAACGGGATCAAGGCATTGTGCGATCATCTCATTTTCAAGAAAGAGGTGAACCGTATCAATTACATGCCTATTGATCTGCTGACTGTGGAAACCATAGATTTTTACCGGAACCGCTGAAACGGGTATCCGGCAGGATAGATCCATGGCAGGATGACCAGCCTGTCTGTACAAAGCCTGTACAAAGCAGAGGGTCCGGACAGAGAACAGAGAGTTGGAAAGGCCACAGAAAAAACGAAAAACATACATAATATATATTTTTAATCATTTAAATGAGGCTCTAAGAACATGAAAACAAAGTATCTGAAGATCAATCCAGCGGACAATGTAGCCGTCGCGATCGTTACGTTGCCTGCCGGTGAAAAACTCTCTGTAGACGGTAAAGAAATTGTCCTGAACGAAGAGATCCCTACCGGACACAAATTTGCTCTGAAAGATTTCTCCGAAGGAGAAAATGTGATCAAATACGGATATCCGATCGGCCATGCGACCCAGGCGAAACAAACGGGCGACTGGATGAATGAGAACAACATCCGTACCAATCTGGCCGGATTGCTCGACTATACATACAATCCCACGGAAGTCTCTCTGGACATTGCTCCGAAAGAACTCTCTTTCCAGGGATATCGCCACAAGAACGGCGAAGTGGGCATCCGCAATGAGATATGGATCATCCCGACCGTAGGTTGCGTAAACGGTATTGCTAATCAGCTGGCCAATGCCCTGCAAAAAGAGACACAGGGAGAAGGTGTAGACGCGATCGTAGCCTTCCCGCACAACTACGGTTGTTCACAATTGGGAGAAGATCACGAGAACACCAAAAAGATCCTGCGCGACATGGTACTCCATCCCAACGCAGGAGCGGTATTAGTCGTAGGTCTGGGATGTGAGAACAACCAGCCGGATGTATTCCGTGAATTTATCGGAGCATACGATGAAGACCGTATCCAATTCATGGTGACTCAGCAGGTAGGCGACGAATATGAAGAAGGAATGCAGATCCTGCGCGGGCTCTATGCGAAAGCCAGCAAAGACGTACGCACTACCGTGCCTATCTCCGAACTGCGTGTAGGTCTGAAATGCGGGGGATCGGACGGTTTCTCCGGCATCACGGCCAACCCGTTGCTGGGAGTATTCTCTGACTTCCTGATCGCACAGGGAGGAACCAGTGTACTGACGGAAGTGCCCGAAATGTTCGGAGCGGAAACCATCCTGATGAACCGTTGTGAGAACAAAGAACTGTTTGAAGAGACCGTACACCTGATCAATGATTTCAAAGAGTATTTCTTGTCTCACGGTGAACCGGTAGGAGAAAATCCCTCTCCGGGCAACAAAGCCGGGGGTATTTCTACCCTGGAAGAAAAAGCCCTGGGATGTACGCAGAAATGTGGGAAAAGCAAGGTGTCGGGCGTTTTGTCGTACGGTGAACGTCTGAAAGTCAAAGGACTCAGTCTGCTGTCTGCCCCGGGCAACGACCTGGTAGCTTCTACGGCACTGGCTTCCTGTGGTTGCCACATCGTCCTCTTTACCACCGGACGCGGAACACCATTCGGCACGTTTGTACCGACCATGAAGATTTCTACCAACTCCGCACTGGCACAGAACAAACCGGGATGGATCGACTTCAACGCGGGAGTGATCGTGGAAGATGAACCCATGGAAAAAACCTGCGAACGCTTTATCGATTATATCCTTCGCGTAGCCAGTGGCGAACAGGTGAACAACGAGAAGAAAGGGTATCGTGAAATAGCAATTTTCAAAACCGGAGTAACTCTCTGATACAGCAGTTATCCCAATCTGATCATAAAAGCGGCCCGAATCCCTTCGTGCCGCTTTTTTTGCTAACTGGGTACCATATCGCTGTACAGTTAAGATATGGAATTTTCAGATGCATGAAGCAGTTAGCTAACCTTTGTTATATTGTTGATGCAAAAGTAATGCTTTTGTTTGGATCACCAGACAAAAAAACAGATGTTTCCTTATTATAAGTATATTTTTTAACCCATCTGCAACAAATACTTCCTTTCTGTCACAAACATTATTTCTATCTTTATTTATATCTTTGCGGCTTCAAAACATAAAATCCATCTTATGACCAAGATAAAATCGGGAAAACCCCGTCCGGGCTGGTGGTCTCTCAGTCCGCTGTTTGTATTCCTGGGACTTTACCTCTGTACGGCCATCCTACTGGATATACAGATGCCGATCGCTGTTGCTTTTCTGATCGCTTCGTGTTTCGCGATCGCTATCACTCCCGGACTGAGCCTGGATCAACGCATCTATCAGTTTTCGGTAGGTGCTTCTAACAAAAACATCATGCTGATGATATGGATCTTTGTCCTGGCAGGTGCGTTCGCACAGAGTGCCCGGCAGATGGGAGCCATTGATGCCACTGTAGATCTTACGCTCCTGCTCCTTCCGGACAATCTCCTATTGGCCGGAATATTTATAGCCGCTTGTTTCATCTCTCTTTCCGTAGGGACCAGTGTCGGAACCATCGTGGCCCTGGCTCCCGTAGCCATAGGATTGACAGAAAAGACCGGAGTGAACCTTCCCTTTATGACAGCTATAGTAGTCGGAGGCGCGTTGTTCGGAGACAATCTTTCTTTTATCTCCGATACGACCATTGCCGCTACCAAAACCCAGGACTGTGTGATGAGGGATAAATTCCGGGTAAATTTCCGGATCGTGCTCCCGGCAGCATTGTTCGTCATAGCGATCTACATCTTTCAGGGATTATCCATAGAACTTTCCTATCAGATCGGAGAGATCGAATGGATCCGGGTGCTCCCCTATCTGGTGGTACTCATCACCGCCATTGCCGGACTGAATGTTATGATGGTACTGGTAACAGGTATTGTACTGACGGGTATGATCGGTATGGCTTCCGGTGGATTCGGATGGGTAGAGTGGTTTGGTTCTATGGGTGACGGGATCACCGGAATGGGCGAACTGATTATCGTCACCCTATTGGCAGGCGGAATGCTGGAAACCATCCGTTACAACGGCGGGATCGACTTTATTATATCCGGATTGACCAAACGTGTGAAAAACAAACGGGGAGCCGAACTGAGTATAGCCGCTTTGGTGAGCCTGACCAATCTGTGTACCGCCAACAACACCATTGCCATTATTACTACCGGACCGATTGCCAAAGACATAGCCAACCGTTTTCACGTAGACCGGCGTAAATCGGCCAGTATCTTAGACACGTTCTCCTGTGTGGTACAAGGTATGATCCCTTACGGAGCGCAGTTACTGATAGCCGCTGGTATTGCCGGTATCGCTCCCGGCAGTATCGTACCTTATCTGTATTATCCTTTCGTTATGGGAGGTTTTGCAGTGCTGGCTATTCTCTTCCGGTATCCGAAGAAGTATTCGTAACGGGCTCTCCTGATCTACAACCCATACCCAATCCTTTATTCCAGGAAAAATGATACTTTTCAGAGAACTCTTTTCTTACATAGGATAAGTAAGTGTTCATCACTCGTTGTATATATCAGACTCCGTATCCTGTAGAGACGCACGGCGTGCGTCTCAGCATACCGAATGGGAAGACATAGCCCCTACAGAATACATTTTTTATTGGACGCATACCTCAGAGAGACACACACTTCCGGATTGGACCTACACCGCGGAGACGCACGCCGTGCGTCTCTACAGGTAATCCCTTTCTCTGTAGACGAAATAAGAGAAACTCATTGCGTACAGATACTTTATAGATAAATCTATCATGCGTATTGAAATCCGAAAGAGTATACATACAATGAATGGAGAATACTTATTTATTACCACCATCCGGTAAGATCCCAGCCTGCGGCTTTGTACCATTGCATGGTAGGATAATAGTTGTTAGCATTGATCAGAGACGAGCCCTCTCTGGGAATATAAGTAGAAAGTCCGGTAGCTCCTTTCATATCAAATAATCCTCTGATATAGGCAGAATAATTTTTATCCGTAGTAGCAAAATAACAAACCACCTGCTCATAAACATCCAGCCAGGATTCATAATCATCATTTCCATCCGTTATCTGCTTGATGAAACCATCAAAATCATAGTAATATACAGTTGATCTCTTATCATAATAGAAAATATCATTCAGAGAAGCAGGCACTTGTCTACCTGTATAATAGTCGCGAAAAATATCCTTTGTCTTTGCCGCCAGTTTATCTATATACTGCATATCCGTCACAGAGACAGAAACTCCTGCTGTCCATAATGCATTTGTTGGTGTTTGGCCTGTGTAGATCTCATTATAAACATCAAAATACTCCTCCGCAATTTTCATGGCGGCATTGTCTGAACTAAATAAAAACGGGGTCAGGGTTCTGTAAGGAGCACCCGGACCCGGGATTTCAGTAGAAGACCCTATGATATAATCGGCATACTCACGAAGTTCGTAAGCCACCTCTACCGTTTGCATGAAACAGGCATCGAAGAATATATAGTCAAAATGCCGCCCGACACGTTGCAATACCGTAGCAAAATCCGGTATATTCATTTGAGTATCCTTATATACTCCTACCGACCTCGAAGCAGAGTTGGTAGCAGGTAGCCATCCTTCCGCATGCGAACCGAAAACCAGTCCGTAACGACTTGCCGGAAATTCATTGAAAACCGTAGAGAATACCTCAGTCATCACAGATATGCTCAGCGGATTCTGTTCCGAATAGCTGTAGAGTGTATCAGCAATCACTGTCCCTTTCTCCTTACGGATATGGATCAGATGCGGATCATCGGATTTAGTCTCTATATACACCAATAAATTGTGCTTGGATACATCTACCGTTTCCATACCAACCAACATATCCCGATAGTTGGTCAGAAGCAGGCTGCTCAGATCGTTGTTATAACTGTTCCCGATCAGATAAGCCAGCACTGTACACTCTGTCCCTTTCTCCGGAGGCGTGGGTGTAGGATCGTCGTTATCACAAGCAACCATCACCATCAGAAACATTCCCAGAATTCCGTATAAATAAGGTTTCATTGGTATATATATTTTATTATACAAAAATAAAAGATAAAAAATAAGAGATATCCACATATCTCTTACCTAATAACGTTCGGATCAGTATTCCGGTTTTTTAAACTGGAATTCTTTGGGGTCAATCAGTTCCACCACCTGATCGGAAGATTTTTTGTATTTGTTCATTACCTTGGCATACTGCTTATCCAGATCCTTGCGGTTGTTGGCAAAGTAGACCATACAGGTACGGTTGGGTATCTGCTTATCGTACTCGAGATAGTTTTTCAGTTGATAGCTGTATAATTCCCGCTGCGGCAGGAAACCATGCCCGTTGAGATGTACACTGTCCAGCAATTGAATATCCGTATAATAGACTACCGTATCGGTAAAAGAAGCCGCGATACCAAATATATATATAGGTTTCAGTACCTTCGGTTCTTTAGGTTCTTTCAATACTTTCTGTGGTTTGGCTGCTTTGCCCGACTTTTTCTTCTGAGCAGACACCGGAACCACCGCCAGCAAAAGGACGAACACCATGAGGACTTTGAAATATTTCATAAACAAAGATATTGAGTAATTCAGATGACAAAGGTAACAAAAAAACCGGCCGTCAAAAAAGACGAACCGGCTTTTATACCTTCATGTGTCGGAAACCGATATTCTTATTTATCCCAAATAAGATTTGAGCAATTTACTACGATTGCTTTGCCGTAATCTTCTTATTGCTTTTTCCTTGATCTGACGCACACGCTCACGGGTGAGCCCGAATTTGTCGCCGATCTCTTCCAATGTCATTTCCTGTTGTCCGATACCGAAAAACATCTGTATGATCTCTTTTTCTCTATCGGTTAACGTAGAAAGTGCTCTATCAATTTCCCTCGCAAGAGACTCGTTCACCAACGAGCGGTCGGCCATAGGCGAATCGTCGTTCACCAGCACATCCAGCAGACTATTGTCTTCTCCTTCCACAAAAGGAGCATCAACCGAAATATGACGGCCGGATACCTTGAGTGTATCGGAAATCTTGTCTACAGGGATATCCAATTCTTCAGCCAGTTCTTCAGGGGAAGGGCGGCGCTCATTCTCCTGCTCAAACTTAGAGAAGGCTTTGCTGATCTTATTCAGCGAGCCCACCTGGTTGAGCGGCAGGCGAACGATACGCGACTGCTCTGCCAAAGCCTGTAAAATAGACTGACGGATCCACCAAACGGCATAACTGATGAACTTGAACCCACGGGTTTCGTCGAACTTCTCCGCAGCTTTGATCAATCCCAGATTTCCTTCGTTGATAAGGTCGGGCAGACTAAGTCCCTGATTCTGGTATTGCTTGGCTACGGAAACGACGAAACGCAGGTTGGCCCGGGTCAGTTTTTCCAATGCCACACGGTCACCCTTACGAATGCGCTGAGCGAGCTCCACCTCCTCTTCGACAGTGATCAGGTCCTCGCGTCCGATTTCCTGTAAATACTTGTCAAGAGAAGCACTCTCTCTGTTGGTGATACTTTTGGTAATCTTTAGTTGTCTCATTCTTTAAAAACAGATTTGGAGTGCAAAGTTACTACAAATTATTGGTTTAGTATAGAATGTACTTAACTTTTTCACGATTATTATCTTGTTTTACGTATTACTGTATGTACCTGTTTTCTGCTTCATTCATATACCCATTTCCGGAAAACAAGACCCTTACAGTTGCCCAGAGGAGAAGACTTCCGGAAAAAGGATGCACCCTTTCCGGAAAAGTCTCCACGAAAGCCAATAGTTCCCTTACATCTGTCCTTGTCCGGGATCAGATCAAAGGCCGGAAGTTTATTCCCTCTATCCTAAGTAACAAAAAGAGCATCGGCTTGTTAGTGGACCGACGCTCTTTTTTTCTCTGCTTTAAGTTAATTTATCATCTCATCGTCAGAGCCTTATTCATTGCTCAGATCGACAGCGAAATTAGCTCGTTTGCCAGATGGGAAGACACCGGAGATGAAAAGAACCTGATCCGGAGACTTCATCGCTTCGCGGAATACCTCTTCCATATCGCTCTCTTTATTGATCTGACGACCATTGACCTTCTGTATAATGAATCCTTTGCGGATGCCGGCATCTGACATTTTACCACTGCTGACACCTGTCACCTGCAAGCCATAGCTCAGGTTGAGCTGTTTCTTCTGGTCATCCGTCAGTTCCTTAAAGGCCGCTCCGAGGATCTCCATTCCGGCACTTTTCACGACTTTGGTTGTACCCTGTTCATTTTTCAGAGTGACCTCTACCGTGCGTTCTTTCTTATCACGTACCAGTTTCACCTTTACCTTATCGCCGGGACGATGTCTGGCCAGTGCTTCCTGCAGATCAGCCATATTGCGTACAGTCTTGCCATCAATACCGGTGATCACGTCATCCACTTTGATATCTGCGCCTGCGGCAGAGCCACCGTCTACGATCTCAGCCACCAGGACACCTTCTACCACTCCCAGTTCCTGAGCTTTTTTCTTCAACTCTTCAGATACCTGTTCGTTGATATAGCGGTCATTGGACAAAGAGCTACCTTTGATACCTAATAGCGCGCGCTGTACGGTACCGTATTGTTTCAGGTCGGCAACCACTTTGGTTATGATACTGGTAGGTATAGCAAAACCATACCCTGCAAAAGCTCCTGTAGGAGAAGAAAGAACGGAATTGATACCGATCAATTCTCCCTTCACATTCACCAGTGCCCCCCCACTATTGCCCTGGTTGATAGGGGCATCGGTCTGTATAAACGATTCTATACCTCCGCTATATACTCCCAGTGTACGGGCTTTCGCACTTACAATACCTGCCGTCACCGTAGAGGTCAGGTTGAAGGGATTACCCACAGCCAATACCCATTCCCCTACTTTCAGGTTATCGGAATCACCAATGGGCAGCGTCGGGAAGTTGTCTCCCTCGATCTTGACCAATGCCAGGTCAGTAGCCGGATCGGTACCAATGATACGTCCTACAAACTCCCGGTTGTCATTGAGCTTTACACTGATCTCGTCTGCTCCGTCGATCACATGATTATTGGTTACTATATATCCGTCTTTGGAAATGATCACTCCCGAACCGAATCCGACACGGGGCTGGGTCTGTATCTGACGTTCCTGCTCACGACCACCATCTCCGAAGAAAAAGTCAAAAATATCAGGAGCACGACGCACTGTCTGAGTTTTAGAAAGCTGAGTAGATTTGATATGCACCACTGCATTCACCGAGCTTTCGGCAGCTTGTGTCAGATCCACCGGCTGTGCATTCACCGCATCAAAAGCAGCGAGCCTCACATTGGGGTTCTGCGGAAAAGCCTCATAAAAAGAGGAGTATTCCGGCTGACCGGATTGCACCATCTTATAGGTGGTCAGTCCGGCTACCCCTGAACTAAGCAGAACAATCGCTGTTGCTCCAAGGATGTTTTTAGCTGTTTTATTCATACTGTATTTCTATATATTAAATGTTAATAGTAAATTTCCTGTTTAACTACACTCACGTTAAAATAAAGACAAAAACCATTCTATTCTTTTTAGTGTCAGGTATTTTTCTTCTCTTTTAACAGAGGGTCGGAAGTGGTTAACAGGGATTAACGACCAACCCTGCCATTTTTACATTCGTTGTGTCAGATTTGCACCAGGCAAAATGTTAAAAAGAGAAGGGATCATACAGGAGACCCCCTGTCTTTCTATAGTTTGACTCTTCCGGACAAAAAAGGTTTGAGAAGCCGCTCTTATTTTAGGGATAATTCAGTAATATGAGATCTCATGGTTTTTCCAATTGTCCGGACAAATCTTTAAAGGAAAAGGATACTACCCGAAAGTTCTTCATCAGACTTCACGAGAACCGGATGGGTCTTTTAGTAACCAATCTACACCAAATGGGTTACCAAACCGGATCGGATTGGTAACCCAAACAGGTCAGATAGCGAATTTCCTGTTTTGATACATATATGTACAGTGATCTGAAATTTATTTCTTTACTTCCTTTTCTATTTCAAAACATCTCCCAACCTTTGAATCAAACCATGTATAGACTTTTTTTCATGCCTAAAAAATATAAAATACCAGAGCCTGAACCCTCTGTGATAAATGGACCGTCTGTAAGTTACAGAACAGGATATACTTCTCGGATATCTTCGAAACGCAAGACAGCTAAAGCCATAGAAGATTATAAAGAGGGAGAATATATGTCACACCAAGAAATGAAAAAGATGTTTTTCTGATGAGAATAGCCTGAACGGCTGGTGCACAAAAAGACATAGCGGATATTTATCGTTTCCATTGTAGACCCGTCTATGTGGAAGGTGACGGAGAAGTGGAAAAAGCAATGAGGATAGTTGAGCATCCGTCTGGCTTTTCCATGGAAAAGCCAGACAGTCTCTGAAAGATCGACCTTACAGTGATGATACAGTCTTTTCTATATACCCTCCACAGAGGAAAGGCTATGATGAAATGCCTCTCAAAAGTGTATATCTGACTTTTGAGGGGCACTCTTATGGGAACACGCTTTCGAAAACAGGCTTAGTCCAGATACTCTATTTCCATTTTCCATTTCCACTGTGGGAAATAGAGATTACCACCCGCCCACTCTACCTCACCACGCTGGAAGTCTACTGTCTCGCTGCGTGGATATTGCTTTTCGGGATAGAGAGGTTGAGAGTAGTCGTTGTTCACGATCAGACGCCAGGAGTCGATCCCACCCATGAAGAACATCTTCTCTTCCGGTGTACGGGCAAATACGGGAATACCAAACGATTGATCGACCGGTACCCAACCTACCCCTTCGAAATAGACCTCGGCCCAGTCGTGCAGGTTCCACGCACCCGGATGCATCATGAATCCACTCTGCCAGCGGCACGGGATCCCACTGTAACGGCACAGGGTCATAAAAAGTAACGTCACCTGTCCGCAATCTCCTTTACGGTTCTCTACCACATATTCCGGAATGTTTTCAATGGTAGAATACTCAATGGCCGATGCCCAGGGATAGACCTGTCTGATCCAGCGGAAATAACGCTGTGCCAGCAACAGCGGGTTGCTCTCTCCTTCGGACAAACGCTCTGCCAGTTCGCGGATACGGGGTGTGAAAAGGATATGTGTCTCCCTTTCCCCGGTATGTTCTTTATAGAGATCACTCTCCGTATCATAGGGAAGGATATCTTCCGGCTTCAGATCGTGCCACTCGGCATACGAAGTAAACTCAAAGGTTTCGGAAAAGCGGGTCGGTTGCCCCTGTCGGGCCACTTGCTCCATATACAACGTCTTGTGCAGATACGAATCCGGAGCGATCTGATAGTCGGATTGACTGGTCCTGATCAACTTTACATCGGTCTGACGGGGATGATCCGTACGTGGATAGGGTAGCCAGCAACGAACCACTTCCCCGGCAGGCACCGCGTTGGTATCTACTGTGAGCGTATACGTTACCCGCATCCGCCTGGGTTCTACCCGGGAAGTTTTTTGTTTCTTCACCGCGGCTATCACCTCAGGAACATGGATCTGATTGACCTTGTCTTTATCGCTCAGCTCAAATCCTTCTTTTTCCAGTTTGATGTTGTAGCAGGCAGAGTCTACCCGGAAAAGATTGGGACCGGCATTGCGGAAATAGCGTTTCTCACCATCAATGATCCGGTATTCCAACGCGTTACTTTCTTCCCAGGCACGCATCTGCGCATCGGTCACATCCGGAATGTATTGATGGATGTATTCTTTCACCTGAGTTTCCGTCAGCCGGAAATCGACACGGATGCGATGATCCAGATCCTCTTCCCAACTGTAAGATTTGGCAGGCTGCTTATGGGAACACGCCGATGCGAAGACCAGCACTCCCACCAGATAGAGTAGTTTTTTCATATCCTGTTTTCTATGAGGTATATCTGAATAGATCCATACAGGGACACCGAAGACAGGGACTCCCCTTCTTTTATCCCTGTATAAAGGATCAAGATTCTGTATGTATATTATAATAAGGTGATCCCCAGACCCGGTTTATCGTTCAGCGTGAGCTTACCTTTCACCACCTTCACTCCGTCGAAACGGTCGTTAGCGATCAACAGATTCCCATCCAGGTCAGCAAAATCCACAGCTGGTGAGAATTGCGCCGCGGCAGAGATCGCACAGGAGGTTTCTGTCATACAGCCCACCATCACATCCATACCTAACGCACGGGCCAGATTCACCATTTTCCATCCCTCACGCATACCGGTACATTTCATCAGCTTGATATTGATCCCGGTGAAAGCATGTCTCAGTCCCGGCACATCACTCAGTCGTTGCAGAGATTCATCGGCATAGATCGGCAACGGACTTTGCTGGGTGACCCAGGCAATATCTTCCAGCTGCTCTTTGGGCATAGGCTGTTCGATCATCACAATGCCCTGCTCTTTGAGCCAGTGTACCATATCCAGCGCGTAGTGTTTATCTGTCCAGCCCTGGTTGGCATCAATAGCCAGAGGCAACTGACACACCGAACGGATGGTCTCGATCATCTCCTTGTCGTTGTCACCTCCCAGTTTCACTTTCAGTATATTGAAACGTTCGGCATACGCCAGCGTCTTTTCACGCACCTTGTCCGGAGTATCTATCCCAATGGTATAAGTGGTATCAGGCGCTTTTTCTTTATCCAATCCCCAGATCTTGTACCAGGGAGCTCCCAGCAGTTTTCCCACCAGATCGTGAAGGGCAATATCCACAGAGGCTTTGGCTGCCGTATTGCCCGGCATCACACTGTCTACATACGCCAGAATATCTTCCAGCTGGAACGGATCGCTGAACTGTCCGAGATCTACCTGATTCAGGAAATGAGTGACCGACTCCAGAGACTCTCCGAGGTAAGGAGGCATGGAAGCCTCTCCGTATCCGATCACCCCATCGTATTCAATCTCTACCTGAATATCCGGTGTTGTGGTTCGGGAATATGTAGCTACGGTGAATACATACTCCAGTTTCAGTTCATAAGGTTTGAATCTGAGTTTCATTTTCTTGTCCGCGCCAACCAGGCGATTGACAGAAAAAAGAGAAGGTACCGCGGCAGCCAGTGCCTCATTGGCTAACAGTCCGGTTCCGGCAGCTGCCAGAGCAGCTGTTTTCAGAAAGTCTCTGCGATTTTGCATGTTTCTATGGGTTTATGGGGTTAATAGCATCAGTTATAATAAGGATTTGTTTCTGTCGTATTCAAGGCAGGGTCTTCCTTATTTATATAAGGTAATACACGGGTAGCAAAGAGCAGGCGGTTGAGGTTGTACTCGTCGTATTCCTCATCGGCCGGATCAAAACTATTGATGCGTACATCTCCCTGCGAATGGATAAACTTCTTACCTCCCAGAGAAATAGCTACGTGCACCACTCTCTCCTTACGTTCCGGCGTGGCTTTACGTCCGAAGAAGATCAGGTCGCCCGGTTGCAGATTGGAAAAGTCCGGAGCAATCTCTATATGTTCGCCGACATACGCCTGCTGCGAAGCGTCCCGCGGGATAATAATATCGTGCAAATATAATACAGTACGTACATAACCGCTGCAATCCACCCCTTTGGCAGAAGTCCCGGCCCACAGGTAAGGAACTCCCAGAAGCGTGTGAGCCGTCTTTATAATGGCATCCGCATCCTGTCTGAGTGATTTTCGCCATTCCTTTTCCGGCATTCCCAGAAATTTGGATAGATACCCCCGTCTTCCGTCCGGATACATCACCCGATAATAATTTCCTTCCGAGCCATCCAGGCGCAGGCGATCTCCGGAAACCACATCCGAAACAGGCTGAGGATTCAGATCCGGCTTTTGAAATACAAATCCATAATGTGAAGTGACTACCACTTTCTCCGCACGGTTCCACTCCTCATACTCCTCCTTTGTCATCGGGTGTATTCCCGCACGATGTACCCATCCGATGTAATTGTCGGGTGTCTGAACACGGTACCAGCTCTTCTTATCCAGAATGCGTACCGGCATTCCCATCAACGCCTGAGTGACCATTTCCGAGGAGAAATCGTCCTGAATACGGATATTGCACACAGACAGATTTACTACGCCATAGGTCTTTCCTTCCAGTTTCTCTTCATCCGGTAACACACGCAGACTATCAGTAACCTGATACCCCGCTTGCCCAAGTTCTGAGAGAAGAGAGGACTTCGCATCTGCGGAGGTGGTAATTCCGGTCAGGGTAACCTCCTTCCCTGCGACATTATAATTTACATCGAAAAGGGCAACCCTCTTGTCAGGAGCATATTGCTGACGCAAGGTATCATTAAGTTGTTGGATGGTTTCGGGCAACTTCTTATCTGCACCTTCCGTAGAAGTACAGGCATAGCATAATCCGATGAAAAGGAATAAGGAGAGGTATTTTCTCATGAACTTTATGTTTAGGGAGTTAACTAAGTACACAAAGATAGGGATATTTTCTACTTGCGATACACTTTTTCAGGAAAATTAAGAAAGCTCTTCTTTCCGATACAGGATACACGCATGTATGCGGCGTTGCACAGACTTTTCCTGTCGATGTGTCAGAGGAGGTATAAGGTAAATAATAAAAGTCCCGGTTTGTCAGACCCATAGAAATATCCTATCTTTGCTTGCTAAAGCAGTCAGACGGTTTGTCGCTCACAGGATCTGTGGGAGGAAAGTCCGGGCAACACAGAGCACCCTACTTCCTAACGGGAAGCTGTCCGTGAGGGTAGAGCAACGTAGAAGAAAAGAACCGCCGTTTTCCTGGAGGAAACGGTAAGGGTGAGAAGGTGGGGTAAGAGCCTACCAGTCTTATGGTGACATAAGGGCTGTACGTCTTAGGGGTTGTAAGGTCATGTATACCGACGTTAAGAGGGCTGCTCGCCCCATGTCGGAGGGTAGACCGCTAAAGTGGAACGGTGACGTTTCACTCAGATAAATGACAAACGCCCTGCTTGTAGGGAACAGAACCCGGCTTACAGGCTGACTGCTTTTTTTATTGTTTTATAGGGAACCGGTCCAAACTCCCCGGAGCCTGCAATTGTTTTATCTACTTCATGAAGAGCCTGTTTAAATTTTGCTCGTTTCTTTATTCAGGCTTATTTTAGGTACATTTTTCTGTTTTTGAGACGATAACCAACGATCGACGCAGTCAACAGCGGGCTATTTGAGCCGAGAAAAGAGGAAAATGGAAAAAAGACAGAAGAAAGAGCGAAAAATTCTGCAATAATTTATTTGTGGAACCAACAGTTGACGTAGTCAAAAGTTAAAACAGGATCTTAATTCTCGGAAAAATGAAAATAGGCCAACAGGTTACTAAATTCTGGAAGTTCATCTCGAACGATATCTGGCGGGTAACAGAAGATGAAGTTACAAAAAGGAAATTCTCTTTCTATACGATCATCAAAACGCTGTATATCGCTATCGAACAGTTTAGTAAAGACCGGGTCATCAACAGGGCTTCCGCACTTACCTACAGTACGTTGCTGGCTATCGTACCCATCCTGGCCATTGTATTTGCCATCGCACGGGGATTTGGTTTTGCCAATCTGGTAGAGAACCAGTTCCGGGACGCCTTCGGAGGAGTGAACGATACAACGGAAACCATACTTCATTTTGCGGACTCTTACCTGTCGCAGACCAAGAGCGGTATTTTCATCGGTATCGGTCTTATTCTATTGTTGTGGACTGTAATCAATCTGATCAACAACATCGAACGTACGTTCAACCAGATATGGGATATCAAAAAATCGCGGACACCTTACCGGAAACTAACCGATTACTTTTCTATCATCCTGCTGGTACCGCTTCTCATTGTGATCTCTGCCGGAGCTTCTATTTTCGTCAGCACCATCATGAAGGGAATAGAAGATTTTGTGATACTGGCACCGATCATCAAATTCCTGATACGTTCTGTACCGTTTGTATTGGTCTGGCTGATGTTTACCGGTTTATATATGTACATGCCTAATACCAAAGTGAAATTCAGGTATGCTCTTGTGGCGGGCATACTGGCCGGTACTGCTTATCAGTTGTTTCAATACATATATATCAGCGGACAGTTATGGGTATCCCGCTACAATGCGATATACGGTAGTTTCGCTGCTCTTCCACTGTTCCTTCTCTGGCTCCAGACCTCCTGGACGATCTGTCTGTTCGGAGTAGAGTTTACGTACGCGGGACAAAATGTGAATAATTTCAGCTTCGACAAGGATACACGGAACATCAGCCGCAGGTACCGGGATTTTATTTCCATCCTGATCATGTCTATTATCGTGAAACAATTTCAAAGAAATGAGACTCCTTATACAGCGGAAGAGATCTCCCAGACATATAAGATCCCGATCAGGCTCACCAAACAAGTCCTCTATCAACTACAGGAGATCAAATTGATCCATGAATTTATCATTGATGATAAAAACCAGGATATCGGTTTCCTGCCTTCTGTAGATATCAATCAGCTGAATGTAGCTACTTTACTCGACCGGATAGATACATTTGGTTCGGAAGATTTTAAAATAGATACAGAAACAGAATATAGTCAGCCCTGGCAGGTACTGATCGAAGCCCGGGAAGAATATTACAGAAATGCCAGCCAAGTGCTGCTCAAAGACCTGTAATATTTACGATTTACTGAACCAACGGTCGACGAAGTCAACCAACGGTCAGCGAAGCTAATTACGATTTACGATTGAAATTCCTTTTCATTTAATAGTCTGAATGCAGGCTCACAAATAGGATGTGATTTAAGGATCTACCAGAGGAGTCCCACTAAATAAACGAATCCCATACTACATACAGACATATTCAAGTACCAGAGGCAAACCAGCAGTTCTCTGGTATGGAATAAAAAGTTGTAATCAGTTTCCCGGACAACTGTGCCTATATACCGGCACAGATCTAATATTTATTATAAGAGATCACTTTTTCTTTGGGTTTTCTGATCTTACGCCGTTTGTCTTTCAGGGGATAGCCTATCACAACATCCAGCAACAACCGCCTGGATGAAGGGATTCCCGTCAGTTCTTTTATCTCCTTTTCATCAAACCATCCCAGGATACATGAGCCCAGGCCTTCGTCCTCAGCAGCCAGAGAGAGATGAGAAGCCGCGATCCCCAAATCGATCAACGGGAAATGTTTGTCTTTTACCTTTCCTCCCAGCAGAGAGGTGATATTGGCAGATTCCTCTACGACCAGGATATGTACAGGGACTTCTCTGGCAAACTTGTTCATACCCAATCCGGCAGTCGCCCGGCCCACTTTACGGACCAGCTCGGGATCGGTAACTACGACAAACTTCCAGGGTTGAGCGTTACACGCAGAAGGAGCCATACGGGCAGCCTCGAGAATACGCTCCAGCTTCTCACTCTCTACCCGACGATCCGGATCAAAAGAGCGATCGCTCTGACGGGACAAAGCCAGTTCCAGGAACGTCATATCAGTTGGCAGATCCGTTCAGAGTGATCATCCGGCTGATATACTTCCCTATGATATCAAATTCCAGATTCACCACCGTACCCACACGAAAGGTATGGAAATTGGTATGCTCATAGGTATAAGGAATAATTGCTACCTGGAAGGTGTCTTGTGTAGGATTACATACCGTCAGGCTGACGCCGTTTACGGTAACCGAACCTTTGTCTACCGTAAAGTATCCTCTTTGGGCCATCTCTTTATCAAATGTATATTGGAAAGTATAGTACCAGCTTCCCTCCGCGTCCTGTATGTCCGTACAAACAGCGGTCTGATCCACATGTCCCTGCACGATATGACCATCCAGACGGCCGTTCATCATCATGCTACGCTCTACGTTCACTTTATCTCCTATCTCCAGCAACCCCAGGTTCGAACGCTCCAGCGTTTCTTTCATGGCTGTCACGGTATAGGTATCTTCCGTAGTTCCGACTACCGTAAGACAAACACCGTTGTGAGAGACACTCTGGTCTATTTTAAGTTCCCTGACAAACGAACAGGACAGGGTCAGATGTACATTCTCCTGTTCTTTTTCTAATGCAACAACCGTTGCGTACTCTTCTACTATTCCGGAAAACATAAGCAGTTCTTTTTAATTTTACGATTACACTTTCTCTTCGGGTTATTCCCCGCAGACAGAGCCGGAAAGGAGTCCCCGAACCAGGCTCTTTTTCAAAGAGAAGGAGAGCCGGGACATAAATCCTAACTTGCCCGGATTTGCGTAAGGGGTATCCTGTCTTCTACAAAGATACAAAGAAAAGAAGAAAAACAGGTTCTCAGAGCAGGTATAAAAAAAATAGGGCTTTTCACAAAGCCCTATTTTTCAGTTTTCAATAGGTATTAGTTTTTTTTAAGGTAAAAAGATTGTTTTCAGGATAACGATGCAAATATAAGGGCTTTTCACCTTACAGACCAAATAATAAAACATGTCTTATAACATATTTTTGTCTTTTCTTTGGTTTTATTATCATTTAGTGACTAAAACCAGCTTTTGCAAACGTTACCGGAAAACAAATATAAAATTTTAATTTAATTTCAGCTAAAAAAAGAATCCGGAAAAACTTTGTCCTCAGAGCTTACGTGGATATCCTTCCTCGGTATTACCACTATGTTTCAATACCTTAGCATCAATAAAGAAAACAATTTCTTCTGCGATATTGGTAATATGGTCTCCTGCACGTTCGAGTTTACGGAACACACTTATGAATTGCAGATAAGTAATGGTATTCTCCGGATGCTCCCGGATATAATCTGCCAGGATGGAAGAAACCTCCGCATTGATCTCATCCAGCACATTATCTTTGGCAAAAACAGAAGTGGCCAGTTCAAGGCTCTCTTCATTGAGGGCCCGTTTGGTGATCTCCAGCATAGAAAGTACTTCCGAAAGCATCTCTTCCAACCGCAACCGTTTCAGAAGTTCCGCATCCAACGCAGGGTCTTCACACTTGATAACAAACCGTGCAATCCCTTCGGCCAGATCTCCCAGACGTTCCAGGTTGGTATTGATCTTTAATATGGCCAGTACAAACCGCAGATCTACCCCTACCGGATTGTAAAGAGCGATGGTGTCTTCTACATCGCTGTCTATCTTTAATTCAAAGGCATTTACCCTCCGGTCGCGTACAACCACCTGCTGAGCCAACTCGCGGTCCATTGTCAGGACTGCTTCTCCCGAACGATCTACCTGATTATAGACAAGAGTCCACATCTCATCTATCTCTTTTTTCAGCAGCATCAGTTCCGATTCTATAAACTTTACCATTTTTATATTCTGAATTTATACGGTTTTTCTGTTTTACCAAGGCGCACTGAACGGACGGGGACTGAATCCATATGACCTTCCACATACGGATATACCTGACGAACGGTTCCACCTATTTATATATACAACTTCTTCCCTTGCTCGTGCAAAAATAAGAGTCTTTGTGATAAAGAGATTTTCTATCAGGCAACAAAGAAAGCCTTTTTTGTTAAAAACCTGTGAATGGGAGTTGAAGGATATGTTTCAAAGAGGTTACATTTATGTTACAAAGATTTTCAAGGCCTCTGTTGCGTACAAACAGAACTCTGATCCTCTCATCTATCGGAACAAAATGTATATGTTTTATGCATAGAACGATCTCCGGTTTACACGTATCCGACTTCCCTTGCCGGAACATCCGGATCCCGGAAATATACATCAAATACGCCTGCCGTCCGTAGGTCTGCCCGGGGCAGGTATATATTCTTCCATTAAATAAATGACAAACGAAAAAAATATCCTAATTTTGCAGAATCAAACGAGTTAATGATTTAACCATTATGGCAGAGAACAAAAACGAAGAGAATGTGGCTAAGAGAAGTCTCAATTTTATTGAGCAGGCAATTGAAAATGATCTGAAAGAGGGGAAAAACAACCATAAGGTACAGACCCGTTTTCCTCCCGAGCCCAATGGTTATCTTCATATCGGGCATGCAAAAGCTTTCTGTCTGGATTTTGGTGTGGCCCAAAAGTACGACGGGATATGTAATCTCCGCTTCGACGACACCAATCCGGTGAAGGAAGATACGGAATATGTAGACTCTATCAAAGAAGACATACAATGGCTGGGCTACCAGTGGGAAAATATATATTACGCATCCGACTATTTCGATCAGCTCTGGGAGTTTGCCGTTGAACTTATCAAACGTGGAAAAGCATATGTAGACGAACAGTCTTCAGAAGAGATAGCCAGACAGAAAGGGACGCCGACACAACCGGGAACAGAGAGTCCTTTCCGCAATCGTCCTGTGGAAGAGAGTCTGGAATTGTTTGAGAAGATGAACAGCGGTGAGATAGAAGAAGGTGCCATGGTGCTGCGTGCCAAAATAGATATGGCCAATCCGAATATGCATTTCCGTGATCCGGTCATCTATCGGGTGATCAAACATCCTCACCACCGTACCGGAGACAAATGGAAAGCCTATCCGATGTACGATTTTGCCCACGGACAGAGCGACTATTTCGAGGGTGTCACCCATTCACTCTGTACACTGGAATTTGAGGTCCACCGCCCGTTGTACGACTATTTTATAGATGAACTACAGGAAGTGCCTCAACTGGCCTCCGCCGCTGACTACCGTCCCCGACAGATCGAGTTCAACCGTCTCAACCTTACCTATACAGTAATGAGTAAGCGTAAATTGCTTACCTTAGTGAAAGAAGGACTAGTCAACGGTTGGGACGATCCGCGTATGCCCACTTTATGCGGTTTCCGTCGACGGGGTTATTCTCCGGAATCTATCCGGAAATTTATTGATATGATCGGTTATACCAAATTTGAGGCACTGAACGACATTTCGATGCTGGAAGCTGCTGTGCGCGAAGATCTGAATACCCGTGCCACCCGTGTTTCTGCCGTACTTAACCCGGTGAAACTGATCATAACCAACTATCCGGAAGGTAAAGTAGAGCAAATGGAGTGCATCAACAATCCGGAAGATCTGTCGGCCGGCACACACACCATTGAATTCAGCCGTGAACTGTGGATCGAGAAGGAGGATTTTATGGAAGATGCTCCCAGGAAATATTTCCGGCTCACCCCTGGCAAAGAGGTCAGATTGAAAAACGCGTATATCATCACCTGCACCGGCTGCAGGAAAGACGAGAACGGGGAAGTGGTGGAAGTATATGCCGAATACGATCCGGATACGCTCAGCGGTATGCCTGAGGCAAACCGAAAGGTAAAAGGTACCCTGCATTGGCTCAGCTGCGCGCATTGCCTGCCGGCGGAAGTGCGGCTGTATGACCGGTTGTTCTCCGTAGAAAATCCGGGTGCGGAACAAGAGGCCGATTTCCGTCAGTTGTTGAACCCTGACTCTCTGAAAGTGCTGACCGATTGTTACGTAGAGAAGTATACACAACAACTGACATCTACGGACTATCTGCAATTCCAGAGGATCGGCTATTTCCATATAGATACGGATTCTACCAAAGAACAATTGATATTCAACCGTACGGTAGGTCTGAAAGATACCTGGGGAAAAAAAGCAAATAACCCCTCTTAATACACTACAATACATGGGAAGAATCAATAAGATTCCGGACGATGCGTGGGAAGATTTATTGAGTCGGTACGAAGCGATGAAGGCTTCGGGAAACTATAGTTATCTGGATGCGGAAGAGATAGCTGACCTGGCTAACCACTACCTTAACCTGATGGAAATGGAAGAAGTTTCTGCAGTGATCGAATATGGACTGAAACTTCATCCGGACAGTCCGGTGATCCGGATTGAACAAGGATTCTATTACTTAGATATGGATCAACCGGAAAAAGCCCGGGAAGCGATCCGGGACCTCTCAGAAGACTGGAGCGAAGAAGTTGTTTTTCTCAAAGTAGAGCTGAGCCTGATCGATAAAAACGTAGAAGAGGCCAAACGATTGTTCGAGACGCTGGACTACGCAGAGGATAAAGAACAAATTATACGTATCGCATGTGTATGGTTAGATACGGGATTCGCGGATGAGGCTTTAGCTTTTATGGAACGTTTCCTCGACAAATACCAGGGGGAAGAAGAGTTCCTGAGCCTGTATGCGGAAAGTTGTCAGGAGGTTGGAAAGCTGGAAGACGCAATCAAATATTTCAATATACTGCTGGACAGGCACCCCTATTCGGCCACGTATTGGGTAGACCTGGCAAGATGTTACTACGATCTGGAGGAATACGGAAAATGTATAGAGGCGTGTGACTTTGCCCTGGCTGCCGAAGAGCATTTTACCATGGCCCATCTCTTTAAGGGAGATGCTCTCTTTATGCTGGGAGAAGATCAGAAAGCCATTGAGGAATACCAGAAGAGTACAACCTTTCAGTCCCTTCCTTCTCCACTGAATAACCTCTTTTTTGCACTGAAGTATTTTTCACAGGAAAAATATAAGGAGTCTATTCCCTATTTTATGAATGTACTGGAAGAGATCCCGGACGACGAAGCGCATTTGCGCGTATCGGTGTATTATTATCTGCCCTCCGCTTTGCTGATCACCGGAGAAATAGCAGAAGCGCGGAAGTATTGCCACGAATGGCTGAAATACTGTCCCCGGGATGTGCAGGCTCATCTGCTCTGGTGCCGGATAAGTGCGGCAGCGAAGAACGATATCAGCCTGGAACAGGCCATTGAAGAAACTCTCATACTGGCTAAGGATGCGGAAAGTTTGTATGAACTGGGACAGATCTGTATGCAGACCGAATTCTATCAGTATGCCGTACAGGCTTTTGAGAAGGTGAAGAGTTTAGATAGTAATTTTAAAAATATAGATTTAGAACTTTTGAATGTCTATCTGCATTATAGATATTATCCAAAGATCGAAAGTTCTCTGGAACAGCTCAACAGCGAATACTGGAACCGTGATCTTAAACCTTACTGGCAGAATTCTAGTGAGGAAGAAAAAGAAGGTTTTATAAGAGCACTCATAGAGCAGGTAAAGCTGATGAAGAATGATCAAGAAGAAAATAATCCTGAACAATAAAAAAATGGAGTCAGTTACATTCATTCAATGGTGCTTAGAGCATCTCAATTATTGGACCATCACTCTTTTAATGGCCATCGAAAGTTCTTTCATTCCTTTTCCATCAGAATTAGTAGTTCCGCCCGCGGCCTACAAAGCAGCAGTAAATGATGAAATGAATATATACTTAGTGGTGTTATTTGCAACCATAGGCGCGGACATAGGAGCCTTAGTCAAT
Source organism: Bacteroides sp. (assembly GCA_021202275.1). Lineage (GTDB taxonomy): Bacteria > Bacteroidota > Bacteroidia > Bacteroidales > Bacteroidaceae > Bacteroides. The sequence continues at coordinate 59,618 of JAJQDI010000025.1, forward strand.
TATTACCTGGCCCTTTTCCTGGGAAGGCCGATCATATACAAATTTGCAAACAGCCGCCTGGGGCACCTCTGTCTGATAGACGAGGCCAAGGTGCAACATGCCGAACAGTATTTCGAGAAATACGGTGCTTTGTCTACCTTCATCGGCAGGCTCATACCGGCAGTGAGACAACTGATCTCTATCCCGGCGGGTCTGGCACGTATGAAACTCTCTACCTTCCTGTTCTACACAACACTTGGCGCCGGAATATGGAATTGCATACTGGCAGCTATCGGCTACTATATGTCTACCATACCCGGTATAGAGACCGAGGAACAACTGCTGGCAAAGGTGACCGAATACAGCAAAGAGATCGGTTATGTGTTTATCGCAGTAGGTATCTTTATTGTAGGTTTCTTTATATATAAAGGTACCAGAAAGAGAACGTAACGGTCTGAGACAGGTGACAGGTTCCTGCCAAAGACCGAACTCAGCTACCGGTTGCCCATTCAACAATTGGCATATCCTTTGATCTGCTCAAGAGCTTTGTCATAATCAGGCTCTTGAGCTATATCAGGAACCATCTCCGTATATACCACTTTTCCTTCTTTATCTATAATAACAATGGCACGTGCCAGTAATCCGGCCAGCGGTCCGTCTGCCATCAGCACTCCATACTGTTCGTCAAAATCTGACGGACGAAAATCCGAAAGCGGTATCACATTCTCTATTCCTTCGGTCGTACAGAAACGTTGCTGAGCAAAAGGCAGGTCTTTGGATATAGCCAATACTACAGTCTCCGGCAACCGGGTAGCTGCCTGATTAAACTTGCGTACGGAAGTCGCACAGATCGGTGTATCCAGACTCGGGAAAATATTAAGGATCACATACTTGCCTCTGAGATCTTTCAGAGACAAAGAAGACATATCCTGCCTGATCAGGGTGAAATCCGGAGCTATGCTGCCCACTGTGATAAATTCCTTGTTCAGATTCACCTGAGTACCTCTTACAGTTGTTGTTTTCATATCTTTACATTTTAAGTTTACACGACTTAGTATACAGGAAACAAATATACATTACTTTTTCAGAGCCTGTTTACATTTTACTCATTTCTTTATTTAGTCCTGTTTTTAGGTTGTTTTTCCTTTTCTGAAGCGATAACCAACGGTCGACGCAGTCAATAGCGGGCTATCTGAGCTGAAAAAAGAGGAAAACAAACAAAAAGAGGGCTGAAAAAAGGATGAGGGACATCCCTGATAAATCCTGCATGCGTCGACCGTTGGCTCCGCGGAAAATGTAAACAGGCTCTTATATAACGAACAAACCTTTCTTTCAGATGTTCCGCGGTATATTTATTTATATATCTTTTATAGATAATTACAAACTCATCTGTTCCTCCGGCTGTTAATTGCATATTCATTTAATCATAATAGCATTTGTATGAGAAAAATTTATGATAACCTGGAATATACCATCAAACATTGGTGGATGTCCCTGTTATTAGGTATCCTTTACCTGATTGTGGCGATCTTTCTGATCATTAACCCGTTAAGTAGTTATGTCGCGTTGAGTCTCCTGTTCAGCATCACCATGCTGGTGACTGGAGTTGTAGAGATCGTTTTTGCCCTTGGTAACCGTAAACAGATAAGTAGCTGGGGCTGGTACCTGGCAGGAGGTATTATAGACCTTATCCTGGGTGTCTATTTATTGGCTTATCCGTGGCTGAGTATGGAAGTCATACCTTTTATTATTGCTTTCTGGCTTATGTTCCGCGGATTCTCTGCCGCAGGTTACTCACTCGACCTCAAACGTTACGGTACACGCGAATGGGGATGGTATCTGGCATTTGGTATTCTGGCCATCATCTGTTCCATCATTATTCTGTGGCAACCTCTGATCGGCGCATTGTATGCTGTATATATGATCGCTTTTACTTTCTTAGCGATCGGAATGTTCCGCATCATGCTCGCGTTCGAACTGAAAGGACTGTATAACCGAAGTAAAGAATCAGATTACGTTGTGAAAACAGAAGAAGTCTGACTTTCCCGGGATCAGGGAGTGTGAAAAAGATGTATCCTTTGTACAGGAAATACATCTGCTGTTCTTCTATACAAATATTCCTCTGTTGTCGCATATAGCAACAACGGAGGAATATTTTCTTAATCTTCCATCGCCTGATCGTAAACACCTCGTTCTATCCTTGCTATTGAAGCACAAAGGACAATGTAGAGCGAATATCCGTTGAGGAGGATCCGATATAGGCTTTGAACTTGCCCGGATCTGCCTTCCAGTCGTGAAGGTTTTCATCGAAATACATCAGATCTTTTGGTTCAATGGTGAAAGAAACTACTTTTTCCTCACCGGGCTGCAATTCTATTTTATGAAACCCTTTGAGCTCTTTGACAGGACGGAGTACAGCACTTTTTTCCTCTCCGATATACAACTGGATCACCTCTTTTCCGGCAACATTTCCTGTATTGCGCACCGGAACAGTGACTACTATGCGGTCATCAGCACTGTGCAGGGTCACCTTATCCGCCTGTGGTTTGCCATAAGCAAACGTCGTATAGCTCAATCCGTGTCCGAATGGGAACAGAGCCGGGATCTTTTTGGTATCGTGCCAGCGGTAGCCCACCAGGATATCCTCTTTATAGATCTGTCGGATACTGTCTCCCGGATAGCTCATGTAATCAAAAGCGTGTGCCCCGTTATCAGATAACTTCACGGGAAAGGAGAACGGTAATTTTCCACTTGGGTTCACCTTACCGGAAAGGATGTTGGCAATGGAATGGCCACCCTGCGAACCCAGATACCAGGATTGCACAATGGCAGGAACTTTTTTAATCCACGGCATTTCCACCGCATTCCCACTGATCAGTACCATAACCATATTCTTATTCACCTGCAAGATTTCCTCGATCAGTTCATTTTGTCCGAAAGGCAATCCGTAAGTGATCCTGTCTCCGGCTTCACAATCCTGTTGATGGTTTTTGTTCAACCCTCCCACATAGATCACCAGATCGGCTTCCCGGGCCTGGGCTACGGCATCTGCACGTAACGAATCCATGACAGAAGCCGGGATCTCCTGGATATTACTGTACATGGGGCGGCCGGACATATACCCTTTGGCATATACAATTTTATCGCCATAAATCGCCTGAAGACCTGCCAGCGGAGAGATCTCTTCTTTTACTTTCAATTCGGACGATCCTCCTCCTTTGGTCAGACTACGGGTAGCATTTTCACCGACAACCAGTATACGATCGTATCTGTTGCCATCGATCGGAAGCAAAGGAGAGGTTTTCTTATCCGGAGCCACATTTTTCAGCAATACGGTTCCCTCTTCTCCTATCCGGCGAGCCACTTCGGCATGTTCTTCCGTAGCAAAAGATCCCCACGGACGCTGGCTGTTCATGGTCGTACGGAAAATGAGCCTCAATATCCGGCTGGCTTTGTCATCTATGGTAGACAGGGGCACTTCACCGCTTTTCAGCATATCCAGATAAGAACGAGCTAGGTAATAATCGTCGTATGTAAACTCCGATTCCGAAGTCAGTCCGTTCGTATACGAGCCCATTTCTATATCCAGTCCATACAAGGCAGCTTCCCGGGTATCGTGTGCCCCACCCCAATCGGTAATCACACAACCATCAAATCCCCAGTCCTGCTTCAGGATCTTCTGCAAAAGCAATTCGTTGTGGCAGGCGTGCTGTCCACGTACTTTGTTGTAAGCTCCCATGATGCTCCAGGCCCCTCCTTCGTGTACAGAGGCTTTGAAAGCGGGCAGATAGATCTCGTACAACGCACGATCGCTCAATTCTACATCAATGTGTCCACGCCACAATTCCTGATTGTTCAACGCGTAATGTTTCACACAGGCAGCTACACCATTCTTCTGCATTTCCTGTATATAAGGGACTACCAATACAGAGGCCAGATGCGGGTCTTCGCCCATGTATTCGAAATTACGTCCGTTCAGTGGCGTACGATAGATGTTGACACCCGGTCCCAGCAATACATCCTTGCGCCGGTAGCGCGCCTCCTCTCCTATGGCCATACCATACAAAGCAGACATTTCGGGGTCCCAGGTCGCAGCCAGACAGGTAAGTGCCGGAAAAGCCGTACAGGAGTCGCTGGTCCATCCGGCATTTCCCCAGGAATCCCACTGGATCTCTTCGCGCACTCCGTGAGGTCCGTCACTCATCCAGAGTTCGGGGATACCCAGCCGGGGTACTCCGCTGCTACTGAATTTGCTCTGCGCATGGCACAGTTTTACTTTCTCTTCCAGCGTCATACGGCTGAGTGCGTCCTGCACACGTTCTTCAAGGTCTCTGCTCTCATCCAGATATACAGGTTGCTGTGCCCTGACAGGGTTTACCATACAACAAACTGCGAGAGCAAAAAGAATTAGGGTCTGTTTTTTCATGTTTATAAAATACAATGATACATTATTAAAAAACTATGATCTATTATTGGGGCTGCCTACAATCGCGCCTTGTAAATGGAGGCTGTATATCCCGTCAGTTACAAAGGTTACACCGCGGAGACATAGTTTATATTGGACCTGTACCGCGGAGACGCACGCCGTGCGTCTCTACAAGTGCATAACAACATAAGAATATACATTTTAAATCGTAATTGATTTCATCGACCGTTGGTTCAGTAAATCGTAAATCCCTCCCCGTATTAACAAATAGATGCTCATGTAAATAGATTTATACCCGTATTTCAAATCGTAAATCGTAATTGACTTCGTCGACCGTTGGTTCAGTAAATCGTAAATCCCTTCATTTTGCCTGTAAACGAACATCCGCCTGTTTCAGGTTTGCGGAAGTAGCTGTCAGACGAATGTCTCCGGCATTGCCATCATTCCGGATCACAACCAGGCATTTTCCGTAAAAGGCTTCCCGCTGCGGAGCTTTGAAGCTCTCTAAGGAAGTCTGGCTTCCGTTGTCCACACCGGCAACAAAACCGGCACCCTGTACATCGAAATGTACCAGATTGTTTGCGTTGGGACACAGATTGCCATCCTTATCTAAGATCTCTACCGTTACGAAACTCAGGTCCGTACCATCCGCGTGTATCAGGTCGCGGTCTGCCGTCAGACGGATCTGAGCGGGTTCGCCTGCCGTATGTATTTCCTGCTCCTTCACCACCTTACCGTTTTTGTGGGAAACAGCTTTGATGCTACCCGGTTGATACTCCACACGCCACCACACGTGATAGGTATCCGGTTCTTTGCTTTTGCTGCCCTGAGACACGCCATTCACAAACAACTCCACTTCATCGGCATTGTTGTAATAGGCCCACAGATCAATGATCTGTCCCGGCTCCCAGTTCCAGTGTGGAAAGAGATGCAAAACCGTCTGATCGGTCCACTCGCTCTGATACATATAATATACATCCTTCGGAAATCCGGCCAGATCGATGATACCAAAATAGGAACTGCGCGCCGGATACCAATAAGGAGTTGGCTCTCCCAGATAGTCAAATCCGGTCCAGATATACATCCCGCTGATGAAATCATGGTTCTTCACCCATTTCCAGCTTTCTTCATGGGTTGTTCCCCAGGGCACATGGCAATTGTCGTACGAAGAGCAGGAATAACTTTCGTCATAGAAAGGAATATCCCAGCGCACGGGCCAGATATACATCGAGTCACTGGGCACCCGGTAGTATCCGCGCGTCATCAGCGCCGAGGTAGACTCTGTCACAATGAAAGGCATGCCCGGAAAATTCTCAGGGACATTGGCAAAGTCTTTTTCGTGGTAATTAAATCCGATCATGTCCAGTGCGTTGGCCCGGAACAGATGATTGCTTGGGCTGGGCTCGTTGTTACCGGTAGTGATGGGGCGTGTAGGGTCCAGTTCCCTTACCATATCCGCGAGTTTTCTGGTGAGCAGGGAGTTCACACTCATCTCTTCTCCTTCGGCAGCCAATGTACTCGGGTCACGCTTGAAGTTAAGAAGCAGGTTGGCCGACTGTATATCCAGCGTATCGGCATTGGCATCGGTCCACTGTTCGAGCACCTCGTTACCAATGCTCCACATAAAGATGGAAGCGTGATTGCGATCCCGTTTGATGTGATCGGTCAGATCTCTTTCGTGCCATTCGTTGAAATAGCGGGAATAGTCGTGAGCCGTCTTTCGTTTGCGCCACATATCGAAAGTCTCATTCTGTACGATAAATCCCATACGGTCGCACAGTTTCAGCAGTTCGGGAGCAGGCGGATTGTGCGCGCAACGGATGCCGTTGCATCCCATCTCTTTCAGTATTTCCAGTTGCCGTTCCAGTGCCCGTACATTCACAGCAGCTCCCAGACACCCCAGATCATGGTGCTGGCAGACACCTTTGATCTTCACCGGTTGTCCATTGAGGAAGAAACCTTTGTCCGCGTCAAAATGAAAATCACGGACCCCGATCCGCGTGTCGTAATTATCTACCAATTTCCCATCCACCCGTACTTCGGTACGTACGGTATACAGGTAAGGATCTTCCAGGGTCCAGAGTGTCGGACGATCGAAAGCGATCTGCTGATGGGTCTCTGCGGCCTCCTCTTTCGTGAGAGACACCTGAGTAGTTACTTTCGCCACACTGCCGCCTGACGCGTTCAGCAATACGGAAGTCAGCTCTGCCCGCGTGTCTGTCTCTCCGTCGTTTTTCAAAGTTGTAGCGATCTCTACTACGGCCTTTTCCGAGGTAGCTACCGGAGTAGTGATGTATGTACCCCACAGGTCTACATGCACCGGATCGGTCACCGTCAGCCAGACATTGCGGTAGATGCCGCAACCACTGTACCAGCGGGAGTTGGGTTGCTCGCTGTTGTCTACCCGCACCGCCAGTACATTCTTCTCACCCGGACGCAGATAAGGGGTCAGATCGTGTCTGAAAGAGATATATCCATAGGGACGTATCCCCAATGAAGTACCGTTGATAAACACTTCGGCATTCATATAGACACCGTCAAAATCTACAAAGGTCTTCTTACCTGCTGCCGAAGCATCCGGCACAAATGTCTTCCTGTACCAGCCAATACCCCCGGGAAGTGCTCCTCCTCCGCTGCCGGAAGGATTGTCGGGACTGAAAGAGCCCTCTATGGCCCAGTCGTGAGGCAGTTGGAGACGACGCCACCCGGAATCATCGAAATCCGCAGACGATGCTTCCGGCACATCTCCCAGATGGAAGGTCCAGTCCGCATTGAAACTCGTGTGTTCTCTTGCAGACTCACTCCGGACTGCACATCCCGTCAGCAGTCCTGCCAGGCATAACCAAACAAGCAAGGAAATATTCTTCATAGTACCCAGAATGATCGAAAACCGCACAACCTCTCCGTCCTCACTCAGGCGATACAGGCTGTGCGGTCTTTCATAAACGTAATATTTATAGTTTTACAATCTGTCGGTTTCCGTCGTAAGTGACCGTTTGTCCCTGCTGTCCCGACTCATACGCACCCGGATTTTCCTGGTCTACCAGAACGATATGGAACGTACGTTGCTGCAGCATGCCATCAAACTCTCCTTCACGTGCTCCGATCAATAGCGAACGGGCCACGTCGTCATACTCAAACGGGATCACGGCAAATTTACCATTTTCATAGTTATAATTCACATTTTCATCCTCATATAATGTAAATGTACCGTTCTGACCTGCGTACACATACAGAGTAATGTGTTCTGCCGGTTTCTCATCGCTGTACTGCATATCCGGACCGTAAGGGATGATGGCACCTTCACGAACGAACAGCGGAATGTGTTCATAAGGAGCCGAGACCTTGCGCCATTGTCCGCCCGTGATGTACTGACCGGTATAGAAATCATACCAGCCAGACGTTTCCGGGAAGTATACATCCCGGTCGCGGGCACCGTATTCATATACCGGACATACCATCAGCGCAGGTCCGAACATATACTGATCACCGATATTGTTTACTTTGGTATCCTTGCCATAGTCCATGACCAGAGCGCGCATGATCGTATAATCATTGAAATAGGTCATTCCGGCCAATGAGTAGATGTAAGGCATCAGGTTGTAGCGCAACTTGTTGTAATAGGTCATAGACTGATAAGCAGGATGTCCTTCGGGAGCAATGTTCCAGGGCTCACGGTAAGGGAACTGACCGTGCGTACGGAACAACGGGCAGAAGGCTCCGAACTGATACCAGCGCGCGTTCAGTTCACGCCACTCTTTGTTGTCGGCGTTCTCACGTCCGGTCCGGTCAAACTCATATTGTCCCATCTCGTACCGGCGCTCCACACAGAAACCACCGATATCCATAGTCCAGTAAGGGATTCCACTCATGGCAAAGTTGAGTCCGGCCGAGATCTGCGCCTTCATATCTTCCCAACGGGTAGCGATATCTCCACTCCAGGTGACAGTCGCATACCGCTGCAATCCGGCAAATCCGGAGCGGGTAAGCTGGAACACGCGACGGTTGGGATCTTCTTCACGCAACCCTTCGTAGATCGCTTTCGCATTCATCAGGGCGTAGGCATTGAAGTATTTGGTAGAGGGTCCCAGCGCGGTAGGTCCGCACAAGGCTTTGCGATACTCCATATCGGTGCAGTCGCGTACATTCGGTTCACTGGCATCCATCCACCAGGCGTCTATGCCCAACGGATAGAGTTTGTCTCTCATCTGGTTCCAGAAGAGTTTCTGCGCGCCTTCGCTGTACGCATCGTAGAAAGATCCGATATACCCATGCCCGATCCAGTCGCGGATGCTGTCTTCGATGGCGCGGCGATACATCCAGCCTCTCTCATCGAATTGCTTGAAGTGCTCTGTGGTCATATAGAATTTCGGCCATACGGAGATCATCATCTTCGCGTGCATAGCATGGATACTGTCTACCATACCTTTCGGATCCGGGAAACGCGCCTTGTCAAAGTCATGGCTACCCCACGCGTCCTCGGGCCAGTAGCTCCAGTCGAGTACAATGTTATCTATCGGGATCTGGCGATCACGGAATCCTTTCAGGGCGTCTAAGATCTCGTCCTGGGTCTTGTAGCGTTCGCGGCTCTGCCAGTAGCCCATCGCCCATTTGGGCATAATAGGTGACTTGCCGGTCAGCGTACGGTATCCGCTGATCACTTCGTCCATGGAATCTCCATATACGAAATAGTAGTCGATCTCATTGCCCATTTCGCTGAACAGTGCCAGCTTGGTCTGCTCTTCTTCAGGTACAGGTGTCAATACCCGCAACGCACAGTAAGATTCCCCTCCATCGGGTTCCCATTCGATACGCAGAGGCACTTTCTTACCTGCTTCCAGGTTCTCGGCAAATTTATAACTGTTGGGGTTCCAGGCCGTACGCCAGCGTTCGGGGACAACGAGTTCATTGTCTATATATACTTTCACGTAACCGGCATAATAAAGATGGAAGCGAAACTCCCCGCTCTCCGCGGGTTCCAGTTCACCTTCGAAAACTACCTGAGAGCCCATCAGCGGAAAATCTTTCGGAAGATACTCCTTATTGGCACTGAGATTCTCAAAGTAAAGGAAAGGCTCCGTACGTATCAGGGTCTCTTTCCCGCTGCGGGCAGAGGGTACATAAGTACCGGTCAGCCCTCCTTCCCGGCCTTCCTTATTATACAGTTTAAATATATCATTCAGTTGCGCGTAGTCCCGGCTGTCACCGAAACGGCTCAGCGAGTAGTTATCCCACAAAATACCGTAGTTCTTATTAGAGATCACAAAAGGCACGGATACTTTCGTATTGTACTGAAAAAGTTCTTCGTTCTTTCCTTTGTAGTTGAATTCGTCTGCCTGGTGTTGTCCCAGTCCGTAGAAAGCCTCGTCGGCTGGAGATTCAAACACCTGACGCAGTTCGTATCCTTTGGTACCTTCTACTTCTATGGCCCTGAAATATTTTCCTCCTCCGGCATTTTCACGTAAGATCGGATTGCCTGCCGTATCTGTGAAGCGTACTTCACCGGTAGCCCGTGTCACAATGGCACGCAAAGCGGAAGTAGAGAGGGTCACCTCTTCTTCATTCGCTTCCACATCAAAAGCGGGAATATCGGTAGGAGGTATAATGATGAGGCTCTTCTCATCTACAAACCTGTTCTCTGCGGTAGCAGAGACGCGGATTATTTTCTCACCTGCGACTTCCAGCCGCACCCGGCTCACATCTCCCGGTTGTTCCTGCTTCACTTTTACTACGATCCCGTTGCGGGTCTTCTCATAGCCTTGGTTTCCACATGCTGTGAACAGAAAGACCGCCAACAGATACAAACAAGTGTTTTTCATCATTTCCTGATATGTTTTAGTTGTTAATTTCATCATCGTAAAAATACGACAATTGAAAAAACCGGAAATGATACTTTGTTTTACAAGCAGGTACGATTTGTATGATCGGGGGCTATAGGATGTTTCCCGAAAGGGTCGTGTTTGTTAACGACCCTTGTAGTCGGAAGGCAGAACCCCGAATTCTTCCTTGAAATACTTACTGAAATACTTGGGACTGTTGAATCCGACTTCGTAAGCAATCTCCGATACATTCAGCTGACTTTCGCGCAACAGTTGCGCTGCGCGTTTCAGACGGATCACACGGATAAATTCAATGGGAGACTTACCGGTGATGGCCATCAGCTTCTTATAGAGATGCACCCGGCTCATGCCCAGTTCACGGCTCAATTCTTCTACGGAAAGATCGCTGCGATTCATATTGTCTTCGACATACTGTACAGCCCGCTGGATCAGTTTTTCATCCAGAGAAGTAATAGCGATCTCACTGGGTACGGGGTCGATCTGTCCGCTGAACTGCTCCCGTTGCTGCTGGCAGATCTCGAGCAATTTCTTCATACGCAAAGAGAGTATTTCAAAATTGAAGGGCTTGGTAATGTAGTCATCGGCGCCTATGGAAAGTCCCTCTATTTTCTCCTCGTCCGCGCTACGGGCAGTGAGCAGGATCAGGGGAATATGAGAAGTACGGATGTTACTCTTGACCAGACGGCACACCTCATGTCCGTCCAGTTCGGGCATCATCACATCACAGATAATGATGTCCGGTTGCAGATCCGGGATCATCTTCCACGCTTCCAGTCCGGTAGCAGCTTCTTCGATCCGGTAATTACCTTTCAGACAATCTTTCAGAAAATAGCGGAAGTCGGTATTGTCATCCACCAGCAATACCATCGGAGCCTCTGTGAGCAAGGCCGGCATTTCTTCTTCCTGCAAGACTTCCACCCCGGAGGTCTGTACGAAAGTCACTTCACCTCCCTCCTGCTGTTCCGGCTGTAAGGTAGTCAGTTCTTCATTATTCAGGGCCGTACGCACCACAGGAATGGTAAAGACAAACACCGATCCTTTGGGTTTATTATCCTCTACCCAGACCTGACCATAATGGAGAGTGACAAACTCTTTGACCATGTGCAGTCCGATACCACTGCCTATGAATTTGTGTTCATCGGAATGTTGTACCTGGTAGAAACGCTCAAATACCCGCTCTTTGTCTTCGTCGCGTATCCCTATTCCGGTATCTGCGACACGTACTTCCAGCTGTTCGGGCTTATCGGCCGTGGCAGGCAACAGATTCACAAAAATACGCACCTCTCCTCCCTCTTCGGTAAACTTGAACGCGTTGGAAAGAAGGTTCATCATGATCTTCCCTAACTTATCCTCGTCAAACTCCATCCACAGGACATGCAGCGGAGAAGAGAAATGCAGGGTTATTCCTTTCTTCTCAGAGATCTGCACAAAAGACTGGCAGATATTCTTCATGAAAGGGATCACGTCTTCCGTAATGGGACTCAACAAATGCCCGCTCACGTCGCTCTTACGGAAGTCAAGCAGTTGATTCACCAGATTGAGCAGACGGAGCGAATTGCGATGCACCATCACCAATTTCTGTTTATATTCCTCCATAGGCATGGTACGTATCATATTTTCCAGCGGAGAGATGATCAGTGTCAGGGGCGTACGCAGGTCGTGACTGATGTTGGTAAAGAAGCGGAGCTTCATCTCATTCAATTCCATATTGCGTTCCAACTCCAGTTCCAGTTGCTTCACCTCAAACTTATGCCGCTCACTGCGCAGCAACAGGTAACGGGCAAAGAGTAAAGCCGACAGTATCAGGAAAGCATACAAGATATACGCTCCTCTCGAACGCCAGAAAGGGGGCTGGATAATGATCGACAGTTCGGTAGGCTCTTCGTTCCACACCCCATCACTGTTGGCGGCTTTTATGAGAAGAGTATATTTGCCCGGCGCCAGGTTGGTATAAGTTACACTGTGCTGTCCGTCTTCCGTATACAACCAATCCGTATGAAACCCTTTCAGCATATAGGCATACTCTGTCTTTTCCGGAAGGATGTAGTTCATTCCCGAAAATGAGATGGAAAATACATTCTGCCGGTACTTCAGTTCGATCTGATCCGTATCTGCCAGAGATACATCTAATATTTTATTACCGCTATATAAGGTATCGACCTTCACTTCCTGATTGAAAAGCGTAAGCCCGGTGAAAACGACTTTGGGCAGGCTGGCATCGTAATGTATATTGCCCGGCTGGAAAATATTGAAACCATTGTTGCCTCCCATCAGTATCTCTCCCCGGAACGTACGGGCAATGGAACGCATATTGAATTCACCGGACTGAAGTCCGTCTACATCCGTATAATTATGGTAATTGTATGTGTAATTTCCGGTCCTCGGGTCGGTAGAGACAATGACATTGGAAACGCCATTGGAGGTAGTGACCCAGATGTTGCGGTCGTTGTCTTCCGTAATGGCACAGATAATGTCATCGGCCAGACCATCGGCCTGACGAATCACACCGATCGTATCTGCTTTCAGGTCAAAAATGTTCAGTCCGTCTCTTGTCCCGACCCACAATAGCCCTCTGCTGTCTTCAAATACCTGATGTATGTTGTGATTGGACCAGTCTTTGCTACCGCTGCGATTGCCGGTCAATTGCTCAAAACGTGTTGTCTTCTTGTGATAGATGGTGAGCCCCACCGCGGTACCAATATAAATGACATCGTTCCGTCCGAAGCAGATGGAGGAGACATAGTCCGAAGTCAGATACTCTGTACCGGCATACGTGGTAAAATGACCGGATCTCGGATCGAAATGTTGAAGACCTCCTCCCAGGGTAGCGATCCAGAGCGTTTCGTCATCATCCTCAAGGATAGACCATACATTGATATCTGCCAGAGAATTCGGATTGCCCGGTTCTGGCATATAGCGTGTAAATGTATGCCCGTCGAAACTGTTCAATCCACCCAGATAGGTACCGATCCAGAGTTTGCCGTCACGTGCTGCACACATACCCACAATCACCCCGCTGGATAGTCCACTGCCGGAATCGGGATCGGGCTCATATAGTTTCTTGTCGCCCGTGACCCGATTCCAGCGAACCAGTCCGTTGCCATTGGTGCCCAGCCAGATATAACCCTGATTGTCGGGCTGGATATAGGTAATGTCCGAATCAAAATTCCGTGTCAGTTTGTACTCGGCAAAATCTTCCAGCGCAAACTTGAACATACTTTCTCCATAGTAGGAAAGCCCTTTCTTATAGGTTCCGATCCATATCAGATCCACATCATCGATGTATACGCAATTGATACTGTTGTTGGAAATGGTACGCGAATCGGTCACTTCATGGCGCAGGTTCTGTAAATATCCGGTCGACTTGTCTATAATGTCTACCCCTCCGTGGTCAGTGGCTAGCCAGATACGTCCTTTCCGGTCTTCGGCCACTCCCTGGATCACATTACTGGAAAGGCGGTAGGGAAAGCTGCGGCTGTTGTCTGTAAAATGCTGCCACTTCGCCTGCGAACGGTCGAAATACCAGGTGCCTGAGGATGCTTTGGAATAGACCCAGTAGTCGCCCTGACTGTCTACAAACAGGGAATACTTATTGGAAATGAAAGCAGAATGATCGGAAATATAGGTATCGCGGCGAATGACGTTACCGGCATGGAAATCGACACATTCCAGTCGTCCGTCCTCAAACAGGAACAATCCTCCTTCGGCACTAGCACTGATACCGGTAACGGTACCTTCCGATAGTCCGCCGGGTCCACCCTGCGGATAGAAGATCCATTTTTTGTCTTCATTCTGGTGCTGGAACCCTCCCGTTCCCGCTACATACAGCCAAGTGTTTTTTTTCTTATCTATATGCACCCGTTCTACAGCGCCGTCAAACTCAAGCCCGGTTTTCTTCAATACCGCCGGAATGTCACGCAGAAAAGTCTCACTCTTTCTGTCATAGATCACGTATCCGGAGGCGGTGTATATCCAGAGGTTACCGTTATGGTCTTCCTGGATCTCTTCGATGTAATTATCTATCAGGGACCAGGGGTCTTTCTCGTCGTAACGGAACGTACGAAAATCATATCCGTCGTAGCGATTGAGCCCTCCGGCAGTTCCGAACCACATGAATCCCTGACTGTCTTTATAGATCGAGTTTACCTGATTGTGCGACAATCCGTCCCTGGCAGCCAGATGCCTGAATATAAACTGCTCCTGCGACAAGACCGTAAGAGAGAAAAAAGAAAAGAGTAAGGTCAGGCACAAAGAATTAAAGATAGATGTCGTTTTCATACATGTATGTTTTTCTTAAATCAGGTTTTCCACAAGAGCCATCAGGCTGGCCCGGTATATAGGGTTATTGTCATACGTTGATATCCGACATAACATGATTGTCCGATAAGCCATGCAAACTTCGTAAAAATAATTAATTTATCAAAACATTATTCCCAAAAAGCCCGATCAGGATATACAACTTTCTTGCTATAGAATACAAAGAATAAGTTGTAAGTGATAAGTTCTGAGTTTTAAGTAATGTGCGTTGAATAATGAGTGCTGGATAATGATATATTGTATGTAGTAAATTTGAAATAATGAGTGATAAGTGAAATGATAAGTATGCCATGTATTATGAAGTAAGGAGACTGTTTCAGAATGGGATATTCGCTTTACATAAAGATCATTGCATATCACAAACAACTTTAAGTTTTTAATAAAAATCTAAAAGGCTATCTCAAGAAAAATATGTAACTATAGATAGCGATTTTCTATTCTGGCACACCCTCTTCACTTACAACCGGTCTCTTCTCCTATAAACTTCCCTCTTCAAAAACTTACAACTTATCCCTTCAAACTGAAATGGTACTTGTTTGATCTTTTATTGTACTTTGTCTACTTCCGATACGGATTTCGGCCTTTTTCTTTTATCTTCGTAGCACGAATCTCAAATGAAATACTATGATCCGACGACTTTTTTGCACTTTTCTTTTGGTATGTATCGGGCTCGGTATGTCTGCACGCATCGCGCTGCCTGATATCCTGAGCGACTATATGGTGTTGCAGCAACACACACAGGTGAAGTTATGGGGCACAGCGACTCCCGGATCTGCCGTATCGGTTTCTCCCAGCTGGAGTACACAGGCTACGACATATGCCACCGAAACTGACGGAGAAGGCAGATGGATGATCCTGATCCCTACTCCTGAGGCCAGTTATCAGACACACCGGATAACCATATCCGACGAAACATCTTCTGTCACTCTCAACCATATCCTTATCGGAGAAGTATGGTTCTGTTCCGGACAGTCTAACATGGAAATGCCACTCAATGGTTTCTTCAACTGCCCGATCTCAGAAGCCAACCACACGATTGCCACTGCCGGCAATTATCCGGCTATCCGGTTTGCTACCATTCCCAAGACTGCCGCTCTGACTCCCCAGGAGAGCTGCGCGGGCAAATGGATGGAAAACAACCCGGCAAACGCGCAATGGTTCAGCGCTATAGCGTATCATTTCGCAACCCTGCTGCAAAGTGTACTGAACGTACCGGTGGGCATCATCCATTGTAGCTGGGGCGGCTCCACAGTAGAGGGATGGTTACCCGAAAAGATACTCGCGCAATACCCCGATGTAGATCTCTCCCAGGCAGGCAGCAAAGAGGGAACAGAATGGCTGCAACCCATGATCATGTACAACGGAATGCTGAAGCCTCTGCAAAACTATACCGTACGCGGATTTCTCTGGTATCAGGGAGAGTCTAACGTAGGCAGGCACGACACATATGCCGAACGGCTGGCCACCATGGTATCTCTCTGGCGCGAGGAGTGGGAACTGGGGGAATTGCCCTTCTATTTCGTAGAGATCGCGCCATACGAATATGGCCCGGGTGACTGGGGGGCCTACCTGCGTGAAGCACAGTTCCAGGCACAAACACTCATTCCTAATAGTGGAATGATCTCGACAAATGATCTGGTTGAATCTTTTGAATCATACAACATCCATCCGCGCAACAAGACAGAGATAGGCAGACGACTGGCCTATATGGCCCTTTCCGAGACCTATGACGTGCAGGGAATAGGCTCCAGAGGACCGTCGTATCGGTCCATGGACATACAGGGAGACAGCATCCTGCTGCACTTCGACCGGGCAGAAGAGGGCTTTAGCCGGATGCAAGAGATCACAGGATTTGAAATAGCAGGCGAAGACCGTATCTTTTATCCGGCAGGGGCGGAAGTCAACTGGAACAGAGAGATCATCGTATCCAGTCCGCAGGTAAGTAAACCGGTTGCCGTACGTTACGGTTTCCGCAACTACCTGCCAGGGAATATCGCCGACCACAGAGGACTTCCTTTGTATCCTTTCCGTACGGACAACTGGTAGGTGACCTGCAACAGGCGCGGTACGTTCTGAAACTCCTGGACCAGAAAAAGGGATATCAGGTCGGTCGGAAGGGATCAGAAAAGAATCCCAATTGTTGCAAAGGACAGGAAACATGTCTTTTACCAAACATATTTATATCACTTTAAAGAGATACAATCCATGAAAAAATTAGTTCTGTTTTTCTTTTGCACTACTGTATGGCTTTCTTCGGTGTACAGTCAGAAAAGTTTCCGGCTCGACTCACCCGACGGACGTATCACAACCAACATAGAGATCGGGGACAAACTGACTTACGAGATCCTGCACGACGGGCAAACCCTGCTTGCTGCTTCTCCCCTCTCTGTCTCTCTCACGAATGGCGAAGTCTGGGGCAGAAATGCCCGGCTCTCGGGAAATCGCAGCCGCACCGTTTCTCAGACCATTCCCTCTCCGTTCTATAAAAAGGCAGAGATTGAGGATCATTACAATGAACTGCGCCTGATCTTCACGGGACAATGGGGCGTAGAATTCCGTGCCTATAACGATGGGGTTGCTTACCGGTTCTTCAGCCAGCGCAAAAAGCCGTTTACCATACAGTCTGAGGAGGTAGTCTATCAATTCACTGAAGATGTGACCGCGCACGTTCCCTATGTGGAAGTAGGAGAAGACGGAGACTATAACGCGCAGTTCATGAGCTCGTTCGAGAATACCTATACCACTGCTCCACTGTCGGCACTCAATCCGGAACGTCTGATGTTCCTCCCTCTGGTAGCGGATGTGGGCCAGGGAAAAAGACTGCTCATCACGGAGTCGGACCTGGAAAGTTATCCGGGAGTGTACCTGACCAACGCGGGAGGCAATCACGCGCTGACCGGCGTAATGGCACCCTATCCGAAAGAGACCGTACAGGGAGGGCATAACATGCTGCAACTCTTAGTGACGGAGCGGGAAGATTACATAGCGAAAGTAGATAAACCACGCACGTTTCCCTGGCGGGCTGTTGTTGTTTCAACAGACGATAAAGAACTTGCCGATAGTGATATGACCTATAAACTGGCCTCTCCTTCCCGTATCGCAGATATCTCCTGGATCAAACCCGGAAAGGTGGCATGGGAGTGGTGGAACAACTGGAATCTCGAAG
Organism: Bacteroides sp.; assembly: GCA_021202275.1. Classification (GTDB taxonomy): domain Bacteria; phylum Bacteroidota; class Bacteroidia; order Bacteroidales; family Bacteroidaceae; genus Bacteroides. Next base: position 77,346 of record JAJQDI010000025.1, read on the forward strand.
GTGTAGATTTCATCACGGGGATCAACAACGATACGTATAAGTATTACATCGATTTTGCATCGGCACACGGTATCGAATATGTGATCTTAGACGAGGGATGGGCTGTGAATCTACAGGCGGATCTGATGCAGGTGGTTCCGGAGATCGATCTGCCGGAGTTGGTTACCTATGGCCGGGAAAAGAATGTAGACCTGATCCTCTGGGCTGGTTACCATGCCTTCAACCGAGATATGGAAAACATATGCAGACACTACGCAGATATGGGCATCAAAGGGTTCAAGATCGACTTCATGGACCGGGACGATCAGGAGATGGTAGAATTCAACTACCGCGCCCCGGAAACATGCGCCAGATACAAACTGATCGTAGATCTGCACGGAATGTACAAGCCGGCCGGGCTCAACCGGACTTATCCGAATGTATTGAATTTTGAAGGTGTGCACGGACTGGAACAGATGAAGTGGAGACCTGCTTCCGTAGACCAGATGAAATACGACGTGACCATTCCTTTCATCCGTCAGGTGGCGGGTCCGGTAGATTACACACAGGGAGCTATGCGCAACGCGGCATCAGGCAACTATTTTCCCAACAACAGCGAGCCGATGAGTCAGGGAACGCGCTGTCATCAACTGGCTACTTACATCGTCTTCGAATCTCCGTTCAATATGCTTTGTGACTCTCCGACCAATTACATGAAGGAGCCTGAATCTCTGGATTTCATCACTCAGATACCTACTGTCTGGGACGAGACGATCACTCTGGAAGGTGAACTCGGAGAGTATATCCTGACGGCACGCAGAAAGGGAGAGAACTGGTATGTAGGCGGTCTGACCAACTGGACTCCGAAAGAAGTAGAGGTAGATCTTTCTTTCCTCCCCGCAGGCAATTACAACGCCACTTTATTCAAAGATGGATTGAATGCCCACCGCAAAGGAACAGATTACAAAAAAGAATCTCTATCGCTCGATAATGGCAGTACATTGAAGGTGTATATGGCTCCGGGAGGAGGATTCACCCTACAACTCCATAAAATGTAATCCGGGGCAGACAGATAGAAACGTACCGCCCTTTACAAATAAATGCGTAGCATCCATTCGGAAAACGAAGATGCTACGCATTTTTACATAGATAGATTGAGAGTATATTCTGTTTCAATCTACCATAAAAGCAATCTGTTGTTGCGCTATGAAGCTATATGAACCGGTTTATCACTGTTGATTAAGTACATAACCACAGTAGATTAAACACAAAAGCCTTAAAGTTTAGTTGGGCCCACAGATGTGGGCCGATCGGTTCAGATCTGCAGGCCCATCGGCCCATAATTGTGGGCTGGTGGGCCTGCATTTGTGGGCTCAACTAAACCTCAAGGCTTTTGCAGGTAATTTACCTGACATTGTTGTTTAGTTACAGGTTCAGATCGGATTAATTGAACCATATTCCAGCTTTTTGTAAGGAAGTTCACAGGAAATATGATCAGGAGACGCAGGAAATAGCAGGCTTTCCGGACAGAGCAGCCCCCGGATAAACAGATCTTCGGAAAAGTTCTTTTACAGGACATTGAGCTCCAGAACTACATCTTCCGCCACAATATGCAGATCTTTTATTTCAGCATACATAAAGAATGGCTGAAGCTGTTCGATATGATCCAACCACAGATGGACCTGACTATTTTCCCTATCCCAGGATAGCATACGGGAATCTACTTTGGACTGGATGAACCCGGAAAAAGCGCCAAGCATCCATTTCTTAAATCCGCTGATCTTATAACCTAAAAGAATACTACGGGGCTCTACCACAAGGATCTTCACTTCGGCACTCCAGATATAACTGACTTTCAGAGTATCAGGAGCGAGATAGTCAAACTTCAGCTTACGGAATTTTTCTTCTTTACTCAGAAATTGCCTGATCTCTTCCAACACTACAATCGCTTTCATTGTATCTTTTTATTTAAATTGAATACTGATTTCATGATGATCTGTATGACCTGTTTGCCTATTCTATCCGAATGGGTTTTCAGCCCATCCGGAATTAGTTCCTCATTGTATCTCATCAACTACATGTAAGAAACTGTACCCGGTTAACTATATTCTGTTAACCGATCCGGTGCAGATGAAAATATTTTTTCATAAACCAGAGGTAAAGCAGACTTAACAGGAACACAGCTGCGATCACATATGTATATGTATATCCACTTACACGGGCATACAGATATCCGACCGTTATCACAACCTGTACTCCCATATAGATCAAAGAAACCATCAGGTGAGGGATCTTCAATTCATTGGCCATAAGCTGATACAGGTGTTTCCGGTGAGGTTGCAGAATACGTTCACGCAGCAAGATCCGATGCACAAGGGTAAAGACTGTATCCACACCATATACGGCCAGCAGGATGATCCATGTTACATCTCTGGTTTGTACCATCAACGCTCCTATAAGAAAAAGCAGGATAAAAGCCATACTTACCGATCCGACGTCTCCGGCAAAGCATCGGGCCCGACTACGGAAATTAAAAAACAGAAAAACAAGATCGGCCAGTATCAATGTATAGATAAATCCGACCTCTGCAAAAGGGACGATCTTCAGATGGATATAAACAAGGGCTATCAGGGTCACCAACGAATATCCTCCTGTGATGCCATTGATCCCATCCATAAAATTATAGGCATTGATCACACCCAGACATACAATCACACAGAAAAAGATCACCCATCCAGGCAGGAAAAAGTTATCCCATTGCCGGAATAGCAGGAGAATAGCGATCAGATGGACACCCAGACGTACTTTCTGAGATACGGAACGGATATCATCCGCAAAACTGATCAGGCTAATCAGTGTAAGTCCCGCCATAAACCAGGGATAAAGAAAGCCATTTGTCAGAAACCAGCCGAGCGCCCCCAGGTAAAAGACAAGTCCTCCGCCCCGTAGCGTGGTGCAAACATGGGAACTGCGCTGATTGGGACAGTCTACAATGCCTGTGGTAGCGGCAATCCGGAAATAAAAAAGTTCTGCTCCCCAAAGCAGAACTAACATCATGATATAATACATAGATTACTTAAAATAGAAGTTCATTATTCATTGTATATATAATATATTACTCCGATACCCTGTAGAGACGCACGGCGTGCGTCTCTACATGCCGAATGGGAAAGTATATAATCTTTTTGTTGGACATACATCGCGGAGACGCACGCCGTGCGTCTCTACAAGCTAACAGAATATGGTACATACAACGAAGGATGAATACTTATTTATCACTTACTACCGGTTCGTCCGAAACAGAGCCAACAGAATGAGGGAAGACATAGCCAGGTCAGAGATCTTCAACTGCCACTTTATCTGTTTCAAAAGAACGTATGGTCTTTCTCAGTCCGTCCTCAGCCCGGACCGGCATTTCCTTTATACCCAACGCAGCTTTGATCCTGGCATTGCTGACTACAAAATTTTCCGTCAGTTTGCGCAACCGCTCTATATTCAAAGGCAGATGCAACAGGGAGCCGATACCGGCGCACATCTCCATCAATCCTTTGTTGAATTTCCAGATGGGTGTGTTTTTTCCCGTAATTTCACTGATCAGCCGGATCAGTTCATTGGTAGAGATCGCTTCGTCATCTCCCACATGGTAAATGGCGGAGGGAATATCCCGGTTCAGAAGTTGTTCTACTACATAACAGATATCATCTATAGAAGCAAAAGAACGGCGATTCTCAAAATCACCCAGAGGCCAGGGAATGCCTTTTTTTTACCACATTGTACAGTAGGTTGAGATTGCCCTTATTACCTGGTCCGTGGATCATGCAGGGACGAAGAATGTATACTTTCTTTTTGCCACTTACGCAATAGGGATCTATGGCACAACGATCCAGAATATACTCCTCCGCGCGTATCTTGCTCTCACCATACGGTCCTTTGGGAGTGGGGATCACATCTTCCGTGAGGATATGCCCCACCACACAATCTGTAACCGCTATCACAGAGCTGAAGAAGATAAAGGTATGCGCGGCAGAGGCCAGAAAAAAATCAAAGGCCTGTTGGGTAAGTCCCGTATTTACATTAAAGTACTCCTGCGCCAACGCTTCATTCCGGAGGTCATGTGCTTTTCCTGCCAGATGAATGATCGCGTCAAAACCAGGCAGATCTCCGGATGGGGTAGCCTGTGCGTTCAGGGCTTCCCAACAGAATGTTTTTACCACTTCCGGAACAACTGGCCGTACAATATCTATTCCGTACAACTCCGCATGTTGCAGATATTTTCTCAGATTGGTACCCACGAAGCCATGAATACCCGTTATAAGAACCTTCATTTCCCCCTCCTTTCTTCCAGTATGTTCACCAGATGATCCATACACAAGTCTTTAGTAAAGTTGTTTTGATAATACCGTTGGCCACTTATTCCCATCTCACGGAGTTGGCTTTTCTGCATCTCACTCAGTACAATGATCTGGTTCGCCAGATCGCGGGAAGCCCCCGCAGACACGGCAGCTCCACAACGCGCCTCAGCGATCAGAGCTGCCCCCTCGCCATTCAGCATGCCCATCACAGGTATGCCTGCCGCCATATAGGCCTGCAATTTGGCGGGTACGGTCAGATTAAAGATCAGTTCATCTTTCAGAGACAGAAGCATCACATCTGCCTCCCTGAAAAATGCCGGCATCGTTTCCAGTGGGAATCTACCCAGACAGTATACCGTCTCCTGCAAGTCGTTTTTCCGGACAAATTCATCGACCCAGGATCTCTTCCGTCCGTCGCCGATGAGAATAAATTTTATGTGTTTCACCGCTTTCAGGTACAAAGCGGCCTGCATGATGTGATCAAAATCCTGGGCTACTCCGATATTGCCGGCAAACATCACCCGGAACCCAACCGGCAGAGCAGGGATCTGCACATCCGCATGTTCCAAAAAAACATCTTCTGCCCAATTGGGAAAATAGATCAGTTTGTTCCGGTAATCTCCTTTTTCCAGAATAGAGTGCTCAAACCCTCTGGAGCTGATCAGTATCTTATCGGAGTTGTTGTATAACCACCTGACCATCTTCTCAAAAAAAGACAATACATACCTGTTGGTCACCCCTCCCGCGGAGACCAGACTCTCCGGCCACAGATCCAATACCCAGAAGTAAAGAGGGATACGTTGCATCCTCCGGACTACAACGGCCGGTATGCCCTGTGTCACCGGAGAGGTCTGATGCACGATCACGGCATCGTACCGGTAACGTAACGAGAGAAAGAAAGCCCGGACAGAGGCGAAGAAAGCCCAACTGAAATAATTCAGTGCCAACCGCAAGCCACCCCCTTTGCCGCGGGGAGTCAGTAAGGTTCTTTTTACCTTTACTCCGTTGATCACTTCAGATCTCTTCCTGAACAGGCCATACCCTTTGAAAAAAGAACCGGAAGGATAGTTGGGAATACCCGTAAGTACGGTCACATCATACCCCTTTGCAGAGAGATCAAAAGCCATGTCATTGCATTTGAAATCTTCCGGATAGAAATATTGGGTAACGATCAGGATCTTCATCTTCTTAACTATTCTGCTTCACTCCAGACCACCCGTTTCACATAATCGGTATAGGAAAGGATGATACGGACCACCTTGTCACTTACATGAGGTATCGAATAGTCGGCTACTGGTCTGAATGTACGACCTTCCGTACGTTCACTTTGCAGCTGGACCAGTCCTTGCAATACCCTTTCGGGATGAAGGCCTACCATCATGACACTGGCTTCTTCCATGGCTTCCGGACGTTCGTGTGCTTCCCGGATATTCAGTGCTCTGAAATTCAGGATAGACGACTCTTCGCTGATGGTACCGGAATCGCTCAATACGGCGTTGGCATGGATCTGTAACTGATTGTAGTCGCTCAGAGACAAAGGCTTCAGAAGATGTATTTTCTCCCGGAAAACCACCTGTTCCTGTTCGATCTTCTTGCGGGTACGCGGATGACAGGAAACAATGACAGGATATCCGTAGATCTCTTCGATGCGATTCAGTATATCTACCAGAGCGGAGAAGTTTTTTTCGTTGGCAATATTTTCTTCCCGGTGGGCAGACACCACAAAATACTTTCCTTCTTCCAGTCCCAGGCGTTGCAGAATATCCGACTGACGTATCCGTGGCAGATACCTGTGAAGTACTTCATACATGGGACTTCCGGTCTTTATCACCCGGTCTGGCGGAAGCCCCTCCCGCAACAGGTATTCCCGGGCAATGGAACTGTAGGTGAGATTGATGTCACTGATATGGTCTACGATCTTCCGGTTGCTCTCTTCCGGAACCCGCTGATCGAAACAGCGGTTGCCGGCTTCCATATGGAAGATCGGGATGTGGCGTTTCTTCGCAGCAATGGCACACAGGCAGGAGTTGGTATCTCCCAACACCAGGAAAGCATCCGGAGCCACCTCTTCCAATACAGGATCGATGTGGATCAGGATCTGTCCGGCAGTAGCCGTAGCATTGCTCCCGGCGGCATTCAGGAAATAATCGGGCTTTCTCAGGCCCAGATCCTGAAAGAAGATCTCATTCAACTCATAATCGTAATTCTGTCCGGTATGTACCAAGATATGTTCTATAGCCGGACTGGCATCTAACCTCTGCAACACACAAGACAAGCGAATGATCTCAGGCCGGGTGCCTACCACCGTCAGTACCTTCAGTCGTTTCATATGATTTTCCATCTTTTTACTTTATAATCTACCCTTTGCGGGTGTTCAGACTTTTTCGAAATAGGTATCCGCATCCTGCGGATCGTACCATTCATTGATCCAGAACTGTGTATACAACTCCTCTGTACCCGTATTTGTGATGCAATGGGTATACCAGACCGGCATATCTACATAGGAGGGAGAAGTACCATCCAGTTCGAAGTTCAGGACCTCCCCGGTTCCGATCTTCCGGAGCCGGATGAGTGCTTTGCCGCGGATCACGGTGAAACGTTCTATTTTACGGGTATGAAAATGATCTCCCCGGGTGATACCGGGCAGCGTGGTAGAAAATGAGACCTGCCCGCCAACTCCCAGCCTGATCGTCTCTACAAAGATCCCACGCTCGTCCTGGTGGAGAGTCAGCTGCCGGGGAAAACACGTTTCATGATCTATATAACTACGGAAAGTATTGAACAGATTGACCTCATTGCGGTCTTTCAATACAGGAATAAAGCCCTGATCGAGGTAACAGGTTTTGTATCCGGTCAGCATACGCAATACTTCAGACACTTGCCTTTCCAGATCCCAGGGAACCTCCACACGCTCTACAACGGGAGTTTTGGCCACTGCCACCGTACGTATTTTATTCAGGATATAGCTGCACAAATTATCGATATAGATGAGCCTGACCCAACTATCCGTCATCACCTCTGGAGATTCTCCGTGCGTAAGCCGATGGCAGAAAGTAGCCACAAACGAATTGTAATAAGGCTGTCCGAACGGACCGTATACATTGGGGATCACCAACCCGGTGAAGGAGGCTCCTGCTTTTTCTGCCCAGGACTCCAGATACTCACGCCCCTCCCGCTTGGATCTGCCGTACAGATTGTCCGTCTCTTCCTGAATGGAAGAAGAGAACAGAAGATAAGGTTTCACCTGTTCGGCTTCCATCGCAGCAACAAGCTGCCGCACCAACCCGATGTTGGTCCGATAGATCACTTCCGGGTCGGGGTCACGGTTCATGGCAGCGAGATGAACGATGACATCACATTGCCTGACAAAATCCTGCAACGCGTCCGGCGTGCCAAAATAACTGTCTTCAAAAGGAATACGCTGAAAACACTCCGGAGAAAGTCCCAGCCAATTGTAGAGATGACTCCCTACAAATCCCTGTTGTCCGGTAATACCTACTCTGATCATACCTTTCATTCTTATTCCGAAGGATGAGCAGCCGGGACACTCATTCTCAGATCTTTCCGGATCAGGTCCAGCTTCAGCAGCAATTCTTTCATCTCTTCCACATCCAGCAGATATGTATTGTGTGAATGGTAATCATCAACCGTAGCGATCTTTTCTTCACCCTCCACAAAATATTTATCATAGTTCAGGTCTCGCGCATCACAAGGTATCCGATAGTATTTTCCCATATCTTCGGCCTTGGCCATCTCTTCCCTGCTCACTAAGGTCTCGTACAACTTTTCACCGTGCCGGGTACCGATCACCCGGACAGCGGTGTCGGTGTTATACAATTCTTTCAGGGCCTGTGCCAGCACTTCCAGAGTGGCTGCCGGGGCTTTCTGTACAAACAGATCGCCGCTCCGACCGTTCTGGAACGCGTAGATCACCAGATCTACCGCATCGTCCAGGGTCATCATAAACCGGCTCATGTGAGCGTCCGTCACTGTGATACACTCTCCCTTTTTGATCTGTTCGATCCATAAGGGGATCACCGAACCACGGCTGGCCATGACATTACCATAGCGGGTACAGCAAATGGTGGTTGCCGCGTCGGGTCCCAGATGCCTGGCTTTGGCAATGGCCACCTTTTCCATCATGGCTTTACTGATACCCATCGCGTTGATCGGGTAACAGGCTTTGTCTGTAGAGAGGACAACTACATTCTTCACACCATGTGCCACAGCCGAATCCAATACATTTCCCGTACCCAGGACGTTTGTCTGAACCGTCTGGATCGGAAAAAATTCACAGGAAGGAACCTGCTTCAATGCCGCAGCATGGAATACATAATCTACTCCTTCCATAGCGGCATCTACCGAGTCGCGGTCGCGCACATCGCCGATATAGTACCGGATCTTAGGACTTTGCAACTGATGTCTCATATCATCCTGTTTCTTTTCATCCCTGGAAAAGATCCGGATCTCCCGGATATCCGAGTCTAAGAAACGCCTCAATACCGCGTTCCCAAACGAACCTGTACCTCCTGTGATCAGCAAGACTTCATTATTAAATACAGACATATCTTTATGTTTTTAATGTTTATCTAAGCAGCTGTTCATAATTAATTGTATGTATACTACTCCAATATCCTGTAGAGGTGCACAGCGTGAAGCTCAGCATACCGAATGGGAAAACATATACTATGCGGGATGCTTTTTTGTCGGACCTGCACCGCGGAAACGCACACCGTGCATCTCTACAACTCATCCCCCTCTCTGTAGACCGGAAAAATAAGACTCACGTTGTGAATACGCTTATAGATAAATACGATACCGCCTCTCTGCAAGCTCATGCAGTACTTATATACAATGAATGATGAACCCTTACTTCATTTCATATATTCGCACATCCTGTTGGGGCAGACAGATGTACGGTTGTTTTTCTTTCTCATGGAGTTTACCTACCGTCCAGCAGTTCCCTGTATAGTTCTATATAGTCTCTATACCTGTGATCTTTGTCAAACAGCTCTGTGGCCCGCTGTCTGCAAGCCCGGGTATAGGCTGCTTTCCCGTTCGCTTTTATTGTACGCATAGCCTCCACCGCACCTGCTACATCATGCGCCGGAACCACAAACCCTGTTTGCGGAGATACGATCTCCAGACATGCCGTAGCATCGTATACAACCGCCGGAGTGCCGCAAGCCAGGCTTTCGGCAATCGTCAGTCCAAATGTTTCCTGATCCGAGAAGTTTATATAGACATCTGCCAAAGCATACAGCCGGGCCAGCTGGGTCCTGTTTTCCGTACGCCCCATGCCCCGGATATTCTCCGGCAGACCGCGCAGCTGAGAAGCAGATAAACCAACCAGCCAGATGGTTTCATCCGGCAGGAGGTATTCCGAAAGACGCAAAAAATCCCGCAATCCTTTGCGCGCATCCCAGATATTGGCAACTCCCAGTATCACAAATTGTTTTTCGCAAGGGTGTGTTTCCTTCATGCCCGGTTGGGGAGAGAACACATGTGTATCCAATCCATTGTACAACGTACGAATGGGATAGCGGCTGAAAAAAGACTGCCTTACCTGCGCAGTCAGCCATTTCGATACACATACGATAGTGAGGTTTTTCAGGGAAGTAAAAGACCTTTTCTTGTCTCTGTAATTCTTCTCCGACCTGTCTGCGAACAGGCTGGCCGGATAAGAGGTCTTCAACGGACACCAATGACACCCTTCTTTCCATTTGTCACAGTCTCCGCTGGTATAGTAACAGCAATGTCCGGTAAACGGCCAGCAATCGTGAAACGTCCAGACCACCGGTATATCTTTACGGGACAAGTAGTTGAAAAGTATCTTGTAGTTCAGATAATATCCGTGAATGTTGTGCAGATGGATCAGGTCCGGGCCGATGCTCCCGATCGTCCGGATCAGTTTGTCCGTAGCCAACCGGGAACCCAATCCCTGACGATCCAGTAACCGGGATTGCAGACCGTGCCACAGGTTATCTGCCGGACTACCGATCTTCACCAGATCCGAACGGCTGGACCGGGCCGCGCGCCCGTAAGCAATGTAGCTTTTCCATCCGGCAGCCAGTACCAAATGCCCGATCTCTTCCGCAATCTGCCCGGTAGAGCCGGTATTGGCAGTTACATTGATCTGAAGTATCTTTCTGCTCATTTGCAAACTCTTCGTACGGATTATCTGACTGTCTTATGACATCTCCGGCTGACCGGAAAGTGCCTTTTTGATTACCTCTATCTGATAATGAGGATTGTATTTGTTTTCGATCTGTTCGAAACATCGCTGTCGGATCGTTTCTCTCTTTCCCTGCATGGTCTCTGTCCATTTCAGTATCTTATCCGCCAGATCGTGTGCATCATTTTCCCGGAAAAAGTCTCCGGTGACACCGGTAGTGATCACTTCAAACTCCGGTCCCTGGTTGCAATAATTGTCTTGTGTAATAACGGGACAACCATAGGTGAAGGCATGGATGGCCGTGAGCCCCACGTTGCCCGGAGAGACACAGAGGTCTGCGTTATAGATCAGATCAGCAAGTGCCTTCTCCTCGTAACAAGGCCCGTAGAACCACACATTTTTTCGCATATCCGGATCTATGGAGCCGGCAAGTCCCGTTTTCTCCACATCTTCTCCTACCAGCATCACGTTGTAGTTCCTGCCTTTCTCTTTCAACTCAGCCAGAGCTGCAAAAAGAATATCCAATCTCTTATTTTCCTGAATACGACCCACGTATATAATCACAGGGAACTCATTTCTGAAATGCTCTTTATATAACGAAGAATAGGAAAGACCTTTTCGGATCTCCGTCTGCCGGTCATAGTCTAAAGAGTTATATACGCAATACAACTTCTTTCCGTCGAACCCGTTTGCTATCATTCCGTTCCGGGCATAATTCCCATACAGGAAGGTCATATCTGCCAATCCGAAGTAGATCCTTTTGAAAAACTTCTTTACTCTTCCTTCCTTCCCATACCAACCGTGTGTCCACAGGCCGATCTTTTTCCGGCTGAAAAAGCCCAATACCATAAAGACCCAGTTCGAAAGGCTGTGAAGATCGCCCGTCAATATATACACGGAATATTGCTTCCTGAACAGAAGAGGTACCACGCCTTTCTGCCAGTACACATTCTGAGAAAAATAGATATTGGGGAGTTCCTTCCTGAATCCTTTCAGGGAAGCGTAATCCATTTTTTTGAGTTTGGTATTTACCCGATCCCCAAAATAAAAATCACAATTCAGTTTCCGGTCCATCAGGGTATAGATCGGTGCCCTGTAATGGACCGCTATGTTAAAGATGCAACAAGTTTTATCTTCCATACTCTACACTATGTATACAGATCCGTATATAAGAAACAAACAGTCCGGATGTTCCGGATCACAGACGACCGTCGACCATCGCTTTGTCCAATACTCCTTTGACATCATAGACTACACCCTGTTCGGATCTGAGCAGATCTCTTAATTTTAACTCTTTAAATTCATCATGGGCCACACACAACACCACGGCATCGAACGCCCCCTTATCTGCCTCCGTCAGCTCCGGATGTGTTACCACATGGTACTCTTCCCATACTTCCGCGGCCTTGGCGTGCGGATCTACTACTTTGATGAAAGAGGTATATTCTTTGAAAGTAGTATAGATATCCACTACCTTTGTATTACGGATATCCGGACAATTCTCTTTGAATGTGACTCCCAGGATCAGGATCTTCGCGTCTTTGACCAGGACCCCTTTCTTATTTAGCAGTTTGATGACCTGTTCACCTACGTATTCTCCCATCCCGTCATTGAGCCTGCGGGCATCTGATATCAGATAGGGCAATACACCGTAGACCTGGGCTTTCTGAATCAGGTAATAGGGGTCTACACTGATGCAGTGCCCCCCCACCAATCCGGGCCTCAGACGGATGAAGTTCCATTTTGTAGAAGCGGCATCTATAACCTCCTGTGTATCGATATCCATCGCGTTGAATATCTTTGCCAGCTCATTCATAAACGCGATATTCACATCACGCTGAGCATTCTCTGTGATCTTGGAAGCCTCTGCCACACGTATACAGGATGCCTTGTGCGTACCATTTTCCAACACGGCATTGTATACTCCGTCTACCAGATCGGCGATCTCTTCGGTAGATCCGGAGGTCACTTTGACAATCTTCTCCACGGTATGCTCTTTATCACCCGGATTGATACGCTCCGGACTGTAGCCCGCGAAAAAATCGACATTGTACTTCAATCCGGAGTGTGCCTCAATTACCGGCAGACATTCTTCTTCCGTAACTCCCGGATATACCGTAGATTCATACACAACTACATCTCCTTTCTTAATCACCCGGGCTACCGTTTCGCTGGCTTTGATCAGAGGAGTGAGTACGGGCCTGTTATTTATATCTACAGGTGTAGGGACGGCTATTACATAGAAATTACAATCTGCCAGGTCTTCCAGCTCCGTAGTACAGACAAAACCATTCTCAATGGCTTGTTGCAACAAGGTGTCGTCGACTTCACGGGTGACATCCGTCCCCTTCATCAGTTGCTCCACCCGCTCGTGGTTCAGATCAAATCCGACTGTCGGGAATTTCGTTGAAAAAAGCCTTGCCAGAGGCAATCCGACATATCCCAGGCCAATGACCGCGATCTTCATGTGTTCCATATTATCTGTTTTCATTGATTATTTTTACAACTGTTCTGTAATGATCCGCCTCGTTCCTGTGCCCCGCGAGCAGAGAACGTACATACAGCAGCCTATACATATTCCTGAATTTTCTCATACGTTTGTCATAGTTCAATCCCATTTTACGAAGGGTATACTGGTACGATCTCAGTCCCTGTCTGACCTCTCTCTCTGAGAAAGCGCGCTCGTGTACAGGATGTATGTATCTCAACTCAGGATGGTAATAGATACGCGACCGGCCCATCTTCAACAATTGCAGATGGATATATCTCTCTTCCCCGTACAGGAATATCTTCTCGTCGAACAGGCCGATTGCCTCAAGGCTCTCTTTCCGGAAAGCGAAACAAGCACCGCTGAAACAGAATTTCCGTTTCAGGAACAGGTCGGTCCTGATACAGAACTTGTGAAGGAACAGGTTGAAACAAGAAGGATATAGCATCAGGAACGATTGTCCCGCCCTGTCTGCACGCTCACATTGCTTCATACCGATCAGGTCTACTTGTTTCTGTTCAAATGCTGCCCATAATGCTGCGAATATCGGTTCCACCAGCCGCACATCCGGGTTCATGATGACCATGTAAGGCGCGTGGCAATTCCGGATACCGATGTTATTTCCATGACCATAACCCAGATTTTCCGGGTTGCTGATCAGCAGAACTCCGGGATACTCCCGGGAGATCCGTCCGAACATGGCTTCTGCTCCTTCGCTATGATTGTCTACCACAATTACCTCCAGCTGATCTCCGATATCGTTGCACCGATACAGAGCCTCCAGACAATCATAGATGTCTTTCTGAGAATTGTAAGTGACAATAATCACTGTGATCTTTTTCATTTATTTATAATTCTGAAGACAAAAATCAATTGAGAGAAAGCTACCCCTACGAACAAAGTAAAATAAGGAACACTGCATCTGACCACTTCCCTGAAATAGGCCCAGAAAAGAAATACCGAATAGACCAGAAAGAAATCCGTGATGCGGGCCAACTGTTCGACAGAGCAGAACAGAGCCGTCACAAACAGACCGAAAAAGTAGACATTCAGCCATTTGTAGTACACCAGCGACATTCTGACAGGTGGAAATATCAGAAAAAGACCTGCGAATACCTGGAAGGCTACCCGATAAGGCAAAATATATTTTATATCCATCAGCTCCTCCACATAGTACAGCAATTTCTGGAAGGTAGTACCCTCCAGCAGGTGAATGTTGTCAATCAGATATCTCGATACGGAAGTGAGTAACCAACTGCTGAACCCGGTAAAGAAAAGAGTGAAAATGATGAGCCACAACAACAGGTAAGAGGAAGTAGTCGGTTTCTTACTGTACCGCATGATCCACAAGGCTACTATACCAATTACCGAGGATATATGGAAAGTCCATGCAAGCAGACAGAGACCTATCCCCAGCAGGAGTTGTTTCGTGGTCAACTTCTTTTTGTATAAGACTGCCGCGGCGGCAAGCAGCAAAGAAATGGCTATACCCGCCCGCAGAACAATGGCATTGTAGTAGTAGCCGAAAAAAGCGAAATAGAGGGTCAGAAGCAGGATAAAATTGAATGTATCCGGACGCTGCCCGGTATATCTTCTGGCAGTCCACATGATCAGCCCTACATTTGTCAATACAATAGAGGCGAAATAGAAATTCAGCTGCCCCCTGAAGAGCAGTTTCATCAGATGCGTATAAGCCTGGAAACCCGGTTCGAAATAATAGTAATCCAGACTGATGAAGTTGCCACTCTGCAATTCTGTAAAAAACTCCGCGTACGGAACCGTATCAGGTACACTCATCGACCTGTTCATAATGAACACACAATACACCCCTACCAATCCGAAAGCAAGGATCTTTTTTTTCGAGAAGATCAGTATGCAAGAGATCACACAAAGCATGATCGCCAGGGAAATACTCATAGCAATTATTTTACTATTCCGGGCAGCTCTTTCAGTACAATTCCCATCTGATGATACCAGGAAAGCCTGGGTTCTACACTTTTCCTGATCTCTGCCGGTGACCATACGGCAGAACGATAAAAAGCCAGCAGTTCTTCCATAGATACCGCGGAATCGTCCATAGGAATTCTTTTGATATAGGGTTGGTGGTCAAAATCACCGTTCCTGATGGAATAGACAAAAGGAATACCCCGCGCTGCATATTCTACATTTTTCAGAGGTTTCGACTGAAATACATTTTTCCGATGGCCTCCGATAGATCCAATGGCCAGATGAGCCTTATCGAAATATTCATCCAGGACTTTTCCGGAAGCCGGCCCGGACAGGTGCACATACGCCGACAGGCCGTATGTCTCTATTTTTCTTTTATACAGATCTATGATCTCCTGCTCCCCGCCACCGACAATGTAAAAGTGTATCTGCTCTTTTCCACCCTTTCTGTAGTACGCATACATCCCATCTATGATCCTGTCAAATCCATGCCATGCAGCCATACTTGCCACCCCCAACAGATTGAATACTCCTTTTTCTCCGGCAGAACGCTTCAATGGTATTTTACTGAAATCCACCCCATTGGAGATGCGTACAGTAGGTGTTCCGAAAATTATCTCATCGTCAGAGAACGTAACGATCCTGTCTACATAGTTGTGAAAACGATCCCGGTAAATATGCTCTACGCGTTTCTTCATCCGGCTCAGGAACGTGGAGACCTTCAACTCCCCGTCATACGGGTAGGTAGGGATTTCTACAAAGATCCGTACCCCACGTTTTTTCAGCTTTTTCAGAAAAGAAAGAAAGAATGGATTCGCGAAATGAGTATAGCGTATGTAGATGACTTTTATCTCCTGCTCCCGGATGAAATCATAGATCCCCCGGTAGTCTGCGAAGAAGCGCAACCGCGACAATGGTCCGCACCCGATGCTACCCAGTATACGGTCTCTGACCACATAGTTCCTCCTGCCCGTCTCATCCGGGTTCAGGGAACACAGATCGATATCCATCCCCCAATCCCGGAACGCTTCGTACTGGTATATTATTTTATTATTTATTCCGTGTGACTCTTTCAGATCCTGAAAGATCAAAAACAACATTCTCATTTTATCATCTTCATTATTTCATTCCTGATCTCGAGATAGACAGGGAATCGCAGCATCTCATAGAGGAGGATATACAATCCGACAGCGGTTGTCACCTGCAGAAAGAGACACAAGAGCAGGGAACCCACAAAAAAAGTATACAGAGAGATCACTCCCGAAATTCCGGCGGAGACCAGAAGTACAGGTGCCAGATCTCTCAACTGCCTTCTCAACGTATACCGGCTCAGTTTACCGGAACACGAAGCATTTACCAGATAAGCGACCGCTGCCACCCCTATATTCACAATGAGCATGACCCGGACGCCAAACAGCAACCCGGATGCCACAGAAGGGATCAGGAGTACCACGTTTCTCAGAAACTCCAGACGCAGGTAAAGATCGGTACAGCTTTTTACCTTCACTAAACTCAGGTTCAGATTGATCAACGGATGAAACAAGCCTGCCAGACTTAACAGGCGCAACATCCAGGCCGCGTCCCGCCACTGCTCTCCGATCAGTAACAAGACCAAAGGAGAAGCGATGGCTGCTACTCCCAGAATAAAAGGGAAAGCAAGCAGGCAGGTATTGAGAATGACCTTGCGGTATATGATCTCCATCTGATCACTGTCTGTCACCGCGCTCAATACCGGAAAAGAGACTCGTTGCACAATGCTGGTAAGATTTGTAGTACCGATGTTATTGAATTGCTCGGCTCTTGCATATTGTCCCAGACTGGCTGCCGAATAATATTTTCCAATGACATGGTAATAGATGTTCTTAGATAGAGTGAAGATCAGACCGGACAACAACAGATTAAATCCGTAACGGAACAATCCTTTGAAACTTTGTATAGAAAAGCGCAGGTGAGGTTTCCATTTTACCAGAACGTACATCAGGCAGGTGACCAGGAATTGCCTGGAAATATTCAGCGCTACCAGGCTCCACACTCCATATCCTCTGTAAGCCATTACAATACCAATGATCCCGCCCATTACGGAAGAAACAAAGGAGACAATGGCCTGTTTTTTGAAATCGATCTTCTTGATCAACAGGGTACGATGGACTAAGGAAAGCCCGTTGATCACCAGAATAGAACTCATCACTTTCATCACCGGGTTCAGAAGTGGCTGCCCATAATAAGATGCCAGCCACGGCGATACCACGATCAACAGAATGACCAATGAAGCCGAAACCAACAGATTGAAAACAAATACCGTATCGCAATCTACATCCGTAAGGTCCTGTTTATTGATCAGGGCCTGACTGAATCCGCTATCTACCAGACTGGTGGATACGGCCAGAAATACCGTGATGAGCCCGACGATACCAAACTCTGCCGGAGTCAACAAACGCGCTAGGACAATTCCTGTCACAAAGTTGGCTCCCAGAAGCACGATATTATCTATAAAACTCCAGGAAGCTCCTTTGTACGTTTTGCTCTTCAGAGATTCTGTCATGTTCTCTACTTATTTTTCATACAGGAAGACCAATGAGGCCAGGCTACTTGCATTATCCTATCGTATCTTTCTGTTCCTGTATGATTTTCTCCAGATAATGTCCATACGGATTGTTCGCCAAAGAATGGCATATCTCCCCTAACTTTTCCGAAGTGATCCAGCCTTGCTGATAGGCAATGGCTTCCAGACAGGCAACCTTCAGCCCCTGCCGTTTTTCAATGACTTCAATAAATGTAGAGGCCTCACTCAGGGAGTCATGTGTACCGGTATCTAACCAGGCAAATCCACGACCCAGCAATTGTACCTGTAGTTCTCCTCTTTCAAGAAAAACCTGATTGACAGATGTGATCTCCAGTTCGCCCCGCGCCGAAGGCTTCACACTCCGGGCTACTTCTACCACACGGTTCGGATAGAAATACAGCCCCACCACCGCATAATTGGATCGGGGATGTAGCGGTTTTTCCTCTATATGAATGGCTTTCCCGTTTGCATCAAACTCCACTACTCCATACCTTTCCGGATCGGAAACCCAATATCCGAAAATAGTAGCCTTGTTCTCCCGGGTCGCACTTCGTACGGCTTCCCTCAACATCCGTGTAAAACTCTGTCCATAGAATATATTATCTCCCAGTACCAGACACACCGTGTCCTTTCCGATAAACTCCTCTCCGATCAGAAAAGCTTGTGCCAATCCGTCGGGCGAAGGCTGCTCGGCATATTCCAAGCGTAACCCATAGTCCGAACCGTCTCCCAGCAAACGCCGGAAAGCAGGCAGATCGTTAGGAGTAGAAATGATCAATATCTCCCGGATACCCGCCAGCATCAATACAGAGATCGGATAATAGACCATCGGTTTGTCGAAAACCGGCAACAATTGCTTACTGACCCCTTTTGTGACAGGATACAGACGGGTACCCGAACCACCAGCCAAAACGATTCCTTTCATAGATTCACATACATAATATATATCAATTCTCTATATAAGCCGCCGGATAAGGATGGGACTCCATGCGTTCGAGGGTTTCCCGTATCCATTTTTCCTCCTCACTTAACTCCCGTCCTTGCCAGGACCGGATGATGCGCCAGGCCTCTCTGGCCAGTTCTGCTTCAAAAACTTCACCGTAACAATAGGTCAACAACTGGCATTTCAACAATCCATCCGGTAAATTCTCCCACAACTCCAGGGCTCTTCTGAGGATCTCTTGTTTTTTCTCTTCTTTATCTCCGTAATTATAGACTGTAATCGTATACCCCATCAACAGAGCTACACAAAGTAGTGCCTCCTCTTCAGAGGTACTGCCCCGGTATGAAAAAAGATCCTCTGAAAGGTCAAAGATCTCCTTACTTAACCGGCAATACTCTTCAAAATAAAGAGGGGTCTCCTGTTCACCCATGCGGTACAGTTCAAAAACCTTTTTCTGAAGTTGACTGGCCTGAGCCTTTTTAAAAGACATATTATACTACAAACAAATAGTTAGTTATACAGAGATTATATAGGATAGAAAATCCCTTGGCATTTTTTCTCATCTCCCTCTTTTTTTGCCTCGAATAGTTCACTGTTACCCCCAACGGCCGTTAGTTGTCTTACTGAAAACAGAGAGATCCGACGGAGTCAGGACTCAGGACTTAAAAATTTTGTATTCGACGTAGTCAGATAAAAACAAATTCTTTTTTTCCGTAAAAATCCAGGATCCCTTCATCTTTCCGGTAAAAGAAATTCCTGAATGCTGTATGAGCAATGAGGAAGAGTGTAATATCTATTTTCTCACAGACCTTGTGATAAAGGGAGATGGTTTAAAACTTTATATGGAGCGACAGTAGACTCTACGTTCAACCTATCCACATGGCAATACTGCTGTAGTACCTTACCCGCGACACATTTGGCAGGGAGAGAGGAGGATGGATACCCCAAATAACTGCTACTGGCTTCACGGAGTAAGAAGAAAATCTTTTTACGGAATTTTCCGGAGAGAATCCTAAGGATTTATCCGGAAACAATACGCAGATAACTTTTAGGGACCTTGAAACTGGCGGTAAGTACCTGCGGTATACGGATCATGACATATGCCTTATTAGGGATGCTCAACAATTCACCTTCTACACCACTGAGGTCACCCTTAATAACCTGCACTTTGGTACCTACTCTAAAGATATCATTATCAAATTGTATCTTATTCGGATCCAGGTCCATTACGAACATAAAATCTTTCATCTGCTTGTCCGGAACGATAAGCATACTCCGGGTACACCGGTCATGTATATAAAAAATATTTACTCCGAAATCATTGGCTATCTCACATGCGTGCCATTTGGAATCACGTATAAATATCAGATTCTTTATAACAGGGACTTCCACTTTTTTCTTCCTGTACTTCAGTTGCCGTACTACGATCTGAGTAGGAAGAAAATGCTCTATACCCATTTTCACCAGGGTATCCCGAATAGTTAATTCCTGATTCCGGGGAGTACAAGCCACAAACCAATATTTTTGATTATCAACCATTTAAATAATAAAATTCATCTTTAAAAGGAGAGAAAAGGATACGCTTCGCGAATTGAACGAGACATGCTGTCTGGCTCAGAATTTAGAATATATTACTTATATTACAGACTGTATCAAGGAATGTCTGTATAAATTCTTTTACTTCCTACTATTAACAAAATGATTCAGCTATTGTTTAAAATTAAGCCAACTTATTTTAAACATTAACTAAACTTAGTCAAGATATCTTTTTCAGAATTGAATTACGATCCGGACATTGAGAACCATCTGTCATGTCCATACACACACGTAACAATCCCATAGTGTTCTGATTCAGATCCCATTATCCGTATCCGTGACATTTATTGGTTTGTCGCAGGCGTATTTTCGCTGCACAAGTAAAAATATGCAGGATGGCCTGAATATTCTTTTCCTATTTCACCATGTAATTTATCCGGTTTGCTATTTCTCTGCAAAGGTATATAATACTCTGGTATATAATTACTTGCACATAGTTCCAAAGAGATAACAGATTTGTATCCGGTTTGGATACAGAAAAAGAGAGGTAAGGGCCAGTGATAGCATCAAATACCAGGGAACCAAAGGAATATTCGGGAATTTACCCAAGTAAACTTTCTGTATTTTACTTATAATATTAAAAGGTATGACAAAAAACCGACTTAGTGTGAGTATCCACTATAAATAAAGTTGTTCCATCTCACTCCATATAATTTTCTGATCAAACTTCTCGACCACAAATTGACGACCGTTCCGCCCCAATTGCTTCCTCAGAGAAGGATCCCGGATCAAACAATTCATATGATGAGTCAAGCTATCCTCTGTATGATCTATAAAAAAACCGGTCACATTTTCTATAATAGAATCTCTACAGCCAGTCACCCGAGTGGTTAATACAGGAAGTTCCATCGAAGAGGCTTCCAGGACAGAAGTAGGTAAACCTTCCCGATAAGAAGGTAAAACAAAAATATCCATCATACTATAATACAGTTCTATTTCCCTGTGATTCACATAGCCGGTACAAATGATGCGAGGAGATTTTTGGATCAGAGAAATTATATTTGCCGGTAGCTTATCTCTTTCTTCAAACATCCCTACCAATAACAAATAGATGTGATCATGTACCAGAATAAGTTGTTCAAAACATCGTACCAGCTCTATGATCCCTTTATCTTTTACTAACCGACCGGTATAGCCAATCACTATAGCAGATTCATCGATATTATATTTCTTTCTGATCTGCTTTTTCTTTCTCCCGGAAAATCTTGCCTGACAAAAACGTTCCGTATCAATACCGTTACAGCTTCCGTTAAATAACATCAGCTGCTTTTTTTTACTGTTCAATTTGTCTGCTAAACTCTGCTGATAAACCGAAGGACTTACACATATTACTTTGGTAGAAAGAAAAGCTGTGATGCGATCTATTCCTTTCAGCAATCTTCTCTTGAACCCGACAGAGGTTTCATATACCAGACCGTGTCTGAAATAGATCCTTACCGGAACTTGCATAAAATAAGCAGCGATCATAGACAATAAAGCACCCTTTGGAGTGTGTCCGAAAACAATATCTATCCTGTTTACTTTAATATATCTTACTATTTCAAATACAGAATAAAGATCTCTGAAAACGGAGATCTTTCTGAGAATAGGTATCTCCTTAAAGAAAAACCGCTGCTTTTTCACATATTCAACGAACTCCTTAGAAGAACTACAGATCAGATGAATGTTATATCCTTTTTCAGAGAAAAAAGAAAGTTGTCCCCCCCCAGGAAATAGGGAATAACAAAAAAACATTTACTACATGAAGTATATTTTTATTCATACACAAAATCAGAGTTAATTCAAACTTTGCTATCTTCTCTATTCATTCAGGCTATTTTCAGTTCTACTCTTCTATTTCTGAGACAATGACAGGGATCGTAGAGACGCATATTTGCGTCTCGTATTTGCATCTCATACTTGCACCTGAAAAGAAACGGACGACCCAACTCAACCTCTTACAATTCCGAAATAAACGAACTTGTATAACCATATCTACGTTGCAGATAACTAAAGTGCCTACATATCTCATCCAGCTGTCTCAGATTCTGCTCCGTAAACCTTCCGAAATTATGAGGATGCCACCATAAATGGAATATCTTCCCGTTCCTGGCTGCATAGCTCATACTATTTTTTACCCTTCGGAGCTTCAAAGATTCAAGAAAAGAGAATGTACCCGAATATGGGCGTAAAAAAACGGCTACCCGGTACATTCTTCAGATATTTACCTTGCACAGAAGATAAAGAATAACAGTTTGTTCCGGTAATATTCAAATAGGTATCTACCAGACGAAGAGCTGCTTTTATAGTAAATCGTTTTCCCATCTTATCCGGTTTACACAATACATTCTGTAAGTTTCCCCGGAAATGGGTCAGACCTTCCTCCGCGCAAACTTTTAAATATGGATCAGAGATCTGATTTCCGGGAAATACAATAGTTTCTATTTTAATTCCTCTCTTGTAAAATACAGCCAGTGCGACTTTCAGATCTTCTCTGAACTGTTCACTGGTTTGTCCTTTTTCCATACAATAATAATGAGAAAAGGTATGAGTAGCGAGCTGTACATTTTCCATCTGGCTCAACCTGTGTATCGTATCCGGACAAAACAAAAGATCTCCTCTATAGTTTCTTCCGACTTCCTTCAAGAAAGAGTCATAAGAAGAAACCAGCCTATACTTATAAGAGGGCCGTACAGAGGGAGCCGAAGCTAAAAATTCTCCTAAACTCCGAAAATCCATCCCTCCGACAGAGGCGATATTGCATTTCATTTCATACTTTTCAAAGATCAGAAGAATTCCGGATAGAGCCGAAACAGCATTTTGTATGCAAGGCAGATAGTTGCTGATCTTCGACTTGTCCCATCCTGCCAATCCCCAAAGCAATTCAAAATCCAGGGATATTAAAAAATGTCCTGTTTTCATTCTATTTCTCTGATGTCGTCAGGTAAATAACATATTAAATTTTAGGATATTTGCTAATATCACGTATATACAAAACAAATAATCACAACATTTGTTTTGTATAATTAAAAAATATTTATAAACAAAAATTCCTGTATAACATCTGAATAATATTCAGCACTATACAGGAACACAAATGAAGCCCATTCTATTTAATAAAAATTTGTCTTATTCATATCGCTATATATATTTTATTCTTTGGCATAAAAAAACCGGATAATTTTATCAATTATCCGGCTATATGACCATCCACACTTACAATACATTCCAATTTCATTACAAGGTTGCTGCAACAAAAAATCCCGGAAGTATAAATGCTGTCAAAGATACAGGGGAAAATACTTTTTCATAAGACTGATACATATTGGAAATACCATATATATTATATATGTCTCATAGAAAAACAGAAAACACTTTTTCCTGAACGATCAATTCTATGTCAGGGAATAATTCAGATCAATATAATATCTCACGATGACTAAAATACCAATTCAATTGATTCAATGTCGGAGAGTCACTATCCTTATAAGATAAAATGGTTTTCTCAGCAGGAATCTGCCATTTTATATCTATGGAAGGATCATTCCACGCCAAAGCACCTTCGTAAGCAGGTGCATACGGATTATCACTTTTATATTGTAATACAGCCTGCTCACTAAGTATCGCAAAACCATAAGCAAAACCCCGGGGAACAAATATCTGTCTATAATTTTCGGCAGTTAATTCTACAGATATATATTCTCCAAAATTAAGTGACCCTTTACGTAAATCTACGGCAACATACTGTATAATACCTTCCAGCACACGTACCAGTCTACTCTGACAAAAAGGAATTTTCTGAAAATGCAGGCCACTGATCATACCATATCCAGCCCTTAACTCATTTTCCTGTACAAATACTGTTTTACAGACTTTCTCTTCAAATTCTTTTTGAGAAAATGATTCGAAAAAGAAATTCTGATCATCTTTAAAGACACGAGGTTCAAGAATAACAACCCCATCCAATGTAGTTTCTATAAGTTTCATTTTAGACTCTCCTTATCTGTTTTACATCCGACTTTTAAGTATTTACAGGAAATATAAACTGAAAAATAATATGTATGATAATAAATAAGCTTATAGGTTGATCTTTGCATATACATAAAAATGCATAGTCAGCTTTCCATATGCTATTATTTATAAGAATTTAATTCAGACATAGATAAAAGCAATAAATAAGACTCATTTTCCTCAGTTATTTAAACCGTTTATTCACAAATAAAAACAAAAAAATATCATATTTGTTTTTGACCTTATTCTGATGTAATCTTTGTAATAGAAAAACAAAAAACTTTCACACGGTAAATATAGCCTTTATTACTTTTGCAAAAAAACGAAAACAAATTTATGGTTTATAGATTGTTACTAATTTATCAAAGATGATAAAACAAATATATGCGTTGATAGATTCGACAGAATATGCGTCTCCAAATAATGATTAAAGAAATCAACTCCCATTTGAACACATACAGATCAAGCCATTTTTATTTTTTCACCAAATAATACAGGAAAAGAATGCAAATAGGTAAAATCTTGCTAAACCTAAAAAATATACCTATATATAAAAGGTATAAACGCAAAAAATCCGGACATAAAAAAGTCCGGATTTTTTTAAGACCAGAGTCCGTATGAACAGACGCTATTCTATAAAAAGAAATAAATTGTTTTTGACTGATTCATCAAAATCGTTTTTATACTCCATTAGTCTTTAATTACAAAGTTATACGCTTCACATACACTCTTTATAATATAATCGACCTGTTCCTGATTAAGTTGAGGGTATATGGGCAGTGAAATTTCACACTTATAATTATTATATGCCTAAGGATATTTATTAATATCGTACCCCATTGAGTGAAACAGTGTCAGCATCGGCATAGGAATAAAGTGAACATTTACCGCAACCCCTTTTTTAGAAATTTCGTCTATCATCCGATCTCGTTGCTCTTCCGTGAAATTTCTGATTCTCAGTGCGTATATATGATAAGAAGATTCTTTTTGATTTCTATTATACGGTGGCAATACAGCCCACTCACACTTAGAAAAAGCATCATTATAGGCCTTAAATATACGCTTTCTTTCTTTCAGCAATTCCGGATATTTACGGATTTGGGCCAATCCTATAGCAGCATTCACATCAGCCATATTTATTTTCATACCCAGCCCTGTTATATCGTACCGCCAACCTCCGACTTTTGTTTTCGTAAATGCATCTTTGGTCTGACAATTTAAACTCATCATCTTTAATTCACGATACAATACTACATTATCAAACGTTTCCGGTAAGTTTAAACAAATGGCTCCTCCCTCTGCTGTGGTAACATTCTTCACAGCATGTAAAGAAAAGATAGTTATGTCTGTCTCACTTCCTGTTTTTTTACAACCGTCATAACTTGCTCCTAAAGAATGGGCAGCATCATTGAGAACCAATATGCGACCTAATGTCCCCTGAACAGGGGAATTCGGATTAAATTTCCTGAGTATCTCCTCTTCCGTCACCAGATCCATAATTTCTTTATAATCGCATGGATACCCCCCGAAATCGACACCAATAATGGCCTTTGTATTTTCCGTAATTGCATCTCTTATAGCCTGTACAGAAATATTAAAATCTTCACAGGAATCTACCATGACAGGAGTACCACCGGCATGTAATACGGCCAAAGCAGTAGCGGAATATGTATAAGCAGGAATAATCACCTCATCGTCCTTAGTAAGCCCGAGCCAACGAAGCATCATTATGGCCCCTGAAGTCCAGGAATTTACACATAAAACTTCTTGTGCGCCACACAATAATTTTATCTCTTCCTCCAGCGCTTTTACTTTAGGTCCCGACGTGATCCATCCGGATTTTAATGTATGAAGGACTTCTTCTATAACCTCCTCATCGATATAAGGTGGTGAAAATGGAATATTCATGATATTATATTTGACTTTATTTTACATCTATTACTCAAACGTCACGCTAAATTCATCCAGGAAAGCATTCAACTTTTCATGACAATCTTGCATAGAGTCACCAATGGTAATCACCTGCCCGATCACATCATTGCTATTAGTAAAAGATCTGACTTCGCTGCCCACTTCTATAAACAATTCAAAAGCAGTATCCCCGATTCTTTCCGGAACATGTATAGAGCTGACTTTTCCCACCCTGTCCGATATGATCATTTTAGATAAACTGGCTTTAGGAACTACACGTCTCTGGTCAAAAATCTCCCGCGGATCTCCTCCTAAAGCCATAGTTAATATCATCTCATAATAATCAATTCCAAAATAATTGCTTGTAAGCTCAGTAAGACAATTAGCTCCTGCCCTACCAGTCAATTCAATAATATATGCTTTACCTTCTTTTTCAATAAAATCAATATTCACGGCACAGTTATTCAAGCCCAATGCTTCAATAGCACGTGTAGCCTGTTCTATAATGTCTTTCTGCAAATTGCTGTCAATTTCATAAGGTAGATAATGTCCTACCGGAACGGCTGTATTACGAACTATGATTTCATCCCCATGTGGTAATACAAAGAGGACTTCATTATTATAGACAAACGATTGTGCTCCAAATTCTCTCCCTTCAATATATTCTTCAACAATACAATATGTACGCCTGGTATCATTCATTGCTTTCTCAAAAGCACTTTCAAGCTGCTCTATATCTTTTACAATATAGATCCCCTTACTGCCTTGTAGATCCGTTGCTTTAACAATCAAAGGAAGCTCTAATTCTTTTGCTAGATTTGCAAGTTCTTTATGATCTTTCACTTTTTTAAATCTGGCTGTGCGTACCCCTTTATTCATTAAAGATTCCTTCATCAACAGTTTATCAGATGACATCTCAGCAGACTTTTCTGTCAACCCAACCAGGTTCAATTGATCACAGACATACCCAACCGAATGTAACCCTGTATCCGAACAGCAGATTATAACACCGTCTACATTCTCCTTTTCTGCTACAGCAAATATATCCTGAGGATTCAAAATATCAGCTCTGTATATTTTATCAGCCAAGGGGATACAGGGATAATTATCTGTCAAACTTGTCACCACCGTATAAACTCCCATTTTTTAGCAGTTCTCATCAACCCTAAGTGCCCTCTACCGGCTCCTAATACCAGTAGTTTTTTATTTGTAGTGTCCATCCTGTTATTCTATTTTTATAGTTATTTCTTTTATTGCTTTTTCACATAGCTCTACTGCCATAATCGCATCTTCACTTTGTGAAATTACATATCCTACGCGATCTGTACTGTTACGAATGTTATCTACTTCCTGACCTAATTCCTTTGTAAATACCAGCTCTTTGATACCAGATATTGTTCTTGCTTTTTCAACTCCCTGTACAGAAGTTATTGTACCTGTGGATAAAGGATTAAAAAAACGGATAGCACTCCCTCTATTATAGCGAGGAGTTATATCAGGAGACATTCCTAAACATAGATCTATAGTAGCTTTTATCATATCGATTCCTGTAGATAAAGGAACCAGATGGGTAGTGATACAGTCTCCTCCCATTCTCGCACCCAATTCGATCAGTTTTGGTCCATCAGGAGTCAGCATAATTTCTACATGTGCCGGCCCGGTGTTTATTCCAATGGCTCTGACAGCTGAGCACGCAAGTTGTTTGATAGCATCTATATCTTCAGAAGGTAGTTGGGATTGCTGACTATGACCCATCTCCACAAAATGAGGAACTCCTGTTGTTAATTTATCTGTAACTGCAAGTATATGAGGATTTCCATCTGTTATTATTATCTCCACACTTACCTCATTTCCGGACATATACTCTTCAATAATTACACTCTTCTGTTTGGAATATGCAACACTGTATTCGTAAGCAGAATGCAATTTTTCCCGATCTTCGACAAGCACTACTCCTCTACTACCTGCACTATCCACAGGTTTCATTATACAAGGAAATTCCAGATCCGCATCTATCTTTTTCAGATCCTCACTGTGATTTGCTACAAAGTACCAAGGCGAAGCTACAGAATACCTCTTGAATGCCTCAATCATTTTTTCTTTATCTGTAGCATTCAAAGCTGTCTGTGGGGAAATACCCGGCAGACTTAACTCTGTTGTGGCAGCTGCTATAGCTCTCATGGGCATATCGGTAGCCAACGTCATTATACCTTCAGCCTTGAAATGTCTTGCGGCCTCCGTGACACCTGATACATCAATTGTGCTTACATTATAAAATACATCGGCAAACTCTATTCCGATAGCTTTACTATCCAGATCTGCCACAGCCACATAATGTCCTAATTCTTTTGCCTTTTTAATGGCAGGTAATTGGAGAATGGAAGCTCCTATAATCAATAGTCTACTCATTATATATATCACTTCTTTTAATGACAGAAGCTACGGTACGACAAATGATTTTCACATCTAACCCGAAGCTCAATTTATCTACATATTCACAGTCATAGAGGAATTTCTGTTCCTGAGATATCGAATTCCTGAAATAGGCTTGACTATACCCTGTTATACCTGGTCTGACAGACACACGCTTCTTTCTGATATCATTATATTGACAATAAGGAGTTGTGGTCAGTGAAGGTCTCGGACCAATAAAGCTCATATCCCCGATCAATACATTGATGAGTTGAGGCAATTCGTCGATACTTGTCTTACGCAGAATCTTCCCTACTCCGGTTACTCTCGGATCGCAATCAGAATTATACGTCGAACCATCCGCGTTTCTAAGATCCGGAGCATTGACTCTCATAGATCGAAACTTATACATAGCAAAGGGCTTACCATCCTTTCCCATTCTTCGTGCGGTATAAAATACAGGACCACGATCAGATAAATAGATGATCAATCCTACAAAAATGATCAACAATAAAATAAAAGGAAGACACAGAACAGATAAAAACAGATCAATAAAACGTTTAAAGAATTTCTTATACATTGCCTGATTTTAAGTTTATAGTATATTGATAAATATCCGTGATCTGCTGTGCCACTACAGTTGGAGAATATTTTTTCCGGCAATCCTCCGCAATACTTTTTCTATCAAACGTATGAATATTTGCATGTACTTTTTTTAAAGCTTTCGCAAAATCAGACACATTATCTACCGCTACTAATATTCCATTATCTTTTTGAATACATTCTTTTATGCCTCCACATACAGTAGCAACTACAGGAAGCCCAAAAGACAAAGCTTCAAGTACAGCAACTGAAAAATTTTCATTTCTGGATGGAAAAACGAAAACATGGCTTCCACAGAGAAGTTCTGTAATTTCTTTTTTGGTTTTCTTCCCAACAAGTTTAATAACTTGTTGCAGATTCGCTGAATCTATTTGTTTCTGCAACCTAATTTTTTCAGGACCATTTCCTACAATAATGACTTCTGCAACATCTTTTAGACCGGACTCCTCAAAAGCTTTAATAAGTATATCAAAACCTTTTCGTTTGATCAGACTTCCCACTCCTATAAACTTTATTTTATCTGATGAATTTGGTAGTGATGAAATTTTATCATTTTTTATAAATTCCCCCCCCCTATCATATTATGAACTATAATACTATCAGAAGAGAAAACTTCAAAAATACGTTTCCGAAGGGAATCTGAAACAGAAATCAGAGTATCTACATTCTTATAAGATAAATTCCCTAAGTACTGAACATACTTAGGTAATTTGAGATGATTAATAACGCTCCAATGTTCTGTTCCGACCAATGGAATGTTATATTTTTCTTTTAATATCACCCCTTTATAAATACAAGGAAGAAAGTGAGCATGTATTATATCCGGTCTACCCCATTGCATTAGTAATTTTTCAAATAAATTCAAAAGCATTTTCTTTTCAAGAAAAAGAGATATTTTATAATTTATACGCCGAATAATTGCGGTCGGAAAATAGAAAATATTAAAAGTATGGATATCTTTATGTGTCTTATAAGTACTGCCTAATTTTCTCCAATAAAAACGGACCCTACCATCTACACTAATCATGGCGACATCATGTCCTAATGACTGTAAAGCCAACGCCTGATCCACTTCAAAACAACCCCATTGAGGATCATTATGTGTAGGAAACCCTCTGGTAATTATTAATATTTTCATTTTAAAAAATTATTTAATTATTGCCCTCTGTCAGTGCTTCATATAAGGCATCTATATAGCCATGACCAAATTTCAGATCTGGTTCAATATGATTCCCCTCTCCCCATTCATTCCAGGCCTGAAGGAAAAGAACTCTATGATCTTCTGGTCTACCCTCCAATAGAGTAAGAACATTCTTTACCTGTTCTTTAAATAGTCCAGGAGTACTACCTACATAAATCCTTCCTCTTTTTCCACTTCTTGGAGAGTGATCCCAATTCGGGAAAAGGGTGGGGTATACATTTTCCCATTTATCTTCGGGTACAAAAATGTGTTTATTAACCTCTGATTGTTTACAAATAGATAAAGAATATTTCTTAAAAATTTTTCTAAAAGCCAAACGTTTTACATAGTCAAAAAGAGATCTTGTACAGAATTCTGCTCTAAAAAAACCGCGCGAATTTACTCCATCAAATCCAGCGTCTAAAACAGCAGTATATTTTTCATGAGCTAAATTACTTTTTTTCTTGTCAAAGAACATTTTAAAAGAGTAATCATCAAAACTCATATTATTCTGATTTCCAATAAAATAAACCCCTTTTAATCCGTTTTTCTTTGCCAACTCTGTCCATATCTTTATAAATCTCTTGGTATCAGGTAAATCAAAAGGATGCCAAATCACAAATATAGGTTTACCATCTATTTTCATGTATCTTTTGTCCTTAAAAGCAGGAAGTACATATGCAAAATGTTTTATATAATCATCCTCATCATACACTTGCTTCATTAACACCTCTTCTTTGACTACTATTCCACCGTCCGACCATAATTTATTCGACCAATCATGATTGGCCCAACATAAACAAAAAGGAAAATCAGGTTTTCCACTTTCTAAAACTTCATTAAAGGGACGTTCGAGAAGTTGATTTCCTGCTCCAAACCAATAATGATAATAACAAAAACCTTCAATTCCTGCTTTACGTGCTAATTGTGCTTGTGCTTCTCTGACTTCTGGAACTCTTAGATCATAAAATCCCAGATCTGCAGGGACATGAGGTTGATAATGACCTTTAAATAGAGGTTTCGCTCTTGCTACATTTGTCCATTCAGTAAAACCTTTTCCCCACCATTCATCATTCTCAGGTATGGGGTGAAATTGAGGGAGATACATAGCTATTACTCTAGCTTGCAAATCATTTTTCATATAATAATATTTTCACTTATTTAAACTTGATTTATTTGATGTAGAAAATTTCAATAACCTTACCGTTCTCTTTTCTTCTCTTTTTAATAATATATAAACGAAGAAAATTACTATTAACTTTAAATTTCCAACTTTTTCCGCATAGGGCCATAAAGTAAATCCATACACAGACCACTCATACAATACATATAAAATAATAATTTGAGAAAAATAATAACTGTTGCCTCGTAACCTGAGAATACGTCTGAAAATTACAGAAAAGAAAATAAGAAAAATCATTCCTAATATGGGACCAAAATCCAAAGTAAAATCTCCTACAAAAGTTATGAAATAAGAGTCATCAATTAACATATTCCGATAATTATCTCTCCTCTCATAATAATTAGTAGAAGTATTCATGCCTAAAACTCTTCTTCCCAACGGAGCCACTCTATCTCCATATCTTATTCCTTTAGCATCTAATCCATAATTATTAAAATTCAAAAAACTTTGTCCAGAATAACTTTCCAGAGTATACGCTAAAATATTATCTTTTCTATTTTCATCAAAACGTGCTAGAGTTATGGAAGCAAAACCTATTAAAACTACTCCCGAAAACACAGCAATTCCTACAAGCAGACGTTTCTTTAATTTTTTTGTAAACTTTTCCTGGAAAACCAAAAAAATAAAAGGAATACTAATAAGTATAGAGACTAATCCAGAGCGGGAACCTTTTGTTAAATTTAGAAGTATAGTAATTAGAACACATACTAACAATCCAATAACAAGCCATTTGTCCTTTTTTAAAAGATAATAAACTAATAATGGTATAGTGAATTCATTTAGTATAAACTGAAATATTGATAGGTAATTTACTCCCCCCTCTAAATTTTCTAAATCATCATGCTGGTCCACATAATTCTGCAACAAAACGTCATAACTAAATAAAGATGAGATAGAGATTTTGGATAACTGAACCAAAAAAGTAGCGAAGCTGACCATTATTATGAGTATAGACAATTTTTTTAATACTTTGCTATCATATACGATCATCTCACGAACGTTTTCTTTTTTAAATTTTAATAACGGCCATAACATTAACATCAAATTAAAATACAAAAAGATAAAAGGAAATACCTTCATAGGATAGAAACTACTGAAAGGAGAATTAAATAAATCAAATGATATAATAGCAATAAGCGCATAAAAAAGTAGCGCGAAACTTCCTAAATCAATTTTTTTATTTTTAGCCTGATAAATAAAAAAAGTTGTGATATATAGTGCTATATTGAAAAATAATATACCGTTACTACTAAGCATATACCATTACACAAATAATTAGTTTTCTAGTATTTTAATAATTTTCGCAGGCACTCCTGCAACCAGAGAATGCGAAGGAACATCTTTCGTCACTACTGAATTAGCTGCGATAATCGCACTACGACCAATGCAGACTCCAGACACAATAGAGGCCTTTTCACCAATCCATACATTATCTTCAACAACAACAGCTCCCTTCGAATACAAAGGACGTTTATGTGGCGGTAATTCTAAATCAGTAGGTGAAAAGGATCCATGAGCATTGTCTGTTATAAGAATATTTTTACCACAACGAACATGATTACCTATAATTATTTTATTGATAGCTGTTATATGGGTACCGTCACCAATGGAACAATCATCACCAATGAAAATCTCAGGGGTATAATTTCCGCCATTATATCTCTCCCAAGCAGTTAAATGTACATTTTTCCTTATAATAGTTCCATCACCAATAGTTATACACTTCCCTCCCCTTAATAAGATAGTAGGCATTACACGGGATTTGCCAAAAGATTTAAATTCTTTATATAACCAGCCTGTATATAAATATATTCTTACTATATTTATTTTTTGACATATAAAATAGGGGCATATAAAAGAAAAACATTTACCAATTAAAAACAGGAAACTTTTCATCTACTATAATTTTAATACAGACATTTTGGCTACATTACTTTTTTATAACCAAAGATAAAAACATACTTTTTTCTTCTTTGGTAAGCCCTAAAATATAGGCCCAAAAAGAGATGATCAAAATTGATAAAACAGTAATTATTAAAATTTTAGTAATTCCTGGCATAAACAAATCAAGAACAAAGATCATAGGAATTACAGATAATAAAATAATCAACACAGAAGGCAGAATAAACAATTTAATATAGTCAGCAATAGAAAATGTAACAGTTCTTTTTAATATCCAAATCCGTAATATATGAGCTATAGCAAATACAATTATAGAGACATAAAAAGCAACTTCAGGAGGATAATTAAATTTAAAAAAGAAATAAATCAAGGGCAAGCTAATTAAAGTAAATCCGTCAACAACACCGTGATAAATTTTAACATTTTTAGCAGCTTGTACAATCACTGTTATGGGATCACTCATACAGATCAGCATGGCGTTGATTAAGATTAATTGGGCGAATGATATCATATATTCTCCTACGGTTCCTAACCATAATTCTAAAATATCTTCTATCTGCAGTATTAATGGTAGAACTATAATAAAAAGAAGGAAGAATTGAAATTTACTACTCAAATAAAATAATTTCCACATATAAACATACTCTTTCTCCGCATAACTTTTAATTATAGCAGGACGAACAGCTGTAAAGAAATTACTTGAGAAACTTTGGACAACTGTTCCTACTTGTCTCCCAACCGAATATGCAGCATTAGCCAAAGGCCCAAAAAACATATTTAATAAAATATTTATCCCCTGATTATTAGATGCTCCGGCAAGAGTACCAAAAAGCGTCCATGAAGAATAAGAAAATATAGATTTAAACAATTCCTTATCCCATTTAAACTCTAATCGCGTCTCCATGTACTTCTTCTTACAAATTATTCTATAGATACTACACACGATCATACTAACAAGGAAAGTTAGAACAGCATATAATTTCAGTTTATCTACGGAAAAGAATACAAGAATATATACAATAAATAATTTCAATAGCACCTCAATAATACTTGTATAAGCATAGACCTTCATATTTTCCCGCGCAATAATCAATGCATTATAAGGGCTAGTCAATATAGTTATAACAAAAGAAAGAAGTGAAAATTGATAAATCCAATTTGCAGCCGACATGCGATCTGACGGAATCACCATTTTATTATTCAGAAACCATATGCCAACTGTTTCTGCTATAATCAAAATAATTATAGAAATTCCAACATGTACAAAAAAGTGTACTAAAAGTAAGCTTGAGTTTTTCATAGTTTTTCTTTCCCAGTTCATACGAAAAGAATCTCTGAGATGCAGACGTTATTGTTTGAGATAGAAATGAAAGTAGTAATACAATACCTCCTACTGCAGTATAAATACCACAGTCTGTGACTCCCAGGACATTTATAACAACCCGCACCGTATATAGAGATACAAGCATTATTAAAATCATCCTGAAATATAGAAATAATGTATTCTTTGCTATTCTTTGATTATTTTCAGAATAAGACATATAGATGAATCAAGATCTTACGGAAAGAAATTAAGAAATGAGAAATCAGATGAAAAGAATAATATTTCACCTAAATTTAAACTTAATAATATTTACCAAATAGTTTTTCATTTTTAGACTAATAAAATCATTCTCTACACTGTAGATTTTCTTATAAAAGAATGACGAATATGTTAAAAGCATAAGTTAAAAACAGTGTTAGTTATATAGCTCTTCAATCACTTTCAATAGATATTGGCCATATTGATTTTTTATCATAGGCTGAGCTATTTGTTTCATTTTATCCGGTGTAATCCATTTCTGCCGCAACGCAATTCCTTCCAGACAAGCGATCTTCAGCCCCTGGCGTTTCTCTATCACTTCGATAAAAGTAGAAGCTTCACTTAATGAATCATGTGTTCCGGTATCTAACCAGGCAAATCCACGTCCCAATAATTTAACTTTTAAATCTCCCTTTTCCAGAAATTCCTGATTCACGGTTGTTATCTCTAACTCTCCTCTCTCAGAGGGTTTAATACTTTTCGCTATGTCTACTACTTTATTGGGATAGAAGTACAATCCGACAACCGCGTAGTTTGATTTTGGTTTTTGGGGTTTTTCTTCTATACTCAAAACATTTCCTTCCTGATCAAACTCAGCTACACCATATCGTTCCGGATCACTTACCCAGTATCCGAAAACTGTAGCTTTATTTTCTTGCTCAGCCAGGCCTACAGCGTTTTTCAACATAGATGTAAATCCTTGTCCATAGAATATATTATCTCCTAAAACCAGGCAAACGGAATCATCTCCAATAAACTTCTCACCAATGATAAATGCCTGTGCCAATCCATCCGGAGAAGGCTGTTCGGCATATTCAAACCGTATACCAAAATCAGATCCATCTCCCAGCAAACGCTGGAAAGCGGGAAGATTATAGGGAGTAGAAATAACCAGTATCTCCCGGATACCTGCCAGCATCAATACTGAGATTGGATAATAGATCATAGGTTTATCAAAAACGGGTAACAGCTGTTTGCTTACTCCCTTGGTAATAGGATAAAGACGGGTTCCGGACCCCCCAGCCAATACAATGCCTTTCATAAAATTTGTATCAGATTACAATTAATTAATTTTACATTCTACTATCTCCTGATAAAGTGAAAGTAATTTCTTTCTATCATCAATTTGGTATTGTTGCGTGTTATTATGTAGCAAATGATATGCTTCTTCAACCAACGTATTGTCTCTCAATTGCTCATAACAGTAAAGTAGCAACTTGCATCTGATGGAAAGAGAAAAATCGGATACAAATATTTTATTACAACGATCCAATATGACCTGGATCTTTTCCTCCTTATCTTCTAATTGATAAGCAATGACGGAGTATACCATTATCAACGACAGGCACACCTGTGCCTCCTGTTCTATATCCTCGCTTTGTAGCAGGAACAACAGGTCTGCTTTTTCCCGGATTTCCTGATTGAGTCGGCGGAATTGGTCTATATATACCACCTCCCCATCTTCACCCAGATGTAGCAATTCATCAGTAAGAGCTTGTAGCTCTTCCGCTTGTTTGATCATATACAGTGGTGTTATTATACCTCGGAAAGAGGCTAATATTCATTTTGAAGAAAAATAAAGAGAATCTTATTTATTTCGTCGTATGTAACTGATGGGAATATTTACCAGTGCACATCCTAATTCGTTGAGCCGAACAACGATGCAATAATGTTTGTTGTATTTTACCAATTCGCCCTGTATGCCTTGCATACTTCCTTTGACAATAGTGACAGGGGTACCGGTAGGGATCGTCTCTGCTACTACCTGAATCTGCTCTCCGGAGAGATCGGTCATAAAGCGGAAATCTTCCATTTGTTTGTCGGGAATGACAACAGGAGTAGTTGTCTCTCTATGGGAGAAAAAGCGATATACATTAGGGAACTGTTCAATAGCAGGAATTTCATCAGAATAGATATAAACAAAAACCAAACCACTGATCAATGGTCTATCCATAGAAATGCGTTTTCCTTTATATTCCCGATAAACGGTATGGATGGGTAGATAACAAGTGTATCCCTCGTTCTTTAAAAGAGATTCAACTTTGATTTCTGTATTATGCCGTACATACAGGACGTACCATTTCTTCGTCTGATGCTCCATTGCTAAATAGTAAGTGTAACAGTTAGCGCGGCAGCACCATTATAGTTAATATCCGTTAACTCAAAATCAACATTCACCTGTGTTTGAGCTCTTTACAAACGATCATTTATAACAACTATTGTATAGCTCCGCCATTCGTGACCAGATATTCATTCCAGATCACAAAATTAAAAACAGACCTGTCCAGACCAATCTTTTCAGATAATAACCAGAATCTGCCGATGTTTATTGGTTGCAAAGGTAAAACCAATAATCTAAATAGCAAAACTTTTGAGAGACAAAATAAAAGAGGAAAAACCTATTTAAAGCCTTACATTATTGATCTTCGGTTTAAGGCTCAGATGGATATCTGCATTGTACTCCGAAACGGATTTTAATCAGGAATATACCGTAATGATGGTGTATATCGAAACTATCCAAACTTTTCAAAGATATAATTTATTTTTTATTTTTACTATTATTTCTTTGAAATCAGAAAGCATAATCTCTCTAAACGGTGAGGTTTAATTAATAAAAATCAGATAAAAAGCTTCTCATTCTTTGAATACCTTTGTCCCGTTACGGCAAAGAATTGATTTCACTACTACTTATAGATGGTTTCACTACCGGATAATTGAATTAGGCTACTGAATAATTCGGTTTCATTACGACTTATATATAGACTCATTACCAGATAATTTGCTTAAGCGACTGAATAGTCTGGTTTCATTACCAGA
This sequence comes from Bacteroides sp., assembly GCA_021202275.1. Classification (GTDB taxonomy): domain Bacteria; phylum Bacteroidota; class Bacteroidia; order Bacteroidales; family Bacteroidaceae; genus Bacteroides. Next base: position 114,969 of record JAJQDI010000025.1, read on the forward strand.
TAATGGAATAGACAGAAAGACAAAAGAATAAAAAAACCGGAGACATACGTTGTATGCTGCGGTCTTCTATATTCATGGAGTTCAGGAAGTACTATCCTAACATCCCTGTTTCATCATCTCCTCCATTATTTTTATTGTTGTTCCTATCAGGAAGATATACTCCCGACATTCTCCTTATGTACACTTCGAGTTCGATAAAATCAATCTTATTATCGGCACGGCATGCATTCACATTCAAACGGATGTTTTTAGAGGCCCTGAAGTTGATACGGATCGATTTAATGTTTCTGGCCGTACACTCTTCTTTTGTATCAGCACCTTCCATCTGGGCCGATAAGCTAAAAACTCCAATTTTTTTCAGATTGACAGAGTGTCCGCTATACAAAGATATGCGTAATACATCTAAAAAGTGGGTTATGACACTCTGCATATCTCCTTTAGAAAAAGAACTCAATTCTTTGATCTGGTTGGCAATACAGACCTGACTCACACTTTTTTCAAGGGTTACCAACTGCGGATAATACTTCTTTGCATCCCGATTGATTGGATTTTTTTCAATGCTATTTTGTAAATTACTGCCATTGTTTTTCAAATTAAGTTTTTAATCCCAAAGAGGTTCCGGAACTCTTGTGATGCAAAGATACGTACTGCGAATGGAGCAAGATCGACTATTGTACACTTTTGTACATTTAAGTTGTAAAAACTACAAAAACCTGCAAATACTAACCCCCAAAATACAGATATATTTTGTAATAGAAAGTAGCTTTTACAGCAGATTCCTCACATTCGGGAATATTATGATAAGCCTAAATAAAGATGGAATCAATATGTAAACAGGTTATTAATCATCTTCTGTTGTAATCTTCCATTAAATCTACGTGAATATGAAATAAATTCCGGTTTTATTTCCAACAAACACTCCTGGCAATGTTTTTCGTTCAGAGAAAAATCAAACTTGGGAGATTATTTCTGAAAAGAAAGATTTACCTTTGCCTGAACAACAGGAAACCTGTCAGTAGTATATACATTTATACAGGTATCTGTTTATTATCAACAAATTATAATCTATAAAAACAATTGAATGATGATGCATACGTGGTTTGAATGTAAAATACGTTACGATAAAACGATGGAGAATGGAATGAATAAGAAAGTGACCGAACCGTATCTGGTAGATGCGCTCAGCTTCACTGAAGCAGAAGCAAGGATCATTGAGGAGATTACTCTGTTCATTTCGGGAGAGTTTACCGTATCAGACATAAAAAGAGCCAATTATAGCGAACTGTTTTTCAGTGAGGAAGAATCAGCTGACCGTTGGTTTAAATGTAAGATCCTTTTTATCACATTAGATGAAAAAAGCGGCGCGGAAAAGAGGACAGCTACACAGGTGCTCGTACAGGCAGCTGATCTACGTGACGCGGTACGGAAATTAGACGAGGGAATGAAGGGTACAATGGCCGACTATCAGATCGCTTCGGTAACAGAGACTCCGATCATGGATGTCTATCCGTTCCAGAGTGAGCCCAATGACAAACCGGAGGTATAACATGAGTATCGGGGATCGCATCCGGGAGATCCGGGCCACTCTTCCCAATGGAGTACGATTGGTAGCTGTTTCCAAATTCCATCCGTCAGAAGCTATTATGGAGGCTTATGAAGCAGGCCAACGGATCTTCGGCGAAAGCCGGGTGCAGGAATTGACAGATAAGCAACAGAATCTGCCCGGAGACATTGAATGGCATTTCATCGGACATCTCCAGACGAATAAGATCAAATACATTGCACCTTTTGTCTCTCTTATCCACGGAGTGGATTCTTACAAACTATTGAAAGAGATCCATAGACAGGCTACCAAAGCAAATCGTATATTGGATTGTCTGTTGCAACTCCATATCGCGGAGGAAGAGACAAAATTCGGTTTCAGTTTTGAGGAATGCAAGCAAATGTTGAATCAAAGGGAGTGGAAAACACTCTCCTCCATTCGTATATGCGGACTGATGGGAATGGCCACTTTCACAGACGATGAGCAACAGATCCGGAAAGAATTTCACAGTCTGGCTGATTTTTATACGGAGATAAAAGGGGCTTTTTTCGAAGATCGGCCCGAATTCCGGGAGTTATCTATCGGAATGTCTGATGATTATCCATTGGCTATTGAATCAGGAAACACTCTCATACGGGTGGGAAGCCGTATATTTGGAGAAAGAACTTAAAGATTTACGATTTACTGAACCAACGGTCGACGAAGTCAACCAACAGTCAGCGAAGCTAATTCCTTTTTACGATTGAAGTTACTTTCGATAGAGGTAATACATGAGGATGATCTTAATCATATCAGATGTAGAAAAGGATAATAACATCTTCATAGGATATAAGCCTTATATATCGTTAGCTTGGACTATGTTTGTCAAACAAATATACAAATTATTTGGTTTATTAAATCGTACGTCGTATATTCGTATACACTAACCTAATATAGTATGATAGATATAACTACACAATTTGCAGGCTTGCAACTGAAGAATCCCATTATCATCAGTAGCTCAGGATTGACAAACAGCGCGGAAAAGAATCAAAAGCTGGCAGAAGCCGGAGCGGGAGCCATTGTACTGAAATCTCTTTTCGAAGAACAGATTGTTCTGGAGATCGAAAAAGTGATCGATATGGTCTATTATCCGGAAGGAGTGGAATATTTAGAAGGATACATACGTGAACATGCTCTTAGTGAGTACCTGAATCTGATCCGTGACAGTAAAGCTGTATGCGACATACCAGTGATCGCCAGTATCAACTGCCATACGAATAATACCTGGACAGAGTTTGCTACCCACATTGAGAAAGCAGGAGCGGACGCGTTAGAGATCAATATATTGAGTCTACCTTCAATAGGCAATTATGAATATAGTTCCTTTGAACAGCTTCATATTGATATTTTGAGAGAGATCAAACAGAGTATCGGAATACCGGTAATTATGAAGTTAGGAAGCAACTTCACCAATCCTGTGGCATTGATCGAACAGTTATATGCCAATGGTGCGGCAGCAGTGGTACTATTTAATCGTTTTTATCCGGTGGACATTGATATAGAACACCTGACACATACAACAGGCGGTGTATTGAGCCATCCGGCTGATCTCTCAGACTCATTGCGTTGGGTAGGGATTGCTTCCTCTGTAGTGAATAAGATGGATTATGTCGTATCGGGTGGAGTGCACGCACCAGCCGACGTAGCCAAAGCTTTATTGGCAGGAGCTTCTGCCGTAGAGATATGCAGTACCATTTATCACCACGGCAATACATATATAGAAGAGATGCTCACTTTCCTGAAAGAATGGATGAAAAGACACGGGTTCACCCATATTACACAATTCAATAGGACTCTCAATAGCAAAGACGTAAGAGGAATAAATATGTTCGAACGTACTCAGTTCCTGAAATATTTCAGTAGTGGGACTCCTACCTAAGAGGAAATGTATTATACAAGCAGGCCCCTGCCGGTAACATCGGCAGGGGCCTGCTTGTATATATAG
>JAJQDI010000017.1 GCA_021202275.1 Bacteroides sp.
TCAAATGTTAACAATTTATTCCGGACACTAGTGCACGACGTGCGTCTCTACAGGTGATTAGACTATTTTACATACAAGGAATGATGAAATTCTACTTACTTAGATGAACTATCTGCTTTACACATATCCGGCAGAGGCATCGTTGTTTTGGAATACCGGAATTACAAGTGATGATACGGTATGAGGAAGGTTACACCGGACGGGAATTGTAGTTCCTGTAGCGTAAAAAGCGGGGGCAGTTCAAAGTACTGCCCCGGGGAAGTCAGAGATAAGGTTTCAGTGCCTTGCTCCAGATGCGGTATCCTTCTTCTGTCAGGTGTAGACCGTCGTTGGTGAGTTCTTTTCTAAGGATGTCTGTTCCCGGTTCGGTGAACAGGGGATAGAGATTGACGAAGGTAATGCCTCGTTGGGCAGCCAGGGCTTCCAGGCGTTGGTTGATCTCGGGAAACTGAGAAGTTTTGCCTGTAAGCCGTTTGTAGCGTTCGAACGATTCGTTGATGGGCAGCAGGCTTTGCAGATAGAGTTGGGTCTCCGGCGATCCGGAGGATATCTTATCCACTACTTGTGTGATCAGGGAAACAATGCTGTCGGTAGAGAGGTCGTGGGAGACATCGTTGGCACCGACCAGCAGGAATAGCTTCTGAGGTTTTCCGGGCAGGATCTGGTAGAGGCGGTCGTAGATACCCAGGGCTTCGTCGCCTGCGATGCCACGGTTGCGTATTCTTTTCTTGCCGAGGCGTTTGCTCCAGTCGCCCCCGCCTTCGGTGAGGCTGTTGCCCAGCATCACGATCTCGTCGGGACGGATCGGCTCTTCGAGGCGGAATTGCTCTACCCGTTTGTAGTAATGTTCGGTATAGGTACGCGCGGGCGGACAGAGTGCTGCTCCTACCGCGTTGGCAACGAGTGAACGCAGACGAACGATCTCTCCGCTATCGTCGGGATGTACCCGGTTGGTCAGGAAGATCACAGCTACATCATTGTCCGGATCTACAATGAAAGAGGTGCCGGTGTATCCGGTGTGTCCGAAGGTATTCGGGCCAAGCAGATCGCCGTTGTTGGAGGCATAGGCGGAGAATACGTCCCATCCGGGGGTGCGTCCGAACGTTGCTGCACTGCGTGGTACCGTACGCATGGTCTTCACCCCTAAGGGGCTCAGGATGCGTTTGCCGTTGTATTCTCCTTCGTTGAGCAGGGCTGCTGCCAGTATCGCCAGGTCTTGTACGTCGGAGAAGAGTCCGGCATTGCCTGAGTTTCCTCCATTGAGAATGCGGGCCATCGGGTCATGTACTACCCCGCGCAGTACGCTGCCGTCTTTCATCTTTTCCGTGGGAGCGGTGCGTTCGAGCAATTCGCCTGTGGGGAAATAGGTGGTGCTTTCCATGCCTAATACGTCGAAAATATGCTCTTTGGCAAACTCGTGAAGGGGTTGTCCGCTGATGGTTTCTACTACCCGTTGCAGGGTGACGTAGTTGAGGCAGCTATAAACAAATCCCTGCTGCGGTTCGTACTGTCGCGGACAGGTAGAGATGTATTCGATCAGTCCGTCCGGAGCGGGTGCTCCGTACTTCTCTGCCACCTCTTCTACGGGAGCGTAGGAAGGTAGTCCCGAGGTATGCGTCATGATGTCTACGATGCGGATGTCTTTTTTGCGTCCGTCTTCTCCTTCCCATCCCTGGAATCCGGGGATGTAGAGGTTGACCCGATCGAGCAACCGGAGCTGCCCCCGTTCGATCAGGATCATGGCACTGATGGCGGTGGAGATGGATTTGGTGCAGGAGGCCATATCGAAGATCGTATTCACCTCCATCGGTACGGTACGGGGGTATACCTCTTTGTTGCCGTATGCTTTCACATAGGCCAGTTTACCCTGGTGTACAATGCCCAGTACTGCGCCGGGAATGTCGCCTTTCTGTATGGCTTGTTCGATGGCTTCGTCTGCGTAGCGCAGGCGGCGGGAGTCTATACCTGCCAGCTCAGGAGCTACCTGTGGCAGAGGTTGAGCGGTGGCCCCAAGCAGGCAACCGGCCCACAGACAGAGTGTGAGGAGTTTTTTCATGACTATTTGATTTTGTTTAATTTTTGTTTTCTTCCTTTCTTTACTCCGGTGATTTCTTCATTTCTTTGCTCCGCCAAAGAAACGAAGCAAAGAAAGGCGGCGCCTGGTCTCTTCGCTACTCCGTTTGCTGTACGCCGACGAGAAGGAAAAACTCGCTTCGCTCAGACAGATCCTGCTCTGTTGTCGGCTTACAACAAACTCCGTTTGACGCTGCGAGACCAAAGGCGACCCAACGCCTGTTCCAGGCGTGTTGCGGATGGTTGTGACCGCAATTGATCCCGTTGACTATTGATTGAATCATTAAGATGTATGTGCATTTTCAATCGTACATCGTACATCGTAAATCAGTCAATCGTAAATCCTTTATCCTTTATAGTTTTCTACTGCTTTCTTTACGGAGCCGTGCATCAGGAGCAGGGCCCGGGCGGTTTCGTAGTCGAGTCCCAGTTCTTCTATGATCATGCGCGTGCCACGGTCTACGAGTTTCGCGTTGCTGAGTTGCATGTTTACCATCTTGTTGCCTTTTACACGACCCAGCTGGATCATTACGGAGGTGGTGATCATGTTGAGGATCATTTTCTGTCCGGTACCTGATTTCATGCGGGAACTGCCGGTTACGTATTCCGGACCTACGATCATCTCGATGGGGATCTCACAGGCTTCTGCCATGGGCGAGTCGGGATTGCTGGTGATGCAGCCGGTGAGTATGCCGTGCGAGCGGGCGGCTTTCAATGCGCCGATCACGTAGGGGGTGGTGCCCGACGCGGCGATACCGATCACGGTGTCTTTCTCGTTGATACCATGTTCCTGTAACTCTTCCCAACCGCGCTCGGTGTTGTCTTCTGCTTTTTCCACGGGGTTGCGCAGGGCGGTGTCTCCTCCGGCGATCAGACCGATGACTAAAGTAGGAGGCATACCAAAGGTTGGCGGGATCTCCGACGCGTCCAATACACCTAAGCGGCCGCTGGTGCCGGCACCCATGTAGAAGATACGTCCGCCCTGCTTCATGCGGGGTACGATCTGTGTGACTAATTTCTCGATCTGTGGGATGGCTTTCTCTACGGCCAGTGCCACTTTCTGATCTTCACGGTTGATGTCTTCGAGGATTTCCCGAACGGATTTTTTTTCCAGGTCGTTGTAGAGCGAAGGTTGCTCTGAGATTTTTATAAAACCCATAAAGATATTTACGATTTTACGATTTACGATTGATATTACTCTTTTTTACGATTTACCGATTTACTAAGTTACTGATTGAAAGTTTGACAAGAAGTATTTCTATACATATGTAGAAAATATGAAATACAATTTTTGTTCTCTTTATAGTTATCTATGTAACTTCAATCGTAAATCGTCAAATCGTAAATAATCAGTTATCACGCGTGATAACTGATCAGTCCTTCCATCGGACTTTGTATGATGTTGCCTACCTGTATATCCAGTTCCTGAGCTATCTCTTTGAGCAATTCCTGGCAGTGATAGGCTACCGAACCGATGAAGTGTACTTTGTGATTGCGGTAGTCGTACTGCATCACGTTGCGTACCAGGAAGCTACGGAAACTCCGTGCTACGAGGTCACGTACGGTGGGTTCGCTGATGTTCTCTAACAGGAAGGGCGAGAGGCTGGCCAGAAATCTGTTGGGGAAGGGCTGGCGGTAGACACGGTCGATGATCTCTGCCGGGGTGAGATTGTAGCTTGTCAGGAACTTCTCTTTCAGTTCCGGGGTCATCTGGTTTTTCAGCAGATCGCCTACGAGCAGTTTGCCCAGTACGGCACCGCTTCCTTCATCGCCCAGGATGTAGCCCAGCGGAGAGACATTGTCTGTGATCTTTTCGCCGTCGTAGAAGCAGGAGTTGGACCCTGTACCCAGGATACAGGCGATACCGGCCTCGTGACCACATAGCCCGCGGGCAGCGGCCAGCATGTCGGTACTTACCTCAATGGTATCCTCTATCTGCAGGTGGCTGGCAATGGCCCGGCGCACCATCTCTATCTTATCCGGAAAGCCACAGCCCGCGCCATAGAAGTAGACGGCACTGAACTTATCCGTTTGTAGCTGAGGCAACAGGGCGGTAGCAATTTCCTGACTGATCTCCTCTTCCGACTGGAAAAATGGGTTGGTTCCTTTGGTATAGATGCGACGTACCGGATTGCCGTTTTGCAACAGGCACCAATCTGTTTTTGTAGAACCACTGTCTGCTATTAGTCTCATATTTCTATATTTACGATTTACGAATTCACGATGTACGATTGAGATGGCTCCGAAACATTTCCTCTGTTGCGATCCTTGGGTATAGGATGCAAAGTAATCTTTTCGTTTGCGGATAGAATCTACCTGATCTTAACTGCTCTGTGTTCTCTATCGGCGAACTTGCGGTTCAGATCTCATGGATACTCTTTCCCGGGCACTATCCATCGTACATCCTTGTTCAACCTTTGCTTGTAATTCTTTTTATATTTTAATGTATATCTTTTTCTTATACAGTACATATCCGACACACCAGTTGAGGGTGACGAAGATCAGCGCGTAGGCCAGTGATCCGGCGTAGTCTCCAAACAACGGTTGCAGTACTACGCGATAGACATAGGCGTGTATGCTGATGAGACCGTCTTCGTAGGGGAAGCAGATGTTGCCGAAAAGAATGGCCAGCACCGCGCCCTGTACATACATGAACAGGGGGTTGATGCCGAATGCTTCGAAGAAGCGGCTCCACCTTTTGTATCCTTTCACGTCGATGATCCATACCAGGAGTGCCAGGAAGCTGGAACCCAATCCGCAGGTAACTAACGCGTAGGTGGGAGACCAGATCTTTTTGTTGATGGGGCATCCGTAACTCAGCAGGAATCCGGCGAAGGTAAGTATGGTACCCAACAGAAAGAGACGCTGTATCTTGTCGCTAATGTCTTTGACCTCAAGCAACATCTTACCCGCGCAGAAGCCAATGAGTACATGGGCTATGGAAGGGATGGTGCTGAGCAGCCCTTCGGGGTCTATGCCATTGTCTTTATACATGTGGTTGACACCCAGTATGGCGCGATCTACCATGGACAATATGTTGGTTTCGTTATACGCAAATCCGTTTCCCGTAAAGAGCAGGATGGCGTATCCGGCCAATAGCGAGAAGATCAGGTAGGGGATGTGTCTGTGCTTCATGGTGAGGGCAATGAGGGCAGTGGCACCGTAGCAAAGTGCCAGGCGTTGCATCACCCCCAGGATGCGGATGCGGTCGAAATTCCAGGCTGCCTGCCCCAGTCGGGAGAAGAAAGAGAGTTCTTCCCCGGCGAGCGCGTTCCAGGTACGGCAGAACAGCGAGAACCAGGCGATACCCAGACCAATCGCAAAGATCACTACGGTGCGTTTGAGGATCTTGAGGCCGGCACTGGTGCTGAATGTAAACTCGTACTTACGCAGGGAGATGTAGGTTGAGATACCCATGATGAACATGAAGAAAGGGAAGACCAGGTCGGTGGGGGTGAGACCGTTCCAGGCCGCATGGCCCAGAGGGGCATACACCTTGCTCCATGTACCGGGGTTGTTGACCAGGATCATCCCGGCAATGGTGATGCCCCGGAGCACATCCAGAGCCAGCAAGCGTTGGTTTGAGGTTTTACTTTTCATATCTGTTGTGTGTTAAGTGACTGTGTATTCTCTTTCGTGGTTTCCGGGGTTGACTCTTTGCGGCGTGTACACTTGTTTACCAGGTACACGATAGAGACATACGGAATACCGGTATGTTCCGAGAGTCCGATCTCACAGGTGCGGCTGTTGGAATATCCGGTACGGATACCGTGTTGCTCTATCTGAGGTTTCAGCTTGCGCAGCGCATAGCTGTTGAGTTCGGGATGGGTGAATCCTTTGTCGCCCGCGAATCCGCAGCACCCCACCTCTTCGGGGATGACCACGCGGGTGGAGCACAGGCTTGCCAGAGACTGTATAGTACCTGCCAGCCCCATCTTCTTCATGGAGCAGGTGATGTGGATAGCTACCGGACGTTGGGTAGGGATAAACTCCAGCTTATCGCGCAGGAAGGTATAGATGAACTCTGCCGGTTCGTAAAGTTTCATCTTTCCGATCGTGTGCCGCATCCGGTGCAGACAGGGGCTCTGGTCGCACAGTACCGGATACCTGCCTTGTCCGCTGGCCTGGTACAGGGCCTCTTCCAGTTCTGCCGCTTTGCGGTCTGCGATGTCTGTCATTCCTTTGCTTTCCCAGATGGTGCCGCAGCAGAGGCTGTCCATCCGCGGAGGGAAGATCACCTCGTAGCCCGCTTTGTGCAGCAGGGCGATCATCTGGTTGACTAAGGGAAGTTCTTCCGGCGATTTCCGGGCCAGTCCCATGGTCTGGTTGATGCAGCTGGGGAAATAGACTACTTTCAGCGAAGTTTCGCCGGGTATGGTTTGTTTCCGGATCTTCCCGGGTATGTGGTAGGCTTTCGGCAGATAAGGTGTCCATTGCGGCAGACCCAGACCTTTGTGCAGTCTGCGGGTGATACCGCTCATCAGTGAAGTGCCCAGTACCGTGTGCGCCGTGTGGGCTAAGGTAAGTACCGGACGGAGCATGCTTTTGACGCCGGAGAGGTGGCGGGCCGTCCAGTCTCCCACTTTGTAGCCTGTACTTCCGGCGGGGAATTGTGCCTGACGCAGATCGTGTGTCAGATCGCCTGTGTTGATGCTCATGGGACAGCTGGTGGAACAAAGCCCGTCGCCCGCGCAGGTCTGATCGCCGGGGTAGCTGTGTTGTTTTTCTAATAGAGCCAGTCGTTCCGGATCGCTGCCCTCCTGGCGGAGGCGGGAGATCTCGCGTTGTACCACGATGCGTTGACGCGAGGAGAGGGTGAATCCGCAGGAGAGGCAATTTACCTCACAGAATCCGCATTCGATGCAGCGGTCTACCCGTGGGTGGGTCAGTGGCAGTGGCTTGAAATGGCTGATGTGGCAGGTGGGGTCGTCGTTGAAGATCACCCCGGGATTGAGCAGGTTTTGCGGATCGAACAAGGTTTTCACCGCTTTCATCGCTTCGAAAGCCTCTGCCCCCCATTCGTATTTCACGTAAGGGGCCATGTTGCGACCTGTACCGTGTTCAGCTTTGAGCGATCCGTCGTAGGTATCTACTACCAATGTCTTTACCTCCTCCATCAGCTGTTCGTAGCGTTTCACTTCGGCCTCTGTGCCAAAAGACTGGTTGAGGATGAAGTGGTAGTTCCCTTCCAGCGCATGACCGTAGATGCAGGCATCGTGGTAGCCGTGGCGGGCCAGGAGTTGTTGCAACTCTGCCGTGGCTTCCGGCAGGTGCTCTACCGGGAAAGCTACATCTTCAATCAGGCAGGTAGTACCTAAAGGGCGGGTACCACCTACGGAAGGAAATATGCCCGAACGGATGGCCCAGTATGCGGAGCATTCTTCTTCTTTGTCGGTGAAGGCTACCGGAGTATAGGTATCGAAATTCCGTAGCAACTTTTTGATCGCTTCGATGTTTGAGCGGAGTTGCTCCCGGCTGTCTGCCTTGGTCTCGGTGAGTACGGCGGTGAGACCGGGAGATTTACGATGTACGGATTTACGATGTACGATTTTTGTTTCCTCTGTTGACGCGGCTTTACCAGCTGATCCGGGTTTGTGGCCGGAGGCGGATTGGATGAAATCTGTGGCGATCGGGTCACTTACGGAGGCGAGTGATTTGCTGTCGAGCAGTTCGGCGCCCCTGACGATCCACTCTCCCTGAGGGTCTTTCAACTCTTTCATCGCCTGTACGGCCCGGCAGGCTTCCCGCAGATCGCTGAAGTAGAGCATGGCACTGGCTTTGTAGGGATAGTCGTATTCGGTGAGCATGGTGACTTCCGAGAGGAAAGCCAGGGTCCCTTCTGAGCCCACCATCAGGTGCGTGATGATATCGAACGGGTCGTCGTACAGGAGGAAGGGCAACAGGTTGAGCCCGGTTACGTTCTTGATGGAATACTTGTGACGGATGCGTTCGGCCAGAGTGGTATTCTCCCGGATACGGTTGCGTAGGGAGAGGATCTCTTCGATGAAACCGGGCTTTTTCCGCATGAACTCTGCGCGGCTTTTTTCGTTGCCGGTATCCAGCGGCGTGCCGTCGGGCAGTACGATACGTACCGACAGCAACATGCGGTCGCTGTTGGCATGGGTACCACAGTTCATTCCCGAAGCGTTGTTCATCACGATGCCTCCTACCATGGCACTCTTGACCGAGGCGGGGTCGGGAGCAAACTTCCTGCCGTAGGGGCGCAGGATCTCGTTGACCCGCTGGCCGATGATACCCGGTTGCAGTCTGATCACGGTATGGTCTTCAGAGAGTGTATACGATTCCCAGTTCTTTCCGGCGATCACTAAGATAGAGTCGCTGATGGACTGCCCCGACAGGCTGGTGCCCGCGGCGCGGAATGTGACAGGCAGACCCAGGCGGTGGGTTGCCTGCAACAGCCGGCTTACTTCGGTTTCGTGTGCCGAACGCACTACGACGCGGGGGATGAGCCGGTAGAATCCGGCATCGGTGCCCCAGGCAAGCCGTCGCAACTCGTCGGTATAGATCCGGTCGGCAGGGATAAACCACCCGATCTCTTGCAGGAATTTGTTGTATCTGCTCTCTGTATCCACGTATGATAGGTTCTGAAACAGGGGTTATTTGTATAAATAGTAGCGTTTGGAAAGCCGTCGGAAATCGTCCGCGTCTTTGTACCAGTAGTCACGGATATCTTCCCAGCGGTTGTTCTCAGCAAATCGTTTGCGGATCTGATCGCTTCCGGTTACCTGGTCGAACATCCGGTAGCGGTTTTCGTTGGCATGATCGAATACCGCTTTTTCCGGATGCAACGCGGCAGCCTCCTGCATCACGATGAACTGGATGTCGCTGAGTGCTGCTTTCTGGAAATCGGTGATGTGTACCTGTACTCCCTGCATATGCTCGCCTTGTCCCACGGAATAGAAGGGCTTCAGGTGGATCGGGCGGAAGATCACTCCCGGCAGGTTCAGGGCATTCAGATTGTTGGCCAGTGCTTCGGCATTGAGCCAGGTTGTAGCGAACATCTGGAAAGGAATGGTGTAGCCTACACCGATAGACATATATCCCAGTTCGCCCAGAATGCCCGATACCGGATAGAAAATAGCCGAGTGCGGGTGAGGGATGTGTGGAGAAGAAGGTACCCATTGTAGTCCGGTTTGTGTATAGTCCATTTTGCGTTTCCAGCCTTTCATTTTTACCACGTGGAGTTTGCAGGGCTTGCCCAGCATATTCTCTCCGTTGAGCATCAGTGCCAGTTCTCCACAGGTGAGTCCGTAAAGATAAGGTATTTTGAATTGACTGACAAATGAGATGAATCCGTCTTCCACGAGATTTCCTTCGATCTTCAGGCCACCTACCGGGTTGGGGTGGTCGAGCACTACCAGTTCGATGTCGTTTTCCGCAGCGGCCTCCATCGCCAGTCCCATGGTACTGATGTAGGTGAAAGAGCGGCAACCGATGTCCTGGATGTCATAGACCAGTACATCTACCCCTTCGAGCATCTCCGGGGTTGGTTTGCGGGTCTTTCCGTAGAGAGAGAAGACCGGAACTCCGGTAGAGGGGTCGGTGGTATTCTCTACCTTGTCTCCGGCATGTACATCGCCCCGCACCCCGTGTTCCGGACCATAGAGGGCTACTAAGGTCACGTTGGGTGCTTCGTTGAGGATGTCGATGGTAGATCTGAGGTGATTGTCTACTCCGGTGGGGTTGGTAATGAGTCCTACCCGTTTTCCTTCGAGGCATTTGAAATTCTGCTCTTTCAGTACTTCAATTCCTGTCTTGATCGTTATTTTTTGTGCCTGCGATCCGGTAGCAAACGAAAGGATCAGGGCGATCAGGGCAATTTTTATGGTTTTCATCAGGAAGGTTGTTTATAAATGATGTAACAATGAATATTATACTTTCTTGCCAAACAGCGGGTCCATCTTTCTGTATACCAACATAGAAGCGAATATGCCAGGGAGGGTACACACACATACCCAGATGAAGAAGTGGGTGTATCCGAGCTGTTCCTGTATCCATCCGGCAGCCATGCCCGGCAGCATCATGCCCAATGCCATAAATCCGGTGGCGATGGCGTAGTGAGCCGTTTTGCTCGGGCCGTCGGCGATATAGATCAGATAAAGCATATAGGCTGTAAATCCGAAGCCGTAGCCCAGTTGTTCGATAGCCACACAACCGGTCACCAACCAGAAGTTGTCTGTCATGGACCAGGAAAGCCATACATAGAGGAGGTCGGGCAGATTGATGGCAATGGCCATGGGGATGATCCATTTTTTGAATCCGTCTTTGGAGATAAGCAGTCCGCCCACTATTCCCCCGACCAGCAGTGAGATCACACCTATGGTTCCGTAGATAAGACCTACATCCGCTGTGGCCAGTTGCAGTCCGCCGGCTTCCGATTTATCCAGCAGGAACGGGGAGGCGATCTTGGCCAGCTGCGATTCGCCCAGCCGGTAGGTAAGGATAAAGAAGAACATCAGTCCCAGGTTCTTTTTCCGGAAGAAGCTGACAAACGTCAGTACGAAGTCCTGCATCATCTTGCCTGCGCTCAGACCTTCACGTTTGGTATCGCTGACGGGATAGGGCAGGATGGCCTGATGATAGAGCGTGAGTCCGATGAAGATAGCAGCTACCAGGTAGAAAGTGATGCTCCAGGCCATAGGGATATTACCCCCTACGGAAGCCAGGATCTTTCCATCGGCCAGCCATCCGGCCAACATCACGAGTATCCCCTGTCCGAAGATAGAGGCAAACCGATAGAAGGTGTTGCGGATACCTACGAAGAAAGACTGCTCGCCCGGGGTGAGGCCCAGCATATAGAAGCCGTCGGCAGCGATGTCGTGGGTGGCCGAGCTGAATGCTACCAACCAGAAGAAAGCCAGGGTAGATTGCAGGAAGAAGGTGGTAGGGATACAGAAAGCGATACCGGCAAATCCGGCGGCTATCAGGCCCTGCATGGCGATGACCCAGGCCCGTTTGGTCTTGACCAGATCTACAAAGGGGCTCCACAGGGGCTTGATGACCCACGGCAGGTAGAGCCACGAGGTATAGAGTGCGATCTCGGTGTTGCTGAGTCCCAGGTTTTTGTACATGATCACGGCTACGGTCATGACCGTCACGTAAGGAAGTCCCTGTGCGAAATAAAGGGTAGGGATCCATGCCCACGGGTTGCGGGTGGTCTTGCGTTTCGTTGTTGCTCCTGCGTTTTTTTCTTGCATGGTATGTGTGTTTAATATAGAATCCTATGTATGGGCATTATGGGTAGGACTTCTCTATGGAAGCCCCTATGTAATAATGCAGCAATATGTCTTTGTAGGGATAGCCCTGCTCGCCCATCACGGCTGCTCCGATCTGGCACAAGCCTACACCGTGTCCCCAGCCCGCACCTGTCAGGGTGAATGTGGCCGGAACTCCGTCTTGCATCTCCCCTTTGTCTACCACGAAAGCGGAACTATAGAGGTGTGACGTGGAGAAGGTACGACGGATCTCCAGTTCTTTGCCAATGGTGAGGGTGCGTTTGCTCCCTACGACGCGCAGGCGCACCAGACGGCCCGAACTTCCCCTTTCCACCGGGATGAGGTCGAGGATATCGCCGAAGTCAATACCCGAACGTTCGCGCACCAGCGTGGCTATCTCCTGCTGGGTATACTGCACTTTCCAACGATAGAAGTCGGTTGTCTCCTGGTCGTAGTTGTTGAGGACTTGTCCCAGGATGTGCTTGTCTGTGGTGTTGCAGAAGGCATCCGGAGCGGTACGTATCCATTGGATGGCCTCCTTTTCCTGATGCAGGTCGGGCAGCCACGTATCTAGTTTGTAGTCTCGCCGGGGAGCTAAGTAGGGATAGCGGATGTCTTCCCAGCAATTCCGGAACTCTTCAAAAGCTCCTCCGCAACATTTGGAGAAGCGCGCGTCACAGATCTTCCCGTCGTAGCTCAGGGTTTCTCCGCGGGTGCTTTCTACGGCTTCTTTTACCGGAAGCGTAGAGGCGCGTGTAATGCCCTGGTAGCGCTGGCAATGATCGTCGGCACAGACATCGAAACGGGTATGATCTTCGCGGTCGTACCAGCGGATGCGCTCTTCGTCGTTTTCCCAGCCGGAGACGTAGGAGGTCTGAGAGTCCGACAGTTCTTTGTTCTTCTCTATCTGTGCCAGCAGCCAGCTGCGTGAGATCACGGCATGGGCTTTCAGCAGTTCAAGGGAAGCTGTGGCACTCATCTCTGAAGAGATCACGCTGATAAGGTATTCTTCTACCGGAAGGATATTGATCGCGGTGAGCTTTTCGTTTTCCGCGATGATCTTCAGGCAACCCGCGAAACGCTGATCCTCTTTGCGCTCCCAATGGAAGTTGATGCCGATGGTCACGTCCAGCAGGTCGAAGAAGGCATTCTCTGCGGTGGGCTCGAACATGAGTTCGTCGTACAGTTTACCCTTCCAGAGTATTTTCCCGTCGCACCAGGTAGCGACCTGTTTTCCGGTTACTTCTTCTTTCCCGAAACAGTAAGCGGAAGGAAATACAAACTCGATCTGTGGCTCGAACATAATGCCTACATGTACATACGGCTCTTTCATAATTTCTTTTTTATGCGTTGTTTCAATGCGCGGAAAGCCTCTTCTCCCAGACATACTTCCGAGAGTATGGCTGCGATCTGTTCCGGAGTGGTCTTCTCAAAATCTTTCTCCAGCGGAGTGATGAATACTCCGCCCATATCTACCGAGGCGGGGCTGATGAGCAGATTCTTCTCTCCTTCGGCGAAGTAGCAACCGGGGCGGTGTCTGGCACGGGGAAACAGGGTGGTTATCCATCTGTCTTCCTCTTTCCAGGCCAGCAGGTTCATCATGGGTTCCTCTTCACCGGCAGGTATCTTCATGGCTTCGTATGCGATCCGGAACAGTTCCGCTGCATCTTCGGCGTGGGTAGCTTCGATCACTAGCGGATGGCGGAGCATATCGTTGGTCTGCCACAGAGTAGCGGTTCTGTAAGATACGATCTGGTGGGTCTTACTGGCTTCCCAGCTCTTTTCAAAAGGCAGGAATCCTTTGTTGCCCGCCTGGAAATGTATATGGTCGGGCGCGGAGGCCCCACATCTGGGACCGTTGTAAAAGATCACATATTCGTCTAAGGCTTCGGCTAGTGCCAGCATATCTGCGAACCGGTGGGCAATGCGCTGGTCTACGTGTGCCGTGTCCGGAATAGTCAGGTGCCTGGGAAAGATCGGGAAGGGATTTACTAAGATGGTGTAGTGCCCTCCGAATCCGATGCCGCGTTGCACAGCGGGCAGGTTGGCCTGGCAGAGAAAACATTTACGTTCCCGGATAGACTGGGTGTCTACCTTGGCTGCGGAAGAGACCATGCGGGCCGGGTTGAACTGCACCTGATAGGGCGATCCGCCGACGGTGAACGAGCGGGTACGCACACCGGCCAGCGCCTCGTAGTTGGTGCGGGCAGTGTCCCAGTCGCGTATCTGCTGGGTGAGAAGTTGTTGTATGGCTTCTTTCATAAAGTCTCAGGAGTTGGCCCGGTTCATGGCTATTCTGGCCTGGAGTTCCCAGGTACGGATGCGGTCTTTGTACAGGTTGTGGTTGTTCATCTTCACGATATCCAGCGAAGCATCTGAGTTATCTTCCCAGCGGCGGCACAGGTAGACTACATCGTAGATGCGACCGATTTGGTAGCGGCGCGAGAAGTTGAGCCCCAGCGCATAGTCTTCGCCATAGCTGGTGTTGGGAACCTTGATCTCGCGCAATACCGGGGTATAGAACGCGCGGGGCGCGCCCAAGCCGTTGATGCGCAGGGCGTTGTTGCGACCGTTGTCCGGTGTCCACTCTTTGTGATCGATGATGCCTGGAGGGATCATGTTCATATCGAAGTCGGTCATCATATAGGTACCTACCACCATGGCACAGTTCTGTTCGTAGAACGCGTTGACCATGGTTTGCAAGGTGTGTTCGTCTTTATAGACGTCGTCGCTGTCGAGCTGTACGGCGAACTTTCCACAGTCGGCGTGGTGTACACCCAGGTTCCAGCATCCTCCGATACCGAGATCCTGCCGTTCGGGGATCAGGTGGATGAGACGCTCGTCCGCAGCAAACTCGCGGATGGCCTCCGTGGTGCCGTCTGTAGAGTGGTTATCTATCACGATCAGGTTGAACCGGAAGTTGGTCTGCTGGGTCAGTACAGAGCGGATCGCGTCGCGGATGGTACGGATGCGGTTGCGTACCGGAATGATTACGGAAGCTTCGTAGGCAAAGTTGCCCGCTTCGAAAGCGATGGACTGGAATTCCGGTTGGAGGTAACCGCCGATCTCTTTCAGGTGTTCGGTGCAGGCCTGTTCCATTTCGATCTGTACGCCGCGGTTCTTTGGATCTACATAGTCGAAGATCTTCTCACCGCTCTTGCGGGTATCCTGTTCTACCTCCGAGTAGAGGTATTCGTTGATATGCACGAGGGAATATTTCTGCGAGAGTTTCAGACGCAGGTCGTACATACCGGCATATTGATAGTCGGCCCGCATACGCGAGGCAGACTCTTTCAGCGCGTCTGCGCGGAACAGCAACACGGAACCAAAGTTGAAATCGTCGCGCAGGCTGCCCTGCTGATAGTCGATCACCGGAGCATGGGTCTTGCTGTCGCCACAGATCTGGTAGTGGTCTGCGTATATCATTCCGGCTCCGGAGTCGGCAGCCAGCATCGTCATGCGATCGAGTGCGAAATATCCCATTTCCAGCGTAGTATATTTGGTATAGATGAGGCTGTAGGGGGCATCGGAGCGTTCTGCGATGGCTTTCAGCGTAGAAGAGTGTTGAAGCCCCTCTACCCGGATCATTTCACATCCTTCGATGGTTTCGGCTGTAGGTTCGGTGGCCAGCAGATAGATCTTGCCTACGAGTGAGTTCTCCCGGAGACCCCGGATGGTTTTATCTGCTTGTGCTTTTCCCGCGAAAGGGATAAAGCAATGGATGGTACTGTTCATATATGTTTGTTATTAGTAGGTTTTCATTTTTTGTTCTATGTGGCATGCAGAGAGCTGACGTAAGATACGGATCTATTCTTTCCACCGCAACAGGGCTACTTCTCCTCCGGTGGCAGTGACCAGTACCTGGTGACGGTTGACAGGCACTACGGTGTTGGTGAGCGAATTCCCTATCTTGTGTTTCCAGAGTATCTCTCCGTTTTCCGGTTTCAACGCAAAAATAAGTCCTTCTTTGGTACTTCCAAACACAACTCCCCCTTTTTCTACCGGCATGGAAGGGGCATGTTCGTAGCCGAAGCCTACATCGGATGCCCAGATCTGGCGGGGAACATCTCCCGCGGTGGCGTAGCATACAATGCTGTCGTTCATGGTCTTGCTGTATACCTGTTGCCCGTCTTCCGAGAGTCCGATGGTTTCGCGTACCATAGACTGTTTGGTGCGCCATACGGTTTCACCGGTTTGCAGGTCAATGGCTGTCATGGCCCGTTCGGGGTCGGTGATAAATACTTTGCCGCTGGCAGCCACCGGCCATACCGCTGCGGGTGAGAAGTGCATGCGGGTGAGTCCGCCCGTCCATTTCCAGAGTTCCTTTCCGCTTGTCTTGTCCAGGGCGTAGAGCGTATTGTCCCAGGCACCGAAGATCACCTTATTGTCACAAACCAGCGGTTTGGTCTCGATGTATCCTTTCACTCCGGGATACGCCCATACGACATGTCCGGTCTTTATGTCGATGGCCCGGAACGTATGATCGCTCGCTCCGATGTAGGCGATCCCTTTGTCTATGGTCACTGCTCCCAGTACAGGTTCTCCGGCAGCTACCTTCCAGAGCTCTCTTCCGCTTTTGGTATCCAGTCCGTAGATGTAGCGGTCGGCAGAGCCAAAGACAACCACTCCGTCCGCGGCCTCCGGAGTGCCTACGATGCGGTTGCCCGAAGCAAAACTCCATTGTTTGTTCCCGTCTTCCAGGGAATAGCTGGTGAGATAGCCCATATCGTCTCCTACAAAGACCTGATCCTGGTACAGGGCAGGAGAGGAGTAGATCCCGATACCGGTCTGTACAAGCCATTGCTCTTCTACCTGCGCGTAGGTTGTGTTGACGGAGAAGTCGGGATATTTGTCGGTTGCTCCCTTGGAGTCGTAGTATTTCTCTGTCAGGGAGAGAGAAAGCCATTGCTCCATTTCTCCACTGATCTTATGTTCGTATACAAGGATGGAATCCGCGGTCACCTCGTAGATGCTGTAGCCACCCACCGGTTGGCCGGCCCGTAGCGTGGAGCGGTTCAGGATACCCGGGATACCGTCGTAAGAAAGGAAGAGGTTGTTGTGATAGTGCCCTCCGAGGAAGGTGCGGATATTGTACGGACGTACGGCGTCGGTTACTTCGTACCAATTGTCTACATCTCCTTCCTGCAACGGATAGTGAGTCACCAGGATCACCGGTTGTTCTTTTCCCGCGGCCTCCAGTTCTTCCCGGAGCCAGGTAATGTCCTGCGGTACTACGTGCCCGTTGGCCATACGCATCAACGGCCCGGTATTGAATCCCAGGAACAGGAAACCTTTGTGTTCGAACCGGAAGCGTTCGCCTCCGAAGATCTCTCCGAAATCCGTTACCCCCGATTCGCTCCATTTGGTCTCGTGGTTTCCCGCTACGGCGTAGTAGGGTACTTTGAGCCTGTCCAGGATTTCTTTGGCATGCCGCAGGGAAGCGCGGTCTCCCTCTTCGGTGAGGTCTCCGGTGACTAAGACAAATTCTACCCCTTCGGTAGCGTTTACCTGATCTACCGCTTGTTGCAGGTCTTCGTGGGCATTTGTCTTCGGTGTAAGGTGGTTGTCTGTGAAGAGCGCGAACCGGAATCCCTGCGCCTGAATTCCGGTGCACAGGAGAAGCAAATGTATGATAAGTAGATGTTTCAGTCTCATGGTTTCTTCAGGTTATTTGTCTTGAAAGAATAAAAGGATGGCTTTCATCAGTTGTTCTCTTCCGTCCGGTGTCTTTACCGATTCGAAGGGGAAGCCCAGCACACAGGTCTTGTAATCTCCCTGATAGGCTACTCCGGCGCTGAGGTTGTTCTCGCTGTAACGGAATACCGTGTAAGCACCTTCTGCGGCAGGCTCTATGGCATCCGGAGACTCGACGACATACGATTCCGGATTCAATTCGTTGTAGTATGCGTAGTTTCCGGTGAAAGTCCGGAAAGGAGAAGCTACCGATTTGACCTGGCCCATGACGGCGGCCTGATTGACACGCCATTTGTATTTCAGTACCTCTGTGGCAAACGCCTGGTCTTCCGGATCGCTTTCTGCCAGCCAGTTGTCCCAGAGATCGGTGCCTACGTAGGCACCCGATACGAAGATGTTGCCTCCGCTCTGGCAATAGTCGGTAATGGCTTTCTGCATCTCTTTGTCAAACGTTTTGTAGGTAAGGGGAAGGAGTTCGCCCGGACCCATCTTGGTCTGACACTCTTTGCCGAGGATCAGGTCTACCACCGCATAAGGCTTCAGAGATACGGTGCCATCCTTCAACACCTCGTCGCTACAGGATACAAAGGAATACCCCGCTTTGAGTATGGCAGAGCCATGCACCGACGGATAGTCGAAGGTATTGCCGGCAATGACCATCGTTTCGTAGTTGGCGTAGCTGTCTCCGAAACCGGAAGCATCGTCGTCCATCCAGGGGATCTGGCGGCGGAATTCCTTCATGCGGCCGATGTAGCTGATGTCGTTCAGGTAAGGTACGCCATGATCTACCAGGTCTAAGAAACCGGCTGTGGAGTCGGCCTGGAAATCAAAATCGGCCGGAGCACTGATGCGGTTGAAACCGTTGATCACCAGTACAGTGCCTTTTTCATTCAGCGCTTTTGCGGCGGAGAGGATCTCCGACGGGAAGCTCTCTCCTCCTTTGTTCACAGCAGTGACTTTGAAACCGCACACCACACCCGCCGGGATGGAAGTCCGGTAGGAGGGTTTGTCTACCAGGGTTCCTTTGTCGAAGGCACCCTCACCGATGCGGGTATACACGATGTATTTGTCCGCTTTGGCCGTTGGCTCTAAAGGATCGTCTACCGGTTGCCAGGTGAGTTCCACTTCATTTCCACCCAGGAAACAGAGGTTCATATGGTCTACCGGCAGCGGCTGTACGACATATTCGGTGTTGTACTGCGAACTGAGGAAACGCAGCATTCCTTTGTAAATGGAACGGCTGACCGTGAAACGGAAATGGGGATCGAGACCGTAGCGCATGTCGGCAAAATTCTGGTGCGACAACAGTTCCAGAAGCATAGCGGGCACACGGGGGACGCGGGCTTCGAAGTAGGACTGGTTCCACATGCCGCGGCGCGACCAGCTGGGGTCGTACAACGTACGGATGTCGTCTACGATGTACGACTGTATCAGATCGGTCAGATCACGCGCCATATACCGTGATGTTCCGTTGGCATATACTCCGTCGTAAGGCTCGGTATGAAATATGCCCAGTGTGCCGATGATGGAGTCGTTGGGGGTAGTACCGGCATCTGTATGGAAGGCAAGAGAAAGGTCGATGGGAATGTTCAGTCCCTTTTCGGTCGGATTGGCCGAAGAACCTCCTGCCAGATAGTTGACCCACATACCGCGGGATTTGTAATCGTCTGTATAGTCGTTCTTACCCTGGCTTTCCGAATAGATGCTGTCGGGGATACCGGCCCACTGCAGCCAGTAACGGGCACCTTCGGTGAACCGGGGATACCCGCTGGTCTCATAGGGATAATCTACCGGGGGGAGTTGACGGAGAGTTGCCCGGGTGGCATTGTCTGAGCTCTTTACATTGTCAGTAGCTCCTTCGTCCGAGATGCGACGCGCGATGTTTCCGTATCCGCCGCCGATCTTCACTCCATCCGCGGTGAGGATACGCCCTGCTTTCTCTGAACGGTTGGTGAGTACCACTTTTCCTTCATGGCTTTTGCCGGCGGCAAAAGAGAAATGTCTCAGATAGATCCAGGTGCCTCCACCCATTTGTTGGTTTACTTTGAACTGAGATACTCCTCCCAGGTGATGTATGGTGTAGAGAGCATCGTCTGTACTGTTGGGCAGCGTCTGATAAGAGACATAGACCGCGTATGATCCGGTTTCCGGGATAGAAGGTATCCACTCTGCCATGCTTTCGTTGCCTTTTTTGATGGTCTCTGTCTGGCGGTACGTCCCTTCGCGGAACGGGTTCTCGAAATCTTTGTATGCCGGGCGCAGGTGTGCGAAGCCAGGCAGGGTACCTATGTTCCAGGGTTTATCCCCCGGATATTCGATGTAGGAAGATTGTCCGTCCCGTATACCGTCGTTATCTATAATGACCTCATGGATCTGTATGTCTCTTTCGCGGGGTAACAGTACGTTTGCACCTGCGTTTTCCAGCATCGGTACCACAAAAGGCAATACATAGCTTTGTGTATAGAGATCTTCTACGGTCTGGAAGATGCGTGCACGCTGCCATTCCCAGCGGGTCAGCTTGGGCTCGTAGTAGAATCCGTGGCTTTGCCAGAGAGCGATGTGGCGGTTTTGCAGTCCGTGAGTAGGAGTATACAGCCTGCCGACCGGAGTAACGAGAGGTTTGTCTACCTGATTGCGGAAGGTTGGCGCAGCCTTGTCTCTTTTATTACGAAAAGCCAGGGGAATAAGATCTTCGATCTTTTTTCCGTTGGTAACCAGTTCTAATGTATAAGACGCGTATTCCGCCGGCAGCAGCTTGCGGATACCGTCATAGATCTCTTTTACATTCTCTTTCCGGAAAGGAATATAAGAGCAATCTCTGTTTGCTTCTAAGGTCAGCGTCCGGCCTTCGAAGGAGTGAGCCGTGATCGTCACCCGATGCACAGCTATCTCTTTGCGTGCTGTTTCGAGCAGGAAAGAGCTGATACGATCCAGGGTCTCCCCGGGAAGCTCCTGAGCGCTCAGTTGTTGCAGGGGGAGGCAACAACTGAGGATCCAGAGTAGTAGTAAACTTCTTTTTATCATTGTGTTAAGTGAATTATTTTTTTACGATCAGTAAGCAAAGTCCGATGAATGTGAACAATGCGTTGAATATGAGAAGTTCGTAGCTGAACTCATATCCGTTGAACCAGGCTGCCGAGTTCTTCTGAAGAATGAAGCAGAGCAGAGGAGACACCAGAGCAACTACAGGCACATACTTGTCACGTACCTGTCTTTTGGTAAATATGCCAAAGGCAAAGAGTCCGAGGATAGGTCCGTAGGTATAACTTGCCAGGATATATACCGCGTCGATCACACTGGTATTGTTGAGCGCGTTGATCACTACGATCACCAGGCCCATGACTACTGCCATGCCTATATGTACCCGCTTGCGGATAGATACAACTTTCTCTTCGCTCTTGCCTTTCGATCCCAGTACATCTACGGTGAAAGAGGTGGTCAGTGCCGTGAGTGCCGAGCCTGCTGCCGAATACGCGGAAGAGATGAGTCCGATGATGAACAATACACCTACAATGGCCGGGAAATAATTTCCTGTGGCAATCATCGGGAACAGTTCGTCGCTTTTCTCCGGATTGGCTATACCATTCTGGGCCGTGAAGGTATAAAGCAATACACCCAGCATGAGGAACAACAGGATCACGAAAAACTGTGAGATACCGCTGGTGATCATATTCTTCTGCGAGTCCTTGAAATTCTTGCAACTCAGGTTTCGCTGCATCATGTCCTGGTCCAGTCCCGTCATCGCGATCATGGTGAATACACCCGCCAGGAATTGTTTGAAGAAATACCTCTTGTCGTTCACATCGTCGAAAAAGAACATACGGGACATATCGTTGTCAGAAATGGTAGAGATCATACCTGTAAAACTCAGATCCAGGTTCGACGCGATGTAATAAATACACAATACAACAGACACTACTAAGCAGAAGGTCTTTAACGTATCTGTCCAGATCAGCGATTTTACTCCCCCCTGGAAGGTATAAAGCCATACCAGGGCAACCGTGATGATCACGTTAAGGATAAAAGGCAGGCCATACGGCTCGAAAACGAGAAGTTGCAGGGTCAGGCAGACTAAGAACAAACGTACCGCCGCACCCAGCATTTTGGAGATGAAGAAAAACCAGGCTCCGGTCTTGTATGTAGAGATACCGAAACGGTTTTCCAGATACTCATAAATAGACACTAAATTCATGCGGTAGAACAGAGGTATCAAAACATAGGCTATGATGAACTGCCCGACCACGAACCCAAGTACCATTTGCAGGTAGGAGAAACTCTTGGCTTCTACCATACCCGGTACGGAAACGAACGTAACTCCGGAAATACTGGAACCAATCATTGCGAATGCTACCACATACCAGGCCGATTTGCGGTTGCCGACAAAGAAACCTTCATTGTCGGCCTTTCTTCCCGCAATGTAGGATATGGTGAAAAGAATGATGAAATAAGCTGCAATCGTGATGATAATGGATAAAGGGCTCATATTCCGGTCGTATTATAAGGGTGATTGTTTCTTGTTCCCACTGTGTAAATAATTGTTTTTGCTGAATAGCACGTAACTCATCTATGTTCTTTATTCTTCGTATAACAAATAGGGTCTGCGTTGCACTTTGAACTTTTCTACATCTTCCTGCCACATCGCTCTGATCTCTTCGGCACTGTTTCCGGCTTGGATCATTTTACGTACATAGTCCGTACCGACCAACAGTTCGAAGAAAGGCCGGAAAAAATGATCGTCCAGATTGAGGTTGTTATATGCGTCGATCACGAAACTGAGATCTACCCCTCTTTTCCAGGCATCTTCGTCTGACATCTGGCTCAGATCTACTCCGTAGCACAAACGGTCGAGTTGCGGCGGGTTCTTGGCTCCCGGCACGCTGCGCGGAGTAAATGAGTAGTCATACCCTTTCATATTGGGATGTCCGTAGACCTGGAAAGGTACAGAGGTGCCTCTACCCAGACTAACGGGGGTTGCTTCGAAGAAGCAGATAGACGGGTAGAGGTAGATAGAGGTCATATTAGGTAGATTAGGTGACGGCGGAACAGGCAGACGGTACAATGTCTGGTGGGTGTAGTTGTCACACGGAATAACTGTCAGGTCACACACGCGTGATCCGGGTAGCCAGCGTTCTCCGTTGACCATCATACCCAGTTCGCCCAGGGTCATGCCGTGTACAATGGGGATAGGCAACCAGCCTACACCGGATTTGTACTTCATATCCAGGATAGGACCGTCTACATAATGTCCGTTGGGGTTGGGGCGGTCCAGGATCAGTACTTTGCGGTTGTATTCTGCGCAGGCATCCATCAGTCGTACCATAGAGGCATAATAGGTGTAATAACGAAGTCCTACATCCTGTATATCGACAACTAATATATCGAATTTACGCATAGATTCGTCACTGGGCTTTCCGGATTTGCCATCGTATAAGGACAAAATAGGTACTCCTGTTTGCGGATCTACTGAACTGGATACATGTTCTCCTGCGTCGGCATCTCCCCGAAAACCATGTTCCGGTGAAAAGATTGCCACCACATCCAGTTTATTTTCCAGTAGTATATCTACTAAGTGTTTGTCTCCCACCATTCCGGCATGGTTCGAAAATACAGCGATACGCTTGTTCTTCAAAATAGGGAAATACATGTCTGTTCGCTCGGCTCCCAGCACAACATTGTTGCTTTTCTGTCCGTAAGAAGCCAGGCAGACATACAACATACAAATTATTAAAAGGTTTTTCTTCATGGTAGTATCTGTTAAGGGGGTACATTCAAGAACAAATATAGGGTTTAATTTAATATCAAAAACAAAACTTTATATATATTTTAATTTATAACCAATAATTTGCAATTAACTGTATCATTACATTATTATATGAATTTTGTTCTTGTTAACTTTTTAAATTTTTATTCCTCCTCTTTTTTATCCTGTTTCTACTAATTCCTATCAGAACTTGGTAACGGAAAAAACGACAAACAAATTTCCTTTTATATGAACCTTTAATAAATGAAGAGAGAATGCCTATGAAACATGAAATTCTACCTAATGGGCTGATTTAGCCTGTTTTACTCTCCGTAAATTTTATGAAACAAAAAATCACAAACAATTAAATCATCAGTCTTGTATGAATGAAGATCGTAAAAGAAAAGGCATATTTGCTCAGATATGCCTGACCACTATGATCGTAGTGGGTATATTTATTATGGGAACCAGCAGTCTGTTGGCTACTCCGCTGGAAGTGAACTCTTCTGCCGGAATATCCGGACAGCAGCAAACAGGTACCATCACCGGCGTGGTGACAGATGCCTCGGGAGATCTTATTATTGGAGCCAGCATTATAGAAAAAGGAACTTCTAACGGAACTATTACTAATATTGACGGACAATTTGTCCTGAGTGCACGTGAAGGTGCTACTCTCGTTGTATCTTATATCGGATATCGCACCCAGGAGGTTAAGGCTACCCGATTGATGAAGATCGTTCTCCAGGAAGACAGTAAATTACTGGATGAGGTGGTAGTCGTAGGATATGGTGCCATGAAGAAATCCAATCTCACAGGAGCAGTAGCTTCGGTAGATGTGGAGAAAACGTTGAGTAGTCGTCCGATAGCCGATGTCGGACGCGGACTTCAGGGAACTGTACCTGGCTTGTCCATTCAGATACCTACCGGGGAGATCGGATCGGATCCCGTTATGAAGATCCGTGGTCAGGTGGTCTCTCCAAATGGGGGTTCTACCCCTTTGATTCTGGTAGATAATGTAGAGATACCCAGTATTCAGTTGGTAAATCCGGATGATATCGAATCCATATCTGTACTGAAAGATGCGGCTTCTGCTTCTATTTATGGAGCAAAAGCGGCGTTTGGTGTGGTATTGATAACTACCAAAAAAGGAGCGAAAACCGAGTCGGTGAACATAACTTATTCGGGCAATTTTTCCTGGCAAAACCGGGCAAAGAAACTGGAGATGGCTACCATCGATGGTCTGCAGTATGTATGGGATGCGGCAGTGAGCCGGAATCCGGAAAATCCGAATACTGCCGCCACCGGAAATATGTGGAAGATGAATGCGGAAAGTATAGCCAGATCCAGAGAGTGGCTGGAAAAATATGGTGGAAAAGTAAAAGCAAGTGACCCGGTAGTATATAACCGCGACTGGTATGTGGACGAATTAGGTAATAAACTGGGTGTACGCATGTACAATGCGATAGATGCAATGATAGAAGAATGGACACCTACTCAGACCCATAATTTGTCATTGAATGGGAGAAGCGGGAAAACCGCTTATAACATAGGATTGGGGCTGCTTGATCAGGCAGGGATGACTAAACCGGCAAAATACGATGATTTCAAACGATACAATGCTTCGATCAGTCTTTCAACGGAACTCAATAAATACATTACTTTGCGGGGAGGGGCGATCTATTCGGACCGACAGAAAAGATATCCCAGTGTAGGAAGTACGAATGGTGGAGACCCCTGGCTGTATGCTTATCGCTGGGGTAGTCTGATGCCAGTGGGCGTAAAAGATCAGCATGGAAATGAGGTCAGGAACCCGGCATACGAACTTGCCGCGACGCACACCGCGACTCTTCGCAATATCTATACGAATATCAATCTGGGGGCAACAGTGAATTTTACCAAAAACTGGAATCTGGAATTTGATTATACCTATTACACACAAGAGAATATTACGGAAACTTCTATCCCTACGTTCAGTGCCGGTGATTCCTGGTATAGTCCTGTTTTGTGGCAGGAAGATGGAAATCAGATCTATGTAGATGCAGAGGGCAACATCACCACCACCGGAGGAGTACCTGCGTACAGATTCAATCAGATTGATTATGAATCCAATGGTTCGGGAGGAAGCTCTATTTCCCGCACATCCAGGCGAATAAACAACAATGCTTTTAATGTCTATTCTACTTACAACCTGAAGATCGGAGATCCGCACGCGTTCAAGTTTATGGCGGGGATGAACCGGGTTACGTATGACTGGAATGAGCATATGGCAAAACGTATGGATCTGATGGATTATGATAATCCGCAATTCAATTTCGCTACCGGTACCCAAACAGTAAGTGGCAATGCGAACTGGGAAGCGCAATTGGGATTTTTCGGACGTGTGAATTATGCTTTCAATGACAAATATCTGCTGGAAGCTAATCTGCGTTACGACGGGACCTCTAAATTTCCTTCTAATCTTCAATGGCGCTGGTTTCCTTCTTTCTCAGGAGGATGGGTGATCTCATCTGAAGAGTTTATGAAACCCATTGGACGGGTGTTGAGCTTCGCCAAATTAAGAGCATCCTGGGGATCCATTGGTGACCAGACTGTTAGCAACGCTCTGTATGTACCGCGGCTGACCAACTCAGAAACCACCTGGCTGGGAGCAGATGGGAAACTGGTGGGCTTTCATACCCCTACTGCTGTTTCCGGAGGTATTACCTGGCAACGGATCGAGACATTAGACTTAGGATTTGACATGCGATTCTGGGACAATCGGATCGGAGTGACGTTTGACTGGTATCAGCGCGATACAAAAAATATGATTATCGCGGGAGACGCGTTGCCTTATACCTATGGAACATCGGCCCCTCAGGGGAATTATGGTAATCTGCAAACAAAGGGTTGGGAGATCGCTGTAGACTTCAACTATAGATTTGACAATGGGCTTTCGATAAATGCGATGGCTACTTTGTCAGATGCCGTTACCCACACCACCAAAGGGGCAGACTGGAATACTCCCTGGGAAGATCGGTTGATCAGCAACGCATATGCAACGGGATCAAGATATGGAGATATCTGGGGATATCGTACAGACAGGCTGTATCAGGAAAGTGACTTTGTACGGGATGCGAACGGAAATCTGAAGAAAACAACCATTATCATTGATGGTACAGCCAAGCAATCCTATCTGCTTGCCGGAGAAAACCCCGTTTATCAGACTTACCTGGAAGACGGAGGAGGTGTTGTTATTTTCCGTCCCGGAGATGTGAAGTTCGTAGACCTGAACGGGGATGGGTATATAACTCCTGGCAAAGGAACTTTCGGTGATCCCGGTGACAGAGAGGTGATCGGAAACAGTACGCCTCGTTATGAATATAGCTTCCGCCTGGGAGCAGACTATAAGGGTGTAGATGTATCTGTTTTCTTCCAGGGCGTAGGTAAACGGCAGATATGGGGCAGCGGTCAGTTAGCAATCCCAGGTTATAACGCGGCAGATGGGGCTATGCCACAGGCTATTGCAAGTAACTACTGGCGTGAAGACAGAACTGATGCTTTTTATCCCCGTGCATGGAATAACGGTGGTGCAGATACGAATTATAGTTTACAGATACAGAGTCGTTACCTGCTGGATATGTCGTATATGCGTATCAAGAACATTACTTTGGGATATTCTTTCTCAAGAAGCCTTCTGGAAAAAGTATATCTGACCAAAGCGAGGTTGTATGTTTCTCTGGAGAATTTCTTTACGTTTGACAACCTGAGAGGACTACCTATTGATCCGGAAACGATATCAGGATATTCTATGTTCAACACATCGTCAAATAACTATAACCTGGGTCGTACCGGAGTGGGCACACCTATGTTCAAATCGGCCTCTTTTGGTATTCAACTGGGTTTCTAAACAATAAAACGGATAATTATTATGAAAGCAAAAATATGGATTGGTTCACTTCTTATCTTATTACTGACAGGATGTGATGATATACTCGATCGTCCGCAACTGACAGATCAGAATGATGATATTTACTGGACGAATGAAGATAAACTGAGACTGTATGCCAATGGATTCTATCCCACTCATTTTGTAGCTTATAACGTGGGTTGGTCTACAGATGCCTCTATCTATCTTACTTATTTATTTAATGATGACGTGGTGAATTACGGTACTCAGACACAATTTGAACTTTCGGTACCTACCGCGAGAGGTACCGCGACTTCTACTGCGACCTATATTCCCTGGTTAGAAAAATATACAGGACCAAACTGGAATTTCTCCTGGATACGCAAATCAAATATCATGATCGATCGTATAGAGAATCGTATGAAGGATATTCTGACAGAAGAGGCCTATAATCACTGGATGGGGATCGGGCGCTTTTTCAGAGCCATGGACTATGCCGGATTGGTAACTGTATTCGGAGATGTTCCTTACTACGATCATGAGGTAAGCGATATAGATTATGATGATCTCTACAAACCACGTACACCCCGTAATGAAGTCATGGACGCGGTATATGAGGATTGGGTATATGCTATGGAGAATGTGAGACTGGATGATGGCAGTCAGTATGTAAACAGATATGTGGTAGCCGGATACATCAGCCGACTTGCACTTTTCGAAGGGACCTGGCAGAAGTATCATTACAACGATACGGAAAGAGCCAAAAAGTTCCTGAATCTGGCTGTTACGGCAGCGGAACTGATCCGTACGAGCGGTAAATTCGATGTTGTTACTGATTTCCGGAGTCTGTTCGGATCCAATGACCTGAGTGGCAACAAGGATTGTATTTTCTATCGTCATTACGATTCTTCCTATTCGGTAACACATACAGTGGCTTCGGCTTGTAATTTAGTTGATGGACGGTCACTGAATCCAAATCTGGCTTTGATAAAATCCTTCATTTGTAACGATGGTACGGATTGGCAGACTTCTCCGGATACAGGCAATAAGGATTTTAGTTTAGATAACCTGATTAAAACCCGTGATCCGCGTTTTGAAGCCTCATTTTGGGACAAACCAACAGTAAAGTCTCTCAGTTCATTCTTGTATGTAACGAAATTTATCAGTCGGGAGGGTCTCTCCTATATGGAGGACGGTGGAACAGCACCCTCTTCGGAATATACCTCCAATTTAAATGAAAATGATTATCCACTCATACGTTATGCGGAAGTATTGCTGAATCTGATTGAAGCTAAAGCCGAATTGGCCACATTGGGGCAGGATGCCGTCACGCAAAGTGATATTGATATGACTATCAATAAAATACGTGACAGGCCTCTGGCACCTGAGGCTGAGGCCAAAGGAGTGAAGAAAACCGCTCATCTGTCATTAGCCAGTCTGCCGGATAGTCCGGACCGGGGAGATGTATCCCAGTTGATCTGGGAGATCCGCAGAGAGAGACGCATGGAACTGGCATTTGAACATTCCCGTCTATTGGATCTCAGATGTTGGAAGAAACTGGAATATATGGATGATACTTTATATCCGGACATCCTGAAAGGGACATGGGTAGATCTGGCAAATGATTTTCCGGATCAGATAACAGCAGCAAAGATAAATCTGCTCGCTGTAACAGATATGGATGGAAATCTGATTGTATATGATGGCACCAATGCTGATCAGATGATCGGTTTCTATAGTCATCTCACCATACAGGGACGTATGCCTTTCCTGGATGTTCCGGGAGTAAATCCGTATTTAGCTCCCGTCGGTATCAACCAGATGAATGAATATGCGACCAAAGGATATGTTCTGGAACAAACAGAAGGATGGCCTTCAGGATATTAATCATAAAAGAGATAGAATCATGAAAAAAATAATGAAGTATATAGTGATCATGTTTGTCCCGTTATTCTGTCTGTCGGTAGCATCATGCAACAGTGACGATTCCGAACCAGAAGTATCCGGACTAACAATTATATATGGTATTAAAATATTGAATGCCGGTGCGAATGGAACAGAGACCGTAGTGGGTACAGTGGATGAGGATAAAAAAGAGATCAGTTTTCCGGAAGTAGATCCGGAAACCGACCTTTCCAGAGTCCGTTTTGAAGTGGACCTGCCGGAAGGAGCGAGGATGGACGAAGAGGAATATAATTTCACAATCGCGGAAGGAAAATCCAGTCTGACACGTGTGATCTCGGTTATAAACGGCAAAAGAAAGCGTGAATACTTTGCTACGATCCGTTTGGATTTACCGGTTTTCGGAGCTGATTTCTCGGACGCGAAAATGAAGGTATATGATTTTTCCGGACAAACAACCATGTATACAGATCTTGCATCTGCCAATACCCGCAGTGCGCACATGGATAAGGATTATGTACTGATCGTATCCCGTGAGGGAGGTACACGTCCGCATCTATTACGGGTAGAGGATCTGAAAGAAGGAGATGCCAGCCAGCCTATTATGCTGAGTACGAAAGATGTCACCGGAGGTACATTTGCGATCAGTGCAGGACGTTTGGCACAAGGCCATGTATATATTTGTAATCTGGCTACTCCATCTGCCGAGACACCTCTGAAAATATATCATTGGGCTTCCCCTACCGCGGAACCGGAACTGATAGCATCTATATATAGTACAGACCTGACTGGATATGTAGCCGGTCGTTTCGGAGACTATATGTCTATGGATCTGGATGAAAGTGGTAATGGATATATTTTCTTAGGTATCAATGCTTCACAGGCAACTTACAAGGTCCTTCGTTTGAGAGTCACAGATTTTACGAACATATCTCAACCTACTCTGATCAATAACGATGTATATGGAGGCTATTGGCTGAGTGTCAATCAGGTAGATGGTTCTCCGGAGGAATATTTGTATACAGGTCATAGTGCACCGATTATGTTGGTAAACTCCAATTTGCAGACCCAATATACCATTCCTGCCACCACACTGGCCCATACGGATGGCAGCGATGCACAGATCATTACATTTAACGAAGAAAGGTATATGGTTATGCTGGCTACTCCGGGAGCAGGAAGTATTGATATCTATGATATTACGGACGGAGATACCACTCTGGAAGCACTTACTTTGTTTGACGAAGGCAATCAGACAGCTTTAAGAAAATATTCTCTTGGAGGAGATATTGCGGCTGGTACAGCTTCCGGAAGTATTGGATGGGCAAAAGAGGGAGATGAGACCTTGTATATTATGGGAGCGGCTCCGGGTGCTGGATTTGCTCTTCTTGAGTTCCCTAAAAAGGTAAAAGAAGATGACGTGGATGAGGAAGACGAGAATGAGGAAGAGGAATAAATGGAAGCTACAAAAGAGGTTTACATATGGATGTGTGTTCATGAGTATTGCGCTCATGATGGCAACCTGTAGCCATGAGGATGATGACGACGGTGGGGAAACTCCCCCGCCGTCATCTGTCACACTGGCCAGAAAAGAGATGCGTGGGGTATGGATGGCCACTGTATGGGAGCTGGACTGGCCTCAGTCTGTATATGACAGGGAGAGTCAAAAAAAACAGTATACAGACTATCTGGATACTTTTGTAGCATGTAATATTAATACTGTCTTTGTACAGATACGACCTACTGCTGACGCTTTCTATGATTCGCCCTATGAGTCATGGAGTAAAAGTATAACAGGGGTAGCAGGAAAAGATCCGGGATACGATGTCCTGGAATTTATGATCCGGGAAGCGCATGAGCGCAACCTGGAGTTCCATGCCTGGATAAATCCCTATCGCATCGCTACAAAAGCAAGTGCTTCAGACTCTTTTTCAGATCTTGACCCCAAAATCGATCCCGGCCTGATCAAAGATTATGATCTCATACGTATGTATAATCCTGCTTTACCAGAGGTACATCAACGGATTGCAGATATTGTGAAAGATATAATTACTACATACGATGTAGATGGTATTCATTTTGATGATTACTTCTACCCCGATCCGGATAGTTATACATCTCTGGACGATGCTGCCGAATATGCTTTATATGGTGCAGGGTATTCGACCATAGAGGCATTCCGTCGGGGAAATGTAGATAAAGTTGTGAAAATGGTGTTTGATGTAATTGTAAAGGAGAAACCTCAAGTCGTATTTTCCATTAGTCCTACGGCGAATAATGATTATAATTACAATTCCCTATATGCGGATGTCACCCACTGGTGTAAGGAAGGCTGGGTGGATGTAATAATTCCTCAGTTGTATTCTGCTACAGGGACATCTACCAGTAGTTTCAACGCACGTGTAGGCTGGTGGGCTCAATATTGTTATGAGGCTGTGCCGGTGGCAGGCTATGCGCTTTATAAATTTGGTGATGCTTCTGCCGGGACATCCTTTCAATCCACAAATGAACTTCTTGCTCAATTCAGACTGGCCGACGCACAACCTAAAATAATGGGAAGTGTGATGTATAGGGCAAAGAACTTTCATGATAATAATTTAGGTATTATTGATGTGCTTAAACGGGAGGTTTATACCTCTCCGGCAGTAAGACCTTTTGTCGGACGTAAAACGATGCCAGATCCCTCTCCTGTATATCATGTGGAGATATCCGGAGGTAAACTAAAATGGGATAGGGAAGACAATTTACAGACTGTTGTGTATAAAGTAGAGGATGGACAGGCTCATGTAACGGCTATTACCTCTGATAAAGAATATATGCTGACGACTAAAGGAGGGTACTGTTTGACAACTGTAAACAAAAATAATTTGGAAAGTGAAGTGTCGGAAGTAATTCTCTGGAACTGATCTGTTCCATGCAAGAAATAAAATAAAGTGACTTCTTAATCACGTATTTGTTTTTTCAGATTGAAGCTACTTATCGTAGTAACGTTTGGAAAGCATATGGTTACTGAAAATGGCCTGATAATAATATTTCTGATTTTGTTTGCAACAATAAAGCGGCTGTCCCATGTCATTTTGAGACAGCCGCTTCTTCATTATCTAATTATTTATTATTTTTTACTACCATCCTTCATTTTGTCCTATAGCGGCATTCAAAAGAATCTGTCCGGAAGGGATCGGATCTAAATAGTATTTAACATCAAATGTTCGGGTATTTCCATAAAATGCACTTACGTACCCATTCACAAGATTTGCCGGATCTATAGTCGGATCTGTAGAGAAATTAGCTCCGAGTAAAACTTCGGGATACGATGTAGAATCCAATTTGTCTAATTGATGCCAACGAATTAAATCCCAGTAACGGATATCATTGTCCATGATCAACTCACATCTTCTTTCCCGGCGGATTTCCCAGATCAGATCAGACACACCATGGTTATTGGCCGGATCAGAGAAACCTACATCTTTTGTTAAATGAGGCAGACCCGCCCGATCCCTTAACAGATTGATCGTTTTATCCAGATCCGATTGTGTCATAGCCTCTCCTCCGACAGATTCCAGCTCAGCGGCAGCCTCGGCATATTGAAGATAAATAATAGATAACCAGAACAAAGGAGCATCTGTGTAATTCTTTACTGTGGTATTACGATATCCTTGCGGAATATCCGGATTATCGTATTTTTTGATACCGTAACCGGTCGAAGCATAATTCAGAATATCTCCCTCATAACGTCCAATGGTGCGTTCCGAATGAGAGACTGCATCGTCAATCGTACCTGAAAGACGTTTATCCCGCACTGCTAACAAATGGGTAATGGAGTAATATTCATTTCCGTCTTCTCTGGTTTCCATTACAGGCAGATCCGTATCATCATAGCTGGTAAGAGATTTTGGCTTTCCATCCAGGAACAGGTAAGAATCAAAAGCATTCTTGGTTATACCATCCATAGGAGTGGAACTGGAAAGATAAGCGATCAACGAGTGAGAGAAAATATCCTGTTTGTAGGCTTTGTAGAAAATAACCTCAGAATTTCCACTCAGACTCTCTGAATTATATTTGGTCTGATAATCTTCATTCAAACTATACTCTTTGGCCATAATAGCTGCTGCCGCACACTTGGCTTCTTCCAGAAAAGTCTTTGCTCCTGTTAGATCCGGAGCTTTCTGTTTGTCGGTAGCCGTACGGTATTTGCGGAAAGTCCCTTCATACAGACAAATCTCAGCTTTCATCGCATACGCCATATCCTGAGAAAAAGAGATCTGTGAACCATTGTCACGGATGTTGTCACAGGCATAATTGAGGTCTTCCAGTACCTTATCCATGATCTCATCCCGGTCCTGACGATGGCTATATAAATAACCTTCATCGGTAATATCTAAAGATTTATCTATCCAGGGTACATCGCCGAACCTGCGCACCAGTTTGTAATATTCCCAGGCGCGCATCAACCGGGCTACACCTGTCCAGTGATTACGGGCCTCTTCTTCCAGGGCTTCCACCTGAGGGACATTCTCTAACAGGATGTTTGCCCGACGAATCTCGATCCAGCCATTCTGCCAGTTAGTATCAGTAGCAGGAATCTGAATGTAATTCCAGTTGGTAAAAGAGTGTCCGGCCTGGTCATCGGTCAGGGTCTTAAAGTAGAAGTCTCCTGTACCCCCTGAATTTCCGTAACCGGTAAAGCGGAGATAAAAAGCATTCGCATACCCTTCTATATTACCCTCAGTGGTCCAGAAGTTACTATTGGTAAAAGTATCCAGCGGGTTTTTGTCCAAAATACTGTCACAACTCATAAAAAAGAGAAGTGATAAGATGCAGAATATATTTATTTTCTTCATAAACGTAATTCTTTTAATGTGCTCTCGTTTTAAAAAGTAACCTGTAGTCCGAAAGAGACAGTCCGATACAGCGGATCGATACGTCCCCAGGTTCCATTGCCATAATCATCTGTACCATTTTGTTTACTCTGACTGGTATTGATTTCGGGATCTATCGGAGCCCGGCTCTTGTTGATCAGCTCACATATATTGTTCGCACTGAAGTAAACACGCGCTTTTTCCATGTACACTTTACGGGTCCACTCTTTAGGGAAGGTGTATCCGACTGTCAGATTCTTAAAGCGCAGATAAGCCATATTTACCAGATACTTCGATTGAGGATAGAAGTTATACTGTCCTTTTTCAAGTACAGAGAAATTGCCCTGACCTGCGCCACCGGGGAAAAGACGTGGGAAATCTGCATTCGGATCGGGATTTTCTTCCGTCCAGTAGCTTGTCTGGTTGGCATAAAGTGCATCGGCACCGCGCATCATAGGCATAACAAAGGCACTCTGAGTCCAGACCTGACGTTTTCCAATGCCCTGGA
This sequence comes from Bacteroides sp., assembly GCA_021202275.1. GTDB lineage: Bacteria > Bacteroidota > Bacteroidia > Bacteroidales > Bacteroidaceae > Bacteroides. Next base: position 33,899 of record JAJQDI010000017.1, read on the forward strand.
AGAACAGATCAAGGTCAAAACCTTTCCATTCACCACCCAAACGGAAACTATACTGGTAACGCGGAGTGGTATTACCGATCACCTTCAGGTCACCATGATCATCCAAAGTACCCGCTCCTACATCAATGGTACCACTGTTATCTAAATCCTTAAACTTAATATCACCAGGGCCAAAGATGAAATTCCCGGACTCCAGCAGGGTCTGATTTGCCACACCGCTTTTGTAAGAACCGTCGGCATTGAAATCATCGGCTGTAAAATAACGCTCTGTTTCAAAGCCCCAGATCTCACCTACCTTCTTACCCGTATAATTCTGACTAAGGAGTTTGGTTTCGTTATCCCATTTCGTTATCGTGGTGGTAAAGTCACCAATGCTGGCATTTGCGTACAGGGTCAGTTTATTTTTGAAACGGTGTCTCCAGTCGATGCTTAATTCCCAACCCCGGGTGCGCAGGGAGCCGGCATTTACATACGGGGCATCCGCACCCAATACCTGCGGCATCGTCTGTCCAGGAGCCAACATGTCTTTGGTATCCCGCTGATACCAGTCAAAGGAGACATTCAGGTCATTATGAAGGAAACCAAAATCACCACCAATATCCAGGGTACGGATACGTTCCCATTTTAATGTAGAGGATACCAGTTTGGGCAGATCATAAATAACAGCTAGGTTACCACTGGAATCCAGCCAGTTTACATCCGAACTCTTCTTGTTCAGGGTAGCGATGTACATATAATCCCCTACAGCCTGATTACCGATCTCTCCATAAGAGGCACGTAACTTGGCATTATTAACTACACTCTTCAGGGGAGTAAAATATGCCTCTTCACTCATGCGGTAACCCACAGAACCTGATGGGAAAAAGGCCCAGCGATCGTTCTCCGGAAATTTAGATGAGCCATCGTAACGACCGTTCAGTTCAACCAGCCAGATACCTTTATAGTCATAATTGATACGTCCGAACCAACCGGCCGTTCCCCACTCTGAGTGAGAACCGCCTACGGTCTGATCACCGGTAGCTAAGTTAAACTCAGGCATGTTAATATCCAGCAGGCCCATACGTTTAGACCAATGAGAAGTATATTCGCCCTCTTCGGCATTCACACCTACCATCACATTAAAATTGTGATCCTTTTCCAGACTGAACTCATAGTTAGCATAGGCATTAAAGGCATACGAACGATCACGGCCCGAAGTATTCTGGATTGCTGAAGATGAAGATCTATATACCACTTCATCGAAATTACCGCCCCAGCTGTTGTATGCATAAAATGGAAGGGTAGCTATAGTCCTGAGTGAATTCAACTGATTGAAAGTATAATCCACATTCAAAGTAAGCCCTTTTGTGATCTGTGCCTTTGCAAACCCACCCAGACGCATATATGTATTGTGTCTTGTATCATCCCCGGCCTGCTTCAACCAACCAATGGCATTGTCCATATCATGTCCCTGGTATGAACCATAAGGACCGAAGAAACTGCCCCATCGCCACATATAAGTATATACATCACGATACGTATTGGGAGTTACAAATTTCCGGTCACTGAAATTTACACGCGCACCAATCTGCAACCAGTCTGTCACCTCACTTGTCAGGTTAAGATTTGCAGTATAACGGTCTAACTTGTCCGGGTTAAAGTTCAGGATCCCTTCTTCGTGGTTATAGCCTAAAGAAAGATAATAAGAGGTTTTTCCACTGGTACCCTGAATGTTAACGTTATGGCTTTGAGCGGGTTTCCAACTACGGAACATGATTCCGACCACATCCCAGTCCGCATAATAATAGTTCGTTCCATTTACCACATCAAAGTCCTGTCCTTCTACCATTTCCCTGTATTTGGCTCTTTTTCCATTGTTCCTGGCTTTCCAGGCTTCTGCCTGAGGTAACATATCGTCTAAGTACATCCCGAAAAGTTCATTGGCTGCTCCCCCGTTGTTTGAATTCGCATGTCCCAGAGCTCTGATCTGAGTGGGCACATCCGGATAATCAGGCAAGATAGTAGGGGTATCCCAGGAGAAGTTATTATTGTAATTGACAATTACCCGATCGCTTCTTTTAGCCGCCTTAGTAGTGATCAGGATTACACCGAATGCAGCCCGGGTACCATAAATAGAAGTAGAAGCAGCGTCTTTCAGTACAGAGATATTTTCAATGTCCTGAGGATTTAAGTAGGAAATATCTTCCATGGCCACACCATCTACGACGATCAGTGGATCACTTTTTGCACTGTTACTTAATGTACCTGTACCACGGATAGTAATAGTGGGTTTGGCATCTAATGTACCGCTGCTATTCAAAATGGTTAATCCCGGAACTACTCCCTGCAAGGCTTTCGAAACATCCGCTTGCGGACGAGAATCTAAGGTTTTACTAACATCCACAGTAGAGACTGCACCTGTCAGATTCGCTTTTTTTTGTGTTCCGTATCCTACTACTACGACTTCATCTAAAAGTTCAGCGTCTTCTCTTAGTGTAACAATCATATTAGGAGTTGCTCTTATTTCCTGAGTCTGATACCCGACAAAAGAGATAAAAAGATACGCACTTTGTCTGACATTCAAACTAAAGCGTCCGTTAATATCTGTAATAGTACCATTAGAAGTACCTTTTTCTACGACACTGGCTCCGATAACCGGTTCACCCAGGTTGTCTATAACAACACCATTTATAGACACTGTTTGTTGTTGTTGAGAGATACTAGGAGTTGTGTCCGAAGCAGGATTATTAGCCAGTAATGTGCCGTCTCCCAGTAAAAATAGACCTGCTATAAACATAGCGGTCAGGCGTGTATTATGCACACTACCTTTTCTTTTACGATCTTCATTCATACAAGACTGATGATTTAATTGTTTGTTAATTAGGGTTATACAATTTAAAATAGGTAAGGATGGGGTAGAATAGATAGGTTGTTGACTATCACCGTGTTTTTTGATGTTTCATAGGCTTTTGTCTCTTAAATTTAATTAAAGGTTTGTATAAATTTTCTTATAATATTATTTGTTACCAAGTTCTGATAGAACTTATTATTTTATCTATATTTTGGGATTTTCCCAAAGTGATTGGTTGTCTTAAGAGATACAATATTTAATTAACAAAGGCATATTTTTATGTCTTGAAAGCAAATATATACTTTCTTTTGAAGTTGGCAACAATAATTTATCTTATTTTGTATTTATATATATAAATTCACAAATAAGATAAAAATAAGTGTGCTCTTACAGGATTATAAGAGAGAGAAAGAATGTATTTAGATAGTGTATTTAAGGCTCTTCGATGTTCAGCGAGTGAAACTCTACTAAACCTGCCATTGGAGTCTCTTCAATAACATCCAGATCAACGCCATAATTGGATGCTACATCGCGTAGTATATCGGAGTAAGTATATGCCACAGAACCGACAAATCGGATCGGATAATTTTTATAATCATATTGGCACACACTCCTGATAAAAAAGTCATTCAGATTCCTGACAAGTATGTCATATACATATTCATTATCTAAGTAATCTGCTAAGAAATAAGAGATTGTTGCTAAAAAGCGGTTTGGAAATGGACGGTTGTATACCGATTCCATTGCCTCATTGGGGGTAATACGAAGTTTTTCATAAAAGTCGGCAGTAAGTTGTTGAGGGGCCAGCCCTTTCAGTGCGTCGGAAAGAAACATTTTTCCGAGAGCAGCTCCACTACCTTCATCTCCTAAAATGTAACCGGCAGCCTTAACATTCTTAACTATGATCTTTCCATCATAAAAGCAGGAGTTAGAGCCGGTTCCTAAGATACATGCTATCCCGGATTCACATTTGAAAAGTCCACGAGCTGCTGCTAAAAGATCACTTTCTACCTGAATAGGTGTTTTGAACTGTGCAACTAAAGATGCTCCCATGATATTTTTTTTCTCATGAGAAGTACATCCGGCACCATAATAATAAACTTGTTCGAGTTTCTTTTTGAAAAAGAATTCAGGAAGTCCTAATCTCACACTGCGACTAATTTCCCTTCTTGTCTGAAAGAAAGGATTTAAGCCTTCTGTAAAAACTCTGTTTACGATATGATTATCTTCAACAAGCGCCCATTCAGTTCGTGTAGATCCACTTTCTGCTATAAGTTTCATATCATGGTTTTTTGGATTTGGATACAAATATATGGTATTTTTTGAGGTTTTGCTCTTTTTGTAAATAGAAAAAGGGTGATAGATATCTTCTGTGGCCAATTTTCTCCAAACCTATTCTTATCTACTTTTCATCTTTCTCCTTATTAGTAATAAGTTCTATCAGAACTCTATAAGCATAAAAAAGAGATTACAATTTATATAACCTTTAATAATTAATGAGATGCCGCCTATGAAACATGAAAGAGCCTTGAAGTAGTATAATACTATTTTCTTCTAAATTTTCCCTTACCTAATTATTATAATATAAAATGAACAATTAAATCATCAGTCTTGTATGAATGAAGATCGTAAAAGAAGGCTACAGTATGGAATCCATATTGTATTAGCTATTATGCTTTTCAGTGCCTGGAGTATAGATGTTGTTGCCAATCAGTCAACAGGAACTTTGGGCTTTGAAAGTGACAAAGTATCACAGGCAATTCCCGTTACAGGAATTGTTATGGATGTAAATGGTGAAGCTGTAATTGGTGCCAGTGTTATGGAGAATGGTACTACCAATGGTACCATTACAGATGTGAATGGTCGTTATAGCCTGAATGTCAGTTCGGGTGCTATTCTTGTTATTTCTTATGTAGGATATCAGACACAGGAAATAAGAGCAACAGCCAATATGCGTGTTATCCTGAAGGAAGACAGTGAACTCTTGGATGAAATCGTAGTTGTCGGATATGGCTCTCAAAAGAGAGAGAATTTGACAGGTGCAGTTGCTACAGTGGATGTGGAGAAAACATTAAGCGGTCGTCCGATAGCCGATGTGGGGCGTGGTCTTCAGGGTACAACTCCGGGACTTTCAATTGTTATCCCAAGTGGTGAAGTGGGATCTGATCCAACGATTAAGATCCGTGGGCAATTGGGATCTATTGATGGAAAATCTGACCCGTTGATCTTATTGGATAATGTGGAAATCCCTTCCATTCAGATGATCAATCCGGATGATATTGAATCCATTTCTGTATTGAAAGATGCTGCTTCTGCTTCTATTTATGGAGCGAAAGCTGCTTTTGGAGTAGTGTTGATTACCACAAAAAAAGGAGCAAAAACAGAAAGTGTAAATGTTTCCTATTCGGGAAACTTTGCCTGGCAAAACATTTCTAAAAAGATGAATATGGCAGGTCTGGATGGTATGGAATACACAGTAGAGGCTTTGGAACGCGTTGGTAGTGTAAAGGCCGGAGCCTTCTGGATGGTAAGTCGTAGTAGTTATGAGCAAGCTAAAGCCTGGCAAGAACAATATAGAGGTAAGATAGGCTCAAAAGATCCGGTATTGTATGGACGTGATTGGTATAGAGATGCTGAAAAGGATAAATATAGTTTGCGTATATTTGATCCATATGACTATATGGTACGGGAGTGGGCACCCTCTATGAATCACAATATCTCTATAAATGGCAAAAGTGGACGTACAAATTATAATGTAGGTTTGGGCTATCTGGAGCAGAACGGTATGATGAAGCAGGCAAAACATGACGATTTCACTCGTTATAATGCTTCTATCCGATTGAGCACAGATATAAACAAGTATATTACAGTCAGAGCAGGTACTATCTTCTCCAAACGTAACAAGAGATTTCCTTATGTAACCAGTGCCGCTACAGCCGACCCATGGTTATATATGTATCGCTGGGGGCCCTCTATGCCCTAGGGTTATGATGATCAGGGATTAGAGATGCGAAGTCCTGCTTCTGAGATCCGGCAGGCCAATACTGCCAATATGGAAAATAACTATACCAATATTAATCTCGGCGCATTAATTAATATCACGAAAGACTGGACACTGGATATTGATTATACACATGCAAATGAAGAGTCTATACTCAATAGGCCAGGCACTCGTTTCACAGATTTGAATACCTGGGGATCAGCCACAGAAAGATTAGATGCAGATGGTAATCAGGTATATGTAAATAGTAGTGGTAATATTGTATCTGCGGGTAGCGCGGATGCGATGCCAGCCTATACATTATCTTATTTTGAGTATACCGGCGCTGGTGCTACTCCTGATCATATTTATAGAAAATCAACAAATGCCCGTCGTAATACATTTAATGCCTACACGACTTATAATTTAAATGTTGCGGATGAGCATATGTTTAAATTCATGTTGGGTATGAACCGGGTGACCTGGAGAGAGAGATTTAACTGGTCGCAGGTGACTCAACTTATTGATATTACAAATCCTCAGTTTGATCTGGCACATGGAACTCAAACAGCCGGTGGAGAATTTGACTGGGAAAGTCAGTTAGGATTTTATGGACGTGTAAATTATGCTTTTGCAGACAGGTATTTATTGGAAGCGAACTTACGTTATGATGGAACTTCTAAATTCCCTTCCGGTCTGCAATGGAGATGGTTTCCTTCTTTCTCCGTGGGTTGGAGAGCAAGTGAAGAAAACTTTATGCAATGGATGAAACCCGCTGTAAGTTCACTAAAGATAAGAGGTTCCTGGGGTACCATTGGTGATCAGACTGTAAGTAACAAGTTGTATGTATCTACTATGAGTGCAGGACAGACGACCTGGATTGGTGGAGATAATACCAGGCTACCTTACGTCGGTACTCCTTCTGCCGTTATCTCTTCCATTACCTGGCAGGATATTACTACTCTTGATGTTGGTCTGGATGCCCGCTTTTTCAATAATGCGTTAGGAATCTCTTTTGACTGGTATCAACGGGATACGAAGAATATGATCGTTCCGGCTTCGGATGTAACGTATGGCTTTGGGGTAGAAGCTCCTAAAGCTAATTTCGGATCTTTAAGAACCAGAGGTTGGGAAATCGCTGTAGATTACAACCATCGTTTTTCTAACGGAATAGGGATTAATTTAATGGCTACCGTGTCAGATGCTATTACAGAGATCACGGCTTATAGTGATACACGTAGTATCGATGACTGGTATGTAGGCAAAAAATATGGAGAGATCTGGGGTTACAGAACAGACCGTCTGTATCAAAAGGATGATTTCCTATATAACTCTGATGGTTCGTTGCAGACAGCGTGGATCAAAGACGGTGTATTGTATGAAACAGAAGTCCCAGGTGCTAAAAAAGTGAATAAACTGAAAGATGGAAATGCAGTATATCAGGATTATCTACAGAATGATAACTTCATTTTTGGACCTGGTGATGTCAAATATAAAGATCTGAACAAAGATGGAGAGATCAACGACGGTTCACGTACGGTTGAAGATCACGGAGATCTCGAGGTAATCGGAAATTCCACTCCACGTTATGAGTATGGTTTCCGGTTGGGAGCTGACTACAAAGGTTTCGACATTTCACTTTTCTTCCAGGGAGTAGGGAAACGCGATGTGTGGGGAAATGGATTCCTTGCTATTGCCGGATTTAACTCTGCTGACGGTGCTATGCCACAAGCTATTGCCGGTAATTTCTGGAAAGAAGATCGTACAGATGCTTTCTATCCGCGGGCTTATAACCTGGGTTATACTACTCCTGCCATGAGTACCTACAACAGTAGTGCTTATAACATGAATGTTCAATCTAGATATTTGCTGAATATGGCTTATCTGCGCCTCAAAAATATCACTGTCGGATATTCACTTCCCAGAGATGTACTGAGAAAAATTCATATACAGAAAGCTCGTGTCTACATTTCTCTGGAGAATTTCTTCACCTGGGATCATCTGCGAGGATTGCCTATTGACCCGGAAGAGGTACAGGGATATTCCATGTTTGCGGATGAAAATTACAATTACAACCGTACAGGGGTAGGCACTCCTACATTCAAGAGTTTCTCAGTTGGTGTTCAGTTAAACTTTTAAAGATAGAATAGAATGAAAAAGTATATATTTACCTTGTTCTCATTTGTCATTCTGGCTTGTATAAGCTGTGACGATGTCTTGGACAGGCCACAGTTGAATAATCCGATGGATTCTAATTACTGGAGAAATGAAACTGATCTCAGGTTGTATGCCAATGGATTTTATGTCAATTATTTCGTTGGGTATAATTCCGGATGGGGCGTGGCGTATGCACCTTTGAGAGGATATAATTTTGCAGATGATTTTGCAAAACAAGCTAAGCAAACCAATTTTGAGAATACAGTCCCTGCTACCCGGGGAAGTGCCAAAGCGTCAGATGCTAACGAAACAGTTGACTGGCTGACCGAATATGCCGGTCCAACGTGGACGTTTGCATGGGTACGGAAAGCCAATATCTTTGTTGATCGTTTGGAGAATGTGGCTAAACCTAATATTACTGAAGAGGCTTATCATCACTGGATGGCAGTGGCACGTTTTTTCAGGGCATTTGAATATAGCCGGTTAGTTTCCGTATTTGGAGATGTACCGTATTATGATGTGGTATTTGACGAAACGGATGAAGCCAATATGTTCAAGGCCCGTACTCCCCGGAATGAGGTAATGGACAAAGTGTATGATGATTTCAAATATGCTTTGGAATATCTCAGAACGGATGATGGAGATCAGTTCCTGAATCGGTATATTGCTGCTGGTTTTGTTACCCGTTTTATGCTTTTCGAAGGAACCTGGCAGAAATATCATTATAACGATACGGAAAGGGCTAAAAAGTTCCTGAACTTCGGGAAAGAGGCTGCTGAATACATTATGGATTCAGGAAAATGGGAAGTTAACGGTGATTTCCGGACGCTGTTTGGTTCTCAGGACCTGAAAGGTCATAAAGAGGTGTTGATGTACAGACATTATGATTCTTCTTTGGGAGTCATGCATCATGTAGCTTCTTATTCCAACGGACAGGAAACTCCGGGAGTGGATACCAATCTTGCTTTGGCAAAATCATTCCTGTGCTATGATGGTAAACCTTATGAGGCTTCTTCTGTGCCAGACGCGGAAAAATTAGATATTACTCATATGATCCTGACTCGCGATCCACGTTTTGAGGCTACCTTCTGGGATGCGCCGAAAACACAATCTCAGACGTTATTGTATGCAACTAAATTCATCGATCGCACAGGACCTACTTTATCGGATCCAAGTACGGTAGCTATGTATGCAAGCAGTACCAATACGAATGATTATCCTGTAATTCGCTATTCGGAGATTTTGTTGAATTGGATTGAGATTAAAGCAGAATTGGCAACTATGGGTGGAGATGCGGTTACACAATCTGACATCAATCTGACTATCAATGCCATCCGTGACCGTGATCTGGATGAGGTTGCCAAAGACAAAGGCATACAGAAAACGGCTCCTATGATACTAAGTGAGATTACGGCATCCTTTGCTCCGGATCGTGAAGAAGATGTAGATCCGTTGATCTGGGAGATCCGTAGGGAGAGACGGATGGAGTTTGTCTTTGAACATTCCAGGTTACTTGATCTGAAGCGTTGGAAAAAACTGTATTACATGGATAATGAGAAATATCCTGATACGATGCTGGGGCTTTGGATTGATATGCCGGTCGAATTACCAAGCTACCTGGAAGAGGGTAATGATGGCAAATATGCAGCCCGTCAGGTAAGAAAAGAAGATGGAATAGTGGTTACGTATGATGGAACTAATCCACAGGATATGGTAGGGTATTATGTACCATTGAACGCACAACCCAGAGATGGATTTACAGACAGATCTTATTTAGCGCCTGTTGGTAAAGCTCAGATTGACCAATATGCTCAGAAAGGATATGTACTTGAGCAAACAGAGGGATGGAGATAACCTATATATACACCTTTGCTGTTTGTTAATGGGCAGCAAAGGTGTGTTTCAGGTGATAGATATATTTTCCAACTTACAAGAAAAGGACAACTGTTTGAGTTGTCCTTTTGTATTATCTGCAAGCAAATGACTTTTATACATTCCCTTCTTTGATCATATACTCTGCAATCTGTACGGCATTCAGTGCAGCTCCTTTTTTGATCTGATCGCTTACAGTCCAGAACGTAAGCCCGTTTTCGTTGGTCAGGTCTTTGCGGATACGACCTACATAGACCGGATCTTTACCTGCCAGGAAAAGCGGCATCGGATATTCTTTATTGGCGGTATCGTCCATCAATACCACTCCTTCGGCATTAGCGAAAGCTTCGCGTGCTTCTTCTACAGTGACCGGACGCTCGGTCTCTACCCAGATACTTTCGGAATGAGCTCTCAAAGCAGGAACACGCACACAGGTAGCACTCACCTTTATATCTGAATGCATGATCTTCTGAGTTTCGTTGTACATCTTCATTTCCTCTTTGGTATAGCCGTTGTCAGTAAATACATCTACTTGCGGGATCAGGTTGAACGCAAGCTGGTAGGCAAACTTATCTACTGTCACAGGCTCTCCGGCCAGGATCTGACGGTACTGTTCGTATAGTTCGTCCATAGCGGCAGCACCTGCTCCGCTGGCTGCCTGATAGGTAGAGACATGTACGGTCTTTATATGCGAGAGTTTCTCGATTGCTTTCAGAGCAACGACCATCTGTATGGTGGTACAATTCGGGTTGGCAATGATACCGCGTGGACGATCTTTCGCATCTGCCGCATTCACTTCGGGAACCACCAGGGGCACATCACTATCCATGCGGAAGGCACTGGAATTATCGATCATGACAGCTCCGTATCTGGTGATGGTGTCGGCATATTCTTTGGATGTTCCTGCTCCGGCAGAGGTAAATGCGATATTCACGTCTTTAAAGTCATCGTTGTGTTGCAGTAATTTGACTTTAAGCTCTTTACCGCGGAATGTGTATTTCGTACCGGCACTGCGTTTGGAACCAAACAGTACCAGTTCATCCAACGGGAAATTTCTTTCATCAAGCACACGCAGGAACTCCTGTCCTACGGCTCCGCTCGCACCAACAATAGCTACTTTCATCTTTTTCTTTTGTTTTTAGTGAATTTTCTTTTTAAGTCCTTCTTTTAGTGAGGGCTACGTAATCGGCTGCAAAATTAAAACAATTTGTTTGATAATAAACTATGCCTGAGGAGAAATGTTCGAAACAGCTTTTTGTATAGTAAACATAATCCCATGATGGTGCCTGACTTGTTTTCCTGATATGTGCATCTCAGAGAGCCCGACATACATGTGTCAGTAGAAGTGAGATACACACGTCAGAGATTCCGACATGTATATGTGGGGAAACTTTATTTTATACAAAACCGTGGTACCACCGGATAGTAGGCTAAGGTCTCAGGATATGCCTGTAGTTACTTCTCTATCTATCAGTATGTAAAGCTGCTTCCGCCCAGAAATTCCCGTAGCAAAGAAGTAGGTGGTATTTCATTGTCCTGAACAGGAATAAAGAATTTAATGAATTTCAGTAATCTGTATGCTTCGCTGTATTCGGGACAGTTGCGGGGTACACTGGTCAGAATCGGTTCGGCATACTGCCGTAGTACAGCGAACTCAAAAAGGAGTGCTGAGTTGAACATCACATCCGCGTTTTCCTGATAAGGGAATATCCATTTGTCTTCTCCGGCTCGTACACTTGGCCAGCGGGAGATCGTTTCCTGGGCAGAACATCCTCTGTATTTGAAATCCCGTATGATACGACGCAACAAACGATTGTCTGTCGTTGGTATCCAGTTGTGGTCGTCCAATGACATCGTCGTAAGGGCCGATACATAGATCATGAATTTTTTGTCATGGCTGATACCGGATGTCAGATCTGGATTTAAAGCATGGATCCCTTCCAGAATAAGTATGGAGTTCTCATCCAGCCGGAGCTTGTTTCCTTTGTATTCTCTGGAACCTGTGGTAAAGTTGAAACTGGGAAGTTCTACCTCTTCTCCCTGCAATAAATAGGACAGATGTTCGTTAAAGAGTTCCAGGTCCAGGGCATATAAGGATTCGTAATCGTATTCTCCGTTTTCATCCAGCGGAGTGAGTTCCCGGTTTACAAAATAGTTGTCCAGCGAAACGGAATAAGGCTTTATACCGTTTGTCATCAATTGTACAGACAACCTCTTGCTGAAAGTTGTTTTTCCCGAAGAGGAGGGACCTGATATCAGTACCAGGCGTATCCGCTTCTCATTCTGGCAACGATCATGGATCGTGTCTGCTATCTGGGCAATCTTCTTTTCCTGCAAGGCTTCTGCTACCTTGATTAGGTTGGTTGCTTCTCCTTTTTCACAAGCGATATTGAAATCTCCTACATTGGTAAGTCCCAGTATATAGTTCCATCTGACGTGTTCCTTAAACACATCCAGCATTTTTTTCTGTTTTACCACCTCTTCGATGAGTAAGGGATTTGTTTTATTAGGGATACGTAACAAAACTCCATCGTAATATTTCACCAGATCGAACAGGTATAGAAAGCCGGTACTTGGAAGCAGATTTCCATAGTAATAGTCGATGGTGTCGTCCAATATATAATAATAGGTGTACAGGCTACCTGATGTTTCCAGTAGTTTGACTTTATCGTTCATCCCTCTTTCCTGGAATATCTGTATCGCTTTTTCCGTATGACATTCGGTGCGTATATAAGGTATATCCGCATCTATGATCTCCTGCATACGTTTTTTGATCTGTGTTACATCTCTTGGAGTGATGGCCCTTCCTATGCGAATGTTGCAGAAATATCCTTTGGATACCGGATGTTCCACATATAGTTTACTTCCCGGAAACAGATCACTTATCGCTTTGTAAAGCACAAAACAGAGAGAACGCACATAGGTGCGCATACCGGATGAATCCCTTACATCCAGAAACTCTATATCTTTATTCCTGTATACCCGGAAATCGAGTCCTTCCGAACGGTTGTTCACTTTGGCACTGACTACCGGATATGGAAAATCCAGATCCATACCATGATAAATATCCAAAAGTGAGCTTCCCATGGGAAATTCTTTATAAATATTATTATTTTTGCAATAAATTTGCAACATCTCTGTCATACGCTCTTTTTTAAGGGTAAATGATCGGACTAAAAATAGATCTTTGTTGCATATTAGACAAAGAAAACACCAATTTAAGCAAACATGCAATATTCTTTTTATGATTTTTTAAAGCTCATTGGTTCTTTAGGCCTTTTCCTGTATGGTATGAAAATCATGAGCGAGGGATTACAAAAAGCGGCGGGTGACCGCTTGCGTAGTATCCTGACGGCAATGACTACCAATAGGGTGACCGGGGTTTTGACCGGTGTATTGATTACGGCTCTTATCCAGTCTTCATCGGCAACTACCGTAATGGTCGTAAGTTTTGTAAATGCCGGTCTGTTGACCCTTACCGAGTCCATCAGTGTGATCATGGGGGCGAATATCGGAACCACAGTCACCGCCTGGATCATTTCCATTTTTGGCTTTAAGGTCGATATGGCCGCATTTGCGCTTCCTCTGCTTGCTATTGCTCTTCCGCTTATATTCTCAAAGAAAAGTAGTCGAAAATCCATAGGTGAATTCATCTTCGGGTTTTCGTTCTTGTTTATGGGGCTTTCTTATCTGAAGGCAAATGCTCCGGATCTGGGAGAAAACCCGGAGATGCTGGCTTTTGTTCAGAACTATACAGATATGGGATTTGTATCCATTCTGCTTTTTCTGCTGATAGGTACGGTGCTGACAATGATCGTTCAGGCTTCAGCGGCTACTATGGCTATTACTCTGATCATGTGTGCCAATGGCTGGATCAGTCTGGAATTAGGTGCTGCGCTGGTGTTAGGGGAAAATATCGGGACCACCATTACAGCCAACCTGGCCGCTCTTACCGGTAACTCCCAGGCACGCAGGGCTGCTTTGGCTCACCTGGTCTTCAATGTATTCGGGGTGATCTGGGTACTGATCATTTTCCATCCTTTTATGAATATGATCAATTGGGTGGTAGATAACTTCTTTCATCCCGGTTCTCCGGAGGTTGAGATCTCTTATAAACTGTCCGCGTTTCATTCCATGTTCAATATACTGAATGTCTGTTTACTGATCTGGATGGTGAAACTGATAGAGCGAACAGTCTGCTGGATCATTAAACCCAAAGAAGAGGACGAAGAATCCCGTCTTCGTTATATTACAGGTGGTATGCTTTCTACTGCCGAACTTTCGATTGTGCAGGCTCAGAAAGAGATACATCTTTTCTCTGAGCGCGTACATCGTATGTATAGCATGGTACAGGAACTGCTCCATGTAGAGAAAGACGACGATTTCAATAAACTTTTCAGTCGTATAGAGAAATATGAAAGTATCAGCGATAATATGGAACTGGAGATTGCCAATTACCTGAATCAGGTGTCCGAAGGACGTTTAAGTTCGGAAAGTAAATTGCAGATCCGGGCCATGTTGCGGGTAGTGACAGAAATTGAAAGTATCGGTGACAGCTGCTACAACCTGGCGCGTACCATCAATCGCAAACGTCAGACCAATCAGGATTTTACGCAAAAGCAATATGAACATATTCACTTCATGATGCAATTGGTGGGGCAGGCATTGGAACAGATGATCACCGATGTGGCCAAGCCCGAACATCAGCCTGTAGATATAAATAAATCCTTCAATATAGAGAATGAGATCAATAATTACCGCAATCAGCTTAAAAGCCAGAATATCCTGGATGTGAACAACAAAGAGTACGACTATCAGATGGGTGTCTATTACATGGATATCATTGCGGAGTGTGAAAAGCTGGGAGACTATGTGGTGAATGTTGTAGAAGCCAGTAACGATGTGAAGGAAAGAAAACGATTGGGTATAGGAGAAAGTTGAAAGTGAACTCACTTTCAACTTTCCTGTTTCATTTGTCGTAAGGCTCGAAGTCTTCTTTGCCTACTCCACAGAGTGGACACACCCAATCGTCAGGTAGTTCTTCAAAGGGAGTGCCAGGGTCGATCTCATTGGCCGGATCACCTACTTCGGGATCGTAGATGTGCTGACATACGGTGCAAATGTACTTTTTCATGATGCTCAATCAATTAATGAGTATTATTTAAATATAACAATTTAAAATTCCTTTTTGTTCTCTTTCGTTTTCCGAATCTGACCGACTATAAAATCAGCAATAAATTTTTAATCACCCATTTATGTTGTATTTTTGTGGCCGGAACGGAGCGTTCTTCCTGCTTTTTCGGGGCGTTTTTTGTGTGGCATTACAGACAAATAGCATGTATATTCTGTTAAAGGGATGAACACTCATCTGATCTGTGGAACATGGATAGACCTTCCGGCTGGAAATGACTGAGGCGGGGAGGCTTTCGTGGCTTACCCTATATTTATTTTTTGTAAGGTATGAAACGTGTATGTGTTCACCTTATTTCATATATATGTAGAATAGTTAGGTTAGTAGAGTAGATAGGGTACAGATCAGTGTAAATATATAGTATAGCAGATGGAACGAGCCTGATGCCATCCTTCATCCGGGACGATGGACGAGATCAGCGGGTTTCATATAAGGTTAGTATTAAAAATGAATGGTATAGATATGAAATTTCAGGGTATAAAGAACCTTATTGTTGATTTTGGCGGAGTATTGATCGACCTGAACCGTCCGCGCTGTCTGGAAGAATTCAGAAACTTAGGATTAAAAGAAGTGGCCGAATGTGTCGGAACTTTCGGACAGCAAGGTGTCTTTCAAAGCCTGGAGAAAGGAGAGATCACGCCTCAGGAGTTCAGGGAAGCGATCCGTCAGCAGATCGGCCGGCCGGTGACCGATGCACAGATCGACGCTGCCTGGAACAGTCTTCTGGTCTCCATCCCCTCTTACAAGCTGGATCTGCTGCTCAGGCTTCGGGAGAGATATGTGGTATATCTGTTGAGCAACACCAACCCCATACATTGGGAGTGGGCCTGTGAGCACGCTTTTCCCTTGCGCACATTCCGGGTAGAAAATTATTTTGAGAAGACCTATCTTTCTTATGAAATGAAGATGCTTAAGCCCGATCCGGAGATCTTTATGGCTGTGCTGGAAGATACCGGCATTGAGCCCGGAGAGACTCTTTTCATAGATGACTCTCCTGCCAATTGCCTTACCGCCCGTGAACTGGGATTCCATACCTATACTCCTCAGGAAAAAGAAGATTGGAGTCCTGTTTTTGATCTGAAAAAATAAAAGATGCAACTTATTACCGACTTTTCCGCTCCTGTATCCGAACCCTGTGTAGCAACCATCGGATTTTTCGACGGTGTACATCGCGGTCATCGCTATCTGATCGATCAGGTGAAGGCAGTAGCGGAAAGTCGGGGATTGTCTTCAGCCGTACTGACTTTTTCGGCTCATCCCGGCAACGTGATCCGTCCGGACCGTGTGCCCGACCTGCTGACTACTACCCATGAAAAGATCGGTTTGTTGGAGCAGAGTGGGATTGACTCTTGTTTCCTGCTTAGGTTCACTTCCCATCTCTCCCGGATGGGGGCCTCCGAATTTATGGAAAAGATCCTCTACGAAAAATTTCATGTACGTAGTCTGCTTATCGGGCACGACCATCGTTTCGGACACAACCGTACAGACTCTTTCGACGATTACCAACGCATGGGGTGTCATCTGGGCATAGAAGTATTGCCTGCTCTTTCCTATATGTATGAGGGAGTACCGGTTAGTTCTTCGTTGGTGAGAAATTCTTTGCTGGAGGGGCGCGTAGAAGATGCCAATCGTTATCTGGGATATTCTTACTCTATACAAGGACAGGTAGTGGGTGGCTATCAGATCGGGCGTACCTTAGGATTTCCTACCGCCAATTTACAACTCTCTGATGGTGAGAAACTATTGCCAGCTGCCGGAGTGTACGCTGTATACGTCTATACCGGTGCCGATCGGTACAAAGGTATGCTCAATATCGGACACCGGCCTACCATAGGCAATGGAAGTGCTTTTTCCATAGAAGTACATCTGCTTCACTTCTCCGGCAATCTGTATAATTGTCCGTTGCGTGTAGAGTTTGTCCACAGGCTTCGGTCTGAAGTCCGGTTCGCAGATCGGTCTCTGTTGATCTGCCAGCTCGAGCAAGACGCTATGCGCGTAGAGCAACTCCTGTCCTGAACTGATCTTTACTATACCTTATTCTATAAATGAAGTTCATTTTCTCTAGCATACCATAGAATGTGCCTGTAGATCCTCACAGGCTTTTTGTACATTTACTTTTTGCTTTTCCGGGCCTTTTGATCCTTTTTGTTTCAGGATACATCTCTGCTTTTTCTTCTATCTCTTTTTTTCCGGAACATTTCTCAGAGACAAAAACAGCTCTCGTTTTTCTGTAAAGAGGACTATGAGATCGAATTCCAAGAAAAAAATATTGAAAAACGATAAAAAAGATACGATTTTCAATAAAAATAGTTGGTAGTTTCAAAAATACTACTTTTATTTGCATATCGAAAAACGATAATTTATTATTGAAAAACAAATTTCAAAAAGTATAGCGTTATGAAAAAATCATTTATGAGTATCAGCATGCTGATCGTATCCATTTCAATTGTTGCCATGTTGTTGTTCGGTTCTGTAGTTCAGGCTCAGTAGACAGAAAGGTTTGTACAGGATAACAAAGAGAACGTGAAAGTTGTATCAGCTACTTTTTTCTGGTGTGCGCTCCATCCGGAAACAGGGAGAACCTGTTGTTTTATGCAAAAACGTGTGTAGGGTGATTTTGGTACATAAAGAGAAACAGATGAAAGTCCTTGTATATTCCTTCAGCAAGATTGAGGAAGGTAAAGCCTTGGTCAGGCTGGTTGCCTGGGCGTTTGCTCTGAGATTCCGGTCCGGAATAGTCTGTGAAACAGCATCCTGTTACTGAGAACTTATTATTAACCGAATAGAAATTTAACGTATGGGAAAATCCATAAGACTTGTATTGATCTATCTGCTGATGCAGCTTGTAGCAGCTATGATCTCTCTCGTGATATCCATTCCTTTTTATGGAATAGATTTTGAAGCATCGCAAACTTTTACACTGGTAACCGCCTTGTTGCTGGGGATGGTCGGAATGACGATCTATCTGTATCGTTCCGGTGAGATACCAACAAGTAAGCATAACTGGTCTCCGGTATCTTTTCTGTATATGGTGTTGTCTTTAGTAGCCGGTTTGTGTTGTATCGTGTTGGTTGATTTTGTGACTTCCGGATTGAGTTGGCTTCCCAACTGGATGGATAATACATTCGACCAGGTCCTTTCCACCGGATGGGGTGTGTTGGGTGTGGCGTTGTTAGGTCCTGTTCTGGAAGAACTCCTCTTCCGGGGAGCGGTTACCCGTATCTTGCTGCAACGATATTCTCCTGCGAAAGCCATCCTGTTTTCCGCGTTGATATTCGGGATTTTCCATATAAACCCGGCTCAGATCGTTGGAGCTACCCTGATCGGCCTTTTCCTGGCCTGGATCTATTATCGTACGGAAAGCCTTGTTCCCTGTATCCTGATCCATGTCCTCAACAACGGCTTGGCCGTGGGAGCAGACTGGCGATTCCCTGAGTTGGAAACTCTTGCCGGTCTGATGCAGCCCACTGCGTATTATGTGTTGATTTCAGCTTCTATTGTTATCTTTGCACTTTGTTTGTTTGCCATGAACAGGCAAACTACACCAAATAAAGTCATACAATAAAAGCATCTTATTAATCCATTAACTGTTGCGGTGATGAAAAAGAGATTGAACATTTTTTGTTTATTGGTCCTGTTGGTATTGGGCATATCGGTATATATGAATTTTGTTGCGAACATGGCAGGCTTTATGATCGGAGTGGAAGCCGGACAGTCGTCTCTGCAGGATCCGGAAAAACTTCAATATCTTCAGAATCTGGTAGATGTTTCCCTACGGCCTGTGAGCGGACATATACTTGTAGACTCTGTATACAATGAAGTCACCGCGAGTTTTCTTCCTGTCATGCATGGCCGCATGATCGTTGGATTACCTGCTGCCGATGCTAGTCCCAGTATCTGGAAAGCCATCTGGACCTTGTTTCTTTTCTTAGCTTTTATTATATTAGTGACTGCGTGTATTGTCTTTTTCATACGCCTGATCATCGCCATCAATAAATCGGATATTTTTAACTGGAAAAATGTCTATCGTCTCTATAAAATGGGGGGTGTCTGATCGCGATTTTTGCATTGGAACTTACTTCGGTGCTACTTACCAGTCGTCAGGCAGCGCATCTTCTTTCTATTCCCGGATATGAGATAAACCCGATGGATAGCCTTTCTTTCACTACCCTGATCCTGGGAGGATGCGCGTTACTGGTCGGTGAGATCTTTGCCATCGGCCTCCGATTAAAGGAAGAACAGGAACTTACGATCTGAAAACGAATTCTTATGAAACGATCTATATATATACTTACGACCTTGAGGATGTCGTGGCTTACCGGAACCCTTCCGCTGGCTCTTCCCTATGAAAGTAAAGGAGGCTAGGAGAATGTGGCCGCCGGCAGGGAGCATCGCGGGATATAGCCAAAGTGAATATACGGATATGAGCGATTTTTTAACTGTCAGTCCACGACGCGATTTTTCAGTATGTCAGGTTACCGGATGAGTATGTACAGATTCCCTTTTGGTAGTCTCCTGATAGGACTCCTGATCTCAGCGGTGACCGGGATCTCTGCCCAGAAGGGTACGGATGGAAGAAGAACAGGAATTGACGGTTTAATTTAAAAAAAGGACCAATTGAAATGGCAATAATAGTAAATTTAGATATAATGATGGCTCGCAGAAAGATCTCCCTGGGAGAACTAGCCGAGCGGGTAGATATTACTCCCGCCAACCTTTCTATCCTGAAAACAGGTAAGGCCAAAGCCATCCGTTTCTCCACGCTGGAAGCGATCTGCAAGGAGTTGGATTGCCAGCCCGGGGATATCTTAGAATATCAGGAAGGCGACGATGAATAGGGCTCCTGCGCGGGATCAACCATTCATTTTGGCTTTGAACGCCAGGGCATACAGACGGATCTGCTTCACCATAGCCAACAATCCGTTGCTGCGGGTGGGAGAGAGGTGTTCCTTCAATCCGATCTTATCTATGAAATAAAGATCCGCATTCAGTATCTCGTCCGGCGTATGTCCCGATAGTACCCGGATCAGCAACGCCACAATACCTTTCACGATCAGCGCGTCACTTTCCGCTTTCAGGTATATTTTCCCATCCACCAGATCGGCCTGCAGCCATACCCGGCTCTGGCAGCCCTCTATCAGATTCTGCTCGGTCTTGTATTTCTCTTCTAAAGGTTCCTGTTCATTGCCCAGGTCTATCAATAGCTGGTAGCGATCCATCCAGTCATCAAAATCACTGAATTCTCCGATCACCTGATCCTGTAGTTCATTAATTGACATTGTTTTCAGTTTTAAGAGTTTTTTGTTTGCACCTTCATTGCGCTGGCCGTCAGGCTGACTTTTCCGATCTGTGATTGATTCTACCCACCGTGGTTCCGGCGATGGATACAGTTTCCGTATCAACAACTGTGAGGCTGCTTCAAACAGAGATCGGGTAGCCCGTTTCTATCTCCTGCTCTGTACCTGTTATTTTTCTGTGTACAATACATTCAATATCGTTTCTCCCACGGCTCTCAACGTCTTCCGATCGATATTCTCCATCGTGTCGTTCACTGTGTGCCAGAATGCAAAGAAAGAATCTTTATCGCTGTGCGGGATGATATCAATGGTTTTGATGCGAGCGATTTCATTGACAAAGAGGTGATCGTCTGTAGCCGCACCTTTCTGTTCATCTATAAAGTAGTCTGAGTAGCCGATCTCTTTGGCTTTGGTCCATACTTTCTGGCAGATATCCCTTGCAAATTTCATAGAGTAGTACTCTTTGTAGAACCGCGCGTCTTTTCCACCCACCATATCCAGCAGTATGCCAAAGCGCGCGTTGTATCCTTCTACATGAGGTACACGTGACCAGTATTGCGATCCCAGACACCAATATGTGTCCAGGTGTTTTCCTCCGGAAAAGCGGGGCTCTCCGTAATCTTCCGCATCGAAAAAGATGATATCTACCCCCAGTTCAGGTTCGTTGTTCCGGATGGCGCGGGCTATTTCCAGTAATACACCCACACCACTGGCCGCGTCGTTGGCACCCAGGATCGGAGTATTCCAGTTTTTTTCATCCGGATCCGCATCCGCCCATTTGCGTGTATCCCAATGTGCAAACAAGGCAATGCGTTTTTTCTTCTCCGGACTGTAAGCACCAATGATGTTGCGTGCTTTCAGCACTGTACCATCGAAAGCGATCAGATCGGCATACTGGTTGGTTACCTTCGCGCCAAACTCTTCCAGCTTATCGGCCAGGAACTCTCCGCAGGCTACATGCTGGGGTGTATTGGGGACCCGGGGACCAAAAGCCACCTGAGCCTCAGTATATGCGTATGCACTGTCTGCATCGAATACCGGTACCTGTATCGCCTCTGTGGCGGCGGCGGGCATTTGTTTGCCATTGGAGCCGCATGCCAGGAGCAGAAATCCACAAGTCGCGGAAATCAGGGAATAGATCTTATTTCTCATCTTTTTTCTATATATAAATAACATCGGATACGCCTTGGGCATTTACGCAAATAAACTGGCACAATGCCGCCCGGCTTTCATTTTGTTGGAATATGATCTTTTTCTCACCTCCGGCACAGAGCCAGGGTTCGTTCTATATCATACGTTCCGGTGGGCAGGGAACCGGAGGTCCACCTTCTTTTTGCCGACTTCCAGTTCTACCCGTGCCCCGTTGATCAGCGGGTAATTCCGGGTGACATGCCCAACAGGAAAGTCGAAGCAGATCGGATAGGCGTAGTCTTTCAGCAGATCGGCCAGAGCCCCATAGAGTACTTTACCCAGCGATTTGTCTTCTTCGTAGTCGGTAAACTGTCCGATGATCAGACCCGATAACCGATCCAGTACTCCGCCCAGTTTCAGGTTGTAGAACATACGCTCTATGGCATGCGGACGTTCGCCGATATCCTCCACAAAGAGTATCGTACCTTCGGAAGGAATATCCATGGGAGTGCCACGCAATCCATAGAATACCGCCAGATTACCTCCACGCAATATACCACTGCACGCACCGGTATGATTAAAGCGGTGTGCCGGGCAGGTATATTCTGGCAATTTTCCAAAGAGGATCTGCTTCAGATACAGAGCCGCCGGATCGTCTGCTGCCTCCACCGTCAGGTGCCGGGCCATAGGAGCGTGCAGCGAAGCAAATCCCTGCTGCTGATACAGGTTGTGTAGAGCTGTAATATCACTGAAACCCATCAGCCATTTCGGATGTTCACGAAACAGAGTAAAGTCTACCCTGTCCAGGATATGCACCACTCCATAACCTCCCCGGCTGCACAGGATCGCTTTGATCTCTTTGTCGTCCATGGCTTTTTGCAGGTCGCGGTGG
Organism: Bacteroides sp.; assembly: GCA_021202275.1. Classification (GTDB taxonomy): domain Bacteria; phylum Bacteroidota; class Bacteroidia; order Bacteroidales; family Bacteroidaceae; genus Bacteroides. The sequence continues at coordinate 56,249 of JAJQDI010000017.1, forward strand.
CGTTGCCGGCTGGTACCGGCATAGAGGCCGTGGGCATTTCCCGCATACTTGCCTGCCACGGGCTCCAGTCCCCAGGAGGTCAGGCGCTGGCAGGCACCTTTCAGAAAGCTCTTATCAATTTTTCCCGAAGGCGACACAATCGCCACCTTGTCTCCCTCCTGCAAATAAGGAGGAAACAGCAGAGCGTCCTTTGGCGAAGGAGCCATTTCCGGATGTTGAGTAGATTCCATTTTCATCTTCCCTGCAAAAATACATCAAAAAAACCGATCTTTGTATGTTACTGAACTATTTAGATGACTTTCTGTTATTTTGTTAGATTTTATTTGTTATTTTAGAGAACATATGCAGCGAAATTCGGATTTTTTTTCTGATATTTGTTGAAAACCTGTCTTTATGGAAGTCATTCGTAGTTTCGCCCAGCTCACCCGCCATCTGGAGACCCTTCAGGTGCGCAAACGTGTGGTTGTGGTATGTCCTCAGGACCCTCATACAGATTATGCGCTGAACCGGGCGGTAGAAAAAGGCTTTGCCGAACTCATTCTGATCGGCAACCCTGCTGCATGGAGGCGTTTCCGGGTAGTGCGGGATCATCCGGAGCATATTCGTACGCTCTCTGTGAAAGATCCGGACGAGGCGGCCCGCCAGGCGGTCGGCATAGTGAAAGCGGGGCAAGCGGATATCCTGATGAAAGGTATCATCAACACAGACAATCTCCTGCATGCCATCTTAGACCATGAGACGGGCTTGTTGCCCAAAGGCAAGATCCTCACCCATCTGGCTGTGATGGAGATCCCTACCTATGAGAAGCTGTTGTTCTTTTCGGATGCCGCGGTCATACCCCGTCCTACGTTGCAACAACATATCGAGATGATCTGGTATGCCATCCATACCTGTCGTGAGTTCGGGATCCGCCGGCCCCGCATTGCGCTGATCCACTGTACGGAGAAAGTAAGTGCCAAATTCCCTCATTCGCTCGACTATGTCAATATCGTGGAACTGGCTGAGGGGGGGGAGTTTGGCGATGTCATCATAGATGGTCCGCTGGATGTACATACTGCCTGTGAAGCCGTAAGCGGAGATATCAAAGGGATCGTATCGCCCATCAATGGAAAGGCCGATGTACTGATCTTTCCCAATATAGAATCTGCCAATGCCTTCTACAAATCGGTATCTCTCTTTGCCCGTGCCGAGATGGCGGGTGTTTTGCAGGGACCCAGTTGCCCGGTGGTATTGCCTTCGCGCAGCGATTCCGGTCTTTCCAAGTATTACAGTCTGGCTATGGCCTGTTTAGTCACTCCTTCAACCCCATAGATATGGATGTATTGGTAATTAATCCGGGATCTACTTCCACCAAGATAGCGGTATATAGCGATCAGACAGTTGTATTTACGGTGAACATCCGTCACGAACCCGAACAACTTTCCGGCTTTGCGGCGGTTACCGATCAGCTTGATTTCCGTAAAGAGGTTATCCTCAGAGAGCTTTCTGAGCGTCAGATCCCTCTTCGGTTCGATGCGGTGATCGGTAGGGGAGGCTTGCTGAGGCCGGTGCCGGGTGGGGTTTATCGGGTCAACGATCGCATGAAACAGGACGTTATGTCTCCCCGCCGTCAGCATGCCAGCAATCTGGGATGCTTGCTGGCCGATGAGATTGCTTCTTTGTCCGGCGGAGTGGCACTGATCGCGGACCCGGTGGTGGTAGACGAACTGGACGATGTGGCCCGTATATCCGGATTGCCTATGTTGCCCCGGCTCTCTGTCTTCCATGCGCTCAATCACAAAGCAACTGCCCGGCAATATGCCCGGGAAGTAGAGGTTCCTTATGAAAAGTTGAGTCTGATCGTGTGCCACCTGGGTGGAGGCATTTCGGTGGGTGTGCATCGCAACGGAAACATTGTCGAGGTGAATAATGCTCTGGATGGAGAAGGACCTTTCTCTCCCGAACGTTCGGGTACGCTTCCCGCAGGTCAGTTGGTAGATCTCTGTTTCAGCGGGAGGTATACCCGTGAAGAGATCCGGAAGATGCTGGCAGGCAGAGGCGGATTGTTTGCTCACCTGAGATCTACCTCCGTTCCTGATCTTATCGAACGCGCGCAAAAGGGAGACCAGCAGGTAGAGTTGATCCTGGAAGCTATGATCTATCAGACGGCGCGCAGCATCGGCGCAGCTTCCACGGTTGTATGCGGTCAGGTAGATGCGATCCTGTTGACAGGAGGCATGGCACATTCGCCGTACATCGTGCAGCGTCTAAAGGAGCGTATCCGGTTCCTGGCACCGGTTCGTGTCTATCCCGGCGAGAATGAGATGAATGCGTTGGCTTCCAATGCCCTGGCAGTGCTGAGGGGAGACTTTTCCCTGATGGAATATATTTGAGTTCCTTCCGCGTTGCTTTTTCCGGTTTGTACGGTGTACTTCTCTTGGGGTGTGTTTGGCTTCTTCCCGGAAGCAGGATGGTTTCTCTGGATGTAACCTCCCTGCTTACAGGACGTTCTATCCACTTCTCTTATATAGAATAATCTGCCTCAGATATAAACTTTTTGCTAAAAAAAGGGGAGCAAAGAGATTTTTCTCATATATTTGCAAGGTGTTAAGTTAATAAATTGATTAAGGTCGATTTTTGACTGTTTCGAATCGGAAAGTATGGGGGTACTTTCCGATTCTTTTTTTATTCCCGGTCGTTTGTATGGAATAAATAAAAATTCAGAATGCATCTTTTGGGGGATACATGGAAGATGCACGGGGCAATTTCCGATTGGAATTTCAACTACCCCAACTTCATTATCCATTTGTAGAGACGCACGTCGTGCGGCTCTGCGGTATATGTCCAACCTACATATCACTCACGGATGTGTTCCTGCATATATGTATAAGATCTGTAAAGCAGATATCTCGTTTATATATCTATATATCCGTTCCTCTGTCTGATGGAATGCAGATCCTATATATTTTATCAGTTATTCACCTTTATTGGGCGTACATCGCGGAGACGCACGCCGTGCGTCTCTACAAGTGTGTGCTACCAGCGGTATATTTATATGTTTCATCTTACCTTGTTCCCTTGTATATAAAAAATGCCCCGGTTACCTACTGGTAACCGGGGCTTGATATAGAGGATGGGTCCCTGGATCCGGATCAGTTCCTTTCCGGACGTGGGATCAAGACTTTACGTGAAAGTTTGAACTTGCCTGTTTTCGGATCGATATCGATCAGTTTCACTTCGATATCATCGCCCTCTTTGATACCAGCCTGTTCTACTGTTTCCAGACGTTTCCAGTCGATCTCTGAAATGTGGAGCAGTCCGTCTTTTCCGGGAAGGAATTCTACAAACGCCCCATAAGGCATCACAGAACGTACTTTCCCTTTATATACCTCACCGATCTCCGGTACGGCAACGATGGCTTTGATCATGCGTGTGGCATGGTCGATCGCCTTTTTGTTAGTTCCGGCGATCTCGATACGTCCTACACCGTTGATCTCTTCGATGGTGATCACCGCACCAGTCTCTTCCTGCATACCCTGGATGATCTTTCCACCCGGTCCGATCACAGCACCGATAAATTCTTTCGAAATGATCATGGTCTCGATACGCGGAGCGTGTTCTTTGAGATCCTCACGTGGCTCGGCCAATGTGTCAGTGATCTTGCCTAAGATGTGCATACGTCCCTCTTTCGCTTGATTCAGTGCTTTTTCCAGGATATCGAATGACAATCCGTCTACCTTGATATCCATCTGCGTAGCAGTGATACCATTTTCTGTTCCGGTTACTTTGAAGTCCATATCTCCCAGGTGGTCTTCATCTCCCAGGATGTCAGACAACACCGCATATTTGTCTTCACCGGCATTCTTGATTAGACCCATAGCGATACCTGATACCGGTTTCTTGATCTTCACACCGGCATCCATCAGCGCCAGTGTACCGGCACATACGGTAGCCATAGAAGAAGAACCGTTGGATTCCAGGATATCCGATACCACGCGGATCACGTAGGGATAGTCTTCCGGGATCATACGCTTCAGCGCGCGGTGGGCCAGGTTGCCGTGTCCTACTTCCCGACGGCCTACTCCACGTTGCGGACGTGCCTCACCGGTAGAGAAAGGAGGGAAGTTGTAATGCAGCAGGAAACGCTCTTTTCCATGTACCAATACATCGTCGATGATCTTCTCATCTACCTTGGTACCCAGTGTCACCGAAGTCAGTGACTGCGTCTCACCGCGGGTAAATACAGCCGAACCGTGAGTTCCCGGCAGGTAATCCACTTCTGCCCAGATCGGGCGGATCTCGTTGGTCTTACGTCCGTCCAGACGTTTGCCTTCGTCGAGGATGCTGCGACGCATGGCCTCTTTCTCCACATCGTGGTAGTAGCGGTCGATCAGCTTGCCTTTTTCTTCCAGTTCCTCTTCTGAGAACTGAGCTTTGAATTCGTCACGTATAGCCGTGAAAGCGTCGTGACGCTCGTGCTTATTCGCGTTGCCCGAACTGGCTACCGCGTATACCTTATCGTAACAAGCCTCGTGTACGCGCTTGCGCAGATCTTCATCGTTCACTTCGTGGTCATACTCACGTTTCACGGTCTTGCCTACTGCTTCGGTCAGTTCCATCTGCACTTTGCAATGTATTTTGATCGCTTCGTGAGCCACCTTCATCGCTTCCAGCAGTTCTGCTTCCGATACTTCGCTCATCTCACCTTCCACCATCATGATGTTGTCGTAGGTAGCCCCTACCATGATGTCCATATCCGCCTGTTCCAGCTGATCGAAAGTCGGGTTGATGATGTATTTTCCGTTTACGCGTCCTACGCGTACTTCAGAGATCGGTCCGTTGAAAGGTATGTCAGAAACCGCCAGAGCTGCCGAGGCAGCCAGTCCGGCCAGTGCGTCCGGCATATCTACTCCGTCTGCGGAGTAAAGTATGATGTTTACAAAAACTTCAGCATGATAGTTATCAGGGAACAGAGGACGCAGAGCGCGGTCTACCAGACGGCAGGTCAGGATTTCGTAATCGGAAGCCCGGCCCTCTCTGCGGGTGAAACCTCCGGGAAAACGTCCGAACGACGCGAATTTCTCTTTGTACTCTACCTGTAAGGGCATAAAATCGGTTCTGGGAACTGCATCTTTCGCGGCACAAACAGTGGCAAGCATCATGGTGTTGCCCATGCGGAGCATGACAGAGCCATCGGCCTGTTTTGCCAACTTTCCCGTTTCGAGCGTGATGGTTCTGCCATCTCCCAGCTCGATTGTTTTAACAATGGGGTTGATCATAAAAATTGTTTTATCTATTTTTCTTTCAAAATTCGCACAAAGATACATAAATATAAGTATTAAATTTATGACAATGAGGTAAAAAGTTGAGTGTGACGCCCTTTTTTCGCCTTTTTCCGGGCAAGAAGGGGCCGAAATGCTTTGACTGAATCTGAAAAGAAGTATATTTGCATTTCAAAATAACATACGATATGATGAAGAAGATCCTGATCCTGGTATTGGCCACCGTTGTCCTGGGAGCCTGCCAGTCCGATAAAAAATTCCATGTCACAGGAGAGGTCTCCGGCGCTGAGGGAAAAATGCTCTATTTCGAAGCTTCCCAGATCGATGGTGTGGTTGCCCTCGACTCTGTTAAACTCCGTGGAAACGGTACGTTCAGCTTTGACGGTAAATGTCCGGAGTCGCCCGAATTTTTCCGGCTGCGTGTAGACAATAAAGTGATCAATTTCTCGGTGGATTCGACCGAAACCGTTACCATTCGGGCACCCTACGAAGGGTTTGCCATAGATTATCAGGTAGAGGGTTCGCCCAACAGCGAGCGTATCAAAGAACTCACCCTGAAGCAGGCCCGCCTGCAACAGGACATCAACGACCTGTTGGTTGCCGCTCAGGCTCGCCGCATCACCAACGAGGTCTTTGAAGACAGCCTGGCTACCCTCATGAATACCTATAAAGAGGATGTAAAGCGCCACTATATTTTTGCTGCTCCCAATACGGCGGCAGCCTATTTCGCATTGTTCCAGAAGGTGAACAACTTCCTGATCTTCGATCCGCTCAACAGCAAAGAAGATATCAAATGCTTTGCCGCTGTGGCCACCAGCCTCAACAATCTCTATCCGCACGCCCTCCGTTCGAAAAACCTCTATAACGTAGTGATCAAAGGGATGAAAAATACGCGTCCGGCACAGGAACGGGTGGTGGAACTGGATGAAGATCTGGTTGCTGAGACCGGTGTCATCGACATCAGTCTGCGCGATCTACGGGGAAATGTATGCAAACTCAGCGATCTCAAAGGCAAAGTCGTGTTGCTCGACTTCACCGTGTATCAGAGTAACGTATCTGTGGCGCACAATTTCATGTTGCGTGATCTTTACGACAAGTATGCCAGTCGGGGCTTTGAGATCTATCAGGTGGCTCTGGATGCCGATGAGCACTTCTGGAAGACTACTGCAGGCAATCTGCCCTGGATCACCGTGCGCGATGGCAACGGCATCTACTCAACCAACCTGGCACTGTATAACATACAGGATCTGCCTACCTACTTCCTGATCAACCGTGCCAACGAGCTCAGCGATCGTTCGGACAACATAGACGATCTGGATCAGGCGATCCGTAAACTACTGTAAAGCAGAAGATCAATCGTTAAAGAATGGTATAATATGTTACAGAGCATCCGTTCAGGGGTTGTGTGGTAACAATTAAAACCCTATCTTTCTTTGCCAGAGAATTTACAGAAAGAGGGTTCCAGCATGGTTCATATTGGAATTCTTTTTTGTTTTATATGACTATTATAAGTAACGAATTAGAACTAATAAGGAGGAAACACATCATGGCTTACATGTCTGAAGAAGGTTACAAAAAGCTCATGGCCGAGCTTAGAGAGCTGGAAACGGTGCAACGACCGGAGATCTCACGTCAGATTGCCGAAGCAAGAGACAAGGGAGACTTGTCTGAGAATGCCGAATACGATGCGGCCAAAGAGGCGCAGGGAATGTTGGAAATGAAGATCAACAAACTCAAGTCGATCATTGCCGATGCCAAGATCATCGACGAGTCCAAGTTGCAGACCGAATCGGTTCAGATCCTGAATAAGGTCGAGTTGAAGAACGTTAAAAACGGAATGAAGATGGTCTATACCATTGTCTCCGAAAGCGAGGCCAATCTCAAGGAGGGAAAGATATCAGTCAATACTCCCATTGCCCGTGGCCTGCTCGGTAAGAAGGTCGGTGATGTGGCAGAGATCCAGGTGCCCCAGGGCAACATTACTCTCGAAGTAGTTGGTATTTCTGTATAGTATACAAAAGGTTGATGACGCACATATATTTGTCTTCAACCTTTTTCTTTCAGTCAACTTTTTTGTTTCATCCCGATATTCACATTTCTATGGCAACCATTTTCAGTAAGATCATTGCAGGCGAGATCCCTTCTTACAAGATCGCCGAAAACGAAAAATTCTATGCGTTTCTCGATATCAATCCGCTTACCAAAGGGCACACACTCGTGGTACCCCGACAGGAAGTAGACTATATCTTCGATCTGGCAGATACCGATCTGGGAGAGATGTATATTTTTGCCGGACATGTGGCCCGTGCCATCGAAGCCGCCATTCCCTGTAAACGCATAGGTGTTGCTGTCATCGGACTGGAAGTACCTCATGCCCATATTCACCTGATCCCTATACAAACAGAGAAAGACATGCTTTTCTCCAATCCCAAGCTCACACTCTCTTCCGAAGAATTCGTCTCGATCGCGCGGGCCATTCGCGATCGGTTTGAGGCATAAATGTGTGGTTTCCTTCTTCTTTAGATAGTATAGAGAGGCTGTCCGGGGTTCGGACAGCTTTTTTTGTGGTCCGGTGTCTGTTCCTGAAATTCCGTTACGGATTTTAATAAACTATTCGGGATCGAAAAGGATTCTGCTTTACTTTAGATGAAAAATATCAGACATGATTTCTTATAAAAAAGTAGAATAGTAAACAGGCAGTTGTATATACTGCTTCTGATATGTATTCTTTACAGATCCGTTTTCTTTTTCCTCTCTCTGGCACCCGGTTCACTGATCTGCTGGAAACAGGTATTTGCCATTTTATGAAGGAATTTCTTATCTGTCCGCAAACAGATCCGTTTCAGGACGACCTGGTTGGGCTTACATTTCTCCGGATCTTCAAAACCCTCGCTGCTGATAGCCGGATAAAAAGTACCCAGTCCGCGGATGATTACCGTGCGACCGTCTTTCAGGAAATGAGCAATGGCCGCAGGCAGTTGTTCCAGTGTAGACAATACGTCCCCTGCCGTGAGCGAACTGCGTTCATGCAGGTAGTCGCCGATCTGTTGCTCGTTCACACTACGTTTTTGCAGGGCATAGGGAACCGCATAGTAACGCGTTTTTCCTCTTCGCTGCTCTTGTCTATTTTCTTCCTCATTATAAAATGAATACTCATACAGATTAAAGTTTACAGGTTATATCAATCGCGCTTCCGTTCTCTCCCCGGACAACTGCGGACTTTTCCTGGCAACACTCCGGAGCTGTACTTGTGGAGACCCGGGTCTCCACAAGTAAGAGCTCGACGTAAGATAGGGTAAACTCCGGACATAAGCAAGTATTTCTCCGGGTAGAGATCCGATCCCCTTTCCGGAAATTTTTGGGCAGGGGGAAAGCAAAGATCCCTTTTGTTCCAGGCAGATATATATGCCGAAGCGGAACAAAAGGGATCTTTGCAGAAGATCAGAGTTTCCGTATGCCCGAAGACATACAAAAAAGATCAGATATACTCTTCGCCCATTCTGATCTGGGCATCGTTCACATATTTGCGGATGGCGTGTTCTTTGTCTTTCTTGCAGATGAGCAATACATTGTTCGACTCTGCGATCAGATACCCCTCCAGGCCATCTATCACTGCCAGTTTGCCCGAAGGCAGCACCACCATGTTGTCTTTGGTATCGTACATCATCGATTGGCATTGCAGGGTCACATTGCCCTTTTCGTCCCGATCAGAGAGGTCGTAGAGCGATCCCCAGGTACCCAGGTCAGACCATCCGAAGTCGCCCAGTGTCACATATACATTGTCTGCCTTCTCCATGATACCAATGTCTATGGACACATTGGGGCAGGTGGGGAAGTTGATATCGATAAATGCTTTTTCTTCCGGAGTGCCGTATACATCCCGTCCCGGAGCTAGTTTGTCTGCCACCTCAGGCAACAGGGTCTCCACCGCGTGGAGAATGGTATTCACATTCCAAAGAAACAATCCCGAATTCCAGTAAAACTCTCCGCTTTCCAGAAATACCTTGGCCAGTTCCAGTTCCGGCTTTTCCGTAAAGGTCTTCACTTTGTAGAAGTTATCCTCCTCTTCACCGTCGATCTGAATATATCCATATCCCGTCTCCGGACGATTGGGAGTGATACCCAGCGTAAGCAACTTGCCCGAATCCTTTACGAACTCCAGTCCGCGTGAGATCACTTCCGGAAACTCATCTTCTTTCAGGATCAGGTGGTCCGACGGAGCCACTACCATGTTGGCCTGCGTATTCAGTGCCCGTATGTGATACGAGGCCCAGGCAATACAGGGAGCTGTGTTCCGGCGGGTGGGTTCCAGCAGGATCTGGCTGTCTGCCAGCTCCGGAAGTTGTTCACGTACCAGATCGGCATACATGTCGTTGGTTACGATCAGTATATTCTCTTTGGGTATCACTTTACTGAACCGGTCATAGGTCTGTTGCAGCAGCGAACGGCCTGTACCAAAGAAATCGAGGAATTGTTTGGGGAGAGATTTGCGACTAAAGGGCCAGAACCGGCTACCGATCCCACCGCCCATGATCACACAATAACTATTATTGTCTGTCACCATGCGTATAGTAATTAAAGTTTTCGCTAATGTAATAAATATATCTATAATTGCCCAGAGGTTTAATGATTGTTTTCAACATTTTTATTCCTTTGAGAGGGTTAGTTGTAAAAGAAAAGTCTATTGTTTCTGTTTCCTGTTTTTTCCGGATTTCCGGTTGGCTGTGTACTCCGGATTCCGACTATGCCACCGGATGCGATCCCCTGTCAAACACCGATGGTTTCTCGTTACGAAACTTTTTGTTTCGGAGAGAATTACGGAGGTCGTGTGTATTTTTCGCCCCATTGTTCTTGCGGATATCGAAAAAAGACGTATATTTGCATCCGCAATGCCCAGATGGCGGAATCGGTAGACGCGCTGGTCTCAAACACCAGTGGATTCACTTCCATCCCGGTTCGACCCCGGGTCTGGGTACAAAGAAAGCCTGAAAGAGAAATCTTTCAGGCTTTCTTTAGTTTTGGTAGTAGTATGCTTTTCTTTTTGTCTGATCCATATTCCTGGCACAGACCCTTTCTTTTATTCTTCTATCCAGCCAGTTGCATATATTCCTCTATGCGTTGCCGGCAAAGTCTTTGCACCAGGGAGAAAAGCGTTTCTACCTTTACCATCAGTGTTTCTATATCTTCTTTGGTGACGATAAACTGAGGGTTGTAGCGTGCTTCTACATAAGCCGCTTTCAACAGATTGAACAGGTTCTTTTGTTCTTTGGTCTGCCTGGGAAATATTTCTTCAAATTCAGGAGAATATTTTCTGACCGATGCCAACAATTTACTGAGGTTGTGCTGCTTGTTGTTCTGTAAGGTATAGACTAACCTTACAGCATAGAAAAGATTTTCACAGGTTTGGTGAAGGTAGAATGAAGTTCTTTTAAAATTACTTCTATTATATGCATTATGAGCATCAACTAAAAACTCATTTACTTCTTTAAACTTTTCTTCAAAATATTCTTCAGCCTGTTTGTGTATCTCCTCATAATTGAGTTTCCTGCGGCGTGCCAGTTTACATTTTTTGTTGTCGTACAGAAGGATGCCTTCTTTTTTGATTTGGGTATAGAAATACCTGCCTTCGGAGAGGGATTGGTTCAGTGCTTTTATATCTTCATTGATAAACTGTACAGGAGTCTGCAAATCGGGATCTTTGTAGTAGATCTCTTCGATATTGTCTAATTTCTGCCCAACTTCTTTGTCTCTGGTTCCGTGTGTTACCACCAGCAGGTCGTAGTCGCTCATATAAGAAGTACGGATACCAAACTCCACACGTTCGTCGTATTCCACATATTTACCTGTGGCGTAGCTACCGTAGAGAATGATCATCTGCGTTTGTGGGATACGTTCGAGTATCTTGCGGATGAGATAGTGCAGATCGTCTTGTTTGCGTTTGGGCAAATGAGCAATGGAGTGTTTCATGATACAACTTTCTTGTGGCTGTAAAGATAATAAAAACAGAGGATTTCGTGTTGTAAATCATAAGTAGAAGTTCATAATTAGCTGTATATGGATTATGACTCGGTTGTCTTGTAGAGATACGGTATATTATTTATAGGCGTATCCCCACCACATAAATCTCTCTTACTTTGTCTACAGTGTACCAAATTCGTAAATATACACTGAATGACGAACTATTACGTATTCGGAATGAAGTAAGATCTGCAGAGCCTGCAAAGAGGAGCGGGAAAGAATTTGCACCAGGAGCGGGGAGGAGTTTAAGGAATGGATCTATTTACTTATCCGGAAAGTTGGCAGATTGGTTGTAATGTGTTATTTTTGTGTACGGAAGAAGATGCCGGATGGTGTTTCGGGCTTCTTCCCTGTATGAGAAAACAAAAGCGTTAGCTATTGGGGTATGAGACCATAAAGACCAACTGATATACACTCCCCAAAATAGCTAAGTGTCATGCTATAGGCGTGGGCACTTAGTCTATTGGGAGCGTGAGGTTTGGTCGCCTTGGTCTCATCATAGTTGAGTGTTCCACGCTTTTTTTATGTAGAATCGGCCTGTAGGGACACCAGGCCGGAATTATCTCGAATGAACTATGCAAAAAACTCCATGTGTAGTGGTTTCTTCTGTATCCTCTGTGGGAGAACTCCTGTACAGGTACGTTCCGGAAAGATCTTTGGATCGTATTTGTCCTTATTTTCCGTGGCTTGTTTCACAGCGCGTCTGTGCTGTTCCTGTCTCGTCGGTCTGTGCGGCTATCGCCGCGCTGCCTGATACTTCTCTTTTTCATATACCCTAGTTTCATCCTTTATACGTCCGCCAGTCATGAAAACGCCTATGGACATGTAACCTCTTTACACGTATGTAAACGAGGAGATGACACCGTTGGATCTGCTCAAATGCCTCAATGGGCTATCTATAGACTATATGCGGCTACTGATCGGTAAGGTGGAAGAAGGTGATCCGAAACAAGAGGTCGACTGGGAAACATACAACTACCTGTATGAAATACATCGTCTCAGTGTCTGTCTGATCGAGGGAATGCGCCGTGCCCAGAAGCGGCAGGCAAACAAACCTTTGGGAAAGCAGGTAACCAAAAGAAAAACGGTAACGAAAAAAGTGAAATAGCTTTTTCTCCGGTGATAGTATATAACAAGACGTTGGTCTGTCAGGTGCTGTGCCTGTAGAGGGCAGATAAACAGGCCGGAAAAGGGCTGTTTTTCCTGCGGATGGAGTTCCTCGCTGGTCTGTCGTTAGTCCGTACGGCAGCAGAGAGTGGTTTCGCGGGAAAAAGAGCAGTAACGCCGGTTGGTTCATAGCAGAGAGGGTGTCGGGCCGTGACAGTCCGGATACCAGACAGACTGTGCCCTGCGGCTTGTAATGAAACAACACACCCTCTGGCCGGGGCAGCCGGAGGATATACGGACTGTTATGAATGCGACAAATTCTTATCCTTACCTGCCGGAGTGTTTTCCGGCATTGATAGAGTGTGCTTTGCAGATGCTGGGTAAGCACCGAAGCGAGGCAGAGAGCATATTCGACCCCTATCTGACCCACCCGTATGTAGTATCAGAGGGTGTCGGCAATCTGATATGGATGCAGATCACAATGGCAGACGGTGATACAGATCTGGGTTTCTCTTTCGATCTGAAACAGCAGTGTGAATATTCTTTTATCTTTCTGCGTGGTCCGGTACCGCAACTGGGAGACTGTGTCCGCTATTTTAGCGCAAACTGGAACTACTATTCACGTTACTGGAGACTGGGAGATGTGGTAGTGAAGCTGGATAAGGTGGATGATGAGGTCTCTTGCCAGTTCTCCGCAGCCCATGCACTGTTTTTGTAGAACAACGGACGAAGATGTATCGGAAGTGTGCGCGTATCCCGTGTACACTTCTGATATGTCTTTCTGTTACGACGCATACGGCTCTCCGGGCATCATCTCTCAGCTGTTCCGTACCATAAGGTCATCTTTTTTCGCGTCGCCGGTCTACTCTGTATCACCGATGGTCTTGTTTTTTCATGGTTTTTTCAGTAACTTTGATCGATGAAAGAAGATCCGGATCAGTTCTACCTCAGCCTGCCTGAACCTCAGAGAGGCACGCTGTTGGCATTGAGAAGTATCCTTCTCAGCTATGACAAGGATATTTCGGAAACCCGGAAATACGGAATGCCCTGTTTCTTGTACAAAAGGAAGATACTGTGCTATCTGTGGACAGACAGGAAGACGGAGGAGCTTTATATCCTGATGGCCGAAGGCAGGCATCTGACGCATCTGGCTTTGGAGCAGGGCAGCCGGGCACGGATGAAGATCCTGCGTATCGATCCGGGAGCAGACATTCCGGTTGATGCGATCGGGGAGGTGCTGCGTGAGGCTATAGGTCTGTATTATTCCCGCTAACTATCCGGACAGGATGGTGCGAACGGTTGGCGGGAGTGCGAAAAGCCAGTGCGGGAAGATTGTCGTTGATTGACTTTCTTATTCCTGACCGAACCTGAATATCGTGATCTGCCCCTTCTCTATACCTATAAGCAGGGCACAGCCGCTCTCATCTTCGGTTACGGCCAGCAGATAACCCTCTTTGTAGGAGATCTCCTGACTGTTGTCCGGACGCCAGAGGAACACATCTGCTACCTGTTGTACCTTCTCGAATTTCCCGTTTTTTATAGTAGCTATGTATGTGGCCGCCGGGTTGTGCCTCCAATCCTCATTGCGGGTAAGCAGGTGATACACTTCTCCCTGATGCTGAAAGGAGGTCAGTGCCATGATACCTGTGGAGTCTGCCAGGATGTCTATTCCCCGGGTCGATTTACTTTCGTATGTCCCGATCCGTTTTCTGGATCTTTTTTTCGCCGGTTGCAGGGCGGTCGGATCGCTGATCCGCAGGATCTGCGCGGCTCCGAACATATGACTGGATGTAGTGGTAAGGATGTAGCTGTTGCCGGCAAACTGAGCCTGTATGGCACAGCTTGCCGCGCATTCGTATTTCTTTCTGGTTTTTTTGTCTATGAAGTAGGCAGTTCCTCCCCATTCTCCGCTGCAGGAGACGGTGATCTCGAAGCGTTCGTCTGCATAGATCGTCCGGTTTTTCTCTCTGACACGTCCTTTGCGCCGGAATTTTGTCCCGTCGTACTGATATTCTATGTATGCGGTTTGCCGGAGATCTTTGAACAAGGGTTCCCGGGTGATGAGCTTTCCCTCCTTCGTGAATAGGGTTTCGATCCATACGTTGGGCCTGCGGAAAGGTTCTTCCCGTCCTGCCGCGTCTATCCGGGTAATGTCCCTTTGGTCGTTCAGGCAGTAAAAGACTCCCTGATAATAGGTTGCCGAGAGGATAGGAGCGCTGGTGCGGAATGTCACAGTATCTATCGGAAAAAGCTGTGCCCGGGCAATAGTGCTTGTCAGCCACAGGGCCATTGCTATATAAAGAGCTCTTCTCATGTGTGTGTCAGTCTGTTTGTGTGTGTATCGGCGTGTCGTTCTCTATAGGACTAGTATCCAGCAGATCAGTGCGGATAACAGGCCCAGCAGAATGGCGCGTATCCTGTCTTTGTGGGTGATACCGATGGCTGCCGTATATCCTTTTTTGCGCATCTGGTTGCCCGAAGCCACAATCCCTGTAATAAGGATAAGAGGGATCACAGGTATACGCAGCAGGATCAGATGAGGGAACCAGAATAGCAGGGAAGAAGCTATGCAGGTGATCAGCAGGATGTGTGTGAATGTCCAGTGCCATTTTCCGCGGTACCAGAAACTGCTTCCGGTGGCTATAGAGAGCAGGCTGAAATAGAGAAAAGGCAATGTGTTTTCTTTGTATTTGACAAAGCCGACCCATCCTTCGCAAAGGTGTTTTGCCTCTGCCACGGTGATCAGACGTATAAGATCATAGATCTCACATACCAGGATGGTTATCCCCAGGATCAGTTCTACAAGCGCCACAGCTCGGATCAGATCTTTTTTCTGTTTCATAGGGTGTCGGATATTATGTGTCGTTGTGTTGCAGGCGACTAAAATAATAAATCTATCCCGTTTTTCTGTCTGCTGACGGATTTATTTATTCAGAAAGGAGGGTAGAAGATCAGATACATCATAGCCAGATTGAACCCGGCGTGTGAGAATATCGCTCCATAGAGGGAACCGGCTGTTTGTTTGCATCTGAAAAAGACCTGGCTGGTGACAAACATACATACCACCCACAGCAGAGCGGGTAGCAACAGGAAGTGCCAGTGCCCGTTCTGGTAGATGATCCCGAAGTTTGCCAGGTGGGTGAGGGCAAAAGCCAGGCTGTCGAATACGGAAGCCCTTGTTTCTCCGAACTGTCCGGTGAAGCTACCGTGAATCATTCCCCGGTAGAGCATCTCTTCGCCAATGGGGCTGAACAGCATACTGGGAATGGAGGCAATGATAAAGTAGGTGAGCCGATCGGAGTCACTGATCTCCGCGGGAACCGCTCCTGCGATGTAGTTCAGGGGTTGGTCAATTGGGTCGCTGAACAGCCAGCCAAACAGTACGAATACCATCAGGCAGCAGAGGCCGCCTGCCAGGAAAGAAGCAGGTAGCCACAGGAAAATACGTGGTCGTCTCAGGCCGATCTCCTTTCTTCCCTGACGGGTGAGGAAGATCAGCGGAGTGAACCACATCAATAGGAAGATTATAAATGCCGTGTTGTAGCCTCCGGATACATTGGCATGGAGTACAAATACGAAACGCGAAATACCGAACAGCAGGATCAGAAACAGCCCGAATTTCCAGTTGTACCGGAACAAGTGCTTCCAGAAAGGACGCAGTGTGGATTTGTGAGAAATAGATTGTTCCATCATAGTTTATTATTGAGGTTGTAAAGATAAGAAAAATATATAAATACGCATACGGAGCAGAGAATATCCGGGATGTATCTGTAGATACATCCTTGTACTCTTACTTCTTTTGGTTATGAATGTTTACGGTTTGATCCTTTATAAGCAGATTGGTATTATATTCCGAAGAATGAGGTTCAAAATGCATATCCGATCTGCCCATTTTCGGCCTATACATACGTTCGGCACAAAGTATGTTTGCCGGAAAATAATAATCGTGTGGTATTTATGGATTTAAAATCTGTATGTAATATCTGTTTTTAAATTTAAGAAATAGTTTTTTTATTCTCATATTAATTCCTGTTTTTCAGCAAATAATTTGGTTTATATTATAAATTAATTATATATATGGTTTATAATATAAACCTATTTAATTATTAATTAAAAGTTAATTTTATAGACCTGTTTGTGAGTTTCTTTTAAAATATTTTGTTTTTGAGGCTTTTTTCTTAAAAGAACCTTCTGAAAGTGACAACCAGTATCCGGATACATTATTTTTGATTGTATCAAAAGCCAGAGCAAGATCTTATAATATAGTTATATAGTTTTACATAAAAAGAATTGTTCACTCTTAAAAACAGTGGTATGGAAATCAAGAAAAGTAAAAAAGCAGCTATTGAGAGATTCCGGACAACATGGTTGTTGATGGGATTTGTAGCCACTCTGGCTTTTGTGTTTATGGCGTTCGAATGGTCTAAGTACGATGTCGTAGTAGATACGAGTCTGGCTCTCCGGGATGTGGAGTTTGAAGAGGAGATCGAACTCCCGAGAATGTACGATCAGCCCCTTCCGCCGCCTGAACCAGAGCCTGTTAGCCATACAGAGGTATTGGCCATTGTAGAGAATACTGCGGATGTGACCGAAGGTACCATAGAGAGCAGTGAAGAGACAAATCGGGGGGTAGAGGTGAGGTATCTGCCTCCTGTAGTAGAAGAACCGGAGGTGGTGGAAGACATTATCCATGTCAGTGTAGAGCAGATGCCCGAATTCCCGGGCGGACAAGCGGCTTTGTTCCAGTTCCTCAGCAAGAATATGAAGTATCCCCAGGTTTGTCAGGAAGGTGGTATCCAGGGCCGGGTGATCGTTCAGTTTGTTGTAGACAGAGACGGAAGCATCACCCATCCGGAAGTGGTGCGCGGTGTGCACCCGTTGTTAGACAAAGAGGCACTGCGGGTGATCGGGATGATGTCTAAGTGGAAGCCAGGCATGCAGCAATTCACTGCCGTGCGGGTGAAGTATACGGTGCCGGTGAATTTCCGGTTGCAGTAAAGCGGAACGGGGGACTACTCAGGTAGTTCCCCATTCATCGTTTGATGTACAGATCTTATGTTGTATAACCGACTAAAAACAAAAGTTATGGCTAAAGGAGATAGGAAAGTTCCGGATATCAATTCGAGTTCTACAGCGGATATCGCGTTTCTGTTATTGATCTTTTTCCTCATCACCACCTCCATGGATATAGACCGGGGCTGGCCCGTCGGCTGCCGGAGCCTCCCGCGGGAGATCCGCCGGTGGTTGTAAAAGAACGCAATGTGTTTCAGATCTTCCTGAACGCGAACAACCAGCTGATGGCCGCAGGAGAATATATCCAGGTAAAGGATCTGAAACCGAAGGTGAAGGAGTTTATTGAGAATCCGTATAACGATGAAAAACTGCCGGAAAAGCATGAGATAGAGATCCCCCTGTTGGGAGGCAAAGTCATGGTGACCCAGAATCATGTGATCTCTCTTCAGAACGACCGCGGCTCTTCGTATGAGGCATACATGGAGGTTCAGAACGAACTGGTTGCGGCGTATAATGAATTGAGAAACGAATTGGCTCAGGAAAACTGGCAGAAGAATTATGACGCGCTCGATGAGCCGATGCAAAGAGCGATACGTGACTATTATCCTCAGAAGATCTCTGAGGCAGAACCTAAAAATTACGGAGGAAGCTGAGATATGGGAAAATTTAGTAAAACCGGCAAACGCGAAATGCCTGCCTTGAATACCTCTTCTCTGCCCGACCTGATCTTTACGTTGCTGTTCTTCTTCATGATGGTAACTACCATGCGCGAAGTGCAGCTGAAAGTAGAGTTCAAGGTGCCGCAGGCTACGGAACTGGAAAAGTTAGAGAAAAAATCATTGGTCACTTTTATCTATGTGGGACAGCCTACGGCGGAGTATCGCAAGAAACTGGGATCGGAGAGCCGTATCCAGCTCAACGATAGTTTTGCTGAGGTAGCCGAGATCCAGGATTTCATCACCCAGGAACGGTTGAGTATGAAAGAGCAGGATCAGCCTTTCATGACCGTGTCACTGAAAATTGATAAAGATACCCGCATGGGTATTGTTACGGATATCAAGCAAGCTTTGCGTCAGGCCTATGCGCTGAAGATCAATTATTCTGCCGCTTCGCGCGACTGATGGCAGCATACTCTCCGGAACAGGGAAACACAAAGCGGCTGGCAAGGGGGAGATTTCCCGGATCGAAGGGTAAAATCTCCTCCGGATATATATATCCTCTCTTTTGAACTATTTTTCCTCTTCGAGCTGCTCTCATAGCGGTATCTTTGTTGTATCGATCCGGAAGCTCTTTCTCTGACAGAGCAAAGACAGATAAACGGATCGGCAGTTATCAATAGGTAAATAAATAGTTGGTGTTCCTGATTCATGGTAGGTATCATGTTCCATTATGCTGTAGAGTTGCGGTATACTCTTATAAACGTACCCACAACATGAGTTTGTCTTATTCCGTCTACAGAGAAAGGGATACCCTGTAGTCTCCGCGTGCAGGTCCAACAAAAAAGCATTCCGCCTGATAAATGCATTCCCATTCGGTATGCTGAGACGCACGCCGTGCATCTCTACAAGGTGTCGGAATAGTATAGATACAATGAATAATGAATATCTACTTATGTAGTAAACATATATATCTATAAGAAATTATAGATATTCATTTGCATGATTATGAAAGTCGGGCTTGCGAGAAGTCTGGCTTTTTTTATGAGTAGGAATGTCGGGATCAACGTTAAAAGGGAAATCTAGGCGTACATAGGAAGAGCTGAAATATTTATTCTGTATGGGACGTAAGGTGTTATTCTGTTTCCTGTACGCCGTAAAAGACCACTCCTTGCAGGCAGAGGACAGCGTTGTTTTCCTGGTCCCGGTGGTTCCACGGATAAACACGCAGGTACAGCCTCTCACCAGCCTCTACCTTCTGCATGGTTTCAAAACGATGTGAGATCAGGTCTGTTCCTCCGTCGTTGCGTTCGCCCAGGATAGTGGGTGTGGAGAAGTCAGGCGTGTGCGAGCAGGCTATCCGGTAACTTACTCCTCCTCCGGCGTTCAGTTCAATGGTTTGGATACGTAGCCGGGTTTCCGGCGCGGCCTCTACGGAAAATTCGATATAGCGGTTGTAGTCTACATCCATCTCACCCCGGGGCCATATGCCGCCGGCTATGGTAAGGAACTGTACTTTGGTGTTGGGAGATAGTCCGGAAGGTACATTTCTGTCGGCAGGGCGCACGTACTCCTGCAACTCCATCTGGCTCCGTTGCTGTTCGCTGCCGATCACCGCTCCTTCGGTCACTGCCTGGGAATGGTTGTGTAGCGGGTAGCTCACCTGTATCGGAGAGGAAGCCGCCAGTTCCAGGCAATGTCCGGTAAAGACTAATTTCCGTTGTTTTCCGGAAGTACGTACCGTGAGTTCATCACGGAAATTGCCTGCTTTGCCGGGAGCAGTTTTCACATAGACGGGTACCAGACCTACTTCCTCCTTTGTAGCCGGCAGTTGCAACACCAGACTTTTTCCGAATTCACCGTCCGGGGTGTCGGAGACAGTCAGTTCATCGCCGGTAGCATGTACCGTTATTTCCGTTCCTTTCTCATCCGACAGATCGCCTGTGATGCCGATATCTATGGCCTGTACGCGCGACATACCGCGGTAGATGTCTCCGTAATTGAAACGGGCGGGTTGTGCCAGCAATACCGTGGCTGGTGGCACGTAAGAGACAGACCCTGAAAGGATGTGTTCCATCTCTTCCGCTATCAACCGGGAAAACAGGGCTGCGCCTTCGGCACCGATGTGCGTGCCGTCTCCCACATTATAGATCTGTTGGGTGGCGCGTTGCTCCCCGTAAGCGTTGACCAGCTTTTCGGTGAGCGTGGTCATATCTATCAACGGAACTCTACGCTCCTGCGCCACTCGTTTCATCTGATACACATAGTTGTAGGTGATGGTATCGGCCGGATCTACAGTGGCGTCTATCCGCTGATGGATATGCTCTGCCAGGTCGTGTCTGCCCCGGCGGCTTACCCGCCCTTCTCTGTCGAACATTTTTCGCACAATGGGAGTCACCAATACAGGACAGGCACCACGCTGCTGTACTTCATCCACATATCGGTTGAGATAGATCGGGAAGGAATCCGAAGCCAGGGTGCCGATCTCTCCGTCGAAGCCGTCGTGCTTTTCGTCGTTGTGAGCAAACTGGATAAAGACATAGTCGCCGGGCTCTATGGCCGGGAGTGCTCGCTACCAGAAGCCGTGATGGTAAAAGGTCTTCGTACTGGTTCCGGACTTACCGTGATTCAACACTTCTGACCCTTCGGGCAGGAAATCGTGCAGGAACTGTGGCCATCCGCGTTGTGCTTTCAGATTGGGATTCTGGTGTTCTGTGGTAGAGTCGCCCAGAATGTGTATCCGTACAGGTTGTGTTTGGGGAGTACATCCGCACAATGCCCACACCAGGATCCATGTAAAAAACAGGTATGATCTCATCTCTTTTTCAGTTAGCAGTCAGGAGATACGTTTGTCCGGCCACCGTTTCCAGATCGTACAAGAGACTCTCTATACGCTTGGTTGTGTCTATCGGAGCGTTGGGAGCAATGAGTGGCTTGCGTATGGGCTGTACATTCAGCAACGGGTTGACCTCTTCCTCACTAGCTGCCCTCAGCGGTGTGTGATCACACATCAGGGACGAGTGGCTACGTACCCTCAGGGTGCCACCGATGGTAGAGCGTATGCGTACCTGTTGCAGCTTGCCCTCTTTCCAGATCATCTCTTCCAGGACAAACCCTCCCCGGCAGCGCAATCCCTTCACGCTACCTTCGGGCCATACATCCGGCAGTGCGGGAAGCAGGTGTACCGCTCCGGCGTGGCTTTGCACCAGCATCTCGGCGACCCCTGCCGTACAGCCGAAGTTACCATCGATCTGGAAGGGAGGATGCGCATCGAACAGGTTGGGGTAGGTACCCCCGTTCTGTCCTTTCTCCTCTTTGGTAGGGCGTATCTGTTCGGTGATCAGTTTGTAGGCATGATTCCCGTCCAGTAGCCGTGCCCACAGACATACCTTCCACCCCATAGACCATCCTGTAGAGTGGTCGCCCCGGGCAAGGAGCGAAACGCGGGCCGCGTCGAAGAGTACGGGTGTGGCCCAGTGGCTGATCTGCCTGCCCGGATAGAGCCCCCACAGGTGAGACACATGGCGGTGGCGGTCGTTGGGGTTGTCCCAGTCGTGCATCCATTCCTGGAGCTGTCCCCAGCGTCCTACCTGCATCGGAGCCAGTTGCCCGGCTACATACCGCAGGCTGTCTGTGAACGCGGTGGTTTCGCCTACGGTCTCCGCGGCCTGTATGGTGCTGAGAAAGAGATCATGTACCATCTGATTGTCCATCGTAGCCCCCGCCACCACTACGAAATCCCGCTTGCCGTTGACCGTCGGTTTGTTTTCCGGCGAATAGGAGGGAGATACCACCAGCCACTGATTTTCCGGTTCGCGGATCAGGAAATCCAGGAAAAACTCACAGGCACCTTTCAATAGCGGATACACCTCCTGCAGGTACTCCCGATCGCCGGAGAAGAGATAGCGGTCCCACAGGTGCTGGCAAAACCACGCGTTGCCCGTGGGCCAGATGCCCCAGGCCGCACCGTCTACCGATCCGGTAGATCTCCATATGTCCGTGTTGTGGTGCAGCGTCCAGCCCCGGCAGCCATACATTGCGGCACTTTCCCGTCCCTGTATGGCCGTTTCGCGTATCAGGCGCAGAAAAGGTTCGTGCAGTTCTTCCAGGTGGGTAACTTCCGCGGGCCAGTAGTTCATCTCCACGTTGATGTCCGTGGTGTACTTCCCGTCCCAGGGCGCGCGCAGCTGGTAGTTCCATATCCCTTGCAGGTTGGCCGCCTGTCCGCCGGGTTGCGAACAGCAGATCAACAGGTAACGTCCGAACTGGAAATAGAGAGCCACCATCTGCGGGTCGGTGACCTGTTCAAACTCCTCTACCCGCAGGTCGGTGGGTTTCAGCACCTGCCGGTTGGTGCCCAGATCAAGGCTCACCCGGTGGAAGTAGCGCTGGTAGAAGTCGGTATGCGCGGTGAGGGCGGACGTATATTCCTTACCCGCGTTTTTCAGGTAGTGGCGTGCCTTTTCTAAAGAATTGCCGGAGACATCGCGGTAGTTGACGAAGTTGGTCCCGGTAGAGACATAAAGGATCACACTGTTGGCTCCGGTCACCTTCACCGTCTGGTCGGGCAGCGTTTCCAGGGTTCCGCCCTGATGGTCGATCCGGGTGAGGGTGGTAAAGCGTACCTTGCCTTCAATCCCTTCGTGGTCGCTGGCCTTGCCATCCAGTTGCAGTTCGTTCCGGTCCGGGATACTCTCTGCGGCATCGGTATAAGGGGTAGAATAGCGGGCGCAGAACGAGATCTTCCCTTTCTCTGAAGCAGTGAGCCGTACGATCAGCAGATCATCGGTAAAGGAGATGAAGGCTTCCCGTACATATTCCACACCTTCCGCGCGGAACCGGGTGGTACTCACCGCCCGGTCTATATCCAGTTCGCGGTAGTAGTCTGTATAGCCCTCTGTACCTTCGAAGTCCAGATGCAGCGAGCCGATCGTCTGGTAAGGCATTCCGTTGGCTCCGGTCGAACTGATCGCCTGTCCGCACAGCTCCTGCGCCTCCATGTTCCTGCCTTCAAAGATCAGCCGGCGTATCTCGGCCAGGTGCGCTCTGGCTTTCGGGTTGGTATTGTTGTGAGGCGATCCGCCCCATATCGTCTCTTCGTTGAGTTGGAATTCTTCGTGCACCGGGTCGCCGTAGACCATCGCGCCTAAGCGACCATTGCCCAGGGGTAGAGCCTCTACCCAGAGTCCGGCAGGTTTATCGTACCAGAGTTTCATGTCATTGGCCGGTTGCGCCCCTATACAAAGGGACATACACAACCCCATACAGAGAGAAAGAAGGTGTTTCATGGTATCAGTCTTATGGAAGGGCCTGTTCACATCCGGCCCGCTTCCTGGTTCCGGTTGCAATAATAGCCCTTTCCCCGGAGACACACGGAGGAAAATCCGGTGTAAATCTTATACTATTTGGTGCTCTCTATTTTTTCTTTGTATTCGCTGGGGGTACAGCCTACCTGTTTCTTGAAACATTTGCTGAAATACTTCGGATCGTTGAATCCGACCATGAAGGCGATCTGCGAAAAAGTATACTGCCCCGCGGCAATGAGTTGCTGTGCCCGTTTGATGCGTATTTCCCGGATGAAGTTGGTGGGTGTCATGCCCAGCACCGATTTGAGTTTCCGGTAGAAGACCGTCCGGCTGAGCAACAGTGCCTGGGCAAAGTCGTCTACGGCCAGGTCCGCGTTGTCCATGTTCTTCTCCATAAATTCCATCACCTGCCGGATAAATACCTCGTCGTAGAGTGTCACGTGTGGCTGCGAAGGAGTCAGGTCTCTCTGTACAGGTATGTTTTCCGTAAGGGAAGAGCGATAGATCTCCTGCAACACTCTGCGCTGTTTGAGCAGGGCCTGTATACGGGTTTTCAGGTAGGAAGCGCTGAACGGCTTAGTGATGTAATCATCTATGCCCTGTTCCAGCGCGTGTATACGATCGTCGAGGGCCGACTTTGCCGTGAGCAGGATGATAGGGATATAACAGATATTCTGGTTGTCTTTGATCCGGCGCACCATCTCCAGTCCGTCCATTTCCGGCATCATCACATCGCTGATGACAATGTCCAGTATGCGCAGGGTAGCCTGTTTCAATCCCTCTTTCCCGTTCCGCGCCTGCAGCACATTGTAGCCATCGGAGAGTATATTTTTCAGGAACTCCTGCAACTCCTCGTTGTCTTCCACCACCAGGATGGTCAGTTTGTCTTTCTGTAGCTCCTCTTCTGTTTCCGCTTCCGCAGGCTCTACAGCGGATGGTTGCATCTGCGCGGGAGCAGACTGCAGGATTTCTACCTGTGCCTCTCCTTCGAAATGGTCGCGTCCGGTACGGAAATGTATGCGGAATTCACTTCCTTCTCCGGCAGTACTGGACACCTCTATCCGGGCGTGGTGCATATCCACGAACTCTTTGACCAGTGAAAGGCCAATGCCTGAAGAGGGACTGAGCATCTGGAGTGTAGAAAAGTTCTCGAATCTTTCGAACAGGTGATCCAGTTTCTCTTTCCCGATCCCGATCCCATTGTCCCGGACATACACGGTCACCTCCTGCGGGGCTGCTTCTACTCCGATAGTTACCGATTTTCCGTTGGGAGTATATTTGAATGCGTTGGAAAGCAGATTGAAGAAGATCTTCTCAAATTTGTCTTTATCCACCCACAGGTAGGTTGCTTCCGGAGCGGGCAGGAATTCGTAGCGGATCTCTTTCTCTTCCGCTACAGCCAGGAAGTTTTCCCGGATGCGTTTCAGCAGTTCGTTCACCTCCGTCTCTTCCAGCAGCAACTTCATTTTCCGGTTCTGTATCTTCCGGAAGTCGAGCAGTTGGTTGATGAGGTTGAGCATCCTGTCTGTGTTCTTCTGCACCAGGGTCAGATGCTCCCGCACGCGGGGAGAGATCTGCTCGCGCTCCAGGACTTCGTTGACCGGACTGGCGATCAGGGTGAGCGGCGTGCGCAATTCGTGTGATATATCGGTAAAGAAGCGCAGCTCGATGTGGGAGAGCTCCTGTTCCAGGTTGATCTCGTGCTTGAGCCGGTAGATGTAGGTGAGTACATACACCGTGGCCAGTGTAAAGACGATAAACAGCCCTAAGTAGAGAAGTATGGCCCAGATGGTTTCGCGAAACAGGGGCTGCAACTCTATCTCCATCTCCTGGATGTTGTCTGTCCATACGCCGTCGCTGTTGGTAGATCTGACCTGGAAGGTATACTTCCCTTTGGGCAGATTGATATAGGTGGCCGAACGGTTCTTTTCCGAATAGTTCCAGTTTTCTTCCAGCCCTTTGAGCCGGTAGGCATACCGGATCTCTTCAGGGTTCACGTAGTCCAGGGCGGCAAACCGGAAGATCAGTGAACGTTGCGACGGAGCAAAGGTAAGTTTGTCCGGGTAGTTGAGGTGCACACTGTTCTCTTCTCCCTGGATGCGCAGTTCCGTGAACAGGATCGGAGGAACGTAATCGCTTTTGGAGATACTGTCCGGGTCGAATTGGATCAGTCCGCTGAGGCCGCCTGCCGTACATATTCCTCTGGAGTCGCGTACAGCGATACATTCGCTGAATTGTATCTCTTTTCTCAGAAAGTAGGTATTGTAATTATCTACCCCTCCTGTCTCCGGATCGATGCGGGTGAGCGCGTTCTCTGAAATGATCCACAGGTCTCCCCCGCGGCTTTCCAGCATGGGGAGGGTCGGGTCCGATGCCAGGCCTTCGTTCACCGTATAAGACTGAAAGCGGATGGTATCGCTTAGCAATTCGTCCGACAATACCCGGTTGATGCCTCCGGAGAAGGTAACTAAGTAGATGTCTTCGCGGCTGTCTGTGAAGATCTGCATCACATCGCTGTTCGAGAGGCTGTTGGTACGGTCGGGACGGCGGGTATTGTGATGGAACCGTATCTCTTCCGGCTGGTCAAACTCTGCCGAGAAGGTCAATAGGCCGTCTGTGGTCCCCACCATCATCACCCCTGTCCGTACTTCCGTCACATAGCGCACCCGGTTGCCCTGTACAATGGGGTAGTTTTGGAAGCGGTTGCGGTGGTTGATGAAACGGATCGTTCCTGTTTCATCGGTTTCCATCAGGTTCACCCCTCCGCCATGCGTACCGAGCCAGATCCGTTGTTTGCTGTCTTCGAATATGCAATAGACTGCGTCGTTGCTAAGGCTGTACGGATCCGCTTCGTTGTACCGGAAAGATCGGATGCGGTATCCGCGTCCGGAAGGCTCGCGGGTGAGCCGGAATACGCCGTGGTGCCGGGTCCCTATCCAGATATTTCCCTGACTGTCTTCCTTCATGCAGTAGGCGTTTGCCTGGAAATCAACCGGGGCGCGACTGAGACTGCCGTTGCGCGCCAGGTAGCCCCGGAGGTTATAGTCCGCATCGTAGAGCTGTATCCGTTCGTTTTTCGTAGCCACCCACATGTAGCCCTGGCTGTCGTACATCAGCGAGCGCACTTCACTCTCCTCGTCCGAGGGGTAGAAGGTATACTGCTGCGGGAAGGAGGAGAGTTTGCTGATGCCTTGTGGCATCTTGAACCAGAGATTGTTCTGGTTATCTATGCAATGCTCACGGACGAAGGGAGCGAAACGGGTAGAGGGGTCGTCCGGATGGGTATAGTAATGTTTCAACTGCCGGGCCTTGCGGTCGTAGTAGGTCAGGTTGCCTCCCTGAGGAGCGATCCACAGCTGGCCCTGTGGGTCTTCGTGAAGGAACGTCTGAAAAATATGGTCCGGATATTCGTTATCTCTGGTGAGTGTGGGGAGGTAATGACACGTTCCTGTCTTTTCTTCGTACCGCACCACACCCGGCGACTTGGTACAGATCCATATGTCCCCTTCCCGGTCGCGATAGATCTTCCCGATGAAATTGGATGGATGCGAAGGACCGTTTACATCAATCTTCCGGAATTCTTCGCGTCCGGGATGGTAGAAGACGATGCCGTCGTTGGTACCCAGTACGATCTCTTCTTCACTCCAGTGTTGCAGGAAGTTGATGTTCTTCAATGGGTAAGGTATCTCCCGGAAGGTGACCTGTCCGCTTTGCGGATCATAGCTTGCCAGCTTGTTGAAAGGAGAGGCCAGCCAGATCCGGCCTGCATGTGACAGGTAGTATTTGAAAGGAAAATCACTTTCTATCTGTTTATGCCCGATCAGGGTGATCCCTTTGTTGGTAAACACCCATTCGTCTCCGTCGGCATCTTCTACGATATCCATCACGCTGTTCCCTTTAAGACTTTGGTCAAAAACTCCGTAGAAGGTGACTCCTTCGTGCACATTCGCCTTGTATCGCTGCTCGTCTATCCGGAAACAATGGCCTCCCTCACACACCGCCCAGGTAACCCCTTTCGGAAGGGGATAGATGCGGTTGATGCGGTTGCTCTGCCTGGATTGTTGCTCGTGGGGAGCGAGTACGTCCAGAAATTGTTCCCGTGAGGTATCGAATAGATAAAGGCGATCGTCGTGGGAAGTACACCAGATATCGCCCGAAGCACTTTCGCGGATGGAGACGATACGGTTGTTGTTCGGTGTGGAGCCATCGCCCGGATGTCCTTTGTAGTTACGGAAGGTGTATCCGTCAAATTTGTCCAGTCCGTTCCAGCTGCTGAACCACATGATGCCGTGGCGGTCCTGCAGGATGCCGGTGACGTTACGCTGCGCCAGTCCGTCCTGCACCGAGTAGTGTTGCAAACGACAGATCGGTTGGGAAGAAAGATACGCGCATAGCCAGAGATGTATGAATAAAAAGAGTGCAGTCTGTCTCATAGTAGGGTGGTAGTATTCGGTTGTAGAAGCAAATATACGAAAAATATATGTATGATATGAATGGTACTATATTCTGGTGGTATAATACGAAAGTTTGGTATGATTTTACACTCAGACGAAGGATCTGCGATATAGGAAGTAAGTATCCGTCATTCATTGTATATAGGCTATTGTATGAACGGGTATACAGACGATATACGATTTATCTGTAAGCCTATTCACTATTCTTTCGTCTTCTCTACCGGTGTATGATACCCTCTATTTCAATCATAAATTGTAAATCGTCCATTCGTAAATCTCTTTGATATACGGAAATTTTTATCTTTGCACACACAACTCAAAAAATACGAACCTTGTTTTATCTCTGCAAACGTACCTGGATCTGGTTGTCCCGTATACGCCACCGTTGCGGCTACGGGGTACATTCTCCTTTTGCCTTCCATTTCATCACCCGGGTGATCTATGAGAAGGACGCGTATTATGCCTACCGGGAAGTCCCTGTGTGGTTGAAAAAGCGGATACAGGAAACGGGGATGACCTGGCGGCAGGAACCGGAAAGGATCAACCGGCTGCTTTTCCGGATAGCCAATTACGCTTGTCCGGAGGTGATCGCGGATGTAGGCCCCCCCACTTCGGCAGGGTACTATATGCAGGCGGCACGACGGCAGGCCCGCTACATGGCGGGAGCCGATGCCCTTGATTTTTCTTTGTCCGCGGAAGCGGCAGGTCTGATCTATCTGCATACCGGAAATGCTTCCGATACAGAGACGGCCTTTCGTCGTTGCCTGCCGCTGACCACTTCCCGTACCCTGATGGTGGTCCGGGACATTCACCGGGATCGCGCCATAAAGTCTCTCTGGAAACAGATGCAACAGGAAGACCGGGTAGGGGTGACTTTTGATCTCTACGATGTGGGCATTCTCTTTTTCGATCGTTCGCGTATAAAACAACATTATATCGTCAACTTCTGAGGGGATTTTGGTGTTAACCATCCAACATATTCATTCTAATCGCATAAAACCATGAAAAAAAGTCATGTATACACCCGTACGGGAGATGCCGGGACCACTGCCCTGGTGGGAGGTACGCGGGTACCCAAAACCGATCCGCGTCTCGAAGCCTATGGCACGATTGACGAACTCAATTCGCATCTGGGGTTGCTGATTACTTACCTCAACGAGGAGCCGGACAGCACGTTTGTGCAGGAGGTACAGGGAAAGCTGTTCAAAGTAGGAGGCTTTCTGGCTACCGATCAGGAAAAGACAGACCCGGAGCAGGCCTGTCACATCTCTGAAGAGGATATCCGGCAACTGGAAGAGGAGATCGACCGTGTAGATGAGATCCTGCCTCCTTTGCACGCGTTCGTATTGCCGGGTGGCTACGTCGGATCGGCCGTCTGTCAGGTTTGCCGCACGGTCTGTCGCCGGGCCGAACGCCGTATCCTGACCCTGTCGGCCGATATGATGATTCCTCCGGTCTTGTTGGCGTATGTCAACAGATTATCAGATTATTTATTTGTCCTGGCAAGAAAGATCAATTTTGACAATGCGACCGATGAAATATTCTGGGATAATGGTTGCAAGTGAAATATTTTATTATACTTTTGCCGAAAAATAGGAAACGTAGATATTAACATTCACAATTAAATACTTGAAGTTATGTATTGGACATTGGAATTAGCCTCTAAACTGGAAGATGCTCCCTGGCCAGCGACCAAGGACGAGCTTATTGATTATGCCATGCGTTCGGGTGCCCCTCTGGAGGTCATTGAAAATCTTCAGGAGATGGAAGACGAAGGTGAGATTTATGAGAGTATAGAAGATATCTGGCCCGATTATCCCAGTAAAGAAGACTTTTTCTTTAATGAGGAGGAGTACTGAGTCGGAAGGATAGATATACGATCTACGTATCATATACGCCGGATAATGAGTTTGCATTGTCCGGCGTTTTTTATGGATCTTCTTCCGGCGATCCTGGTAGGTAGGTAAGTATTGCTGATGAGTTGTCTGTCGTTTTGTAAAAACAGGAAGGGATTTACGAATGGACGATTGAATAATACATAGTATCATATACCTGTAGAGACGCACGCCGTGCGTCTCAGCATACCGAATGGGAAGGCATACCTCATGTGGGAGGCTTTTTTGTCGGACGTATATCACACTATGGGGGATGGACCTGCATCGCGCAGAAGCACGCCGTGTTTCTGGTATATTTGCTTCTGGAAGTTCTAAGTAGTAAGTTTTAAGTTATAAGTTTTAGCTTGTGGATTCTTTTTATTTTATTTACATATACTACTCAGAACTTAAAACTTACTACTTAAAACTTAATTATAACTCCGTGGTCTTCACAACTTTTCTGAAAAAGCATTGTTTCATTACATAGATCCGGCAGACAATAAGTACCTGCGGGAAAGAAGTATGAGATTAAAAATAAAGAGAGATGAAGAATCAGGCGGAAAGCAAAAAGATCAATGATCTGCGGAGTGCGCTGGAAGTGATCCGGGCTGTGCCCCGGCAGTATCACGAAACAGATGCAGAGATAGATCCCAAAGATGATCTGGCGGGTGTATATCGGTATATCGGGGCGGGTGGCACTGTGATCAGACCCACCCGGGTAGGCCCCGCAGTGATGTTTACAAATATCAAAGGATATCCCGGTACCCGTGTGCTGGTGGGGCTCATAGCCAGCCGGGAACGTGTGGCTGCCATGTTAGGGGCTCCTGTACGGGAGCTGGGAAAACACATGGCACAGGCTGTAAAAAACACAGTGGATCCGGTTTTCGCGGATCAGTCTAAGGCACTGTGTCAGGAAGTAGTTTACAAAGCAACCGATGAGGGGTTCGATCTGCGGAAGATACTACCGGCTCCTACCAACACCCCGCAGGATGCCGGACCCTATTTCTGCGAAGGTCTGGTCCTGGGTTCCGATCCGGAGAATGGACATACAGACGTTACCATCCATCGTTTGTGTGTACAAGGTAAAGACGAGATCTCTATCTTCTTCGCACTGGGGCGTCACATTGATATGTTCAGGCAGAAAGCAGAAAAAGCAGGTAAACCTTTTCCGGTTACCATCAACATGGGACTGGATCCTGCCATCCATATCAGTGCCTGTTTCGAGGCGCCCACCACCCCGCTGGGTTTTGACGAACTTAAGATTGTTGGTGGGCTGCGTGGAGAAGGTGTCGAACTGGTAGATGCCGTTACCGTAAAACAGAAATCCATTGCCCGGGCAGAAATAGTGATCGAAGGGGAGATCCTTCCCAACGTGCGGGTAGCGGAAGACCAGCACACAAAATCGGGTTATGCCATGCCCGAATTCCCGGGCTATGAAGGAACAGCCAATCCTTCTTTACCTCTGATCAAGGTCAAGGCCATCACCATGCGTAAGAACGCGATCATGCAAACACTGGTAGGTCCAGGTGAAGAGCATGTAAATCTGGCGGGCATTCCCACGGAAGCCAGTATCTTCCGGACGGTGGAAGCCGCTATGCCCGGCTTTCTGCAAAACGTTTACGCACATCCTTCCGGAGGAGGGAAATTCCTTTCGATCCTGCAGGTAAAGAAAAGATCGGAAGCCGATCAGGGACGCGAACGGCAGGCGGCACTGATGGCCTTCGGTATCTATTCGGAACTGAAACAGGTGATCCTGGTGGATGAGGATGTAGATATTTTTGATACCAATGATGTGTTATGGGCTATGACTACCCGGTATCAGGGTGAAGTAAGTACCGTCTTTATCCCCGGGGTCAGGTGTCACCAATTGGACCCGTCGCAAGACCCTGCCTATGATCCGAAGATCCTGGCTCACGGGATCACTACGAAAACCATTTTTGACTGTACGGTTCCCTGGAAATTGAAGAAATTGTTTGAACGGGCACAGTTCAAAGAGGTGGATCCTACGCCGTATATGCCGGACTGGATGAAAAAAAACGGACCATGAAAAGTGAGGCCATGCTGCCTGTGGACCGGATCGTTATAGGCATTACCGGAGCAACCGGGATCCCGTATGGAATGAAGGCACTTGAACTACTGAAAGAGTGGAATGTGGAGACCCATCTGGTGGTGAGCCGGTCTGCTGAGAAGGTGATCGCATACGAAACGGATTTCTCGAAAGAAACGTTGGATCTTCTGGCAGACCGGGTGCATCCGGTCGGAGACATCGGCGCGTCCATTGCCAGTGGGTCTTTTAAAACCCTCGGAATGTTGATAGCTCCGTGTTCCGTAAAGACTTTGTCGGAGATCGCGTCAGGGGTAACTTCTACGTTGCTGACCCGCGCGGCGGATGTGGTACTCAAAGAGCGACGGCGATTGGTGTTGATGGTACGGGAAACTCCTTTGCACCTGGGACATTTGCGAAGTATGTTGGCGGTGACCGAAATGGGAGGGATTATTATGCCTCCTGTACCTTCTTTTTATACACACCCGGCAACGATAGAGGACATGGTGACCCATTCGGTGGTGCGGGCACTGGATCTGTTTGGTCTGGAGGGTCGGATGCCCCGGCGGGGAGACACATGAATAAATGGAAGCACATGTATTTACCGCAACGGCCGCCGGATTTTCTATACAGGCGGAAGCAATACGGATCTGTTCGGATCTGTTGATCACGGTGACCGGAGGAGATGTACCTCATCTGGGCACTGTGACTACTTTGTCCGGAGAATTTCCCCTGCAAACTCTCCGGTTCCCAAGTCAGAAGGGCCGGTATCATAAAGATCATATTTTAGCGGAAAAGATAGCAACCGTTGTTCGTCCGTATCTGCCTGGCAATTGTGTGATCGTGGCAGGGGTACATATAGACCATATAACGGAGCAACAGATCCATGCCGCGGAAGAAATAGCCAGTCTGTTAGGCGAACAGATTGCCGCGTGGCTGGTACGTGATAAGGTTGTCCCGGAATGATACGATGAGGCGGGATCAGCAGAACAGTTTCCGTATCCCGTTCGCTTCTGAGTCTGAAGTAGATTGATCTGCTGCATGCGGAAAACCTGTTGTTCCGGTTTTCTTTCGTCTGACGCGATACGTGTATGTAAGTATACTTTTCAGAAAAAGAACATGACTTTGGCGGTAAACTCTCCGGGGCGGAACTGATAGTAACTATACGAAGAGATCAGGCTGCGTATGTAGGCCTGTTCCAGGGTGCGGTTGTTGAACAGGTTACGGGTATGGATCTCCACTTCTACGAAACGGAATGTATAAGAAGCGCGCAGGTCTGCAAAATAGCTGATAGCGGCTATCGGACGGATGATGCGGTAGAGACTGTGGACTGTACGGCTGAAAGCCAGTTTCCCGTCGTAGGCCCCTGCCTGCCGGTACGAAGTGAAGATGTACCGGATGTAGAATCCGGCGATCCGGTGCCGGAAAGAGGTTTGTGTGTGCGATTTTGCTATGCATATAGGGAGAGATCTGTTTCTTTTTTACCTGAGAATTACCAGCCTTTGTGTATTGCTATCCGGGCGACAATCAGACAGAGTGGAATGAAACGACATAAAACCCATAGGAAAGGGGGCACTTTTCTATGGGTTTTAGAAAGTTCCCCGAGAATATGGGTTTTATGTGATCGGGTGCGGAGATGGGTAGAATTTTTCTATGGATTCAGTTCCACCACGTCGTAGAAGTTGCCTTCCCGCGTATGGCGGCTGGGAATCTCCAGTTTCTTCATCACCCGGCCGAAGGAGTTGAGATGTGTGTGGCTCAGCTTCACGCGGCTGCGGCGTTGGATATATTCCATGATCTCCACCGCCCGCATAGATCGTGCGCCGGGTTCGTCCTTTTCCGCCGCGCGGAAATAGTGCAGGAAGAGTTGTTCATCTACCGTCTGCTTCTCAAACTCCCGGTTGCTCTCTACCAATAACTTCTCGTCGCGTGCGGTGAACCAGTAGCGCGCTTTTCCACGCAGTTCCGCTACGGCCTGCGCATAGAGTTGCGCATGGTCTACCGGCTGTTGGTGATGGATGGGGCCGGTGATCTTCACCACCATGAAGCGGCGACTGCCCGACAGGTCACTGAGCAGGTCGGTATGGTTGCTGGTAGCGATGAAAGAGGTATAACGTTGCAGCCGTTCAATCCAGGTCTGATAGGCTTTGCGGGTATTCACTGCAGACTTCTGGATCACATTTTGAAATACGACTGGTGTTTGTTATCAATCTGGTCGAACTCGTCCAGATTGATCAGGGCAAATCGGTGCAGGGCAAGTTCCACATCCCGCTTGCGGGTAAAGTCTATGCTGTCTGTATAAAGCAGATGCAGCTCCGGAGGCAGCAAGTTGATGCAGAAGGAAGACTTGCCACAGCCTTGCGGACCGGTTAGTACCGGTGAGGTACTGTTGCCATGTTTGAGGTCCATCTGTTTCCAGTGAGCCACCATGCTCAGGAACCAGGTATGGAAGAAATCGGGCCAGTGCGGATTGTCGCAAGGTACTCGCGCGGCCAGCTCCCGGATATGATCTTTACTGTCCCACGGAGGCAACTGATCCAGATACTCCTCGATCGGATGGTGCAGCGGTACCTGTTCGGAGCGCAGGTAGCGTTTCACATCCCGATCCCATACGGTGACGCCTTCTTTTTGTGCCCGGATCACCATGCTGTTCAATGCCCGCTCATTTACGGGGGTGAAATTCCGGTAAAATGACGAGCGATCCCGGTATTCTACCGTGTCCAGCATGGAGTTGAAGCGCAGGTCATAGTATCGTTTCATAAAATCTTCCAGCTGATGTTGCAGGCTCATTTCTGGTGGTATACAGGGTTTTTTACCGAAGTGTGAAGAAAGGGTATAGGTAGTGCGGAAGGTGAGTCGTACCTCCGGTTCCTTTACAGGCAGGCTGCCGTGGTTCAGTGTCCATTTCACCGCGTCTGCTTCCGGAATGCCGGAATGGTAGCAGTTACGGGCCAACCGGAGCAGGAACGGTTGCATGTCTTCTTCCTTTCCAATGTGTTTCCATGCCTCTTGCAGCGAGGTGTGGAACAGGACAGACAGGATTTTGTACCGTTCGTATCCCGGCATCAACCGGGCGATCGGGTCTTTCTCCTCTTTTTTCAGTTCCGTATAGGTGGGCTCCGCAGGCATTCCCAACGGTTGGGGCAACGGGGTAGGTTTCACCTGCGGATTGTAGTAGAGATCCGGATCGTACGAGAGGCGGCATCCCTCTTCCAGCCCCGGCAGGCACCTCGCTTTTTCGTGCTTTCACCTGCTTTCACGTCTTCACCGTGTCCCGTTCTGATTTGGGTTGTCTGGTCGACTGTATTCCTCCTGTTATAGAGATGGTTCTTCATCCCTTTGGTTGAAAATCAGTTTGATAGAAAGCATACCGTTCCTGATTCCCGAATTAGTGACCGATGTAGTCAGCGAATAGTAAAACACGAAGCTATATACGATAGAGAAGAACTTACAGCGTACACTCTAAGAGGAGTAACCGACAGACCTGGTGGGGTAAGACTTGATGGGAGTGTCCTGTGCATGTGTAGACTCTATTGTATCCGTATGTTCTTTGCAGGGTATGGTATTGTCTGGTCCCTGGTATCCTGGTGGTCCCACGTTGCGGGATATATCGTCCCACGGCGTAAAACGACACGTTCCACGCCGTGAAACAAAAAGTCCCACGGCGTGGAACCAGGGAGATATCTGTATATGTGCAGATGGTTTCCTTTGTGTGGAGAGCCATTCAACGGTATTTTTCTTCGCTTTACCTGAAAGAGACCGGGTATCTCTTTCTCTGATAAACCATTCCGGAAGGGCAGAGTTGGTATGGAATTCATTTGTTTATGGAAGACATCCTGTTTGCTTATGGCATTCGGTTGTTTGGCCTATGGATTCCGGACGCTCTTCCATAGGCTCAGCAGGTGTCTTCCATAGGGCGGGAATGAAATGTCTTCCGGGAAAGAAAGTTGTATATACGATTTAGTCGCATGGTTAGGGCAATTGGTTGATAATTAGTTGAATATTGTATTTGGGTGAACGGTTTTCTGTGAAGGTGTGAAAGCAGGTGAAAGCACGAAAAAACATTCTGCCTTCACACATAAAGAGTTGATATAAAGTCACTTCATGCTATTGGTGAAGGCGTGAAGGCAAAATATAAAAAAACTTTAGATAAATAAATTAGAACCGGGAGCACAGATGAACACGGGTATGTATGCCCGGAAACGTCTTGTTGTGGAGAGTAGGTCTCCGCGGAAGAGTTGCTTTGGTGATCCGCTCCTGTAAAAACCTCTGGTGACCCTTTTGAAGGGGGAGGGTGCGACAAATATCTTCATCTGTATGTACTTCCCGGAAAAAAGGATATATTTGTCCCGAATTTTAAAACAAAACCAAAATGAAAAAACTTATCGGTGTTTTATTATTGGCCGTTGGCATGGCTATGCCTGCTCAGGCACAATTGCTCAAGTGGGGAGTAAAAGGTGGGGTGAATATGTCTAAACCCAGCTTCAGCAAGAACGAATATAAATCGGAGAATTTCACTGGTTTCTACATCGGTCCGATGGTCGAAACCACTATCCCTGTCATTGGTCTGGGGGTAGACGGAGCTTTGCTGTTCTCTCAACGTGGTATCAAGATTGATGAAGACGGTGCTACGGAGACTGTGAAGCAGAATGGTGTGGATATTCCGATGAATCTGAAATATACTTTTGGGCTGGGAAGTCTGGCAGGTATTTATCTGGCTGCCGGTCCCGATTTCTATTTCGACTTTTCGGGTAATAAAACTGTTGATGAAGAGAAAGTGGATAAGAAAGGGGCCCAGGTAGGGATCAATGTGGGAGCCGGTCTGAAACTGCTCAATCACTTCCAGCTGGGGTTCAACTACAACATTCCGCTGAGTGATACGGGAAAATTTGAGGGATCTCGTACCAATTCCTACAAGACCAAAACCTGGCAGGTGGGCGTAGCTTATCTGTTCTGATCGGGAAGGTCCGGTATCATAAAGGGGCGGTCTGAAAAGTCCGTGACCTGATAAAGCACCCTCGTTACATCTTCGTGTAGCGAGGGTGTTTTCGTGAACTCAGAACTTTCCGGGAATCCTTTTGGGTTTACAATACCGTTTTGTTTAAGGTGCGAATCTCGTCAGACGCTACCTTCCGCACGCGTCAAACTTCTTGTATTTTCAATTGTAATTGGCTTTGCTGAACGCCTGGTTGGCTCCGCCGATCTTCGATTGACTTTGTCGACCGTTGGTGCGTGCATGCGTCCATCGTACATTTCTCCCCGTCTTAGTATCCGAATACCCAGGAACTGCTGCTGCTTTGCGATCCGGCCCAATTCATAGCGAATGATCTGGCATATTCCGGAGTTTCTACCCGGTATCCGGAATAGCTATCCGCGGGGTTGAAATTGGTTTTGGGGGAGTTCTGACCGGTGACGGTCGGATAGCTGCCTACATCTGTAAAGGACCCGTTGGCTTTGTCGTCCAGGATATTCCCGCTGTAGTTGCCCCCTTCGAAATAGTTTCCTTCCGAATAGATGCGCGCGTTCTGCGCGATGGTGAATCCGAGGTGGAAATGGCAGACGTAGTTGTTCTTGATGTGGAAATGTCCGTACCGCATCAACCCGGGTGCACGGGTATACACATTGTTGAAATAATTGTTGAACATGGATAGTCTGGGGTAGCTGTCGTAAGAGCCCTGGTAGCCATCGTCGGGATATCCCAGTATCAGTCCGTAGCGGTGGTTCATAAATTTGCACTGACTGATCGTAATGTAATCCGCCTTTTCACCGCCGATATACAGCAGTTTGTCCAGATCGTTCCCATTGACATCGTAGCTGTGTCCACTGAAGGTGCAATGGTCTATCCAGTAGCCCCGGCCGTAGTGCAGGTAGAGCTGGATATCATCGTTGTCGTTGATGCTGGCATCGTGTGAAAAGGTAAGATTCTGGAAGATCATGTTTTCGGTTGAACTAGTGGCCCGCAGGTAGATATTGTGCAGCGTGTGTGCGGCATACGATCCGATGAGGCTCTTGTTGGATCCCAGGTTGATCTGTGTTTTTCCCGAAGGGGAGATATTGGCAGCTACCACTACAATGCGCTTTTCGTTTCCCGAAAGTTGCGTGCTCAGCTGGGTTTCGTTGTATACATACACGACTTCACCGCCTGTACCTCCGGTAGTTACGTTAGATACTGCCGCAAATCCGAACATTCCGTTGAGCCCTGAGGTGGGATAATCTTCGGCCGCGGCACGGGTGGTAGGTTCCGCACGTTCCGCCGGGTTTACGAACTCTTCATGTGTACAGCCTGCTATGCAAGCCGACAACAGACAAACACCAAGAAATTGATTCAAATGTCTCATAGTACATCAAATGTTGATTAACAAATCATATTAAAAAAATAACATTCCGGCGGTTGGCATAAAAGTAGGGGTTTACAGATAAATAAGGACATAATTTTTGGTGTAAAATGTGGAAAAACTGTTTGAACAGTGTAATATCAGGAAGGATAAGGAAAACATCCTTCTATACATCGGAAATGGGAATAGATGTTGAATCTTTAATGGGATACAGTATCGTGTAGGATGTTGATTATTTTACTTTATCTGAAACATATGATAGGTTATGGCTCTTTGTGGTAAATGGGGATAAGGGATAAAATGTAATATACCTGATTTTGTTTTACTTCTGGGTTTGATGGAGGGGGAAATATATATGATTTGTTTTGTTATGTATAAATTTCCTCATTCACCAGAGCGTTCAACAAACGTGACTGTGATTGGTCAGAGAGTATACTGTTCTTTCCCAGTAATTGGTTTTGAAGTTCAGGGCTTGCTGCTATCAGATCAAAGGCATTTACTGCCTGGTTTGCCTGAATGTCGGCATTCTGATAGAAGTTCAGATATGAATTATCTCCGGTTTGAAGGGATACTGAACTACCCATATGAGTATATTCTTCTCAATCTTCGCCGCCTTTCTGCCATTTTAAGTTTCTATATTCATCTTCATACCAGTCCATCTGGTTTTCTGAGCAGAGGTGATGTCTTTGAAACTTCCCCAGTCTATAGAGAGATTCTGATTGGTTGTAGTGTGCTTCACCTGGCGTTTATTACCTGAGCATCGTAGATATCTCTGCCATATGTCCCTGACGGAATTACAGCTTTACGGGCAAATTTAAGGAATTGTACGAGATATTGGCTATCTGTTTGTTATAATCCTGCACTAAGTTGCCATTTTTATCCCAAATGTATTCCGTACCTCAAACAGATGTCTCCAATCTGCAGTAGGAGCACTGGAAGTAGAGAGAGCTACCTGTGTAGTGATCACTCCACCCACATTGAGCAATCAGTTAAGCCCTACCCAACTGGCCTTCTGATCAACAGCAATGGCTGTAGCATGATAATCCAGGCTTACGGGCAGAGAGATATGCCCTGAATAAACTTCGTAAATCGGAATAGAGATTTTGGGAGTACCAGTACACAAATCTACCAGAATTTTTCCCCTTTGCTCAAAAGCCGCCACATCAGGCGATTTGATAATCAGACGCTGGATGGATTCATCCGTTTGTCCATACAAAGGTAGTAGAACTGTTACTAACCCATAAAATGATAAAACTTCTTTTTTTCATAAAATAAAATGATTAAATAATAATAAAATAATTTGTTCCTTGCGGCTTTGTGCGGAGTCGTAAGGGAAAGTCTCTCAGGAAAAACTGACGAAAGGTAAAGGGAAAGAATCGGAGAAAAAATACCTGTTTTCATCATGAAACGTTCGTGTGTTATCATGAAAAGTTATTGTGCCATGGTGAAAAATTTTTTGAAAAAAATGTGGCTCACAGGTAGTCAGAGAAGGGATATCAACGAAAAAATGACCTGAAACCTAAAACCCGTAGATCCGGACGGAACAGAGAGTCCAAAAAGAAGGATTTTCTTTGAATTTTAGCAGATGTTATAATTCCGTCCCGATGCGGAAATCAGGAAAGAATGGTGTACTTTTGCACGGAAATGAAACCATACGCAGATGTCATATTGCCTTTGCCGTTGCCCCGTACCTT
Source organism: Bacteroides sp. (assembly GCA_021202275.1). Taxonomy (GTDB): domain Bacteria; phylum Bacteroidota; class Bacteroidia; order Bacteroidales; family Bacteroidaceae; genus Bacteroides. The sequence continues at coordinate 96,011 of JAJQDI010000017.1, forward strand.
TACGTACCGGGTGCCGGAGGAACTGATGGATAGGTTGCAACCCGGTTGCCGGGTGGTAGTGCCTTTCGGCCGGAAGAAATTCTATACGGCGCTGGTGCGTCGGGTACACGCGGAGAAGCCTGTGGGGTATGAGGTCAGGGATGTATCTGCAGTGCTGGATCGGGAACCGGTATTGCTTCCCGTGCAGTTTACCTTCTGGGAATGGCTGGCAGACTACTATCTCTGTGCGGTAGGGGATGTCTATAAGGCGGCATTGCCTTCCGGACTGAAATTGGAGAGTGAGACGGTAGTGGAGTATAATCCCGATTTTGAGGCAGACGAACCGCTGCCTGAACGGGAACAAACGGTACTGGACGAGCTGAGCCGTACTCCGCAGCAGGCCATCACCAAATTGCAACAGGCTTCGGGCGTGAAAGACATTGTAGGGGTGGTGAAGCGGTTGCTGGACCGGGAGGCGATCTTTGTGCGGGAAGAGATGCGGCAGGCGTACAAGCCCCGTACGGAGGTGCGGGTGAAGCTGGTGGGAGCAGAAGCCGTGGGAGAGGAGAGGTTGAAAGCACTTTTCGACCGGCTCGGCAAAGCGCCGCGGCAGCTGGACCTGCTGATGAAATACATTGAACTTTCCGGAGTGGCTTCCGGCAGAGAACTTCGTGAAGTCAGTAAGAAAGAGTTGTTGTTGCGGTCGGGAAGTTCGCCCGCGGCTTTCAACAGTCTGGTAGAGAAAGGAGTCTTTGAAACCTATACGTTTGAAGTAGGGCGGCTGGACCGACAACAGTTAGAAGCAAGTGAGCTGAATCCGTTGAATGAGTTCCAGCAACGGGCTTATGATCAGATCCGCGCCTCTTTCCGGCAGAAAAATGTCTGCCTGCTGCAGGGAGTGACCGGCAGTGGGAAGACCGAAATATACATTCACCTGATCCGGGAAACCTTGCGACAGGGCAAACAGGTGCTGTACCTGCTTCCGGAGATCGCGCTTACTGCCCAGATCACTACCCGGCTGAAGCGGGTATTCGGCAATCGGTTGGGGATCTATCACTCCAAGTATCCCGATGCCGAACGGGTGGAGATGTGGCAAAGCCAGTTACAGGAGGAGAAGGAGTACGACATCATCCTGGGAGTGCGCTCTTCCGTATTCCTCCCTTTTCGCCGGCTGGGGCTGGTGATCGTGGACGAGGAGCATGAGACTACATACAAGCAGCAAGACCCCGCGCCCCGCTATCACGCGCGTAACGCCGCTATTATGCTGGCTTCTTATTACAATGCCTGTACGCTGCTGGGTACGGCCACCCCGTCGGTCGAGAGCTGGTTCAATGCCATGGAGGGAAAGTATGGCATGGTACTGCTCCATGAGCGCTACAAAGAGATGCAACTGCCTCGTATACTCCCTGTGGATATCGGTGAACTGCTCCGGAAGAAACGGATGACGGGACAATTCTCCCCTTTGCTGGTGGAGCATATAGCCGGCGCGCTTTCCCGGAAAGAGCAGGTGATCCTTTTTCAGAACCGCAGGGGGTTTGCACCGATGATCGAATGCCGTACGTGCGGATGGGTGCCCAAATGCAAGCATTGCGATGTGAGCCTGACTTACCATAAGGGAATGAAACAACTGACGTGTCATTACTGTGGATATACGGAGGCTGTACCCCGGAGCTGCCCGGCTTGCGAGGGGCAGGAACTGAACCCACAGGGATTTGGAACGGAGAAGGTGGAGGAAGATGTGCGCACGCTCTTTCCGCAGGCCAGGGTGGCCCGCATGGACCTGGATACGACCCACACCCGTACGGCGTATGAGAAGATCATTGCCGAGTTTGAGCAGGGGAAGACCGATGTATTGATCGGTACGCAGATGGTATCGAAGGGACTGGATTTTGATCATGTGAGTGTGGTGGGTATCCTGAACGCGGATACTTTGATGAATTATCCCGATTTCCGCGCCTATGAGCGTGCTTATCAGTTGATGGCACAGGTGTCGGGGCGGGCGGGCCGGAAAAACAAACAGGGAACAGTGATCCTGCAGACCCGCAGTTTTGAACATCCGCTGATCGCGCAGGTGATGACCAATGACTACTCGGCTATGGTAAAAGGGCAGCTGAACGAACGGAAACTGTTTCACTATCCGCCCTACTACCGTCTGGTATATGTCTATCTGAAAAACCGCAACGAGCGTCTGCTCGACCTGATGGCACGCACCATGGCTTCCCGCCTACGGGCGATTTTCGGCAACCGGGTGCTGGGACCGGACCATCCTCCGGTGAAGCGGATACAGAGTCTGTATATCAAGAAAATCGTGGTGAAGATAGAGACGGGGGCGTCGCTGGCGCAGGTGAGGGAATTGCTACACCAGGTGCAACAGGATATGCTGGCCGAGGAACCGTTTAAATCGTTGATCGTGTACTACGATGTAGACCCTGTGTAGATTTACGATTTACTGAACCAACGGTCGACGAAGTCAATTACGATTGGAAATGCATGTATACGAAATGGTTTTTCCGATAAGGGAATGTGATTAAACTACCATGATATGAAAAAGAAAATATTGTTTGTGTGTCTGGGAAACATCTGTCGTTCATCTACTGCCGAAGGTATTATGCGCCGGCTGATAGCGGAGGCAGGCAGGGAAGAGGAGTTTGAAATAGATTCGGCCGGGATACTTTCGTACCATCAGGGAGAGTTGCCCGACTCCCGCATGCGTGCGCATGCCGCTCGCCGGGGATATGAGCTGACCCACCGCTCGCGTCCGGTGACTACCGATGATTTTTATCGTTTCGATCTGATCCTGGGCATGGACGATCGTAATCTGCAGGATCTGCACGACCGGGCTCCCTCGCTAGAGGAACAAAGCAAGATCGGGCGGATGACGGATTATTGCACACAGATAGACGCGGATCATGTGCCCGATCCCTATTATGGCGGGGCGGCAGGATTTGAACGGGTGATCGATATCCTGGAAGATGCCTGCCGGGGGTTGCTTACTTCTTTAACTCCGGGTAGCTGATACGGGTGTGATAGATGGTCTTGAGTTTCTCTTTGAAGACGTTTTTCACCGTGGCAATGTCTTTAAAGGTGATCGGACACTCCTTAAAGAATCCTTCCTGTACCTGTGAATCGATGATCTTATCCACCAGATTGCCTATGCTCTCCTCCGTATATTCCGGCAGGCTGCGTGAAGCGGCTTCCACGGCATCGGCCATCATCAGGATAGCTGTCTCCTGAGTAAAGGGATTGGGTCCCGGATAGGTAAACAGGGAGTCGTCCGGTTCTTCGCCAGGGTGTTCATTCTTCCAAGAGATATAGAAGTACTTGGTCTTGCCCGTACCGTGGTGCGTACTGATAAAGTCTTTGATCACCTGGGGCAAGTTGTACTTATCTGCCAGTTTCAGTCCGTCGGTGACGTGGCTGATGATCACCTGCGCGCTCTGTTCATAGCTGAGCGACTTGTGCGGATTGATGCCTCCCATCTGATTTTCCGTGAAGAATGCCGGATTTTCCATCTTACCTATATCGTGATACAACGCTCCGGTACGGACCAGCTGACTCTTGGCACCGATGCGGTTGGCAGCTTCCGCGGCCAGGTTGGCTACCTGCAGGGAGTGCTGGAAGGTACCGGGTGTGGTTTCCGACAGCCGGCGCAGCAGATCGTTGTTGATGTTCGATAGCTCTACCAGGGTCACGTTGGAGGTGAAGCCGAATGTTTTTTCCAATAGGAACAGCAGCGGATAGGTGAAAAGCAGCAGGGCTCCGTTGATGACGAAGTAGATATACATGGTGATATTGAGCTTGGAGAGATCACTCTCGATGATGAGCTCGTAGGCGAAATAGACGATGAAATAGCTGAGTACGATAAAGAAGGTGGTACGGAAAAGTTGCGAACGCTGGGAAAGCTCCCGCAGGCTGAATATACCCACCAGTCCGGCTATGATCTGGAGAAGGATGAACTCGTGCGGGTAGACCATACTGATGGAGCAGATCAGCATGGTGATCACATGAGCCATGAAAGCGGTGCGGGAATCCAGGAAAATGCGTATGATCATCGGCAGCATCGCGTAAGGGATGATGTATGCATTAAATACCGGATGCTGATGGAGCAGAGAGGTGATGACGCAATAGATAATGATCAGCAGGAAGAGCAGGAGCAGGCTGCGGCGTTTGCTGTAATAGTCTTTGCGGAACAACTCTACATAGAGCATAAAACATAAGACCATGATGCTGACGAAGAGGATCTGTCCGGCCAGAACGACGCGTCTCTGTGTGGCAGAACTGCTTCGCTTGTTGGTCTCTTCGCGCAGCGACTCCAGGATGTTATACGTGTTGCGGGTGACGATCTCTCCCCGGTCTATGATCTTCTGCCCACTGAGTACCACCCCACTGGCGCGGGAGTAGCTATCTAACATCTCCTGCCGGGCTGTCTCTGTATAAGGGCGGTCGTAGATCAGGTTGGGAGCAATGTATTCGTTGAGCGCGCACTGGCGCAACAGTTCGGCATCATACCGGGTGGTATCGGCATACAGAATGTATTCATAAGCCTCCTTGACGGAGAAGATGCCATCGGTCATCCGGATGGTAGACTCTTTTCCTTCGATGACACGGATGGAAGTGATGCTGTCTTCATACAACATCTGAATATCTTCCGTAGAGAGTATGCCGGATTTGTAGACCTCGGAAAGGGTACGCTGCACCTGCCGGATGTAGTCGGTAGAAGGGAGTATGTTGCGCAGGTAGCTGTTGTAGTTGACCCGGAGTTTTTCCAATTCTTCTTTTTCTACCTGGGGCTGCAGGGTAAAGTAGGGCTGAAAGGTAGCCAGGAGACTGTCTGTCTCGCGTTTGATGACAGCCTCTTCTTTGTAGATCGGAAAATCGAAGGTGGCGATCAGTTGTCCGTATTTCCAGGGCTTGTTGATATCGAACTGATAACCGAAATCATCGTCTCTGGGTAGAAAATAGACAATAATGGTAACTGTCGCTATGAAAATCAGGATTTTATATAGCAAATCTCTATAGGAGAAACTCTTTTTTCTTTTCGTGCGGTTCATACCCTTCTTTATATTTTTGCGAAAAGTACAAAAAAAAAACAATAGTGTAGAAAAAAGATTTAATTTTGCCGGGATTTAGTGCCTGTTTACATTTTGTTCATTATTATTTTAATTCAGGCCTGTTTTCAGAAAATTTAAACAGGTGCTTATTCAGAGTAACTTATAGATGATGTCAGATAGAAAAGTGAGGGTTCGTTTTGCCCCCAGTCCGACCGGTGCGCTACATATCGGTGGCGTGCGTACAGCATTGTATAACTATCTTTTCGCTAAGCAACATGGCGGAGATCTGATCCTGAGGATCGAAGATACGGACTCTACCCGGTTTGTGCCGGGAGCGGAGGAATATATCCTGGAGTCGTTCCGCTGGCTGGGCATTGCCTTCGATGAGGGGGTGGGCGTTTCTCCGGAGGGAGACTATGGTCCTTACCATCAATCGCAACGCCGGGAGATTTACAGGAAATATGTACAGGTACTGCTGGACAATGAAAAGGCCTATCTGGCGTTTGATACTCCCGAAGAGTTGGAAGCAAAACGCAAGGAAGTACCTAATTTCCAGTATGACGCGGCTACCCGGATGGAGATGCGCAATTCCCTGACGTTGCCCGCGGAAGAGGTAAAGGCTCTGGTGGAAAGTGGTTCGCCCTATGTTGTACGCTTTCGTGTCGAGCCGGGAGAAGAGGTGGTTGTGAATGACCTGATCCGTGGAGAGGTGAAAGTAAACTCTTCTGTACTGGACGATAAGGTCTTGTTCAAATCTGCCGACCAGCTGCCCACCTACCACCTGGCGAATATCGTGGACGATCATCTGATGGAGATCAGCCATGTGATCCGTGGGGAAGAATGGTTGCCTTCGGCACCGCTGCACGTACTGATCTATCGGGCGTTCGGATGGCAGGAGACTATGCCTGCTTTTGCTCACCTGGCTTTGTTACTGAAACCCGAAGGAAATGGAAAACTGAGTAAGCGCGATGGCGACCGTCTGGGATTTCCGGTGTTTCCGCTCAACTGGCGCGATCCGAAAAGTGGAGAGATCTCTTCGGGTTACCGAGAAGCAGGATATCTGCCCGAAGCGGTACTGAATTTCCTGGCTTTGCTGGGGTGGAACCCGGGTAATGACCAGGAGGTGATGACCATGGAAGACATGATCCGTTTGTTTGACCTGCATCGTTGCAGCAAATCAGGAGCCAAGTTTGACTATAAAAAGGGAATATGGTTCAACCATCAGTATTTGCAGATGAAGTCTGACGAAGAGATCGCCGATCTGTTTGTACCGATCCTCCGGGAGCACGGTGTGGAAAGTTCGCCGGAGAAAGTCGCTTGGGTCGCGGGATTGATGAAAGAGCGCGTGAATTTCGTAAGTGAATTGTGGGATGCCTCTTCCTTCTTTTTCCGGGCTCCGGAGACGTATGACGAGAAGACGGTGAAGAAACGCTGGAAAGAAGATTCCGCCGTTTCTATGACCGAACTGTCTCACCAGCTGGCTGCGTTGGAAGATTTCAGCGCCGCTTCTCAGGAACAGGCTGTTATGGAATGGATCGCCTCTAACGGCTTCCATACGGGAAATATCATGAATGCTTTCCGGCTGGCTGTCGTAGGCGAGAGCAAAGGACCTCATATGTTTGATATAACCGCTGTCATCGGTAAGGAAGAGACCCTGCAACGTCTATCTACAGCTATTGAAACCCTGAAGTGATCGCGTAGTCTATGATCTACAATCTTGCCATTATCCTGTATGACCTGGTGGTGTATCTGATTGCTCCTTTCAGCCGGAAGCCCCGGAGAATGATGAAAGGGCATTGGGTAGTATATGACTTGTTGCGTCAGCAGAGAGAGAAGGATGCCCGTTACATCTGGTTCCATGCGGCTTCGCTTGGAGAGTTTGAGCAGGGAAGACCGTTGATCGAAGAGATCCGGAGGCGTTATCCCGGATACAAGATATTATTGACGTTTTTCTCTCCGTCGGGATACGAAGTGCGTAAGCATTACCGGGGTGCCGATATGGTTTGTTACCTGCCTTTCGATAAGCCCCGGAATGTGAAGAAATTCTTAGACATTGCACAGCCCTGTATGGCCTTTTTCATCAAATATGAATTCTGGAAGAATTACCTGGATGAATTGCATAAACGTCGTATTCCGGTGTATAGTGTCTCTTCTATCTTTCGCAAAGAACAGATCTTTTTTAAATGGTATGGAGGGACTTACCGCAGGGTGCTGACCGATTTTGATCATCTGTTTGTGCAGAATGAGACCTCTAAACGTTTCTTGTCCCTGATCGGTATCCATAAAGTGACGGTGGTAGGGGATACCCGGTTCGACCGGGTGTTGCAGATCCGGGAAGAGGCCAAAGATCTTCCTCTGGTAAAACTTTTCAAGAACGATTCGCTGGTGTTTGTGGCCGGGAGTTCGTGGGCGGAAGATGAAGATCTTTTTATTGAATATTTCAATACCCATCCTGGGATGAAACTGATCATTGCTCCGCATGTGATTGACGAAGGGCATCTGGTAGAGATTATAAATAAACTCAAACGTCCGTATGTACGCTATATGTGGGCCGATGAGAAAAATGTATGTAAGGCGGACTGTCTGATCATCGACTGCTTCGGACTTCTCTCTTCCATCTATCGGTATGGAGAGATCGCTTATATAGGCGGAGGCTTCGGAGTAGGCATACACAATACGCTGGAGGCGGCAGTATATAGCATTCCTGTGATCTTTGGCCCTAAATACCAGAAATTTATGGAGGCGATCCAATTGTTGGAAGATAAAGGTGCCTATTCGGTCTCCGACTACGCCGCGTTGGAGAGTCTGCTGGACCGGATGCTGACCAACAGAGATTTCCTGGAAGAGACTGGTCTGCGCGCCGGAAATTATGTGGTACGCAATTCGGGGGCTACGGAGAGGATATTGAATATGATCAACTTCTGATCTGTTTTTCATAGAAACAGGAACTGCCGCGTCGGGATCCTTATCAGGATACGGTGCGGCAGTTTTTGATTGTGGAGAGAGAAGGGCTTTATTTGTACCAGTCTGAGTACATCAGGTAGTTGTGAGCGATTTTCTCATTCAGTTCTTTAGATTGTCCGGGATCTGCCTGTTTGATAAATTTGGCGGGAACTCCGGCCCAGATGGAATAAGGCTCAATCACCGTACGGCTGAGTACCAGAGAGCCTGCTGCTACAATGGCTCCTTCTCCTATTATAGCATCATCAAGCAGCGTAGATCCCATGCCAATGAGTGCGTACGAACGGATCGTAGCCCCGTGGATGGTGACATTGTGCCCGATAGAGACGTGATCGTCAATCTCGATGGTAGATTTCTGATAAAGGGTATGCAATACACTGCCATCCTGTATATTTACTCCGTTGCCGATACGGATGGAATTGACATCTCCCCGCAATACGGTATTGTACCAGATGCTGCAATCCCTGCCTATCTTTACATCGCCGATGATCACAGCTGTTTCTGCCAGAAAGCAGTTTTCTCCGATTTCCGGAGTGAATCCTCTTACGGATCTGATAAGTGCCATAGTTTACTATTGAATGTATGAACCGATATTCCTCCCGCATGAATTAAAGAACAATGCGGGTATAGCTTCGGATCTGTATTTTACTGTTATTGATCTTTTTTAATTTACTTGCGAAAAACAGAGAGAAATTTACTGATTTATGATGTAGGATTGGAAATACCTGTATTCCTCTGGAATCATCCACTTGTAGAGACGTACGGTGTGCGTCTCCGCGGTGCAGGTCCAACAAAAAAGCCTCCGGTTGGTATATGCATTCCCATTGGGGGTACTGAGACGCATGGCGTGCGTCTCTACAGGTGGGTGTTATCAACCGTCAGGATATTTGTCTTTCCAAATTGTACATCGTAATTAGCTTTGATGACCATTGGTTCAGTACATCGTACATCTTTTTATCTGGTCAGCGGACAGGTCTGCTCCCGAAGCCATGTCTGCTCTGCCGGAGTGAGTGAAGGAGCGATTTGTCGGTATACCTCGGCATGATACGTATTGATCCAGGAGATCTCTTCATCGGTCAGCATATGCAGATCGATCCCTTTCCGGCAGATGGGGCAAAGGGTCAGTGTCTCAAAGGCGTAATATTCGCCATACATTCCTTCGCCATCTGGCCGTACCAGGATCAGGTTCTCGATACGTATGCCATGGCTATCCGCTTTGTATACACCGGGTTCGTTGGAGGTCACCATGCCTGGTTGGAGCACGACCGGGTTCTCATTCATACGGATACTCTGCGGACCTTCATGCACATTGAGATAGTGACCCACACCGTGACCGGTGCCGTGCAGGTAATTCATGTGGTGTTGCCAGAGAGGCAGGCGGGCCAATACATCGAGCTGAGCACCCCGTGTGCCTTTGGGAAAGCGTGCGGTAGCCAATGCGATATGCCCTTTGAGTACCAGAGTATAATCCGTGATCTCTTCGGAGGTAAGTGGTCCGAGCGCCAGGGTACGGGTGATGTCTGTGGTTCCGTCCAGATACTGTGCCCCGGAATCGAGCAGTAAAAAGCCTTCCGGCAAGAGAACCTGATCACTCTCCGGAGTAGCGGAATAGTGAACAATGGCAGCATGTTGCCTGTAACCGGCGATGGTATCGAAGCTATCTCCCTGGAAAAGGGGTTGTTCGGAACGGAAGGCATGCAGCCGGGCGGTGACGCTCAACTCTGTTTCCTTGCCCGCTGGTACAGCCTCTGAAAGCCAATAGAGGAATTTGCAAAGAGCAATGCCATCCCGCACCATAGCCTGACGCACCCCCCGGATCTCTGTAGCGTTGCGGATCGCTTTCATCAGCGGTACGGGAGACTCTTCCCGGATAATCTTGCAATCGTCGGGAACTGAAGAAAATACGGCATAATTGGTTTTGCCCGGATTCAGAGATAACGGTGAGGGTATGCCCGAACCGATGATGGTATGTACACTCTCATAAGGAGCTGTCTGTATATCCTGAGTGGCCAGGTATCTGGCTACCTCGGGTGTGATTTTCTCCGGAGCAATGAACCATACGACTTCAGAAGGTGTAATAAGCAAATAGCTGATCACTACCGGGTTGCATTTGACATCTTTTCCACGGATATTGAGTACCCACGCGATCTCGTCCAATGCGGAAAGGAACAGGGACGAGGTATTTCGTTTTCGCATCTCTTCGCGGATCCCTGCGATCTTGTCCTGACTGCTGACACCGGCATAAGACAATTCGTATACAGAGGCTACGCCAGTGGGGAGAGGAGGACGGTCTGCCCAGATCTTCGGGATGGGATCAAACTCTGTATTCAGCATCAGAGAAAAAGAGGATAATTGCTGCCGGAGCGTTTCGACTTGCTGGGTGGAGAACACTTTCCCGTCTATCCCCACCTGCTCTTCCGCTTGCAGGCAACTACCCAGAAAAGTGGGTATATCCGGTGTTTCAGGAAGCATATCGCGATATAAATCTATACCACTGCCTGTGAGTTGCTCCTCCGCCTGTAGAAAATAACGTGAATCTGTCCATAGGCCGGCTTCCCGGGAGGTGACAACCAATGTACCGGCAGATCCGGTGAAACCTGAAAGCCATTCCCTTGTTTTCCAGCAGGACGCTACATATTCACTCATGTGCGGATCGGTACTGGGAATAATACAAGCGGAAATTCCTTCTCTTGCCATGCCATTCCGCAAGGAAGAGATACGTTCTTTGATAGTCTGTTGCATAGGTATAGATTTTTATCAAACAGATTGAAAGGTGAGAGCCAAAGGTCAAACTCGTTTGAAACTTTGTCCGGACCTTGTCTCATGTTCTACAAATACTCATGTTCTACAAATATAGGGAAAGCCGACTGCAGAGCAAAGTTTATTTCAGCTATGCTAAGGCGTGTCCTATATGTTACAAATATAACTACTTTTCGACAAACAGGCAATAGATTGAGCCTGATGAGTGAGGGGCCTGAATATCCTTTATATATATTTATATACTAAGTGTAATATAGAGTAAATGTATCTGTCTGTTCAAATACCAGAAAGAAAAGGCGGCCCGGGAAAAGGAATGCCTGGAAAAGTATCTGATAGCTTGAAAAAAGAAAGTGATAGGTCATTCAGATGATTAACAGCAGGTTTGTCTGCAGTGGAAAGATGTTTTTTTGACTATAATCCATGTTAAGAAAGCTAATAAATTGAAATAAATTATATATTTGCACCGATTAAGGAAAATAACTATACTGCGACAAACTTCGAAAAGGATATGCAAAAGTGAACACATCACACCATCTAACTAAGAAATACTTATATATCTTGTCACCAGGTCTTATCTGCCAACAGGTTTGTCTTTCATTCTCTATTCAGATGCATAGAGGAAACTTATCAGTAGCGATTTTGAAACAAAAAACATTTCAGATGAAAAAAGAAAAGCGAATGATCTCTCTCTTTTTTCTCCTTTTGGGGATGTCTCTGTATGTATACAGGGCAGATGCTCAATCTGTGGGAATCAAGACGAATGTCTTGTATGGAGCTACTACTACTCCCAATCTGGGATTGGAGATCGTATTGGGTAAGAAAACCACCCTGGATATAACCGGTGGATACAACCCCTGGCTGTTGAGCAACAAGGAAGATAATAAAAAGATCAAGCACTGGTTGGTGCAACCGGAATTGAGGGTGTGGAATTGTGAAGCCTTCAACCGGAGCTATTGGGGATTCCATGCTTTGTACGGGCGTTACAATATGGGTAATATGAAATTTCCGCTTGATCTTTTTCAGGGGATGAAAGATCATCGGTACGAAGGAGATGCCATAGGAGCCGGAGTGAGTTACGGATATCAGTGGTATCTGGGAAATCGCTGGAACCTGGAGGCTACTTTTGGATTCGGTTATGCCTATTTTGATTATAAGAGATTCGACTGTGTACGCTGTGGAGATTATCAGGGAAAAGGACACAAGCATTACCTGGGGCCTACCAAAGTCGGTGTTTCTGTTATTTATCTCATTAAATCTAAAAAGTATCCTTTATGAGAACCCTATCTATATTTATTTTTGCCCTGTTTGTTCTTACGACCGTCTCTGCCCAGTCGGTTGTCGGAGATGTATTTGTCAGAAACAAGGTGCTGGCACAGCAGGAAGATTCATTGAGACTGGAACTCGAGATAGAGGTAAACGCGTTGGCTATGAATGCCTGCCAGAGTTGGACCATTGTTCCTGTGCTGTGTGATAAAAAGGGAGAAACGCTTTACTCTTTTCCCTATGTGCTTGTGAATGGAACAAACAAAGCTCGTATGTATAACCGGAAAATGAGTTTCAGGAATAAAGAACTGGTGTCTGACGAACCGTTCGAACTGATCACCGTCGGCCGGAAGAAGCATCCATATGTTTTTGATTACGGCATAAGTATACCTTATGAAATGTGGATGGATACCACTTACCTGCAATTGCGGCAGATCCTGACATCCTGTGCCGGAAGTCAGCAGTACTTTACTGTAGAAATGAATAGACAGATCGACCTGGAACCGTATGAGCCGTATGTCATACAACCACAGTTGGCCTACCGTATTCCGGAAAAAGAGGTGAAAACAAGAAACGTACAGGGGAAGGCTTATCTGGATTTCCAGGTGAACAGGACTGAGATCTTGCCTACATACCGCAGGAATACGGAGGAACTAGCAAAGATACGCGAGACCGTAAATCTTGTACGTAATGATAAGAATGTGGAGATCAAAGGACTCTATATTGAAGGATTTGCCTCTCCGGACGGACCCTATCTCACCAATGAACGTCTGGCACAAGGACGCGCCCATTCTTTAAAGGAATATATCCGTACTCAGTTCAATCTGTCGGATAAATTATTTAAAGTAAGTTCCGTGGCAGAAGATTGGGATGGACTTACCAAACTGATAGAGGAGAGTGATATTTCTCATAAAGATCAGATCCTTCAGATCATAGAGACTGTGGATATTTTCGACGGAAGAGAAAGCAGATTGATGCAGCTTGCGGGAGGTGTGCCTTATCGGCGAATGTTGAATGATATGTTCCCACAATTGCGCAGAGTAGAATATCAGATAGATTATGTGGTGAGAGACTACAGTGTGAAAGAGACAGAGGAGATGCTCAGCAGCAAACCCGAACAGTTGAGTGCCCTGGAGTTTTATCTGTTGGCGGAAAACTATGGATTGGGCACAGAACAGGGAATAACTACTTTGGAAACCGCGTTGCGGATACATCCGACGGAAGAAGCAACGATCAATAATGCCGCGGTGGCCATGATATGTACGGATCAGTGGAATGCGGCCAGAAGGTATCTGGAACAGTTGAATGAAACTCCGGAAGTATTGAACAACTTAGGTGTGGTATATTTATATCTGGGTGAACTGGAACTGGCAGAAAAAACGTTTAAACGTGCGGAACAATCCGGAGCTGTGGAGGCTGTACATAATCTGGAAGAGGTAGAGCGAAAACGTGAAGACCTGCAAAGACTGGAAAGATATCAGAGATAAGGAGGGGAGACAAAGGGACGTGCGTCCTGTGATTACAACGTGCGTAAAAAGTCGACTTTGAAGAGGTGGGAACTATCAGAAGTGAAAGTTTCCCCTATTCGATCTATTCAGGGGAGCTTGGGGTGTTACCTCATGTGGAGCAGTTTGTAGCACTTCACGGACGTTACACTATACAACGTCAATTCCGGACGAGGTATGCATCCCCTACGGGGAAATCCTGAAAAGTAGGTATTTCCGGATGTGATTTGAAGAAATAATCCCAGAAAGTTTTGTCAATAAAGAAAGTATGTGTAATTTTGCGGCGCATTTTGTACCGAAATTCAAAACAATAACATATATTAAACATTAAGAAATGATTGTAGTACCTGTAAAAGAAGGCGAAAACATTGAGAAATCGCTGAAGAAATTCAAAAGAAAATTTGAGAAAACCGGTATCGTAAAAGAGCTGCGTCGCAGACAGCAATTTGACAAACCATCTGTTACCAAAAGACTTAAAAAGGAACGTGCCGTATACGTTCAGAAACTTCAGCAGACAGAAGATTAATAATTCGTAATTTTCTTTGAATTATTGATTTCTTTTCATACATTTGTTGCACGATATCAGATGTGACGTTTTATGTTAACAGACTCTTTTCTTAACTATCTCCGATACGAGAGGAACTACTCGGATAAGACCGTAACGGCTTATAGAGAAGACCTTGGACAATTCCGGAGATTTGTAGAGGAAAGAGTTGATTCTTTTATACCCGATCAGGTTGAATCTACAGATGTCCGTGACTGGATGGTGGTTCTAATGGATCGGGGATACACTTCTGCTTCGGTGAACCGGAAATTGAGTTCACTGCGTTCCTTTTATAAGTTTCTCCTGAAACGGGGAGAGATAACGGTAGATCCGTTGCAAAAGATAGCAGGTCCTAAAAAGAAAAAGATTCTTCCTTCTTTTATAAAGGCGAAAGATATGGATCGTCTGCTGGATGAGACAAACTTCGGGGAAGGGTTTGACGGGGTAAGGGATAAACTGATCCTGGAAGTCTTGTATGTGACCGGTATACGGCGTTCCGAACTTATCGGTCTGGACGATAAGGATGTGGATCTTTCAGGGGGAGTGATAAAGGTCACCGGAAAACGGAACAAACAACGGCTGATCCCTTTCGGAGAAAGGTTGAGTATAGCGATAAAAGAATATCTTACCATGCGTGATGAAACTGTTGCCGGAAGTAGCGAAGCATTTTTTGTTCGGGAAAACGGGCAGCGGCTTTATGATAGTCTCGTCTACGAAATTGTGAAACGGCACCTTTCAAAAGTAGTTACGTTGAAGAAAAAAAGTCCCCATGTGCTAAGACATACCTTTGCAACAGCCATGCTGAATAATGATGCGGAACTGGGAGCAGTAAAGGAATTGCTGGGGCATAGTAGCCTGGCTACTACGGAAATTTATACACACACTACTTTTGAAGAGCTCAAAAAAGTGTATAACCAGGCTCATCCCAGAGCCTAAAAAAGGAGGTTAGTGTGGATATTAGAATTCAATCGATTCATTTTGACGCGTCGGAACAGTTGCAGGCGTTTATTCAGAAGAAAGCGGCCAAACTGGAACGTTTTTTTGATGATATAAAAGCAGTAGAGGTTGTACTGAAAGTAGTGAAGCCGGAAAGTGCCGTGAATAAAGAGGCGGGAGTAAAAGTCCTTATACCAAGCGGTGAATTATATGCTAATAAGGTATGTGATTCTTTTGAACAATCGGTAGATGAATGTCTGGAAGCGTTGGAGAAACAGATCGCTAAACACAAAGAAAAGCAGCGAAATAAATAAAAAAACGCAAATGTTTTGCGGAGATAAAATAAATACCTAAATTTGCAGCCGTTTCGCTCACTTAAGAACGCAACGGTTGCATTTTTAATTGACATGCCTCTTTAGCTCAGTTGGCCAGAGCACGTGATTTGTAATCTCGGGGTCGTTGGTTCGAATCCGACAAGAGGCTCAGAATGAATGGTTAGCAGATCGGATGAGATTCATTCTGTCAGTAGACTTGAAATGTTTGTGAAGGCTTTTTTAGCTGTCATAAACTCACAACAACACAGACAGCCTGGATGTTCGGGGCTGGTTGTTACAAAATAAAGGGCAAATACCAGAGTGGCCAAATGGGGCAGACTGTAAATCTGCTGGCTTAC
>JAJQDI010000030.1 GCA_021202275.1 Bacteroides sp.
ACCGTCCATGCCGGAGTCATGCCACATCGTGCCGCCGGGGCTCATGTACTGCCACTGATAAGTCAGCCCTGTCCCGTCCGCTTCCACAGTGAAGGTGGCCGTGCTGCCCTCCTCCCCCGTATAGTCGGACGGCTGCAGCGTGATGGCAAGGCCCGCCGCACCGGAGACCGTCAGCGTCGCGGCGTCGCTGGTCACGGTATTGCCATCCGCGTCGGTCACGATACAGCGGTACTGCTGGCCGTCGCGTGCCTCTGTGACAGGCACGGAGATGGATGCCGTATCGGCTCCGTCCATGCCGGAATCCCTCCATATCGAGGCGCCGGCATTCAGGTACTGCCACTGGTAAGCGAGGCCGCTGCCGGACGCTTCCACCTCAAACACGGCCGTGCTCCCGGCGGTGCCGGTATAGTCCTCCGGCTGGGTGATGATCCGGAGCTCTTCCGCGTCATCCCCGGTCTCCTCCCATGCCAGGACCGGGTAGCCCAGATGGTAATCGGAGTCCGTGTTTTCCACGAAGCTGTCCCCCAGGGTATCCGCCAGGGCGGCCAGTTCATCGGAGGTCTTCGCCATCGCAGCGAGCTCGTCATCCGTGAGGGCTGCCTGGGTGGAATAGCTGTAAAGGTAACTGCTGCCGGACGCGGCGGCAGAGCCGTCCAGGGTGCTTAAGTAATACGCGTTATCCACGTACAGGATATAACCGGTACCGCTGATGCTGCCGGCCAGCAGGCCGCCCGCGTAAGCCACGCCCGAGGAGGTATAGGTCACTTCACCGGCATTGTAGGCGTTGGACAGTACTGTCCCGCCGGCATAGTTGTTGCCGGTGATCCCGCCCGTGGTCACAGCCGTGCCTGTAACCGTGCCGGTGTTGTAGGCATCATACAGGCTGGCGCAGTTCCTGCCCGTGATGCCGCCGACATAAGAGGTGCCGCTGACGGTGCCCGCGTTGTACAGGCTCCCCATGGACAGCTCCCCGGACGAAGCCAGGCGGGCGTACCCGGTGATGCCGCCCGTATAGCTGCCCGTGCCCGTGACATTCCCTTCATTCCCGCATTCCAGGACCTCCAGGCTGCCGGTGCTGTATGCATAGCCCATGATACCACCCACATAAGAGGTGCCGTTGACGGTGCCGTAATTGGTACACCCGGTCATGCTGCCTTCACAGACCCGCGCGGCGATGCCGCCTACATAACTGCCCGTGCCCGTAACACTTCCTTCATTCGAACTGCCTGTAACCAAAACGGAGATATATGATCTCTCCGTCCGGCCGACAAGCCCGCCCACATAGCCGGCGCCGCTGACATCCGCATAGTTGGCACAGTTTTCAATGATAACGCCGTCCGCCATCACATAAGAGACAATGCCCGCGCAGCCATAGGTATTCACGGTTGTCTCTACCGTTCCGGCCGTGGCCACATCCATGACCGTCGCCCCCGACACATAAGCGAACAGTCCGGCCGCCCCGTCCGTGCTGACCTCCAGGGTGACGGTATGGCCGTCCCCGTCAAACGTGCCGGCATAAGGCGCGTCCGCAGTGCCGATGCCCGTGAAGCCGGCATCCGCAGGCACCTCTATATCCGCCGTGAGCCGCGCGGAGAACCCGGCATAGACAGATCCGGTCATCCACGCAAAATATTCCAGCTCGGCTTGCGTCCCGATCAGGCAGTACCCGTCTTCATCCTGCACAGCCATGTCCGTGTCAACTGCCGCGCTGACCAGGATATCCCCGGTAATGGCAGAAGCACAGATGGCAAGCTCACCTGTTTCCGCGTCATAAGTATAATCCTCCCCGGCCGCCAGCATGATGCCGTCCACGATGACCGAGACTCCCTCCGGCAGGGAATAAGACTCGTCCGCAGCCAGGACCGTTGTATAATCTTCCCCGATGGCTGCCTTTGCACTGCCCCCGTTGCTGACATGCTCCAGGGAAATGCTGACAGCATAACTTGCCAGTCCAGCCTCCGCGCTGACTGTGATTGCCCCAGTGACAGAGCCGCCATAGACCCGGATGCACCCAGTGGACGGGTCATACGCGTAGTCCTCCCCCGCAGTGAGCTCCGTGCCGCCCGACGTGACCGTGATGGTATCCGGGAGGGCATAATACTCGTCCGCCTCCAGGACTGCACGCCAGCCCGCACCGGCAATGGTTGTCTCCCAATAACTGCCCACACTGGCATTCGTCAGGCTGAAGGATACGCCGTACTGCTCCCCCGGCTCCTCCCAGGACAGGACGGGGTATCCGCCATGGTAAGATTCCACCCCGTTCTCCTTATAAGCATCGCCCAGCGTTCCGGCGAGGGCGGTCAGTTCATCCGATGACACTGCTATCCCATAGGAATCTGTACCCAATGTTTCCAGGAAGTAGCAATTTTCACTATAAGTAGAACCCGAACCTGTATAGCCACTGCTTCCACCCGTCCCGATCAATGGATTGGGCGCTTCCCCAGCATTGTAGGCGTTGGAAACCACAGCATCGTCGTAGGTAGTGTATTTCCCGAGGAGGCCTCCGGAACTTTTCGAATATGACGAACTTGAATTGGTCTGGCTGACCGTGCCGGTGTTATAGGCATTGCCCACGTCCGAACAATAGCTGCCGGTGATCCCGCCCACGTACACGTATCCGCTGACATCCCCCGCATTGTACAGGCTGTCCATAGTCAGGGACGTAGGTAACTCCCTCCTGGCGCTCCCGGTGATCCCGCCTGCATAATAGCCGCTGTACAACGTCCCCTCATCCGTGGACACGCTGCTGCCGCTGCCGGTGGCCGTGACCATGCCTTCATTCCCGCAGTTTTGTATCTCCAGGTCCCCGTAGCTGTAGGCTATGCCGGCGATGCCGCCCGCATACCCGAGGGCAGATACAGCCCCGTAGTTCAGGCAGCCCGTGACACTGCCGTTGCAGATGCGCGCCGCAATGCCGCCGGAATAAAACCCGGTATTCGTAATGTCCCCTTCATTGGAGCTGTCTTCCATAGTGATGGTGACGGCGATGCCGGAGCGCCCCACGAGGCCGCCCACAAAAGCCGTGCCGCTGACGTCCGCACCATTCATACAGTTACGTATGGTAACCCCGCCGGAAGACACATAGGATACCAGACCGGCCGCGCCGTAAGTGCCTGACGTGGTCTCCACCGTGCCTTCCACCGTAAGGTCCTCAATGACAGCGCCGGACACACAGGCAAAGAAGCCCGCCGCGCTGTCCGTGCTGATGGCCACGGTAACCGTATGGCCGTCCCCGTCAAAGGTGCCCGTATAGGGCGCATACGGGGCACCGATACCCGCAAAGCCGGTATCCGCCCCTACCGTAACATCCGCCATCAGCCTCGCGCTGCTGTCCGCGTACCCGTTTTCCACCATGTCCGCGAAAGCAAGGATATCCTCCGTATCATAAAGCAGGTAATACCCTTCTTCATCCTGCGCAGGTTCTTCCCATGCACTGGCCGCGGGGACATTGCTGACCACGATGTCCCCGGTGACGGCGGCTGCATAGATGGTGAGCGCACCGCTTTCCGCGTCATAGGAATAATCCTCCCCGGCGGTAAGCGCTGTGCCGTCCACTTCTACCACAATGGCATCCGGCAGGGAATACCCCTCCAGCGCGCTGATCACCGCGGAGTAATCCTCACCGCCCGCCGTGCTGGCGCTGCCGGACAGCACAGCCCCTTCCAGGGACGAGCTGACACTGCAGGTCTCCGGGATCCCCGCGCCGCTGACAGTGACCGGGCCGATGAACGCGGCCGCATAGATAGTGAGCGTCCCTTCTCCCGCATCATACGCATAGTCCTCCCCGGCCGTGAGCAGATCCCCGCCTGCCGTATAGGAAAGCGTGAGTGTGCCGGGGAACGCATAGCCGTCGTCCGCCGCCAGCGCAATGGTGAAATCCTTCCCGACCGCCGCGCTTTCACCGCTCAGACTGATATGGGACAGGCTGTCCAGGATCCCGTAACAGCCGGTCTCGATATCGCTTTCTACATAAGATCTGCTTTGTTTATTCCCGAGGACATATGGGTAATAAGAACCAGCGTTATAGAGGCTGAGCCCTGAGGTCGTAGATGTCCCCTGGGTATTCCCGCTCGCAGTGTTCCCGCTGATGGTGCCGCCATTGATGTAAGCGGTCCCGCCGGTGCAGTAGACGCCCGCACCCTTGTAGGCACTCCTGGATGTCGCCGCCATGGTGACCACGTTATCGCAGATGCTGCCGGCCAGCATCACGAAGCCGCCCCCGGCAAAGAGGCCGCCCCCGTAATGTATCGTACTGCCGATGAGTTTATTCCCCGTAATGCTGCCGCCGGCCATCAGGACGCTGCCGGCCGCGTAGACGCCGCCGCCGCAGAGGTCATTGGCATAGGTCCCGCTGACCGTGTTCCCGCTGATGGTCCCGCCGGTCATCGTGAAATCCCCCATGGCGCAGACGCCGCCGCCGTAGGCGCCGAAGCCGGAGCCTTCATTTTCCACCCTGCTTGAAAAAGATGTGGCCGTCAGGGTATTCCCGGTGATGCTGCCCCCGGCCATGGTGAAGCTCCCCCAGGCAGCCACATACACGCCGCCCCCGCGGGGGTTGTAGCTGTCGTCCACGGTACCCGTGCCGCCGGTCACCGTGCCGGTACCGTCTTCACTGCTGTCGGTAAGTGTCATCGTCCCGTTGACCGTGATCACACTGATGGACGAGCCTTCCTCCGCCGCCAGCGTATGGCCGCACAGGTCCAGCACGGCCGTATGCCCCCATGCCAGCGTCAGGCTCTCCGTGATGCCGCAGTCCGACACGAGCGTCACCGTGCAGGACGTGTCTGCCGTATTCACGTACGCGAACGCTTCCTCCACCGTCCCGTAATATGAAACCGTGCCGTCCGCCGTCTCCACGGATGCCTCCCGGCCTTCCTGCACGGAGAGCACCAGGCATTTAGCGTCCGTATCAGCCACGACATAATAGCCCGCATCGGAGATGACATATGATGCTGACTGTAAATAATAGGAAGTGCCTGACTCCGATGCCGTGACCGGCACGGTCACGCCGTCCGACGGCACATCCGCCGCCGAGACGCACACCTGCGCGCCCTCTTCCAGGCTGCCGGCCAGCGTGGCGGTGTTCCCGGACGGCAGGTACAGGTTGTCCTCCGCACCGCCGGCATCTCCCGCGGATGTATTGCCTGTGATAACGGGCGTCCCCGAGAGGGACACGGACCCGGCCGCGTAAATACCGCCGCCATAGTCCGCCGTGTTCCCCGTCACGCAGCCGCCCGTCACCGTGAGGGAACCTCCGGAAGGCACGTAGATGCCGCCACCATAAGAAACATCATCAATAAGGGTTCCCGTGCCGCCCGTCACCGTGCCGCTGCCGGTTTCACTGCTGTCCGTGACCGCCAGGCTCCCGTTGACTGTGAGGACGCTGATGGAGGAGCCGTCTCCCGCCGACAGCGTATACCCCGCAAGGTCGAGGGTAACCTCACTGCCACTCCCCGCCGCCAGGCTTTCCGTGACGGTGCAGTCTGCGCGGAGGGTCACCGTGCAGGACGTGCCGAGGGTGCCGGCATACGCGAACGCCTCCTCCACTGTCCCGAAGTAGGTGAAGCTGC
>JAJQDI010000019.1 GCA_021202275.1 Bacteroides sp.
TGAAGTACGTGATCCTATGTGGAGAGGCCGGTTGAGCTACAGTATGAGTCCGGGTGAGGAGGCTCGATGAAGCCGCGGAAATCATTCTTTGCGAAAGGGGTGAATATATCTCGTATGCCAATTGTGGGCTGCCCTATTACATAGGAAATACCATTCGTCAACGGGAAGCTCTGTTTCTTCAGACCCCGGAATGTTTTCGCAGGCGTTTCCGGATAGACGTACGCACCGGGCAGGAAGTGATAAAGATAGATCTGGCTTCCCGGATCGTAACAGTGAGAAGAGTAGCCACTGGAGAAGAATATGCCGAATCCTACGATAAGCTGGTGCTTTCTCCCGGGGCAGAACCGCTGCGCCCATCTATTCCCGGTATAGAGAGCAAACGGATATTTACATTGCGCCACATTCCCGATACAGATCAGTTGAAAATGGCGGTGACGCGGGAAAACGCACGCCGGGCGGTAGTGATCGGTGGGGGATTCATTGGCCTGGAGATGGCCGAGAATTTCCGGAAGGCCCATCTGGAGGTTACGGTAGTGGAGAAAGGAAACCAGGTAATGGCTCCGTTGGACTACTCTATGTCGGCCATCGTGCGGCAACACCTTTTGTCCAAAGGAATAGGTCTGATACTTGAAGATGGAGTAAGGTCTTTCCAAGAGGGAGAAGAAGGACTTACCGTTTACCTGGAGAGCGGGAAACAGCTGGAGGCAGATCTGGTATTGCTGAGTATCGGTGTGCGTCCCGAGGTACGGCTTGCACAGGAGGCCGGGCTGGCTCTGGGAAAAGCGGGAGGTATTGCAGTAGATAGCTATATGCAGACCTCCGATCCCGATGTATATGCCCTGGGGGATGCCGTGGATGTGATCAACAAGGTCACAGGCCTTCCGGCACGGATCCCTCTGGCCGGACCGGCCAACAAACAGGGCCGTATCGTGGCCAATAACCTGGTAATGGGGAATCACGAACGGTATAAGGGAACCATTGGTACATCCATTGCGAAGATATTTGACCTGACTGTGGCAACAACAGGCGTGAATGCCAAGCAATTGAAACAGGCTGGTATTCCCTATCTGTCTTCATTCACCCATGGGAAGTCCCATGCGGGATACTACCCCGACGCGTGGGACCTGTCTGTGAAGATCCTGTTCTCTCCCGACAACGGATGGTTGTTGGGTGCCCAGATCGTGGGGTACGACGGGGTAGACAAACGAATAGACCTGATGGCATAGGTAGTTCGTAACGAAGGTACTATCTACGATCTGATGGAGATTGAACATGCGTACGCACCGCCGTACTCGTCTGCCAAAGATCCGGTGAATATGGCAGGGTATGTGGCCGATAATATCTTGTCGGGCAAAGTAAAGATCCTGCACTGGAGAGACATTGATCCGGAGGATACCGATACGCTGATCGTAGACGTGCGTACCTCCGAAGAGTGCGCCATGGGGCTTTTGCCGAATGCCATACAGATCCCTCTGGATGAGTTGCGCGACCGGATCGGGGAGCTTCCCCGGGACAAACGTATCCTTCTGACCTGCGCGGTGGGGTTGCGCGGATATATCGCCTACCGTATACTGGCGCAGCATGGTTTTGAGAATATCTATAATCTTTCCGGAGGATATCGTACCTGGAGCATGATCCGGGATACATCGGCGGAAGATACGGTGGTTCCTTCGGTTCCGCAAGGTCAGCAACAGGAGGAGAGAAGCCATGAGTCTGTAGCTATAGAAGTAGATGCCTGCGGGTTGCAGTGTCCCGGTCCGGTAGTGGAACTGAAGAAACAGTATCAGGTGCTTGCTGCGGGGCAGCGGCTCCGGATCCGGACAACCGACCCCGGATTTTCCCGGGATATTTCTGCCTGGTGCCAGATGATGCAGGCGGAGCTGATAGAGGTCTCACAGAACAGAGGAGTGATAGAAGCAGTGATTGGAAAACCGGCAGATACTCACCTGCATACAGCCACCTGTGTACCCGGAAAAGGAGGCGGTGACGGGCAGACCATCATTGTGTTCAGTAATGATCTGGATAAGGCCATAGCCGCTTTTATCCTAGCCAATGGTGCGGCAGCTGCCGGGAAAAAAGTGAGTCTCTTTTTTACCTTCTGGGGACTTACCATACTCAAACGGCGCGAAAAAGTAGCAGTCAGGAAAGACTTTCTGAGCCGTTTGTTCGGATGGATGCTTCCGTCACATAGCGGCAAACTGGGCTTGTCCCGACTTCATCTGGCAGGGATAGGCGGATGGTTTATGCGCGAGGTCATGAAGCGAAAGAATGTGTATAGCCTGGAAACACTTATCGGACAAGCAAAAGAAAACGGTGTGCGGATGATTGCCTGTACCATGAGTATGGATATGATGGGTATCCGTGAAGAGGAACTGATGGAAGGTGTAGAGACCGGTGGCGTAGCTACCTATCTGGAACAGGCAGAAAAGTCAGCTATCAATCTGTTTATCTGACGGGGCGAAGTGACCTTATCCGGAAAGAGATGTCTCCATCTGAGAGCCTCTTTTGTAGTTGTAAATACTATTTTGTATACCCGATATCTCCGTAACTTGCCAGTGAAAAACCGGATCTGAAAAACAGGCCAGTTCCGGTAACCAAACGAAAAAAAATGGTAACCTCTCCTTTTTTTGCCTGCCTTGCGAAGAGAACTAAACTCCTCTGAATAGTAAGTATACTTTTTTGTCGGGATATTGTACCTGCAAATTTTCTTCTGTGATCTACGGGCGCAATTCAGGCTCTTTTGCGTCTGCGATCGCTTCTATCTCCGGAAATACCCATCCTCTTTCGGTTAAGATCCGCCAGGAAATTGCTATAGACAGTATCGGAGGTCGTAAAGTGTACGTAACAAACCGGATTTTGTAAACCGTAAACAAAGTTGATTCTTATTTTTGCGAAAAGCAATCCTATGTGAAACGAAACGAATCTCACTATGCATACACAAACATGCAATTCATCCTGAATGATCTCTTCTGTGGGATCTGCGACCAGATCAGGTGTCTGTGAGCCAGGACACGAAGAAAATGGCCTTTTAAATCATACTATTCATGAAAACGAAACACAATGAGTAAAAGCAAAATGATTCTGATGGTGTGCTCCTTTTTTATATGGAGCACATCCAATGCCCTGGCGCAGTCGGTGACTGCCAGAGGGGTGGTACAGGACAACGCGGGAGAACCCGTTATCGGAGCCAATGTATCTGTGAAGGGCACAGCTACAGGTACGATCACCGATCTCGACGGTCGGTTCTCTCTTCCCGGGGTGCAGGCAGGCAGTACACTGCTGGTCACTTACATCGGTTACATAAACAAGGAAGTAACGGTCAGAGACCAGAGCCAGCTATGGATCGTGCTCGAGGAGGACAACCGTACACTGGACGAAGTTGTAGTGATCGGTTACGGTACGGTGAAACGCCGCGACCTGACCGGTGCTGTGGCTTCGGTCAAGGGAGAAGAACTAGCAGCCAATCCTGTATCCAACGTGGCGCAGGCCCTGCAAGGTCGGTTGCCGGGGGTGAATGTCACTTCACAGGACGGTCGTCCCGGTGCTGCTATATCCGTACGTGTACGCGGAGGCGGTTCCATCACGCAGTCCAATGATCCGTTGTATGTGGTAGACGGGTTTCCGGTGAGCAGCATCAGCGACATCCCGGCTTCCGAGATCGAGACCATCGACGTATTGAAGGATGCCTCTTCTACGGCCATCTACGGTGCCCGGGGTGCCAACGGTGTCATCCTGATTACCACCAAGAGCGGAAGACCGGGACGCATCAAAGTCTCTTACGACGGTTATGTACAGGCCAAACATGTATCCAAAACACTCTCTACCCTTTCGGCTCAGGAATATGTGCTCAACAGCTGGAGTTATGCCGCTTCGCGCGGTACGGCGAATCAGGACGCGGTAGAGAAATATTTCGGACTGGGAAGCAAGTACGGCAATCACTATGCGGAGTATGCGGATGTCAAGACACATAACTATACAGACGATGTGTTGCGCACGGCTCTGTCGCACAATCACCATGTCAGTGTCTCGGGAGGTACGGATACCAGCAAAGTGATGTTTACCTTAGGCTACATCAACGACGAAGGCATCAAGATCCACTCCGATCACAACCGCCTGAATGCTTCGTTCAAACTCCGGCAGAAGCTGTCGAAAAGATTAGATCTGGATGTAGATCTGCGCTATACGGAATCTACACTTAACAGTTACGAGAATATCACCTTGTCCGAGGCTTTCCGCTACCGTCCCATCGACCATCCGTTGGGAGGGGTAGACTTTTCGGAAGTAGCCTCCGGTTTCAGTTTCGGTATTGCCAATATCGACGATAAGAACGATCCGGTACGTCTGATCGAGGATGTTACCAATGAATCTTATTCCCGTTCCCTGAGAGGATCTGCCGCGCTGGCCTGGGAGATTGTCGACGGTCTGGTAGCCCGCAGCGAAGTATCTCTGTCCAGAGGTTCGTCGAAAAGCTCGTATTATGAAGACGGATATACCAACGGAGACAAACGCGCTACCCTGGGCCGGGGCCTGAGCGAAGGCTTTCGCTCGGTGAGTACGTTGAACTACAACTTTACTGTCGGTGACAAACAATCCTTTTCCGTGCTTGTAGGGAATGAAGTATTGAAATCCGGATCGGAATCTTCCCAGCTCACCGGGCGTGGCTATCCCGATACGTTTGATTATAAAACCACCCTGGGACTGATCCATACGGCAACCGGTTCGTTCTCTGCTACCCATTCAATTGCTGTACCCTCACATACCGTGTCGTTCTTCGGACGCCTCAATTATACCCTCGGCGACCGCTATCTGTTTACCGGAATGTTCCGCGCCGATGGCTCTTCCAAATTTGCTCCCAACCATCGCTGGGGATATTTTCCGGCAGCCGCGTTGGCATGGCGAGTGTCCGAAGAGGCCTTTATGGAGGGCACCCGGGATTGGCTTTCCAACCTGAAGCTCCGTATCTCTTACGGTACTTCGGGAGCAGACAACATTAGCTCCAATCTCTGGCAGGAGACCTGGTCGAGCCTGGGAGCGGGCAGCAACCATACTCCAATCAATGGCGAGTTCATCTCTTTCTATCGTCCCGACGGTCTGCTGGCCAATCCCGATCTGAAATGGGAGACCACCGTCTCGCGCAACATCGGTCTCGATATGGATATATTCAACAGTCGCCTCAACGGTAGTGTAGAGGTGTACTGGAATACCACCAAAGACCTGCTGATGGCAGTGCCGGTAGACCATACTACCGGATATTCCTATCAGTTCCGGAATTTCGGACAGACCTCCAACCGTGGGGTCGAACTGTCGCTCAGCGCCGATGTGATCCGTCAGAAAGATTTTCGGTTCAACGTAGGAGCCATTTATAATTTCAACCGCAACCGGCTCGATAAACTGCCCGATGCCGACCAGTATCTCTATTCGTCCTATTGGGGGTCTTCTTCTCTGGTGCCCACCAACGACTATATGTTTGTGGTAGGTAAGTCGATCGGGGTGGTACGCGGATTCATCAGTGACGGATACTATGAGGTAGACGACTTCAATTATGTCAACGGGCAGTACGTATTGAAACCGGGCATTGCGGATATTTCCAAAGCGCTGACAGCTACCTATATGCACCCCTTCGATCTGCCCGACGGACAGACGGCGTTTCCCGGAGCTGCTAAGTTTGCGGATGTAGATGGCAGCGGTACGGTAGACCTGGACGATGCTACTGCCCTGGGAGAAGTGATGCCCAGACACACCGGAAGTTTCCAGCTGAACTTCAACTATAAGAACTTCGACCTCTCTACCCATTTCACCTGGGTAGCGGGAGGCAAGATCTACAACGCGGCCGCCATGAGTGAAGCCTCGGGACTGGAGTTTGTGGGTATCGGTGCGCAGCGTATGTCGTGGGTGTCCAAAGCGTACAAAGTATACGATGTGAATGCCGCCGGAGATCTGTATGCCGTGACCGACCCGGCCGAATTAAGTGCGTTGAATGCCGGAGCCAAATACCATTTGCCTTACCACCAGAGTGGGATCACTGCTTCCGAGTGGCTGGAAAATGGTTCGTACCTGCGTCTGCAAACACTCACCATCGGATATACACTGCCGAAGGATCTGCTGGCTAAGATGAAGATCGAAAAGATGCGTTTCTACCTGACTGCTACTAATCTGTTCACGCTTACAGGCTATT
This sequence comes from Bacteroides sp., assembly GCA_021202275.1. Classification (GTDB taxonomy): domain Bacteria; phylum Bacteroidota; class Bacteroidia; order Bacteroidales; family Bacteroidaceae; genus Bacteroides. The sequence goes on from JAJQDI010000019.1 coordinate 6,176, forward strand.
CGGGGGTAGATCCGGAAGTGAACGCAAGTCCTACCGGGCAGACCGGATTCTATAGCAACCTGCGGATTTTCCCTACGCTGAATATGGACCGTGGTACCTATCCGCGGGCGCGTACGTTCACTCTGGGAACGAATATAACCTTCTGATCCGGCTGTGGATCCGGTATCGGAAACAAACAATGAACAGGGAGCGGGCCTGCGATCTTCCATGGCCGGAGGCGATGCAGAAAAGGGTCAGTTTCCTTACAACCTTCGTGATAAAAATAAATTTTGTACATATGAAAAAGATAATATACATAGCTTTCGCGGCAGTTGTCGCGTGTACCCTGGGCAGTTGTCAGGATTTCTTAGATACCTCCTCGCCGAGTGTGGTAGATCGTGACTTTGTCTTTTCTGATGAAGGGTCGGCGCGTGCCGCGTTGTATTATGGCTACGAAACGCTTCGTGCCAACGGTAGCCTGCACTCTGTCGGTTTTTTCTGGTCTCCGGTCTGGGGGTCGGACATCGAAGATACCCAGGACCTGTACGACGAGGGTAGTGCGGGTATCCTGCAAAAGTGGTTCTACCCCGGCGGTACGGGATCCTACAACATAGATTCCGGAGAGGGTACCGAGGTGTTCGGTAAGCTCTACGAAACCATTGCCATTGCCAATTCCCTGATTGGTGCTTTTGAAGCACTCAGTCATTTCGACGAGATCATGTCGGGTGCGCCCAATGGTCTTTCGGATGTCTATGGACAGGCCGTGGCCTTGCGTGCTACCTGTTACTGGGAACTGTGTCGCTGGTACGGAGATGTGCCTCACGCGCTGAAAGCGGGTGAAAAGGCCGAAGGACTGGCTTCCCGCTACGCGATCTATGACTATCACATACAGAAATTGATGGAGGTAGAGCCGCACATGTATCGCGCGGGCGAAGGAAGCAGCCGGGCCGATGTGATGAACCGTACCTACGTGCAGGGACTGATCGGACGTATGTGTCTCTACAACGGTGGCTATGCTACCCGCCGGACCGATCTGGGAGCCGACTTCTATGTCGATGGCAACGGTAAGGTACTTACTTTTGATGACTGGAGCGTAGAGAAGAACGGAGCGATCTATGGCCGTCGCAGCGACTGGCGGGAGGTCTTTGCCATTGCCAAAGGGTATTTGCAGGATTGTATCGCCGACCCGGGTTCAGTGGTGCTTCATACGACCGATCCCCGTACCAGAGGCAGCAACGGGCAAGAATATGGCAATCCGTTCCAGTATACCTTCCAGCAGATGCACGCGGGTGACAACATCACCCTGGCCGATGAATCGGTATATGAGATCCCGCACGAATACAACTACAGTTCGAGTCGTCCGGCATATATCGGTCGTCCTTCTACAGGGGGTGACGGGCAGGCACCTTGTATCGCCTGTGGACAAGACTGTATCCAGGCCCATTTCTACTACGGCTGGTTCGATCATAACGACCTTCGACGGGATGCTTCCGTAACAGTTACCGGCAGCACCGGACAAGGACAGGAACTGATCCAGTCTTTTGACCGCAGTGCCTGGGGCAGGGGTTGCGGACCGGCTACCAACAAGTGGGACTGGAACCGCCTGCCTTCACCCAATACATTGAATTACGGGACCTCCGGTATCAATGTCTCTTACATGCGTATATCGGATATCTACCTGATGCTGGCCGAGGTCTGTGCGGCACTGGGCGAGGAGGGGGCTGCCAGAGATTATCTGGCAACGGTGCACCACCGCGCGTTCCCGGGCAACCACGATCCCAACTTCGACACCTACATCTCTGATTGCGGATCGGTATACCACGCGGTGATCAAAGAGCGCGCGCTGGAGTTCAGCGGAGAGGGTGTCCGTCGTTTCGATATCATCCGCACGGGCATATTGCCTGAGGTAGCTGTGGAGAACCGACGCGTCATGAAAGCGATCGTGGATGGCATACGCAGGGATGGGTACTACACTTTCGGCAACGGCAATCAGATCTCTGCCTATATCTGGACCAAGATGGTAGATGCCCGCGCGGAGTACGGCTATCGGCTCACTACCCAAACCCCTTCCGGCAGTCAGGACGATCCGGTATTGTTTCCCGGCTGGAGGGGGCAGCACGATGACTGGGGCAGCCTTGTTCCGGCTTATATGAATGAGAATGTGACCAATGTGGCCATCAAAGGACTGTTCAGATACATCGAACCGGGTAGCCCCGAAGCCCTGGCACTCGAAGCAGACGGATACGAAATGACCCCGTGGGCCATTGATATGCTGAATTATGAAGATTCCTACGCGACCAGGCTGTTTGCCGGATATACCGATGAAGACTACGCGGCAAAGAATCCGCCCATCCACTTGTTGTGTAATACCTATCAGACGCTTCTGAACTCAGGTATCACCAACGGATACGGCTTCAAACAGCAATAACAAAAGAATAAGAAAGACAAAGCCTTCCTGTATCAACGGATAGGTATGTGTTTTCCATAGGAAAAGGTCCTGGCCTGAAAGAGGTCGGATGAGGGGTAAAGGATAAGATGACAGGATCATGAAGAAAGGGTTGGCCTACAGGTTTTTGAAACCGCCGGGCCAACCCTTTTGTCTGCTATACAAGGACAAAAATCTCTTTCAGGAAGACTCGTTGAAGATCAACCCGAAAGTAATTTTTCATCTGCAATAAAGAGCATGCTCATGAGCAGATCTTTGTTTGTTTTCCTGGGAAGAATCCGTCCTCAGAAAGCAACCGGGAAAGAACATTTATATCCGGGATGTGAGGGGGGCGGAACTTTTTGCTGATCCGGTTACATATACATATCCTCTTCCTTTTTTTCCATATCTATGAGTAAAGGTCCGTCTTGCAGACTGGCTTTCAGGCTTATACTTCCGATCAGCCAGTTTGTCTGGAACCAGATCTCAAATTGTCCGTCCGGGTAGATCAGGATGGTTTCGGGCAGAAGATATTTTATAAAAGTCTTTACCGTTTGTTCTTTCTCTGCTTCATTTTCTTCCTTTTGGATGGGCCATTCGTCATAGCTCTGCTGTTGCAGGTATTCAGCTGCAAATTTCCGGACGCGTTCATCCCACGATTGCTTGTTGGCATAGATTTGATGCGCAGTTTCCAGTAGATCCTGTAACTCTGTATCCGTACCTTCAAACTCCCAGTCCAGATAAAGGGTGACTGATCTGCCCATCCAGTCTATTTTTGTTTTATAAACTTCATTGGTGTTCGTCAGTACCAGATCTCCGAATGTTTGATCCTGAATGGTATTTATTCTTTCTATGAAACTCATGGATTCGTTCAGATCTTCGTCCTGGACATCCTTTTCTACCAGGTCGATCAGTAAAAACGAACTTCCATTGTCCCGTACGTTCAGGCGGTACAGGGAAAGAGGAAGCATCTCTTTTTGTAATTCCTGTAGTTTTTTTGTATCTCCGACATGATACAATACGGTTCTGTAGAAGTGCGGTCTGTCCGTATCCGTTCTTTTCGAGTTAAAGATGTCAATCGTTAAAATGGAACAGTCTTCGGTTATTGCTACGCTGGTCCAATGGATTTCTCCTGTTGCAGCTACAATTTCATAAACTTCCGAATGAAACGTTGCTTCAAAATCAAGCAGTTCTTTTGTTTTTTTCATGGCTGTAAGATTAGGGGTAATACATGGTTTTATTTATAGTTAAGAGAATGTCGCAACGTGTTCAACGGGAGGATTTGATAAGACAATAGTATCAAAATCTAATTTTTATATTAACAGGTTATTTCGAGGATAAATACAGTAAAAAGTATGCATTGGAAAAAGTTTTTTGGAGAATATCTATATAAATAATGAAGTGTCCGGTTGGATAGCTTCCGGAAATGTAAGAGTTTGAGATCCTCCGTTCAGTAGGGTACCTTTACTACTCCCTTTTCTGCTTGTATTCCTTCGGCGAGCAATCCATGTGGTCTTTAAATACCTTACTGAAATACTGCGGCGTGGTGAAACCGCACATATAAGCCACTTCCGAGATGGTATACTGATCCGTATCCAACAGCTGCAACGCGCGTTTCAGCCGCATATTTTTTACAAAATCCGTAGGGGTCAGGCCCACGATCGCCTTTAGTTTGCGATAGAATACCGTACGGCTCATCCCCATCGCCTCTGCCAGATCGTCGATACGGAACTCCGGGTTCTGCATCTGTTCCTCTACGCTGGCGATGACCTTCCGTATAAACTCATCGTCGAAGCTGGTCACCTGCGGAACAGAAGGAGCCAGCAGATCCGGGTCTATCCGGTGCGGGGGAGTTTGCGAGGCAAGTATCTGGTTCGTATAGAAATCATACAGCATCCTGCGTTGTCTGAGGAGCGATTGGATGCGTGCTTTCAGATAGACAGAGTTGAAGGGCTTGCTGATGTAGTCATCCGCCCCGTATTCCAGTCCCTGTATGCGATCTTCCACCGATGCTTTGGCCGAGAGCAGGATCACGGGAATGTGAGACGTATTGTGATTCTCTTTCACCGTTCTCAGGTATTCGATGCCATCCATCTCAGGCATCATGATGTCACTGATCACCACATCCGGGATCTCCTGTTCGGTCAGCAACCATCCCTGCCTGCCGTCACAGGCTTCCAGTACCGTGTATTCCCGGCGCAGGATGTTGCCGATGAAGCGGCGGAGTTCGTCGTTGTCCTCTATGATCAGTACGGTAGTCTCTTTCTCCGCGGATGTATGTGCGGATACGGAGTCGTTGTCTCTTTCCCGGACCTTGTGGCCCGCCACCTGCGTATCCTGCGGATGGTCTTTCAGGATAAACTCCACTTCACTGTCCGATGTGAATGCGCTGTAGTTCCGGGGCAGCCGCACAGAGAAGGTACTGCCTTTGTTGAGAGAACTTTCTACGGAGATGTCTCCATGCAGCAACACCAGCAGTTCCTTCACTAAAGAAAGGCCGATACCCGTCGAGAGTCCCGTATGGAACGTATGGTTGGTTTCGAACCGGGCAAACAGCTTCTGGGTCTGGCTCACATGGAATCCTTTCCCCTCATCCCTGACACTGATCAGCAGGTGCTGCTCCGTAGAAGAGACCGTGAGCCAGATGCGCCGGTTGTCCGGAGTGTATTTGAAAGCGTTGGAAAGCAGGTTGAAGACGATCTTCTCCAGCTTATCTACATCCGTATACATCCTGAGTTCCGGCGTGGCACACTCCAACCGGAAGTCTGTGTTTTTCTGTTGAGCGATCGACCGGAAGTTCTCACAGAGTTGTTGCAACACAGCCACTACATCCGTATGTTCGATGTAGATCTTCATCTTGTTGTTCTGGATCTTGCGAAAATCCAGTATCTGATTGATTAGCCGCAACATACGGTCCGCGTTTCGTTTGGCCACCTGCATGTTCTCCGTTCCTTCTTCAGAAAGATCTTCATGGAGCAATGTCTCCTCTATCGGATTCACGATCAGCGTGAGCGGGGTGCGCAGTTCGTGGCTGATATCCGTGAAGAAACGCAGCTTCAGGTGGGTCAGTCTCTGCTCAAAATCCACTTTGTGTCTCAGGTTGGCAATATACAGGACAATGCAGGTGATGGCGACCACCAGGCCCAGTGCCAGCAACACATAGAGCAGGGCCGCCCAGCCTGTCTCGTGAAACCGGGGATGTACGTGGATATACAGAGAGGTTTCGTTGTCCACCCATACACCGTCTCCGTTGGTCGACTTCACCCGCAGTTCGTAATTCCCGGCAGGCAGTCCCGAAAAGGTTGCCGAGCGATGCGTTCCAATGTGCATCCACTGATCCGTGAGCCCCGTGATCTGATAGGCATATTCGATCCCCTCCGGATGGGTATAGTCTAATGCCGCGAAGGTGACCATGATGTTCCGTTCGGTAGCGGCCAGTTCCACTTTCTTTCTGTTGCCATGCAAAGGCTCTTTGCGGTAGCTGCCATGGAGATAGATATGAATGTCCGAAAATACAATAGGAGGTACGAAGTCGCTTTTGTGGATCTCATTGGGAGTAATGCGTAACACGCCCTGTACGGTTCCGAATATCAACTCTCCTGTGCTACGCATGATGGGATGGGCTTCGGAGATCTCCAGGTCGGTTTTCAGCACCTGTCTGTTGTAGTCCTGGAACACTCCTGTTTCCGGGTCGAAATTGGACAGTCCGTTCTCAGAAGCGATCCACAACATCCCGTTCCTGTCTTCGATCACAGACATGGAAAAGTCCTGAGTCAGTCCGCTCATCTTGTTGAAGTGCTCGAACCGGATGTGGTCCGACAGCAGGTTGTTCCTGTCGGTGCGGTTGATACCCCCGCTGAGTGCGGTGATGTAGAGATCTCCTTTCCGGTTCTGGCAGATATTCAGGATATCGTTGTTGCTCAGACTGGTGAGGGATTCATTGGCCATCTGGTGGTAAAACACGATCGTCTCCGGACGGTCAAATCCGGAGCCATAGGAGAGGAGTCCGTCCGTAGTACCGATCAGTATCACCCCGTTGTCGCATTCGTACAGACAATGTACCTTGCTGCATATCTGTATCGGATAGTTGCTCAGCAGATTCCCGGCATGTATAAATCGCAGTCCGCCTCCTTGCGGCAAGGTCTCCACCGGATTGAGCCCGCCTCCGTAGGTTCCTATCCAGATCCGTCTCTGCGAATCCTGGATCAGGCTGTACACAGAAGAGGAAGACAGGCTGTAGGGGTCGGCCGCGTCGGGCAGATACTGAGTCACTTTGTACGAGTCCGCAGTCTGAGGTTGCAGGAGGAAAAGTCCGTCCTGCTTGGTACCCAGCCAGATGTTTTTGTCTTCGTCTTCCAGCATACAATACACAAACATACCGAACCCGGCTTTCGGGTTCCGGACGATTTTTCCGTCGCGGGTGAGGTTGCCCAGCCAGCGGTTCTCTTTGTCGTAGATGCTCACCTGTGTAGGCTGTTTGGCGCTGTTGGGTTTCCATCCCACCCAGAACCGTTTCCGGTGATCTTCCATGAACGAACGGGCTTCCGACTTGCCCGGATCGGAGATATAGTCGTAGTTCTTTTTTGAAAACGATACATAATTGAAACCCTTGTCGTTCATATACCACAGATTGCTGTGGGTATCGATCAGGTGTGCGAAGGAGTTGAAGGTAAAGAAAACCTGCTCGTCCTTCTCTATGAGATACGCGCGTTGCAGCGTAGAGTTTTTCTCCTGGTAGAAACAGTAGTCGCCGTCTCTGGGTTTTATCCATACGGTCCCGTTTTCATCTTCATGGATAAACTCCTCTGCGATATAGTGGCTGGCAATTTCTTCCTCCGAGGTATAGCTGAAGAAAGAAAGCTCTTCCTGGCCGGGATCCAGCCGCACTACCTTCTTGCTATCGGAGAGGAACCACAGATGTCCCCGACTGTCTTCAAAGAAAGAGGTACATACCACAGGCCTTCCTTCTGTCTGAGTATCGTAGTGCCGATAGGTCTCCTGGGCTGTATCGTACAGAACGATGGCCCCTTCCGTGGCGATAACTACCTGCTGGCCGCGTGTCTTTTCCAGCAGATGCACCGCGGAGAGTCCGGGGGCCGACGGGCAGGGAATGATGTTGCCATCCGGCTGATACCTGGCAAAGATGCCGCTGCGGGTAGCCAGGAAAATCCCGTGGTCCGTCTCTGTCATATACATGAACGGCATGCGGTTGTGTACCGGCTTGTCTCCGACAATGGCGATCCCCTGGTTGGTGAGTAACCACTCATCGCCGTCGGTATCCTGGAATATCTGATACAATTCGTCACCGATCCTGTTTTTCTCTTCGTTCTCGTACAGGGTGACCGATCCGGGACTGCGGTAGTTGTTCTCATCTATTCTGTACAACTCGTTGCGGGCTCCTCTGGCCCAGGTGATGCCACGTTCCAGTACAAAGAACTCTTGTATCGGACCCGGATGGAGCTGGGTGTTGTACAGGAATACATCTTCAAACTTCTCGTTATAGGTGTCAAACAGATACAAAGAGTTGCTGTGAGTGAAACACCAGATGTTGTTCAGCGAACTTTTCCGGATAGTAATGATCCTGTGGTTGTTCATCCGTACCGGATCGGAAGGGTAGGTCTTGAAGTTCTGAAAAGCGTAGCCGTCGAAGCGCTCCAAGCCATTCCACGTACTTATCCAGATGTAGCCATTGTCGTCCTGCAACAGACTCAATGCCCTGTTCTGCGACAGGCCGTTGGTCACCGAATAGTGCTTGAACTGGAGCAGGCTCTGACCCGTCAGTGCCAGAGACAAACAGAGGAAGGCTGCTGAAAATAGGGATCGCATAAGAATGTTCCTTTGTGTGGTTGTATACAAGTAAGGTAAATATAAGCAAAAAACCTGAGTATCAAACCCGGAGAACGGAAATTGCACGGTTTTGAACGGAATTTATAACGAAAAGATACCTCTTTTTCACAACAGGAACCCTGAAAAAAGCCCGGGAGAGATTTTTATATGCAAAGAGATGTACCGGAGGGGGAGGGAAGGAACATAGAGCCGGAAGCAATTGCGATGCGGTTTCCCGGAAGCTATCAGTGGCAGGAAATCCTGTGGTTTTTATGGAACAGAGCAATCCCAGAGCATTCTGTTCCATAAAAGCCACAGGATAGATTGAGTTTCGGGCATCAGCCTTTATCAAATTCGTCGGGGTTGGGTCTTTCCGAACCGCCACCGCCACCTTTGTGGCATTGACAACCGGGACCGCATTCGCAGCAGGTCTCACAATTTTCCGGACAAATGTGGTGCGCGGGGATGGGTCTGCAACCACACGTTGCTTCCACAGTTTCTACTTTTTCTGTTTCGGCCAGAACAGATTCATTTTTTACCTGTGTACAGGCACATAAGAACAGGCACGCGAATAAAGTCAATGCTGGCAAATAATTTTTCATACAAGTGTTTTTAGGAGTTATACTACTGTGTTGATAATTGGGAAATAAAGATATTTTAGTCTTTGTATAGGTGATCAGATCAGTATATTTGTCTGGTTTTAATAGTTTTTTTGTCTAACTAGTCTGTTTTCTGTTATATACGAAAATGTCGGATACAAAAATAAATAACTTTTTATTGAAAACCAAACATGTCGCACTTATTTTTCAGTGTGTTCTTTTCTCAAATGGATGAGCTTTTGCTGAGACGGTAATTGTCATGATTTATTTTATAACCTTATCTGTTTGTTATGGACAGCTGCGTTGTTTTCTTCTGCAGGTAAGTCATAGGGTGGAGTCGGATCGTGTGTGTTGTATGACTGGCTGGTTACAGGAAAATGAGTGTAATAATAAGTCAAAGTAGTACACAAACTGATCGGTCTATTGACACACATGTATCCGGGTTCTATATTTGTAAGTGTCCTGTCCTTACGGATCATTCTCAGGTGTGGTCTGTTGCAGCATCATTTATTTAAAAGACATGTATGAAAAAACTTTTTTACTTTTTTGTGATCACTCTTTCGCTTACTGTATATGCCTGTAAAGAGAAAGAGGAAGATCATTGGAGAGAGATGACCGATGTATACAACTCCATTGTAGCTCTGTCTTTTCCCGACAGGGATTTTATCATGACCCACTATCACCATCCCGCGGATACTCTCTATACGGAAGCCATCCGGAAAGCCATTGAGCATTGTGCTGCGGAAGGGGGCGGACGCGTTGTGATACCGGACGGGGAATTCCTTACCGGGCCCATTCGCCTCAGGTCGCACGTGAATCTGCACCTTGCAGACAGTGCCCGGTTGTTGTTTGTAACCGATCCCAACCTGTTCGACGTGGTACGTACCCGTATAGAGGGGATCGATTGTTACAACCTGTCTCCGCTGATCTATGCGTATGAAGAGACTCATATAGCCATTACCGGCAACGGAGTGATGGACGGACAGGCTTCGGAAGACAACTGGTTTGGCCGGGCAAAACGTATGAGGCAGACCTTGCCCGATGGGACCCGGATAGATGAAAAAAGCAGGTTGTATCAGATGAAGGTAGACCAGACCCCTTTTGAAGAGCGCGTTTTCCGGGGAGAAGAGGGCATCCGTCCGCAGTTTATCAACCTATATAAATGCCGGGACGTGCTTCTGGAAGGCTTCACCCTGCTGCGTTCGCCCTTCTGGCTGATCCATCCCCTGCTCTCTGAGAATGTCACTGTCAGAGGGGTGAAGATGATCAGCCACGGCAACAACAACGACGGTTGCGATCCGGAATCGTGCAAAAACGTGCTGATCGAAGATTGCTATTTCGATACCGGAGACGACTGCATCGCCATCAAGTCCGGACGCGATGAGGACGGACGCTTCTGGAACATTCCCTGCGAAAACGTCATTGTCCGCCATTGTGTCATGAAAGACGGACACGCCGGAGTAGCGATCGGCAGTGAAGTCACAGGCGGGTGTTACAACGTCTAGGTAGAGAATTGCCGGATGGACAGTCCGCACCTGGACCGCATCATCCGCATCAAATCCAGTGCCGAACGGGGCGGAGAAGTGAAGAATGTCTATGTGCGTCGTATCGAAGTAGGGGAGTGCAGGCAGTCTATCCTCGGTATGGAACTCAAATACTGGAAAGTGACCGATGGTCCTTATCCTCCCTATTTTCACAACATCCACCTGGAGCATATTACCAGCAACAAGAGCCAGTATGTCATGCACCTGGATGGTTTCGACGATAAGATCCGGGTCCGGGATATCTATGTGAAGAATTGTGTATTTAACGGAGTTGTCCATCCCGATATCAACATGATCGTAGGGGTAGAGAATATCCGGTTCGACCATGTGAGTGTAAACGGCCAGGAATATAAAAGGATTTACGATTGACGGATGGATGGATTTACGATTGACAGATGTACGATGTACGATTGGAAATACAATTAACTTGATGTAGGCATCCTCTTGTAGAGACGCACGGCGTGCGTCTTCGCGGTGTACATAGTCTTTTTTCAGACATAAGAACAAAAGAACATATAAGAGTTGTAAGTTATAAGTTTTAAGTTGTGACTTATCACTCATCACTTACTATTTATCACTTATAGATAGATGTGATCCTACACATTCCATCTTTCTTCTTTTGTTCTTTTGTTCTTCTGTCTGATAAGAGAAGCATCCTTCAGAACTTACAACTTACAACTTAAAACCCTTACTGTTTTTCTTGTCTGTGTGTCAGTCGATCCGTAAACCGGAAAAAATTTGTTTATTTGCATATCCCAAACAAATAAAACCATGAACAAGCCATTTCTTTTCATTATTTTATGTGTATGCGTTTCCCTGCCTGTCGCAACACAGAACTATCCGCATCAGAGTGATATTCTCTGGGTTACCACTCCCGATCGTACCGATTGGATCTATCAGACAGGTGAGAACGCTACGATTGACGTTGCTGTCTATGAATATGGAGTGCTTCTGGACAATCAGGAGATTACATATAGTATTGGGCAGGATTGCCTGGAACCCGATACGCAGGGATCGGTAACGCTCGAAAACGGAAAAGCCCGCATCGCTATCGGTACCATGGACAAACCCGGTTTCCGCGATTGCCAGCTGAGTCTGCAATCTCAAGGTCGCACTTATAAACACCACATCAAAGTCGGGTTCTCGCCGGAACAGATCGTACCCTATACACAGATGCCCGATGATTTCGAAGACTTCTGGAAGCGTGCGCTGGAAGAGCAGGCCCGCTGTCCCATGCTTCCCGAAGTGAAATACGTAGAAGAATACTCTTCCGACAAGGTAGAGTGTTACCTGGTAAAGTTGCAGTGTGACCGTCCCGGACAGTTTGTCTATGGCTACCTCACCAAACCCCGCGGGGAGGGCCGCTACCCGGTGGTAGTCTCTCCTCCGGGAGCCGGGGTAAAGCCTATGGACCCCCTCAAGACCTTGTTTTATGCGGAAAACAACTGCATCCGTCTGGATATGGAGATACACGGCATCCACCCTGCTCTGGATGCGGAGACCTACAGAGACATTTCCCGTACCTTCGGAGATCATCACCGGAACGGCTACCTGGCCAATGGCATTACCCATCGCGATACCTACTACATGAAAAAGGTGTATCTGGCCTGTGTACGCGCGGTAGACTATCTGTGTACCCTTCCTGAGTGGGATGGTGTGAACGTCATCGCTCAGGGAGGTAGTCAGGGAGGAGCGCTGGCGCTGATCCTTTCCGCGCTGGACAGCCGTATCACTGCTTGCGTAGCCAACCATCCGGCTCTCTCCGATATGGCAGGATATGCCGAAAAAGGACGCACTGGTGGATATCCCCACTTCGGACGCGCATACAAAGGAGTGGAACTGACCCCGGAGGTGATCCGGACACTGGCCTATTACGACGTGGTCAATTTTGCCCGTCTCATTACCGTTCCGGTATTCCTGACCTGGGGATTCAACGACAATGTGTGTCCACCTACTACCAGCTACGCGGTCTATAATGTACTTACCTGTCCCAAAGAGGCACTGATCACCCCGGTCAACGAGCACTGGGTGTCTACGGCTACACGATACACACAATTGGACTGGATCAAAAGTCAGTTGAAATAAAACTGTATGTAAGTTGTAAGTTCTAGGTTTTGAGTTTTAAGCCTGAATGATGTTTCTTTTATCAGACAGAAGAACAGTAAGAGTTGTAAGTTCTAAGTTTTGAGTTTTAAGTTTTGAATGATGCTTCTCTATATCAGACAGAAGAACAGAAGAACAAAAGAAGAAAAGAAGAAAGATGGAATGTGTAGGATCATATCTATCTATAAATGATAAATAGTAAGTGATGAATGATAAGTCACAACTTATAACTTAAAACTTACAACTTAAAACTTATAAAGTATACTATCTGTTCAGCCTGTTGTTTACCTGCGAATGACCCTTTACATTTGCGACAGATAATGAAGTACAACCCAAAAAGATCACTATGAAACTGAGCACATTCTTCTTTGCACTGGTATGTCATACACTCACCGCGCTATACGCCGGTGAAGACTTTCGGACCCCTGTAGCCGCGAACGGTAGTTCCCGTGAGGGCGATGTCATCGGGCCTGTAGCCTGTGCCCGGGCAGGCGAAACCTACTCCATCGTGGTAGACCGGAACGGTACGGGACACTTTACCACCATCCAGGAGGCCATAGACGCGGTTCCGGATTTCCATACCGGAGAAACGGTAGTGATCTTTATCAAAAAAGGTACCTACCGGGAGAAACTCGTTCTGCCCGGGACCAAACGTCGCATCCGGCTGGTAGGCGAAGACAGAGACCAGACCGTTGTCTCTTACGGCGACTACGCCTCCCTGCGTAATATGGGTACCTCCCAGACCTATACCTTTCTGATCGCGGGAGAGGAGATCACCGTAGAAGATCTGACGGTAGAAAATACGGCCGGACGGGTGGGGCAGGCGGTGGCATTGCTGACGGACGGAGACCGCATCCTGTTTTTCAACTGCCGTTTTCTCGGAAATCAGGATACGGTATACACCAGGAAACAAGGCGGACGTGTCTATTTCGGAGACTGCTACATAGAAGGTACCACCGATTTTATTTTCGGATCGTCCACCGCCTGGTTCGAAGGGTGCACCCTCCACGCCAAGCAAGACTCCTACATCACTGCCGCCAGCACTCCGGAGACTTCTCCCTATGGATATATATTCAATCGTTGCCGGGTGACGCTGGCAGAGGGCGTGACTTCCGTCTATCTGGGTCGTCCCTGGCGGCCCTATGCCATGACGCTTTTTATGCACACCGAACTTCCCGCGGGCATCTGCCGGGAAGGGTGGCACAACTGGGGCAAAGAGTCCAACGAACAGACTGCCCGGTATCAGGAATATAAAAACTATGGTCCCGGTGCCGATACCAGCGGTCGGGTCGGTTGGTCTAAGGAGTTGACCGATGAAGAAGCCCGGCAGTACGAGATCCCGCGCGATACCTCTTTCACCATCTGGCAGACCTACGTGAAAGAGCGCAAATACCGTCCCTACATAGAGATTGCCGATCCGCGGCCCACGGGGATCGTTGCCCGGGAAGGGGTGGTCTACTCTACACGCACTGACCTGCCGGTGGGTATCCGCGAGCTCCGTATGAATATCTACCGTCCCGAAGGAGACGAACCGCTGCCTGCCCTGCTCATGGTACACGGCGGCGGATGGAACTCGGGCGACCTCACCTTGCAGGTGCCTATGGCCCGGGAGATCGCTTCCAGAGGCTATGTCACCGTGCCTGTAGAGTATCGGCTCATACCCGAAGCACTGTATCCCGCGGCTGTCTACGATCTCAAAGATGCCATACGCTACCTGCGTGCCCATGCCAGTGAATACGGGATCGATCCGGATCGCATCGCTATCTCCGGTTGTTCCGCCGGGGGGCAACTGGCCAACCTCATCGGAGCCACCAACGACAGGGAAGACTATGAGCAGATACGTTCCTGTTTCGGAGTCTCTTCCCGGGTGCAGGCAGTGATCAATATGGACGGTGTGTCCGATTTCACTGCTGCCGAAAGTGTAGACCGCGCACGGGAAGCCCGTGAGGCAGGCAGGGAGCTGCCTGTCGACGCCATATGGCTGGGAGGTACGTACGAAGAGCGCAGGGAGATCTGGGAAGGGGCTTCTCCGTTGTATCAGGTCACAGCACACTCCGCGCCCGTCTGTTTCATCAACAGTTCCATTCCGCGCTTTCACAAGGGACGAGACGAGCAGATGGAGAAACTGGCCAGGCTGGGCATCTGGTCCGAAGTACATACTTTAGACGATACTCCGCATCCGTTCTGGTTTTTCCACCCCTGGTTCCGGCCAGCTACGGAGATCATGGTGAATTTTCTGGATAAGGTATTGAAATAAGTGGGATGTACGCCTGGCAGGGTGGTACCTACACGAACAGAGGCCCACCCCGGAAAACGTACATTCATCAATCGTAGTTACAGGATTTTCTACAGATAGGGCTATCCGGTTCCTCATCCGGAACTACCTGATATCCTATTTCCCGGATGCCGGAACTCTTTTTACTGAACCTCTATCTGAATGTGTATGTGGATTTCGGACTGATAGGTATCCAGCGGATAACTCAGTACCGGATGGTCTTCTGTCAGTATACCGGTTTGCACGTTATTAAAATATACTTTGTAGGAATGTCCGAACTCACTGTAGTTGCGCACTACACGCAATGTCACTTCCGTACCCTGGTCATAAGTCTGTACGGGATCTCCGGGAGTGAAGATATTCCCATTAACGAGTTCGTATATAACCGTATGATTCAATTGTATTCCCAGGTCAGTCATCCCCGGACTATCCAGGTTGCCGACTGTAATATTCACCTGACAGGTAGCTGCGTCCGGCAGCAGATTTCCCTGTGTAGATCCGGAAAGGCTACCGGCCCGGGCAGAGCAGGTGATCCAGCTCATACATACAAATAATACAATCCAGTGTTTTCGCATGGTTTCTGTTTGAAATGAAAATTTATATAGGGAAAGTTATTGGGCCATGATGCGGATACGGAGATCTGCATTCTCCTGATTGGTATTTACTTCATATGTAAATGTCCGGTCTGATGCGGTTACATAGCCCATGGCCACATCGTTGATGTATATCCTATAGTCGTACTCACTGTGATTACGCACAATTTTCAAGGTTACTGCCGCACCCTGCTCAAAGGTTTGCACGGGATCTCCTGTAACCATTATGGTATTGGCTGCTAGGTCAAATACTTCTTTGTTGTTCAGGGAAACCACCAGGTCAGTTAAAATAGGAAGAGAACTCTGAGGGTCGATGCTGAGAGTCACCTGGCAAGTGCCGGCATCTGTGGATCCACTTTCCATCAGGTGATTGGAAAGATGACCGGCCTGGGCCGGAATACAAAGTAAAGCAAAGCAGGTAAGCAGAAGGGCGCATTGTTTTTTCATGGCTTTAAAATTTAAAATGAAATTATATATGAGAAAATCGTCTGATTCCGGACAGATACCTGTTGAGGATCGCTTTATTGTGTCTGATATATCCATTTTAATTGTTTGTGCTCTGTGTATAAAGAGTCAACGAACAGCCTGGCTAAAATAGGATTTAATTTGTATATATCCAATGCCTGATACGGCATAGATGTATGTTTTTAAGAAAATTTATATCTGTATTGCGTTAGGATTAATTACTTGTATGCAGCGAGGTCGTTTGATGATTGTTCTACAGGGAGTGACAGCGGTGTTAGTGTGAGTAATAACCTGTTGATCATCCAACCTACGGGGATATAAATAAGAGAGGTAGAAAGAGATATATACAAGGCTGTCTCCAAATAGAAAAATGGAGCTATTTCAAAGTCCTGAACCAACGGTCGACGCAGTCAAAGGACGACCGTTGGTTCAGGACTAAAAGAGTTACTTATTCATTTAAATAGGTTGAAAAAGATTAGCTGCTAACCGCATAAAATCTATAGGGAGACAGCCTCTTCTGAAATATACTCTTAATACATCGCGTCCGGCGAACTGGTACGGATGAGCTTATGATTGGTAAACTCCTTCATGCCCTCGTGGTGCAGTTCTCTTCCGTAGCCCGATTTTTTCACACCGCCAAACGGCAGGTAAGGCATGGAGGTGGTAATGTGATTGATAAAGACCATTCCCGAATCTATATGCCGGGCCACTTCCACGGCCTTCTCTTCGTCGCGACAGATCACCGTAGCACCCAATCCGTAGCGGGTATCGTTGGCCACGCGGATCGCGTCTTCCACATCCTGCACCGCGTATACCGCCAATACAGGGCCGAAGACCTCTTCCGAGTAGGCACGCATACCGGGTTTAATTCCAGTGAGAATGGTAGGTTGCATATATGCTCCTTCACCTTCCAATGGCTTGCCACCACAGACAAGGGTAGCACCTGCCTTCACGGTATCCTCTACCTGTTCCAGGACCTTGTCCCTGGCACCGACACCCATCAGCGGAGCCAGCTGGCTATCGTCGGCCAGCGGATCGCCTACCTTCACCTTTTCATAGATGGCTTTGGCTTTTTCAATAAATTCGTCCACAACAGATTCCAATACAATGATGCGCTTGGGAGAGGTACAGATCTGTCCGCTGTTGGAGAGGCGACCCATAGCTACCATCTGTACGATGTCGTCTATATCGTTCTCATCCAGTACCAGACAAGGGTCGCTTCCGCCCAGTTCCAGGACAGATTTTCTCGCGTATTTTCCCGCTTGTGAAGCCACACTGGTACCTGCTTCTTCACTGCCAGTGAAAGTCACCCCTTTGATGTAGTCATTGGCTATCAGCTGCGAAGCTTGGGCACCCGGAACGAAGATGTTGGTAAAGATGCCCTGTTCCGCTCCCGCGTCTTTGAATAGTTGTTCGATGGCCAGCGCGCATTGAGGTACGTTGCCTACGTGCTTGAGTACATAGGTATTCCCTGCCATGATGGAAGGAGCCGCCGAACGGATCACCTGATAGAAAGGAAAATTCCAGGGCTGTATGCTGAATACGACTCCCAGAGGAGAATAAGAGATGAAAGCTTTGCCTTGCGGAATATCGATGGGTTTATCTTTCAATATCTCTTTTCCGTTCTGGGCATAATAGTCCAGAATGGCTATGCAGACTTCGATCTCTCCTTTGGCCTCTTTGAACAGTTTGCCCATCTCTATGCTACACAGACGGGCCAGATCATCGATCCGGTGTCTCATCAGTCCCGATACCTGTGTCAGCAACTTGCCCCTCTCCTCAAAAGAGGCGTTTTTCCACGATTGGAACGCTCTGTCCGCGGTCTCGAAAATAGACTGTAATTGCTCATCCGTGGTATAGGGAAACTCTTTCTCTATCCGGTTGGTAGCCGGATTTATTGTCTTCACTGTTTTCTTTTCTTCCTGATTTGCCATACGGTTATTTTTTTATAGTTCATATCAATTTATTGAATACAAACAGCTTGCACCCATAGAAAGATTGAACGATAAGTGGTTTTTGGAGAGAATTAACGATCTGCCACAGATCGCTCCGGAGGTATAAAGACGCAGGAATGATACTTGCATACGATGCCGGATCAGGGTAAATGCTCTTCTGTTTTCTGGTTGTAAAAGAAATTATACATTCTGTTTTTATGGGTTGCAAAGATTCCGGGCTCATTTCCGTGCAAAAAGGCGGAGAACAGCGTTTGTTTCCCGTTTGCACCTGGCAAACGAGTCATTTGCCAGGTGCAAACGCCTCAATTGTCAGGTTCAAACCGTTTGTTTGCCAGGTGCAATCGGATGGTTTGCCAGGTGCAAACGGGCGATTTTCCGGGTTGGGGCCCATTTTTGCGGATATACACCGATAGCCGGAGATGGGTGCGTGTCCTGATTTTTCCGCGTTTGTCAGCCGGGTGTCCTCTGCTCTGGCGAGTGTAGGGTTCCGGCAGAAGGATGTCTTTCTTGTCAGGGGATCCATTCCCGCGCCTCGTCATCCCATACTGCCCTGTCTGTGGGCCGGGGTGGTGCGTGGTCGGGTATGTGCCGGCCGAAGTAGGTACGTTTTCCCTGTGTGCGTTGTTCGTATCGGTAGATGTCCTCTCCAGGCGGGGCAGTCGTCTGCTCCAGGCGTGCGATGGTGTGTTTGCCCGTCTGTGAGCTGCTCCAGTAGAAGAACCTACGTTTGGCATCTTCGAGGGTCTGTATGGTACTTTCCTGTGCACTCAGGCAGAGGTAAGTCTCAAACTCAGTGAGCAGTGGTTTCAGGTAGCGGATCACCTGCTTTCCGTGGGCGGTATTTTTTGCGATGTTCCCCAGCCAGTGTGTCTGTCTGGGTATGTGTGCTATGATGTGCCTGATGCATTGTTGCTCGGGGTGTATGTCTAGCTGGGTGGTTGTCTGGTTTTCTGTCTTTTCTTCATCTGTGGTAAAAGATTCTCCCTCGCGCGCACTATGTTGTGTGTGAGTATTCTTTTTCTTCTCTTGTCTTTTCTTGTGCGTCTGAGGTTTCGTTGATAGTCAGCGGGTTAGAAGGCAGATTATTTCGTTGAATGTTCGTTGTATGCTCGTTGACCGTGTGTTTGTCATCGCTTTGTAGTGGATAGGTTTGCGTTTGTGGTGTGTTTGTGTGGTCTTCTTTTGTGGTGGATAGAGGTTCGGGTGTGTTTGTTTTCTGGCAGAGACATGTCTGTCTTTGCCGGGTGTTTGCCAGTTGAGGTGCCGAGAAATGGGTCTCTGTCAGCTGAAAGAGTCCATAGTCTTTGATGATGCGCAGGAGTACTGTCTTTTTGAGCCCAAGTCTTGTGGCCAGTAGCCCGATGGTTTGCAGGGGAGATTGGTAGTGTGGTTGTCCGAATAGGTTTTCCATGAGTGCCCAGTAGATTCCGTATCCTTTGTATCCTTCTTTCTGTATGAGAAGTGCAAATTGATTGTTGTACAGGTTGTCTGCCGGGTGTTTAATAAATCTAAGGTCTTTCATACATGATTGATATTAGGTTGATTCATTGTTTTTAGGTTTGTTGGTTCAAGGTTTTTTGCTCTTTGCAAAGATGGAGCAGGAAAAAGGAATTTTATGTCCCATAGATGGGAGATTTAGTTTAAATTTGTTAAACATGAGAAATCCTGTATTTTATCCCACCAAATTTATTAATCTGATTTCCGGTGATGGAAATCTACTGTATGTAAATAGCCGTCAGGATGTTGCCTGTTTCTTTCTTCCGATACAGACAAAACCCCGACGGCTACTAAAATCTATCGTTTTATTTTCCTGTGTTTACTCCTGATTGATTCCCAGGAAACGGAAAGCAGGTGTGGCCACAAACTGGTCAACTGTATTTCCCGCATAGGTCTCTCCGGATACCAGATCGAGTTTTTTGACAGGCGCGCCTTCCGAAAAATCGATATTCGGGAAGTTTACCCAGAACACATTCGGAGTAAGTGTAGATTCGAAAAAGTACACCTTATTCTTTTGGTCTGAAACTGTTCTCCAGCGGGTAGAAGAGATATTTGGTTCTTCGGGTGTGGATATGCCATAAGGTACGGAGCAGTTGCGGATGACACTGAATACAGAGGCTACTGCCACTCTCATATCATCCGTCTGAGGGATCGCATTGATATAATAAGAGGCTCTTACAAAGCGGTCGGCAGCCCGGTTGGTACCCGGAAGAAAAGTGAGCCCGCCGATATTCTGCCAGTAATCGTTCAGAGCAAGCTGTTGTTCAAAAACAGGAGAATTGGTCATTACCTGATAAGAGCGGTTGTGATGGATAACTAATTTGCTTCCTACATACTCAAAAATAGCATTGTCTCCTGAGGCATCTGAGATAGAAAGATGCAAGGTGGCGAAGCGTGTTCCATCCGGCAGGTTATCCGATACAACCACAAAATGCTCTTTCTCCATGTCGGCCACAGCCTCGGCCACTGTCGCAAAATTGTCCAGTACATACTGCACCCAGGCCGCGATAGAGAGTCCGGGTATACTACCGTCCCACTCTGGGTAGCCTGCTTCCGCGAGCCACAATAGATTTGCTACCAATCCGGCCTCGTTCATCCCGTCCGTAGAACAAATGTCATAGGCAGAGGTGATCACACTTCCGTATGTTGATTTCCATCGCAGTGAATGAGGACCCACCTCACCGTTGCGCTCCATACCCCGTGGAAAGATCCAGATATTGCTTCGGCTATCCTCTTTCCAGTCCATAGAACGGGCTGTGAGAATGGTCTGATCAGGACCCTGATAGACTACGCGTGTACATGCGTTCAGCTCACGGGCAGACTGCAGGAGGATAGCAGTCAGTATAACAAACAAAACTCCGGTTTTTTTTCATACTCTTGAATGGATGAAGTAAATTTATCTTATACGTGAAATACCACGGTTGTACATTTGTTTTTCTGAAAGTCTTTTCCCGGTTCATTGTCTCACCCTACACCACTCTGTGGCGTGGACAGGGGATCTGTTGGAGAAACAGATCGGTTATTTTCCCCGTTTTTTGGCAGGAGCGATAGTTCGTCCGGGCTTGTTGGCTATTACTTTTTGTTTTCCCACTCTTAGTCCGCTGGGCTGTCTCCCTTTTTTTCCGTGTTTCGGCCGTTCGGCGGCATCTGCCGCCTGTGCAGGGGAGGTTTGTTTGGGCTGATCACTTTTCCTGGCGAATTTAGATACACTGGTAGCTTTGCGGTAGTCTTTTTTTCAGGTCCGCTTTCTCCAGTGCCTTATTGAATCTTTTGTTGCTGTTCGGATCCCTTTTAGTGGCAGCTGTCTTTTCCGAATCTTCCAGCATATCGAACAATACCTCCAGTTCCGGTTCCGTGAGGTTTCTCCAGTTGCCCTGTCCCAGATTGCCGAGTTTGATATTCATGATCTGGATGCGCTCCAGTTTGACCACCTCATAGTCAAAATACTCACACATGCGTCTGATCTGCCTGTTGAGCCCCTGTATCAGGGAAATGCGGAACACATATGGGTTTATTTCTTCGATCTCACACTTGCGCGTCACCCTGTCCAGAATAGGGACACCTTGCGCCATACGGGTCAGAAACTCTTTGGTCACAGGCTTATTCACCCGCACCAGATATTCCTTTTTGTGATTGTTGCCCGCCCGTAATATCTTATTGACGATGTCTCCGTCGTTGGTCAGCAGGATCAGTCCCTGCGAATCTTTGTCGAGCCGCCCAATGGGGAATATACGTTGCTCGTGACTGATGAAATCGACAATGTTGTTTTTCTCCTGCGGATCGCTGGTACTTACTACTCCGACGGGCTTGTTGAAAGCAATGTATACAGGTTCGATCTCATTGACGATAAGCTGACCGTTTACCTTTACCTTCTGTCCGGGAAGCACACGCATCCCTATCGACGCCCGTCTACCGTTGATCGTCACTTTTCCTTCTTCTATAAACCGGTCGGCCTCGCGGCGGGAACAGAATCCCGAACTGCTGATATACTTATTTAATCTATACTCCATGTAACTGCTTCTGTTGATACCGGTGGCAAAGGTAGGAGTTTTTTTATACTTCTCTTTTGGTTTTTCATAATTTATATGTTTCTTTGCCAGGATTGAGATCCCGGAAAAACACGGTTGAATATGGGGCGAGATAGAGAGGTAATCATGGCTTTTAAACATACACTTTCATGGGGCGGATAGAATGCAACCATATACCTGAATAGCCTGATCTTTAGTTAATATTTGACCTATTTTCACAAAAAACAGTATAATAGTAAGAATATCCTGCCATTCATGATACTTTATCAAAGTAAAGATGTTTCTTTGTCCGAAACAAGCAATTAAAAGTTTGCATTGCTCTTAAATTCTTTCATGTCTCTCCTCTTGTGATCTTCACCTGAGAATTTTCATCTCTGACTTTAGAACTTCCACAACTTTTTTGCTGTATTATTCATTTATTTATATTTATTTTTATGAACATGTATGTAGGAAACCTCAGCTATAGTGTGGGGGAAGCAGATTTGAGACACGTAATGGAAGAGTATGGAACTGTAGATTCAGTGAAACTGATCGTAGATCGGGACACCAGAAGATCAAAAGGCTTTGCTTTTATTGAAATGCCCGATATGGATGAAGCGAAGAAAGCGATCAGCGAACTGAACGGAGCAGAATATGAAGGCCGCCTGATGGTCGTTAAAGAAGCACTTCCTAAAAACTAATATAATAGTTTGGAAATTTTAAGATCAGCCGGCCAGTCAGCCGGCTGATTTTTTTATGTGTACTTTCCGGATCCGATCTCTACCTGTAGATCTTCTTTCCGGAAGCTAGAGATAGATCTCTTCTGAGTTACCCTCCTGACAGGTGTGGCGATGTCTTAAAAGGAATATCCTACTTTGAAATCCCATTTGAATCCATTTTCCCAACCATATCCACTGTGGCCTACTCCGTATCCTGCCCGTGCTTCGATGAGCCAGCCGGATGTATATACACGTCTGATCCCGTAATTAGGTAAGACAACGATTTCATGCTTTGTACCTTTGATATTCACGGAATAGATAGCAGGAGTAACATAATACGTATCTATCGAGAAAAAATTCCCGGAATTTCGTAGGGTCCTTTTTCCCTTGCGGGCTCCTCTGTTCAGGTTGTAATAGTACCAGAAATCCGCGCCGGCTACTCCCCGGATGGTGTAAGACCAGTTGGATCGCTTTTCTTCATACCATGACCTCCCGTTGTGGTAGCTCAGGTCGCTTCCTGTACCTCCGTGTAGGCCGACTGTGGTGAGCCGTGACAGGGGAAGTTCGTAATTGTATTGCAAACCCAGAATACGAAGGTCTATACTTTGTACTTTTTCTGTTTGGGGTAAACGTTCTTCTGCACGCAGGAGGGTGGGAAGAAGCAACAGGCATAAGAATCCGATTTTCTTCATGGTAAAGGTTGGTTTTTGTTGTGATAAATGTTGTGTTTCCGCATTCGGGAATGCTGTTCTTATTTGCTGCAAAGATAACACAAAAATAAATGGTACACACCATAGCTGCTTTTTAGCATTCCATCTAAAGCTGTGATCAGAGATCTGCCGGTCATCCGTCCGTTTTAAGCGCATCCGGCTTTTTAAGAAGATCAGCAGTCTTTGTATTTCCTGTTTTTCGATTCCCGGACATACATCAGTCTGCTTCTGCGTTCCATGTCAGCCTGGCTTTGCGTTCTCTCTCAGTCTGATCTTACACAATGAGCGTAGAAACAAAATCAATAAATCCCGTACCAATTCGAGACGTGGAATCTCAAATTCTTTGGTGTAGATTTTGTCTATCTCTTCCTGGGTAAGAAAATCTGTATGTACTTCCACTTCGTGAAATTTAATTCTGGCAAAAGGGTTTCTGCTCATCCATTCGTTGGCGATAGCTAAGTTAATAACCTTTTTCAGGCACTTCATATATCGAATCACCGTATTGTTCTGACATTTCTTTTCGGTTTTCATAAAAAACTCGAAGTTTTTAACGAATTCTCTGTTGACCTCTTTGAGCAGTAAGTCTTGTTCTCCGTACTTTTGCTCAATGAGTTCCTGTAAATAACGGGTACAGCATTTGTAACGCCTTACTGTTACATCCGCATAATCTATCCCGATAAGCTGCCGGCACTGCTTGTTGTGTTCACGCATACAGACGAGCAGGGTTTTGTTATCTTCATCGTCCATACCGAAAAACTTGTTTTTCAGTATCTCGGCGGTAATCTTTTTTACATCCTGTTCTAATTTAGTGAAGATCTGGAATAAATGGATACGGGTGTTTTCAATGTAGTCGTTCAGTTCCCGTGAGTTTTTATCTTTCCCTCTTGAAACCTCTTTTGCCTGATTCCATAGGGAAGGTTTCACGCTTTTCTTAATACGCATTTCTTCTCTCTGTCCATTGACAGTAATTCTCATACTGACAGGTGCATCACCATTTTTGAGTAATTGGTTCTTTTTCAAAAAGAACGAAACAATAAAAGAATCTCTTCTCATTTTCCTTAAAATTTAATGGTTCAAAACTAAGGAAATGAATTCAAAAGAGTACTACGTAAGATTTTGTAAATCACAATATTAGATGTCTTCTGGTGACTTTTTGAGACGGCGAAAAAAGTCACCGATTCCGTCACCGCAGATGTGGGATTTTGCTGTTTTTTGAGATTTGGAAGAAAATAAAATCCCCTGAAAATCATTGACTTTCAGGGGATTTCTGCTTTTTGATTTCTTTTTCAGTGGTACCACCAGAAACTGAAAACCAGTTTTTATAGCACTATCTTTCAATAAGTTATATTTTTATTACGATATAAGTCCCTTGAATAATGTCTTCACAACTTTGCACCATTTAATACAGTATTGTATCTTAAGTACGATTTCTGATTACAAAGATAAATATATTTATTTAGCCAACTAAACCAATAGCTATGAATTAGAAACTTTTTTATTAGATAATAAATTATATTCTAAGTTATCTTCTTGGACAGTAAATAATCGGGGTTCTGATTCAAGTAGTTTAATCCTTTTTCTTGCTAACTCACAATATTCGTTGCTAATGTCAATTCCAATATATTTCCTACCCATTTCTAATGCTACACGAGCTGTAGTTCCACTTCCTGACATTGGATCAAAAACAATATCACCTTCATTAGTCCATGAACGAATATGATCCCTTACTAATTCACACGGAAATGGAGCTGGGTGTCCTTTAGCTTCTTGATCTTCTTGTTTTTTCCCCACAACATATTCCCATATATTTCCCTTTATTTTTTTATCTTTAACAGGTTTAGCAAGTTTCTCTCTTATCTGTTCGTTTTTAGAATAATTTTTATATGTTGTTCCATTTAATTCTAATCCTGCATGCAGACAATCTACCATAATAGGATTATGTGTTTTCACTACTCCTTTGCTAAATACAAACATATATTCAAATTCGTTATTATATCGCTTTCTGTAAATTTGCGGAATTGGATTTTGTTTTCTAAAAATCATCGTATCATGCAAATTAAACCCAATTTCCATAAAGTGTAATGCTTGTTTAAAACTGGTACCTGTTTCTGATGAATTGATAGTTGCGTCAGCTACGACCCATACTACCACACCACCAATTTTGGTAATTCTAAATAACTCTTGAGCAATATCTTCAAATGGGAAATTATAGCCCTTATAGTTTCTCAAATTATCATAAGGGGGCGAGGTAACAGTTAGATCTATAAACTCATCACTGATATTTTTCATAATCTCTACACAGTTACCTTCAATTATTTGATTTATATAACGATCCATTTTTTTATTTTAAAGTAAATAATTTATTATCACAAATTTTATTTATAATTTTAATTTTACTATCAATTTTATGAACTTTAATTAACTCATTTATAGCTTCTTGATGATTCATATTTACAATTTTATGTCTTTCATTCGCTAAAAAAGTTAATGCTTCTTCTTTTGCAATATTAATGGATTCCGTTGCAACTCCCTTTTCAATATCCCAAAGAGGCTTAATCTTTTCAGAAAAAGACAAAATTGTACGATTAATTGCTAACCAATAGTCAACTGCACTTTTAGATGGGTTAAGAGCAGGTATTATGTCAAATATATTTTGAATCAATTCTTGCATATCTGTTTTATCTTTAATCTCAGAATATGAAAGCAATAAAGCTAAATGAGAGTATGTAAAAATACATACATTATGGCTTGTTGCTTGAAAATAAATTTGGCTCGAAGTAGTTGGTAATTGATATATTGGACAAACTACCATAGCGTATGGTTTACCTCTTTTCCAATTATGCATAGCAGCCACTTTGAAATCCTTTGTGTTTTTCGCAGTTCTACTTAATCGGAAAGCTTTTGCATCTGCCACAAAACAATAATTGTTTCCAAATATTTCTACATCCGCAGCATCCGCTCTTTCTTTCAAGACAAGACTTTTAAACCCCAGTTGTTTAAATGCTAATGAAAGCAAAATATCAGTATATTTGGAATACAATTTCTCTTCACTAGTATCATGTCCATAGCTCTCCGGAATATTACCGCAAAGTCTTAAATGATCTATAAGTGTATTAGTATTTGACCCAACTTCTAGCAGAAGTTCTTTTTCTAATCTTTCAGTATCATTAATGAAGTTTCCACTAAGTTTTCGTATTTCTTCAGTCCAATATTTCCGCCTATTTATTGCGATATCAGAGATAATCTGGCTCATGATAAGATATTATTTTAAATTATTCGATTTTAGAACTTCCTGTAACATCTCCACTTTATCTTTTTCAGCCTGTAAGAGCTTATCATACAATTCTACAATTTTATCAATAGGATTGAATGTAGGAGAGTAGTTTATAGAACCAGAGTTATCATATGCATTAACGATATTGATTGTGGCGGCTTGTTCCAGTTCCGT
Organism: Bacteroides sp.; assembly: GCA_021202275.1. Taxonomy (GTDB): domain Bacteria; phylum Bacteroidota; class Bacteroidia; order Bacteroidales; family Bacteroidaceae; genus Bacteroides. The sequence goes on from JAJQDI010000019.1 coordinate 32,821, forward strand.
TAGTGCTTCAACGGGTATTTCCAGTGTTTTAGCAATCTTGTCCAAAATATCTTGTTCAAGTTTATCTCTTTTTTCATAACTCGATAAAGTAGTTTGTGATACACCTATTTGTTCAGCAAGTACATCTTGGTTAATTCCTCGCCATTCTCCCCAGCGGCGGACATTTATTCCATGATTACTTTTCTTTATAGATGCTGTTTCCATACTTTTATAATATTTGTTATGATGCAAAAATAAGAAATTAAAGCGATTTATATTTTATTTATCTGGATAATGTTGCAGCAATCTTTCCACTGATAATATTTATTTGATTTCTAATATTTTATCAGTTAATCTGATAGGTCAGGATATGAGTATTATTTTATTTTGTTTCCATGGAAGAAACAAAAGATATGCAAATACGAAAAATACAAGTTTATACCCTGTCTTCTCCCCGAAGAACTGGCATATATAGCAAGTAGAGCTTACTAGGGAGGTCCAACAGAAGGAAGAAGAAATAAAGAAACTATATCTTCATCTTAAAAGTAAGCAGCAGACTCACGAGAAAGAAATGAATCAATTAAAGGAAAGACTAAAAAAGATAGATGATTATTTTCCTCGTATTGCTAACCTTCTCTTATATGTGGACTATTGTCAAAATCTCGGGTTGAATAAGGAACAAGCCCGGCAAATTGTAAACGGACAAACTGTTATTTATGATGGAAGCCTTTACTACCGCCATGAATCTATTACGTGTCATGTAAAAGGGGCACATCTGAAATTGCTTGTTGACAAACAGAATAATTTTCACCTTACCATAAACGG
>JAJQDI010000009.1 GCA_021202275.1 Bacteroides sp.
TTAAATTATTTTAGCGGACACTAGTGCACGACGTGCGTCTCAGCACGCCGAATGGGAATACATATACCATGTAGAATGTATGTGTTTATTGGACTTGCACCTGTAGAGACGCACGGCGTGCGTCTCTACAGGTAATCCCATTCTCTGTAGACGAAAGAATAAAAAATCATCTTATGGATACACGTATAAATATACTACATTTCTACAATCTATCCCTGAACATGATAGCTACAATGAATCAGGAATACTTATTTAGTATGGAAAAGACAGGAAAACGTTATTAAAGTCTATCCCCAATCGTCTTTTTGTAGATAAAGACAGTTTTTTAATTTGTATCGTATGAAGATATTTCTACCTTTGTCATTCAACAATAGATATATGGGGAATATGAAAAGCACTGTTTTGTATTACACTGCCCTTCTTCTGTATTTCTATACTTTCTTATTTTCCTGCACTCACAAGCAAGATCAGAATTTATTACCTGAATTGATTCTTGCTGAATCTATGATGTATCAGTATCCCGACAGTGCACAACTGATCTTAGAGGAGATGGATGTGCCTTCCCCTTGCGATCCCTTGCAACATGCCACCTGGAGTTTGTTACTGACACAGGCCAGGTATAAGAATTACGTTACCCAGGATTCGGATTCTCTAATTAATATAGCTTATGATTATTTTATCAAGCAAGAGGATCCACAACGGAAAGCATTGTCTCTTTATTTAAAAGGAGCATTGTATGCAGAATGGGGAGAGGCAGATAAAGCTTTACCCTATTTACTGAATGCGGCAGAGGAAATGGAAAAAACAACGGATTTTCAATTGGGACACCTAATACATTTGGAAATAGGTAGTATCTATGTTTATCGTGTCTTATATGATTATGCAAAAATATCTTTTGAAAAAGCGTTAGAATATGCTAAACTTTCTGAGAATAAGGTATATATTGCAAGCTCGCTACTACACATTGCACGTGTGCATTCACTTATTGAAAGTTATGAGGCCTCTATCCCTTATTATGAGGAAGCCATAAAAGCAGCAAAAATTTCCCAAAGACCAAATACTATAAGTTCGGCATTAAATGAACTTGCCGCAATACATCGTGAATGTGGTAATTATGAGTTAGCACTTCACTATGTCTATGAAGCATTAAACATAAGTAAAAAAAATAATCTTACTGTAGAACAGCATTATTGAGGCATAGGCAATATTTACTATTATTTGCAACAAAGTGATTCTGCATATCATTATCTGAATCAAGCTACAATAACCAATAATATTTACACCAAACGTTCTGCTTACCAGGTTTTATACAATCTTGCTAAAGAGGAAAAGAATTACGAAAAAGCCCTGGAATACGGTGATCAATACCGATTCTATGCAGATTCCATTCATAGAGCAGATCGCAGTAGCACTCTGATCGAGATGCAGGAGAAATACAACCAGGAAAAGATACTCAATGAAAAGAATCAACTCCAGATAGAAAAGGAACGTACCCTACGCACTGCTCTTTTACTCTGTCTATTCCTACTCTTTATCATTGCGATACTGATCTTTGTTTACCAAAGAAAACTGATCCGGAAGGAACGTACCATCCAAAGAAACGAAGAGCAGATCCGTATTTATACCTTTAAAATCCATGAGAACGAGTCCCTGATCAGTCGCAACGAAAGTCACCTGCGGGAACTCACGCAGGAGATGGAGCAAAGCCAGGAGATACAGGAATTGTTTCAGGAGCAGCAACAAGCCATCCGGGAAATTCAAAGTCAGAATGATCTCTTACACCAGGAAAACCAGCAGCTACAGGAAAATATCTCTCAGTATTCTGCCTCTTTGCAGGAAAAGTCAAAAGAACTGAAAACCCTGAAAACTCTCTCAGAAAAGAACCGCTACCTGAAAGAACGTGAAAAATTCCTTTGCCGGCAGTTGGTAAAGAAGACACAAGTCCTGAATGAACTGAAAACCTCTCCCAGGTACCTGGATGTAGTCAGATGGGAAGAGGTCAAAGAAACCATCGACTGGCTCTATGAAGACTTTACCAAGCGGATCAGTAAAGAGATTGAGACCCTGACGGAAACCGATATGCAGATCTGTTGTCTGGTTAAGCTGCGTCTGGGTATTCCGGAGATGGCCGTGCTGCTGGGCATTTCACCAACTTCGGTCTCCAAACGAAAACTCAGACTCAAAGAACGAATCATTCAAAAAGTAGGCTACAACTTCAATCAGGAACAAACGCTGGATTTATGGATATGGGAGTACTGACAAATAGATTTCTTATATCAGAACAATGTGTCTTTATGCAATGTCATCAATGTTTATTCTGCTTTTTTTAAAAAAAAGAAAGGTAAGTTTAATGGAAAAGTGCTTTAAAATGCTTTAATTTGCAGTTATCTCATTTTTTGATTTTGTATATAAGCAAAATATTTCAATATTTACTGTTGATTATATAAAGACATGGGAACAATGAAACACACAGCTATATCTTATACATTATCTGTTCTATTGATGTTGATATTTTTGTTTTCTTGTAAACAAAATACAAATCAATCCCTACTGCCTGAATTAAATCAGGCAGAAGCAATCATGTATGAATACCCAGACAGTGCGTTACTGATCCTTGAACAAATACCAGTCCCCTCTCCTTCAGATCGTCTGCAATATGCCACCTGGAGTCTGTTACTGACACAGGCCAGGTATAAGAATTATGTGACTCAATCTTCGGATTCTTTAATTAATATAGCATATGATTACTTTGTAAAACACGATGATCTCCAACACAAAGCATTGGCGTTGTATTTGAAAGGAGCGTTATATGTAGAATGGGGGGAAGCAGATAAAGCTCTGCCTTATTTATTAGAAGCGGTAGAGGAAGTTGAAAAAACGTCGGACTATCAGTTAGGTCATTTAATACATTTGGAAACGGGTTCTATCTATGTGTATCGTGTTTTGTATGAATATGCTAAAGAGGCTTTTCAAAGATCATTAGAATATGCTGAATTTTCCGGAAATAAAGTATATATTGCCAGTGCATTATTACACATTGCGCGTATTCATTCTTTGATTGAAAGCTATGAGACATCTATTCCTTATTATAAAGAAGCAATTAACGCAGCTAAGTTATCCAAAAAACCAAATACCATTAGTTCTGCAGTAGGAGAATTAGCTGCGATATATCGTGAATGTGGGAATTATTCATTAGCACTCCAATATGCCTATGAAGCATTAAGTATAAATATAAAAGAAAATCTTCCCAAAGAACAAGATTATTTAGATATAGGTGATATATATAATCGTTTAGGAGTACGGGACTCCGCTTATTATTATTTGAAACAAGCTGTTCATACAGATAATATATACACCAAACGTTCTGCTTACCGGGTTTTATACAATCTTGCTAAAGAGGAAAAGAATTACGAAAAAGCCCTGGAATACGGTGATCAATACCGATTCTATGCAGATTCCATTCATAGAGCAGATCGCAGTAGCACTCTGATCGAGATGCAGGAGAAATACAACCAGGAAAAGATACTCAATGAAAAGAATCAACTCCAGATAGAAAAGGAACGTACCCTACGCACTGCTCTTTTACTCTGTCTATTCCTACTCTTTATCATTGCGATACTGATCTTTGTTTACCAAAGAAAACTGATCCGGAAGGAACGTACCATCCAAAGAAACGAAGAGCAGATCCGTATTTATACCTTTAAAATCCATGAGAACGAGTCCCTGATCAGTCGCAACGAAAGTCACCTGCGGGAACTCACGCAGGAGATGGAGCAAAGCCAGGAGATACAGGAATTGTTTCAGGAGCAGCAACAAGCCATCCGGGAAATTCAAAGTCAGAATGATCTCTTACACCAGGAAAACCAGCAGCTACAGGAAAATATCTCTCAGTATTCTGCCTCTTTGCAGGAAAAGTCAAAAGAACTGAAAACCCTGAAAACTCTCTCAGAAAAGAACCGCTACCTGAAAGAACGTGAAAAATTCCTTTGCCGGCAGTTGGTAAAGAAGACACAAGTCCTGAATGAACTGAAAACCTCTCCCAGGTACCTGGATGTAGTCAGATGGGAAGAGGTCAAAGAAACCATCGACTGGCTCTATGAAGACTTTACCAAGCGGATCAGTAAAGAGATTGAGACCCTGACGGAAACCGATATGCAGATCTGTTGTCTGGTTAAGCTGCGTCTGGGTATTCCGGAGATGGCCGTGCTGCTGGGCATTTCACCAACTTCGGTCTCCAAACGAAAACTCAGACTCAAAGAACGAATCATTCAAAAAGTAGGCTACAACTTCAATCAGGAACAAACACTGGATTTATGGATATGGGAATTTTAGAAGGATAAATTGTCCATATGAAACAACAAAGAAAAAGGTAACAATCTATTTAATAGATTGTTACCTTTTTCTTTTGTCTATCCATTGTACCTATAGGGTCTATCTGTTTAGCTGATTTCGACACTATTTTTGTGTATGTCAAATCAACTAAATTATCAACCCTATGGAATACAAAAAAATGTAAAGAATTACAGCATACGTCTAATCGTATGTATTATGTTGGGTATCTATTGTCAGGGAGTTTCTTCTTCAGAAATAGAATTAAATCCAGGCTCATCACAAGAATTCATTTTAGATGGTAGTTGGAGAGGCAAAGGACGTAGCATTACCCCCACCATCCCCATCAAAGCCTATACCGATAGATACTCTGTAACTATACAGAATCAATCTCCCAGCTGCGATATAACGATCCGTATACTTAGTGAGATCGGAACAGTTGTATTCCAGAAAGAAGTCCCCGCAGCAGAAACTGCATACATATGGATCCCTGTAGATTCATTGCCCAACGGCACCTACGTCCTTGAATTAACCAATAAATACGGTGACTATCTTCAAGGTGTTTTCGACCTGTAAGAAGCTATTATTGACTTGTAAACTATAAAAACTAACTGTTATGAAGTATATAGATCTTAAAAAAATCCTATACATGGATACGCTGATCCAACGCAGATGTACCGGAAATCCGGAGCGTTTCGCCGAAAAAATAGATCTTTCCCGTTCGGTATTCTTCGACTATCTGTCTTATATGCGGAATGAACTGATGCTGGATATCGAATACAATGCTTACAGGGAAACCTATTATTACGATGGGCAGGACCTGTGTTCGGTCCTGGGCAACATCCGCTGCCTGGCCTGTAAAGAGAAGTTTATCAGCGAAACGGCCTGAGGGAAAACCAGAAGATGTATACTTTCCTTTTCGACATATTGCCGGAGACGGGGCATATTCGGATCACCCTGCAACTTGCTCTTTTGTTAAACGAGCAGGGAAATGAGGTGTATTACACCGATTCGTCCGATTCTGTCTTCACCTCCGGCTTGCTCGAAAAGGGTGTCGGACGCATTCTGTATCCCGACGACCTTCGGTGGTTCGCTCCCGATCTGGTATTGCTCGACTATCATTTACAGGCAAAAGCCGCTTTCTACCACAAACGAGGAATAAGGTTTGTCTATCTGACAACTTCACAACTGGGAGAGACAGCCTCTCCGAAGGTACCGGTGATCAGTCTACCCCCTTCGGTATACCACTTTCCCTTTACCTCTCCACGCATGGAGCACCTGCTGGAGCGTGTACCGACCCTGAAAAACGATCCTTCGCATATACTGATTGTCGGCCTGCTGGAGGAGGGAGAGCCGGGCAGGTACACAAAAAAGTTCTATGAAGTAATCAAAAACTGTTGCATGACCAACAGCCGTTACCAGCTTATTCTGCTGACCCATGATGCAGAGATGGTAAAAAATCTGTTCCCGATCCCGGAAAATATGGCGATCTATCGTCTGTTGGACCTGCCGGTGCTGTTGCCTCTGTGCGACGTGGCCCTTACCACCGGCAACCTGAATACACTGATCGAGAGTGTATACGCCGGATTGCCCATGGTCACCTATCCGCCGCCGGCACATACAGAACATCGATCCAATGCAATGAAATACGTAAACGCAGGGTTGGGCATGTATGCCGACATTCGCAAAACCACTCCCCGGAAGTTCGAGCAACAGATCGAGGAGATCCTGAATAACAGAGAGCGATTCAGAGAGAGTTCACAACAGACACAACGCTGGTTTGACCGGGAAAATAAAAACCTGGAACAGGTGGCAGACCGCCTGCTGGCACTTATTACGACAACACACCTATGAAATTCAAATTTTACAGACAATTAGACGCGATGGACTGTGGCCCTACCTGCCTGCGCATGATAGCCAGGCACTACGGCAAAAAATTTTCCGTACAGCAGCTGCGCGAACAGTCATACATCCAGCGCACCGGAGTGAATATGCTGGGTATCAGTGAGGCTGCCGCTGCCATTGGCATGCGGGCCACCGTGCTGCGTACCTCTATCGACAAACTGAAACAACAATCCAAGCTGCCTTGTATCATACACTGGAATCAGGTCCATTTTGTAGTCTTGTACAAGATAGAAAAGAAAAAAGACAAAACCTTCTTCTACATTGCCGACCCGGCCTATGGTCTGCTGAAATACGAAGAGAATGAGTTCAAGGCTTGCTGGATCAGTACTTCTCAGGGAGGAGTAGAAAAGGGAATCGCTATGTTGCTCGACATCACTCCCGAATTTTACGAGACAGAACCCATTAAATACGAGAAACTCTCGCTCTGGTATCTGTTCAGGTATGTACGTCCCTACAAGAAGATGGTGATCCAGCTTATACTCGGATTGCTCGGAGGAAGTGTTCTGCAACTGGTCTTTCCTTTCCTGACGCAGACCATCGTAGACCAGGGCATTGGACATCGCAACCTCAGCTTCATTCAACTGATCCTGCTGGCACAGCTGATGCTGGTGTTCAGCCGCACACTGATGGAAGTGATCCGCCGCACCATCCTGTTGCATATCAGTACACGCATCAATGTGGCACTGATCTCCGACTTCCTGGCCAAGCTGATGCGCCTGCCCATGCGTTTTTTCGATAGCAAACTGGCCGGTGACCTGATCCGCAGAATAGAAGATCATCGGGTAATAGAACGATTCCTGACCCAATCGGTACTGAATATCCTGTTTTCTACAGTAACGGTCCTCGTACTGGGAGTCGTACTTGCGATATACAACTGGAGGATATTCCTTATCTTCTTATTTTTCAGCATACTGTATATCGGATGGGTGAAACTGTTCATGCACAAACGGGCCGACCTCAATAAAAAGAATTTCGAACAGATGTCTATCAATCAGAACAACCTGATGCAGCTGATCTACGGCATGCAGGACATCAAACTGCTCGGATGCGAACAACAGAAACGCTGGGAATGGGAGAACATACAAGCCTCGCTGTTCCACATCAATATCCGTTCGCTCAATCTGGAGCAATGGCAACAGGTGGGTGCGGTACTGATCAACGAAGTCAAGAACATACTTATCACCGTCTTGTCTGCCACCGCCGTACTCAGTGGAGAGATTACCCTGGGCATCATGTTGTCCATTCAGTACATCATCGGACAGATGCAAGGCCCCATCCAGCAGGTTGTTGTCTTCATGCAGCAAGCACAGGATGCCCGCCTCAGCTTAGAGCGTCTGGGAGAGATCCACGGCAATCCGGACGAAGAGATCAATGATCCGGAACAGACCGATTCGATTTCCGGCAAAGACTCTATCATCCTGCAAAATGTCTTTTTCACCTACGGTTCGCAGAAGTCTAAAAAGGTGATCAAAGGACTCACCTTAGATATCCCCGCCGGAAAGACTACTGCCATAGTCGGACTGAGCGGAAGTGGCAAGACCACCCTGATCAAACTCATGCTGGGATTCTACCCTCCGACAGAAGGTACGATACGGATCGGCGATCGTTCGCTAAGCCAGATCAGCTTCAAAGAGCGGCGCAAGCATTGCGGAGTGGTGATGCAGGAAGGATTTATATTCAGCGATACCATCGCCAACAACATTGCGCCGGACACCGATATCATAGACAAAGAACGCCTGCTCTATGCTACGGAGATGGCCAATATACGCGGCTACATCGAGTCACTGCCCCTCAAGTACAACACCCGCATCGGCAGCACCGGACAGGGACTGAGCCAGGGCCAGAAACAACGGCTTCTCATCGCGCGGGCTATTTACCGCGACCCCGATTATCTGTTTTTCGATGAAGCGACCAATGCCTTAGACACAGACAACGAAAAGGTGATCCAGAACAACCTGGACCGTTTTTTCAAAGACAAAACCGTAGTGATCGTCGCCCACCGGCTGAGTACAGTGAGGAACGCAGACAGCATTGTAGTACTCAAAGAGGGAAACATCATAGAGAGTGGTACCCATGAAGAACTGATCGCTCTACAGGGAGATTATTACGGATTAGTAAAGAATCAATTGGAATTGAACGAATAAACCAGAACATCATGGAAGAAATATACAAACCCGATCCGGAGAAGGTGAACCAGGTAGAACTCTATACGCGGGAAAACCACGACATGCTGGGCGATCCGCCCCATTGGCTCATCCACACCGGAAGTTATGTGGTCTACGGACTGATCGCTTTCCTGATCATCGGCAGTGCGCTGTTCAGCTATCCCGATATTGTGAAACAGAACATTACCATCGACGATATAGCCAACGTAGAGTGGATCACCGCCAATACCTCCGGAACCCTGGATCACTTTTTCGTAGAAAATGAGTCGCAGGTAAAAGCCGGAGATACATTAGGGATCCTCAAAAACACCGCTGCTCTGGAAGATGTGAAAAAGTTTTGCAAACTGCTCACTAAGGTAGAATGGTACTACCGTACCAACGATCCTTCCGAACTCCGTGAATATCCGTTTAACCTGATCATGGGAGAGATGGCAGGGGCTTATGAACAGTTTACACAGGCTGTACGTACCTGTATGATCTTTCAGGAATTCGATCTCTATCCGGAAAAAAGAAATACCTACAGGAGGAACTCAGTATCCTCGAACAGAGCCGGGAAACCAGCGAACTCTCCCTATTGAAAGTGAAAAGAGAACTGTTTGAACTGGAGATGGAGCACAAGATGGAGATGGCCAGAAACCGCAGGATGCTGGAACTGGCCTACGAAAACATGGTCAACCAATTACAGACCTGGGAGAACAAGTATCTGATCAAAACAAAAAATCCGGGCACGGTGATCTGGGGTAAGAGCTGGAGCATGAGCAAGTTTGTGAATGAAGGGGATACCATCTGTTCGGTCATGTCCGGACGGGAAGGACACCCTGTGGGACACATCCGGCTCTCCCAGCATGAAGTGGCGGAAATCACACCCGGTAATAAGGTCAATATCGAACTGGCCCAATATCCTGCCCATACCTATGGGTATCTGGTGGGTGAGGTAAGTTCCCTATCGTATGTGCCCTACAACAGGAGCTACGCGGTGGAGATCGCTCTGCCGGCCGACCTGATGACCACGGCGCGCAAACAGATCAGTTACGAAGTAGGCCTTTCAGGCAACGCGGAGATCATTACATCCAGCAGGAGCATTCTCAGTCGGATATTTACTCCCATTTATCAATTGCTGAAACAAAAATAAGAGGGAAGCACAAAAGACACTTGTATCGCGGCTTCCTGTATAGGAACCCCCTTTTAATTCCATAAAATTATTCACTAAAAAACAAACAAAAATGAAAAATCAGGAAAAAAAATCAGGAAAAACAGAGATCTCTTCCCCACTACATGCTGCCGAAGAGAGGTACATGGAAGATGAGCAGCTCGAACTGGATGAGCTTATCAACATACAGGGAGGTCTAGATCCGGATGATAGACAAGAATATTGCGGACTGGGCTGCTACGTGGGCGGACTCAACAGCGACGGTAAAGATAATTCCCTGGAACATGCGAAAGACCAATAAGACATATATACTCAATCCCTCCTATCGGTTAAGAAACGACAGGCACCGGATCGTTCTTTTCTCAAAGAGTCAGACCTTTGAGAAAAAGACACAGGATTGGTATACCTTTATCCATCCCATCCAGGCTGTGATGCTGAGTTTCTTTACCCACGACCGGAGCTATGAGGAGAATCTCCGGTTGCTTGCCGAATATTTTCATAAGGATATAGCCTATATGGAAAAGGCTATATCCTCCTATATTCAAAATCAGGAGCTGATCTATACCACCTGGAAAGAGCATACCATCTACTTTCCCGTACGTACCCTTGTCGAACGGAAAGAGATGGAGGGCCACCTCTCTCTCCAGCAACTGTCTCCGGACGCGCTGCTATGTGGCAAGCTGGACCTTACCTCCGGAAGGTTCTATTCCGGCCCACTGTTGCTCACCTTTATGCTCACCAATCGTTGCCTGACACAGTGTGCATATTGCTATGCGGATACCTCTACCCGTGTCAGTCAGCGACTGTCTACTCCCCGCATACTGGAGCTCATACAGGAGGCTGCTCACCTGCAGGTAAAACACATCAACCTGATGGGAGGTGAGGTACTGATGCACCCCGATTGGGACATTATCCTCAGTGAGCTGGTCAGAAACGATATGGCACCGGAGTTCCTGTCTACGAAAATGCCACTCACAGCAGAGCAGATCCACCGGCTGCGGGAAACCGGATACCGGAATGTGATCCAGATCTCTTTAGATGCCTGTGACCCGGAAATCCTGCGACAGACGTTGCGGGTAAAGGATTCTTATTCGGAGGAGATGCTCCGGAGCATCCGTCTGTTGGATCAGAGTGGGCTTCCCTATCAGGTATCTTCCGTGCTCACCACCTACAACTGCAACCGCCGGACGCTGACCGACCTGTTCCGGTTCCTTTGCACCCTGGAGCACCTGACAGACTGGAGAATAAATCCGGTTAGCAATTCCATCACAGCCGATTATCAGGAGTTCTCCCGTCTCAAAGCCACCCGACAAGAGATAGAAGAGATGTTCGCATACATCGAAGAGTTTATTCGTCCTGCCGCCCCTTTCCCGATCCTGCTCAACAGAGACCTGATCCACAGAAAATTCCACACGGAAATAAACGGAAGTGCTCATTTCCATGGAGCAGCCTGTTCGGCATTGAATACGCACATGTTCATTCTTCCGGATGGTAAAGTGACGATCTGCGAACAACTTTACTGGAACCCTAGATTTATCATCGGAGATGTTACCCACTCCGGACTGGCCGAGGTATGGAATTCGCCACAGGCCTCTCACCTGGCCAACCTCTCGCGCGAAGACATTCAGGAAAAAAGTCGCTGCAAAGAGTGTGGTTTGTTCGACTCCTGTTTCCGCCGGCGCAACCGATGCTGGAGCGATATCATCAAAGCTTACGGAAAAGATTGCTGGGACTATCCGGATCCACGGTGTACCTTCTCTCCGGCCATGAAAAATAATCTGGGATATAAATAAATAACAAATGGATAGGATACAGATCGATAAAATAAAGAGAACCTTCACACCTGCGGTAAACTGTACGGATGGTATGGCTTGCCTGGCATCTATTGTGCGGTTTTATGACAACAGATTTCCACTTCGTTCTCTCTTTTCTCATCAGTCTCCACAAGAAGATCAGATTACTCTGGCCCGCATCAGAGAGATTGCTACAGAGGTGAACCTTACTACAGACATAAGGTTATATAGCATAGAACAATTGGAAAAATTACAGACTCCTGCTGTCCTGTTATTTGAAAATGAGATCGGAGAGCAGGAATTTGTCATCTGCTACGGGATGTACGGTCAACGTTTTGTCATCGGAGAACCCTCTTTTGGCTTGATGCAATATCCTGCACAGGAAATAGAAAAAATGTGGATACGAGGAATCACACTAATCGTTTTTCCAAATCCGGTATTTTTTAAATCCTGACCTATAGCTTATTTTATACTACTTTTTTACACTACGCCTTATCTATACGGATTAAAAACCTATCCATAGATATAAATCTACAACAAATCAGGACAAAGGCAATAAAAAAGTTAAAATAAAAATACGAATTATCAATCCGGGATTTCCGGACTATCATTCGGTTTCTTTGTAATATTAAGAAGTATATTTAAGAATTAAAACGACATGAAATCGATTATCATAACCCTCCGGAATTCGATCATTGCATGGATGATCTTTTCCTGTCCTGTAAATGCCCAGAATATATCAGTCGGAGGACGGGTGGTCTAGGAAGAAAATAATTCTGTTGTCCCTATTGAATATTCCACTGTCTCTCTCTCAGACGACAGTTCTTTGATTGTGGCATACGCCTACTCGGATGAGAAAGGGAAGTTTACTTTAAACGCTCCCAAACCGGGTAATTATACATTGACCGTAGACTATATGGGGTACATTCCTACTCAAATAGATCTGAGAAACCTGAATAAATCTCTGGATCTGGGAGATATAGAAATGACAGAATCGTCGGTTGTATTAAATGAAGTAACAGTCTCTGCAAATAATGTGATCCAGAAGGTGGACCGGCAGATCATTCTGCCCACTGAAAGCCAGATCAAAAGATCCAATGACACATACGATCTGCTGAATAATATGATGATTGAACGTCTGTATGTAGATCCTGTATCCAAATCATTGGAAATGAGTAGCGGACATGTGCAGACTCGTGTCAATGGAATAGAGGTCAATTCGAGTGAACTGGCATCTATCCTTGCCAAGGATATTCAAAAAGTAGAATATATTGAGAATCCGGGAAGCCGGTACAACGACTACAACCTGGGAGCCGTAATTAATATCATCACTAAACAAAGAGAAGATGGCGGGCAGATCGCTATTCAAACCTCTAATGCACCTCTGGTTTTATGGGGAGAGAATTTCCTGACTACCCGGTACAACAATAAAAAATCGGAATGGAGTCTAAGTTACAATAATAGAAACAGAGGTTATACAAAAAGAAGACGTGATGTAGTAGAGACGTTTCATCTGGCTGACGGGACTATTGAACGTTATCAGGAAGGGATCAATGATAAAAGTAAAAACTTCGACAACCATATAAACCTTACCTACAACCTGTCTGATCCGGATAAGTACACATTCAATGTCGTATTCAGGAACGATTTATCAAATACTCCCTATAACAACAGACGTGCTAAGTTGTGGTCCAATACCAATGATGTACCTATCTTTTCCCGTACCCGGTTGAAAGAAACAAGCTATTCTCCTTCACTGGATTTGTACTATCAGCAGGCACTCCCTAATAAACAGAATATACAATTTAACCTGATGGGTACCATTATCGATACACACAATGAAAGAGGATACAACGAGTATACCGAAAACCATACAACTATCTCAGATATATTGTCTGTCATCGATGGAAAAAAATATTCTGTGATCGGTGAAGGGATATATGATAAAGAATTCGAACATGTAAAAATCAGCTCGGGAATCAAACATTTCCAGATGAGAGCCGAAAATATGTACAAAGGATCGATAAAAGCGCAATCCAATATGAATCAGGCGGAGACATATATCTTCTCGGAAGTACAGGGACGAATCAAATTATTTAATTATTCAGGTGGGATCGGCCTCACGCGCTCTTATTTCAAAGAAAGTGATAAAAAGAATGATTACTATACATTCAGTCCTTCCATACAATTGAGCTACCGCCCCCATCCAAGTTCATTCATCAGATATGCATTCAATATCCAGCCATCCATACCAACCTTAGGTTCCCTGACAGATGTAGAACAAGCGATCGATACCATTCAGATCAGTAGAGGAAATCCTTACCTGAAAACGTTCCGGGTCTACAACAACAACCTGACATACAGCTATTCTTATAAAAAATTCAGAAGTAGCCTGAATGCACGGTATCTCTATCACAATCATCCCATCATGGAAAGTATATTCTCTGAAGATGATAAGATTGTGTTTATGGATGAAAATCAGAAATACTTTAAGCAATTCAATACAGAGATCAACATAAGTATGAACGATCTGACGATCTTTGGAATACAAAACTTCTTTTCGGTGCACATAAACGGAGGATACAACAATTTTATTTCGAAAGGACATTCTTACTCTCATAAATATAATGATTTGTATATGAATATTATGGGGACATTCTCATACAAAAGTCTTTTCTTAGGTATCCAATACAGAAAATTTCAGAATACACTGTTCGGAGAAACTATTCAGAAAGGTACAAATGCGACGACTCTCATACTGGGTTATAATAAAAACAATTTTCAGGCGGGAGTGATCATGATGTATCCCTTTTCAAATAATTACAGGACCGGATACGAGAGAGAAAGTTCTGTGGCCAGAGTCGTATCCTACGACTATATAAAAGAGGCAGAGAGAATGTTAGTGATAAGACTCTCCTACAATTTTGAATTCGGTAAAAAATATAAGACCAATCATAAAAAATTGAACAATAGCGATACAGATTCCGGTATCATCAAGATCGAAAGATAAACAACACATTCACTCACTTCCCTTAATTTAATACGACTTATGAAAATCATACAAAGTTTGTGGTCCAAACCTGCTACGGAGACAGGCGGATGGAGTCATCAAGCATTTTACCTTATGAGCTGGGCATTGAGTTGCCTGAAACTCAAAGAGTTTTATGATTCTGTAGAATTATATACAGACAAAAAAGGCAAAGAACTCCTTATCGATACACTCCAGCTTCCTTATGATAAGGTACATGTGGTTCTGGACGATCTGAATGAATACAATCCGACTTTATGGGCATTAGGTAAAGTATATACTTATTCTCTCCAGAAAGAACCTTTCCTTCATGTAGACGGAGATGTATATATATGGGATAAATTTCCGGACAGCTTCGCCCAGGCTCCACTCATCGCTCAGAATAAAGAAGAGAATTATGAGCACAACATCCTGTATGCTAAGCAACTTGTTGCTAATGGGTTTGAATTTGAGCCTTATCTTAATCCCAGATATGATCCAGACATTATTGAGGCAAATGCCGGAATTTTAGGAGGCAATGATATTGATTTTTTTCAACTCTATACTAATAAAGTATTTGAGTTCATAGCCACCAACAAAGAACGGATCGAATCCCGCGGACAACATGCAGATGGATATATCAATACTATTTTCGAGCAATATTTTTTATAAACTATCTGTCAAACAAGGGATAAATATAAAGTATTTCTACAATCATAAAATAGATTCAAGTTTTTCCGAACTGGTGCAATTCGCATCTCTCCCTTATAGAAAAACATACATCCATACCCTGGGCTATCACAAAAGGACTTATCGCATAGGAGAAAGAGTAGCCGAACGCCTGTGGTACGAATATCCGGAATACTACAACAGCATAGTTGATATTGTCAAAAAAAACAATTAAAGATATGGATGCAGACATGATAAAACACTTGAAACCAGATCCTTCTTCACTGGAGAAAGCCTTAGAAATGCAAAAGAAGAAATATGAGTCCTTATCTCTCCCTGAATTTCTGGAGTTCGAACAAAGAAATATCAAAGCTGTTTTGGACCTGTTTAATGAAGATAAAGACAATCAATGGATAGTCGATAGAGAAATAATGCCCAATCCCTACATACATATATATGACATTCCCCTGGTATATCAGACAGAGAATATGGACAAGGAAAAGGTATATAAAACAGAAAAAATAGTATTTTATCCAAGCTTGTTGGCTACGGGATCATTCAGAATAGAATATTCTTTATTGAAAATGTATGGAAATTTTCTCCATAGTCTCATGCAGATGAAATCATCACTTACTGTAGCTGAAATTATAAAAAGCTCACTCCCTGTAAATAAAAATGTAGACAACATTTCCCTGCAGAATAAATTAATTACTGCTATTCGTAATTTATTATCGGATCAATTTTTAATTCTGAAATAGACAGTAGCTTTTAAACAGAACTCATACAATAAAATAGATTCTTTTCCATATTACAACTATAAAGAACGACAATTACAAAAACACAACTGAAGAAAAAAGTGGATTGCTCACTGATGTGCAGGAAGCACATATAGATGCCGAAGAATTATTAGCATCTGAGATCTGTGAAGTGGAAGGCGGCGCAACAGCATGTGTAAGCTGCAGCTTTGTCTGCTACGCTGGAAAACCGCTCTAAAAAAATACCCTCGATAAATATCAGATAAGATCCTGATCAGGAATGAAATAATTTTCACCCCTTTATGTATCATACGATTTTTTTTAGTACTAAAATAATATGGTGTATCCGAAAAACCAATAACAGAGTAGGATAATTAATTTTATTAAATTTTACAATTATGAAAAATGAAGAATTGAAAAACACAAATGAAGTAACTCCTAAGGTAGAAGAAACAAACTTTGACGCAGAACAATTACTGGAATCTGAGATCAGCGAAGTAGAAGGTGGTGCAACAGAATGTACAGGCTGTAGCTGGGCTTGCTATTCCGGTGGTATGCTCTAAATAAGCAAGTTAACGTCTGAATACATATTAAATAAAGTCTTGATCAGCATTCAGAGAATTTTCACGGCCTTATTTATTATACAAACTTACTCAGGACGTTAGAAGAAAAAAGAAAGATTACTTGCTTTCCTGAAAGCAAGTAATCTTCTTCCGTTTCTATTTCATTTATAAACATATCGCCCCATGAACAATACCATTCTATTTAATCCGGATTACTTGATGAAACCTGATTCAGGCAGAACCCTGATCATGGCCAAATACTTAGGAAGATCATTACCTATTCCGGATGCATTTGAGACTTTCATTCATCCCATGCACGCTATGATATTAATCTTTATGAATGGAGAAGATACACACTCTTGCGTCAGGAAAGCTGCAGAATATCTCCACGTCAGTGAAAAGCTTATTTATAATTTTGTTGAAAAACTGAAAAATAATAATTCTTTTATTACAGTTCATTCCAAACAAGGACCTTCTACATTCCCGCCCAACACATTAATTTCTGCTCAAACAACCGGAGATATTACCCCATATACCCCTGAAATGTTTGTAGATACACATGTAGATCTCCGACTGAAAAGACATCTTACTCCCAGCAGTATCACTTTGATGGTCAATAACAAATGTCTGACCAACTGTTTCTACTGCTATGCCGACAGACGAAAAAAAATAGATTGTCAGATACCCTTCCCCAGAATCCAGCAACTCATCCGGGAAGCCAGGGAGTTAAACGTCAGGACTTTTGATGTGATTGGCGGAGAATTTTTATGTATAAAAACTGGCGTGAACTGCTGATAGAATTCCACAAATATGGATACAACCCTTATCTCTCTACAAAGATCCCTTTGGCTGAAGAGGATATAAAAACTCTGGCGGATATGGGAATCAAAGACCTGCAGCTATCTCTGGATACATTAATAGACAAAAATCTGACTCGTATTCTCGGAGTAAGGACTTCCTATGTGGAACAGATAAAACATACGCTTGAACTATTAAATAAATATCATATCAAAGTCTTCATTCATACTGTACTCAATCGTCTGAATGATACCCCGGAAGATATAAAATCTATATACGATTTTATTGAAAAGCTGGATAATATCATAGAATGGAAAATAGATAAAGCAGGTTCCTCGTTATATCTTACCGAGAATTATGACAATATAAAACCGCGGGAAGAAAATATGGAAGCCATTGGCTTGTTTACAGATTCCATAAAAGATAAAGTCAATTATCCGATCAGATCTGTACGACCAATGAACAATAATGACGTAAAAGATCCAAAGGCAGGTCGTTCCGATTTTTTCAAAAGAGGATTGTGTAGTGGTAATTATTCGGGATTTTTTATCTTACCAGACGGGCAGGTAACTCTTTGTGAAGAATTCTACTGGATGCCCGAATTTATTTTAGGTGATATCACTAAAAATACACTGTTGGAGGTTTGGAATTCAGAGAAATCCAAAAGATTATTTGACCTGCCTCAGGAAGAATATCCAAAGGATTCCTTGTGCAGTAGTTGTAAAGAATTTGTAAAATGTCGTTCTGTACGCCAGGTTTGCTGGAAAGAAACGGTTAAAGTTTTTGGACAGGACAAATGGTACTATCCCGATACAAATTGTCCGAAACTATCATCAAAAGTTCAAAAATAATTTCGCAGCCTGTGTTATAGGATCTTCAGGCGAATTGTATACATGTTGTAATCATATGGGAAATAAAGAGAGGATTACAGGCTATATACAGGATCATAGACTGACCCACCCTGATCTTTTTCAACAGGATAAGATCGGGTATAAATGGACCGCTCACTGGTCAGACAGGTCACAAATACAACCTGTCTATTGCAGGAAAAAACGATAATGAGAATTTGAATAACTTCTCTTTCCGGCAAGATAAAGTGTTGCAAAACAATGTATGAAAATGCAGAAGTAGAAATTACCTATAATTATGGAAAAAATAGAAAGAAGTTTCACACAGGCAGGCAAATACTCCAATGGGATGGCCTGCCTGTTTTCCATCATCAGATTCTATAACGAGGAATAGAGCACGGCTGAGTTTCATAGATGGCTGGCATTGGATGACCCATCGCTGGAAACACTTAACGATCTGAAAAAGGCAGCTATTCGAATCGGCTTTGAAGCCCATATTCAAATATATACCCTGAAGCAGCTATCCATACTCCGCACTCCTGTATATTATTTTTTGAAAATGAATTTGCGGAGAAAAGTTTCGCAATCTGTTATGGAATGTATGAAAATCGTTTTGTAATTGGAGAACCCTCCTTCGGACTTATGGAATACCTGCCCCAGGAAATAGAAACCATGTGGATTCGCGGCATTGCCCTGGTTTTTCTTCCAAAACCCCCTTTTTTCCCTCTATGGATGCAAAAGAAAAGAACCTGTATACAAGATCCAAAGCCTTTTTCTATAAACTCTTTGGCCAATCCTGTACAAATTAATACAATACCCGGTCTGTAGCATGCTCCATTACCTACCTATATGCAAATAATGCGAAAAGCCCAATGAGAAATTGTGTAGTAAAAACAAGAAACACCTGGAAAATATACTTTCATTTATTGGAAATATAGGGAAAAATCCTCAAATTTGGGCCCAATTTATAGCCAGGGTATAGGTATAGCAAACTGAACATCGATGGAACCTATGTTCTTTTTATTGAACGTAACCAGGCAGACTATTCGCGATATACACTGGATTACATAAACGATGACTTATGGAAAATGCATATGAAAAAGGGGATTTCATTGTTACTGTACGTTATAGGTTTAACACATCAGAAAATACATACAAAGGAAGCAGCACCAGAGAATCCGAAATAAAACGAATGTAAGACAGAGGCTGATCATTGACACAAAAACATGACATTTTTTATCTCTAAGATCCATCAAGGGGAACAAACTATTGAAAACAAAATAAACATGAGAAGGACTTTTTTTCTATTTATCTGCTGGATTGGCTCTGTCTTTACCAGTCTGGCACAACAGACACCCCACATCACAGGGATTGTACAATCCGGACAACAAACCCCTGTGGAGTTTGCCAATGTAGTAATGAAATCCGCGAAAGACTCCCTGTTCCTCTCGGGGTGCATAACCGACAGAGAAGGAAAATTCAGTATGCCGCTCGGAGAACATTCGCCTGACCGGATCCTGATAGAAATATCCTGCTTAGGCTACGATAGTAAGATCCTGACTGTAGATCAACCGCAGTTGGGAATTATTGTAATGAACGAGAGCGCGCAAGTCTTAGATGAAGTAGTGATCTCCGCCAGAAGGAGTCCATACACCATGAAAGCCGGCTCTCTTATGGCAAATATCAACAACAGCCCTCTCAAAGACGCGGGAAATGCTACGGACGTACTTAAAAGCCTGCCTTTACTGAATGTGAGGAACGACAATATAGAGGTGTTTGGAAAAGGTACTCCACTGATCTATATCAACAACCGCGAAGTGCGTAGCAACGAAGAACTGGCACAGTTAAACTCTTCACAGATCAAAAACATAGAGGTGATCACCTCGCCGGGTGCCAGATATCCGGCTTCGGTGAGCGCAGTGATCCGGATCACTACACTCAAAAGAGAAGACGAAGGGTGGTCGGGTGCTGTATACACGAAACTGGAAAAGAAACGGCAGTGGAACGAAAGTGCCCTGGCTAACCTCAATTACACGACCAACAAGCTGGACCTGTTCGGAAATTTTGCCGTGTGGGACTCCAGAACCCGTAATTGGCAGGACAATGTCACCACCGTTACAGACCATCACTTCCATAAGGTGGCCGGACGCACGGAACTGGATCTGAACAACCTGAGATACAGAACCGGTCTGGGGTTGAATTACGACCTGAACCCGGACCACAGCCTGGGAGTGAAATATGATTTTTCCTGGATGGGCAAAAGCAATTATGATATTCGCAGCACCTTGTCTTACGAAAAGGATGGAATCTATCAGACAGATCTGAACAACACCGGAGACTATCGGCCCGACGGGGAGAATGGCTATCTGAACGCATTCTACAGTGGTCGGGCCGGGGAGTTCCGTATCCATCTGAATGCGGACTACGCGCACGGCAACTCTTCTACAGACGCACTTTTTACGACTGTATATCCGGAAAACATCGTGGAACTCACCGGAAGCTACAGCAACAGCCGATACAACCTGGCAGCAGTGAAACTGGATATCAACCGCCAGATAGGAAAAGGACAGTTGGAGTTCGGAGGGGAATATAGCTATACACACAACAAAACCAGCTATCAGAACGATAACGAAGAGCTGCAACAGGATTTGCCCCAGCGTCATACCAAAAATACACAAGACCTCCTGGCGCTGTTCATCGCCTATCAATATACTCATAACCATTTCAGCGCGTATGCCGGAGTCAGGTATGAGCATCTGGGATTCGATTACTATCTGGATCGGATCAAAAATCAGGAGCAAAGCAAGACCTACGACCATGTATTCCCCACAGGTACCCTCTCCTACTCTCTGCTAGACAGGAAGATAAATATGTCTCTGAGTTACCGGAGAACAACCAACAGACCTTCTTACTATCAATTGCGCGGAGACATCCAGTACAATTCGCCTTTTTCTTACGAAGGGGGAAATCCGGCATTGAAAAATTCATTTGTCAACGATCTGAATTATACATTGTCCTATGGCAACCTCTACCTGCTCTCCTCGTTCAAATTCATCAAAGACAATTCTTTTTTCATCATCAGACAGTTCGAGCCGGATAGTCCGGTGACACTGTCTACATTCATGAGTGTGGAAGATTATAAACAGATCAATCTGTCTGTTGTGTGGGACCCTACCTTTTTCAAGATCTGGAATCCCGGGATCACCCTTGGCTTTCAGAAACAGTTCCTGAGTACGGAATATCAGGGACAGACTCAAAGATACAATACGCCGTATGTCTATGTGAGTCTGTACAATGTCCTGAGATTGCCGAAACAATTCGTATGTGTGGTGCAGGGAGAATATCAGAAGGGACATCATGGAGGTTTTTCCAAAGACCAGGCGAATTCGTATGTAGATGTACGCCTCCAGAAACGATTGCTCAACAACTCACTCACCCTGGTTCTGGGAGCAGACAATGTATTCAACACATACAGGGAAAAATGGGACATGTTCTATGAAAATGTACATTACTATAAATCGGCCAACAACGACAACCGCTCTGTCTACGTCTCTGTCAGATACAACTTCAACAAGATGAAGACCTACAAAGGAAAAGGGGCAGCTGAAAGCGAAAGAATACGTCTGGGCTCTTTCTGAACCCGATGAGCAAAGTCTTTTCCAAGAGATTGTTAAGATTTTGTTCGCCATACATTGACCTACACTTATAGCCGTACTGATTCATATGCATACACTTTATTCTGTGTATCTCATACTTGCTGTATAAGTATATATAAAACCATAAGAGGCTGCCTCAAAATGAACTGTGCCCCAATAGTTTTGTCCAACTTATGGAATATTGTTCAAAATGAGGTAGCCTTTTGTTGTAGGGTAAAATAAGCAAACCGTCTTTACTCCATATACAGGTGTATGTATGTGTACAAAGAGAATACACCACCAACCATAGTTACTGTTTTCACTTTGTTATGTAAGAGACTTCATAGAACCTACAGTTTCGTGTAATAAACATTTTAACAAGCAAAACAACTTTTATTATGAGGTAACGTGCTTCTGTATACTGAATAAGAAATCCAGATGAACAGATGCAAAAAGTGTGCAAAACTAAAAAACAACAATAAACCAGAGGGGGGAAACACTAATCCATATCAGTAAAATACTGCATTGCAATCAGAGGTCATTTGAGTAACTAAAACAGAAAAATGTTAATTTATTTATTAAAAAAAACAAAAATAATAATGCATTTTTTTATATGATTCGAAAACTTTGAGGTATTTATTTACCTTTGAAAGGTAATTACAAAAGTTATTCATTCATTTCATTCAAAAAGTTATGAGCAACGACATTTTGAAAAACAGCGACAAAGACAACCAGATCGAAGTAATCCGGACAGGGACACAACAGGAGAAGGATATATTAGAACAAATCCAGGGTGGAGCAAGACCGGATCCAGAATGTGAGCCTTTCAACTGTGAAGGTTATAGTTGCAGTACTTACCACGACTGTTCAAATTTCAATTGTTATAAATTTAATGATGGAGGTGATGATAGCAGCGATGATGATGATGGAGATCAAGATACAGGTGACGAATGTGGACATAAGGGGATCCGCTAATGCTATTCCAGCTATCTGTACGGAGTGTTCCAATAAATAGTATACCTGATAATGATAAGTTCAGTATAGATAGTTGATAAGATCCGCAAAATATCAAATACCAAACCGACATTTAAGCATTGAATTCTGCTTTATAAAGTACGATAAAAGAGAAAGTCATTTTTTATATAATATACTGGATAAAAAGTCCATGTACATAACTGCAAAAGTATTTGTAAAACTAAAAAACACCAATCAGGTAGGAATGAAAACTACTCTGCATATCATTAAAATACTGTCTTCTAATCTGTATATCAGATCCGGTGAAATACTTATTTATACTCAAACACCTGTTTTATGGAAGACTTGATCTTATCCAGGTATACCCGGTTATTCAGCACCCAGGAAGATAACCAGACAATCTATCTGGTGTATAACTCCCGCACAAACACCTTTATAAAACTCAGTAAGTATATATACGACACACTTGATACCTGTAAGAACGAGTCATTTTCTGCACTTTCCCCGGAACAGATCCAGACATTAAGAGAGGCCAAAGTATTGGTCGCGCCCGGCGAAGACGAAGCATATGTCAACCAGTGTGAAATGAAAACCCACCTGGATACGTTCACCCCGACACATCTTTCCCTGTCATTGGCTCCTACCTCTGCCTGCAATTTCCGTTGTCCGTATTGTTACGAGAGATCCAGGCCCAATACAACCATGGACGATGCCACCATAGACCATCTGATCCGGTTTATAAACAACCATCAGCGTGTTCAAACCCTTTACATCAACTGGTACGGAGGGGAACCGCTTCTGGCATTTAAGACCCTGCAAAAGATCGTCAGCAGGATAGAAACGGAATGTACTGCCCGCCTGGTTTCCCAGCGGATGGTAACCAACGGCTACCATTTCACGGAAGAAGTCATCGATTTTTTCAGAAAGTATACTTTTACCGGTGTACAGATCACACTGGATGGACCCGAAGAGGAACATAACAAAACCCGCATCCTATACAACGGAGAAGGCACTTACCAGCGAATTCTCACAAACATCCGGAAAATCTTATCGGAGCTACCCAAGACGTATGTAAGTATCAGGGTAAACATAGGGAAAAATAACCAGTATGTCTACCCCCTGTTGTATCGGGAACTGAAAGCCAGCCTATCCGGTAATTTCAACATATATCCCGGGTTTATCCGCATAGACGACGAACAGGAGACAAGGCTTATCTGCGACTCTATGGAAGCCAAAGACAGAATCTCTTTTTACAATAACCTGGATAAAGAAGGCACCCTGCAAGTAGACTACTTTCCCAGACTCAACAAAAGAAGAACCTGCGTAGCTACTTCCGTGGGTGGATATGTGATCGGTCCGTCGGGAGAATTGTATAAATGCTGGAATGATATGGGCCGCCCGGACCGGATAGTAGGCAACATCCGGCACAAAAGGCTCAGCAACCCTACCCTTTTCAATCAGTATATGATCGATGGGAGATGGACTTCCGACGCGCGATGCTGTACCTGTTTCTTCCTGCCTATCTGCGACTGCGGTTGTGCCTGGCAACGCCTGCGCAACAAATACCACCAAGGCAACTATGATGTCTGCACCATCTACAAAGAGAAAGGTATAGAATATTTTTTGCAGATGTACTATAAAAAAACGGAGAAAAAAGTCGCACACACACGAACACATACACTGACTCTCTTCAATGATCGTATGTAACAGCTGTATGAAAATGTAATTTAAATCATACTTCGTCAATCGTCTAATCGTAAATCAGTAGTTCTCTTTATTTTTCCGGAAAATCCAGATAGGCTGTATCCGGACAACCTGAACCCATGGGTCAGCGAGAAAAGAAAGGTTTGTACCTGAAGTCCTGCATCAAAAACCGGCAAAACCAGCACAGCTGTCGGTCTCTGATGCAGGACTTCAGGTACAAACTTATACAGTCAGCGTATGACCTTGGAAAGAGAAGGGAAAAACTCAGAACAGGTACCCGAGTCCCACCTGCCAGGTCCTGGTCTTGTAGGAGTAGTTGCTGTACTCAGCCGTCTTACTGAACGGAAGTACATAGTTGAAACTAAACAGTACATGGTCGAGTACCTTCACACCGGCACCGATATTCAGTCCCAGTTGAGGAGAATTCTTTTCGAAGACATGCATATAGGTCTTTTTCTTGCTGTCGCTTGCGAAATCAAAATATAGATTCGGTCCGCTAAACACAAACAGATCCACATATTCGTTCACATCGAAGTTGTATTTCAGATTGATCGGGATCTCTATTCCGGTCTGTTTCAATGTTTTGATCTTGGTACTCCACTCTCCTCCTCTGACATTGCGCTGGGAGAACAATACCGAAGCATCTACGCCCAGGCCACCCAACGGAAGCAAAATATCCACTGTAGGACCGATATAATATCCTACCTTTTTTCCGGTTTTATAAGCCTGTGCGTCGTCATCGCTGAAGCTGGGATTAGAGAGATTCCAACCTGCTTTGGCTCCCCACTGAACGCGTTGAGCCTGTACAGTAGCAGTCAGACAAGTAACTACGAACAACATTCCAATGATCTTCTTCATCTGTGTTTCATTTTAAATAGTAATCAAACTTATTTTTCTTTCTGAAAGTAACCATATACAAGAGAAGGCGAAGGGCACTCCTGCGGTTTGTTGGATACAAAACCATGGCAGAGACAAAGATAAAGTCGGATAAATAATAAGACAAATTTTATCTACGAACACCCCGATTTGTTCTATGAAAACGGAATTTCAGATAATTTTCCGGAAAAACAGCAACCACAAACCTGTCAAAAAGAGAGATCCGATGCCAACTCGGTCTGGTATGTGTTAAAGTCCCGTGAATCTTTCCGGAATAGGATCGGAATATCTACTTTTATCCTTTTGACTTACTATGCACAGATTCATTCACACAAAACATTTTATGTATGAAAAGATTCAAGTTCAACGCCCTGTTGTGGCTGCCTTTATCCGGATTGCTGATCGCTTGTACAGATAACCCTGAGCCCGACCCCTGCCCGGACCCAATCCCCAATCCTGGCACAGAAGAGAAATTCGCGGATCTGATCTCCGGTATGGAAGAGATGAAAGACCTGAATACCTTCACCCGTTTTTTCAAGGGTATGAACACAGACACCTGGAAGGACGACGAAGAACTCACGGTATTCGCCTTTACCAACCAGGCCATTACCCGCGACGTAGGACCTGCTTCTGTTCCTCAGGAGTTGATGGAACGCCACATCGTGAAAGGGAAATACACGCGCGAACAACTCAGAAAAGAGACCAGTATCCTCTCCGTCAACGAGTCTGTACTTAGCATTCAGGTAGATGATCAGGGAAAAGTATATATAAACGGTGTGGAACTGGAAGAAGAAAATATCCTTCCGGAATACGCCATTTACACCGTTGGCCGGATAGTCCCGGAAATAGAAGACATCACCCGGGGATATGTATTCAAGGTATATGAATACCATGTTTCGGAAGATGGTACCGTAGTCCGAGCCCTTGCCACAGAAGCGGAGATCTCTTTCTGCGATGAAGAACTGAACCAACTCCTGGACATCTACACAGATCCGAACGGGATCGCCTCTCTCACCGATCTGGAGAACAACTATGCCGGATTCATTGCATACAGTCTGCCAAGCGGATACACCAATCTCTACAACGGCTGGTTAGTAACAGGAGTCTTTACCTCCCGGGAAGAGATAGATAACTATCCCGCCTATGCCAGCGTAGATAAATACATAGGTGGTCCGAAACTGGCTGATAGGAACGGAGACGGGATCATTTCCGACAGCGATAAAGTAGAGTATGCCTCTTTAGACAAAGAGACACACTACATAGAAGTGCATCTGGTACAGAGATATCTTTCTACCGCAGAACCAGACTATCCCGATCCGGAAGAAATGATACAGGCATGCAAAGACAAATTCGAAAGTTTTCATGATCTCTATCTGGAATACAGCAGTCAATTGGCTACATTGGAACAACGTAAACAAATCAACTCCGCTGATCACAGGATCTCTTATTTCTTCTCCGACGCATATCATCTGATCCATGTGACCAATAACATACTGAATCATGCAGAACAAAGACCTGAGATCTGGCAAGCATTCACAGCAGAGTTATGGCTTTGCCGGGCATTCCGTGCGCAAGCCCACCTGTATCTGACCCAATTCTATGGAGACATTCCTCTGCTGTCACGCATCTTATCTATAGATGAAAGTTTCCTCATAACACGTACGCCGATGGCAGAAGTACACGACTTCGTACGCGCTGAACTCACCGAAGTCAGCCAACACATCAAACAGGCAGATCTGAAATATATGGAGGAAGATCGTATTGTCTTTGAACTATGGATGGAGAATTACAGGGAAGCCGCGGAACAGTGTACCTATCTCATCCATCGTAATGCGGAGATGTCCGACGCGATCTATCTATACAACGCCGAAGCGCAACTGGCTTCAGGAAATCCGGTACAAGCCCTCACGTCCGTCAATCTGTTCCATGAGAAAAACGGCAGGGAACCTCTCACCAGCGTAAGCCTGGCAGAGATCCAGCCTCTGTATGAAACCTATGGTTTAAGCAATCCCATTGCCAACAACCTGCGTTGGGGAGTTATGAAAACATGGGAATTGACATACAGATTACTTCCTATCCCGATCCATGAAATAAATATGAATCCGAATCTGATACAAAATCCGGGATGGTGAAAGGATGTACGATTTGACGAGCCGTTGGTCGACGAAGTCAACCAACGGTCAGCGAAGGGGTTTACGATGTACGATTGGAAAAATAAATTATATCCATACGATTCATTTGTACCTCTCTCCTTGTCTCTTCTCTCTTCATTCTTCAGGGAAATCGCATCAGATCGCTCTTCTCAAACGTCCATTCCGGTGTATAGACGCTGCCTGTAGCTGTAGATTCCAGTTCGTACCATGGAGAGAGGGTACGATTCGCGGGATTTGTCAGGACATGGATATGTTGCGCGGGCATATAGCTCTGAGCCAGCAGATAGACCTTCTTTCCCGTCTGAGGATGAATGGCGACATCCACTACGATCACGGCATGACCGGGAAAGCCTCCTTGTATGAAAACATCACCGGCTTTCAACTCCTGATAGTCTACCTTAACCAGTTCTTTCGCCAGAGAAGCCGTACCCGCATAGATAAAAACAAGGTCGAGATAGGCGCGAAAAGTCGGATACGTGTAATCCTCTGCCCTGGCAGCATACCAGGATACCTGGTTCCCATCTACCCGGATGCGATTGCCTGCTGCCCACTTTGTATAATCGGCCCGGAACCCGTTGGTAAAGTTGAAGTGGATCTCTTTATACTTCTTCTGTTGGTAAAGATACTCGGCGCGTAGGCGTATGACGGCATCGGCGCATTGCTGAAGATCACGATTGCCAATATCGATATCTACCACAGCATAGGCGGCCGCCTGATTGGCTTTCACGTTGCCGTCAAACAAAAGTACTTTACTGCCTTCCGGCAACAAAGGTAATTCGCGGAGGTAGCGTCCGAAAGACGCGTCCGGTAACTCTTCCCGCACATATCCCGCTGGCGGCGCGACGCGTTCGCCAATCGTTTGTCTCTGCGCATACACACAGACAGTTAGCAACATCAACAGACTAAACAAGAGGATCTTTTTCATGCCACATCAGATAATGTACCATGCAAATATAAAAATTTCTACAGATGTATTTCCTGCACAGACTCCTTTTTGTCAGAAATGAATCCTTTCCGACAGAAGAAAGAGAAAAAAGAATATTTTATAAGGAACAATTTGGAATGATTGGTTCTTTTTTATAGATTTGTCACGATATAATTCAGACATACAACTAACACTATACAAATAAAGACCCTATTATAAACGATCCTGTAAAAGAAATATATTTACGATTATCTCCATAAACAGCCCCATACATCCATCTCCGACAGGCTTTACATGACAAAAAAGAAAACCCCTCCGGAGGAAAGAGGTCATAGGATGATGAAGCGAAAAAGAGATACAAAACCGGTATACAACCGGAACCCGAATAACATTATTCTATTAAATAAACTATTCATCATGAAAAAAGTATTTTTATTAGTAAGTCTTGTGAGTGTGTTCTATGCCTGTGACAATGGGCAAAGTAGTATGGTTCCTCCACCCGACCCCATTCCTGAACCCGGTGAAAAAAAGAATATACCATCTCTTTCGGAATGGCTGGAGAGATCAAAGACATTACCGAACTTCCCCTGTCGCGCAACGGATCGGATGACCTGTACGGTATACAGATATACACCGCTCTTCCTGAAAGTGATACCTATGCTCCTTACGCCTATGGGTTGTTTGATGATCTGACGGGGTTGACAGTCAAACTTCTGGAAGGTAACAAATATAAATTTGTAGCCACAATGGTGGTAGACGGGAAAAATCGTCTTTATTCTTATGAAAACCTCTATGCTGAGCCTTTCGCCACAAGTAAATCGAATACTCCGATCCTTCCGGATTTCCAGTACTCATCTAATATACATATGTACAACATTTCTTTTGGCAGCGCTTTCCTTTCTACAGCTCACTATATGAGTCCCAACCTGGACCGCTTCTATGGAGTGGTACGGGATTATATTCCGGTAGAAGACGGAACCGTTACCATCGAAATGATCCGTACCGCGTTTGGTCTGAAAATCATAGCTGAAGGTCTTGAGGAAGGAATGCTGGAAGTGAATGTAGAAAATAGCCCTCCTATGCAGATCAGGCATCCTGAAACCGAAATAAAGGAGATCATTTCCTTTTACGGAATTCATTCCGGTTATGAATACCTATATGACAATCAGACAGACTATTCCGAAGATTATTTGGTGTCTATAACCTGGAAAAAAGACGACAATACCGCTCTTCCCATTGCCAATCAGACATTGACATTCAAACGCAACAAACTATACGTAGTCACTGTAGAAATAGATGATTCTGCAATGGAAAACGGGATGGATATTCATATAGATGATGATGAGTTAGAGGAAGAACATATCACCATAAAGCCCGGTGAAGGAATCGATATGGGGGTTGAACCCGAACAGATGTAATTATAAAAAGTGATAATCCGGATGCATCCTATTATACGGAACCGAAAATCGATGGGATACATTTTTTCCCATTAAAAACGATAGAACAGATCATTGATCTTACCCACAGAAAAAGGGTTGTCCAAAAAGTTTCTGAAATAAAAATTCACCCTCGTTACAGTATTTTGTAATAAGGGTGAATTTGTTAACCCGGGACTCTTGAGACGGCCCTGTTTCCGTGATAAGCCTTGCAGTTTCCTCTATACGCGTCGGAACTGGAACTTACCTCAGTCTTTCCAGTCTGTAAAGCAATTGCTGGATCGTTTCCTGACAATCATCTATGATAGACTCTGAGAAATCCTGAGAAAAAAGATCCCTGTGGCTCTCTACATATGTATAGAAATCCTGTACATGCTTCACTATATTCTCAGGAACCTTCGTTTCCGGAATAGTGATCGCAATATCTCCTTTCATCGCGTAGGTAGTCTCGGTCAGTCGATCCAGCACATCGGGCAGTGTTTCCAGGGCCTGATCCAGGGCAATATGTTGTGCATAGCTACCTTCACCGCTTACGTGCCAATGGTACAGTTTCAAACTATTATTAAAAGAATAAAGAGCACCGATAAAACGTCCGATCTCCTGGTTGGAAGTGTTGGACGTATTTTTGCTCTGAGTAGATGGTTTCACAGTTGTTGCCATATTCAAAATAAGTTAAAGTTTAGATTAAACTTCTATCTAAACAGTCAAGTTGTACAGAAGGTTTTTCCAAACGACGAAAAAATTTAAAAAAACATACCATGCACGATGTACGGATTAGTTACTTGATAGGGATCATCAAGTTAGTGTTCTATATATTCTGCTCAGTTGTCCTATAGAGAGATCTCTGCCGATGAAGTCTCCATGACCACCTACAGAAAAGACACCACCGCCTGTATCCTGGTCCTGTGTGACAAAGCAAACATTTATTACAAATTCGTGGCTCAGGATTTTCGTGTAGTACAAAACGTTGAGAAACAGATCAAATTCTCCATTCCCTCCGTACGCGCCGGCAGGGTGATCGAATACCGCTACCGTATCACCGCCGATTTCTACTACTCTCTCTCCCCGAGTGGGAGATTCAGAACGAACTGCCCGTGATACATGCGCAGTACCAGGTGAATATCTCTGAATATTTCCTCTGCAATATCGGATCCAAAGGAGTTGGCAACCCAGGTGTTTCTTTATCTAAAATACTGTATATATGTGTGTTATTTACTTGCTCTTTCCCCTGTCTATCCCTTTCATCCTTTAAATACTCTAAAAGATATACTCCTTATTGAACCAAATCGGTTACTTTTGTAAGTAAGGCAGGCAGGTAACAACACTTGCTACGGAATAGATACGATCTTTACTATCTGGGTATATATAAGAGGGGGACTTAACTGGCACCGGAGATGTTTCCGGTATGGTACACAACATATAGACTGACACGAATGAGACTATTCAAAAATAGAGGCTGTCTGACGGGATTACTCCTGTTATTCAGTTGTTTCTTTTCTCTTTATCTGAAAGCCTCTTCCTTTCCGATGGAGATCGGGCGGGAAGGCGAATCCTGGTATCTGACTATCGACCGGAACATATTTCATCGGGATATCTTCATGACTACCCGCGTGGCAGACATAAGCGGACACAAACACATCGCCGCCGGACAGACGTTCCATCCCGGAAAAGTGTTTCATTTCGTAGAGAAAGGAGGACAGTTGCTCTTTGAAGAAAAAGAATATGAAATGTGGTGCGACAGCAGCCAGAATGTACACGCTGGTCTTCAAACCAACCAGACCCCTAAATACCCTTTCGCTTTCCCTATTCACAGATCGGACCCGGCTTCGGTGACGATCGATATTACCCGGTTCTTCGGCGAAGCAATACCGGAAATGATGCCCCTGGCGTCAGGGCTGCTTTCCGGAAAGCTGGCTCCCCGACTGAGTGGGATCCGCGACTTCCGCAACCTGCCCGACCGGATACACATCCGTTCGGAACTTATCTATACAGGAAGCAGTACCTCTTTCTCCCTGCAACTTCACTACAACCTGCTATTGATGGATGATCCGGCACCTCTCCGGCAGGCAGACCCGCGTGTGGGATATTTCACGCGAAGCTACAAGAGATTGCAGGAAGGTAAACCCATCGAGCGCCTCAGATACATCACCCGCTGGAACCTACAGCCCGCAGACAAAAACAAATACCTGGCGGGAGAACTTACGGAGGTG
Source organism: Bacteroides sp. (assembly GCA_021202275.1). GTDB lineage: Bacteria > Bacteroidota > Bacteroidia > Bacteroidales > Bacteroidaceae > Bacteroides. The sequence continues at coordinate 31,897 of JAJQDI010000009.1, forward strand.
GACCAACCCATTGTATTCTATATCGATCCGGCCTTGCCTGCCCATGTATCTCACTATGCACAAAAAGGTATATTGGACTGGAACAAAGCATTTGAAGCCATCGGATTTAAAGATGTGATCCAGATCAGGGAGCTACCTAATGAAGAGGAATTCGATAGACACGACATCTCCGTGAATATGCTTCGCTACATCCCCAAGGCCAGAGAGAATGCCATGGGAGCTACCCTGGTAGATCCGCGCTCGGGAGAGATCCTCCAGGTAGATATCTATTGGTACCACGACCTCGAAGAGCGACTCAGGAAGTGGAGGTTTGTACAGACGGCTGCCTGCGATCCGGCGGCACGTGAAGAGATACTGTCCGAAGAGACGCTCGGAGAAATGATCCGCTACGTAGCGGCACATGAGATGGGGCATGTACTCGGACTCAAACACAACATGCGCGGATCTTTTGCCTATCCTGTGGATTCGCTGCGTTCTGCCTCTTTCACCGCTGAGTATGGCACTACAGCCTCTATCATGGACTATGCCCGGTTCAACTACGTGGCCCAACCCGGAGATCTGGAAAAGGGTGTATCGATGCTCCCTCCCAGGCTGGGACCCTATGATTACATGGCCATAGCATGGGGCTATACCCCGGTGCCGGAAGGGGAAGACGAGCAGGCGTTTCTCCGCCGGATGGTCGATAGCAGACAGCACAACCCGATGTATCTGTTTGCCGCGGAAAGCAGGCAGGAGATCACCAGTGATCCTTCCGCACAGGCCGATGTGCTGGGAAACGATGTGATCCTCTCTTCGAAATACGGCATCCGGAACCTGAAAGTAATCACCGCCAATATGCACCACTGGCTGTCCGGCTGGACTCGTCCGAAAGAGGCGATAAGCGAGATGTACGACGAGATCCTCGAACAGTATTTCCTCTATCTCTACAGCAATGCTTCCTACATCGGAGGCACATTCTACCTGGAGTCCGGAACAAAAGACACCGAAGGAGGATATCATTTTACCGATCAGGACACAGGCTTCCAGGCATTGGATTTTATCCTGGAAGAACTTCTTCATGGCTCGTCGTGGCTGATAGACGAGCCACTTAACAAACTGTTGGGTAACCAGCAAGAAACCCTTCTTAACAAACAAAGTGCGTTCCTGCGGAGCTTCCTGACAACCATCCCCCGAAGATTTGCACTTAACTCCCGGGGCGATGTATCCCTGCTATTCGGGAAAATAACAGACCATCTTTTCCAATCGCTATCCGCTCCCGATCTCTCTACGCAAGCACTCCGGATCACCTATCTCCAACAACTCAACGAACTATCTTCTTTATCTACCCAGAGAGATGCCATAGGTCTTATGGTAGCCGCGGCGGCGGAAAACGAATTAAAAAAACAAAAATATTTACAAATGGACGATTGACGACGTACGATTGAAAAGACATGTTATCACATCTTAGATTTACGAATGGAGAATTTACGAACCAACGATCAGCAAAGTTAATTGCAATTGAAATTACATGACATTATACACTTGTAGAAATGCATATAACTGACACCATGAACACATTTGTCTTTTCAATCGTACATCGTAATTAGTTTCGCTGACCGTTGGTTCAGTAAATCGTAAATCTCTTTTGTCTTCATATACTACTGACACCGTGAACACATTTCTCTTTTCAATCGTAAATCGTAAATCGTAAATCAGTAAATCGTAAATAAACAGGGACTGTCCTGCTCTTCGCAGACAGTTCCTGTTACAATCAGACCATAGTCTGTGCTCCGACAGCTCCTGCCAGGGCACTGATCACGGCAATCAGGATTTTCAGTACCAAATCCCATTTATTACTTTTATTCATACACTTCTCCATATTGGGTTACATATTCCGAAAACCGATCAGCCCAACGGATCCGAATCATCACCAGGATCATTTTCATATCCTTCAGGAAACGCTCCCTCCCACCGCTGATATTCAACACCAGTAAACATGGAACGAGTCACACCGTTCTTTCCGGAATCACGTATACCCGTCGGGGTGAAACGAATACGCAGTCTCCTGATCTGTGCCGGCTTCACCTCATCGGGCGTATCTACTCCGTTGCCAGACGAACTGGAGATCATAGTAAACGAACCCAGTCCTTCCAGACAGACTGTGCGACTGTTCTGAAGTTGTTCGCGCAACACAGATACCAGGTTACGGATCACGTTGTGCACATCCCCCGGGGTGAGGGAAGATTTTTCGGCAATCATATCACCGATTTTTTGTGTGTCGATCACACGCCCTACCTTGATCAGGCGCGGATGCCATTTCTTAATTCCGTCTTCCGACGGCAACGTACTTTGTACGGGCTTGTAAAATAAAGGCATACTTTTGATTTTTTGCGGGACAGTTGCCGGATCAGATCCTGCCAGGCAGTATCCCAGGTTAGAAAAACTGATAAAAACTCTTCGCAACCGGTTACACATACAAAGATAAAACACCCGTTGCGCTACCAATACCGAAACGGCACAAACAGGGATTAGCCAGAACTAAAAGGAACAAAAGGTCCGGAAACAACAGGTTATTTACAATGGACTTACCTGGAGACACATTATTTTTATTTTTTAGACAAAAGAACAGAAGAACATAAAGCGTTGTACAAACTTACGATGTACCTGACCAAAGCATCTTGCCTTTATGATATGTTCTTTTGTGCTTCTGTCTAAAATAATCCCTGCAAGTGAGGGAGGACCGGTTTTCCACCCGTAAATCACAAATCCGAATAAAACCCGTTTTTGAACCAATTTTTTCCCTTATACTTTTTGCGGAATGTGTTTTTTGTTACTTACCTTTGCAGAGTCCTTACACACTATCCTTTTTTTCATCTTCTACAACCTATACAGCTACATAACTGAAATACAACTTCGCTATGCGATCTATGTATTTTTGTAACAATTTGTCTGTATAGAAAGCATTCAATAAACATAACACTATAAATCTATTATTATTTAAGTCTAAAATGAGGAAATACATAACCCTGTTTCCTCAAAAAAAGTCGGGGGCCGTGAGGTCACTGGCTTTTTCATATTCTCCTTTCAGACATGGTATACAAGGGGAGGCAGAATTGACAAAGAACAAGATGCAAAATAATATTTCAGGCCCTTCGCTTGTTTTTCTCCGAAAAACTCCTACATTTGTACATTCTCTGTTCACTCTATGATTCTCTCCCGGTTTCACCTGTATCCCAGCAGCAGATACAAGGCGTAGATATGTATACACAAACCATTTAACATAAGATACATCTATATGAAAAGGGAATTCTTCATTTTCGTCTCTGTCTTTTTCATAACCTGCTTTCAGGGTTGTGCCGACAGCACAGATGAATATGCCGTCTATGAAGACAAAAGAAAAAAATACACCAACAGTGCCAACAACTGTTTACTTCGATAAAGATAACCAACTACTTAGAAGAGAGCCATATTTCCTATGACTGTAGACGATCTGTAGATGAAACCACACAAGGCAGTGAAGTGGTAGAAGACCTGGTACAACGACTTACACGACTGCTGGGCTTCACACCTGAAGTCCGGAAAGACGAATCGGGCAAAGGCTTCACCTATCTCTGGATAACCGAGGAGATCTATGTACGCCTGTCAGGTATGTATAAAGACACAGAGCTCTTTACTGAAATCCTGATCATGAACCCAAAGATCAGCCGCGGCAAACCGGCTTCCTCCGCTGTGGGAAAAGAGGCAGCAAAAGTATGATGATTTCAGAAAAGATCTTTATTGTATCTCATATATGGAACGATATATCCTACTAAACTATTAAATATCAAAATCATGAAAAAATTATTTTTTACCTTTTTGTGCGTAGTGTATGTTTTCAGTTTCTGTGCCTGTTCCAATGAGGAGGAATTTCCTTATCTCCCATCCATAAGCGTTGAAGAAGCTGGTAAAGAAGTGCTGAACCGTTGTGAGAAATACTTCTCCACAGTAACAAAAGTAGAAGAAACAGAAAGCGTATCATGCAGCTACAAATGTAGTTTATCTTTGTCCGATCCGAAAAAAAATACAGGAAATTACAAATGCCCTCAAAGAAGACTTTACTCAGTTGATCTCTTGCAAACCCAAAAAATCCAGGTTCGAAAAAGAAGGAATTGACGCTGCCTGGTGGAAGGGAAGAGGTGTATACGTTCACTACATTCTCAAGTCGGAAGAGGATCTCCTTACCGCTCACATTTCTATAGTAAATCTGGCATTAGTAGAGTTGGCTGAATAACATCTGTATGAAAAAGCAACTCCTTCTTTGTATACCTACTGTACTTGCTCTGAGTTGCTCTGACTATCCTCTCTCCGACAATTGGGACAAACTTATCTCTGCTTACAACTACCTGAGTGGAAATATTCGCATAAAGATCACTAAACAGCTTCTGGAAAAAAACTGATTGTCGGAGTTTATTTATAAAACATGAATTATTCCCAGGCAGATATCGCCAAGTTCTTCTAAAAAAAAGACCGCAACGATTCTGCCTGCGGCTTCACTGAATCACACGTTCAGACTACAATATACAATACAAAAATATACCATTATGAAAAAACATATGTACGCCGCTGTTACACTGCTGCTTGTCCTTATCTGTTGTGCTTGCTCCAACGACAGCGAGAGAGAATATCCCGGTCACGAAGAACTGGCGCGTCGGGTCCTCTCTTATTGCAGGGAACATGCTTATTCCGTACTGGAAACAGGTTATGAAAAAGACTTGAGTGTTTCCTGCGAATGCACACTGAACGTATCGGGCAAAGAGGAAGCAGAGACTGCGCTGCGAAAACTCGCACAACAGATCAATGGGATCGCAGATTGTGATTTCATAGAAATGAATACCGATACTCCCAGTGAAGACTACTATTGCCATTGGCGGAAAGATCTTCAGTCACCCATCCTTCTAAAGACTTATATCGGAAATTCGGTACTGACAGTAATGCTCACATTTATCAATGGATATATGATCAACTAATTGGCTCCTGAGAAGTTGAAGTAAAATCTCTTCAAAACTGGCAAATGCAGGCAAATAACCGCTGTTTGTCGATTTGATTTCCTGATATACTTTTCTGCCGTTATCTTTGTCTTATGCAAAACGGCAACACTACTTATCAGGAATACAAAACAAGAAACGGATTCTCTCCGGAAGATAGATTCCAGACGATCTCCCCAGCTCCGACAGACACAGAAAGGTCTGCCACGGCTCGCCGGAACCTTCTCTTCTGCCGCTTCATGAAGTTGTTGCACACACATGCCATCGAACGGAAACCCATGACTTTCTATGCCGATAAGTTATGCCTGTCGCCCGACCATTTTGCCAGAACGATCAAAAAAGCAGCGGGCGCACAGTGACCCAATGGATACATGACAGCGTACTTTCCCTGGCAAAAAACTACCTGCGCGATCCACATCTCAACATACAACAGATAGCCGACTACCTGCGTTTCTCCGACCAATCGGCATTCGGAAAGTTCTTCCGTAAACACACCGGGCAATCTCCCTCAGCATATAGAAAAAGCCTAAAGAAAAAAGCCTAAAGGTATCCTCAAAGCCTTTGTGACAATGGTCAGTAATTCGTTTTTTCTACTGAAATGATCTATCAGGACTATGGGCGAAATGTGGACCAAAGATCAATGAAGTGCACCCCCAGTCAACGAAGGCAATCAACGATCAGCGAAGCTAATACCTTAGGCAATAGCCATAACCAAAGAACGAATCCGTACTTCATACATCCGTTCCGTCCCTTCTCATTCCCCATACAACATTATCTGCAAATCACGCGTAGCCTCCAGCACACATTTTCCGTAACAGAATCCCCACACAAAAAGCCAGTAAAGGATCGTAACAAAAAAGCACGCCCATCCGTTGCTCCTCCCCGGGGCAGTGAGTTTGTACAGAGCTATGATAGCCAATATACTCACGATACTTGTGACCAATATACACGAGGCACTGATAAAGAAGTCATTGAACCCGATATCAAAGTGAGGAATAAGTGAAATATTGTACATACAGATGGCATACCCCGCCAGAGGCACCCCCACCAAGAGAAGCATTCGTCCGATTTTCGATCTCATATATGATTCCATAAAAAGAAAAATAAATTCTTACTCACAAACTCACATCCAAAGTACACATATAGAATGTGCAGATCCCTGTAAGGAAATCAACAATAGTATGGAAATACACAGAGAGAAATCCTGGCCGGCGAAGCGTATACTCTTTTATATAAAAAGAATAAAAGCCGAACCACATAGCAACACTTACTTCAGTTAGCTATGCCAAGCACATCCTATCTTATACAAAGCCAACGAAAGCCAACTACAGCATTTACTCTGGTTATGCCGAGGTATATCCCATCTTATACAAAGATAAACGAATCAGAAAGAAATCCGCTATATACCTCCTTTTTTTTAACAAAGAGAAAAGAAAAACAGATCATCTCATACACATTCCATAGAAAAATACCATCCGCGGCTCTATCCCTTCTACTGTTTCAACCATCTTGTCGGAGAATTGTTGTAATTTTGCGTTCCCAGGCGATGCAGGCCGGAAAAACAAAAGAGCAGTTCTTCTCAGGTCCGCACCCGTTGAAACTACGCTATATGAACAAAGAAAACCCAACTCCGGCAGAACTGTCTGCCGAACTCATCATTCTGGGCACAGGCAATGCGCTGGCCACCCGGTGCTACAACACCTGTTTCCTCCTGCGACAGGGAAGTGAATATCTGCTCACCGATGCCGGAGGCGGCAATGGCATCATGCTGCAACTGGAACGGGCAGGGATCTCCTATACCGACATCAAGCAGATGTTTGTGACCCATGGCCATACCGATCATGTGCTGGGTGTGGTCTGGATTGTGCGCCGCGTAGCGATGCTGATGAACAGCGAAGCCTATACCGGAGATTTTACCATCTATTGCCACGACGAACTGGCAGAGACCATCCGCACCTTTTGCCAACTGACACTACCTGGCAAACTGATGCGCTTTATGAACCAGCGTATTCTCCTGCGGGAGGTAAAGGACGCACAGCAACTACCTGTCGCGGGCATGGAACTGGAGTTTTTCGACATCGGTTCTACCAAAAAGAAACAGTTCGGTTTCCACGCCACCCTGGCCGACGGACAACGCCTGGTATGCCTGGGCGACGAACCCTGTACGGAAAGAGGAAAGAAATACGCGCGAGGAGCCGACTGGCTGCTTGCAGAAGCATTCTGCCTGTTCGAAGAGCGGGAAGAGTTTCACCCCTACGAAAAGCACCACAGCACAGCCATAGATGCCGGATGTGTGGCACAGGAACTGGGGGTTAGCCACCTTATTCTCTACCATACAGAAGACAACTACCTCGACCAGCGCAAAGAGCGCTATACCCGGGAAGCCCGGCAAGTTTTTTCCGGTACCGTATTCGTACCCGACGATCTCGAGAAAATACAGTTATAGAGTTATAAGTTATAAGTTTTGGTTTATGGATACTTTGTCTTTCATTTCCGCATGGTACTTAAAACTTATAACTCACAACTTAATAATAAGTATCTTATTTCTGCATGGTACTTAGTACTTAGAACTTAAAACTCAGAACTTTAAAAACCCTACCAGACGTATAGTTGCATCTCCGCGATACAGAGCTGACACAAGGATCCATGACCCCATGTGTCCCTTTTAGCTTATATCTTTCCGGTCTGTTTTCAACCAATGTGTCTGTATGAGAATGTAATTTAAGTCGTACTTCGTCAATCGTCTAATCGTAAATTTCTTCATTTTTCCAGAAAATCCAGATACCGTCCTACAGCCTTTCTGATTTCCGCGGCTTTCGGCTTCGGTTCGCCTGCAAACAACGTATGGGTGATGTGTATTTCCTTGCCCTTCTTCTCCTTCCTCCAGCTTCCCACGATGCGTCCCTGATACAGCATCACCGGATAGAAGATCCCATAAGAATTATATGCCTGCCGTTGATACTTCACATCCAGCACCGCTGTGCGGTCTTTGTAGCTGATCAGATACTCATCGTACGATGGCATCAGGTGCACCGGATCATCGCCTGATTCCACCTCCTGGCACAACTTATGTACATACAGTTCCTGAGGTGCGAACCGATCGGTAACCAACCGGTCAGAGATAAGTGCGATGGCCTCACGTGCCTCCGTCAGGTTGAGCCCCGACCACCACGAAAAATCCTGCAAGGTAGCAGGCGAATGACTGCGGAAGTAGCGCTCTGCCAACCGGGCGAGAGCCTCCTCCCTGCTCACGACAGGCTGTGCCGGCACACACTCGTCGAACAGCGCGTAGGTCACCTTATTTCCCCGGTCCGGACCGCTACAGATCAGCATGTCTGTCTCCGCGCGAAAGAGAAACATATTGATGTGGGAACTGTCGGCCAGTATCCCGGCCTCTGTCAATTTCACAACGATCTCCGCTTTCGTCAACGCACGACCACCCTCCAGCATCTCCTGCAACAGATCGTTGCCACGCAGAAAGGTCTTTTCAGTGATCCCCAGTCCCCTGCCATACGACTCATTAGCCTTCCGGAGCCGCGAGGCAGTAAGCGGCAACATCCATCGGATATCTCCCACCGACACTAAGTGCCAGGTCGGACGCAGGATGTGAGTACGGATAATCTCTCCTTTCCGCAAAGCCTCCTGCACAGCGGAAAGCGAAGGCTGTCGCAGACGCAGCCCCACTGCCCATTGCGACATCACATAATCCTGTCCCTGTATGGCTCCCATCCAGGATACCAGTTCACCAGGAGTATCGAAACGCGGAGCCGCGAGCTGCTGGCTCCCCATACGCAAACGTTTGATCATAAGGGTGTATATAGGTGTATAGATTCGTATTTCATAAGACAGACAAAGATAAGAGGATCGGACGAAAAAACAAGGGATTTACAATTACTGATTTACGAACCAACGGTCCACGAAGTCAAACACGATTTGGAAATACAAAAACCATTACAACTATCTGAAGACCATCACAGATAACTGGTTACATCCGCCTATAGAACGGGCGAAGGATCTTAGTAGGAATCATGCCCCTTCTTCACCTTCCATGCAAACGAGATCTATAAAAGTCAGGTAGGCAACCACCCATTAAGTAACCGGAGATCTGCCTTAAAACGAAAATAGAGCGTATAGCGAAGAAACCGCCCTATCCTATCCGGAAGGGCGGTTTGTTTTTCATTGCATCCCCGCGGGTTTTATGATCAGCAGGTTATTGTCTACAATGACATCTACCTGACTATCGGCCGGAAATCCGGCCTCTTCCATCCATATCCCCTTGAGACGGAGAAAGGGAATAGGCTTCAGCCCGTTCGAGCTTTTTTTGTTTACTACACTTTGTGAACTGATGATCAGACGTCGCAGATGAACGACAGATTCAGAGTTTTTGATCTTTACCACGTTGGCTTTCAACGATCTTCTGGAAGTTTTTTTCTCTTTAACTCTTTTAGGATTGTTGGGCATAATAAAAAAATAAAAGGATTAATAAAAAAGGCAGGTCTCGCCCAACAATCCTAAAACATAATAAATTATGCCATTCGTAAAGTTCCGGGACTTGCACCCGTAAGCCTGCCTCTGTTTCTTTAGAATAAAAGAATGCCATAGATAAAAAGTTATTAATTTTAGAATTATTGGGTACTGCAAAGATACAAATTAGTCCTCAAAACCTGTCATAAAACTTCATTTAAAAAACAGTCTTTTATAGGAAAAAAGATATTCACAATACTTTTATCAACAGCTTTCTTTAACCTATTCTCTGAATCCCGGCATCGGACTTGCGCTGATCTTTCCCTCCCCGTTCAGGTGCATACACCGGAAACCGGGGAGAGATAAGTGTTTTCCGCTGGTAGCATGTACCTGCTACTGCTTCAGATTATTTTAAATAATTTATCGCTATGCGTTGATCAGGGATAACACGGTCGGAATATGTCTCCGCAGTCACACCCAGAACAATCCCGCAGCAAGGTGAAAAACCCTCCGGCAAAGAGAGTTGTCTGACCAGATCGGGACGGGTATGTAATGCCATCGTTGCTCCCCATATATAACAAGATCCTACGCCGAGATCTACGGCGGTAAGTGCCATATTCTGCACGATGATGGCCGCGTTGGAATACTCCACATTACCCATGGTCTCATTCGTGGGTTTTGCCGAAACAAGCACGTAGACCGGCGCACCATAAAGCGGCTTCATATCCGGACGTCCAAACATCCGGGCGGCGTTTTCTTCAATTGCCTGTAACAATTCGGGTTTTTCGATTACGGTCAGATGCACATTTTCATACCTGCCCATGCCTACAGGGGCTTCGTTGGCAGCCTTTAAAATCGCTTGCAGATCACTTTCTGAAATCTTTTCGCCGGTGTAACTCCGTACCGACTTTCTGTTGTTTATCACTTTCCTTGTTTCCATAAGATAATTTTTTGATCATTTATTTATTTCTGAACTACTTCGATCATAATCTTATACAAATTTGCAATTAATTTGGATATTACCCACTATTTTTTCCCTGAATTTATCCTGCAACGTTGGCAACCTATCTGGCGATGACTCATCCCCTGTAGGTTCAGAAGGTACCCATATACTTCCCGGGCAATGGCTATAGGTGCGTTACGGGATCTTCCGGTTATATCTTCTTTTGTGATTCCAGGTTTCGGAAGTTTGAAAAGTTCGATGTATTTCTCTATTGTCAGTCTAATCATAGGTATATAAGTTTAGCCGGTAAGAGAATATTTTTCTCCTGCGGAAAAGAGTGCCAATAGGATATTAAGAAACGGTTACTTGTTAGAGACCATATGATTGACCCGGGAAAGTAATTATGGGGTAAGGCTAAGGAATCCCTAAGGAGTAAACTTGACAGAACTACATTTATAGAATTCATCGTAGCGATAGCCGCAAGTAATTGTCTTTTCTGAGGAAAAATATAAGAATGGTACGGCCGGTCCAGACGACCAATAAGCATAGTGTACAGGATCCCATTGATAGCCGAGTCCGGTGGCATGATCCAGCATCAACCGATTCCATCCGTCATTTGGTATATAAATCTTATAGCTGCTCATATTATTAAAAATGATTTATAAAATCTATCTTTTAGAAAATCAGACTAGTATAAACAAAAAGAAAAGCGGATCTCTAACCCGCTTTTCCTTAATAGTTTTATATGAAGCAGTAATTATTTTACCCCCTGATATCTCCATATGAATAGTAAACTGTTTTTCTCTTTTAGTAGATAAAAGATCTTCTGTATTCACTGTGATAGGAGTCATCATATAGGTTGTTTTACCTCTATTTGGAAATACCCATCTTAAAGAGACTAAAAGATTTCTCCAATTTCAATGGATTTAGAAGCATATGACGTTCCATTCAATGCATCTGTATATTCAATATCGATAGTTAAAGTACCATTAAACGGTTCTTCCCTTTTATTCCAAAATACACACGAATTATTCATTTCCGGATAGACATCCCAATCATTTGATAAAGCCCATCTTTCAATTCTGGCTCCTTGAAAAATGCCATCTCCGGTTTCTACCCATATACGTCCTCTTTCAACTATAGGTCCATTATTTTCAATTTCGATATGAATTTCATCGAAATAATCTGTTTGGTAACCTGAAACAAAATGAAGGACTTCTTTTCTGAGAAAACTACTGTTTGAATTAAGGGCACCTATTCCAACAGTAGTTAAGGTAGAGTAACTACTTGCACTATTATTTACCACAATACTTGTTCCTGTAGCATTGTTAGTACCCATACCATACCATGAGATTTGTTGCCCGGCTGGTATATTGGTTGCTGTATAAGTCGCACTCCTAAAAATGGTGCGTGGTCCATTTATATGTACAGGAGGATACATATAATTGTGTGCGACTTTATCATAGCTACTAAAGCCGTTCCAGTTTTGTCCACCTATATAAGAATTCATGATTGATGCCGCATCATCATTATAACCGGTGTTTGGTGTACCCGGAATTGGAACAGCAGGTAATGCTGCTTCTCCATTGCTTCTCCAGTCTGTATGCCGGAATCCAATACAATGTCCCAATTCATGAACAGCGATCAGTTTCTTTTGAGAGGCTGTAAGGTTATATCTGGTATCCACATAAATTGTACTACCAGGCTTGCCATCTGAGGTTGGGAATGACGCTTGTGCATAAGCACCAGTTAAAGTTCTTGGGGTGATAGAAATAGCAGGCATAGAGGTATAAGGTTGATATGTCATGTATACTCCTCCCAAAGAGTTCCATTCAGCTATAGCACTAGTAAAAGCATTTATCCACGATGCATCCATGGATTGATAATCTATCCATACATGCATATTATAACGGTTCTCAAAAGATATAAGATAATCCGAATGAGCCTGACGCGTTGTAACATCCAGGTTTAACAGTTTATCCTTATCAAATAAAATATCTCCTTCTACTACAATGTAATTATCCCACTCAAATGCTTCTGATGTGTCAAAGCCAAGAGCTTCAATAATGGCTTTGTACTTACTGTCCACTTCTGTAATGATGTCTTTTGTAGCATCTTGAGCAGGATTTTCTAATTCATGTGTACAAGAATGAAAAAATAAATTCATTGCTAAAAACAATAGGAAAGCAGATTTTAAATGATTGTGTTTCATAAGACTTAGTTTAAATAGTTAAATAATTCGTACAAAAGAACAATTTTAATAAAAAAATAATAAAATGTAAATTATTACTATATGTTTGATAACATGATATGTATATTATCTTTTATGTATCGTATTTTCAATTATATAGATTCTCCATTTAATAATCTGGCAGCGAGCAATCAATATCTATACAGCAATCAGGATGAGTCACCTCACGACCTAATAACACACCTTTGCGGTAATATCTGTTGTACACCGGAAATAATACTCAATGTCCGGTGTTTGAAATTGGGGCAATTCATACAAAAACGTATTTCCTTTTCATATTTCTTTTTCACCTCTCACCTCCTTTCCAAAGCTCAGGGTTGTCGTGAATGTTGCCAAGCAAAACAAACCTTTTCGTATCACTTAAATAAAAATGCATATTTACGTCTGATTTACAGGCAAGCCTCCAACATAAATGCATCGATCTGCTCAGGTAATATATCCAGCATCCGGATACTGGTCCCACTTTTCAGAGCGATGTGTTCTTTCCAGAGTTCATCGGATAACATCTGATCTTTGATCGAAGAAAAATCCGGGGGGTATAGGGGGGGATAGTACTTTGGTCGTATTCGCCTCAAACCGTACTAATCTCAATAGGTCGATCCACACTTCGGCATAACTGAATACTCGCTTTTCGCCCCAGAGCGGGTGCTCAAACAGCTTTCTACTAATAGGTAAGTATTCTTCTTTCATGCTGGACTGATTATAACTGGGATAGATACTCGTTAATTGATTCTCTGAAATCTTCCAATGACCGGCAAACAACAGACTTGTTTCCGGCATTTTCCATCTCTTTCTGCCACTCTTTCTGCTGAGGAGACTGGCAGCCTTTACTCGTCTTCATTTCGATAGCCAGATGACCATAAAAACGATTGGGAACAAGCAGGAGCAGATCAGCCACTCCGGAGATAGCTCCTTCTTTCTTGAGCTTGGCTCCGGTAACAGCGTCCCGCCTGCCACCATTGGGAACAGCTATCAATATTTTTCCATAATGGGGGTACTGATACCGGAACCAATTCACACAAGCCTGCTGTAATTTGGATTCTTCTTGTTTCATTATATATTCAATTTTAAAACCCGGATCTAGTTTGCTGCGAGTGAAGTTATTAGTGAGAATCAAGTAATCTATAATAAAATTTGTATGTTTTCTGTCAGAAAGGTTGGTGTATTTAACTATTTTATTAAATTTGTGTTTAGTTTTTATTAATTAATCTAAAATTCACGTGTATGAAAAAGCTACTATTACTTTTAGGTGTCTTATGTCTTTCCTTATCCATAAGTGCGCAACTAACTAAACCCGTTGATCCATTTCCTCAGTTTCCCAAGGACGGTGTTGCACTTTATTTTGTGGGAGATGTGGCTACTGCCACTTATACTTTGCCTGCTGGATATACAGATATCTGGCTGAGTGAGATTCAGAATTACATGTACCTCTCTGTAAAGGATATCAGAGGTAAAACCATATATTTAACAGCGTATAGACAGGCCTGGATTGATGCCGGTTCTCCGGACAAGCATCTTAATCAGAGCGTTTTTGATACTCAAGGAAGGCAACATACCTTTACTATATACTTCGTAGACGCTCAGGAGGTTGTTACACGAGAACCTGATTTATAATTAACCTTTTATTTATTAGAGTTATGAAAAAGAAATCGTTATTATTCATTTTCTTAGTGAGTTTTTTGTGTTGTTTTCATACAGTTGCAACTTCTGCACAGGATGCTGCCTTGCTTGATCCGGTACCGGATGTCTATTTTAGATGGGAAGGTAATGTGGGAATCGCAACCTTAATTATTCCTGAAGGATATCCACAGGTAGTGGCTCTGGACCTGATCCCAGGTATGGAAGGGACGATAAGTGGTAGAATAATTAATTACACCATGGATAAAGCAGAATGGGACGGAAAAGCCAGAGTCGGAGGTTCTGTGTTTTTTGCCGATGGCTCCTGGGCTGCTTTTGACTATGTTTTTCAGTAATTATAATTTCTAATTCAACAATTCACACTTATGAAACGTACAAAAAACTTTTTATTATTAGTGGGTCTTTTTTGTTTCATTGCTTATCTCCCTGCCAATACAGTTAATAAACAAAGCTCTGCTGAACTTGACTACCAAGTGGAAGTGGAAGGAGCAGACGCAATTAACTGTGGAATAACGGTAATTTTCCGTGAGGAAATGAGAGGCTACTTAAAAATATTAGTAGTCAGTCAGTATCCTGTCAGAACTTTGGTTGGAGTGAATATCAAATTCAGACATGGACGAGATCATACTATTACTGAGAATTTTACTATTTATTTGACCAGAGGTCAACAAGAAGCATCTACAACTTATAATATAGATATGTACTATTCTTATGAAGTTGTGGATGTCAAGTGTGACGCTGAGGGAGATGGTTACTATAATTACTATATATGGGAGATACAGGAGTGATGATTATAAAATAGATAATTATGGGGCATGGAAAAGTGTGTCCCATAATTACTTTTAAATAATTATCCCGGCAGACTTTCACAAGCCAGCCGGGGAATAGAGAATAATTTATGAATAAACTCTAATGGGATACAGCATCCTACCGGAATTGCTTTTGCGGATTCGATAGATGCACGAATCTCTTTCTTTTTATAAGTGTCGTCTTTTTCCTGAGCTTGTTTGTAATATTCCTCCTCTTTACTTTTTAAGAAGTGAGTAATGATCATCATAGCCCGATCCACATGGAACGTTTGAACAACAAAATCCTGAGTACTCTCAGCCTCATCGAATGTAATCCTGGCTTCAATCTAATAAAACTTCTTTTCCTCAGGCTTGGATTTCTCCTCTTCATCCTCACAGACCTTTTTGTCGACATACTCTTCAAACGGTATCTCTCCTTTTAAGTAGGCTGTATCTACATCAAACGTCTGACCTTTTAGATTATCAGTAAGGATAATACAGGAGTCAAACTCTTTGGCCATGGTTATGGTAAAGCCGGATTGATAGTTGAGCTCGATGTTATGAAAGGTATTTCTAAAATTTTGGCATATGCACAAAAAGCAGGAATTAAATTTTTATAGTTAGTAGCTGCGGGGTTCTGCCAATCATTAGGTGAAGAAACGGGCAGGGGAACAATAGGTAAAATCGGAGAAGTAGTAGGAAATCTCTTTTTTAAGCATTGATATGTTGGGGCTACTGGATGTATCTTTCTCCAGTTTAATCATTTAAACCTTTTGATATTTATTCTTCCTTCATAAGAATTCTTTTCTGTAAGTATAAAATATGTGGGTATTATTTTTATAATAAATAAAGTAATACCCATTTTGTTTTTGAAACATATTTTCTTTAATTTGTTATTTAGTTAACTTAAACAATGTAATAATTGATCTATACAGGAAGCATACGCAATGGCAAAAATAACAATAGAAGTTCATACCTTTTCTCTAAGAAAAAGAAGAAAAACAGAAAATATAGATTTTGGAGCAGACCCGAATCTTTTTAAGATATTTTCAAGTTATGAAGAAGGCATAATTAGTTTTATAGACAATTCTCTTACAAAAAATATACCTCATTTACAAAGAACTATAAGTATTCCAGAAATGTCGACAGATATATTTAGAAATGAGAGCTACTTGTTAAAGTAGATAAGCAGAATAGATGCATATATAGAGTAATTGAAACAGGTCTATATGGTAAAGCATATTATATAAGTGATAAAGATGATCCCAAGAATATTCTATATAAAATGGATACTTGTTAGCTGATCATACAGAAGAGCAATAATTTGCAATAGAAGTGAATTTTATAAATAAAAGATGATCACTAATTACTATAAAATAATCAGATCCTGATTACCCTAATAGGCTAAACAGGATGGTTGAATACTTAAAAGTGAAGTGCTGCTAAAAACATATTCTTCCTAGACAACTATTTACCTATTAATATATTAAGTTCTTCACATTCATTCTCAAAAAACCACAAAGGCAGATTTATAATCTCTCGTAAGACTCTACCTTCACCAGGAAGAATCAAATAAAATTATCTTGATCGATTTTGCTTATCCAGTCTTCCTAAAAAGAGAATAACATAAAACAGCCTCCAAATTGTGGAGGCTGTTTTATGTTAAAAAATCCACTTTATCAAGAATAAGTCCTTAAATGCTTGCCAAATATACAAATGTTTATTACATTTGTTTATCAAAAGAGAGCAAACAAATAAAAGTATAATGAATGAAGAGATCAAAAAATTGCTTGCTGACATCGCAGTAAAAAAGATGTTCGCAAAAAACGCTCTGAAAAGTTACAGCCAAATGATGAAGATCACAGGGTTAAATTACGACAAAGAAATAAATACCTTACTTGACCAAATCAAAAAGCTGGAGGAGTGGGAAACAAAACTAAAAGGAAACAAGTAAAAAACAGCCCTCTTTTTTAGAAGGGCACAAACTTTCTTCTTATGAAATTAGAAAAAAAGTTGAATGAGATAAAGAAATATATAGGAATTGATCCGGAAAAATTCGGAGAGGAAATAACGTCCTTACGAAAAATGTTTGATAGTCCTGACGATATACAGATCATTGATCAGTTTATCCGTAGTGGTATGGAAGAATTAACTACCGATCTAATAGAATTCAATAAAGAAGTTTCGGTACGTTCTCAATTGGCAGAAATATCAAAGATTGTGTCCTTTGCTTATATTGCCGAACACTATTTTAATAAAACCCGTGCCTGGCTCCATCAAAGAATAACCGGCCAAATTGTAAACGGGAAACCAGCAAAGTTTACCCAAGAAGAGATCGAAAAACTTAACTTTGCCTTGCAGGATATAAGTAAGAAAATAGGCTCAACATTCATTACACAATGAATTGTTTCTTTTGACAACAAAGCCCTGTATTGAGCCGTACAGGGCTTTATATAAAAACATAAAACCGTCACTAATTTTATTACCATTTTTTTGTAACCCATTGATTAGACTAAAATAAAATAGTCCCGTCCGACTTATATAGAAGGACTTATTGTAATAATGTCCTCCACTATTAAAAAAGATACCTAAGTTTTGGTAATAGGTCGATTATACAATAATTAAATATTCCTTCCTAAATGACCATTACCTAATCATTAATATTGATTATAATCCAATTATACATTAAATCAAGGATTGCAAATTTATCGCTTAGGAATCATATCTACTCTTATTTAGTCCTATCTCTAAACTCTGTTACATCATAGATGCATAGGGCAGAATAGCCATATAGTCTATGCAAATGAAAAGTTTATAACACACAAGCAGAATGTGATAAGATAATTATTCAGTCCGAAGCAGACATAAATGCTTGTAATTGTAAAGGCCGAAAATAAAATTGTGAAGAAAGCAGACGGGGTAGTGCCTTAAAAATTGATCTGTCTAAGATACTGTAAAAACAGAATGACCTTTTACAGCAACAAATAGCATGTTGTACAAACGTTGTGCAAGCACATACAAACAAAAACCGCAAATAATTGTAAATCAATTATTTGCGGCCACTCATGATTTGCCTTTTGTAGTCCCGAAGCGATTCGAACGCTTGACCCACGCCTTAGAAGGGCGTTGCTCTATCCAGCTGAGCTACGGAACCAGCCTTATTTGCGGTTGCAAAGGTAACCGCTTTTTATGAAATATCAAAAGAAAAAAGTCATTTTTTTACATCCCCTCTCCTGCCGCTACAACCCCAGAGGGATACCCAGCAGATACCAACCTATAAACAACAGGCTCCATACCAGCAAGATAATCAAAGAATATTTCCAGGTATATCTCAACAAAGTACCATAGGTAGATTCCTTGTCATACTGCTGCATACAGGTAAGCACCAGAGGTACATAAAAGAGAAACGGGGTCACCGCGTTGGTGGCGCTGTCTCCTATCCGGAAAGCGCACTGCACCACTTCCGGAGCCACTCCCACACGTCCCAAAACCGGGATAAATATAAACGCCATAAAGGCCCATTTGGTTGAGGCGGAAGGGATGATCAGGTTGATGATGGCCGTAAACAGGATGAAAAGGATGAGAATGCCGATGGCAGGCAGCTCGGCCGCGCTCAGCAGATCGGCCCCTACGATAGAGAGACACTGATCCAGTTGGGTATACTCCAGGCAGGCAAACAACTGCGCGGCAAAAAACGCAATCACAAAATAAACGCCCAGCATTTTCATGGGTTGTGCCAGCCCCTCCACCACATCGCTGTCCGAACGGTATCTACCGGAACTGAATCCATAGGCCGTTCCCATGAGCCCTACACCCAGAGAAAGCAGAAAAAGGATACCTACCAGAAAAGGAGAACGTACCAGTCCACCATTCACCCCGCGCAAGATGCCCCACGAAGAGAAGGTCGACAAAAAAATAAGTAGCAGATAGCCCAGACCTACTACCACAGCCAGCAGCAAAGCCCTCCGCTCTTTGCGGGTGAGCTTGCGGTATCCCTCAAACTTCACCTCTCCCTGGTAGGCTCCCAGGGCAGGCAGCAGGCTCCGGCGGGTGATGAGATAGATGATCCCCAGCAGAAGAAAGGTAGAAACCGCCATGAAATAATAGTTGGAGAGCGGTCCATAGCTACTCATATCCATTCCGCTGATGTAAGCCGCCTCCTGCGTGATGCCGGACAACAAGGGGTCTAAGGTTCCGATAAACACATTGGCGCTGTAGCCACAGGCCACCGACACATAGGCCGTGACGATACCTGCTACCGGATGCAAACCGGCCGCGTGGAACAACGTAGCGGCGATAGAGAGCATGATCACATACCCGGCATCTCCCACCACGTTAGAGACAAGCCCCAGTAGGATCACCGAAACAATCACCGCATCCTTCCGGAAGGGTGCTCCACTCTTTCTGCGGATAAAAGCTGCGGTGAGCCCGGAATGCTCGGCCAGGCCAAAGCCGAACATGGCGACAATCACCATGCCCACCGGAGCAAATCCGGTAAAATTCGTAATGACATGTTTCAGCCACCAGCGTATACCCTCCGGACTCAATAGATTCTGTACACGGATCTCCTCACCGGTCTGCGGATGCACTACCTGCAAACCATAGACATCACAGATCCATGACAGAAAGACCACTACTCCCGTCAGCAACAGGAACATAGTAGCCGGATGAGGCATATGCCATTTACTCTTCATCGGCTTCCAGGTTATCCAGATCGATCACACGCAACTCCAGTGCTCTGACCACCAGACGGGTGGCGTTGACCCCTACCCGTTCTCCCTGAGGGAACAAGCGGTTGATCAGGTCGTTCTGTCTTTTCTCCAGAGACTTCACGCCAAAGGGCATCCCTTTCAGATTGGCGATCATGTCTTTGGTATACCCCAATGCCAGGTGCCGGAGAAATCGCTCGTCGTACTCATCGATATCGTAGTTGATCACAGCCTCCTGACGTTTGGCATCGTTCTCTACCGATCTTTTGAAACGCTCCACGATCTTCTCCAGGATGGGATAGTTGAACACCAGTTCTTTCCCTTCCATCAGCGCTTCCACATCGGTTTTGGTAAGGAGTTCCCCGGTCTTCAGGATGATACCATCCGCACCTGCGTCGAGCACGTCTACCCACAGTTTCTCGTTGAGGATCTCTCCGGTAAAGATGAGCACTTTCACCTCTTTGTACCGCCGGCAGATGTTGCGGCAGATATCTACCCCAATGGTGGTAGAACCTCCCAGCCCCAGATCCAGCAGTACCATATCAGGCACCTCTTTCTCGATCAGTGGCCAGAATTCTTTCTCGGTCATGGCCGTACCGATGATCTCCACGTTGGGGATCTCGTGGCGGAATATCTCTTCCGTTCCTTTCAGTTCTAGTTTTACATCCTCTACAATGATCACTCTGAACTTCTTATTTTCTTGATTCTCTTCTATCATATAACGCGTGTTTTTTTAATATTTATTTTTCATTTCAAATCGTACATCGTACATCTGTAAATCCCTTTATCTTTTCGGAATCGTAAAATACACACTATATCCTCCTTCCGGAGCAGGCTCCGCGTTGATGCGGCATCCTCTCCGTCCGGCAAACTCATCGTGATCCCGGATGATCTGTTTGCAGACCAGATATTCGGTTCCCTGCAGTTCTCCCTTCTCTCCCTGGGTCATACGCGCCAGTTCCGGATAGAAAAGCTGGTTCAGTTCTTCTACCGATCTTTCACGTCGCGTATCCACAAAATCGAAACGGATGTACTCTCCGTCTGCGCGGGATCTCAGGATCAGTTCTCCTCCCTGCAGATCGCTCAACGCCTCATCGATCAGATTTTCCAGAAGAAAACGCAGCAGGATCACATCTCCCACCACCCGTTCGTTTCCCGGGGGCACACAGGTCAGATGGATCCGCTCTTTCCGGTGGCGCACGGCTCTCTTCAGGTAGCGCTGAACATAGGCAAACAGATCTTCCACCGCCACCACACTCCTGCGGAAAGTCACCTCTTCCAACTGCCGCGAAGCACAGGAACTGAGTATCAGAAAGATGCCTTTGTAATACTCGATCAGTTCGGCGATCGTATCGATATGCTCCATTTCCTCTTTTTCCGTAGAGCCTCCCGCGTTGAGCTTCCGGATGATCTGTTTGATCTTGTTCGGGTAATAGATAGTCTCGTGCTTGATGGTAGACAGGCAATTGTCGAGCACCATGTTCTGCACATGCAGCAAACTATCTTCCCAGGAAGCGCGTCTGACCTCATCCTGCGCAGAGTCTATATCCCGGTATTTGGTAGCGATCTTTATCACCGCGTTGAAGATCACCACTGCCACATAGCGCGCGATCAGTTCCACATACAACGGGTCGGTATCTTGTCCGGGATCCAGTATCCGCTCCAAGTACAACACCCCCACACAACGGTGACTGCCTCCCGTATCGATCAATAGCGGCAAAGCCTGCCGGTTCTTCTCAGATACCACCTGCTCCTCATCGAAACACTTCTGGATGAGATCCGGCATTTCTACGGCAGGCGGATCAGAAGCATACTCCAGCTTTCCGGTGTTCTCGTTATAGACCGCGATGCCCCAAAGCCGGATATTGAGCAGTTCGTTCACCTCCTCAAACGCTTCCGTAACAATGTGGCGGGGTATCTCTTTCAATACCTCCTCTTCCCGTTGCAGCGCGTCTTCCGTGTCGTCTGTCCGTACGAGAGAAGCGGTGAAGACCTGCTGATTGATCTCCAACACCTGTTCCAGGTGAAAGCGATTGATAAACCTCTTGCGGATATAAAGCACATAATAGCCAGACAAAGAGGCAATGAACAACACTACACACAGCAGGATACCTACCATCTTGTTGGTCGTAGACCGTTCCAGTTCCAGGCAATAGGCCTCTATGGAATTGTCTTCTCCCAGGAGTTTATACAGGGTGGTGTAAGCTACGTTGTTGTATGTATACGCGTCCCAGTCTTTCAGGGCCAGGAAAGCCACTGCGGCTTCGTTGCGTATGTCTAAGATCACGTGGAAATCCGAATCGAAAAGTTGTTCCCACCATTCCAGCTCCGCCGCTACCCCTTCGCCACGCAGGGTTATCAGCCGGTCGGGAATATCGCAATAGGTGAGGTAGTGAATATTGAGCTGATGGATGGCCGAGTCTACATAATGCACTGCCATCTCATACTCCTCGATCACGTTGCAGTAATAGGCCGTATCCGCGTATCGCGATGCCCGGTTGAGCAACTCTTCGTAATAGTCTTCCGAATAAACATCCGCGAAGATGATCTCAGTTGTCTGATGCCCGCTCTTTTCCCGCGGAGAGATGCCACAGGAGCTCAATGCCCAGGGCAGCACCATCATCAGCAACACCCCTAAGAACTTCCGCACGCCGGAAGGCAGGCGGAAATAGAAGCGGCTTCCCCGGCCCGGCCGGCTCTCTATATCAAACGTACATACCTGGAAGATCTTATTGGTCTTTCTGTACTTCTCTATGATTCCTTTGCAGTTCATCAGACCGAATCCGCTGCCTTTGTTCCTGAGCAGTTCTTCCCGGTGCTCCGTATCGCTCATCCCTATCTCCTTCGAATCGTAGACCTTTTCTCCGAGGATCTTCTCTATATCCTCCCGCGAAAGCCCCCTGCCGTTGTCTGCTACGGAGATCTCTACATACTCCTCCGTCACGTCGGCATATACCCGCACCGTGCCCCCCGGGGGGGTATATTTGCGCGCGTTTTCCGTGAGCGTATTGATCATAAAAAGAGTAAGCGCTTTGTCGGCTTTCACCACCGCATCTGTAGGTACTACCTCAAAGTGCTGCTGCTTCATCTCAAACGTACGCCTGCCTTTGGATACCAGCTGGAACAGATCATTCAGCTCAAAATTCTCGATATTCAGGCTCAGCGTACCCTGTTTCATTTTGATCCACAAAGCCAGGATATCGTTGTACTCATTGATGGTGGTCACCAGCTCTTCGATATAGCGGAACTTCTCTTTCCGGATCTCCGGGTCTTGCGTAAATCCTTTCTCCTTCAACTTACGCACCTCGTTGATGATGCGGTCCATATAGGGATTTATCCCGTTGACAATGGCCATACAGGCCTTCTTCACCACGTTCTGACGCTTATTCGTGGCAATATGCTGCTCAAAGACATAGCGTTGCTTATCGAGCTGCTCACGCTCTTCGCCCAGCGAGATGATCTTGATGCCGTTGTCTATCGCCCAGGCGATATACGGAGTGATCACCTGGATCAGTGTCATCTCCTCCTTCGTGAGTTTGTAACGGGTATATAGTTTCACTCTTCCCACCGGACGCTCTTTGTCGGGGATAGTCAACAGAAAGTCACTTTCCGCTCCACCCTTAGGCAAAGCGACTTGTTCATCTCTCTCGTCTCCTGAATCATCTTCCGCTCTCTCCCGGTCACAAACAAACTCTCCGGTCTCTTCGTCGTAGAGCCGGATCTCTATATCTTTCACTCCGAACAATTCCCGCACATCCGGAAAAATCGTTTCGGTCACAGCCCGCACGATCTGCTGTTCATCGGCCAGGTCGGCCGGAACGGAGGCGATCACCTTCTGACACACTTCCAACGTGTGCCTCAGACGTATCATGTGCCTGCGGTTACGTATATTCGAACGCTTGTTAAAGATCCAGAAAAGAAGGATCGTCAGGACGATGCCCGCGACCACGGCGAAGAGAAGAAGGCTCAGTTTGCGCGATTCGGCTTCCAGGGCCTGCGAGCGACTTTCCCATTCCTTGTCCTGGCGGGTATAGTCTAAGATATCCAGGTATACATTCCGGTTGTAGTCTGACTCTGCCTTTTTCTCTAATCCCGCGTATGATACACTCAACTGTTCACGGATACGGGAGATCCATTCGGGCACTGTCTTTACCTGATGTTCGATCCATTGGATTTCGGTATACACTGTATCTTTCGACTCATACGGACGCAGAATATCCACACTGTCGTGCGAATGGGTATAGTAGAGCTGATGATGGAAGTTGACACACTCCAACGCTTTTTCCAGGGTATCCAATGCCTCCTGATAACTTCCGTGGGCATTGAGGTATTTGCCGATAGATACATACGCCCCGGCTATCTGATAGATATCGTCGTATTCTCTGAACTTACGCAGCGCTTCCTGTCCCAGACGCAGAGGTAGCAGCGAATCTACCGGAACACCCAGTTGGCTGAGCGCGTGCGAACGCCTCGACAGAAAGAAAGCGTAGTTCTCCGGAGAGGCCATCAGATTGGCCAGCCCCTGTATCCCGTTTCCTTCGAAGTAGGTATAGCCCTCCTGAGCAGCAATGCGCCAAGTGTAATACAGTTCGTCAAACTCCCTGAGCTTGCGTTCGTCCGGAGTATTTCCTTCGATCAGCGAGCAGGCCCCTTTGATGTAATGATAGTAGAGCAATTGTCCCCTATCTTCCGCCAGTTCCTCTTCCGGGGAGATCTGTCCGATCGAATACAAAGCATCTGCCCGTTGCTGCAGGTAGTAGTAATAGACAGCGGAAACAATGAAAAACTCTGTGAAAGCATAATTCAGCCGGGCTCTTTCGTGCCCTTCCATAAACACATTGCGTTCTTCATCGATGCGCTTCATCCGTTGCAACGCACTGTTGCGGTAGTCAAAGAACTCCTTGTTCATCACCGTCCGCTGGAATATCTTCATCAGTCCCACATCGGCGATCAGGAGCTCCAGTTCATTCTGCGTGAGCGTATACACCTCTTTGTGCAGCTGCTCGGCCACGTCAAAGTTCATATTCATAAATGCACAGAAAGCAAGGTTGTTGGTGGCTTCCGCCTTGCCCTGCCTGTATAGGTTTACATCCGCGTAGGCCAGGGAAGCTGCGTGAAACGAAGAGTCCAGGTTTTTATACCGAAAAGAATAGGCTACGTGATTGAGCGAATCGATGTAGCGTACCTCGCGCGTAGGAGCGGTGCCTACACAGAAAAAAAAGGCCGTTACCAGAAACAAGCCTATGACATACAAAGAGAAATACCTGTTTGATGCACGTATATTCATAAAAACAAAACTACAAATATTTCCGGTAAAGAAATCACATATTTCATCAGAACCTGTTTAAATTTTACACAAATACTTTATTATGGGTATTTTTTGCTCTTTTTTCCGTCTGGTTTTTGGCTTCGCTGACTGCGGGTTGCCCGTATGCATCTCTTTTCAAAGGCAAATATAGAGCCACCGGTATGCGCCTCCGCGGTGCAGGTCCAACCCACAGGTGGTGTGTCTCCGGAATATACGTCACAAAAACATCCCGCACTGTCTATGTCTTCCCATCCGGTACGCTCAGACGCACGCTGTGCGTCTCTACATGACACCGGAGTACTATATTATATATACCATGAATATCTCCTTATTAACATAAGAATATCTGTATTTTCAATTGTACATCTCTCTCTGTGTCTCTACGCACCGACTGCCTTGTCGCATAGCAGATGTATTACCTTTTCCGCAAAGAGGGGTGGTAGGTCTGCTCACGGCAATACCTGTATACGCATTCTCCCAACCGTTGCAAAAAGGGATAGCCTATCTGCTGATAGCGGTAGTTGGCATAGGTGATCTCTTTCTTGCCACACGTATTGATCACGGCGGCGAGTACAAACTCCACCCCTTCTTCCGGGTTCACGAAAAAGGCAACATCTGCTAGGGTGCCATGGCTCTCTCCTACCATGTTATGGATACGCAAGCCGGGAATGTCTGTTGCCTCCGGATCTCTGCCATAGAGCAGGTATTTCTTCAGATGACGGTGATAGAACCGGGCGTTCTCCCGGAAAGAGACAAACTCACTATCTCCCGGATACATAGCTGTATAGCTCCGCAACAGTTCCAGATCTGTCTCGCTCAACGCAAACCGTCTGGCTTCGGGCACCGCCTCCGGAACAAACACCCCCAGCATCATTTCATACATATCTTCCAGAGAGAGCCTGTTGAAACGGGAATAATCCCTGCCTCCCACAACCACCCGTCCCAACGGATTGGATAGCGGCTGCTGATTGACTTGCCCGGGCTGACTGTAGACCAACCTTCCGTCTTCATCGTACAAACGGATCGGTGGGGTTTTCCGGTTCTCCTCATACGAACAGGGAGCAAAGCGTGCCATCACCCTCACCCCGTCGTACCCTTTCTCCGTCAGCCGCCGGTGGATATACTCCTGCCCCAGGAAATCATACACCCGGTTGTACGCGTTATCGTCACTGGCAAGCAACATCTCTTTGATGTAGCTGGACAGGCGGGGCACACGGTCCGGAGCCAGCGGATCTTCCGTGGTCAGGGGCATACATGGGGTATGGCCGAGAAATTCCATCCGGTTGTCCAGGGAGATTGCCGGTACTTCCCCGCGCAACCCATTCACCCTTTCCATCGTGAGCAGGATCAGCGGCCATTTGACTAAACTGGCCGGATTGAAATATTCCTTTTCATCGAGCCGGAAGGTGTGCCTCTCTAAAACAGGCGTTCCGTATCTGTCGCGACAGATACGGGTAAAAAGGATCTGGATATCCAGATCGGCCGCTTCCTGCAAATAACCCGACAACACATCGTCTGCCTGCATCAGTCGATACAATAAGAACGGCTCCTGCTTCTCTTCCTCACCGGCCCGGCTCACCGGCCCTGTCCACAGAAGCATATATAATATAATAACTATCTTTTTCATCGGTTTATCCCTGTACGCTTACCTGCAAATCTACAACAATCCGCAGAAGTAACAAAAAAATATTTTTTCTACAATAAGTCTTTCATTATGCTTGAAGAATTCATACCTTTGCACGTGAATTCAAAAAACCAGGTAACAGCTATCACAAAATGAGCCAAAAACCCCCTTTTATGGTATTTTCGGGAACCCGTTCGAAATACCTTGCAGAGAAGATCTGTGAACACCTCGACTGTCCGCTGGGCAACATGAACATCACTCACTTTGCCGACGGCGAATTTGCCGTATCTTACGAAGAGTCTATCCGCGGTGCCACTGTCTTTCTGGTACAATCTACCTTCCCCAATTCCGACAACCTGATGGAGCTGTTGTTAATGATTGACGCGGCCAAACGCGCGTCGGCCAAAAATGTAGTAGCTGTGATCCCTTATTTCGGTTGGGCACGGCAAGACAGAAAAGACAAACCCCGCGTATCCATCGGTGCCAAGCTGGTAGCAGATCTTCTGTCGGTAGCAGGGATCAGCCGCCTGATCACGATGGATCTTCACGCGGACCAGATCCAGGGTTTCTTCAACATTCCGGTAGATCACCTCTATGCCTCGGCAGTGTTCCTGCCTTATATCCAGTCTCTGGAACTGGACAATCTGGTGATTGCTACACCGGACGTGGGAGGCTCCAAACGTGCCAGCTCTTTCTCCAAATACCTGGGCGTGCCTCTGGTGCTCTGCAACAAGACCCGTAAGAAAGCCAACGTGGTGGCAAGTATGCAG
Organism: Bacteroides sp.; assembly: GCA_021202275.1. GTDB lineage: Bacteria > Bacteroidota > Bacteroidia > Bacteroidales > Bacteroidaceae > Bacteroides. The sequence continues at coordinate 59,395 of JAJQDI010000009.1, forward strand.
ATCATCGGTGATGTAAAAGGAAAAAATGTGGTTCTTACCGACGATATCGTAGATACGGCAGGTACCATCACTACTGCGGCAAACGTGATGCTCGAGGCCGGAGCGAAATCTGTCAGAGCCATTGCCAGCCACTGCGTGATGTCTGACCCCGCTTCGGAGAAAGTGATGGAGTCCGGACTTACGGAGATCGTATTCACCGATAGTATTCCTTACACCAAACACTGTCCCAAGCTGAAACAACTGAGTATTGCCGAGATGTTCGCAGAAACGATCAAACGCGTAGTGAACAACGAATCCATCAGCTCGCAATACATTATTAAATAGAGAAGGCTGGATAAAGTAAAAACAGCTGATCTTTCATACTCCGCGAAAAGGTATCTGTAACAATTGCAGGTACCTTTTTCTGTTGACAGAGGCGTTGTCTTTTTCAGAAAACTTACTCTTTTATCACTCAGGAAAAGGAAAAGGTCTGACCTGCGAACAAGGTCTTTCCTGGTCAGGATCAGGGTGTAAAGAACAATTTGTCAACCCACTCCGGGCATAGCCGTCAGGCGAAGAGATGATTTTCTCTTTATGTAGTAGACATACCTTATCCTGTGCCCATAACCTGATCTATCCCCTTCAGAAAACACAAAGCACATGATGAGAGAGAACCCGGTATGTAGGCGGTCTGACCAATCGGACGCCAAGAGACCCTTCGGAGAACATAAAGAGTATGAGTAGATAGAACCCAGGATCAGACTGGTGTATATCCGGAAATCGAAAAACGGAACATACAAAAACAGCTGAATTTATTAACCTGAGGGCCATGCCACTCCGGGGTTGCAAACATAGATAGGATCACCCCCCAATCGCCTTCGGCTTCATTGGGGTTATTAACTTCGCTGGCCGCCTGGCTGGCTACTCCGATCTGCCGATCTTCGATTGACCGGGGGTCGACTGTTGGTTCGTCCATTCGTAAATAGCCCGGCGCGAGCGCCGGGTCTCACGGTTCTCCCAGATACAACACCATCAGTCTCACCTGCTCCGGAGTCAGTAACCGGTAGTGCGGAGTATACCCAGTGAGTGCCAGTTGCTCCACAAGCACCTGATGGCACGAGATCCATTTGTTAAAGGTACGCAAAGCCATCCGGGGCGATCTCTCCGGCAAGTAGAGCCGGGCCAGTACCAATTTAGGAAGTGCTCCGACGATTTTTCCGTCCACTCCGAAGCGAAACACAGATTCATTCATATATAATTAAGTTGTGAGTTTTAAGTTATGAGTTTTGAGTAGGATGCGGAAATAACATACAAGGAATCCATACTTATAATTAAGTTCTAAATTTTAAGTATGATGTGGAAATGAAAGAAAAGAATCCATAAACCAAAACTTAGAACTTTCAACAACACAAGACACTACCCTGGGGGAGCACCGGTCGATACCAACCGGTTTTCCACCCCACTCCCGGTTATCACGACATACGTTTTCTTTCATTGGAAAGGATTTTCAGGATATACTGCCCCGGCCGGGCAATCTGCCGGAAACGGGACGACGATCGGTTTTGTGCCTCTGGCCAGTTGTTGACAGAAATGATGCTCCATACCGGTGTATGCTTACGCCCATAGTCGCTCAGCCGCAGGATAGCCATCAGTTCCTCGTCAGTCGTCACCCGCAGGGCACGGAGCCGCTCGATCAGTCCTGTTAGGTTGTGTGTCTGCGTATTCCAGGCATAGACAGGGATCTCCGCCGGATACCCGTCAGGAAGAGACACGAAACTCCCCTCCTTCTCCGTCTCTCCCTTCCCCTCCCGGCGGGGAGGGGACAATGGGGAGGGATCTGATTTGTTTTCCTCTGTTTTGCTCTGATTTGTTTTTCTTTCTTCTGTTTTTCTTTGTGGCATTCTTTCCCGTTCGCAGGGGGTTATTTCCTGTTTCAAGGGGGTTTCTTCCCGGATTGGGGTAGTTATTTCCTGAAAATGGTTAAAAACTCCACGGTCCGGCTCCCTATATGCCGAAGGCCTCTCCCCTGCGGTATCTCCCGGCAACACCTCAGGCAATGAATAACTGTTATCCGCACCGGAAGAGTCTGTTTTCTTATTTTTCCCCTCTTTCCGGTTCCGGCTTTTTACCTTGACATCCTCCTTTTCAACACTCTCCTCGGTAGTCAACAGCAGATACCGTTCGTCAATCCGTTGTCGGCGCTTACACTCCTTGCGCACCATTTCGTAGCGACGCTGGATGCCTGCCGAGGTAAGAATACCGTATGTCTCATACAACGTCTGGTGAAACAGCTCTACTTCCAGACAATACTCGACCAGCTGTTGCAACTCCGACTCGCCGCAACAGATCTCTTCACTCAGGTCGTAACACGCATCCTGCGTCCACTCCATATAATAGCCTTTCTCTTTGTAGATAAAACGCCACAAAGCAGGTACGGCCGCGTGAGCCAACAGTCCGAAACGGCGACTGATACGACGAAACTTACGATCATTGGTGAAATCCACATCAAGCGGATAATAATAGATACCGGGTAGAGGAGGTCTGGACATGGAAATATATACGATTTAACGATTTACAATTTATGATGTATTCCTTCGGGTAGGAGCATTATCGGATCAGTAACGCTGAAAAACGTTGAAATAACCGTACGTACAAATAAAAATAAATAAGATGTATTTTTAATAGTATGTTTTATGGGCCTTTGTCCTGCGGCTTCTGACAAGGATCTCGATTTTTAAACATATTATAACGGTTTGATTATTAGTTTTATACATGTTTTATGGGCCGGCAAAATCAGGGATAAATAGATTCTTTATTTAATTACCGCCTGTAAATAAACACCATACACTTTTTGAACATACAAAGATATGGATATTTTTCATCTTCACATCTTATCTGATAATCCACACATTATGATATTCAAAAAACATCTATCCTTATTTTCCAAAGCCATAAATCACTATGAATAAAGCATTTATACTTCATGCAAAAAGAATCATATCTACCTCTTCGTCAAAACTCCGTTTTTACGTCAAAACACGGACAAGCCTTCACATATTCATTCGGTGTGATGATACCGTTCCCATCCAGATCGGGCGATGTGTCACGATGTCCGATCACCTGTGTGACCGATGGATACACCAATCGCAGAGCAGCCACCAACGTGCGCAGGCTCTCTTTCTGTTCAGGAGTACGGGTATCGCTGGGATTCCCCTGCGCATCTAACCCTCCCACATAGCAAACACCGATAGAGCGCTGATTCCACCCCATACAATGCGCGCCATCCATCTGTATATCCCTTCCGGTCTCTATCGTACCATCTATACAGATCACAAAATGATAACCAATGTCCCAGAAGCCCCGGTCGAGGTGCCAGCGACGAATGTCTGCCGCGGATACATGCTGCCCCTCTCGTGTAGCGGAGCAGTGAATAATGATCGTGTCTCTTTTCATGGTTTTAAGTTTTAAGTAATAAGTTTTAAGTGATAAGTTATGAGTTTTAAGTTGTAAGTTTGGGTGAGGGAGGTATAATTTGTAACTTGTAGTTTATCACTCACCACTTACAACTTAATCTGCGGATAAGGATTACGCACACGCTCCGGGTGATTGATCTGCCGGAGCACCTTATCATACGCCAGTCCTTCCGCGCGGGCCAGAGCCGCCGCCGAAGGATAATGCCGCTCCCTACCGTCCGCACTCACCGTACGGCACCGGTGCGGTTTGCCTACCAAAAGTCCATATTGCAGCGCGTGGCGCATATTGGTCCAGGCATCGCACCACTCCAGATTCTCCACCCGATTGTCGTCCCTGATCCCATTCAGGTGATTCATTTGTGGCAGATTGTCCGGATTGGGCAGGAAGGCTTTTCCAACAAGGCGGTGTACACGGTGCAGGGTATATATCCCCCGATCCCACAGCACTACAAACAGGTAGCCTTTTGTGTCTGTACCGGCAGACAGGATACGTTGCGTACGTTGTTTCAGGCTCATCACCCTTCCCCGGTCCGAAACCATGTAGTCGGTATAGCCGGATATAAATCGCCAGTTCTCCGTAGCGGCTCCGGCACAGGCTGGATTCAGGATCAGCAAATTTTCCATATCATCAACGTTTAGGTGAGTTGTTTGATTAAAGTAGATTGTTCCTATTCCCTGAACGGAATGAGTAAAGAATGCTCCTAACAAAAAAATAAATCGCAATTAACTTTGCCGACCTCCTGGTCGACTACGCCGATCTTCCATTGACTACGCCGACCCACAGTTCGTGCATTCATAAATCTAAAATATGATCTCATGCACTTTACATCGTAAATCGTAATTAACTTCGCTGACCGTTGGTTCGTCCATTCGTAAATTCCTCTCTTGTTCTCTCATGTTTCTTCTTTAGCCGCAAACAGAGCGCTGTATTTCCGGAAGTTGAGCGCTCAGATCCATGCTTTTGAGCGCTCAACTTCCAGGTACATACCACTCCTGTCGAACATTTTACCGGAAGAAACCGGAGCGCTTCCTGTCACATACCAACGAGAAGCCTTTCTTTTCTCCGGGAAAACCACAGGCCATGCCAGGCAGGAAATCTTTTAGGCAAATCGGCTCAGCCCTACGCCGCGGCAGATCGCGTCCCGGTCTTCTTCCAGTTCCGCCGGTGAAGCAAAGGCCGACCCTTCCGTGGGAGAAGGTTCCTCGGGTTCATACCGGTCGGCAAGCTCGCGCAGCCATTCCAGTTCCTCTTCACAGGCAACGATCGCCTCACGCAACGTATCTGTCTGGTAATGGATACAAAGGCGGCGCACCTCCGCGGAAGCAGCAGAGGAAGGCTTCATGGCTGCTGGCCAGGCAATGGGAAAACCCCGGCTGCCTTTTCACTGCTCCCGGATGCATCCGGTCCCGGAAAAGGCCTCACATAATGAAGCGAAACCACGCGGCAGGTGCGCCAGCCCCGACAGTCCAGGTCGTAATACACAATGAACAAATTATCCGGACGCGGTTGGTAAGGTTTCCGGAAAGAGTAACGATAACCAGTCAGCGTACCACGCGCGTGGCGCGTGGTACCGTCTTGCTTGACATAGCCGAAGCACACCTCACCCCCGCGCAGGGCAGTGAGTAGTTGCTCGGCCAGGTGAGCTTGTCGCAGAGCCAGTTGCAACGGCAAAGCATATTCGCGCCGCAAAGAGAGAGCCCTGTAGATCACATGTTTTTCTGTAGTAGATAAAATAGATTCCAACATGTTCCAACAAAAGATTAATTTATAGATCAGGTTCGATTCGAAAAGAGAAACCTTTCCAAAAAGTTTTCTTCTTTACACGGGCAAAAATAGAGGGTATATCTGAAAAAATTTGTACCAAAAATCCACAAAATACTCTTTTCCTTCATTTTGTCGATTTTTTTATACACGAAATATCGAAATAGAATATTTAGTTTGTAGTACAGAAGGAAAAATTCCTTGCTAACGACTCATTGTTTTTTATCACAACTCATCTTACAGTATGTAAAAAACACAATAAAATCCACATACTTACCTGTGAATGAGTATAATAAAAAGCAATAGAGCCCGTCAGAACATAGTAAAAACCCTTAAAACCTTACAATCATGACAAAAGACAAAACTCTTCCTCTTTACAAAGCAAGTGAACTTTTACTGAGGATCCGGCAACAACTTCAAAAAAACTTCGGACCACTTACTCAGACCTACGTGACAGACACCGTCATGCTGGGGCGTACACGATTATCGAATTTAGAAACCGATAAACATCTCTGCTGGAAAAATGCACATTACGTATTCACATACTACACCTTATACCTGCAAAATGCGCCGGAGCTGATCGAGGCTTTCTACATCCTGGCCGACACACAATGCATTACTCCCAAGAAGTGGAAAGAGCTCCGGAATAAGAAAGAGGCCAATACCCCCTATGAACAGATGTTGCTGGAAAAAATCCGCAAGGCAGAGCAAGTAGATATCAGTGCCCTGATGCGGGAATGTAAGTTCTGACAGCAGAGAATCACTAAAGAAGTGGTTTTGATTTTGACTACGTTGGCCACCCGGTTGACTGCGTCGCTCTTCGATTCCACACATAATTAATTGGCGTATGCTTCGCCCTTTCTCAGGATCTCTTTATCAACTGTTTTCCTGATTTAAGACACAGATATATAGGCGTGTTCGGAAAAATAGTTCAGGATTTTCTGAGTCATCCAAATGAGATCCATTTCCCTTTGAAAGCCCAAAGTGCTTTCAAAGGGAAATCCCCCCACTCGCTTCGTTACAAACATTGCTCTTACTTCCCTTCACTGAAATTAGTAGCTTCACTGGCCGTTGGTTGATGGCCCCCCCTTTTGGACGTTCAGGGACAAGAAGTGATCTCTTGATAGTTCCGGAGATCCGGAATTAGTTTTCCGGATACTACCGCATACCGTGTGCTTCTGCAAATCCCTCCTTAAACAAATAAAAAGGCTTATCAATCATTATTAGAATGATTTTCTTAATTTAATTAATATCTTTGCAGATTTTATACACACATACAGAGAAAGTCATTTACTATAATCTCATTTTTGCTATGACCACAAATAAAACATCTGTCCGGAAATGTTTCCGTTTCCTTTTTCCGGATGCTGCCACCGAACGACGTTTGTCCCTGACATTTTTCCTCTGCATCGCACTCAAATTCCTGGTCTTTAATATCATCTGGTGCAACAACTCCACCTTCGCAGCCTTCTCTACCTTCGAATTCTACCTCTACAATGCCCTGGTCCTCTCTATCCTGCTGATCCCGCTGGTCTGCTTCCGCGCGGTCAGGACCACCCTGGTGATGATGCTGTTGCTGGATCTCCTCCTGGTGGCCAACCTGCTGTATTTCCGCACCTATTTCTCCGCCATTCCGCTCCACAGCTACGGCATCGCGGACAACCTGCAGGATTTCAAAGCCAGTGTCTATGCCTCACTAAGAGGGATAGACCTGATCTTTCCGCTCACCACCCTGATCCCGCTGCTGGTGTGGCGCAGATATTTCAGCATACCCCGCACTCGCGTTCGTGTTGCTACCGTGCGGAAAGCCTGTAGCTATTTCATCTGTATCGGCCTGTTGTGTATCGCCTCAGGCATCTATCTATACACTAAAAAAGGGTTTACAAACGCCTATGACTCTCACCTGCGTTCCAGCCTGTTTGCCTGCCGCACACCCATGTATACCCTTTTCGGATCGCTCTGGTACGACTACCTCACAGGCAAGGCCGAGTTTACCCCGGAGATCAGAAACCGGATAGACCACTGGCTGACAGAGCAGGCCAGGTATGCAGGCAGTCCTTTACAGATGGAGGAAGTGCGTACCAACTGCATCCTGATCCTCGCCGAATCCCTGGAAAGCTGGGTATTGGAAACCACATTCGACGGGCAGGAGATCACCCCCTGCCTCAACCGCCTGCTGCGGGACAGTAACACCGTATATGCCCCGTATGTACAATCGCAGGTCAAGGGTGGTCGGTCCATCGATGCCCAATTGATGATAAACACCGGGCTGTTGCCCATTGCCAGCGGCTCGTTCAGCGTGCGCTACCCTACGAATGCCTGGCCGGGACTGGTGACCGCATTCCGCAGGCAGTACCCCGATTCCCAGGCATACAGCGCCACTGTAGACAAAAAGATCGTCTGGAATCAGCAGGTAATTGCTCCGGCATTCGGTTACGACGGCCTGCTGGATAAAGACAGCTTTGTGGCCGAAGAAGTGGCCGGACCGCGCAAAAAGGTTGGCGATGCCTCTTTCCTGCGCCAGATCGGAGAAAAGATAGAGAGCGGAGAGATCTGGTCCGACCGCCAGCACAACCTCCTGCAACTGATCACCTATTCGGGACATCACCCGTTCAGACTGCCGGAAGAGCTCAGAAAAACGACCTTCACCACTCCCATGCCCGAAATGATGGAGGACTATATGTACACGGCCAACTATACCGACTACGCGATCGGGCAGTTTATCCAACAGCTCAAACAACAGGGACGGTACGAAAACACCATGATCGTGATCACCGGCGACCACGAAGGGCTGGTAGATCACCGGGAGTCGCTCGCGCAGTCCGAAGCCGGCCGCGGCATAGTCTCTCCGCAGCAATTTGTACCCCTTATCGTGGTCAACGCACCGGTAGGCAAAAGATACGAAGAGGTGATGGGCCAGATCGATATATACCCCACCCTGCTCGATCTGATGGGACTCTCGCACTATCCCTGGAGAGGCATGGGGGTAAGTATCTTCCATCCCGGAAAAGCGGCCTACACCATCGACCCCAACATGCATATCATAGGTACGGCTCCCGACAAGGAAGACCAGGGAACGGACCACCTGAAAAATTCCTGGACCGTGGGAGACTATCTCATCCGGTACGACTACCTGAAAGACATCCTGCCCGAGTGGGCATGAATACGGTATGGAGAGGTAAGTAGTAAGTTTTAAGTTATAAGTTTTGATAGGTGAAGTATAACTTATAACCTGTAGCTTGTTGCGACTTATAAGTTCATGCTTGTAACTTACTATTTAAGACTTACTACTTAGAACTTTCAAGTAAGACACAAAGAACCCATAAACCAAAACGCAGAACTTACTACTTAAGACTTATAAAAAGTATTCCTGATTCATTGTATATATTACACTCTGATATTCTGTAGAGGCGCGCGGCTTGCAGCAATATCCGGAATAAATCGTTAACATGTGAGATTATATATTTCATTTCAATTATTTATATCGGTTTTTTACCCGGAAGATATCAAACCCTTACATTTCCGGAAGAGCTCAAACTATCCCATCTCCGGAAGCTATCCAACTGACACTTATTCCCTCTGATTCTCTCTGAGAACCCGGAGGGTTTAATATAAATAACCCCCAGTGAAGCGGAGCATAGCGGAGCGACTGGGGGTATCAGGGTCTACCTATCTTTTCAACCCCAAAGTGGGTTGAATGATTTTCCAAGATAGGATAGGATGTAAAATCCTGTTCATCGTATCCTGGAGTGCGTATTTCTATATTCCATCCACTTCGGGGTTGACTGTAGATGCCTCAGCCATACCCCAAGTCGCTTCGTTACGGGCTATGCTCTTTCTTCGCTTCACTGGCGGTTATGCACATGAAAGCCCAAAGGGCTTTGAAAAGAAGCGTGGGACTGATCACCATTATTAGTATCCCGAGGCAGTCTACCAAGACACCCCAACAATGATATAACAGTAACGCCCCACACCCATACAGGCACAGAGTTTCCCATTTGTCATTGTTTGTATGTCTAAATTCGTTTGGTGGACTTTTTCAGAGGATAGAAACGGAAAACACTTCTATGTAAATTACTTTTTTATCCTTCTATATCTTCTTTCGGTTTTTAATGTGTAATTCTATGCAAATGTTACGGAATTTCCTGAAGGCTGCAAATTCCGGAGATAGTTGTTTACCATTCATCATCTCTGCCATAGGGATCAACCAGATAGATACCTAAATCGAGATCAAAATCTCCATATCCTCTGCAAATAACCTGATGCTCTCCATATGCATTAGGTTGACTATACACCATAGTTTCATGGCGTATTATCGTAGGCATCACCTCTCTGTTCATAAAATAATGCGAAGGAAAAAAGAACTCTACTTCTATGTAATCGTCTGTTCTTGTCACATTCCAACTTCTTCCTCTATAAAGATCCCTGGCCATATACATTCCTGCAATACAGACATGGGGGCTGGACATCAGGAACGCATAATCATCAGGTATTACATGACTCGGCACCGATCCTCCATTCAAGATTTTCAGATTGTAAGACCATCCATGTGGCTTCAATCCTTTCAGGGAAATAAACTTTCCGTAATTTCCGGCCATAGACGAATACTGCGGAGTTTCTGACTTGGAGTCTTTGGTATTAGCATATAGGAACGCTTCATAAGCTGTTATATACCCATCGGGATTATAGTCAGCATTTACTATTGTACCCTCCGGAGTCTTGCCGGCAACCGCGGAGATCCAATGATATACAAATTCGTCATACAACAGATTACTACGCGCATGAGACAACTCATCCGGTCCACAGGCAGTAGCAATCACACGACAATAATCCTTGAGATGAGCAACAAACCCTCCGCTATAGCATTATTCCATCACTACCTGAATGTTCTTACAAGGCAGATTATTGATCAAAGTGGCAAATTCATAATCCATAATTGTGGTATTCGCCCACAAATTAATATAGGAAGTATTGCCTGTACGTCCTCCGTGGTCAGTCACAAATACAAAAAGAATGTCATCCTGAGTCAGCTTGTTCGCCAGTGTATGAAATACATTGATCACATCACTTTTTCTGGCAGCATATTCTATATCCGGAATCCCGTCTCCATCCAGATCCAGAGGAGAAGAATCGTACGATCCGTCGAGCAACCTCCTGTCCGGAGCAGGATCTGTACCATCCGCGCAAAGTACATAGATCTGATCTTTGTTATATCCATATATTTTAGTGAGTGTTGAATATATGGCAGAGCAGTCATTCCAATAACGTATATAATTGTTTTCTTTATTAGCTCCTCCATTGATGATCACTGCCCACAACCGGCTGGGGTCGCTGGCGCGTGTAGCTGGAGCGGGTTCTATATCGCTAAAATCAAACAACACTCCAGCTTCAACCTCTACCTCACGTACAACAGACATTTCAAAGTCTCCCGAAGGAGGACTGGTCATCTCTCTGAGCTCGTATTTCCCCGTCTCAGCATGGATAAACACATATTTACAGGGATGTTCCCAGTTGGCAAAAGGATGTTCATCAATAAAAACAAACCAACTTGCATAGTCCGGAGAAGAAATTTCTCCGTTCATTGCACGGATCTCAGTTCGCGGGAGTAATAACGCAGTAGAAACGGAGACATTTACACCTTCTTCAGGCACTAATTCTTCCCATACATTTTGTATATTTATAGGAATGTTTTCAGATTCCTGGGTACAGGAAACAAGGACAAACAATAAAATAAAGATTTTGAATGGTCTTACTTTCATAATAGTTCTTTTTTAAGTTTTTATTAGGAATTTGTGATACAAACAAATATAACTAATTTATTATAAATAAAAAAACAGTAGCTATTTTCATTATAAAAAAAAGAAATATTTTTTAATTAAGCAGATGGGTATTTCTTAATGATAGGGTGTTGCTGAATTATATGTTCTTACTACTGAAACTCATAACATTCCGCACTACACTGGTAGAAATACACAATATCTATATAAAGAGAAATCATTACAAAAATTATTCTTAGTATATAAAAAAATATACTATATTTTTTTTACAATAAAGAACAGACCATATATACATCTATCAGGCCTGGCAGACTTAATTGTATGCAGTGCTCCTCCATCCTATTTGTTCCGGATGCTTCTTATCTTATGGTGAATTACTTACTGAAACAGTTTTTATTTACTATTCACACAAACATTTGATTTTATGAAAAAACAAGTATTTCTCTTTCTATGTATCTTGTTGTTCTTTTGCACCGCCTGCGACGAACAGCAACACCTTGCCGCAGACCACACAAGTATTGAATCGGTAATCAAAAATCTGGTCGATCTGGATGAGGTGAACGTCTATGTGAGCAAAGCCACTATTCCTGCCCATAGTGAGATCTCAACCTGGTTTGAAGAAGTGACCTCTCCAGATTATGCCAGTTGGTTTATCTTCATCGACGAACACCCTTTTGCCAACTGGATGCATCCCTGTAAATACATCTTTATGGATCCTGTCACCAGGAAATACGAAATCAGAGAGATGACGACTCCTCCAAATGGCTATGCAGAGATGGATATCATGCGGGAAAAGCCTTTTGAAACAGACGGAAAGTTATTCGACTTCAGCAGTTACATGGATTCTACACAAACACGTGCAGTCTCCGCATCCAACAAGCACGCGGTCATTATCAGCGGTGGAGGGGATAGGGCCAATAATCATGTACGATACTGGAACGACTGTTCGGCTATCTATTCTGCACTCAGATATGTATATCAATTCCCAAGACACCAGATACATGTCATCATGTCCGACGGAACAGATCCGGCACCAGACAGACGTCTGCTTAATGGAACTTATGACTCTTCTCCACTGGATCTGGACGGAGACGGCACACCGGATATCCAATACGCGGCAACCCGCAGAAATCTTCAAACAGTTTTCAATCAGCTGGCCAACAAACTCACTTCCAAAGACGAACTTTTCATTTATGTTATAGATCATGGAGGCAGAGTAAACGGACGTTCTACTATGGTGCTCTGGGGAGAAGTTATGTATGATTATGAATTTGAAGACCTGATAAAAAGCATTCCCTGCGCACACATAAATGTGGTAATGGGACAATGTTATAGTGGAGGATTTATTCCTCATCTGCAAGGTAATAATCGTGTCATTGCTACCGCTTGTAAAGCCGAAGAATTATCTTATGCAAGATCAGGTCTGTTGTATGATGAGTTCGTTTATCACTGGACTGCTGCTGTAGCAGGAATGGATCCCTATGGAAATGTCATTTCCGCAGATACCAATAAGGACGGTTATGTATCGATGGAAGAAGCCTTTCTGTATGCCCAGGCGAATGACAGAGTCGGAGAAACACCTCAATATTCCTCTACTCCTTCTACTCTGGGCACAAATATCAATTTCGGACCTCGGCCTAACCTGGATAGAGTATATTATAGTATTTTACTTTATGATCATTCGTCTTCAGGAGTTGCAAAATTCTTTCCAAGCAGCTATAAAGTAGGTGCCACCAGTCCACACACATCCGATATATATGGATTATATGTAATACCTAAAAATGGTAATTACTTAATTTCAGGTTATATGAATGCAGATAAACAAAGAAATTATCTGGAAGTTAAGTTTTTATTAGGTTATGAATGGAACATGTATTTATATGAGCGTCCCCATCTTAAAGGGGCTGATTATGACATTCTTTTTGAAGATCCGGATTATAGTCAACTGGAAGTCCGCTTTCGATTTCCCATCGTATATAATCGGATAGACACCAGTATTGGTATTTATTTTTATGATAATTTTTACGAAGAAAGACCGTAAACGGATCTCACCGATTTTTGTCGTTTACAATTGTCTGATTTACAATTTCATACAAGGTCACAAAGTACTCAATACATATTTATAAACTTAATTACATCCCATAAATAAAACAAAAAACGTACACACGTCTGGCCGTGTGTACGTTTGAAAAAAACACATATTTTCTTGTATCTCCCTGTTACCTGGATGTATATAGCCTGGTATTTTCAAATTCATTTAATTCTATGCAATACAGCCCTTTGGAAGGTTGATAAGAATCTCCATACTCAATATCCCCGAATTTGCCACCTATTAAAAAGAGCTTTCCATCCGCGCAAAACATTTCACATTCCCGCATATACAGATCTACTTCGTAAGACTGCCGTTCATTGGTATTCACGTTGTATGTCTGCATGATCCCATCTTCAAAAATATAAATTACATCCCCATGCACAGCCAAAGCCGGACGTCTGACCTCATAGGCCAGAGTTGCTTCATGAGTCACCGTACCTTCTGTCAGGCTATAACTTTGAATCCTTCTTTGCTCCCTGTCTTTAGATAGTCCTCCGATCAGATAGAGTTTATCTCCAACCCGTATACCCTCCGCCTCTCTGGCCTCCGGCAATGAGACCATTTCGTACCAGTATCCTTTCCTGGGATCAAAAGCATGTACCTTATTTGTATACGTTTTTTTTCCGGACCGACTTTGTTTAACGGCTCCTCCCAACAAGATCAGATTGCCGTCATAGACACAGGAAGCAAAATCAATAGCCTGATGCGGGTTGACCGGATCTACCAGGATCGTGTCCCGCTGCAGATCAAAGATCTCTACTGTATGATCCAGATACTCCAACCTACGATTAGCAGAAAGTCGCTTTCCTCCTACGACATACAATTTATTATCGTAATGGCACAGTTTATGGAAAGCCCTGTTACGGAAACGATAAGGTAGTTTCTCCCATTTGTCATTTTGTACATCGTATCGATACATACTGCTACTGTATCCATCATATACAGGTGTGGCAAAAGACGGTTTCCCCGAAAAATAAGCACCTGCCCCCGCTATTGCAGATTCCTTATAGGAGACATCTCCTCCAATGATATAAATATAATTTCCGACTTGTACAGACCCGAAAGAAGAAATAGCAGTTTTCAGAGGTGCCAATGTCTTATAAGGTAATCTGTAATACAGTTCGCGACCAGAAACGGTGACTTCATCCAGAGCATGGGGAGCAGGCTTCAATAAAGCTATAGATCCATTATCTCTGAACTGCTTCCAGGATAATTCGGTCTTTTCATAACCAATGTGGGAAAAAGAGATCAGCGTATTACGTTTGACTTTTACAGACGCAGGCAAACAAAATTGCCCTTCCATATCAGTCACTGCGACGAGTTCTTCATCGTCCAGATAGATGTGTGCTCCAATAATTGGCTCTGTAGTTTGTAGATCAATTACCTTTCCACATTCCTGAGCATAACTCCCCACAAAAAAAGCAGAAAAGAAAAAAGTATTTAACATACTAAGTAAATACTTTGGTGTAACTTTTGTTCCCATAATTGATATAGTTAGTAATACATAGTTTAATGTAATAATCAATGGTTTACAACACCTGCTAACTGCACAAAACTCCGAAATCCCAGCATTATTATCTTTTTACATAGGACCGGGTATTTAAAAACTCATCCAGATCAATAGTATATACCCCTTTGGAAAGTGTTTCTGCTCCGTCTTCACCAATCATCAAACCACCCAGAATAAAAAGTTTCCTGTCAGCCACAATCATTTCACAGTTTTGTAATTCCAGTTCAATTTTATATGCCTGAATCTGGCTGGTATTCACATGATAAGTCTGCATGATACCCTCTTCAAAAATATAAATTATATCTTCACTGGTAGCCAATGCCGGATACTTCACAGGATGTTCCAATTGTACCTCCTTATGTAAAGTTCCTTCGGTCAGGCTATAACTTCTGATCTCATTCAATAGTACTTCCTGTTGTCTTCCTCCAACCAGATACATTTTATCTCCAATCCGTATGCCCTTTGTTTCCAGACCTTCCGGCAGAGAAGGCATTTCATACCACAATCCACTTTTCAGATCAAGCGTATGCACCTGATCGGTATATATCTTTTTACCGGAACGACTCTCTCCCACAGCACCGCCCAACAATATCATATGATCACCATACAGACACGAGGCAAAAAGAATGGCCTGATGTGGATTGACAGGATCTGTCACTATTGTATCTTGCCGCATGTCATAGATCTCTATTGTATGATCCAGATATTCCAATCTGCGATTGGCCGATAAACTTTTCCCACCTGCAATATACAAGTTATTGCCATAATGAAACATTGTATGATAGGCCCTCTTGCGAAATCGGTGTGGTAACAGTTCCCAGGTATCATGAACTATATAATAACGATACATCTTATCACTATAGCCTTCATATCGGCCCAGAGAAGAGGTACGCATTTTATTCAATACCCTTTCATTGTCTCCCTCCATCAAGTTGTGGTCATCTATTGACATTCCATCTCTATAAGACTGATCTCCACCTGCCACATAGATACAATCATCAACTGCTATACAAGTAAAAGAAGAGATAGCCTCCTTCAGAGATTGCAAAAACTTATAAGGTAAGGATACATACAATTCACGAGCAGAGACTGTTACTTCACTCAGGGCATGAGGGGAAAGATCCAATAACACACGATAACCGTCCTCTTCAAACTCTTTCCAGGAGAGATCTTTCTTTTCATAGCTGATATGAGTAAAAGAGATACTCATATTTTTATCAGGCCTCAGAGAAAGCGGGAGACAGAAATACCCTATTGTATCACTGACAGCAACCAGTTCCTGATCATACAAATAAACATGTCCTCCTATGATAGGCTCACCAGTGTGCTTATCTATGATTTTCCCACATTCTTGAGCCTGTAAAAAAGAGAAAGAAAAAATTATAAAAATGTTTAGTATAGTCAACTGCCGATAAAGTGTTTCCATAATTGATGAATGAAAAGAAATGTGTTTTATCACAAGCTTAGAGTCATCTGTTTTGCAAGAGACAAAGTTAAATTATTTTTTGATATTTCCAATTTTTTCTCTATGAGTTTTACTCTTAACGATCTGTTTTTATATATGCTCTTCCGGGTTTAAAAAGCAGGTATTGTAAAAAAATGCCTGACAGTTCTCCTGTCAGGCATTTTTATATCAGTGAATAGTACGTTTCCTTTATTTCAATTCCTGGAGCGAGCCCTCAATGTATTCAAATTCACCCTTTCCGGTCACCACATACTGAATCGTATAATTTACTGCTGAAAGCGTATAATTTGTATAGAGTCCGAAATTGATGGTATAGATCACATCGTTTCCTCCCTCTATTACATCCGCATTCGGATAGATCGCTTTCAAGCCTGGTATAAATGCTTCCGGCAAGCGGGAGAATTGCAGAGCGCGCAATTCATCGTCGCTCATGCTTCCATAAGCCTCCGGACCATTCAGACAGGTTCCTCTCCAGTAATCCAGGCGGAAGCTGACATTGTTATAGTAAGAAGTAAATCCATAATAGAACTCCGCATTGGTATAACCTGTCTGCAGGTAACCTTCTCCGAAAGTCTCTGCTACATAGTCTACAACCGCCTGCATAAATGCAGAGACATCTTCCAGACCACGAACCGGGGTCAGTTCGACAGTTACACTCGGGTCTTTCACCCATTCGCCTCCGATTTTGGCATATTGTTCGGTAACTTCCACTATACCTACATTCTTCACCCATTCACCTTGCGTATATACATACTCAACAGCATGTGTGGTGGTTTCACCATCTGCGTAATAGGCATATACAACAGCTACTACATTGTCTTCCTGAGCGTATGGATAATTCATTTTCAGATAAACAGGAAGATAAGTATCCGGAGCAAATGAAGAAGAGAAGTTCGGATTGGAGCCTCCCATTTCCGTATAGTCTTCCGGATCCAACATCACAATGTTAGACGCTTCCACCCAAGTAGAACCATTGTACTCGTAAACCGCATTGCGATCTACTACTGTTCCTACATAAGAAGAGGCTGCTGCTGCATTCATACGTGCTGTTGTACGGCTCAGTGTATATATACTAAAGTTATCAATACGCATGGTGGTAGTAGTGCCCGTAGATTGACTACCTACATACTTGAATGCAAAATACAAGGTTTTACCTACATAGTCGTTCAAAGATGCAACTCCCGCCGATACAAAGTCTTCTGTCTGAGCGGCCGGTATTGCAAATTCGGAAGTGATATCTATCCAGTTAGCTGCCTCTGCATCACCATTGAAATCTTCAGAGATGAGTACGGAAAGTACATCTCCTGCATAATATCTCGGATTCACATCGAAAGAGAAGTAGCTGTCAGCTTCTACCGCAACAGCAGGTGAGATCAGATAAGATTCTACATCTCCATTATCATAAGCCGTTACCTGTGGGAAAGAATTGCCACTATAGTTATACCCTACCCATTCATTTCCGATGTTGTTCCATCCCAGCAATTCAACAGGTGTATTGCTCGGATTGGTAACGATGGTCTCAAAATCTTCAAAAGCTATTTGGTTCTTGACCACTGTATTCACATCCCCTACCTGTACATTATCTATCTGATACGCACCCTGAACACCTGTCGCAGCAGTAAATCTGAATGCGATGTAGAATTCAGCAGACTGATAAGCGGACATATTCATAACACCAGCCGGAGTCAATGTTCCATATCCACTCGTTGGAAGTGTGGGAATATAGAAATTGGTAGAAACATCTGTCCAGGTAGCGACTGTAGGGTCGGAACCATTGTAATCTTCAGAGATCATGATCTGTAGCCTGGCACCATTGTTGCTTCCGGTACACACCTCAAAAGAGAACATTGGATTGACTGCACCCGACAAATCAAACCTCGGAGTCACCAGCCAGGAATCCAAATCCTTAGCAGCCCCTGATGCCGATGTTACTCCCACCTGACTATAAAAGTTGCCACCATAATCTCTGGCCATCCAGTATTGTTCTCCCTCTCCACCGTAATTGGTCCAACCTTCCAGTGTAGTCTTTTCACCATATACACCGGCTCCGGAGAAATCTTCATCCATCTCTGTGAGTATAATCTCGCTGCTTGTGCCAGGCTCTCTGTCCGAATAACGATAGGTAACCAGCAGGTAATCCCCTTCCTCTGCATCTGTAACTACACTATTGAGAAGTCTGGGCAGATTGTTTTTGGGCGATCTGGTAGGAGTGAAATAATCCGTATCATCTCCCCAGACAGTTTTATAATCTGAGTCTTTCAGTGTATAACTCTCCGCGCCAGAAAGCTCACTCAGATACTCAGGCAGATCTTCACTCATATTATAAGTCAGCTGAACAGTAGATTTATTATCCGCGGTAGACCATTTGTTGGCCAGGAATGCCGGAGCATATACCTCCGCGGTAATCAGTGAAGTAAAATACTTATTACTACTTAATGCCGCCAGTTCAGTAGCTAATCCGGCAGCTGCAGCAATATCTTTATTGGTATTATTACTGGCTATAGTAGCATAATCAGCATCCGTCAGTGTATATTCCAACTTCTTCACATCAGTCACCTGTACCATATCGTCCAGGCCATCAAAATATTTATCGTTGTAGTCGCACCCAGACAAAAGTAGAAGTGCAACAGATAAACCGGTAAGTATATTTTTATTCATACGATCTTTATTTATCGTTTAAAAGTTAACTTTAAGTTTCATACTCATCTGACGTCCGAAGCCATAGAATACACGATAAGCAGTTTGCCAGGTACCATCATTACCATTATAAGCATTGTTGATGTATTCCTGGTTAAATATGTTAGTTATATTCCCGGACAATGTCGTACGCAAAGTTCCGATATGGAAAGTATAGCTACCACTAAGGTCAAATGTATTGGCACTTGGTATACGCCAGGGAGCCGGATAGGAAACTACACTTCCTGCCTGTATGTCGCTACCATTAGGCGACCAGTTGGAGTAATTGCGTGCATATAAATTCCAGTTAGCACTCAAACGAATGTCTTTAGAGATTTTGAAATTCGCCTCCAATGCAGCAGTAGTCTGTGCAGATCCTCCAACCTTAATACCATCAAGTACCAGTTCCGCAGTCAGATGGTCATCCGCTTTAATTCCTGAAGCCACTTCATACGTACTGTTTATGGGCTGTCCGCCGGAGTTGTAATAGTATCCGACCGCAGAGTTTATCCATCTCCAGTTTCCGATAGAAAGCATTCCTTTTATATCCAACCAGGTAAAAGGTCTGGCAATCAGATCAAGCTCCACACCCTGATGAAGAGCATCCACACCTTCCATATTGATGGAAATACGATCATCCATTACATCGTCAGAGTCAGTCATTGTTTTGTCCATCCATTTGGTATGATAAACATTCACATTTGCGCTAAGGTATCTGGATTGGAATCCGTAGCCCAATTCTACACTGAATATCTTTTCATTTACGGCATTGTTGTTTTTCAGATTACTGGTCGTAGCCTGTAAGAAGGCACCGCCTGAGAAGAATGGAGCACGACTGATAAATCCAATGTTACCAAATACATTATGATATTCATTCAGGTTGTAATTCAGACCACCTTTAATATTAAAGGAAGGTGTATTCACCTTATCGGATTTTGCATGTTTCTTGTCGTAATAGAAACGGTCGTAACGCCATTGACTGGTCATATTCACAGCAGCAGAAACGAAAGCGCTTATTTTGTCATTCGTATATTCACCTTGTCCGAAAACTCCACCTTGCAATACATGGCCGTCGTAATCCCGATAGACAACGTCACCTACACCTAACTTTTCTTTCGCCCAGGTAGGGTCATTTGCTGCCGCATTATTTGCAGCCTTCACATTGTTACGATAACGGTCGATATAATATTCACCATTATACAGGTCTATGATCTCATTGGTATGAGTACCTATGTAATAACGTCCGTCTACACCCGCATAGAAACTGAAGTTAGGATTCACTTCTTTGGTATAAGTAGAAAGTAATCCATACCACTGATGCTGATTCTTGGAAACAGACATAACCATTTGCGACCCATCTTCACTCTGTTCATTCAGATCCTGGATCTGATCATAGGCAAATGTACCATCCGCATTACGAAAATAAGTGTTTAATGTTCCATTGTTTGCACCATACCAACGACTTGAATAAGCAGAAGTAGCTTGTCCGCTATATCCATATCCATCACCAATGGATATATAAAATGCGGTACTTAACGAAGATTTATGGTTAATATCCCACATATGATTCAAAGAGAGCTGAGGCTTATGGTATTTATTACGTGCAGAAGTTTTACGCTCTCCATTTTTACCAAATCCATAAGTCGCATTGTAGCGATATTGCTGACCTGGTTCCATATATTGCTTTACTTCCTGCCATCCCTGAATGGAAAGACCATCGTAACTACTTCTCTGATTGTGCCACTGAGGAGAACCGAAACCAGTGAAAGAGATCTGATGATTGTCATTGATACGTTTGGCTATATTCAGGAAATATGTGTAATCTTCATATTCCGTACCTTGCACATAACCATCACCCCAGGTCTTAGCACCCAGTAAACTCATGGCCCATCCCTTCTCGGAAAGCCCGGTAGATACTGAAAACGCAATTTTGTTGTGTCCGTTCTCACCTATACCATAACTTACGAATCCCCCTTTTTTAGCATCAATGGTACGGGTAATGATATTAATAGATCCACCGATAGAAGGAGCAGAAACTTTAGAAGCTCCCAGACCACGCTGAGTCTGCATGACACGGGTTACCTCAGCGATACCAGTCCAGTTGCTCCAGTATACGCCTCCCCACTCCATATCATTCATGGGAACACCATTGACCATTACAGCCACATTGGCAGCTTTGAAACCACGCATATTGATATCAGAGTCTCCATAACCCCCACCCTCTCTGGTAACATATACGCCAGGAGTAGATTTCAGGAGTTCAGGAAATTCCTGCGTACCTAATCTCTCTTCAATATATACAGGGTCTACTGTAGACATAGCAACCGGAGTCTTACGCGCAACTGCGATAGAAGAGGTAATGGTAACGTCGGCCAGAGCTACAGCATCTAACGACAATTCTATCTTTCCCAGGTTCACTGTACCTGAACCAGTGATCTTTCTGGTGTAGTCTTTGTAACCTAAGTAACGGATCACAAGCGTCGCGTTTGGAGCTACATTCTGTGTAAAATTACCATCTATATCGGTAATGCTACCTTGTGTTGTCCCCTCTACGGTAACGGCAGCACCGATCAGTGGTTCACCGCTCTCGGCGTCTACCACTTGTCCTCTCACTGTGATCTGGGCAAATGCTGTAGCGGCACTACATACCATCAGCATGGCAACCAGCAGGAAATGAGTCAGATGTCTTCTCATAAATTCTGTTTGTTTGTTAATAATAAATGTTAAGTATTCAATTCGTGGGACAAATATAATAAAATTTGTATCCATGTTACAAAAATAGTACAATTTTTAAGAGAAGACAACAGAAAATAGCACCGTGTAACTAAATAAAAACTAAAAGAGCGAAGAGGCAGAAAAGGAAGGGTACTGGGCCTGATAAAAGATCGTAAGCAATCCTGGGATTTTTCTTGCGGATTCCACGAAACAGAGGCAGGTTTCGTGCTTTTTATTACCTGATTAAGAGAAAAAACAGCATATACCTAGTTTGAGAGAATCCATCTGCATGTAAAGAAAGGGAAAAATGAAATCCCGGTATATAATACCGGAATGTAATAGAATTGAAACATGGGCACGGAAAAAAAGCCTCTATGAGATTGAGAATACATACAGGAAAAAAGAAGAAAGAAAAAAGGCGCGGAACCGGAAAGCAGAAAACGGGGCATTGCCCGGTCGCGGGCATTCCCGGAAAGAACTTTTCCGGGAATGCACCACAGCAAGAAAGGCCGGAACGATTTTTCAAAAATAATATTACCTTTGTAAAGATCTGTAGAACACAGATACTTTACCGAATATACCGTAAAAGAATGAACACACTGAAAGAAAAATACCTGCTGACACCTATTTCTGCCTGGCTGGCAGTTTGTTTCTCTATCTCTTTACAGGCACAGGAGATACATCCTGTATTTGCGGGCGACACTCCCGCGGAGGTCAGACCGCTGAACGGGGAGGTTTACAAGGTCCGTCTGCTCACAGACGAATACACCCCGAATCCCTGGGCATTGATGGACAACGAGGGGCGCTTGCTGACCCCGTTCCGGTTCGGAGAGATCCACGAAGAGATCAAGGACGGATTTTTCACATTCCGGGAGCACAGATCGTATTTCGATCGCAGATACGATCTACATGTGCGGTATGACATGTACGGATTGGTCAGCGCGGAAGGAAAGGTGCTGGGAGAGGATATGTATTACCTGCTGACGCCGGAAGGCAATCATTGGCGGGTGGCCCGAAAACCGGAACTGACCCACGGACACATCGCTGTGGCGTGGCAGACGAAGGAAGATCCGGAGAACGGACCGAACAGATTGTTGCGCAAAGGTACAGTGTCCGGATTCATAAAGGGGGTGAAGTTCGGATATATAGACAGCTCCGGAAAGCTGATCTGTGCTCCCTACGATCGTATCTACCCTTTTGTGGGCGACATAGCGATCGTGGCAAACGAGGGCGTCTGCACAGGTCCGGATCACAGATACAACTATGGATATATCAACGACCAGGGAGAAGAGATCATCGCACCGCGATTTCCGGAGGCAGAGCCTTTCGACGGAGAACTGGCTATGGTGGCCCTGCACGATAGTAAATTCCGCGCGCTCATCAACCGGCAGGGAGAGATCGTAACAGATAGTTTTACACACATCCGGAAATGTAGCCGGGAGATCTGGATATCAGAAATTACCGGAGGCTACTATTCTTACATAGATGCTACCACCGGAGAGAGGTTGTCCCGGTTCTACGCGCACATGGAGTGCCCCCGGGCGGATGGAAGACCAACGCCAGTGTTGCTGAACAACGGAAGAGCCGCCACCTATTTCGTCGGTAAGGGGGAGATAGAGAAGAAGTGGGGATTTGTAGACGGCAGAGGAAAAGAGATCGTTCCTGTGGAATACGACGAGGTCACCCACTTCGACACAAACGGGATCAGCCAGCTGAAAAAAGGAGAGAAACAAAGTGATTTACAATGGAACGGACAAACGGTCGGCGAAGTTCAACCAGGCGGTCAGCAAAGGGATTGACGATTGAAAATCCGGATGAAAAGTCGACGTCATCGATCGATAGGTAAGGGAAGCTAAAAAAATACCTCCGGAAGCTATACTCCCGGAGGCACTTATATCGCCTTTACCATGCATGCCAAATCGTACATCGTACATCGTCCATTCGTACATCTCTTAGTCTTGCATCAGCTTGCGATACCGTACTCTTTTAGGTTCTACATTGCCCATTCGCTTCATCTTATTCTCTTCATATTCAGAATAAGAGCCTTCGAAATAGAACACGTTCGAATCGCCTTCAAACGCCAGAATATGCGTACAGATACGATCCAGGAACCAGCGGTCGTGTGAGATCACCACTGCGCATCCGGCGAAGCTTTCCAACCCCTCTTCCAGGGCACGCAATGTATTCACGTCGATGTCATTGGTAGGCTCATCGAGCAGCAATACGTTGCCCTCCTCTTTCAGGGCCATGGCCAGGTGCAGGCGGTTGCGTTCTCCACCGGACAGCATACCGCAGAGTTTTTCCTGATCCGCTCCGGCAAAGTTGAACCGGGAAAGGTAGGCACGCGCGTTCACATCCCGGCCTCCCAGACGCATCAGGTCGTTGCCACCGGAGATCACCTGATATACCGATTTGTCCGGGTCAATGTCCTTGTGCTGCTGGTCTACATAGGCCACCTTCACGGTCTCCCCTACTTCGAACTCCCCTTTGTCTACCTGCTCCAGTCCCATGATCAGGCGGAACAGCGTGGTCTTACCCGCGCCGTTGGGTCCGATCACCCCTACGATGCCGTTGGGTGGCAGCATAAAGTTGAGATCATCAAAGAGCAACTTGTCGCCATAGGCTTTGGCCACGTGCACCGCTTCGATCACCTTGTTGCCCAGACGCGGTCCGTTGGGAATAAAGATCTCCAGCTTCTCCTCCTTCTCCCTGCTGTCTTCGTTGAGCAGTTTGTCATACGAATTCAGACGGGCCTTTCCTTTGGCCTGGCGCGCTTTCGGTGCCATGCGCACCCACTCCAGCTCGCGCTCCAGGGTCTTGCGACGCTTGCTGGCCGTCTTCTCTTCCATCTCCATGCGCCTGGTCTTCTGATCGAGCCAGCTGGAATAGTTGCCCTTCCAGGGAATTCCCTCCCCACGGTCGAGTTCCAGGATCCATCCTGCAACATGATCCAGGAAGTAGCGGTCGTGCGTCACAGCGATCACCGTTCCTTCGTATTGTTGCAGGTGTTGCTCGAGCCAGTCGATAGATTCCGCGTCTAAGTGGTTGGTAGGCTCATCGAGCAGCAGGATGTCCGGTTTCTGCAACAGCAGGCGGCAGAGCGCTACCCGCCGACGTTCCCCTCCGGAGAGGTTCTTCACCGGCTGGTCTTCGGGCGGACAGCGCAACACGTCCATTGCCCGTTCCAACTTGCTGTCCAGGTTCCACGCGTCTGTTGCGTCAATCATATCCTGCAACTCCGCCTGGCGGGCAAACAGCTGGTCCATCTTCTCCGGATCTTCGTAATATTCCGGAAGTCCGAATTTCTCATTGATCTGTTCGTATTCGGCCAGGGTATCTACAATGGGTTGTACCCCTTCCATTACCACTTCCTTCACGGTCTTGCTATCGTCCAGATAAGGTTCCTGAGCCAGATAGCCTACTGAATAGCCTGGGGAGAATACCACCTCTCCCTGATACGACTTCTCCAGTCCGGCAATGATCTTGAGCAAGGTAGACTTACCCGAACCGTTGAGACCGATGATCCCGATCTTGGCACCATAGAAGAAAGACAGGTAGATATCTTTCAATACATACTTGTTTTGCTGGAAGGCTTTACTTACGCCTACCATCGAAAAAATGATCTTTTTATCGTCTGCCATATATAAAAAAGTGTAAATGTTTATCTATACATACCTAACAATCTCTTTGTCAGAAACAAGAGGTACTCCGTACAGCCCAGGCAGGACGCGCCGGCCTCCGGAGTCTCACCCTATTTACAGAATATAGGATGCGGTTCGGACAAAGACCCCAAACAAGTTTGATCTTTACCTCTCACCTTTCACTATATTTACAGAATATAGGATACGGTTCGGATAAAGACCTCAAACAAGTTTGATCTTTATCTCTCACCTTTCACTATATTTTCCGCAAAGATAGAAAAAAAGCCCGATTTATTTGGATCGTATACCAATAAGTTCTACCTTTGCACCCGCTTAACCGCAATAAAGGATTGATTCAGTAGCTCAGCTGGTAGAGCACAACACTTTTAATGTTGGGGTCCTGGGTTCGAGCCCCAGCTGGATCACGTAAACGCCTGAATATCAAAAAATTCAGGCGTTTTTTATGTTCCTTATTCCACCGATCTTAACGGAATCCGGCCGTAAAACAGTTCGAACAGGCGGAGATAGGGCAGATATTGAACATTTCGTCCAGGGAGAATTTATATTCCCCTCTGAGTCGCCGCCACAAAGACTTATTCTTCAATCCCGTGATCCCACTCAACTTATCCATGCGTTGCCTTTCATCCGGGATCCGCATCAGTAGTATTTTTTCAAAATTTGCAAGTAATCTTTTATAAGTCTGCATAGCTGTCGTTCATTTTTTCTTTACCAAAGATATTATATTAACATATTTACACCTAATAAGGCACTCATTTTTTTTCGGGGCCTAAAACAGGCCCGTTCCCGGTCGTTCAGTTTTTGCGGCGGAGATGCTGTACATTATTTTTTATATCCCGGTGACGGAGAGAAACGCGGTTTTCCGTAACAGCAGCGCAGAGGAACAGGAAGCGATTCGCACGAGAGTGGAGGAAGGAAGGTACCTTCCTTCCTCATTTTCAGAGATCAGCTACCGGACGACTCATTCCTTTATGAATAACCGGATCCGGACCCACTTCCGTAGGGTAGAATGAGGATTCCACAGATACAAAGAGATCATTTTCAGAACCAGTAAAAATCAACTGTATGTTTCCATCTCAGGATGGAAAGGATAACTAAAGATCAGTCTCCCTCGGATGTATAAGGTGGAAACTACATATATATACAAAGAGAGTGAATGTCTCAGGCAGCCAAGCCTGAAACACCCACTCTACATACACCTTCCAATGATCTTTTCCTACAAGACCTGAAAGATCTTCTTATTCCAGATAAAATGGTGTGGTAAAATGTTCACCACATAAAATTGCACATGCTCCATCCGGTGGTACAAACGACCTGTATGGCAGAATCATCAGTTAGTATAACTCGCCTGTACAAAAGGAGCCTCGAGCAGATAGCCGATACTCTCCCGGATACTTTCTTCTACACTGTGGGTATACCTCTCCACTTCCACAACGATGTGTCTGACCCCCGCGGTAGCGGCATTTTTAAAGATGGCGTCGAAGCCCACCATACCGCTCTGCCCGATCTCACGGTGATCTTTGATATGCAATACAGTGAAGCGGCCCGGATATTTATGGAAATAGTCTACCGGACTTTGCCGCCCATACATCACCCAGTACACATCCATTTCGAAAAAGACATACTCCGGATCTGTATGTTCGAGCATATAATCCAGCATCATCACGCTGTCTTCCACCTTCTGAAACTCATGCGCGTGGTTGTGATAGCCATACTTCAATCCCTGCGCTTTGCATCTTCTGCCGATCTCGTTGTAATAGTCGCAATAGGTCTTCAGGTCTTTCACAGTAGCCGGCACATCGAGCCACGGAGTCACAATATAGGTCATGCCCGCTGCCTTATGCGCGGCAATACACTCGTCCCACCATTTCAGAGATCCGGTAAAATCTCCGGAAGCCAGCTCTTCCGGTGTCAGGGGTTTGGTACAGTGGGAAGAGAGTACCTCAAGTCCCGCCTCTTCCACATCTTTCCGGAACTGCTCCGGCGTACGATCATAGAATTTCCCGTCGCCGTAGCTGGCCGCTTCCACACCTGTATATCCCATCTCTGCCAGTAGTTTCAACACGGTGGTATAGTCGGTGCCGGTCTGCCTGCCGTAACTGCCAATCAGATCCCTGACGGAATAGAGTTGTATGGCGATCTCTTTCTTCTGTGCCGACAGCATCTCAGGAAGCCCCGTCATACAGGCGATCAGGGCCATAACGATCCATTTCTTTTTCATCATTCTATTTTATATATTCACAGGTTATACCTACCCTCCGGAGAAACGGATACTTCCTCCGGAGGATACAGAGTAAAAACAGTCAGAAGGTCAGTCCATGATCTTGATCCGGATGTTGCGGAACCACACATCGTCTCCATGATCCTGCAAACCGATATAGCCTTCCCGCTGCGGTCCGCCCGCGTTATTGAGCAGTTCGAAGGCCAGCGGCCATTTGTCTTCACTGAACTTACTTGCCTGCAACATATCTGTCCACTGAGGGGTCCAGAGGTGATACTCCACCACATTTTCGCCGTTCTGCCCATGGATCACCGTACCTTTGTACACCATCACCTTCGCCGTATTCCACTCGCCGTACGGTCTGGCGTTCTGGGGTTTGGCAGGGATCATGTCGTAGAGCGACATAGACTGGCGGTTGTTGTCCTTACCCAATTTGGCATCGGGATGATTCTCATTGTCGAGCAACTGAGCCTCCGGAGCAGAAATATAGATGGGTTCCAGCCGCATCTCACCGGTCTTGGGATCTTTGGCCTCTACCTCCTGTGCCAGATAGAAAATACCGGAATTGCCCCCTTTGGACACTTTATAGTCCAGTTCCAGTTCAAAGTTCTTAAACTTGTGCGCAAAGATCAGGTCACCTCCGTCGCCATCCTGGGCTTCACCTCCGCCCGATCCGTTGAACTTGATCGTACCGTCTTCCACGATCCAGCGCGACGGGATCCCTTGTTTTCCGTATCCGCGCCAGCCTTTCATTTCTTTCCCATCGAACAG
Organism: Bacteroides sp.; assembly: GCA_021202275.1. GTDB lineage: Bacteria > Bacteroidota > Bacteroidia > Bacteroidales > Bacteroidaceae > Bacteroides. The sequence continues at coordinate 87,495 of JAJQDI010000009.1, forward strand.
CACAATGTATCCGTCTGCATCTGTGGGAAACTCCGACAGGTCTACCTGGGGGTTGTCCAGGATCTTGTACTCAGGAACGCCACCTTCGGCCATCGTATCTGCTTTTTTGGTTCCACCTCCGCAGGAAGTCATCAGACTTGCTGCCAACACCCAACTCAGGGTATAAACGATTTTTTTCATTGCTTAATAGAATATGATATACATAAATTTATTTCTTCTTCACACTCAGGGCATCTCCGGAAGTTTCCAGCCATCCCGGTAAGTATGTCTGATCAGTTCCTGCGCGTATGCCGTGGCATTGACCGGTTCTGTCCATTTTTTATCGAAAGAGGGATGTCCGTCTTTCAGGGTGAACCCGTCTTTCACCACAGTACGTATCGTAGCATCGGGATCGATATTGGTGAATCTCATATTGGGTCCGTCCCAATGGAGTTCCTGATTGAGAGACTGTAGCCTTACCGCGAGCACGCCCATCACCACCATTTCATTGAATGGTCCGGCCTCGCTGAACGGGGAAGTTGTCTCTACACGGCTGGAAGGACTTTCCTGGCAGGCACGTACCCAGTCCATTTCGTGGGAGGTCTTCACCTCACGCAATACCTTCGGAGCCTGGGGGGTGCGGCCCGAGAGCAGCCACGGATTGGCACCGTAGCATCCGCAAACCAGCGTATCTTTGGTTCCGTGGAAGATCACCCCTCCCCCCTGGTCGTTCATGTCCTTGTTGGCAGGGAATCCTTCGGGGCGCATGGGCTTCATGCCTCCGTCGTACCAATACACTTCCACCTCCGGCATAGCCACCTTGGGCATATTCTCACGCGCGGGGAAAGTAAATTTCACCATTTGCGCGTTGGGCGCGCAGTCGGTCAGCAGCAACGTAGAACTACCCTGTACTTTGGTCGGATAGCCCAGTTTCAGGCCCTTGAACACCGGATGCAGGATGTGGCAGGCCATGTCGCCCAGAGCTCCTGCTCCGAAGTCCCACCAGCCACGCCAGTTCCACGGCGTATAGATCGAGTTGTATTCCCGGTAAGGAGCCGGTCCCAGGAAAAGATCCCAGTTCAGTGTACCCGGTACACGCTCTGTCTTGTCCGGACGGTTGAGTCCCTGTGGCCATATCGGACGGTCGGTAAAGGCCTCTACTTTGGTGATCTCACCGATCTCTCCGTTCCATATCCATTCACAGATCCGGCGTACCCCCTCACCGGAAGCACCCTGGTTTCCCATCTGCGTGGCGACTTTGTGTTTATCTGCCAGCCTGGTGAGCAGGCGCGACTCATACACGGTATGTGTCAATGGTTTTTCCACATACACATGCTTACCCATAGTGATGGCCTCTGCCGCTACAATGGCATGGGTGTGGTCTGCAGTGGCTACCATCACCCCATCGGCCGACTGGCCCAGTTCATCAAACATCTTCCGGTAGTCGTAGTACTTCTTCGCACCCGGGTATTCGTTGAATACACCTGCACTGTATTTCCAGTCTACATCGCAGAGCCCGATGATGTTGTGGGTATTCATACTCCGTAACACATGCGCTCCGCGTCCACCGACACCCACACCGATGATATTCAGTTTGTCACTGGGAGGGACATGCCCGTGGCTTCTGCCCAGGATCGTACTGGGCGCAATGGTAATTCCTGCCAGAGCCGCAGCACTGGTCTTGAGAAATTTCCTTCTTGAAAAGTCTGACATAGCTTTAAAATTAGATGTTGTAACTGTGTTTTTATGTGGAACCTGTTTCCATTTTCCACACCTATATGAGTATCGTTTTTCGCTCTTTCTTCTGTATGCTTTTTGTTCCCTTTTCCTCTTTTCAGACGCAACTATGCGTTTTTACAGCTGGATGATACCATGATGTATTTTCAATCGTACATCCCTTCGCTGACCGTTGGTTGACTTCGTCGACGGCTGGTTCAGTAAATCGCACCTGTTTTTATCGCCTCAGCAACAGAAAAAGGTGACTGAAAACAGGCCTGAACGAAGAATCCGACAACCTGCAAACAGGCTCTTATACTGGGGGTAATAATCCATATCCGTTTTTCATGGTTCGCCTCCTTTCGAGGATCTTCTCCAGAGTCTGCTGGTCGCCAATAGCGGGCAGATCTCTGCTTCGGGCATCTTCCAGGAATTCCCACGCATACTCCGACGCCAGGGCCGAGTCGCGGAAAGCAGGCAGGTCGGGATGCCTCTGACCCGAGCAGACCGAATCGGCAAACAGGTTGCAGAGAACATCTATGTTTTTCTCCCCGAACGGCCTCTCCTCCCGGATGGTCTGGGTCACTCCATGCAGTTCCACGACAGCCGTTTTGAAATCATGGGTCATCCGGGTAATGCCTTTGGTCCCTATCACATCGATGTAAGAGTTATGGGTCTGCGTGGCAGAGAGCTGTCCGTACACATGTCCCTGGGTGATGTCGAAAACCACTCCATTGTCGAAAGTGCCGTGACATTGCAGCCACCAGGGATCTTTGTAATCCCACATCCGCAACGCCTGTGCATTCCAGGTTTTGAAATAGCAACCTGTATACCAGCGGGCAATATCCACGTAGTGCATACCACAGTCGTGGAACGAAGGTCCTTCATAGGCATGTCCTTCTCCCGGAGCCAGTCCCGGTGTCAGGTGGCAGATGCGCAGAATGGCCAGTTCGCCGATCTCACCCTCACGGATAAAGTCACGTATGCGTTTGTGGTACCACGAATTGCGCAGGTACAGATTGACTGTGGATAAAAGAGGGGTGCTTTCCGCCGCTTTCACCACATCCCATTCCTGTTCAATGGTGTTCGCGACCGGTTTTTCGGAGATAATGTGTTTTCCGCTGTAAAATGCTTTCAGGATCTGTTCTCTGCGGGAGTTTGCCAGGGCGAAAAGTCCGACCACCTCTACGCTCTTATCATCGAAGATCTCCTGTTCGTCTGCCACGACCTTTGCTCCGGGACAGAGCTGGCGGGCAAGTTCACGGACCCCGGAATGAGTATCACAGATATAGAGGATCTCCCAACGTCCGCTTTTCTGCATTTCACGGAGGTAGAAACGTCCCATCCTGCCAAAGCCTATAAGTCCGACTTTTATCATCCTGTGATTCATGGTATCAGCAATAAAAGATTATAAAAAGATTATCATTGATCTGTGGTTTCCATACAGGGGAACGTACAACAAAAAGGTCTTTTTCAGCCCGACCGTTTTCCGGTTTTTACCCTGTTTCACAAAGCTAATCGGAAAAAGAGAGGGTAACGTGGAGTGAAAGTGATTTTGTAGAAACAAAAAATACAAAAACACCTTATAATAAAATAATTAGATGATTTTAAAGTGAAAATTATGTAGATGATCTGGAATGGAAAAACACGATCAGATACAGGAATTCCATCCTGTTTTTTGTTTGGGACGATCGGGCCCGACCCGGTATAGAATTTCTCTGTGAACGGGATATCCAAAAGCATACAAGAAAACAATCTGGTTTGGGGCATAGACGTCTGGCTAAAAAGATCAGCGGTTTTTGTCTTTTGTGTTTTTCGATTGCAGGATATAGACCAGCCTGATCCTGCGTTCTATTTCAGTCTGGCTCCGGTAAGATATGTACGACTCAGCGTTCCCAAAGGGGATAGATCAGTAGCCCGGGGTTGCTTTTGGAGAGCGCAACGACAGTGAAGCGAAACAAAGCTACCCCGGGTAAACAGGTCTACAGGGGGCAACCTTGAAGAGGTTGCATCCAGGATACATGTTGATCTGATAGCTGCAACCTCTTCAAAGTTGACTGGCATATACACTTCCCACCCAGGGATTCGCTGCATGTTGTTTCACTGGCGTTCCACAACCTTTCACTCAGCCCTGGGCTATGGCTGGATCCCCTTCGGGGAACACAGAAGAACAATATCCGGTTTACGATGTATACTATGAAAAATAACTACCGTTGCTATACAACTGTACTTTATAAACAACCTATATGGCGAACAAGATACAGTGTAAACAGAATATTTAGTAAAAAGAATGCTATAGTATTTTCGACGTAGGGTTTGCATAAAAAAGTAAGCATGAGAAACCTCATTTCATATCCATAAATTTTCCGCTATTTCTGAGAAGGAAAAAAACAATACGTTGAATCTCCTATGCTGTTCCATGAGATTTCAGGTTGCTTCCTCTGCAAGCTAATCGTGCAGGTGGTTGGGAGGAATACCGATCTTCATGACCATCTCTTCAAACTCTTCCCGGCACGTTGCCGCTTTGTTCCTCATTTTGGTGCGGTAGTTATAGATCGTGCTCATGGAGCAACGCAGGAAATGGGCAATCTTCACACTATCTGTTATTCCCAGTCGCAACAAGGCATAAATACGTAATTCCTTGTTCAGAAGATCTTCGGTTTTCAGGCAGATCCGCGCTTCTTCATTCAGCAGGGAATTGAAATCGGAAACAAACGTAGGATACAGACTCAGGAATACACTGTCGAAATGCGCGTACAGTTCTTCCAGTTCATTATCTATAACCGTAGTAGACCGGAGCATCTTCATCAGATCTTCGTATTGCCGGGTAATACCTAACTTATAGAGGGTCTTGCGATAGACCTCCATCTTATCTATATAAGTAGAACACAGATGAAAAAACTGGGCGATGTATTGTTCTTTTATGTCGTTCGACTCTCCCAGGCGCGTATTGCTCCGGTACAACAATACGTTTTTCCCATTCAGCTCCGCGTTCAGTTCCATCAACTTCCGATTCATCTGAGACAACTCCTCCTTGACGCGGGATAGTTTTTTCACCTGCTTATAGATGTAGGCAAGCAGCAGGATCGCCAGCAGGGCAAGTACACTGATCAGCAACAGATACACTTTCAGCTTGCTGTTGGTCTTTGCCTCTTTGGCCTGATGAGCGGCATTGATAATGGAGTAGAATTCCGACATCTGGGCCATACGGAACTGTACACCGGAGAACACAGCATCTTCAATGGCAGACTGGGTATAGGTAAAAGCCTTCGCGATGTCTCCGTTGTCGTAGCAGATCAGTGCCAGCCGCTGGAACGAAGCATTTTCCTTGATCGAGTTTTTAATATCCGCTATGGCAGACAGGATAAAATATTTCCTTTCGAGTTCCGGATCCCCTCTCGCGCCGTATACCACTCCCAGATAGTGGGTGATCAGGGCATATTCCGGAGTATCCGCCTGCTCTGTCTCCAACAGCTCGGCCAGCAACTCTTCCGCCTGGCCGGTCTCTCCCAGATGAAGGTAGTGGTGCACCTTATTTATCTTGTACTTGAAAGAAGCGGGCGGCAATACAGCCAACAGAGAGTCGCGGTACCTCTCTCCCTGCTCCACATACCGGGCCGGGCTACTCATGGAACCATAATGCTCATAGAACAGGCAATACGTTTCGTAATAGTCGGCCAGCATCTCCCCAGAGAGTTTGCGTGTCCGCACGCGTTTCAGGATCTCCTCCGATTCACAAAACCGCCCCGAATAGGAATAGAGACAGGCCAGGCGTATGTCCGAAACGATGCGCAGCGAATCATCCTGCAACAGCCGGGCGATCTCGCGGTTCCTCTCCGCATAATGTATGGCAGAGTCGAGCCTGAATTTTTTGTATTCGCTGTGCAGTTTCAGATTCACTTCGTACTCATATTCCGGAGAAAAGTCCTTTTTTGTGAAGCAGCTTCTTCAGATTATGGATCTCCTGTTCTTTCTGGAGAGTATACAAATGCTTGTTCCGGATCAGTTGATCCAGAAGATCAGAGAGGGATCTCCGTTCCTCCCTGCTACCGGCTGCTATACAAAAGAGGCATACCAGGGAAACAAGAAGTGTTTTTCTCAGGATATCTGTGATTTTCATAGAGTATATCAGTCATTATCCGTTGCTCTCTGTTCGGTTTCTTTGTGTGAATTTGTATGATTGTTTTTCCATAGAAATTTCCATGAAAAAACAGGTGGCTACCATACAACAATCTGTCAACGGACGAAGATAAAAAAAATCCCGGTTTTTTCGATACTCTCTCGCTGATTATTTATCGGCTTTTTCTTTTTCAGGAATAATTACGCAACATACAACAAAGAAAAAATACATCCAGACATTTTTCCCGTCCGCGACAGGAAAAAGAAACAGATCCGTACAAACCTCAGAAAAGCATAGAGGCAGGCTGAGAGATGGTTTCCTTTGTATGGACCGAAGCCATTCCGACGATCCTCACCCATGGATCTTTGTGGCTGATAAGAGGACATCTGCATCCTACACAAACCTCATCCTGTTCCTGCGATCTTCTTCTCTTCGTTCCCCGAAGGAGATATGTCAGTATCCCGGTTTATGGGAACCAAGTCTCTATCCATTCCCCCAAGAGGATAGGGCAATAGCCCAACGGTAAAGCGAACTGTGACGAAACGATAGTGAAGCCACAGGGAGGCGTACCCTGGGGTGTGAAGCACACTGATCAGTCAACCTTGTAGATTCTTATATAAGTCTTTATAGGGGAAAACCAAAAAGTACCAAACAAGGTTATAAGTCTTAGAGATTTAAAAGAGGTTATAGATCACTTTTTGGTTTCCTTTCTTTTTGATGCGGGTTAAACAAGAATACACAAAAATAAAACACTGGATATTTTTCTACAAATCTAAGGTGAAGAGGTTGCAGTTATGAGATTACAGGACATATCCTGGATGCAACCTTTGCAAGGTTGAACTTCATCTCACTTCTTACCCGGGGTAGCTTTGGTTCGCTTCACTGTCGTTACGCTCTCCAAAGGCAACCCCGGGCTACTGGTCTATCCCCTTCGGGGAACAGAGGAGATCACATCCCGGAGACAAAGTAATATCCATAGACAAGACAATACCCAAAGACAAATTAATATCCGGAAACATTCATCCACCCAGGACAGATCCGGGAAAAGAAAAAGCAGGGAAAAAAGATCGTTTTTTACCCTGACAGCTATACCTGAAAAAAGGTTGCTCCCAACCTTTGGAAACAACCTTTATCCCATCATATATTTATTTTGCAAACCGTCAATAAACATCCCGTGAGCTGGCCGGAGCCTGTTCGATCAGTTCCATAAACTGGTCCAGTTTCGGGGTCAGGATGATCTGCGTCCGGCGGTTCCGTTCTTTCCCTGCTGCGGTGGCGTTGGTGCCGATCGGATTATACTCTCCGCGTCCGGCAGCGGTCAGACGTCGGGGGTCTACCCCGTACGTGGTCTGCAAAGCCTGTACCACAGAAGATCCGCGCAGTACACTCAGGTCCCAGTTGTTGCGGATATTCGTCCGGGAGATCGGATCGGTATCGGTATTTCCCTCCACCAGCACATCGTAATCCCTGTAGTCCTGGATGATCTTAGCGATTTTACTGAGGATTTCCCCGGCCTTGTCACTGATCTCATAACTTCCCGAGCGATACAGCATCCTGTCGTCCAGAGAAATATAGACCACTCCTTTCAGTACCTGAATATCCAGGTCCACACTCTCTTCCCGCGTCAGCGAACGCGTCAGGTTGCCAACCATCACCAGATTCAGCGAATCGGAGCGGTTCTTAGCCTGTACCAGGTGCTGTATAAAACGATTGGAAGCGTTGATCTCATCCACCAGCTTCCCGATGTTCACATTGCCCTGTGAAGACTGCGCCAATGCCTGATTCAGCGTCGCGCGCAGATCCTCATTGTCTCTGCGGGCTTCGGCCAGCCGGGCTTCCAGGCTGCTTACCAGCGTACGGCTTTCCGTCAGTTGCAACTGACTTTGCTGATAGTCTTTCCTTAGATCTATATATTGCGATTGTACATTTCTGTATTTCTTCTTTGTCACACAACCGGCAAAAAGCATACTTCCGATACACACAAAAAGTAAAGTTCTGAGATAATTCATACATCTGGTTATTATATACATCTCTGTAACAACCATTACCGCTAATTGATTGATCAAACCACTTCCATTAATGTAATTTAAGCTGTAATGAGCAATCTTAAAACATCCCCGTCACTCCTTCCCGGACCCTGTATCGGGCGGTGTCCGCTCCTTTTCCTTCATCAGTATATCCAACTGCCTGGTCAGATAGTCCACCTTCTTCTCTACCCTGTCGCTGCTGTTGCTCACCATCGCGTCTACAAAAATAGAGTTGATCAGAGAGATGCCCAGTATACCGGCGAAGAACATCAGGAACACGAAATAGGCCCTTGTGAAAATGGCCATGCCCGTGCTGCTCCTGGAGACGATCAGGTCGGAGATCTCGTACCAGCCGTCTGAGGTGAACAGCCTCAGGATACTGTAAAGGGAATCCAGAGGCGTGGCGAAATACTTCGGCGCAATATTCTTGAAGATGGAACAACTGAGCACGGAGATAATAATGATCAATACCATAAAAGTGAAGGTGATCACATACGAAGCCTTCACCGCTTTATTGAATCCTTTCAGAATGTTGTTGATATCGGGCATAAATCGAAAGATCCGGAACGATTTGAAGAGTCGCAGGGACCTCAGTACAAGGATATACCCCAAGGGAAGGTTGTGACGAATATCCACCATATCAATCAATAGCGACAGCAAAGCGATGGTGATCAGTATGAAATCAAACTTGTTCCAGCCGCTTCTCCAGTATTTCTTCCAGCCATAAAAGTCTACTTTCACCAACATCTCTATGGTGAAAAGAGCAGTGAACACATTGTCCAGATAGGCAACGAAAGAGGGAATATCATTGAAATCCTGTACGAATATCAGGATACAGTTCAGAAAGATAAGGATCAGAACAATATGTTCGTCCAGGAATATTTTTTCTAAGATCTTTTTTATCCACATACAGTACGCGTATTACACAGTAAGCAGCATAGTTGTCCGCTCCGATCCATGACCGGGAGCTTGTCTCCTTCTTCAGGGATCTCTGTTGCCGGACGTTCCATCCACAGGTGACACCGGCACCACCCACCTGGTGGAGTCCCCGGGAACTACGATCGTCAGACCTACTAACTATAATACCGGAAACCACATATTGTTTACAGATCAGATGTTTTTATTCGGTGACAAAAATCCATACATTTTTCAATTATTAAAGAAAGTTGTATCCCGATTTATGCCAGGGTTTTCTTATCTTTGCAGAAGATAGGATGCGCCTCAGCATAACCAGAGTAAACTCTGTTCTACATTCGGCTTTCACTATCTTTGCAGAAGATAGGATGCGCCTTAGCATAACCAGAATAAATTCTGTTCTGCATTCGGCTTTCACTATCTTTGCATACCTCTGCCACACCGGAGGATGAATAACAACACCTGTGACATAGATTATGAATAGACTTTTTCTGTTGCTTTTGCTGGTGGTATCGTCGGTTGCTCATTCGCGCAACGAGACCCAGCTCATCCTGTCTGAGCTGGACAATGCCATCAAACACAAGCAAGTATATGTAGTACAGAAAGAGGAAAAAATAGAGAACATCAAACGCCTGCTCACTCCTGATATCTCGCCGTTGCAGGAATACCATCTCAATGAGAATCTGAGCAAGGAATACCAGAAATTCAAATTAGACTCCGCCATCCACTATGCCAACCGCAATCTGGAGATCGCGCGCGCACTGCACAACGAAGCCCTCTCCTACGCGGCCCGCATACAACTTGCCACGCTCTACTCCTCTTCCGGGAAATACAGGGAATCGGAGTATCTGCTCAGAAACATAGACAGGCAGGCACTTCCCACAGAGTTGCTGGCAGCCTATTACGATGCCTGGTACCTGTTTTTCCGCCACTATGCTTCCAACGTACAGACTTCCGGTTACGACAGTCAGATCTACCAGTATGGCGATTCTTTGCTGGGACAACTGAAACCGGGAACCAGCAAATACATCATCACCAAGGCGGAAAAAGACATCAGCCTGAAAAAATACCAGGTAGCCCAGGAGAGCCTGCTGGAATTGCTGCACACTACCGAGGCAGATACGCCGGACTACGCGATGATCACCTACCTGCTGGGATACATCCACAGGCACAACGACGAGATGGAGGCAGCGGTGAGGTACTTCGCGCTCTCTGCCCGGGCAGACCTGATCAACTCCCTCAAAGACAACGCCTCCATGCAGATACTCTCCTCCATCTTCTACGACCGGGGAGACATCAACCAGGCCTACAAGTACGTGCAATCGGCCATTGAAGACGCGGTCTATTGCAACGTACAGTTCCGCACCATCCAGTCTTCAGAGTTCTATACCATCATCAACACTGCCTATCTGGGCAAGGAGGCCAAACAGAAAAGTCAGCTGCAACGCTACCTCACCCTGATCAGTGTGCTCTCGTTCTTCCTGATCTTCGCAGTGGTATACGTGTACCGGCAGATGAAAAAGGTATCCCATATACGGGCCGAACTGCACGAGACCAACGAGAAGCTGCGCGAACTGAATGTGGAGATGTCGGACGCCAACAAGCAGCTCAACGAAAAGAACGAACTGCTGTCGGAGGCCAACCTGATCAAGGAAGAATATATCGCCCATTTCTTTGATCTTTGCTCCGCCTACATAAGTAAGCTGGAAAATTACCGCAAATCCCTGAACAAGAAAGCCAACGACAGGCAATTGGACGAACTGTTCCGGATGCTCAAGTCGACCCGGCTGGTCGAGAACGAACTGGAAGAGCTTTACAGCAACTTCGACACGATCTTTATCAACCTGTATCCGACATTCGTGGAAGAATTCAACGCGCTGCTGATCGATGAAGAACGCGTCACACCCAAACCGGGAGAATTGCTGAATACGGAGTTACGCATCTTTGCCCTGATACGTCTCGGCATCACAGACAGCGTAAAGATCGCGGCCTTCCTGAGGTATTCACTCAGCACGATCTATAACTACCGCACCAAGGCCCGCAACAAAGCGGCTGTATCACGCGATGAGTTTGAGAAAATGGTGATGAGAATAAGCTCTTACCCCGCCAGACGCCGCTGACGGGTTTGTGTTTTTACTACTTTTTTCGGTAATAAAAATACAAGAAAAACCTTAGTATTAGACAGTTGATTTTGGGAAATACTACTTTTTTCATTCCAGAGAAAAATTCCAATCGATTGTTTCCATTATTTTGTAGAAACCAAGTAGCGGATGACACGAAGTATAGATTCTTTTCCCTGCTTCCTGTACCCCAGGAGAGAGAGGAACTCTGTTCCGGGAATCCGCGCCATCACATCACTTAAATTCTATATATAATATCATGAAAAAGGTATACATCCTGTTTTTTGCCTGCATCGTAGCGATACCTCTGCCAGCACAACATGACAAAGAAAAAATGGACGCGTTCATCACAGAACTGATGAATAGAATGACCCTGGAAGAGAAGATCGGACAGATGAACCTCCCCAGCGACGGAGACATCATCACCGGACTTGCCGAGAACAGCAACATCACTCAGAAGATCCGAAAAGGTCAGGTAGGTGGAATGTTCAACATCAAAGGAGTAGAGAAGATCAGAGAGATACAGCGGGTAGCTGTGGAAGAGAGTCGCATGAAAATACCGATGTTGTTTGGTATGGATGTGATCCACGGCTACGAGACCACCTTCCCTATCCCACTGGGGCTTTCCTGTAGCTGGGATATGGAACTGATCGAGGAGTCGGCCCGCATCGCGGCCGCCGAGGCCAGTGCCGACGGCATCAACTGGACCTTCAGCCCGATGCTTGATATTTGCCGCGACCCGCGCTGGGGACGCACCTCGGAAGGCAACGGAGAAGATCCTTACCTGGGCGGACAGATAGCCAAAGCCATGGTACGCGGCTATCAGGGAGCGGACAACTCCTTCGCTACGAACCGGCAGATACTGGCCTGCGCCAAGCACTTCGCGCTCTACGGAGCCTCGGAAGCCGGACGCGACTACAACACAGTAGACATGAGCCGCATCCGGATGTACAATGAATATTTCTATCCGTACCAGGCCGCGGTAGAAGCGGGTGTGGGCAGCATCATGGCCTCTTTCAATGTAGTGGACGGGGTGCCCGCTCATGGCAACAAATGGTTGCTGACGGAGGTACTGAGAAACCAGTGGAATTTCGACGGATTTGTGGTGGCTGACTACGGTGGCATCAGCGAGATGAGCAACCACGGTCTGGGCAACCTGCAAACGGTATCGGCAATGGCGCTGAACGCCGGACTGGATATGGATATAGTGAGCGAAGGATACCTCAACACCCTGGTCCGGTCGCTGGAAGAGGGAAAGGTGACCCAGGCACAGATAGACCAGGCTTGTCGCTACGTCTTGGAAGCGAAATACAAACTGGGACTCTTTGAAGATCCTTATAAATACTGCGACGTGTCCCGCGCGAAGAAAGAGATCTACACGCCGGAAAACCGCGCTGTGGCCCGCCGCACGGCCGCGGAAAGTTTTGTATTGCTCAAAAACGAGGGAGACATCCTGCCCCTGACCGGACCAAAGACCATCGCTGTGGTAGGCCCGCTGGCCGATACGCGTTCCAACATGCCGGGTACGTGGAGTGTAGCAGCCAACCTGGAAACTCCGGCAACTGTGGTAGAGGGGATACAGGCCGTAGCAGGCGACCAGGTGAAGGTATTGTATGCCAAAGGTTCTAACCTCACCACCGATCCGGTATTGGAGGCAAACGCTACCATCTTCGGACGCAGCCTCAACCGCGACAATCGCACGGAAGAGGAGCTCAGAGCGGAAGCATTGGCTATTGCCGCACAGGCGGATGTGATCGTAGCTGCTGTAGGCGAATCTTCGGAAATGAGCGGAGAGTCGAGCAGCCGCGTGGATATAGGCATTCCGGATGTACAGCAACGTCTGTTGCAGGAGCTGCTGAAAACGGGCAAGCCCGTGGTCATGGTGCTCTTTACCGGACGTCCGCTGACGATGGTATGGGAAGATGAGAATGTGCCTTCGATCCTGAATGTATGGTTCGGCGGCAGCGAAGCGGTGTACGCCATCGGCGATGTACTGTTCGGCAAAGTGAACCCGGGTGGTAAACTGACCTCTACCTTCCCCCGCCACGTCGGACAGATCCCTGTCTATTACAACCACCTGAGTACGGGGCGTCCGGCGTCGGACAGATCGTTCGAGAAGTATCGTTCCAACTACCTGGATGAGAAGAACGCTCCCCTCTACCCCTTCGGTTATGGTCTGAGCTATACACAATTTGCGTACAGTGACATCACTTTAGACAAGACCACCCTGAATGCGCAGGGACAGCTAACAGCCTCTGTAACGGTAACCAATACCGGAACATATGCCGGAAAAGAGACGGTACAGCTCTACATCCGCGATGTGGTGGCAAGCATCTCGCGCCCGGTGAAAGAGCTGAAAGGTTTTGAAAAGATCTACCTGGAACCCGGTGAGAGCCGGACGGTACGGTTTACGATCGGTACCGATCTGTTGAAATTCTACAATTCCGATCTGGAATATGTATGCGAGCCCGGCGATTTTGAAGTGATGATCGGTGGCAACAGCAGGGATGTACAATCAGCGACATTCGTACTTCAGTGAAACACACCCGGAGAAACCATTGACAAAAACATATTTTTACAGACAGAAGCACATACGGACAACACATTCGGAACGTATGATACACCAGATGTATCAGGAAAATAGGTTCTTCTGTCTCATGATTCTAAATTCTAATATTTACTTACGTACATTTTATTTTTATGAAATTAGTTAAATCTATCGCTATGTTGCTTTGCGCGTGCACCCTGACCGGATACGCGCAAACTCAACTGCCTGTCTATCTGGACGACACCAAACCGGTGGAAGAACGCATAGAAGACGCGCTTTCGAGAATGACCCTGGAAGAGAAGATCGGCATGATACATGCCCAGTCCAAATTCAGTTCGCCGGGTGTGCCCAGGCTGGGTATTCCTGAGTTCTGGACCACCGACGGTCCGCACGGTATCCGTCCGGAAGTGCTCTGGGACGAGTGGGAACAGGCCGGATGGACCAATGACTCCTGCATCGCCTTCCCGGCACTGACGGGACTGGCGGCAACCTGGAACGAAGAGATGTCACTGCTCTACGGACATTCGATCGGAGAAGAGGCCCGTTACCGCAAGAAAGACATCTTGCTGGGTCCCGGTGTGAATATCTACCGCACACCGCTCAACGGACGCAATTTCGAATACATGGGCGAAGATCCTTACCTGGCTTCGAGAATGGTGGTTCCGTATGTCAAAGGGGTACAATCCAACGGAGTAGCGGTATGTGTGAAGCACTACGCCCTCAACAACCAGGAGTTCAACCGCCACACCACCAATGTGATCCTGGACGACCGGGCGTTGTACGAGATCTACCTGCCGGCTTTCAAAGCAGCCGTACAGGAAGGAGATGCCTGGAGCATCATGGGAGCCTACAACTTGTATAAGAACCAGCATGCCTGCCACAACGAATACCTGATCAACGATATCCTTCGCGGAGAATGGGGATTCAAAGGAGTGGTCGTATCCGACTGGGGAGGCACACACGATACCTATCAGGCCATCATGAACGGCCTGGACCTGGAATTCGGTTCGTGGACAGACGGTCTGGCCAGTGGCAGAAGCAACGCGTATGACAATTATTACCTGGCCTATCCGTACCTGGAAATGATCCGGTCCGGACAGGTGGGTACCCAAGAGCTGGACGACAAGATACGCCGTATCATGCGCCTGGCGTACAACACCACCATGAACAAGAACAGACCCTTCGGTTCGCTCACCTCAACGGAACACAGCGAAGCGGCACGCAAGATCGCCGAAGAGGGTATTGTACTGCTCAAGAATACCGGCAATGTGCTTCCTATCGACCTGACTCAGGCAAAAACCATTGCTGTGATCGGTGAGAACGCGCTGAAAATGATGACTGTGGGTGGAGGTAGTTCTTCCCTGAAAGTAAAGTACGAAGTATCTCCTTTCGATGGTCTGAAAAACAGGGTCGGATCGGCTGCGGAAGTGGTATATGCCCGCGGATACGTGGGTGATCCGGGAGGTGAATACAACGGTGTGGTATCCGGACAGGACCTGAACGACGATCGTTCGGAAGACGAACTGATCGCGGAAGCAGTGCAGGTGGCCCGCCAGGCAGATTATGTGATCTTCTTCGGTGGCCTCAACAAGAGCGCGCATCAGGATTGTGAAGATTCGGATCGTTACGGACTGGAATTGCCTTACAATCAGGACAGGCTGATCAGCGAACTGGCCAAAGCCAACAAAAACCTGGTGGTAGTCAATATCTCCGGAAATGCCGTGGCTATGCCGTGGGTGAATGAAGTTCCTGCTATCGTACAGGGATGGTACCTGGGATCGGAAGCCGGCAACGCGCTGGCCCATGTGCTGGTGGGAGATGTGAACCCGTCCGGTAAACTGCCTTTCTCTTTCCCGGTGAAACTGACAGATATCGGCGCGCACAAAGTGGGCGAATATCCCGGCAACAAGCTGGAACTGGAGCAATCGACCCACCGGGGAGATACCATCAACGAGACCTACCACGAAGGCATCTTCGTTGGCTATCGCTGGTTGGATAAAGAGAAGATCAAACCGCTGTTCGGCTTCGGACACGGACTTAGTTATACGACTTTTGAGTATGGCAAAGTAACTGCCGATAAGAAAGAGATGGACGCGGAAGATACCATCAGCTTCTCTGTGAATGTAAAGAACACAGGAAACCGCGCGGGTATGGAAGTCGTACAGTTGTATATCAGCGACCTGAAATCGTCCCTGCCCCGCCCCGTCAAGGAGCTGAAAGGATATAAGAAGATCTCTCTGCAACCGGGAGAAGAGCAGACAGTGACTATCTCTGTAGATAAATCGGCACTCAGCTTCTTCGATCCGGACAAACACGATTGGGTGGCAGAATCCGGAGATTTTGAGGCACTGATCGGAACTTCTTCTACAGACATCAGAAGTAAAGTGAAGTTTAAACTCAGGTAAAAAGAAGAAGGATAACACAGACGGAGCTATTCAATAGGTATAGCTCCGTTTTTTTTGGAAAAACCCTGGCCTGCCTGCTGCTTTTTACCCTAGGAATGGAAAGGCAGGTCTGTTCCCTATGTACAGCAGCACCCACTCCCCCTTACCCGCGGATACACCTGTTTCCGCTTCATGGATACGATATAACACAAAACAATCCTTTCTTTCTAACATAAGAGACCCATCTGTAACAGATACAGTTTTACCTTTGTAATTAAATGTAAAGTCAAGAGTCTGAAGGTTGAAACGAATGGCACTTTTCATCCGTTTCATCTGCTTGCCCCGGAGCAACCGACAGATAGAAACATTTGTCTGCTGCCATCTTTACTCATGAAAAACAACGATATGAAACAGAATGTCTTTTTTCTTATTTGCCTGCTTACAGGCCTCACACAGTTGCAGGCGCAGGCCACATCGGGCTATCAGAATCCGGTATTGCGCGGATTCAATCCCGACCCCAGTGTCTGCCGGGTAGGTGAAGACTATTATTTAGTGACTTCTTCTTTCGAATACTTCCCCGGACTGCCTGTTTACCACAGCAAAGACCTGATACACTGGCAACAAATCGGACATTGCCTGACCCGCGAATCTCAGCTTCCTCTGCACGACGCCCCTCCCTCGGGCGGTTTGTTTGCCCCTTCGCTGCGCTATCGCGACGGAGTGTTCTACGTGATCTGCACCAATGTGTCGGCGGGCGGGAATTTCTTTTGCACGGCCACAGATCCTGCCGGACCCTGGAGCGAACCGATATGGGTAGATATAGACAGCATAGACCCCGATATCTTCTGGGACGAAGACGGAAAGACCTATTTTGTGACTCAGGGAAATGAGGGGATCCGGGTGACGGAGATAGATCTGAATACAGGAAAGACACTGGCTCCGGAACGACTGGTCTGGGGAGGGATAGGCGGACGCTATCCGGAGGCTCCGCATATCTATAAAAAAGACGGATATTACTACCTGTTACTGGGCGAAGGAGGTACGGAATATGCGCATAGTGCCACTATCGGACGCAGCCGCCACATCTACGGGCCTTACGAATCCTGCCCGCTGAATCCGATCCTGACCCATTGCAACCGGATCGCACAGGCCAACCCGATACAGGGGGTGGGACATGCGGACTTTATCCAGGCGGCGGATGGGTCGTGGTGGACGGTATTCTTAGGTTTCCGTACCCTGGCTCCTTATCAGAATTTTCATATCCTGGGCAGGGAGACGTTTCTCGCACCTGTAGACTGGCCCGAAGGGGGATGGCCCCAGATAAACGGCAACGGCACGGTTTCCCTGGAGATGAACGTACCCACCCTGCCCCAATACCCTGTTGAGAAAAAACCGGTACGTACCGGTTTCGATACGGAAACCCTGGGATTGGAATGGAACTACCTGCGCAACCCCATCCCGGAGAATTATTCGCTTACCGACAGGAAGGGATCTCTGCGCATCTCCGCGTCTCCCTATACACTCAACGAAACCAAACCGGTATCCTTCGTCGGACGCCGGCAGACAGAGTTCTACTTCGACGCTGCTACCCGCCTGACCCTCCTTTCCGACACGGAAAATGAAGAGGCCGGACTGACAGTGATCCAGAACAATCAACACCATTACGAGGTACTGATCCGCAGGAAAGAAAAGGGATATGCAGCGCAACTCCGCGTGAAAATAGGCTCTCTCTCCTATGTGGCCGCCGAACAGCCCATCCCCGGCAATGAAGCCCTGCTCCGGATCGAAGGAAATCCGATGCAGTACACCTTTTTCATGGGCGATCCGGGAACCGGAACATACACCGAACTGGGCAAAATGGACACACGCTACCTCAGCAAAGAGGTGGCAGATGGATTCACCGGGGTAATGATCGGAATGTATGCTTCTTCCAACGGACAACCGACAAACGCCAAAGCGTTTTACGATTGGTTCGACTACGCGACAAAAGAGCATTGAACCACCTTTCAGAGTATACAGTCCTATAGAAATAAGAGGGAGCGTATATCGGAATATCTTCCGGATCCACGATCCATACACCTACGTTCTCCGTATACAGGCAACTGCTCCAGTGTATATTTATACTTTTTTACCAACATTTTACCAACTCCGGAAGTAAATAATTATCTTTGTATCATAAAGTTTAATTAGATTGACTGATATGAAAAAAATTTGGGTTATTATGGCTTGTGTTTCCGTACTGATTTCCTGCGGTACCGGCAACCAGACAGGCTTCGGCAAAGCTACTCCTCCGGTGGCCATGCAGAAAGAGCATGTGCGTGAGATCCATGGCGACCGGGTATCCGATCCCTACTACTGGATGTATGACTATTTTGGAAACGGTCCCGACAGCACAGCCGTGATCGAGTACCTGACTGCTGAGAATGCTTACTTAGATACCATCATGGCTGGTACTGCCGTTCTGCAACAGAAATTGTACGATGAGATACGTGGCCGCATCAAAGAGGCCGACGAAACGGTTCCTTATTTCAGGAACGGATACTATTATTACAGTCGTACCGAAGAAGGCAAAGAATATCGGAAATACTTCCGGAAAAAAGGTTCTATGGAAGCTCCGGAAGAGTTGTTGTTCGATGTAGACCAGATGGCCGAAGGCTATTCGTACTATGGGTTTGGTGGATTCTCAGTCAGCCCCGACAACAGATTGGCTGCCTATGCCTTGGATACAGTGAGTCGCCGGCAATACACGATCTATATCAAAGACCTGGAAAGCGGAGAGATCTTGTCCGAAACCATTTCAAATACCACCGGGTCCGCCACCTGGGCCAACGACAATCAGACGATTTTCTATACGCTGAAAAACCCTGTTACCCTGCTCACGGAAAAGATCATGCGTCACAAGCTGGGCACTCCTGTGTCGTCAGACGCGCTGGTATACGAAGAAAAGGACAACACCAATTACATCGGTGCCTACAAAAGCAAAAACCAGAAATACATCTTTATCTATTCCGGTGCAACCACCTCTTCGGAGATGTTCTACATCTCTGCCGACGATCCGACAGCCACTTTCAGATCTTTTCAACCCCGCATGAAGGATGTACTCTACGATGTTACCGCCCTGGACGACAAATTCCTGATCCAGACCAATATGGATGCGATCAACTTCCGGGTCATGACTTGTCCGCTGGATAAGACAGGTGTAGAGAACTGGACAGAATACATACCTCACCGTGAAGATGTACTGATCGAATACCTCACTGAATTCAAAGATTACCTGGTAGTAGGTGAACGCAAAGAGGGCTTGTTGCAGATGCGTATCATGGATCTGCATACCAACAACGAGCATTATCTGGACTTTGGCGAATCTACCTACACCGCGTATCCGGCAACCAATGTGGAGTATGATACAAAAGAGCTCCGTTACGGCTACACCTCCCTCACCACCCCTTCGTCTACCTATGCATACAACATGGCTACGCAGGAAAAGACGTTGCTGAAGCAGGTAGAGATACTGGGCGGATTCAATCCGGAAGATTACCAGAGCGAACGCATCTATACTACCGCGCAGGACGGGACCAGGGTTCCTATATCCCTGATATATAAGAAAGGCACGAAACTCAACGGCACTGCCCCTCTTTTCCTGTATGGATACGGAAGCTACGGCAACAGCATGGATGCCTACTTCAGCAGTGCCCGCCTGAGCCTGCTCAACCGTGGGTTCATTTACGCGATCGCCCATATCCGCGGAGGCCAGGAGATGGGTCGTCAGTGGTATGAAGACGGAAAGTTGCAGAAGAAGATGAATACCTTCACCGACTTTATCGACTGTGCGGAATTCCTGATCGCCGAAAAATATACCAGCAAAGAACATCTGTATGCCGGAGGAGGCAGCGCAGGCGGTCTATTGATCGGTGCGGTGGTGAACCTGCGTCCCGACCTGTGGAACGGAGTGGTAGCAGACGTACCTTTTGTGGATGTTATCAACACCATGCTGGACGAAGACATCCCACTGACTACCAATGAGTACGACGAATGGGGCAATCCGAACCATGAAGATGCCTACTGGTACATGAAAAGCTACAGTCCGTACGAGAATGTCGAAGCCAAAGACTATCCGAACATGCTGGTAACTACCGGACTGCACGACAGCCAGGTGCAATACTTCGAACCCGCTAAATGGGTAGCCAAACTACGCGCCACCAAGACGGATGATCATATATTGCTGTTGAAAACCAATATGGATGCCGGGCATGGAGGTTCGAGCGGACGTTTCGATTCCATCCGTGAAATAGCATTGGAATATGCTTTCTTCCTGACGCTGGAGAATATAGACAAGTAATTACCGGATGAGATCGTCTGCTTCCATCCTGTGAGAAGCGGTCGGATCAAAAGTCTGCTTGCAGATATAGAGTGACAGATCATACCCCCGAAGGGCTGAAAGGAACCCCCTGGTGTTTTATTTCACCAGGGGGTTATATATATAAGGCTTACGGTTTTCCGCGCTCAAAGAAAACATATCAAACATATACCTGAGAACCTCTTATCGGTTATCTGCAGATATACCATATACATCAGAATTCATTCAGACATCCCATAAAAAGGAATCACTCTTTATGAAAAACAGTAGCCGCGGCCTGTGCCGTAGGCATGATGAGGATATCCTGCAGGTCTACATGTTCAGGGGCATGGAGTACGTAGCTGACTGTATCGGCAATATCCTGAGCTGTCAGCGGTTCGAATCCCTGATACACACTATCCGCGCGCCGGCCATCTCCTTTGAAGCGTACCAGTGAGAACTCTGTCTCCGCCGCTCCCGGAGCGATCAGTGTGGTGCGGATACCGTAGGGAACCAGTTCCAGACGCATGGCCTGAGACAAGGCACGCACGGCATGTTTGGTAGCGCAATAGACATTGCCATTGGGATAGACTTCGCGTCCGGCAACGGATCCGATATTGATAATGTGGCCCGAACAGCGCTCTACCATGCCGGGAGAGATCACACGGGTCACATACAACAGACCTTTTACATTGGTATCGATCATACGCTCCCAGTCGTCTACATCTCCCTGATGGATCGGCGCCAAACCCACTGCCAGTCCTGCGTTGTTGATAAGCACATTCACCTGTTTCCACTCATCGGGTAGGTGGCCCAGGTTTTTCTCTACCTCTTCATAGCTGCGGACATCGAAACACAAGGTCAATACCTTGCTGTCTCCGTTTGTTTCCAGTTCGGCTTTCAACGCCTCCAGTCTTTCCTGCCTTCTCCCTGTAAGGATCAGATCATAACATTCCTTAGCCAGCCGACGGGCAATAGCTTCTCCGAATCCGGAAGTAGCTCCGGTAATAAGTGCAATCCGTTTCATATCTCAATCATTTTATGTGATGTTCTTTAAAATGCCACAACAAAGGTAATTTTTTTATTCCGATAAGGATCATACTCCCTGCATCCTCTTGCATTTCCACCCTCCTTAGCATTCCTGATTCCATAAGAAACGTAACAAAAGAATAAATCCATAAATCGTAAACATCATCATCTACATACCCCTTGCATGGTTATCTTCTTTAATACTCCTAATTTCAAAAAGATCGTAACAAAAGAATAAATCGTACATCGTAATCTACATATCTCCTTGCATGGTTATCTTCTTTAATATTCCTAATTTCAAAAGGATCGTAACAAAAGAATAAATCGTACATCGTAACTCTGTAAATCGTAAATAAAACCATCTGCCGATTCATTTGTTGTGAATAGGAACAAAATCCAATAGACTATGGCTCAGGACCAAGATACAAAAGCAAAGATCCGCTGGTATACTTTCGACGCGGGAACTGTTCTCGAAAAATTAAGTACCGACCCGCAGCAGGGGCTGTCTGCGGAAGAGGTAACGGAAAGAAGGCAAAAGTACGGAGAAAATGAATTACCCCGGAAGAAAAAAGTCCCGCCCATTATCAATTTTCTCAAGCAGTTCAACAACATACTCATTTATATCCTGTTGCTGGCGGCAGGCATTACCTTCTTCCTGGGTCATTTCACCGATACGATCGTGATCCTGTTGGTGACTCTCATCAACGCGCTGATCGGTTTCATCCAGGAAAGCAAAGCCGAGAAAGCATTAGACAACATCAGGAATATGCTGTCGCTCACAGCAAATGTGATCCGTGACGGGGATCGTACGGAGATAGAGGCTCATGAGCTCACCCCGGGAGACATTGTTGTGCTGCAACCCGGTGATAAAGTTCCCGCGGATTTGCGACTGATCCGTACCAGCAACCTGAAGATAGAGGAATCGGTGCTCACCGGAGAATCTGTACCTTCGGAAAAAAACACAGCACCTCTGGAAGAGGGTACCCCGCTGGGCGATCGACTCAACATGGCATTCAGCAGTACCACGGTGAGTGCCGGTACGGGTACAGGAGTAGTCACAGCCATTGGCGCCGAAACGGAGCTGGGAAAGATCAACCGGCTCCTCTCCGAAACGCAGGCCATTACCACCCCGTTGCTGAAGCAGACAGACAAACTGGGAAAAACCATTTCCATTGCCATCGTAGGCATTGCCATACTGGTATACCTGTTTGGGTATTTCTTCCGCGACTACCCGCAGGAACAACTTCTGATGTCGGTCATCGGCCTGGCTGTCGCCGCCATTCCAGAGGGCTTGCCGGCCATTCTCTCCATCATCCTGGCCATCGGTGTACAGAATATGGCGCACAGAAATGCCATCATACGCAACCTGCCCTCGGTGGAGACCTTAGGAGCGGTGTCGGTGATCTGCTCCGACAAAACAGGTACACTCACGAAAAACGAAATGACCGTCCGCACCCTGATGACCAAAGACGACGTCTACGAAGTGACGGGTACGGGGTATGCGCCGGAAGGTGAGATCACCTCACACGGAAAAGCAGTGGATGTGGATCAGGAAGATGTACTGAGCAAATTAGTGACTTGCTTCGAACTGTGTAACGATGCTACGCTGACGAAAGAGGAGGACGGACGCTGGATCATCAACGGCGATCCCACAGAAGGGGTTTTGCTTACGCTGTACAAAAAAGCCGGACTCCGGGAAAATAACATCGAACGCCTCTTCACCATTCCTTTCGATTCGGAGTATAAATACATGGCTGTGTTGGCCAAAGTGGGCGAACGTAAGATCATCTTTATCAAAGGAGCACCCGATCAGTTGCTACAAAAAGTCTGCTGCGAAAGGAACGACCAGGGGGTACAGCGGTTTGATATGGACTACTGGACCGAAACGATCACCCAACTGGCGCAACGGGGCCAGCGCGTGATCGGAGCTTCTTATAAAGTAGTAGACCCTGCTGTGACAGAGATCACTCACGACGACCTCAGAAGGAACGCTATTTTCTTAGGGATAGCAGGGATTATAGACCCTCCGCGCGAAGAGGCTATAGAAGCGATCCGATCCTGTAAGGAGGCAGGCATCACCGTAAAGATGATCACCGGTGATCACATCGAAACTGCCAAAGCCATTGGACGTGAAATGGGTATCGGAGACGGAGAACACGCCCTGGAAGGAAAGGATCTGCAGCATATGTCGGATGCGGAGATGCGCGAGGCTGTACAGATATACAGCATCTTCGCGCGGACCAGTCCGGAACATAAGATCAGGCTGGTGACAGCGCTACAGGAGAACGGAACGATCTGTGCCATGACAGGCGACGGGGTGAACGACGCGCCGGCACTGAAAAAGGCAGATGTAGGGATTGCCATGGGGATCAAAGGAACGGAAGTGACCAAAGATGCTGCGGAAATGGTACTGGCAGACGATAATTTCCGTACCATTGTTTCGGCCGTGGAAGAGGGTCGCCGGGTATACGACAACTTGAAAAAGACCATTCTGTTTATCTTACCGACCAACGGCGCAGAAAGTTTCCTGATCATCGCGAGTATCCTGTTCGGGACCATGATGCCGCTGACACCGATACAGATCCTGTGGGTGAACATGGTGACTTCCATTACCATCTCTTTCGCGCTGGCTTTTGAGAAACTGGAGCCCGATGCCATGAGCCGCCCTCCCCGTTCCCCGCGTACTCCGCTCCTGAGTGGCTATTTCCTCTGGCGCATCCTGTTTGTCTCTGTCCTGATCGGAGGAGGTGCCCTGTGGGTCAGTCAGACACTGCTCCATGAGGGGATCAGCATGAGAATTGTCAGGACCGTTACCCTCAACACCATTGTGATTCCGCAGATGTTTCACCTGTTCAATGTACGAAGCATCAGTGGTTTTGCCCTGAACAGGAATTTCTTTACCAATAAAGTAGCCTTTCTGGTATGCGTAGCTCTGATGGCTTTGCAATTAGCGATCACCTACCTGCCATTTATGAACCGCGTATTCGGTACCTTCCCCCTCAACGCGCAGGCATGGGCGGTTCCCTTCGGACTGGGCTTCCTAGTATTTGTGATCATCGAAATTGAAAAAGCGATCGTCAGGAGGGTGAGAGGTAAGTTTTAAGTTGTGAGTTTTAAGTTCTAAGTTGTGGGAATTATAAGTTGTAGGTTATGAGTGATAAGTTATGAGTACTAAGTTGTTTGTGGTAATTAGGAAGGAGAAGAGTAAAATTACAAAGTGACTTTACTATACATGCGTTTAAATGGCATTCCCAATCAGCAAACTGCAAATTTCCTGACTTTGCAGATCTATGGCTACCGGTCGCTCCGCTTCGGGGTTTCCCGCTTGCAACCTACCCCTTGGAACTTCAAATTTACCACTTACAATCCATTCCCCGGAACTTAGAACTTAAAACTTTTTTCTATATTTGAAGATGTATGCGATCATTGTGATAAGTGATCGGTGAGATGGTTTTACCAACAGATAGGTAATAACCTCTGTGGCATCGATGGTGCAACAAGAAGTACATGATACGACGACATGCTGTTTTTGTTATGTATAGGAAAAACCATCCTTCTCCTGTGTTTCTGCCCCAGGAACGCGAACAACTGTCCCATATGTAAAAATCCGGAAAGTTCCGGGAAAGAGCTGTTTCAATAAATGATCCTGTACACGATTTACGATAAGTAGAAATTCATTATTCATTGTAGATATACGATTTGATACCCTGTAGAGACGCACGGCGTGCGTCTCGGCATACCGAATGGGAATACATATACCATGATGGATGCTTTTTTTGTCGGACCTGCACTTATGGAGATGCACCTTCCCGGGTTGGACCTGCACCGCGGAGACGCACACCGTGCGTCTCTACAGGTAATCCCTTTCTCTGTAGACAAAGTAAGAGAAACTCCTGTGGTGCATATAGTAATCCATAGTATACCGCATATCCGGAGCATAACGGGGCAGGATACATACAACTGATGATGAACCACTACTTAATAAAAAAACTTTATGAAAACAAAGACCATAAGACAACAGATCGTCTGCGAAAGCGACAAAATGATATTCCATCTCACGGCGTAACAAGGTGGAAACAAAACCTCACTCCGCCTTCTCTTTACTCTTCCGTCAGTACAAGTTCTGCTATCCATGCCCACAGGTTAGCTATTATTTTCTCCATATTGTTCACAACCTGGCCGTCGTGGGTGATAGACTCACCGTAACTGTTTGCATAATTATTATAGAGATCAATATCTCCCGAATAAACGATCCGGTTCGCAAAATCGATCCCCAGCACCACTCCCCCTGTCTTACCAAGCAAGATGGGTGAGATCCCATGTTCCAGGGCAAAAGACAGATCTATTTCTCCAAACGTATTGTCCTGACAACGGATCAGAGCAGTTATATCTACTTCTCCGAAAGGGCCCTTCCTGATCACTTCAGGAATGTCCGGTGAGATGGTAAAAGGCGGATAAGGATCCGTTGTATTGTACCTGGGTGATATACCCAGCGCACGGAGCATATTGATATTGGTACTGCTGTTATCATATTGCACGATCATTACCCTGCGGTCATTTGTTTCTAACCAGGCTAAATAATTGGCTACTGATGTGGTATTATCCGATGACAGATAGGTGAGGTAGAGCACATCGAACAGCGTAAGAAGCGCGGAAGGGAAATTGACCCCGCTTCTTCCCGCGATACTAATGCCTTCGATAGGAACCACCCCCTGCGGACCAAAATTGGCATCGTTTCTCATGATACTGACCATTCCTACGGCGCGGGGTCCTGGGTCGGAACCTGTTAGTACAAAGTCGCCCAGCGAACCGATCTCACTGGAAGAGCCGAACACATTCAATGTACGCCGGATCAGGTTTTGTACCCCTTGCCGGATGGTCAGCGTCACAGACAGACGACCGGCCCGCACCAGTAAAAATCCTTCGTTGGAGCCTGTACTGTTTGCCGTAGCCGTAATACGTGTTCCATCCGCAGAAATGCCAACGGTGAAAAGTCCGTCTGCGGAAGTAAAAGACTCACCCAGTGTAATGGGAGCAATGGAACTATCTATGTTGCCCTGCGCGTCTGTCCAATACAATAGATAAGTATCCAGAGAAGTATCTACCAGGATACTGCCTTCCTCACCCACAGGGGCAGGAACCTGTATCACGCGCGACGAAACCCCGAAATAGTTGGAGGCATCGTACACCATATACAGCGTATTCTCGTCCCATGCCTTGATCCCGGCTTCAATCTGGGAAGAGTTGTTGTTCGCGGCTTCATCGGGCGTACTCCAGCCGGAGCCTTCCACAGAAGTAATGGTAAAAATATACCTGTGATTGCGCAGGATCTGCCCGAAGAGTTCCGGATCCTCATCGGGAATAAAATCCATCCGGTAATAGGTATCCTGTGTGTCATCTCCGAAACGACCTCCTACCACCACAGTAGTCGCGGTAAGCTGCTCTGTTGCCGGAGAGACAGCAGGAGACTCCGGCAGATACAATTGCTCGGTGAACTGGTTATTGGTTACGGCAAAAGGCCCCATATGGACATCGCGCCGCGCACCGGCAGGGATACTGGGTGCCGTCACCCTGTCGTCCTGCATCTGATCGGGGATCACCTGGTAGCGGTCATTTGCCCGATACACGTAGACCGAACGGAGAGTGAATGCGGAGGCGGTGTTCAACACATCTACACGTGCCACGGAACGTACCAGCATGACATCAATCTCGGTATGGGTGGTCAGCCCCGACGGAAACTCCTGTTCCGCGAACATGGGCAGTGTATGATCAAATCCGGCAGAAGTAAATTCACGTACGATAGCCTCCTTCACCTGGTCTTCCGTATCTCCCACGGTGAGTGCCTGAGCCATGTTGGAAGTGTTGGCCACCAGATAGAGTTTCAGCGGTTCGGCCGTAGCCACAATACGCGCCCTGAATTCGTAGGTATCTTCTCCTGTACTCACCAGTGAATAGCCACTGACGGAAGATGCGTAGCGATAGCCCGACTCCGTATCTTCGAATACCAGAATGTCTACACTGCTGACGGCACCTTCTGCTGCCGCGCGTGTAGGGGCACTATATCTGGCAGGGACTTTTACCCGTACAGAGACTACAACCGCCCCCCCTTCCGCGGGATCTATAAGATCTCCGTTGCCCCTGTCACAGGAAATACAAAGTATAAGTCCGGCAAGTAGAAAACGGACCCGTTGAATAAACAGTTTCATATTCGGTTTATTTTTTTATCAAAAACCAGGTTTGGTTCGTAACCAGGTAACAGGCTGCGAAAAGAGGCAGGAGAAGAAGGGTATCTGCCTGAACCCTTCCTTTCGTAACTCAGAATACGGGTTTCACATCCTGCTCTTCCCATTCGGCCACGGAGACATATACATCGGTTCCGCTAAAACTGATACATATGGACACAGTGATCTCATTGATGCCTTCTACATGGATCTGATTGGCTGCCAGGAATTGCTGAAGAGAAAGTACATACACAAGCACGCCGTCACCGTTGTAGAAATCCAGCGCAATATCGTTCCGGTCCCGGAAACGGAACAGGCTGAAACGACTCATGGCCCATTCTCCTGTAGTATCGTATACGAAATCCGGGAATACATCTGTTACATCTTCTGTTACATTCATCTCAAAATCGTATCCCGCGTATACACTCCGGACCGCTACCCACCCGTCCGGATCTCCCTGGGCACGGGTCTGAGTAGTCTGCAACCCCCTCACATACACTTCCATATCGATATGAGCAGAGCGGAAATACACTGTATCCCGGACCTCTCCTCCGCTGGTAACGGTAATGGGTGCTTTTCCATAATAAAGGGAATCAAAATCCGTCACGGTCTGCATATTCAGATAAGGGGTACTGTACAGACGATAATCATCCAATGAACGATCCTTATCTACAATGGTGGAAAGATCGGTCACATTGCCCCACGCCACCACAGTATAGTCGCCTTGCGGCAATGTCAGGTTTGCTCCCTGGTAAACCGCCAGTTGTTCGCGGGTATAGGTATAGCTGTTGACATACGCCCCCCGCGCGTCAAACACAAACAGATCTACTGAACCGATCCTGGAATCAAAAATATCTGCAGAGCCATCGCCGTTGTAGATGAAACAGAGTTCGTGGAGGATATTTTCCGGACAATCGCTCCTGTCCTCTTTGATACAGGCTGTGAGCAAAAGGAGAGTGACAAAAGCTATACCTACGATCCGTTTTTTCATTGTTATTCAATTACAGGAGTAACGATCACCGTGTTCCAGGGATCTACACTTACATGCACCCAGAGATTCACAGTGTCCGGTTCAGGAACAAGAGAAGTATCACTGTTATCGAAAACCAGATCCGTGATCTTATAGATGGTATTCCGCTCAAATGTAGTGACCGGTGTACTTCCGTTCAGGAAGCCGGTAACAGTCACATACCGGTCTCCGACATACGTTCCGTTGGCATCGACCACGTCTTTCAATTTCAGAATGATGTGTGGCACCGGATTGGAATTTCCAAACACCTGATAGGCCCAGACACCATTGGCCGGCTCAAAAACGCTCTCACCGGTATTTACCGAAGTACCCCCTGCAACGCCAATGTAGTCTTCCAATGTACTGTAATCTGTATAAGCATAGGCTGTATTCCCGGAAGTCCGGTCATAATGTGCTACAGTAGACCCGTTGTTGGTAATGGAAAAGCCGTTTCTGTCAAGGCTCAAAGGCATTCTGGCGTAGTAGTAATTGATATAGATACCTTCCAGGGTAAAAGACATATAGTCGCCTTCGTAAGTGATACGCTCAATCTCTATACGCGCTACGATCGGAGAGATCACCACATCGGCATACATAGCACCAGCCACCAGATCGTCATCTCCATTCCATCCCCCGGGGTTGGTGTCGTAACTCTGGATCTGAGAGATCCCATCCATTACGGTAACTAACGTCTCGGACGGGCGGGAACCATTTGTAAAACTACCATAGGATACTTGCTGAATGTTCCAGACCACTGCCTGCACCTGCGAAAGAGTAAGCCCTTCTGTAGTAGGAAGCGTAGGAGCAGATGTACCGTCGCTGGTATTGTAGTTGCCCACCACATATACCTGGGTAACGGAAGATGGTATACCTTCAAACATATACCCGGCTTCGAGTTGTTCTACAGTGATGTCTTCACCTTCACTACCCACCGTGCGTGTAGCATAGATCTGCGGATTGGAAGCACCATCCAGGAAATAAATAAGAGCTGTCCAGAGCACGGCCGAGGTACCCGTGGCCGTAGCCTCATCAGCACGGGTCTTTCCCGACTTTTCCGCATCAATTTTCAAATAAACGGATTTGCCTTCTTTGTCTTTTTCTGTTCCGGAGTTATGGGAATCATCTGAACAGGCAACCAGAAAGACCGCCAGAGAAAGAAACGAAAAAATTGTTCTCATAATGATACTTGGTTTAGTTATAAGTCTATAACAACGAAAGCATCATTTTGTTAATAGTTTTCTTTTTTTTCGTTCCTGGTACCGCAGGTTTATGGCACGAATCCGAATCGGATAACGGGAAAAATACCTCACGAAAAATAACATTTATAACCGGACAGAAACAATGAAAACGGTGCAGGAAGCAGTCTCCAAACAGAGACATAAGGTTGTCTCTGCGTTCTATAGGCTAAAGAGTTGAAAATAGGGCTTATTTCTACCGTGAAAACTATATCAGATCAACTTATCTGATGTGGTGAATAAAGTATATCTTTCTTATCGGACTGGCTATCTGTTTATCGGACCGCCTCGTTTGCGGCCATTCTCAGGAACGCTCTTTCCGACTCTGTAACAGGCAGATCATCTTTTTATACATACTGTTTCTTTTTTCACGGATAATTCCGACATTTGCAACAGCATCCGGTTGCTCGCGCCGTGAACACCTTCTGTGAAACGGTTGTTTGTAAGTACATCTCTTATTCCGCGTATAGTCTGAACTGAGTAAGCAGACAGGAGCGTTTGCTCCAAAGAATCAGATCCGGATGGTTTTACATGTAAAAGAATATCAACAAAAAATAACTCATTATGAAAAAGATCATTCTTCTTGTTCTCTGTACAGTTTTGTTCTTTGCCTGTGGAGGTGGCACTTCTCAGGAAAATACGGCGGATCCTGCTTCCGCGACTTCTGTTGCCACACTGGATCGCAGCAAACTGGAAGGCAGCGAATTTATGGACCTCTTCAGGGACATACGTCCGACGGAATTAAATGAGAACGTATTTAAGGTATTTTCCGAAGACTATGCCGTGATCACTTCCGGAGTGGCCAGAGATTATAATTCCATGGTAGCTTCCTATGGCGGTTGGGGGATTCTTTTTGAAGAACCTGCTGCCTGGTGTTTTCTGCGTGCCAACCGCTATACGCTGGAATACATCCGCAGGAACGGCACCTATACCCTTTCTTATTTTGACGACGAAGACAAAGAAAGCATCATGATCTTCGGAACAAGCTCAGGCCGGGATACGGAAAAGATGAATACCCATTCCCTGCATCCCGTACAGACACCGGATGGCAACATAACCTATAAAGAAGCGCGTCTGATTATAGAATGTGAACTCTCACAGATCACCTCCGTGCATCCGGAAGACTACTCCTGGGAAAAAGGAAAGACCTTCGTTCAGGAAGGATACGAAAACGCGAAAGATTATCATAAACTGGTGTTCGGACGCATTACCCATATCTGGGTCAGGAAGTGACCTTTCACTGATCTTCTCTCAGAAACCTCACCACCGGTACCTATATCCTGCTCTGGCAGCAGATCCCCTGGTCCGGTTGTGAGGTTTCCTCATTCTGTGAGTATAAAAAAGGAAAAACACATATTCCATCAACGATCCTCTACTGCCATCTATCCGCGCGATCTCATAGATAAAATTCTATTCAGGAAATAGGTCCGGATCTTAAAATAATAACTATCTTTGAGACCCATACACTGTGAATCAGTTGTAAGAATGAAATTAAAATACTCCATGAACCATACACTACAGAAAGCAAGGGTTTATTCATGGAACAAAGATGATTTTTTACGAACGAGCTGTCAAATTACAAGAGAAAAACTATGCAATCTCCCGACCATACCCATCCATCTACCCTCCGGAAAGTAGGGAGTCTGTGGTACATTCTGTTTTACGGATTCTTTCTTCCGTTCTACCCCTTTGGAATATTGTACATTGCCCTACGAGCGAAAAACAGGAAATGGATGAAGGTATTTCTGGCCACATTTGCCGTATATATCCTCTCTTTTCTCCTTGCCGGGCTTTTCGGAAACTCTTTTGCGGGCTTCGGAGCCTTGATATTTTTTATCGGATGGGGATTTTCTGTAGCTTATCTGTTTGCTACTGCCAAAGAATTTCTGCGCTATATGTATGAACCGGGATATGAACCTCCTGTAGAGGCATCGCGCCGGTCATCCGAAAAAACCCTTTCAGATGAGGTAACTGCCAGGGGATCCGGACTGATCCGTAGTCTGAACAAGTGGAAAAAGGAAATTGAATCAGAACAGCTCCAACGCGATATAGATGAACTGATCACGCTCTGTCAGGTGGTCATGCAACGCAAGGACGAAGAGAGTAAGAAGTTCTTTGAACGGTATACCGATACCCTGAACAATATGTTATCTAAGTATGACGAAATAGAGAATACACGCATCAACTCTCCGGAGATGCTGAGGTCTATGGAACTGATCGAAAAAAGCATCACAGACATTGTAGTCGTATTCCGTAACGAGATCAACAAGATGTATAAAAACGATCTGCTCCACCTGAATGCCGAGACAAAAGCCTTTATGCAGGATCTGCGCAACAAAGGACTTATAGAATAAAGAAACCAAAACATACAGACCATGAATACAGAGTTAACACTGAATCCGGATCAGGAGATCACTTCGGAAGAACGCATCAAAGTAGAATCCTACAAATCATCCATTGATTTTTCCAGACCGGACCAGATCATCAATTACGGCGTGGCCACACAGAGCAAGATGTCTCATTTCGCGGAAGGTGTACTCAACAATGTGAGAGCCCGCGACATGGGAGAGGTGGGAGAATTACTTACCAACCTGAGCCTGGATATCCGTAAATTCGACAGTGCGACGAAAAAGGACAACCGCGTATTAGGTATCTTCAAATCTCTCCGGCGAAAAGTCGCTTACCTGAAAACACAGTATTCCAAGGTAGAGAAAAGCATCGGCATTATCGAGAAAGAGCTGGAAAAACACATGAAGACGCTGATGAAAGATATCTATATCTTCAATGAGCAATACGAAGAGAACTGGGACTTTTTCCGCGAACTAACTCTTTACATCCTGGCCGGAGAAGAAAAGATCAGACAGGCACACGATGAGATCCTCCCCGCTATGAAACGGGAAGCGCAGAAAAGCGAAGACCAGCGTATGATCCAGCAATACAACGACCTGGAACAGCAGGTAAACCGCTTTGAGAAGAAAATACACGACATGAAGCTGAGCCGGATGATCTCCATACAGCTGGCACCACAGATCCGCCTGGTACAGAACAACAGTGTGACCATGGTAGAGAAGATCCAGTCTACCATCATCAATACACTGCCTCTGTGGAAAAATCAGATGGTAATCGCGTTGGGGCTGGTACATGCCCAGCAGGCTATGGAAGCCCAAAAGAAAGTAACCGACATGACCAATGAGCTGCTGAAAAGCAACAGTGAGATGCTCAAACAGTCTACCCGCCAGATCGCGATCGAAAGTGAACGTGGGATCGTAGACCTCGAAACCATCCAGAAGGCCAATGAAGACCTGATCGCTACCATGGATGATCTGGTGAAGATCCAGGCAGAAGGCAGACAGAAACGTATGGCAGCGGAAGTGGAACTGAAAGCAGCCGAAGAGCAACTCAAGCAGCGGTTGCTGGAAAGTGGTAAGTTTTGAGTTTTAAGTAAGTATTCCTGATCAATTGTATGTATCATGCCCCGTTATGCTGTAGAGAGGCGGTTTCTAATTTATTTATAAACGTATCCATCACATGAGTTTCTATCCTTTTTTCTACAGAGAAAGGGGGGTACCTGTAGAGACGCACGGCGTGCGTCTCAGCATACCGGATGGGAATACACATACCCTGTGAAATGTTTTTTTGTTGGACCTGCACCGCAAAGACGCAACTATATGTCTCGTTTGTTTGCACATAATATGTTACGCATTGGGATTTACAAACAGATCCTTTCTGTAATTTCAATCGTAAATCGTAATTCGTCCAATCTTAATTCTCTTTGTGTCTCTACTCTCCACACTCCTTCCGGCCCACTGCCGGAGATCTGTTCTCACCATTGATCAAATAATACACGAATACGAACAATATATATATCCTTTATATCCTGACTTCTACTTACATTTGCGATAACAAAACACGTTGAACCATGAAAAAAACCACAGTTTACGCAGTAGGGATCATACTGCTCGTTGCAGGATGTACCCACAAACCCGCTTACCGGAACACCTCCCTCTCTGCGGAGGAAAGAGCAGAGGATTTAGTAAGCCGACTGACACTGGAAGAGAAAGTGCGCCTGATGATGGATGGCTCCGCACCTATCGAACGGTTAGGTATCAAAACCTATAACTGGTGGAACGAAGCGCTGCATGGAGTGGCACGCGCGGGGCTTGCCACCGTATATCCGCAACCGATCGGGATGGCAGCGACATTTGATCCGGCATTGGTATATAACGTATACGAAACTGTCTCTGATGAAGCACGTGCGAAGTATGTAAACGCATCTTCGAAGGGCAGTTACCAACGTTATCAGGGACTGACAATGTGGACGCCGACAGTAAATATCTATCGCGATCCGCGCTGGGGAAGAGGGATCGAGACGTATGGGGAAGACCCGTACCTGGCTTCTGTACTGGGCGTAGAAGTGGTGAAAGGACTTCAGGGACCGGAAGGACAGAAGTACGATAAACTGCACGCCTGCGCAAAACACTTTGCCGTACACTCCGGACCGGAATGGAACCGCCATTCGTTCAACGCGGAGAATATAGCTCCACGTGACCTCTATGAAACCTATCTACCCCCCTTCGAAGCGTTGGTGAAAGACGCGAAGGTAAAAGAGGTAATGTGTGCGTACAATCGTTTTGAAGGCGATCCATGTTGCGGCAGCGACCGTCTGTTGATACATATCCTGCGTGAGGAATGGGGATTTGACGGAATAGTGGTTTCTGACTGTGGTGCTATCGACGACTTTTACAAAGAAAACGCACACCGTACCCATGAAGACGCCGCGTCTGCCTCTGCCGATGCTGTACGGGCTGGAACAGACCTGGAGTGCGGATCGAGTTATAAGGCTCTGATCGAAGCGGTAGAGAAAGGACTGATCTCAGAAGAAGAGATCAATGTGTCCGTAAAACGTTTGCTGAAGGCACGTTTCGAACTGGGTGAAATGGATGACAACAACCAAGTGGACTGGAACCGCATCCCCTACTCTGTGGTTGCTTCTGCCGGACACGACAACCTGGCCCTGGAAGCCGCTCGCAAGACGATCACGCTGTTGCAGAACAAAAATCAGACTCTGCCTTTGAAACGGGGCGGACTGACGGTAGCAGTGATGGGTCCCAACGCCAATGACTCGGTAATGCAATGGGGCAACTACAACGGCATGCCTCCGCGCACGATCACGATCCTCGAAGGGATACGCGCCGCGTTGGGTACAGACGACAAATTGATCTATGAACAAGGCACAGACCTGGTAGAAGGTATACGGATAGAGAGCGTATTCGGCGATTGTACTTCGGAAGCAGGCAAAGGATTCAGTGCCCGGTACTGGAACAATACCCAACACGAAGGTGAACCTGTGACCACAGCACAGGTGACTCATCCGTTCCGCTTCTGCACGGCCGGAGCCACGGTCTTCGCTCCCGGTGTCAACCTCACAGACTTCTCGGCTACCTATACCAGTACATACACCCCTCAACGTTCGGGCGAGGTGGTTTTTGAATTTTATAGTTGCGGCAATTCCCGCCTGGTGATCGATGGTGAGGAGGTAATAAAATTCTCAAACAGACACGGCAGCCACAAATCGACTTACGCAATGAAAGTGCAGGCGGGAACATCGTACGATATTGAAATCGACTATGCATATGAAAGTGGTGAAGCTCAACTGAATTTCGACCTCGGATTTAAAGAAAATGTAAATATAGCCCGCTCTGTGGCTCGTGTGAAGGAGGCAGACGTCGTGATCTTTGCGGGAGGTATTTCTCCGAATCTGGAAGGTGAGGAAATGGGTGTCGACCTGCCGGGATTCCGCAGGGGCGATCGCACGGATATTGAACTGCCTGCCATCCAGCGCCAGATGGTTCGCGCGCTTCACGAAGCGGGTAAGAAGGTGATCTTTGTAAATTGTTCAGGCTCTCCTGTTGGTCTTGAACCGGAGACCCTGCGGTGTGAGGCCATCCTGCAAGCGTGGTACCCGGGACAGGCAGGTGGAAAAGCGGTAGCTGAGGTATTGTTTGGTGAATATAACCCCGCGGGTCGTCTGCCGGTGACCTTCTATCGGAATACAGCACAATTGCCCGATTTCGAGGACTACGATATGACAGGACGTACCTATCGCTATATGAACGAAAAGCCCCTGTTCCCCTTCGGCTACGGATTGAGTTATTCTACATTTGTGTACGGCACCCCGCGCCTGAGCCAGACAACTGCATCCGCAGGAGAAAAGATCACGCTTACTGTACCTGTAACCAACAGCAGTACACGCAACGGAGAAGAGGTGGTACAGGTATACCTGAAACATACCGATGATACGGAAGGTCCGCACAAGGCATTGCGCGCTTTCCAACGCGTACACATCCCTGCCGGAACAACCACTGAAGTTACACTGGAACTCACTCCGAAACAATTGGAATGGTGGGATGCACAGTCCAACACCATGCGTACATATGCCGGAGCGTTTGAAGTGATGGTAGGAAGCAGTTCGCGTACGGAAGATCTGCAGAAGCTGGATCTGATCTTACAGTAAGTTGTAAGTTAAGATACAGGCTCCTGCGCGGTTGAAAGGGAGAGTCCGTATTGTAAGTTATAACTTAAAATGTATAAGTAGAAGTTTACCATTCATTGTATATTAAATACAACTCCTTTGCCCGGTAGAGACGCACGCCATGCGTCTCTACTGGATAACGGAGTATGATATATACCATTGATCATAACCACCGGCTTATCTTACCACTCAAAACTTATAACTTAACCCCTCAGGGCATCCACTCCAGGCTATGTATCAACGGATTTTTCTCACGCCACGAAAGAAGTTCGTCATAGCTCCGTACACCGCCTTCAAAAACCGCGTGATAGACTTCAATGCCCGGGATCTTATCTCCCTCCACAGGCATACCGCGTTTGATCTAAAGAATGGTTCTGCGCAGTTCGGGGGTGAGTTTACGACGTATGGCTTCTGTGACACGCTCTACTACTCCATCGTACCTGGATCCTTTACGGATATGGATCATATCAAACTTCCATACCTCCGCGTCCTTGTCCTGATACAGAGCATGCCATTCGAGACACTCCTCTTCGGTATCCATGAGGTTTTTATAATAAACTTCTTTCCATCCGGATCCGCAGACCAGGGATCTGATCACGGAAAAACTCTCTGCTACGGAAACCTCATCTGTATAGATATGCAGATCGATATCTCTGTGCATCAGTAGACCGGTTCGCAGGGAACCTACTATATGTACTTCGCCGCCGATACCTTCCCACAGGGAAATGACACGGGTATCACTGAGTATGTGGTGTGCGGTCTGCTCACGCAACCGGGAAAGTTGAAGAATATCCATCTGAATGTTGTTTGAATGTATGTTATTTGAGTTTGTACGATCTGAGACTGCGAAAGTACAAAACCGCCGCAACATACAGCCACCTATAGCTACAAATAGCTATAGATAGCGCACGAAGAAAGAGCCCGTCGGATCAAAGAAGATCTTTCCTACATTCAGATGTAGTCCTGGCCTTTTCTACCCTGAAAGACAGGAAACCCCTATCCGGGAGCAAACGAGATCACCCTCGTTACACGATCGTGTAACGAGGGTGATCTTTCATTTACAGACTTCTGAGCCAGTCCACTTGTTTCTTACTGGACAGTATCCATATGTACGATCAGATCAAGTACTTTATTGGAGAACCCATACTCATTATCATACCAGGTCACTAATTTGACAAAATTGGAGTTCAGTGCAATCCCGGCTTTCGCATCGAAGATAGAAGTGCGGGTATCACCGATAAAGTCGCTCGACACCACATCATCCTCTGTATACCCCAGGATCCCCTTGAGTTCACCCTCGGAAGCAGCTTTCACCGCCTGACATATCTCTTCGTAACTGGCCGGTTTCTCCAGGCGACAGGTAAGGTCTACTACAGACACATCCAATACAGGAACACGGAATGACATTCCGGTGATCTTGCCCGATAGTTCAGGGAAGATCTTTCCTACAGCTTTGGCTGCTCCGGTAGACGAAGGAATGATGTTGCCCGACGCCGCGCGTCCGCCTCTCCAGTCTTTCAGGGAAGGACCATCGACAGTGCGCTGGCTGGCCGTGGTAGCGTGAATGGTAGACATCAGGGCTTCCACCACTCCGAATTTTTCGTGCACGACTTTCACCAACGGAGCTACGCTATTGGTGGTACAAGAAGCGTTGGAAACGAAGACTTCTCCTTTGTAAGCCTTTTCATTCACTCCCATAACAAACATAGGAGTATCATCTTTGGGAGGTCCCGACATCACTACACGTCTGGCCCCGGCAGTGATATGTGCCTAAGCCTTTTCCTGAGTGAGGAAAATACCTGTAGATTCCACAACGTACTCCGCACCGATCTCGTTCCATTTCAGATCTTCGGGATTTTTTTCTGCCGTGGTACGAATGCTTTTTCCGTTAACTACCAGTTTGTTCCCGTCTACGCGGATCTCTCCTTTGAACTGGCCATGTACCGTGTCGTACTTGAGCATATAGGCCATGTAGTCTACAGGGATAAGATCGTTGATCCCTACAATCTCAATGTTCTCATAATTCTGAGCGGCGCGGAATACCAATCGTCCGATGCGCCCGAACCCATTAATACCTACTTTAATTGTTTTCATACCTAATAATTTGAAATGAATGTATTTATCAGGAGAGGAGAACGGTTCCTCTCTCTTTCCTGATGCAAAGTTACTGTATTATCTGTTTGGCAGCAATGACATATTATATACAAATACTGCCATATCCAAAAAAATGATTATCTTTGTCAGTGAGACTGTCTGGTCCTGTCCCGCGTTCTTCCGGCTGATTCAAAGAGCACACAACAGACCATAGCGGCTCAGGCATACATCGTTTGTATGATAAGTCTTCAGACAGGCTCTCTGACGAATAAATTTCTGATCTATGAATGATAAAAAACAAACCCGCCATATTGTTCTGCTGGTGCCTCATTATTCAACTTTATTGGATATTTGCGGACCATTTGATGTGTTTCAGAAGGCTATCCAGTATAGCCAGGAAGCCTCTCCCCTGCCCGGTTTCACCTATCAGACGCATGTCGTGTCTACCCGGAGATCGAAACGGATCGAGATGTTGGGAGGCATTTCCATCCTGGGTGAAGGGAGCTACAAAGAGATTGATTATCCCATAGACACGCTGATCATCGGTGGGCTTTCTCACCATCCGGAATACAAACCCGGGAAAGAGGTGCTGGCGTGAATCAAAGAGCAATCCGGCCAAGTGAGGCGCGTGTGTTCGGTATGCGCGGGAGCGTTTATCCTGGCCGAAGCAGGGGTGCTGGCAGGCAAAAAAGCGGCTACGCACTGGATGAGGTGCGATAAGCTGGCCAGAGAGTATCCGGACACGGAAGTAGACAGGGAAGCGATCTTTGTGAAGGATGGCCATGTGTATACGTCAGCGGGGATCACTACGGGGATGGACCTGGCACTGGCACTGATCGAAGAAGATATGGGAAAATCTTTCGCACTGAAGATCGCGCGCATCATGGTTCTTTTTCTCAAACGTCCCGGCAATCAGACACAATACAGCACGGTATTGCAGGCGCAGGAGGTGGATCACCAACCCATCAACCGGGTGATCGAGTGGATATACAACCACCTGCATGAGGAGATCACAGTGGAAAAACTCGCGGAATATTCCCTGATGAGTTCGCGCAACTTCGCGCGGGTATTTGTGCGTGAGCTCCACATTACCCCGATGAAGTATGTGGAGAAACTGCGGATAGAGACTGCCTGTCGCTACCTTACGGAAACCCATCTGACCGTGGATGAGATAGCCAATCTTTGCGGATTCAAAAATTCGGTTACTATGAACCGGATGTTCCTGCATACGTTTCAGACCACTCCTTCGCAATACAGGCGTGGATTCAGAAGTTCGTTCCATTAAAGCCATATCATTTACTTCGTTCTGTTCCGAAGCTGAAGAAAGATCTTCCGCTCTACGGATCTGTTTTGCCGCATCACTTAGAGGTTTTTCGCCCTGTCAGCGTCCGGAACAGGACGGAGACAGGTCCCAACTTTTTACAGTACAAAAGTGTTATCTATCATAGCGATAAGAAATAAGATCAGTTCTTACCCGAAGAGAAAACACCTTTTTTACCCCAGGTAATTAAACCGATCCGGGAGAAAAAAGTCTAAAAGTGAAGTCAGAAAAACAGTACATAAATAAGAAAAGATATGAACGGAAAACGTAGATATACGCTTATGGCAGTGGCAATAGTATTGACAATGGGTCTCTTTGCTGCCTGTAAAAACAGTTCAAACAGCAAGTCAGCAGAGACAGCCGGTTCACCACAGGAATCAAACCACCCCCGAAGGGGGGGAGCTGCTCCGGACAAAAGCAACGATAAACAATTGCAGGCGTTACTCGCGGAAACAGTAGATAAATTTGTGCAGCGGGAATATAAAGATGCGGAAACGGGAGAAACCATGCAGTACAACCTCTTTATTCCCGAAGGATACGACGAGAGTAAGTCCTATCCGTTGCTGTTGTTTATCGGCGACGCAAGTACAGCAGGCAAAGATGTAAAAGTACCGCTGACACAGGGGTACGGTGGTGTGATCTGGGCCAGTGACGCCGACCAGGCCAAACACCCGAGCTTTGTGCTTGTGCCGCAATACAAAACCCAGACAGTGAGTGATAATTTTAATACTTCCTATGAAGTAGAAATGACCATACGTCTGCTGAATAAGATTGCCGGCGAGTATCACATAGACAGAAGCCGGCTGTATACTACAGGACAGTCGATGGGAGGAATGATGTCAATGTACTTTAATATTGCCCATCCCGATCTGTTCGCAGCTTCGCTGTTCGTAGCCTGCCAGTGGGATACAGAGAAAATGGGTGGCTTTGCGAAGGATAAGTTTTTCTACATTGTGGCAGCCGGCGATGAAAAAGCACCTAAAGGTATGTCCGCGCTGAAAACAGTGCTGGAGAAAGAGCACGCAAAGATCGGAACAGCGGAATGGAGTGCCAAATTACCCCAGGAAGAGCAGGAAGCGAATGTGCAGAAGTTGCTCTCGGAGGGAAATAACATAAACTTTATAGTCTTTACCCAGGGAAGTGTGCAACCGGAAAACGGACTGGGAAATGAACATATGAATTCATTTGACTACGCGTACAAACTGGAAGGCGTACGGGACTGGCTGTTCAGACAGAAACGGTAGATTTTAAGTTTTGAGTTATAAGTTTTAGGCTGTGAGCTTTAGGTGGTAAGCTATAAGTAGCAGAGGGTGAACTATAAATGTGAAAGTCATCACCTGCAACTTACCACATGGAACTCAACATCTACTACTTATAACTTAAAACTCAAATCATTTTAACGCCTGATATTTGGTTATTTCCATGCTTTCTATCAAATCGCCGATAGCAGCCACTCCACTTTGGAAATGCGGAGTGCGGTTGTGGAAGTCAATGGCTTCTCTGCTTTTCCACTGTTCCATAAATGTCAGTACATTTTCATTGTCAAGGTCCTCAAACAAGTTGTAGGAGATATTTCCTTCTTCTGCCCGGCTGCCTTCGATCATGGCCTGAACGGCTTGTATAAACGCTTCTCTTTTGCCTTCTTTTACAATGGCTTTTGCAACAATAGTGATCATATTTTTTTAATAAGTGTTGTGAATATATCAGATATATCCCGACAAATATACGGTTTTACAGGGAAAATATCGATCCCTGCGGAATTAATAAAAGAGAACAAGCTGTTTTTATTTCTCTGACACCTATTTATGGACTTTGCCAGACAGCACTACAGGAGAATCCACATCTGTTGCTTTGCAAAAATATCCTCCACACATATCCTGTCCACACCCTTAATCTATCTCAAAAAAGGAACTTTTGCTTTGCCGGAATGTTATAGAGTATTTAGTATGAACATTTTAAAGTTTTAAGATCATGAAAATACAAGCAGCTGTTCTGAAAAATCCAAAAGAAGATTTCGTGATTGAAGAGGTGGAGATGGAAGATCCCAGAAACAATGAAGTAGTAGTGAAAGTGGTAGCCACAGGGCTGTGTCATACAGACATTGCAGTGATCGAGCAGTATATGCCTCTGCCCCTGCCTATTATCCTGGGTCATGAAGGCGCGGGAGTGGTAGAGAAAGTGGGTAGTAGTGTTACTAAAGTGAAACCGGGAGATAAAGTGATCCTGGGGCCTGCTTCGTGTGGTGTGTGTGAATTTTGCCTCTCAGGGCATCCTTCTTATTGTAAAAACTTCAATGCACTGAATGTATCGGGCAGAAGGATGGATGGCTCTACTGCCTATCGTTTACCAGATGGGAAAGAGGTGAACGGACATTTCTTTGCGCAATCATCCTTTGCCACGCATGCACTGGCCAACGAAAGGAACGTATTTAAAGTAAAGGAAGACACTCCGTTGGAAATGCTGGGTCCGTTGGGTTGCGGCTTTCAGACTGGTTCGGGTTCTGTGTTGAATGTGATCCAGCCTCGTCCGGGAGAGAGCATTGTGGTTTCGGGCATTGGCCCCGTAGGACTGGCAGGGATCATGGGTGCGAAAGCGGCAGGGTGTACTACGATTATCGCTGTAGATGTGTTCGACGCACGTCTCGAAATGGCGAAAGAGCTGGGTGCTACTCATACCTTCAACAGCAAAAACGGAAAGCCTTCCGAAGAGGTACTCAAACTTTTTCCCGAAGGGATTGATTACGCATTCGATACGACTTCTCTGAATGAAGTGATCAATGACAACCTGACCATGCTGAAACCAATGTCTAAATGTATCCTTGTGGGGGTGGGCAAATCTCCTACACTCGATATTGATTACGTACATTTTGAAGACGGAAAGAATATTGAATTCGCCATCGAAGGAGACAGCCAGCCTGATATATTCATCAACCGGCTTATTGAACTGTACAAACATGGGATGTTCCCTTTTGATAAACTGATCACGTATTACGAGTTCAAAGATATCAATCAGGCCGTAAAAGATTTTACGCAAGGGAAGGTGATCAAGGCAGTGATCAGGATGCCGTGATAAGTTGTGAGTTATGAGTTGTAAGTTGTAAGGTACGGATGTGAAAGTCCGAAACCGCTTTCCATAGAACTCACTTTTCAGGATGAATATGTAGAAGGAAAACAGGAAGTATAAAAAGACCTGGTAAACAAGAACAAAAAAGCAGGAACAGAACTGTTCAGTCTGTTCCTGCTTTTTTCACGATCTGTGCCCGTATACGACTCAGGGATTGGGGAGTAATACCCAGGTATCCGGCAATTTCTCTGAGGGTGACTTTCTGCAACAGGTCGGGCATTTTTCTGGTAAAGGCGAGGTAACGGTCTGTGGCATCGGAAGAAAAAATGTCGATCAGCGCGTTGTCTGTGTGCAGCAACAACTGCTCAAACAAACGTGTGATCCATACAGAGAGCACTGCCGAATGTTCCATCAGTTTGTTGACGCTTTCCTTACGAAGCCGGTATACCCGACAGTCGGAAGAGGCTACGATATAGATGCGCGACGGACGGTCTTCTACATATCCCCACGAAGAAAACAGCGCTTCCCCGGGAACGGCAAACCAGATGGTCACTTCC
Organism: Bacteroides sp.; assembly: GCA_021202275.1. Lineage (GTDB taxonomy): Bacteria > Bacteroidota > Bacteroidia > Bacteroidales > Bacteroidaceae > Bacteroides. Next base: position 130,701 of record JAJQDI010000009.1, read on the forward strand.
CTATCTTCCAACTCTTTATATCCGCGGAGTATCCCCTCAGAGATCAGATAGAGAGAACGGTCTGTCCGCCCCTCCCTGATCAGTATATCGCCTTTTTGCAACCGGATCTCTTCCACTTCCGACAGCAGGAGTTCTTTGTCTTCCCGCGTCAGATCCGTTGGGTTACCCACTCGTTTGAAAAATTCTTCCATGTATACTTTTCGATCAAAAACGTAATCCCTATCCATACAGTGGTCAGTACTTCGGCCACCGGAACAGCCAGCCAGATACCACGCCCGCCCCACCACAAAGGTAACACGAAAAAGCAAATAACAGGCAGTATTCCGCGTATCAATGTGAAAGCAATGGCTTTGCGCACATCCTCCACACACATACAGTATCCACAGACCACGATGTTGATCCCGAAAAATATGAAATCCAGGGCAAACAAGGGCAATCCATAGGTAGCGATCTCCCACGCGGGATTGGACGGATCGGTGATAAACCAGGAGACAACAGTGTCTTTCCACATCCAAGCCACCCACAGAAAAAAACGCTCCCGCGGCTGCCGCCACCTTCAGGGCAAGGGAAAAGGCTTGCCGTCCGCGGGCATACATACCGCATCCGTAGTTGTAGCTGATAATGGGCTGGGCACTCTGAACCGTTGCATTGAACAGCATAAAGATAACAGGGAACAGATAGCAGATGATGCTATAGGCTGCTACCCCGCTCACACCCAGGTGACGTGCGAAGACAAAGTTGCCTGCTACCATCATCAGGGCAATGGTGAGTTCGCTGAAGAACGCCGAACATCCCAGACGGATCATATAGCCGGTATTGCGCAGGGTGAGCCTCATACTTTTCACGCTCCATTTCAGACGAAGCAGTTTCACCTGCGGAGAATAGCGCAGCAGATAGACCAGCAACATCGAAACGCCTGCGATCTCCCCGACACCTGTGGCAAGGGCTGCCCCGGCCAATCCCCAGCCTGTGACGAAAATAAATACGTAGTCGAATACGATGTTTATCACTGTACCTGTGATGACACACACCATGGAAAAGGCAGGGCTGACCATGCGTACAAAGAACGGCAAGGTACACAACAGGCATTGAAATACTGCAAATACGATGTAATAGCGCAGGTAGATTGCCGCATCGTTCAGAATATTTGCCGGCGATCCGAGCCACAGAGCTGTCTGCCGGGCAAAAATAAATACCACTACAGATACCAGCAGCATAGCTGAGGAAGATACCACCACAGCCTGGGTGGCGTTGATATTGGCTACCCGGGTCTTGTGGCGCGACAGCTGGATAGAGGCCACAATGGCCCCTCCCATACCAAACATCAGTCCTGCGCCGGTGATGAACAGCGAAACGGGGGCCACGATATTCACCGCCGCCAGTGCATCGCTGCCAATACCCCGCCCGACAAATATACCATCTGTAATGATGAACAAGGCGGTAGCAAGCATCCCTAACACATTGGGTACCCATTGTCTCACAAACAAATGTCCCACGTCCTTTTTCCCAAAATCAATTTTATCCCTCAACATATCTTTTACTTTTTCCGGAGCCAGGCCAACATTCAGCAATCCTCCCCGGGAAAATCACTTCCAGATACGGATCAGCATCCTGCACATACGCACTGATAAAGAGAGGACTAACCTCCCAGCCGGCTCTTCATTTCCCGGCAAAGGTACAGCAAGAAAAACTCCCGCAGATTACCAAATGGTAATTTCGCCCGCGCTGTGCCGGGGGCGTATGAGATCTGCAACACACGTTGGGAGGAGATGAAAAAGATCTTTTTTCCTTCATTTCTATTTATAGAAATCACTATCCGCAAATAGGGAAACAACCTGGCCGGAATGAATTTCCCTACCTATCTTTGGTGAAACCAAAAACAAGAAAACGATGTTACGAAAAACGATTCCTTTACTGATTCTCGTTCTGCTTCTTACCTCTTGTTCAACGTACAGCAGCATGATGAACGCGGACAAAAATATCCGTAAACTAAACATAGGAATGACCGAAAAAGAGGTGATCGGCGTGATGGGTAAAGAGTATGAAGTGACCTCTGCCAACAGCACACATACCGTATGGGTATACAGATCCTATGACGAAAGTATCTATAAGCTCTATTTTGAAAAAGGCAGGCTGGTGGAATGGGAAAAAGAGTGGTTAAAAGTGTATCTGACCCCTCCCCGACCTCACCATCCTCGTCCACACAGATGAGGATGACAGGGAATGTGGGCACGCAGAATGGGAAGACAATCAGATCAGTCCCCTTTCTCTGGCAAACCGGATGGCCTCGATGGCCCGGCCTGCTCCCAGTTTCGACAAAATATTCTTCCGGTGATTATGAACGGTGTAGATACTTATATTCAGCCGGTCGGCTATTTCCTTACTGAGCAGACCGGATTGGATCAGCCGAAGGATCTCCAGTTCCCGCAGCGTCAGGGACGTATCATCGGTAAAAAGGGAGTCAGACATAAGAATTCCATCAGAGAGAGGAGGTGTATCCGCGGGAAACGTATGACGCAGCACAGGGACATCGGCAGACGAAGAGACGATCTGTCCGGTTCGCAGGTTTCTCACCGCATACCTGACTCCCTCTTCCGCAGACCGGTCCGGAGCAATGTCCAGACTTCCGCCTATCATCCAGGCCTTGCCGTTGCGGTCTTGCTGGATCACCCACTGCCTGCTGATCACAGAGATATATTTTCCTGCCGCATGGCGGATACGATACTGATAATGCGTGGTATACTCATTCCGCTCGCGGGGAGCAAGCGAGTAAATAAACTCACTGTGACCCACCTGCAACTCCGCAAGCCAGCTGCGGTCATCCCGGTGGATCTGATCTTCCAGGAAATCTCCCTGCTTCCGGATATTCCTTATCCGGGAAAGAGGATAGCCCAACAGATCAGAGAACCGGTCTGAAGCAAAATCATACCTGCACCTGTAGACATCCACAGCAAACATACACTCCGAACTCCATAGAGACCACTGTTGGAGCATCTTTTTCTTTTCTGCCCACAACTTATCATTCACGTCGCAGCCGCTGATGTGCTGCCTGGCCCACATTTGTTCCGGGGTTGGAGAGGGGTATTTCATGTTTGCAGTATATCCTGTCTTTTATACAAATACGGAAAGCCGAACCGCGGAGCGAAGTTTACTTCCGCTCTGCTGAGGCACATCCGATCTTCTGCAAAGATAACAAAATCTGCACAACAAACAGACAGCTCCCTGTACGGACTACACCACAACGAATTTCCCGGCGAGATCCATTTGCATACATCATTTATCCGGCTTCCATCCAGGCAACCGGAAGACTTCTTTTCTCCGTTTGAAAAAAAATCTTATCTTTGTATATCCGGTACGGAAAGCAACAGATGTACCGTTTTTTTATAAACAGGTCCTATGGATCCTTCCGGACAAACAGCCATGGAAAAACAAGCAACTCCCGAAACAGTAGCCCTTCGTTTCAACGACTGCATCAACCGACGCGATCTCGACGGCCTGACCAGTCTGATGACAGATGATCACGTATTTGTCGGTTCTATAGGCCAACGTGTAGAAGGGAAAATGGCTAACCGGAAGATGTGGAACGACTTTTTCACCCTCTTTCCTGATTATCAGAATATCTTTGAAACAGTTACCCGACAAGGAAACACAGTTGTCATGCAAGGACGCTCCATATGTACAGACGAACGGCTCAACACCCACTCCATATGGACAGCCCGGATAAAAGGAAACCAGTTAGAAGAGTGGCGCGTATGCTCCGATCCCCACGTAGTATGAAAGTTAAAAAGACAAGTGTCCCCGCTAACAGCCTTACCCATCGCTATCATCCCTATTCGTACAGTGATGCCTATGTATGCGAATTCCACTCCGAAAAGCGGGTTGGCGCAGATGATATCCTGATCGCTTTCCGGACAGATATGCCCGCCTGGGTAGAAGCCCTTTTCCGTTTGCGTAACCTCCTTGTCAGACCGTTTGGCCTCCGGGGATCAAACAAAGAGGAGACCGGTGACAAAGAACAGTTCGTGCGTGCCATCCGCGACGGGGGCAGCTATCACGGGACAAAGGTAAGTGATAAGTCTCCTACGGAAACCATACTCCAATCAGACGATAAGCACCTTCGTGCCTATATCTCCGTATATGTGGAATCTTCAGGTGAACACCGTTACAGAGCTTTTGTCATCACCATCGTACAGTTCAAATACTGGCTGGGATATATTTATTTTTATACGATCTATCCCTTCCACCATCTGATCGTAAAAACCATGTGCCGGCATGTGATCAACAAACGGATTTCCTCCTGAACCCATCTGCCGACCTCTATCCACCCCAAAAAAACTGCCGTTTTCAGAGCCTTTTTTGTCACGTTCGTAAAAACACGATACATATTCTTTTACTTATCCGGATATTTAGACCTTGTAAAGAAGATCCTTGTTTTCCGCCGGAGCCAAACGTGAAAAAGAGCAGTATCCGCCGGGAAATAGCTGTCGGACCAGACAACAGAAAATAAGCTGAAAGATCAACATATGTCTTTTTTTAATTAAATTTGCCTCACAATCGCAACATGTATATATGAGCAGTCAATCACATAAAGAGAAGAAGTCCAACTCCGGCAAACGAGCCTCAGACCATCCGGATCTGTCGCGCCGCAAAGCACTGAAAATAGCGGGTGCCGGCACACTGGGAGCCATTGGTGCTGTCTACGGTGTAAACCATTTCCTGTCAGAAGGTCCTGTAGATGAAGCTACAGCCCTGAGCCGCAACATCAACCCGTTGCCGGAAAGCGCGCCGGCCAACCAGACACAACCCGTCATCCAACCAATTAACAACACAGATATCCATTCCATGAAAGTAGTACTTATCAACGGTAGTCCGCGTAGAAACGGCAACACCTATATTGCCCTTACGGAAATAGCAGATACTCTCCAGGCAGAAGGGATCAGTGCCCCTATCATTCAACTGGGTCCCAAACCTGTACAGGGATGCAACAACTGCCAGAAATGCAGGCCGTCAAACGTGTGTGTCTTCAATGATCCGCTCTATGCCGAGGTAAGAAAAGAACTGGAAGATGCCGACGGACTGATCATCGGGTCGCCGGTCTATTACGCCGGTCCGAACGGCGCGTTGTGTGCCCTGATAGACCGGGTGTTTTATTCCGCGGGAAGTATGCTGAGTTATAAAGTAGGGGCTGCTGTGGCTATCTGCCGCCGGGGTGGTGCCAGTGCTACGCTCGACCGTCTGAACAAATATTTCAGTATCACCAATATAAACATCGTTGGCTCGCAATACTGGAACCTGGCACATGGTCTTGCGCCCGGTGAAGTGAGACAGGATGAAGAAGGGCTGCAGATCATGCGCACCCTGGGCCGGAACATGGCATGGACGATCCGCAATACACGCGCGGCACAACAGGCCACTCCGCAACCGGAAAAACGTGTCGTTACCAACTTCATCCGGTAACAGGCCCTGCCACAGAAAAAACAGTTAAAAGTATTCAGCAGGCACGTTTCAACGGAAGAACAGGGGCCTGATAAAAGGAACCGGGGAAATCGTTTCCTCCGGAATGTGGCAAAAGAGACGATCCGGTATGTATATCAACCCATTCCTGACTACTGAAAAAACAACTGCTCCGGACCATACACAGAGTTTCGGACAAGATCTGAAAGAAAAGAAACAGGATGTACTAACTGATTAAAAAAGAATATATGCTACGGAAAATCAGAATTACCGCTGCCGTAATCTGCTTCACATGTGTGACCCTGCTGTTCCTGGATTTCACAGGAACACTGCACCAGTGGTTCGGATGGACAGCAAAGATACAATTCTTTCCTGCCCTGCTGGCCCTCCATTTCGGAGTGGTAGCCGGGCTCATTCTACTCACCTTACTCTTCGGACGCATCTACTGCTCTGTGATCTGCCCTCTGGGTGTATTTCAGGACTGTGTGTCGTGGACAGCGGGCAAACGAAAGAAAAACCGTTTTCGCTACTCCCCCGCCCTCAACGGGTTGCGTTATGGAGTACTTGCACTCTTTGTCCTCGCCCTGGTCGGCGGAGGCCTCCTGGGCACTTCCATGCTGGTATCTTTGCTGGAACCTTACAGTGCGTATGGTCGTATAGCGTCTAACCTGCTGGCCCCTGTCTACCAGTGGGGCAACAATGGTCTTGCCTACCTGGCAGAACGCATGGACAGCTACGCCTTCTACTCAGTAGATGTATGGATCAAAAGCACGACCACGTTTGTAATTGCCGTCGTCACCCTGATCGTGATCGCCGTACTGTCCTGGAGAAACGGCCGTACCTACTGCAACACCCTTTGTCCTGTAGGAACCCTCCTGGGATTCCTTTCCCGTTTCTCCCTCTGCAAACCGGTATTCGACACAACCAGATGCAACAGCTGCGGACTCTGCGCACGCAACTGCAAGGCTTCCTGTATCGACTCCGCCGCACAAACCATCGACTACAGCCGTTGCGTCACCTGCATGGATTGCATCAACACATGCAACAAACAGGCCATGCACTACAGGATAGTCCGCAAACAGCCTCAACCGGTTACTCCACAGGAGATGGCTCCCGCAATCGCCAAAGCCGGTCAGACGACTTCCGCAGCCGAAGGAAATGCTTCTTCCGCCCATCAGGCAAAGGAAGGAATCCAAAACCACAGTTCGCGTCGTGATTTCCTCTCCGTAACAGCGTTGTTTGCCGTCACCACCGCCCTGAAAGCTCAGGAAAAGAAAGTAGACGGCGGACTGGCAGTCATCGAACAGAAAAAGAGACCCACGCGCGCCCAATACATCACCCCACCCGGGTCAAAGAGCGTGCGCAACCTCAACAGACGATGCACTGCCTGTCAGCTGTGCGTATCTGTCTGTCCCAATCAGATCCTGCTCCCCTCGGCCGACCTCACCCGTCTGATGCAGCCCGAGATATCCTACGAACGTGGATTCTGTCGTCCGGAATGTAACCGCTGTTCCCAGGTATGCCCGGCAGGAGCGATACAGCCTCTCGACCTGGCAGATAAATCAGCCACTCAGATCGGTCGTGCGGTATGGATCCGGGAAAACTGCCTGCCCTGGAACGAAGACGTAAGGTGTAGCAGTTGTGCCAGTCATTGCCCCACCGGAGCGATACAGATGGTTCCGGAATCGGCCGATGATCCCGATTCCACCCCTATTCCGGTGGTCCATACAGAACGTTGCATCGGTTGCGGCGCCTGTGAGCATTATTGTCCGGCACGCCCTTTCAGCGCGATCTACGTAGAGGGCAATACACAACACCGGATCATCTGATAACTTTGAAAAACGGAAACAAAATGGATCAGAACAATAAAAAAGAGAAAAAAGAAATAGGCCGCCGCAAGTTCCTCAAAGTCATGGGTGCAGGTGCGGTAGCTACCACAGCCGCTCTGACCGGATGCGGCGACTCCAACCGTACCCACTCCGGCACGGGTGGCAGTGCTTCAAAAACAGGATATGGTGAGATGACCTATCGCATCCACCCGCGTACCGGCGACAAAGTATCGCTGCTGGGATATGGGTGTATGCGCTGGCCGATGCGCCCCAAAGCAGACGGCAGTGGCGAAGAAGAGATCGATCAGGAGACAGTGAACGAACTGGTAGACTATGCCATTGAGCACGGAGTAAACTACTTCGACACGTCACCTGTGTACATCCGCGGATTCTCGGAACGTGCTACCGGGATCGCTCTCAAACGTCATCCGCGCGAGAAATTCTACATCGCCACCAAGCTCTCCAACCAGTCCAACTACACGCGTGAGAACTCCCTGGCCATGTATTACAAGTCTTTTGAAGAATTGCAGGTAGACTATATCGACTACTACCTGTTGCACTCCGTGGGCGGCGGTTCAGGCATTCAGCTGGTACACGACCGCTACATCGACAACGACATGATCGACTTCCTGTTGAAAGAAAAGGAAGCAGGTCGTATCCGCAACCTGGGATGGTCTTTCCACGGCCAGGTAGAAGTGTTCGACTACATGCTGTCGTTAGACATTCCCTGGGATTTTGTACAGATCCAGCTCAATTACGTAGACTGGCGCAACGCCCAGGCAGGCCGCAACGTAAACGCGGAATACCTGTATGCCGAACTGGAAAAGCGCAACATCCCCGCGGTCATCATGGAGCCCCTGCTGGGCGGACGTCTGGCCAAACTGCCGGATCACCTCGTCGGACCGCTCAAACAACAGCGTCCGGACGATAGTGTGGCCTCCTGGGCTTTCCGCTATGCGGGTACTCCTGAAGGTGTGCTCACGTCATTAAGCGGAATGACCTATATGGAACATCTCGAGGACAACCTGCGTACACACTCTCCGCTCGAGCCCATCACCCCGGAAGAAAACGCGCTGTTGGAACGTGTCACGGAGCTGATGCTCAACTATCCGATCATCATGTGTACAGAATGCCAGTATTGTATGCCTTGTCCGTATGGCATCAATATCCCGGGCGTATTTGCTCATTACAACAAATGCGTGAACGAGGCCAACGTCCCCACCAGTTCCCGGGATGAGAATTACCGCAAAGCGCGACGGGCTTTCCTGATCGGATACGATCGCAGTGTGCCCAAACTCCGGCAAAGTGATTACTGCATCCGTTGCGGGATCTGTGAGCCCCATTGCCCGCAAAGCATCCGGATACCACAGGAAATGGAACGCATCAATAAACTGGTGGAGCAATTGAAACAAAACGCTGAGTTCTAAGTTTTGAGTAATAAGTTCTGAGTTTTAAGTTCCAGGTAATAAGTAGTAAAAACAAGCTATATGTGGAAACTCACAACTTAGAACTTAAAACTTATTACTTAAAACTTAACCCCTTGTATATGGAATTACGTACGGTAAATGTCACCCGATACATCACCCCGCTGAGGGAAGGCGGATCCCTGCCTGCCCTGGCAGAAGCAGACGACGGATTCAAGTATGTGCTTAAATTCCGCGGAGCAGGTCACGGTACGCGCGCGCTCATTGCCGATCTGATCGGCGCGGAAATAGCGAGACTATTGGGACTACGTGTTCCGGAACTCGTATTCCTGATGCTCGACGAATCGTTTGGCCAGACCGAAGGAGACGAAGAGATCCAGGATCTGTTGCAAGGCAGCCGGGGCAAGAACCTCGGCTTGCACTACCTGTCGGGGGCGGTCACCTTCGATCCGGTGGTCAACCACGTAGACGCGGAAACAGCTTCACGCGTGGTATGGCTGGACGCATTCATCATGAACATAGATCGTACCGTAAAAAATACGAATATGCTCATCTGGCACAAAGAGCTATGGCTCATTGATCATGGCAGTAGCCTCTATTTCCACTACAACTGGGAAGACTGGGAGCAAAAAACAGCCAGCCCCTTCGCAAACATACGTGACCACGTGCTGCTGCCTTATGCCGGCACACTCGAAGAAACAGACCAGTGGGCCAAAACCCGGATCACTCCCGGAAAAATAGAGCAGATCGTGCAACTGATCCCCGACGACTGGCTGAATACGGAAGAGACACAGACACCGGAAGAGATGCGCACCGTCTATCGTGAGTTCCTCACCTGAAGACTGCACGCATCAAACATCTTTATAAAAGAAGCCATCCATGCCAGAAAAAGATCTATATGAATATGCTGTCATCCGGGTAGTGCCCCGGATAGAGCGTGAAGAATTTATCAACGTAGGGCTTCTGCTTTTCTGCAAAAGGAAGCGATACATCCGGATCCGCATTGCCGTGAACGAACAGAAACTGGCTCTTTACTCCACCGAATGTGAAAGGGAAACCCTGCTCAACAACCTTTCCGCATGGGAGATCATCGCCTCCGGCCAGAAAGAGGGCGGCTACATGGCTTCCCTCGACGTGGCCGAACGATTCCGCTGGCTGACAGCCGTCCGCAGTGCCACCATTCAGACCTCACGTCCCCACTCCGGATATACACACTGTCTCGACGAGACCTTTGACCGCCTGTTCGGAGAGCTGGTCCTGTAGCCGGGTCCCTTCCCATACATATCCTGATCCTATGGACACCGGATATACAGTGTGTCTCGCTATACGGATATGTATGGCGTTACAACTGCCTTAAAGCTGCAAGAGATACAGGTCTCTCAGGTAATCTCCATGCCGATAGAATGCTTTCACCTTCTCCATCCCTGCCTTCGTCAGTGATCTGCTGCTTGCTATGTTATCGGGATGGGCGGTTGCCACCACGTAACGATATCCTTTTTGACGGGCTATCCGCAGAAGTTCCCTGTTCAATAACAACATATATCCTTTATTACGATACTCCGGCAATGTCATACACCCTCCGATCTCCACAGTCTTTTCAGGATCGATCTGCAACGATGCCAACTCAGGAGCTATATCGCTCACATCAGCAAACAATCCGGAAACAGCCGCTAAGGTATCCTTATCCACCACACCATATAAGACCACTTCTCCGGAATCATCAAAAGCGGCCTCTATCTCTTTCTCCGTAAAAGGGATATAATGAGAAGGGTGGTTCAGATGGTCTGTCGTAAATTGATTGATTCCGATCAACCGCGCTTTGTATGCTTTACTTAGTCTCTGGATCTTCATAAGATTCTTGCTAGTATCTGTTATCTTCTTACACACAGATCTTTCCGTCTATGTATCTATCAACCCTATGATCCCTGCACAGGTACCTATTCCGGACCTGCACAGGGATTAGGATCAGAAATTCAGACTCACCCCGCCCATCACTGTAGCCCGGGGCATAGGGAAGCCCAGCATCGTTTCATACTTCTGTGCCAGGAGGTTGTCTCCCTTCACAAATACCTCTCCCCATCTCCAGGCGCGATATGCCACACGGGCATCCACCCATGTATAACTGCTTGACTCGCCCTGCTCTCCTGTAGAAAGGAGCAGTTTATCTATCACCTGCGCACCCGCGCTCAGCGTAAACCTGCCCGGACGATACGTCACACCCGCATAGAATTTGTTCCGGGGAGCACCTGTAATATCCGTATCCATATGCAGATAACTGTAATTACTATGCAGAGAGAGGTTGTCAAGGATCTGGTAAGTCAGGCTGAATTCTACCCCTTTGTTGGCAAACTCTCCCACATTCCGGTTCTTCGGATTGCCATCCACCGGTACAGTCTCCACGATGTTATCTCCTTTGATGTAATAGAGGGCCAGTTCCATAGAAAGGCGGTTGTCAAGCAATCGTTGCGATACACTGAGATCGTAACTCAGGCTACGCTCGGGAAGCAGGTCTTCATTCGCAGAATCATACATATAAAGTTCACGCATATTCGGCGTACGGAAACCTTTCGATACAGAGAACTTCAGATGCGTTTCCTTAGCTGCCCGGAAAGAGATCCCTCCCTGAGGCACCCACTCCGTTCCATAGAGTTTATGATTTTCCAGACGCAGACCGGCATTGATCATAAAACGTCCCAGCTCCTGCTGGACAAACACATACCCGGCTATCTCATGCAGTTTGACATGGTCGGCATAGATCTCCGTCTCCGGATTACGATAGGCATTCCCACCATACAGCTTCACATCAAATCCGCCGGTGAGGGTATTCCCGGGGAAGAGGTTGACAGCCTGATACAGATTCAGACCACCCATGTAATCTGTCGATCTGAACAGGAACTCACGGGGATTGCCGCCTTCGGTATATCCGTCGTTGATCTTATGATTTCCCCAATTGTAATACAGGTTCAGGGCCCCGCGCGTGATACCGTGGTTGTTTTCCAGAGAGAGCCCCGACATACCCCGCAACACATCCGCGGTACCTTCATACATGGGATTGCTTACCGTGCCCGGATTGTTGGAATTGGCCTGTGCAATGTTTACATTGGCAGTCACTTTCCACTCTTCAGAAATATCATATCCCACTTTTCCGAACCCACTGAACAGTTCAAAACCGGAGTTCGGACGATGTCCGTCCGTGCGCTCATAATTTCCACTCACCACTCCCGACCAGGGTCCCTGGCGGTAACTATCAGTCAGTGAGTACCGTTGTGTGCTGTAAGACCCTCCCATGAGCCTCACATTCAAGTGATTTCCCTCCTGGGTAGCCTGGCGGGTGATGATATTGATGGCTCCTGCCATCGCATTCGATCCATACAGAACGGACGACGGACCACGTGAAACCTCCACCCGCTGCGCGTCGGAAGCAATATAAGCATCTGCTACCGGATGGCCATAGATCGTGGCATATTGAGGATGCCCATCGATTAGGATCAATACCCGTCCGGCACCGCCTCCCATACCACGCAGATTGATGCCACCTGCCGACCCGCCGGACACACCGTAACCGGCAATCCCACGAGAGGTAACAAATAGTCCGGGAACTTACTGCGTGAGCGCGGGGAGTATCGTGGTTTCTCCGCTCAACTCGATCTGGTTACGAGACACCACACTCACCGGAACAGGCAACAGATCGCGTGCGATGGGTACGCGTGAACCGGTTACCACTACTTCTCCCAATTCATATTTTCTCATGGAAATGGTATCGTTGGGTTGCTGATTCTCCGCCTGCGCTACAATTGTACACAACAGACAGCCGAAGGATAGATTCAAAATTCTTTTCATGTTTGCTCTTATTTGCTTTACGAATTATTTTCTGTTTTGTTTTTTGCTCTCATTTTCCGGATTGTTTTTCCAGCCAGGGAAAGATCTCCTCTTCACAGATTTTTCTATGGAGGATGCGATAGTGTGGTGCATAAGCCTCGTTGTATGCCTCACTGTGATGCCCTACATAGTTGCCCGCCGCCAGTTTCTCTTCTATTTCTTTGCAGTCTGCCGCATAACCGGGAAGAGAGAGTTGCATGGATCCGATAATCGCTTCGATCTGCCTCCACTCCCCTCTCCACTCTTCAACAGGCATGGGAATGATGCCATTCACACTTCTCACAAAAGCATCGAAAAAGACCTCATAAGGGATCCGGTCCTCTTTCAATACAGAAAGATCTACTCTATAGAAATTGTGCTGCCACCCGGTAGGCTCTACCGCTTCTTCCATCGATGCAACAGGTGTAGAAGGTACATAGGAGTCCAGCTCACGCCTCAGGTAACGATCGGCTCCTTCCCGATCGTGGATCAGATGTCCCGGGCCGTATCTATCCCGGAAAAAGAGTTTATACAGATCTTTCAAGGTAGATTCCGGATAACGTTGCATCGCCTGCTCTACCGACATACGCACCGCGTTCTCAAACTCCTTATTTTCTTGTGCACGCACAGGCATAGTTCCCCAGAAAAAGATCATTATAAACGGTAAAAATTTTGTTTTCCCCATCTTCATAGATATGTTTACTACAAATGGATTCGTGACTATGTGTTATGGGTCTATGGACACTGCCGTGATAAAAGTCACATGCTCTATTCCGGGTACAAATATCTGTTATTTTTTATTTACCTGCACATCCTGTCTTCCTCAAAAGGACAAATGTGTTTATAAAGGCGAATTATTACAGCCTGAAGGGAACAAATACATAGTCTGTGTCACACACACAACCCGGCCGGGCACAACACGTCCTTTAGTGAAGAGGCAACCCCCCGGACGAGGTGAGGACAAGATCCTGAAACCTGTTTCTCCGGTTCACTTCTTTCCGGAGACCACCCCAGGAACATTCTCTCTCTGCTGCTATTTCCGGGATGGATAAAAAAGCAGAGCTACCCCGGCGACTTTCAGTGTAATGGCTGTATAGAACAGTATAGCCTGCACCATCGGCATCGGGATCACCGACTTGAACAGCAAAGATACCAGGATCAGGCCCACCCCGGTCAGGATCATATACATAGGGACCGACATTTTAAAATCCGGTCTGCGAAACGTACAAAATAAAAAAGCCACCTTCATGCTTACCCCGGCACACAACAACACCCCGAACAAGGCAGGATGCCACCCGGCGAGCCACACCAAAGAAGCTATCCCGAAAAACACCAGCCCTGTGAAAAGAAATATCTTACGTAACTCCATCTCCTGATCTTTTATTCTTTATTTCTTATTCCTTCTTATTTCCTCGCCGATCCGCTGTGGGTTTCCCTTCCTGTCTCTATTTTCACCTGCTTCCGCTCTTCCGCTTTCAATAATTCCCGGATGCACGATTCCATTTTCTCCGGAGTCATTACCGGTGAAAAACGCTTCACTGGCTTCCCATTCCTATCGACAAGAAACTTTGTGAAATTCCATTTGACAAGACTTCCCATACTCCCTTTCAACTCGTTTCTGAGGTATTTATAAAGCGGATGCGCCTCTTTACCGTTCACCTTTATTTTGGAAAACATCGGAAACGTCACCCCATAATTCACTACACATCCTTGTGCTATCGAATTTTCATCTCCAGGCTCCTGACGCATAAACTGATTGCAGGGAAAACCAAGTATTACCAATCCATCCTCTTTATATTTTCTGTAAAGGGCCTCCAATCCCTCCAACTGAGGAGTGAGTCCGCATCGGCTCGCTGTGTTCACTACCAACACCACCTTACCTTTGTAGCTATCCATCCCAATCTCTTTGCCTTGCAAACCCCTTGCCGAATAACTATAAAATCCTGATTCCATACTCGTTGTTCCGGTTTATATCACATGATGCGCACCCCTTGTCTTCCCGGTTTTTCTGAGGCATCTCATCCATCGACACGCAAAGGTAGAAAAATAGTTATAAATCTTTCTCCTCTTTCATTTGAATATCTTTGTGGTATATTTGCAACCGGAAAAACCGTTCCGGATTTACCCGTTATTTGCCTGTACCCTACACAGGAACCACACCATACCCTATAAAAGACATATCCGATGATCAAAAAAAACGCCTCATGTATCTCGCTGCCGTCCTGACCTGCATCCTCCTGGGCCTCTCCTCCCGTCGCTACGGACCCGCTCTGCCCTCCTTTGTCACCGGATATGTCGGCGACATCCTATGGGCCGCCATGGTCTACTACGGATTCCGCTTTCTTCTCCCTGCCTCCCCTATCCGCCGTTCTGCCCTTTGGGCTTTCCTTTTCTCCTGGGGCATCGAATTCAGCCAGCTCTATCAGGCCGAATGGATCCGGCAACTACGCGCCCATCCCATGGCTGCCCTCGTACTCGGACAAGGCTTCCTCTGGTCAGATCTTCTCTGCTATACCGCAGGCATAGCCTTCGCTTTACTTATGGACTATTATATATTAAATAAGAGCAGAAAATAGTTTTATCTCCACACATTCAAATAAACAGAGATACCTGAAAAATCGGCGTACTCTTTTATATGGAAACTATTCGGTGCTTTCAGATGATGTTCACAGTTGTGCCTTACACGATACCTTATCATTTATAAATAGAAGTTTATCATTCATGGTATATACTATTCCTGTGTCCTGTAGAGACGCACGGCATGCGTCTCCGCAATGTATGTCCAACAAAGAAAGGTTATCCTTATATGACTTCCCATTCGGTATGCTGAGACGCACGCCGTGCGTCTCTACAGGCAACCCCTTTCTCTGTAGAAAAAAGGATAGAAACTCATGTGATGGATACATTTATAAATAAATTATATACTGCATCTCTATAGCATACCGGAGCATAATACATACAATTGATCAGGAACACTTACTTACAACTTAATACTTACAACTTAATACTTAGAACTTAAAACTTAATACTTAGAACTCAAAACTTCCCTCTCCCCCTTTAAAGAACCAAAAACCGTGTGGATCTGTTACCTATGACAAGAACTTCATTTAAAAACAAAGATATGTCTACCCGATTCGCTCCTGTCTTGTCGGACAGGTTCACGCTCCGCAACAGATCTGTGGTGCGGCCCATGTGTGCCGACTTTTCCGGAATCCTCCGGCAGGGAATCTGTTTGTACCTGTAAACAACAGGATAAACCATATCTACCTTATTCTTGATAAACCATAAAAAAAGACTGTTTTCCCTATGGATCCTGTGTCTGGCAGCCAGCCTTTCCGCCCAGACCACCGATCCCGATCCTCTAACAAAAAATGATATGAAAAAGAAAATCTTATTTGTGGTGACCAGTCACGATCAATTAGGCATCACCAAAGAACGCACCGGTTTTTACCTTTCCGAAGTATCTCACCCTTGGAAAGTGCTCACCGACGCCGGATACGACATCGATTTTGTCAGTCCCCGGGGCGGCAAAGCCCCTGTAGATGGCCTCGACCTGGAAGACCCCGTGAACCGCCTCTTCTGGCAAAGCGGTGCCGAACAGGAGAAAATACAACAGACCCTGTCGCCCTTCGAAGTCATTCCCTCCGCATATCATGTGATCTTCTATGCCGGCGGTCACGGAGCCATGTGGGATTTTCCCGACAACCGCGAACTGGCCGGCATTGCCCGACAGATCTATGAAGCGGGAGGCATCGTAGCCGCTGTCTGTCACGGCCCTGCGGCCCTGGTCAACCTTACCCTGAGCGATGGCAGTTACCTCATCAACGGGCTACAGGTCACCGGTTTCACCAACGAAGAAGAGGAAGAGGTGCATCGCGATCAGATCGTTCCCTTTTTATTGGAAACCAAGCTCACCGAACGCGGAGCGTTCTTCCGGAAAGCCGGAAAATGGCACACATTCGTTGTGAACGACCAGCGTCTCATCACCGGACAAAATCCCCAGTCTGCCACTGCCGTAGGAGAAGAGATCTTAAGCGAACTGAGACGATAACCCAGTCTGCCGGAAATAGCGATGGATCCAAAGCCCTTCTCTCCGACGGGTTATTTTACCGCCAGCATAAAAAATGAACGCTACAAACGATTGACTCATCCATATGTATGTTATATTTGTAAGCAGAATTCCCTGCAGAAACCACAAACAGATGAAAGCAGAACAACATACCCCTGGCTTTTTACCCGGCAGAGCTATCGCCCCGATGGCCACTCTGCCGGGTAAAAGAGCCATCATATACATACGTATTCACATCCAAACGGATTAAAAACCGATCACCATGGAAGTCAAAACATTTATAGAGAATTACAGGGAAGCCTTCGGCCCGGCAGCAGAACTTCCCATCGTCTTCGGATACAGCGACACGCCGATGGCAGAACCACAAAAAGTAAATGGCTGTTTCTTCAAATGCTTTGCCGATGTCCGCTCCGGGCTCATCCGCACGTTAGACGCCGAAACCATCGGTTGTGGCGGCGGCAAACTCTACACCGGATTTTCCGGAATGCCGGAAAGAGTCCCTACCTTCGTATCCCTCAAAGAGAGATACAAACAAACCCCGGAAATGGTGGTAGCGTACATAGAGCAACTGGGTATGCCTCTTGCCCGCAAGCCTTATCTCAACTTCTGCCGCATCGACCACACAGACAGTTTCAATCACCAGGAAGGGATCTTGTTCTTCGCCTCTCCGGATATCCTATCCGGACTGACCACCTGGGCCTATTTCGACAACAACAATGAAATGGCCGTCTCCTCCATCTTCGGCTCGGGGTGTAGTGCTGTCGTGTCACAAGCCGTAACAGAAAACCTTCGCCGGGGACGCCGTACATTTATCGGGGGCTTCGACCCATCCGTACGTCCCTATCTTCGCGCCAACGAACTCACCTTTACCATTCCCATCCATCGCTTCCGGGAAATGTACAACACCATGCGCTCAAGCTCCCTGTACGATACCCATGCCTGGAAAAAGATCCGTGAACGGATCAACAACAACCCAACCAACGAAAGATAAAATAAGATCAAACGACCCCATATATTCCCATCCCGGACCGGCAGAGAACTGAAAAATGTGTAAAAAAATCAGTTAAACTCTCCCTGATCCATTTTATTTTCATAGTTTTATCCACTAAAATCAAAACAGTATGGAACATAAGGACACTTATACCTATCACGTTTCTCTCTGTATGACAGAGGGGAAAGAATCCTATGCAGAGGCACTGCCACCTATTGAAACAGACTTTGGCAACCACGACAACATCTACCACATCATAGAGAAACTAAAAGAAAAAGAGCTTTTTAACAGCGAAGAAGAAGTCAAACAATTCGCTATCGGACTGAAAATGTTCTCAGGCGTTATGCTCAGGAATAAAAATTCCGACCTGTTCCGGGACTTCCAACCCACATTTGTTGCATTCATGAAAAAGCTGAAAGGGAGATAACTCTCCCTTTTCCTGTTTTCCCGGTAAATCCTTTTCTATAAACACCTTCTCTTCCTTGCCACCCGGCTCTCTTCCCGGTGGTAACCACTGGGATCAGGAGAGCTATCCGTATACATCCGGTTACAAAGAGGTACGATCCCGGCCTCACAGGTACAACCGTACCAGTTCCCGGTCCGTCTGTACCGTCTCAAATTCAGAAACCACCACATTGCTTCCCATGGGCACATCCTCTTTGCGATACACCATACCGCTATGCACCACACGACGCGCGGAGGTATGAAACTCCCTGGCTCCCGTCTCTGCCTCGATACGCGCGATATTATCGGGACGTACTCCACTTCCAGGCATCACAATGATACGCTCACCGGCCCGACGCACCAGCTCCGCGATCAACGGAATGCCCTCTACGGCAGTAGCCTTCTGCCCCGAAGTGAGGATACGATCGCATCCCGCGTCAATCAACTGCTCCAACGCCAGCAAAGGATCACGACACACGTCAAAGGCGCGGTGAAAAGTGACAGAAAGCTCTCCCGACGCATCTACCAATCGTCTGAGCAAAGACAGATCAATATCTCCTTCCGGAGTCAGACAACCCAACACGACTCCATGCACCCCGCACTGACGACACATTTCTATATCGTACAACATCGCTTCCACCTCTGCCGGTGT
This sequence comes from Bacteroides sp., assembly GCA_021202275.1. Classification (GTDB taxonomy): domain Bacteria; phylum Bacteroidota; class Bacteroidia; order Bacteroidales; family Bacteroidaceae; genus Bacteroides. The sequence goes on from JAJQDI010000009.1 coordinate 149,422, forward strand.
ATATAGGAAATCGCCTCCGCGCGGACGGATAATTACGTTGATATCTATGGAAGAGGTAAGCCGCTGTGCCGCACGGATCTCGCCGTAAGAAGACGTGGTTCCCCCTTCGGGAATAGCCGCACAAAGTTCCACACGACGCGCTCCCCCCCCTGTTCTGCTTCTATACAACTCCGGGCAGAGTTGGCACATATCTCAATGATACGATCCGGTTTCATCATAAGACTAATTGAATGATTAAGTTTCAGGAAGCAAAGAAAACAAATATTTCTTCATGCGCTCTATCAGATGCAGTCCGGAACACAGGAATTTTTCACATATCTCCTGTTTGAAACCTGTACAACTCCGAACCTGTAGCCGCAGGACTCCGGTGAAACAACAGGAGAACTCCGAAGAAAAGTCAGAAGTATACAGGAAGGGATCCCGGTTCTATGTTTCAGCCTCTTCTTCCACAGACTCCGCGGGCACTTCAATGACTTTAGTTATCACCGCATACTCGTCCGGAAAGATCTTCCCTCCCCTCTCTACCGTCCATGCTTCCGTGAACTCCGCGCCGATATATATGATCATGGCCGAATAATAGATCCATGTAATAAGGATCGCCATGAACGCGGCCGCGCCATATACAGTACCCACATCTGCAATACCCAGATAGAACGAGATCGCCCATTGTCCCAACAAAAACAAGAGTGTAGTTACAACCGCCCCCACAAAGACATCCTTACTCCTTATCTTAGCATCCGGAAGTAACTTAAAGATGAGTACAAATATAACGACAGTAATACACAGGTTCAGAACCATAGCGATGGCATCTACCAACGATTCGGCGACCTCCGGATAGTTAGACATGAGTTTATCTCCCAGATGAGTAATAAAATTGGTGATGCTGAAGGTGATCAGCAGAATAAAAGCAAAGACCAGGATCAGCGAAAAAGAAAGAAGGCGGGTCTTTATATACTTAAGCCACCCCTTTTTAGGAATGGCCTTTATTCCCCAGATCGTATTCAACGAGCCCTGGATCTCCGCAAAAATAGCAGTCGCCCCAAAAACAGTAACCCCCAATGTCACGATCGTAGCCAGGGTAGACGCATCTGTCTGCCTGGCATTATCAATGATCTCCCTGAGTTGTTGTACCACCTCCGCTCCCACCACAGGTTGCAGTTGCGTATACAACTGATTCGCCAGATCTGCATGAAAAAAGGTACCAATCGTAATGAGCAGGGAAAGAAAAGGAATCAGCGAAAACAAGGTAGCATAGGCCAGTGAAGCACTCAATGTAGGAACGTTATCATCTACAAATCCATACACGGTATCTTTTACAATCTTAACCAATACCGAAAAACGAAGTTTTCCTTTAGAGAGGGAACCATTCTTCATTGATATATTTTTATACTAAAAACACCCTGCTTTTTTCTTTTGTTCAAGTCTGCCACCGAACCTCTCCTGTATAGATTTATGTACTTCCGGACCATACTTTTTACCTTCCTTTCACAGAAAGACCACTTTTGCCTTTATCTTCTCCATCGACCCTCATCCAGGGCATTCCTTCCTCTGAACAGAAAAGGTCGGCCACCAGTGATGTGTATTCATTTTTTCCGTACAAACCCATACACAAAAAAAAGGATAAACAGAACCTTTCCCATTTATCCTTTTTCCTATTTTCTTTCAAACGGATCAGTAGTTCCTGCACGCCTCGGCACACGCCAGGCAGGTCTCCGCGCACTTCCGGCAATGATCATTATCATGTTTGCCGCACTCCTCTCCACATTTTTCACAAATAGCCGCACACAAGGTAAGGGCTTCACCAGCCATCTCGCTACCCGATGCTACCAGAGACAAAGTCAGCGCGCAAATCTCCGCACACTCTTTGTCCAGCCTGATACACTCCTTCATCATCTCCACATTCTCTTCGCGCAGGCAGGAATCGAAACAGAAATTACACACAGCCACGCACTTACCTAACATACGATTCATGTTTTTTACTTTATCGTCCATCATGATATTATTATTTTTAAATGGGTTATTCCATCCGGATCACAGATAAAAATAACAGCGGGCTCCGAAAGAATGTTTACCGTACCGGCCTTTAATCACACAACTGCTACTTTATGCTCTTCTACCTGTTCTTTCCGGAACATCAACCTTCAACTGATGTTCTACCAGAGATTTCTTGCTGATTCTCCTTTTTGCTATTTCTTTCGCATATCTTCCCTGTCTCTCCTGCGCCTTCTGCCCTTCCTTTTCACGGAATCTCCTCTGAGCCTATCCTTTCATAAAGATCTTTTCTTATCTTTGTCCCTCCCGGACAAAGGAAACAACACTTGTATGAAAAACAACTCCCCAACTTCCAGACTCGTCCTTATCGCGGAAATATGCGGTGCGGCAGTAGCCATAGGCCTGTTCTGCTTTCAACTCTTCGTAAGCAAAAAAGAAACCGATACCAATCCCTGGTTGCATGGCATTCAGATCTGTATGGTAAGTATAGCTGCCGTAGCGGCCATAATTGTAGCCGCAGCAGTCATCAAAGACAAGAGAAAAAGTAAGAAATAGAAGCCACACGCCAGCGGGATACATGTAAAACGACAGGGTATGTCTACGTGTGTACTCTTCGTCTTCCCAGATTTTGTATACCAGATGGAAGAAACCTCCATCCAGGGCAACCGGAACATAGTTAGTTATCGCCGTTCACTTCTTTACAACATATCCTATATAAAAAAAAGAGTGGCAGATCCGCATCACCACTCTTCTACAAAACAGGATCTTTTACAGATGCCTCTGTTTTCTACCACTTATTCCATCGAATATTTTCGGGCTTCCATTTATTCTTCGGTTGATCCGGTTGCGAAGGATATCCGAGAGGGATAATATTCAAAGGAACAATATGTTCGGGCAGGTTCAGCATCTTTGCTACTTTTTCCATGCGATCTTCAGCAGGATAAACACTTGTCCAAACCCCTCCTAACCCTAATTCTGTAATCGCAAGCAAGATATTTTGTGAAGCAGCAGAACAGTCCTGGATCCAGTATTGCTGCAACCAACCTTCACCGGCCTTTTCCAGATCACCACATACAAGGATCGCAGCCTCCGCTTTCTTAGCCATAGCTGAAGTGGGCAGTTGCTCACCAAAAGCATCTAAGATCTCTCTTTCGTCTACAATAATAAATGCCCAGGGCTGTTTATTCATAGCCGACGGAGCAGCCATGCCGGCACGTACCAGTTCTTCTAAAATCTCTTTAGATACTTTCTGAGTGGTATAGTCACGCACACTACTGCGGCGATGGATCACTTCGCTAACTGACGAAGCAGATCGATCAGGCGTGACCTGATCACCGGAATCATTCTTTGAAAACATATTCACTCCTACTATGAGTAAAATAACAATTAAAACGACATTCAAAATTCCCGAGAACTTCATATTTCTATTATTTAAGTTGATTTCCTGAACTACTCTTTCGCCTGTTACATGCAAGCAGCAGCGGTATCTCTTTGTTACCAGGAACCATACGCATGTGGCCATTCAGATACCTCTTTATAACCGATCCAAATCCGTTTCTAAAAGCATTTAAACATCCGGTCATTTTATTTTTTCAGACAAATGTATTACTTTTCGCTCGAAAAGTAAAGTACCTACTCATTTGTTACATAGTTACCAAAAAGAGTAAATTATGGAAGATCAGACACATAAAACAAAATTTTTCTTTCAGGGTGAGGAATATATTTGTTCATTGGAACTTGCGATGAACATCATTGGAGGAAAATGGAAGACCATGATTGTGTACCATCTCAAAGACGGCCCCATGCGGTCAGGGGAGCTACAACGTACTTTGCCGCACGTGAGTAACAAAATGTTTACTCAAGCTACACGTGAACTCGAAAAAAATGGTCTGATCAAACGCGTGATATACGCTGTAGTTCCTCCTAAGGTGGAATATCAATTAACTGAGATCGGTGAATCTGTTTTACCTATTGTGCTGGATCTGGCTCAGTGGGGAATAGAAATAAGTAAATCACAGAAACAAAAACCTGAGTACCCATACAGGTAGGTTCCGGATACATATCCGTTTTCTTATTTTATCCCAGAACAGCATGTAACCGAGAGTTTATATAAAGAGAATCCATCCCTCCAAACTCATCCTTCCAAACTTATAACTCATCACTTACTACCCCTCCCCCTTTTCCCGTACAGCCTGCGAAATTCCAAAGGAGAGGATCCATTCCGTCTTTTAAAAAATTTCCCGAAGGCGGATTGATCGGAGAAATTCAGTTTCATGGCGATTTCCTGGATAGACAGTCTGGAATGGGTCAGCAGGATACGCGCTTCACTGTACAACATCTCAAAAATAAAATCACTCACACTTTGTCTGGTTACAGACTTCACTACGGATGTCAGGTAGTGAGTAGAAACGTGCAACCGGGAAGCATAGAATTCTACTTTATGTTCCGACTGATAATGGGTAACCAGCAACTCAATAAATGACTATACCAGGCTCTCTTTGCGCGTTGTATCTTCCGGATCAGACAAATCCGGATGGCACTCTATGGGGTGGCTCAGATCCAGAAAAAAACCGAACAGGCTGTTTTGTACCAGATCCCTGTAGTAATAGTGTGTGGTATGATCCACGCTGTGATCCACCATACACATCCGATGGAACAACGTTGCTATGTGCGAAGGCTCCAGCTGGACTACAGGTCTACTATACAGCCTGACCCCATATCTGATGCGCTGAGAGATCATAGCTGTAGAGTCCATCTCCGTCATAAATTCTCTGCTGACAAACAGGCACAAACAACTGATATCGGAACTACACTGTTCAAAACGGAACAGATGAGAAGAGGAGAATAACAACAGGCAATTTTTCGTGAAAGGATAAGATCTGTAATTCACAGTTACAGTGCCTGTTCCTGATAAGACCAATATAACGGTAACAGCATCTAAATAAACACCGGAAGAGAACTGACTGACGATCGCCGGATAATCCACCGCGATACATCCCACTTTCCTCCTCATTTCATTGGATATATCACTTATAAAAGACAGATCGGTGATGGTTTTAATCTGAATTTTCTCTTTCATTTTTTCTTCTGCTCAGCGTCCGCAAAGATACGACACAACAACCAAATATTCAAATAAAACCAATTTTTACTTATTTCAAACCTTCTCCGGACGTTTTTTTTCGCCGAACTTTGCAGCCGTTTTTAGGATCCTTTGCGACACGTAAACCCTACATATATATGAGTACATTCAACAAAGTATCAGTCTTATTCTCCGTTTTCATTCACACATGTTATGTTTTCTCACAACCCGCCCCCAGAGTCCTCACCATGGAGCAGATGTTTGAAAGAGCAGATTCCTGTAGCCGTAGCATACGCACATACAGCCTGGCAGAGCAGGAAGCCCGGCAAGCGATCCGGGTGGCCAGGAACGCTCAACTCCCCTCTATCGATGTAGCTGTTTCGGCGAGTTACATCGGAGACGTGTGGCTATCGGACCGCGATTTCTCCCACGGTGAGCGCGCGGCTATGCCACATTTCGGAAATAATTTCACCATCGAGGCTTCACAGGTGATCTATGCAGGGGGTGCTATCTCAAGTCGCATTGCCCTGGCAAAGCTACACCATCAACTGGCTCAACTGGATCTGGAGAACAACAAACAGGACATCCGCTTTCTATTGGCCGGGAACTACCTGGAGATGTATAAACTGAAAAACCAGGCAGAGGTCTATCGCAGGAATATCGAACAAACACGCGCGCTTCTGGCGGAGATCACCGCCAAACAGCAACACGGTATCACATTGAAAAATGACATTACCCGCTACGAACTGCAGTTGCAGTCGCTCCAACTGGCGCTTACACAGGTAGAGAATGGGATCGTGATCCTGAACCATCAACTGATCACCGTACTCGGATTGCCGGAAGAGACACAGATAGAGGTAGACAGCCACTTGCTGGAACAGCTTCCTCTGCTGTCCGATGAAAACCGCTGGCAGGAAACGGCTCTGTTTTCTTCTCCCCTGTTGCAACAGGCCAGACTGAACATAGAGCAATCGCAATATGGAGAGAAACTGGCCCGCTCGGGTCGGCTCCCTTCCGTGGCACTGATGGCCGGTGACAACCTGGAGGGTCCCATTACATTTGAGATACCCCCGATCAACCGGAATATCAACTATTGGTATGTGGGTGTGGGAGTGAAGTTCAATCTGGCTTCCACGTTCAAATCAGGAAAAGAGATCAGACTCGCGCGCCTGTCGACACAGAAGGCCAGGGAAAGCGATCTGTTGTTGCAGGAACACATCCGTACAGAGGTGAAAGAAGCATATATCCGCTTCCGCGAATCATTCACCCTCTACGAGACACAGGTAAAAAGCCTGGAATTGGCACATCAGAACTACCATGTGATCAACAACCGCTATCTGAACGATCTGGCTTTGCTGACAGATATGCTGGACGCGAGCAACTCCCAACTGAACGCGGAACTGCAAGTGGTGAACGCGCAGATCCATATTCTGTTCCATTACTACAAATTGAAAAGGACTACAGGTACGCTCTGAGGCAGGCCGCTGCCATTTGTCAGGAAGAGAACAAGGAACAGAGCAGAAAAGAAGATCGATGTATGGAGGGCAACTGACGGAGCACCTGCGAACGATCTGCAAGAGTTGTTTCCGGACTGTATGCCACTGTGCCTGAACAACCGGAAAAAGGAGAACAACCGGATTTTATAGCTTACAATTACGAATCCATTTATCTAAGAGAATAAACAATGAAAAGAAGAACCAAAAAACTGATTTATAATATCGTAGTGGGACTGTGGATCTTAGCAGGTATTACCTGGGTATGTACACGTTTTGTACACCTGGGCCGTGTCGAATATACCGATAATGCCCAGGTGAAACAACTCATCGTCCCCGTCCATTCACGGGTGCAGGGTTTCATCAAAAAGGTATACTTTGATGAGTACCAGACCGTACGCAAAGGAGATACTTTGGTGGTGATCGAAGACGCGGAATTCCGTTTTCGCCTGGCACAGGCCGAAGCCGATTACCAGAACGCGCTTTCGGGCCGCACGGTGGTGGCATCTACCCTTCATACCGCTCACAACAACCTGACGGTGTCAGATGCCAGTATACAGGAAGCAAAGGTGCTGCTCGACAACGCGGAATCCGAACACAACCGCTACAAGAACCTGCTGGAACAAGACGCGGTGACGCGCCAGCAATACGACGCGGTCCGGACACAGTACGAAGCCTGCAAAGCCCACTACGAACTGCTGTCGCATCAGAAAAGATCCATCGCGCTGGTCAAACAGGAACACGCTCACCGGCTGGAACAGACGGATGCCGGAATCAAACTGGCGGAAGCCGCTCTGGAACTGGCCCGCCTGAACTTGTCTTATACAGTGATCCTGGCTCCCTGCGACGGGACCACCGGGCGCAAAGACATACAGCAGGGACAATTGATACAACCGGGACAGACACTGGTAGACCTGGTAGACGGACAGAGTAAGTGGGTCATTGCTAACTACAAAGAGACACAAACAGCGCATATCCGTGAAGGATTGCCCGTAGACATGGAGGTGGATGCTGTACCGGGTGTGGTATTCAAAGGGGAGGTCAGATCCATCTCGCGTGCCACCGGAGCCAGCTTCTCTTTGTTGCCGCAGGACAATTCTGCCGGTAATTTCGTAAAGATCGAGCAGCGTATCCCGGTACGCATCGAATTTACCGGTGAAAACCGCAGCGAAGATATGGAACGGCTGCGGGCGGGGATGAATGTAGAATGTCTCGTAAATTACTGATCCATGCACGAGACCGGACCCTTTTCCATTCCTTCTATCCGTGACTTCGTCCCCAAACGGATACGTCCCTGGCTGGTACTGGCATTTGTGATCGTCTTCCAGTTGTCGGGAGGTATCTACCTGGCGGCCGTAAGCGAGATGGCAGGTTCGCTGGCACTGATGCAGGAAGATATACTGATGGCGGGGTATGCCTCCCTGGTAGGGCTGGGACTGACGTTCACGATCATGTTCCGCCTGAAATTCCGCTTTGCCAGTAAAACCACCTTCCTGGTATGCGGCGCGGGGCTTATCCTCTGCAATTTCATCTGTATGTATACACACAGTGTTCCTGTGATGGTAGCAACCTGTTTCGTGGCAGGGATCTTCCGGATGTGGGCTACCTTTGAATGTAACTCTACCCTCCAGCTGTGGATCACTCCCAAACGGGATCTCTCGGTATTCTTCTGTTACATCTACCTGCTGGTGCAGGGATGTATCCAGTTTTCCGGAATGCTCACGATCTACACCGCGGCTTTCGCCAACTGGGCATACATGCACTGGCTGGTGATCGGCCTTTTAGGCACCGTGATGCTGATCACGGTGTGGACTTTCCGTAGCTATCGCTCCATGCGCAAACTTCCCTTGCTGGGAATCGACTGGCTGGGCGGACTGATGTGGGGACTTACGATCCTGTGTATTATCTTCGTCTGTATCTATGGCGATCATTACGACTGGTATGAGTCGGTCTATATACGCATAGCTACAGTAATGGCTATCGTACTGGTACTGCTCAATCTGTGGCGGGCTTCGTTTATCAGGCATCCTTACATTGCTTTGCAAACCTGGACATTCCGTCCGGTATACCTTACATTGGGTATTTATTTGGTTGTCGATCTGCTATTGGCCCCTTCGCACCTGCTTGAACATATCTATATGGAAGGTATACTGGGATTTGACGATCTGCATGTGATCTCGCTCAATTGGGTAGTGCTGGCAGCTATCCTTGCCGGATCGGCCTTTACCTATTTCACCTTTGCCCGCCGCAAGTGGACCTACAAGACCCTGACAGTGATAGGCTTCGCAGCCATCACCGCACATCTGGTGTGGTTCTATTTCTATATCGATTATAACCTGCCTAAAGAGGCGTTATGGATCCCTCTGTTCCTGAGGACCTTCGGATACATTCTTATCGGGATCACCTTTCTTACTGCACTTTCGCTGGTACCTTTTCAGCATTTTTTCGAAGCACTGTCGGTACAGTCTTTCGTGAGCGCAGGATTTGGGGGAGTCCTGGGCACAGCCATCCTGGCCCATCTGCTCAAAACGACCCTGGGCAAAAATACGATACTACTGGGTGCCGGACTGGATCGGGTGAATACACTGGCCGGACACCTGCATCCGGGCCAGCTATACGGCACAGTACAACAGCAGGCCCTGATCGTATCTATGAAAGAGATCTACGGTTGGCTGGCACTCACCGGACTCTTCTGCATGCTGTTGTTTCTGATCAGAGAGAGTGATCTGCGACCCAGGAGGGCCATACATCCCAGGTACAGACTGATCCGCCGATACATTAAACATGAGTTACGCATGAGAAAAAACAGGAAAGAACAACGTGTATATATCGGATAAAATGGCATGAAAAAAAAGAGGCTGTACCCTTTCTGTCCGGATACAGCCTCTGCCTTATCATCCATGCATTTCCGGAGAAATTCGCCCGTGACAACAGGCTTCACAATGATATTTTATATAAGAACAGTTAAAAATGAGACAATCAGATTTTATATCTTTCCTTACCTTTAGTCTGGTTGATCCGCATCAGTCCCATCAACGGAATATAGTTATTTCTACCCCCTTAGTTTCCCCAGAGGAAAAACAATGTATGCAAAAGTAGAAGAATATATTTCTTTCACATAGTCCCGGGCACAGGAATACAGAAAAGTTTCGGAAACAGAAACAAATCGCACGGACAGTGTATCATATTTTTCATTTATCGGAAAACTAAAGAGCCATGGGAGCAGGCGGAAACACAATTCCGCGATGCAGGTACAAGCACAGAGAAACGATTATCTGTAGTAGCATTGCTCCGTTATCCTGTAAAAACAAGATATACGATTATATATAAACGTATCCACAACATACGTTTCTATCGTCTCGTCTGCAAAGAAAGGGATTACCTTGTAGAGACGCACGGCGTGCGTCTCCGCGGTGTACATTTTTTTCAGACAGAAGAACAAAAGAACATATAAGAGTTATAAGTTTTAAGTTCTAAGTTTTAAGTTTTAAGTTTTAAGTTTTAAAATATAGCTCATCCATTGCAAATGTTTGTCATTCCACACATATATTCTCTTTCTTCATCTGTTCTTTTGTTCTTCTGTCTAATTAAAATAGAAAACCTGTCCCAGGAAATAAATCGTAAATCAGTAAATCTCCTGGCATCGCTCTACAGAGGGTATCGGCGTATCCTGCTCCGATACCCAGTCAAAGATAAGCGACCGGTGGAAACGACTGTCCGGAAAAGATCTCTATCCGTTTTTACGGGCATATACATACCAATAGAGGGTCCCTACAAAGAAACCTCCTCCTGCGATATTGCCCAATGTGGCAGGGATCAGATTGTCCCGGAGGCAGGAGACCCACGAAACGTCCGCGCCCTGGAAGATACCCGACGGAATATAGAACATATTGGCAATACTATGCTCAAAACCGATCGCTACAAAGCACATGACCGGGAACCACAGGCCCAGCATTTTCCCCGCCGCACTCCGGGAAGCCAGTCCCAGCCATACAGCCAGACATACCAGCCAATTGGCACCTATTCCTTTCAGAAAGACCACATGCCACGGCAAAGCGGTCTTTGCTTGCGCTATCTGTATGATCGCCGTATGCCAGGGGTCGGGATCCAGAATGCCTGTCAGATAGATGAGAAAATAAGAGAAAAAAAGCGCTCCGGCAAAATTGGCCAGCCATACCAGCGTCCAGTTACGAAGCACAGCCCCCCAACTGTATTGTTTATGAAAAGCGCCTGAGATCAGGGTAGCATTATTTCCGGTAAAAAGTTCAGCACCTGCAATCACCACCAATATCAATCCTACCGGGAAGGTAGCACCCGCCAGCAGTTTCTGCAACCCCGGGTTGGCCTGTGTCCATTCCGGAAACCCACTGCCGATAAGCACCGAAAGCAATCCTCCCATGGCAATGTACGCGCCGGCCAGAAAACCCAATACCAGTAGTTTCCGAAAGGGCTGGTTTACTTTTTTAGAACCGATCTTCCTGGTAAGAAGGGTGATCTCTGCCGGAGAAAGGGTGGGCTGTGTGTCGGGAAATTGCTCCATATCGATCGATATTAACTATATATTTTTATCGGTTGCAAAGATAGACATTATGCGTTGTTTCACAAGAACAGCAAAAAGGAAGGTTCACTTCCGGTCTCCGCACATCTCATGACCAGGATATCTTCCGTTTTGCCACTTTCGTCTACCCAGGGTGACCGTTGGTATACAAACCGTCGTGCCCTTCCTTTGCAGCCCTATCTTTGCCACAGGAACAAAAAGAAATTCCATATCAATATTCATTTAAAAAAACAACAGGATGAAAAAAATTATTATTCTTACAGCTATGTTCTCAGTAGTTAGTTTCATGCATCTGAACGCGCAGAACCGCGTATCGTTCGGAGTGGGTCTGGAAGGGAATGTGACAAACGTCAAACTATCCAACCTGCAGGGTGCGAAAGCGAAATTCTCTCCGGGAGCTTCCGTCAGTGGATTTTCCGATATCGCGTTCGGAACCCACTTCTCCTTGCGACCGGAACTCCGGATCGGATATACGGAAGCCAAAGTGAAAGTAAACGAGGAAAACCTCAAATTCAAATACGCGTCTGTGGAAATTCCGGTATATGCCCTCGGAAGATACCAGACAGCAGCCGGAACCCTCTTTGCGGGAGTAGGGCCGCATATGGGTTATGGATTCAGTGCCGACTCGGAAACCGAGAAAATAGCATCCGGAAGTCCGGGAGAGAATATACTGGAATTGGATCACTGGTACGCGGGAGGGAGTGCAATGGCTGGTTTTGAATTCCGGAACAGGATCTCTGTACGTGCAGGTTACCAACTCAGCTATGACCTCCATTCCCATCACAAGATCAACCAGAAGAAGACCCGGACCCTCAGTCTGGGAGTAGGTTACCGGTTCTGACAAACAACAGCTTTACCACATCCGGAAATAAACAAGAGGCAGCCCATACGACTGCCTCTTGTCTGATATTCACTTACCCATCAGGTAAACGATCTATTTCTTCTTCTTTTTCGATCCCGGTTTGGAAACAAAATCTTCCAGTTCGGCCTCACTCATGCTATGGGCCACTTTACGGATCTCTTCACTGCTGGTATCACTTTCTCCTCGTTTGTAGGCCAGAGCAGCCCCCATCAGGCGTCTCTGTTTTTCACTTTTCGCTGGCATATGGGTTACACATTTAAGTTATTAAATCGTTTTATTTCTCACTCTATCTGTTAACAATCTGCCTCAGGCAAAGTTCCCTAATATTCCATAAAGCATGTTGCAGAGTCTCCCGGCCCTTCCCTGTAACCCATTAGTTGAACAGATGCTCAAAGGTATTTCCCTGGCTGATATCCCCTGTCTGGTATCCCTGATAGAACCAATCGTGCCTTTCCTGAGAAGTTCCATGCGTAAAGGAATCCGGCACGCTGTATCCCTGTGCCTGCTCCTGCAAACGATCGTCTCCAATAGCAGAAGCCGCGTTCAGCGCGTCCGCTATATCTCTTTCATCAATGTTGCGAAACATGGTCTGTGTATGTCTGGCCCAGACACCGGCATAAAAATCGGCCTGTAACTCCAGTCCCACAGACAAACGATTGGCGGAAGCCTGATCGGTGCGTGCGCGCATGGAGTTCACCTGATCCAGCGTCCCCAATAGCTTCTGTACGTGATGGCCCACCTCATGGGCTATGACATACGCGTATGCGAATTCTCCTCCGGCATGAAGTTGATTGGCCATCTGATCGAAAAAGGAAAGATCCAGATAGATCTTCTCATCTTCCGAACAATAAAAAGGGCCTGTAGCACTTTGCGCGGTACCGCAGGCAGAGGTGGTATATCCATCGAAAAGTACGAGAACAGGTTTCCGATAGGTACGTCCTATCCCATGGAATATATCCGTCCAGACATCTTCCGTATCTACCAGCACCACAGAGACAAAACGGGCCAGAGAGTCCTGTTCGGCACCCGGCGTATACGATTGGACAGACCCACCGGATACACCCGGTCCGCCTCCTTCCAGAAGACCTAACAACTGCAACGGATTACCACCTAAAAGCCAGAACAGCACCACCACAATGAGGGTACCTCCACATCCCAGACCACTTACAGGAAGACCACCTCCCTGTCCGCGACGATCTTCTACATTCGCACTCCCTCTTCTTCCCTGCCATTGCATATCAATAAACGTTACATCAATTTAATCCAGAACAGATGAACGGATAGAAAAGTTTATCCCGGACAGAAAGACGCGCAGACAGTCATTCCGCCTGTTTCGTAGCAAACAGATCAGCGCCTCACGGATATGTATGGGTATCTCTACGCAAATCCCTTATTCATTCGCAGATCCCTTTTCTCCCTTCCCGGTTATGGGCCACATTCAATACTTGTTCCCTGATTTCCCGGATCTATTGTCTTTTTTTATCTTTGCAGCAAAGATGGATCTTAGTCTCATTCGGGTAAACGTAATCCCGTGTCTGGTTTTCACAGGAAGACGGTCCGGAAAAAGTTCCGGATGAATGGGAGCGTAGCCTTTCACCTGCATTTCATGAAAATCAGAAGATGCATAATTTGATCCGGATCTTTGTGAAATTGTAACCTGGCAATGATCCATAGGAACTATGACAAAAGATCTGAAAGAAAAAAAGAGACGTAATAAATCGATTTTATTCCGTTGGAAAGGAGGAGTAGGATCCAAAGAAAAAAATTGCATATTTATCTGTGCCATTTCTTATTTTTAATTCAACATAAACTGAAAGTATGATGAAAACAAAGAGTATGTTAGTCAGCGCCCTTGTATGTATCGGAATGATAGCAGCCTGTGGCGGAACAACAAACAGATCCCAAGCCGGAGATCCTGAGGATAGTCGTAGTGAAGATGGTAAAAAAATCGGCAAGCTGGAAATTACAGTCGATTACAAGCGCCAGGATGGAAGAGGAAGCAACCAATATGCTGTCTGGGTGGAAGACGCTGTGGGTAACTTAGTTAAAACGCTGTATGTAACTCAATTCACCGCCGACGGAGGCTATAAAAAAACGTCCGGATTGTACACCTCTGTGGGTCACCAAAGCCCATGCTCCTTCATTAAGTAAAGAACAAATAGATGCTTTCTCTGGTGCTACTCCGCAGACCGGACTACAGGTGTATACCTGGGACGGTACCGATCAGGCAGGCAAAGAGGTAGAGCCCGGATCCTACACATTTGTTGTAGAGGCAACCTATCTGGGTAGCCACATTGTCCTGTTCAAAGGAGAGTTTGATACCGATAACAAAGAGATCACCATCGCCCCGGAACCGGAGTTTAATTCCGGGGAATCTCAGAATCGCGACATGATACAAGAGGTAACCGCACGTTATCTACCTGCCTCATAAAGGGTTTTCCTCCCCGAAAACCCTTTTACAGGACTGTTCTTTCCTCCGGACAGTCCTTTTTTTATACTAAAAATGTTTTACACCTCCATTTCATCTTCCCCCCTCCTCTTCTGTCATTGATTTACTTTTTTACAACAAACAGGTTTCTATGTCCTTGTGCCGCTACCAGCCACATATCACTTCGTTCCGGGAAGTCTGTTTTTTACAACTTTTTTCTACATAATTCTCCTTTATCTACAGAAACAAATATGTACATATTTCAATAAAAATAAACATTAACATATCTTAAAACAAATGTACTGCAAAATAAATTTAGTACATTTATATATACACTATATAATTATTTGTTATATTGTAAGCCCAATTTCTAAACTATTATTATGGCACTTTACAAATCAGGCAAACAACTACTCGTTCCCATCAAAGAAAAGCCTTTCAAACTGGAAAAGGAGATACAGGAGCTATTTGAAAAACACATTTCCACCATTATGGATATTGAGTTTGTTAAATCCGAGTTTACGATCAAGAACAAACGGATCGATACCTTGTGTTTCGATCCACGGTCCAAAGCTTTTATTATTATTGAATACAAAAGAGACCGGAACGCGAGTGTAGTGGACCAGGGATTCACTTACCTGAGTCTGATGCTCCAATACAAATCGGATTTCATACTGGAATACAACGAAAATATGCAGAAACACCTCCGGCGCGACGATGTAGACTGGTCGCAGTCGCAGGTTGTGTTTGTATCGACCAGTTTCACGGACAACCAGCGCGAAGCGGCCAACTTCAAAGATCTGGCTATCGAATTGTGGGAAGTGAAGCGTTACGAAAACGACATCGTTTCTATCCGTCCCATCCGGAAAAGCAAATCGGCAGAGAGTATCAAGCCGGTGACGGAACGCAACAAAGAGCTGAAACAGGTCACAGACGAGATCCGGATCTATACCGAAGAGGAACACCTGCATGGCAAACCCGTTCAGATGGCCCAACTTTATACCAGGTTCCGTGCCGCGATTCTCAATCTGTCCGATGATATAGAAGTAGATCCGAAAAAATTCTACATCGCTTTCAAAAAGGACAAGAACATCTGCGACATAGGGATCAAGATGAAATCCATCAATATCTATATAAACCTTCGTATGGGTTGCCTCGACGACCCAAAGAACCTGGCAAAAGACGTAGCCCGGAAAGGACATTAGGGAAACGGAGATTATATGGTAAAAGTTACCAATGACCACGATCTGGAATATATCATGAGCCTGATCAAACAAGCGATATCAGGCTGTTCATCGGTCTGAATACTGTTCTTATTGCTTTTATTCACAAGTCTATATGCCCCAGATGGCACTTCCCTGAAAGCACAATTTTTCTTCTTTTACAAACCATTTCCCCACACAGGATGCGGAAAACCAGATATCCCATCCGGAAACGTTCCCCTTACTATCTGGCAACCGGAGGTTATCGCCCGCGATCCGGTTGCGGCATTTCTCTGGCTTCCGTCAACTTCCCGGGACTACAGCCATATTTCTGTTTGAAACACCGGGAAAAATGAGCCTGTGTCTCAAAACCAAATTCCCAATACACAGCAGAGGGTTTGAGGCACTCTTCCCTCATCTTCCGGTAGGCCGCGGAAAGCCGTTTGTCCATCAGCCACTTGGCCGGAGTGGTACCAAACACCTGCAGGAACTCCCGGCGAAACGTAGAAAGGCTACGCCCCGAATACTCCGCGAATTTGCACAAAGGGGCGTTGAACATATAATTCTGTTCCATATACTCTCTGAGATCTTTCTGAGGATACGCTCCGAAACGCAGGACAAAGGAAGAGAGCTCTTTGTCTGTCAGTGTCAGGATATGGATCGCTTCCTGTACCTTCATCCACATCCATCGCTGTCCGGGCAGACACCGATGGCGGATGCTCTACACCACCGGAGAAAAGAGAAGTTCGAGCAACTTCCGGTTTTCCAGCTTCCTGAGTATCACCGGTGAATATTCCGCTACCGAAGGACACAGGTTGTATTGCAAATAACTCTTTACGTCTTTGTCGGTGATATTGAAACAGATCATCCGGAACAGTCCGCCCGCAGAAGGATAGGTACGTATGCGGGAAAAATCGCCCTTCCCTGCAAACATATATTCACCTGCCCGGGAAGCGACCTGAACCTGTGAAGTCTGCATGGTGATCCGACCTTCCAGGATATACATCAGCTTGTGACACGGTTCGTGGATCTCTTTAAACGTAGGACGGTTGTAACAGATATAATAGATGGGACTATCCGCGCTGTAGGCTTCTGCGATTCTCTTTTTCATCCTATACATTCTTTTCTGACTTTCACAGACAAAGATAATTGATCTTCCGGGATAAACAGCCTGATCTACCTATACATTAACTTTGCTCCCCGGAAAAACAGCAGAAAAAAACTCCATGGATCAGACAACACCTATCGAAACGTCTCCGGCCCCTGTCCGGGAAAAACTCATTACCTCGGCCTATATATGGTCTTTTCTGAGCAGTTTTCTTATGTTCTTTGCTTTTTACCTGTTGCTGCCGGTATTGCCCATGTACCTTGCCGATCAGTTCCATGCCGGGAAATCACTGGTAGGCATCATTCTCTCTTCGTATACCATCACTGCGCTGCTGATACGCCCCTTCGCGGGTTACCTGGTAGACAGTCTGCCCCGGAAACTACTGCTTGTCATTTGCTATACGGTGTTTGTTGCCTTTTTCGGAGGTTACATGCTGGCCGCTACCGTGCTCTGTTTCTCTGTACTGCGGGCACTTCACGGGATGGCGTTCGGACTGGTCACGATCTCCAACTCGACCGTGGCAGTAGATGTCATACCCTCTTCCCGGCGCAACGAAGGGATCGGATATTACGCGCTCTCCACCAACATAGCTATGGCCATCGGGCCTATGGGAGCACTGTATCTGTACGACCTGTTCGGGAATTACCAATACATCTTCCTTACCTCTTTCCTGACCAGTGTGGCAGGTATATGTTGTGTACTGATGATCCGCACTCCCAGACGCCAGCCGGTGAAACGGGAAGCTCTCTCTTTCGACCGCTTCTTTCTGGTAAAGGGCCTGCCCTGTGCGTGGCTGCTGACCCTGTTGTCGTTCAGCTACGGCATACTCACCACCTATGTCGCTATCTATGGCACGGAAGAGGTGGGATTGGGAAGCGGTACCGGCTTTTTCTTTATCATCATGGCCCTCGGACTGGTACTTTCACGCCTGACAGCTGCTCCGTTGATGAACCGGGGCCAACTCACCAAAGCAGTATGGATAGGGATCCTGATCATGCTGGGAAGCTACACGATGTTCATCTTCCTGAAAACAGCTCTGTTTTTCTATCTTTCGGCATTGCTCCTGGGCATTGCCTATGGTTACGTATGTCCGGCCTTCCAGGCCATGTTTATCAATCTGGCACACCACAACCAGCGGGGAACAGCCAATTCGACTTACTATATCTCCTGGGATCTGGGCATCGGAGTAGGAGTACTGGTAGGCGGGCAGATCGCGGATATAGCCAACTATACCGCCTCCTATATAGCCGGACTGATCTTAGTAGTCATCGGTCTGGCAGGGTTCCGGATGTATGTAGCTTCGTACTATCAGCGCAACAAATTAAGATGATAAACGGAAAACCATCTTTTCAGGAGATCATACTCCATCATGCGGATACCAAAAAATACATTGCAGCGATAGACAGATGCTTCCTTTCAGCGATCTGTTCACAAAGGAAGGACACGGAAAGCCACAGACAGATCCATGATTTGACCATCCATCACATTCTCTCCGTTCAGGCAAATCGCAGTCGTTGACTCTTCCGGCTATCGGATGTGTATGGATGTATTTGCTTTGCCTGTTATAGTATACCCCATTAGAAAAAGCCCTTTCACGAAGTCAGAATAGGTTCCGGAGCATCCTCGAATGACCTGCATTTTGCCAACTCATTGGCCAGGCATTGGCAAAGTTTTGCCACCTTGCTGGCAAGATATTGCCACCCTGCTGGCAAAGTGTTGCCAACGCACTGGCAACATCTTGCCAATCTATTGGCAAAACAGTGGCAACTCGCTGACCAAAAATGTGTCAAAAACACCATTCTATCTTATTTACAGATAGCCTGTTCAGAAGTAGTCTGTTTACGATCTCTTCACACAAATTGCACAGGTGAGAACCACCTTGTCACAAATCTCTTTGTCATCCTACCGCATCCACGTATCCACTTTCTTTATCCATAGTTCAGCCATCCGTTGGTGAGCGGCGGCCGTAGGATGCACCCCGTCCCAGAGCCAGTATGTGACCGGAACAGAAGGATACAAGACCCCGGACAACTCCTCATACATTTCATGATAAGGCAGGAATATAGCCTGATAATCCCCGGCGATCTTCTCTGTGATCTCCGCGCAAAGCCGGATCAGCTCATCGTACCTGGCAGCCTCCTCCTTGTTGTCTCTGCGTACACTTCCTGCCGCGAAAGGGGCTCCGATCACCAATTTCACCTCCGGGAACCGCGCGCGTGTACGATCCAGCAATTCCCTGTACAGCCGCTCCCACTCCCGGGGGTCGAACGCTCTTTCCGGATCGTTGATGGCATACTCCACATCATTCACTCCCACCAATACAGAGAGAATGTCCGGAGACAGATCCATCACATCTTCCTGCCAGCGCGCGGCCAGATCGGCCAGCGTATGGCCACTGATGCCACGGTTGTAGAACTGATAATCGCGTTCGGGGCGGGAGCCCATGTAGTAGGCAGCACAAAGATACATGTATCCGCTGCCAAACAGATGATTCTGATCCCAGTGATCGCGCCGGGCAGCAGGCAATGCCCCACCGCCACCCCAGTTGCCATCGGTGATGGAATCGCCGATATACAAGACACGCAACCCGGGCTCTACAGGTGACTGAGCAAACAGGTGACACATACAGATCAGACAACATCCAAGTGCAATTTTTTTCATCTTTTTCGTTGGTTTTCCGGATCTGCAAATGTATAAAAAGAAAGACAAAAAAGCCACTCCCCGCCCTGATATTTATCCGGGACATCTGTCGTTCAGGCTCAGAACAGACTGTAAGAGAAACCGACATTGAAATACCCGTTCAGATCTTTTCTGCCCGTCAGTATTTTATGTTTGGAACTCCGGTTGGCAGGTTGCAGATCAGTGCCGAACGTATACACCAATCCCGCCTTACAGGTCAGGATAATATGCTTGAACAGATAATATTCGTACATGATCCCGCTTTTCAGTTCGTTCTTCTGGAACAGGTAGGTTTTATCCACCCCCTCCGGATAGACATAATACTGGCTTACTTCAAACTCCGAGCCCAGCGACAGCCGGCTGGTAGTGCCAAACGTTTTGCGGAAATAGAGGAACTGCGGCAACACCGTGGAAAAGGAAAGGGTCGGGGTAAACTGATGGTCCATGGTAAATACCGGAACTACCGGGATACGGACCGTAGGCCCGATGAATCCGGCCACGCCCACCGTCAGGGTAGTACGTTTGGTACTTTTCAGGATCATACCTGCCAGCAGAAAAGCATCTACCTGTTCCAGCCCCTTATTGGAGCCTTGTGTATGAATGGTAGCGTTGTATATCGCCGTTTTGCCCCACAATTTGGAAAAATAGGTCACATTGAGTGCTCCCTGCCAGAGATGCGAATGAAAAGCCCCTCCATGATATGACTGAGGGTATTCCGCGGACAGCATCTCTACATCTCCGAAATTTATGGCCGCGTAGTTGTAGCGCAGCGAACTGCTGAGTACCCAGTTGTGCTTCCAGTAAAACGGAATATTCAGTGCCACCATCACCCGGTTCTGAGTTTCTAATTTCCCTTTCTCATAGGGTTGTTTGTGCAGTTTCCAACGATAGTCGGCCGGTGTCAGGTAATTGTATTGTACATCCACCAGGCGTGTAGCAGGGAACCGGCTGGTGATGGCTGCCCCGGCTGCCTGTTGCACGGGAGAGAGAGGACGTCTGCGGCTCCGCGCCGCAGAATCGGCAGGCAGTTCTCCCACTCTACCCTCCCCTGACTCCTGCGCAGACAAATTACTACACAAACAAATACCTATACACCATGCTGCTACCTGTAATGCTTTCATACATTTTCATTTCAATTATTGCGCCCGATGCTACACATTCTACGGAGTAGCGCGGCCCTGTCCAGGAGATAACAATTCCGGATGCCAACAAGTTTGTCTGTTTATTTGATAAACCGTATTTCCTTACAAAAAACAAGGTACGTTTTCTTCATTTCCCGATATCCATAAACATCCGGGGCAACAAAAACGTTATCCGGAAAGTATATACATCTGATCTGACAGAAAAAAATGAAAACAACTTATACAGCAGTAGTCCGCACCATAGGCGGCAGAACAGGACATGTAAAGTCTTCCGACGGAGTATTGGATCTGGAGATACATCCTCCCCGGGAAATGGGTGGACCTGAGGGCGACTATACCAATCCCGAACAATTATTCGCAGCCGGGTATTCCGCCTGCTTCGGAAGCGCGCTCCACCACGTGGCACTGCTCAGGCGCATACGCATCGAACCGGATGTGACTGCCAGGGTCAGTATGTTCCGGAAGAACGAGAACGAAGGATTCCATCTGGCAGTAGAACTGGACATCAGACTTCCCGGAATGGACCGGCAACAGGCAGAGGAACTGGCCGACGCCGCGCATCAGCTATGCCCCTACTCCAATGCCATCCGCAACAATGTAGAGGTCAAACGAAAAGTGATCACAGAAACAGAAGAGAACGCATAACCCGCTTCTATGCAGACAGAGGGGGAGCTGACCGGAGCCCTCTGCTGACAAGCAGAGCAGGCATACGCAACAGCAGCCGTTCACTTATGCCTTTCCTTTCCGCAGAAATCTTTTAGTCAGATAGTTGCGGACCGGTTCGTCATACCATTTCAGACAGGCATAGGACAACAGGATACTACCTACTACCAAAGCTATGGCTCCGGGCAGAGACTGGCCGAAGGTAAGTTCTTCGTTCTTCACCCAGGCGTAGTACAGATAAATGAAAGGATAATGCACCATGTACAGAGGATAAGAGATATCTCCCAGGAACTTACATACGCGAACGGTATACTTATCTGTGGTTTTGCCCGAAGCGCCTAAAAAAACGATAAGCGGAAAACAGACAGTGAAACATATCGTCTCGTACAGACCATTCATCCAGAGATGTTCGGCACCTCCGATGCGCGGAACAGACAACAACACGATAACAGACAAACTGCACCACCAGAAAGCCCCTCTGACGCGTACAGGCTGAAAGACACGGGACAAGAGCAGACCTGCCGAAAAAGAGAACAGCAGACGCAAAGAACCTCCGGTAAATTCGGTTCCCGTCCATGCATATCCGGCACAGATATCGCCGTAAGGACCGCATATGGCAAAGGTAGCCAACCCGCACCCTGCTATGGCTACCCATACCGCAAGTACCCGGGTAGAAAGTTTGCGCAGCAACAGTACATACAGCAGATTCCCGATGTACTCAAAAAACAACGACCAGCTCGGTCCGTTCAAGGGATACATTTCTCCCAATCCCCTGACTTCCGATCCCACCGGAACAGGTATCAGCAGAGCATTCAGCAGAGTAGCAACTAAAAGCGCGGCTATCGTCACCTGTGTCACATCCCATACCGGGCATCCCTGGAAATAAAACATCCCTCCTCCGATGAGAGCTCCCAGCACAACCATGGGTTGGAGACGTATGATCCTGCGTTTGATAAAATCTCCCGTTTTCAGGGTTTTCCAACGGTCGTCACACGCGTATCCTACCACAAAACCGGACAATATAAAGAAAAAATCCACAGCCAGGTAGCCGTGGTTGATGACCTGGTCCAGATGGCTGGTCGCAAAAGATTCAAACAAATGAAAACAAACCACTGTGATAGCTGCAATTCCACGCAATCCGTCCAGGATATGATAATGTGGCTTTGTATCCGCGAAGGCGGCGGATGAGATGTGTGTTTCTGACATGTGTAGCAATGTGTTAAGTGTGGGGGTATAGATACATGAAAAAGATTATCTATTGTGTCTGAAGCAATCTCAGAGCCACAAAAATAGAAATTTCGCACCATATACCTCCTGTCAGACCTTACAAAAGAAATAAATAATGTTAATAACCCTTTGTTCCCTACCTGATCACTCCAATCGTACATCGTACATCAGTAAATCGTAATTAGCTTCGCTGACCATTGGTTGATTTCGTCGTCCGTTTGATCGTGAATCTGTAAATCGTAGATGATATACAGATACACTACACCCAGTTCACAGCGATTACGAGGTATAAAAATCGTAAATCTGTAAATCGTAAATTATATCTTTGCCCTGTATTCGGAAGGCGACTTCCCCGTATATCTTTTGAAATACCTGCCCAGGTACGACTGATCTGGAAAATTGAGCAGGTGAGCGATCTCTTGTATAGAGAGTTGGGTCGATTGCAGAAGCACCTTGATCTCCAGAATGATATGTTCATTGATCATATCCTTGGCAGATTTGGTCTGTGTGATCTGTTTGGTGATAAACGACAGATAGCGGGGAGAAATGCAAAGTTTATCCGCATAGAAAGCCACCTCACGCTGCTCCCGCGAATGTATATGGACCAATGAAATAAAACGGCGGAACATCTCTATGTAATGCTGGGTAGAATGGCTCTTCATGTGTTCGAAATGGCGGTGCGTCTTATTGTAGGTATTCCAGAATATACACTGCAACAAGTTACGCGCTATCTCGTAGCGAAAACAATTTTCCTGATCTTCATACATAGCGTTCAGCAGCATGAATGTACCCGACAACCTCTTCACTTTATCGTGCGGCATATCAAACGTAGGATTGTCGCGCATAAAGAGGGAGAAAGAGGGTTCCAGTCCGAAATGGATCTCATCCGACAGCTGATGCGAGAAAGCCACAAAGATCACTCTGAAATCTTCGCTTGCCTCCTGCAACGTAAAGATCATGCCTGGCAGCAAGGTCACCTTCGTATGCAACTTCACTTCATAGCTTATCACTCCGACAGAGACCGTAACCCTGCCGCCCAGACATAGAAAAACCAGTCCCCACTGCAACCGGAAGGGCCGGCTCAGGAACATTCCCAGATTGGACTCTCCTACCCGGAAAGGTTCTCGCGAATCATCCAAAAAAAACATCCATTCATTTCTGTTTTGGACACAAAAATACGTGTAAAATGTTAATTAATCAGCATCCTTTTCCGAAAATGAACAGCATCAGTCTCATTCTGAAAAAGAACAGCCATCCATCAAAAAGTACCTTTGCAGCCGGAAATTTATACAGTTAAAAAGAAAAAATGAAAAAATCAACAGTAAAAGCGACATGTATGTGGGTATGCCTGGCTATACTTGCCGGATGCAAATCTGAACAAGCCACTCAGCCTGTAGCCGAATACGCCACCCTGCGGGTGAGCCGTACGGAGCGTGAACTTTTCCAGCACTATCCCGCCACCATCCGCGGACGACAAGACATCGATATCCTGCCACAGGTCAGCGGATTTATCTCTGAAGTGCGTGTAAAAGAAGGGGAAAAAGTAAAGAAAGGACAAACACTCTTTATCATAGATTAGGTACCCTACCAGGCTGCTTTGCAACAGGCACAGGCCAATGCGGAAGCGGCCCGGGCCGCTGTGTCTACGGCTCAGCTGACCTATGACAGCAAAACAGAGCTGTTCAACCGCAACGTAGTATCCCGGTTCGACCTCTCTACGGCAGAAAACCAGCTGCTCACCGCCAAAGCACAACAGGCCCAGGCCGAAGCCCAGGAAGTAACGGCACGCAACAACCTCTCGTATACCGTAGTTACCAGTCCCTCCGACGGAGTAGTAGGTACATTGCCTTATCGCGTAGGCGCGCTGGTAAGCGCTTCCATGCCCAAGCCCCTGACCACGGTCTCGGACAATTCGGAAATGTATGTCTATTTCTCCATGACAGAGAACCAGTTGCTTTCTCTGACCCGCAGCTACGGATCCATAGACGAAGCCCTGCGCTCCATGCCGGATGTGCAGCTCCTGTTGAGCGACGGCTCCGGCTACAGCCATCCGGGACGCATCGAATCCATCAGCGGAGTGATAGACCCTACCACAGGAAGCATTTCCCTGCGCGCGGTATTTCCCAACCAGGGACGTTTGCTGCACAGCGGCGGATCGGGCAATGTAGTGATTGCCCGCAAACAGGAAAACTGCCTGGTGATCCCACAGATCGCGACCACGGAGATACAGGATAAGAAGTATGTATACCTGGTAGAAGGAGAAACTCCCAGACGTGTTCCGGTGGAAGTAACCCCACTGAGCAACGGACAGGAATACATCGTAGAGTCGGGGCTCAGTGAAGGAGACGTGATCGTGTCCGAAGGCGTAGGACTGATCCGCGACGGCGTGGCGATCAGGACCAGATCTGCCGGATTGTAACCCCATCCCAACCGTAAAAAAGAAACAAGCATGACATTAAAATATTTTATCGACCGCCCTGTACTGTCGGCGGTCATCTCCATTGTGATCGTTCTGGGAGGAGTGATCGGACTTTCTACCCTACCCGTAGAACAGTATCCCGACATTGCTCCGCCCACAGTCATGGTAATGACTTCCTACCCGGGAGCCAGCGCGGAAACCCTGCAGAACAGTGTGATCGCTCCCCTGGAAGAAGCCATCAACGGTGTAGAGAACATGACCTACATGACCTCCTCCGCTACCAATTCGGGAACGGTAACCATCAACGTCTACTTCAAACAGGGCACAGACCCCGATATGGCAGCTGTGAATGTGCAGAACAAAGTATCCAAAGCCACCGGAGCCCTCCCTTCGGAAGTGACTAAGGTCGGCGTACAGACCATCAAACGGCAGACAAGTATCCTGAAGATATTCTCCCTCTACAGCCCCGATGGCAGTTACGACAACAATTTCCTGAGCAATTACCTCAAGATCAACCTGCAACCCCAGCTGTTGCGTATAGCCGGTGTGGGCGAGCTTGTGGTTATGGGAGGCGACTATAGCATGTGTATCTGGATGAAACCCGATGTGATGGCACAGTACGGATTGGTACCTGCCGACATCACTGCCGCGCTCAACGAACAGAACATCGAATCGGCTACCGGGGCTTTCTCGGAAAATGCCGGACAGACCTACCAGTACACCATGAAATACTCGGGTCGTCTGGTGACCCCCGAAGAGTTTGAAGACATTGTGATCCGTGCCCTGCCCGATGGCGAACTGCTCCGGCTCAGAGACATTGCCGACATTGAACTGGGCCAGCAACGGTACAGTTACGAAGGGGCCACCAACGGCAAACCGGGTATCTCCTGTATGGTGTTCCAGACTGCCGGCTCCAACGCCACCGAAGTGATCCGGCAGATCGACGCGCTGCTCGAAGAGGCTCAGCAAACCATGCCTGCGGGGATGGAAGTGGTAGAGTTGAGAAATGCCAACGACTTCCTGTTCGCTTCCATCCGGGAAGTAATCAAGACCCTGTTAGAAGCTGTGTTCTTAGTGATCCTGATCGTGTATATCTTCCTGCAGGACCTGCGCTCTACGCTGATCCCGCTGGTAGGGGTCATCGTCTCCCTGATCGGTACCTTTGCCTTCCTCTCTTTCTTCGGGTTCAGCATCAACCTGCTCACCCTCTTCGCGCTGGTACTGGCCATCGGTACGGTGGTAGATGATGCCATCATTGTGGTGGAGGCGGTACAGGCACGGTTCGATGTGGGCTACCGCTCCTCCTACATGGCTGCCAACGATGCCATGAAGGGGATCAGCTCTGCCATCATCACCTCTACCTTAGTCTTTATGGCGGTATTTATTCCGGTCTCTCTGATGGGAGGTACTTCGGGTACCTTCTATACCCAGTTCGGTATCACCATGGCTGTGGCGGTAGGTCTGTCGGCTGTCAATGCCCTGACCCTCTCTCCTACCCTCTGCGCCCTGCTGCTCAAGCCTTATGTAGATGAAGACGGCAAGGAGAAAAACAACTTCGCCGCCCGCTTCCGCAAGGCGTTCAATACCTCTTTCGATGCCCTGGTACGCAAATACCAATACGGCGTATTCCTGTTCATCAAACGTCCCTGGCTCACCTGGTCGGTACTGATCGCCTCGATCGTGCTGTTGGTCGTACTAATGAACCATACCAAGACCGGACTGGTGCCCGATGAAGACCAGGGAAGTATCTTTGTCAATGTAAACACGGCCCCCGGCAGTTCGCTCGACCAGACCAATCAGGTGATGATGGAACTGGAAAAACGGGTCAGCGAGATCCCGCAGATACAGACCTATTCGCGTGTGGCCGGGTACGCAATGATCGCCGGACAGGGACCTTCGTACGGTATGATCACCATCAAGCTGAAGCCCTGGGACGAACGCCAGGGAAAAGGCGATGATGTGCAATCCGTGATTGCCGATCTGTACCGCCGCACGGCCGACATCAAAGATGCCAGTATCTTCGCCATGGCGCCGCCCATGATCACCGGCTACGGTACGGGCAACGGATTCGATATGCACCTTCAGGACCGCCAGGGCGGAGACATCGAAACGTTCTACGGCTACACCCGGCAATTTATTGCCGCGCTGAACCAACGTCCGGAGATTGCCTCTGCCTATTCTTCGTTCAGCATCAGCAATCCGCAATGGCTTGTGGAGGTAGATGCTGCGCGCTGCAAGCGCGCGGGAATTTCTCCCGGTGAGGTGCTCTCTACGCTGTCTGCTTACTACGGCGGTCACTATGTATCCGATTTCAACCGTTTCTCCCGCGTCTATTATGTGATGCTGTAAGCCGCACCCGAATACCGCCTCGATGCCGCGTCGCTCGATCAGGTATATGTACGGATCAACGGAGAGATGGCACCCATCAGTCAGTTTGTCAACCTGACCAAAGTATACGGAGCGGAAGCCCTCAACCGCTTCAATATGTATACTTCCATCGCTGTCAATGGCCAGGCGGCCGACGGGTACAGTTCCGGAGATGCCATCCGCGCCATCCGGGAAGTAGCAGCCTCTACGCTGCCGCAAGGATACGGATACGAATTTGCCGGGATCACCCGCGAAGAGAGCCAGAGTACCAACACCACGGTGATCATCTTTGCCATCTGTATTCTGCTCATCTACCTGATCCTGAGTGCGCTGTACGAGAGCTTCCTGATCCCCTTCGCCGTGATCCTGTCTGTTCCGTGCGGACTGATGGGTAGTTTTCTCTTTGCCAAAACCCTGGGACTGGAAAACAACATCTACCTGCAGACCGGACTGATCATGCTGATCGGATTGCTTTCCAAAACAGCAATCCTGCTCACGGAATTTGCCGTAGAGCGCCGCGCC
This sequence comes from Bacteroides sp., assembly GCA_021202275.1. Lineage (GTDB taxonomy): Bacteria > Bacteroidota > Bacteroidia > Bacteroidales > Bacteroidaceae > Bacteroides. The sequence continues at coordinate 177,163 of JAJQDI010000009.1, forward strand.
AGTGGCATGTCACTCGCTGCCGCCGCGCTGGCCGCGGCTAAGGTGCGCCTGCGTCCGATCCTGATGACGGCCCTCACAATGATATTCGGACTGCTGCCCCTTGTATTCTCTACCGGAGTGGGTGCCAACGGGAACAGTTCGCTCGGCACAGGTGCCGTAGGGGGTATGCTGATCGGTACGCTGGCACTCCTGTTCCTGGTACCATCCCTGTTTATCGTGTTCCAGTACCTGCAGGAGAAGATCCGCCCCGTAGAGATCAACAGCCACCCCGACTGGGCGATACAGGCAGAGATCGAAGAAAATGAAGAACGTAAAAAGCAGAACACATAATATGAAAAAACTAATGATATACCTGAGTATCGCGGCTTGTATGACAAGCTGCGGTATCTACAAACCTTACCAGCGTCCGGAGGTGTAGACAGACGGACTTTTCGGCGAGGAATACGAGACTACCGATACGCTGTCTGCGGGAGATATCTGCTGGCAGGAATTCTTTACCGATCCCTGCCTGCAACAACTGATCGGACAGGGCCTGCGTCAGAACACCGACCTGCAGATCGCCCACCTGCGCATCCGCCAGGCAGAAGCGGCTTTGCTGACCTCCAGACTGGCCTATCTGCCTTCGCTGCACCTTACCCCCGAAGGATCACTGGCCAGCTTCGACCGCTCGGCGCCTTCCCGGACCTACACACTGCCCGTGGCAGCCAGCTGGGAGATTGACGCGTTTGGCAAACTGACCAGCAACCGCAAACGCTCCCGGGCGGCTTACCTGCAAAGTCAGGAATACCGTCAGGCCGTACGTACACAACTGATCGCCGGGATCTCCAACCTGTATTATACGCTGTTGATGCTGGACAAGCAGTACGAGATCAGTGAACATACTGCCGCCGCGTGGCGCGAAAGTGTAGAAACGATGCGTGCCATGAAAGAGGCAGGTATGACCACCGAAGCGGGTGTAGCACAGACAGAAGGCAATTACTACGCCATCGAAGCCTCCCTGCACGACCTGAAACAGCAGATCAGCGAAGTAGAGAACAGCCTGGCACTGCTGTTGGGCGAATCGCCCCACACGATCGGGCGGGGAAAGTTGGATGATCAGGAATTTCCCGCGGAACTGACCACCGGAGTGCCTTTGCGGCTGCTTGCCAATCGTCCGGACGTGAGAAGCGCGGAGCTCTCCCTGATGCAGGCCCACTACGCCACCAACGCTGCCCGGTCGGCTCTCTACCCGGCCATCAACCTCAGCGGGCTTGCCGGATGGACCAACAGCGCGGGTAGCTACATCGTGAATCCGGGCAAACTCCTGCTTACTGCCACGGCTTCGCTCACCCAGCCGCTCTTCAACCGGGGGCTGAACCTGGCACAGGTGAAGATCTCCAAAGCGCAACAGGAAGAGGCGGCTCTCTCTTTTCAGCAGACCTTGCTCAACGCGGGTGCCGAAGTAAATGACGCGCTGACACAGTACCAGACTGCCCGCAACAAACAGGAATTGCGCATCAGGCAGATCCATTCGCTTGAAAACGCACTGGAAAGTACGGAATTGCTGATGACACACGGCTCTACCACGTATCTGGAAATACTGACAGCCCGCCAGAGCCTGCTCTCGGCACAACTGGCAGGCGTAGCCGACCGTTTCAGTGAGATACAGGGAATGATCAGCCTCTACCATGCGCTGGGAGGAGGACGTGAACTTCCGGAGGATAGCAACGAAGAGTGATCTTTTCCTTTTTCCGCTGAATGGTCGGTCACCGGGAAGGAAGATAGATCCAAACGATGTATACAAGATCAGCACCTACCTGAACCAACGGCCGGCGAAGTGAAAAAGAATCAATAGGAAGAAGCTGTTGTACCCCGGAAGTATGATAGGTTACATCATGTATCGCATGTCATACCATGTATCTGTAGTGATGAAGGCACGTTAGATTTCAGCCCAGGACAAGTGCAGTGAAGCCGTAGCAATAGCGAAGGCAAAACAAACGCAGTCCTGGGTTACAAGCCGTACAAGAAATGGAGTGCTGCAAGTACGATCGAAAATGAAGAGACATCATTTTCTTTCGATCGTGCTTGCAGCACTCCCTGTTTTTTATTCTTGTTTATATACCTGTATCAAAATAGATTTTTATATTTTGATATAGCTTATTTTACACTTTGCACACACTCCTCTTCTATACTTGTTTATTCAGAAAAAGAGAATAAAAAATAGAGGTTTTATGTGTTACAGGCAAGAATTGTATATATTTGCGAATGCAAAATAAAAACATACTGCTATGAAACTAAAAAACTATTTATTATTAATGCTTTTCATTTCTTTATTATCTTCTTGTTTCACTATGCCTCCACCCTATTATCAAGCTCATATAGTAGACTATTCTGCATTTACCCAAAAAGGAATATTTGTTACAGAATCAGACAACATTAAATTCGATTATATAGCTATTGGATCTGTGAGGGCAGAAGGAAAAGGAGGATGGACACAGGAGGTTAAAAAGAAAGCTATAGGGCCGGATTTAAATAAATTATTTGAGGAATTAGCTGAAACATTAGCAGCGCAGAATGCCAACGGTATTATTAACTTGAAAGTCCATACAGTACCAGAAAAAAAATACTTTTATAACAACTATATTGTCACAGGCATGGCTGTCCATATCAAAGAAGATATCTCTCATCTCTTAAAATAAACAATGCAACAACAGTCAATAATTTTTACTACCATAGTCATCATACAGGTTATCATACATTACTCTCCATTATGGAAATAGTGATATCTTTGCAAAAAGAATGATATTTACCCTGTTTTATTGGAAAAATAAGGATATGAATATCGAAGAACTCAGGGAACATTGCCTGTCTGTAAAAGGATCTTCTGAAAGTTTTCCTTTTACCAAGTTTGCCAGAGGAGCAGAAAACATCCTGGCATTCAAAATTATGGAGAAAATGTTTGCCTATGTAGACATATACCCGTCAGACGGAAGATTCCTGATCTGGATGAAATGCGACCCTTCCTGCTCCGCACAGTTATGCAGGCAATATAAGGGTATCCTGATCTCACCCCGGAGCCCGGATGGCAAATGGATCGGAGTAGCACTGGGGTCAGACGTTCCAGACACACGGATCAGAGAACTGATCCTGCACTCCGCAGAGGAAGTGATCCAGGCACTCCCCCGCAAAAAACAGGCAGAATACCACAAGTTACTTTCCCCTACAAACGAGGGGTAGCCTATGGGTAGCTACCCCTCTCCTCAGTCGCCTGTAAACAGTCAAAGGGATTTCAACGAACTACCAGACCCTTTGAGGTTACCGCATAAAAAGAAATCTACTCCAACCGGATCAACCGATAAAGCAATTGCTGAATCGCTTCCTGATAATCATCTATAATCGAATCTATAAACTTTTCCCGGAACAGTTCCCGTCTGTATTCCACTTCATTATAAAAGTCCGTAGCAAACTCTATGATATCCACGGGAACAGCAGTCTCCGGAATAACAATATCTATCCCGCCGTAAAGCGAATAAGCCGTCTCTACCAGCCGATCCAGTGTATCTGAAAGGCTGCTTACAGCCTGGTCCAGGGCCATATGCCGGGCATAACTTCCCCGGCCTGTTACATGCCAGTGATACAGTTTCAAAGCACTGTTGAACGAATAAAGCTTTCCAAAGAAAACCGCAATGCCGGAACACACCTTGTCTTCTCCGCATTTTTTTACCTGCATCTTTGTATCCATCATATGATCTTATTTTTTATAAGAACCTGTTCAGATCTTCTACAGATCCCTTACCCAGGTTCTAAGTCAGTTGATCAAACCCATTCCTACACCCCGTTATTGGGATGAATTAAAAATAGCCTTTTATCAACACTCCTTCAAGACCCAGAAGAACACAACCTTTACTAAAAATGACAAAAAGAAGTAACCACAGCACAAAAAATGACACGATGAGTGTCATACCGGAGAAGAAAAGCAGAAGTTTTACGTTTTCTGCAACTTTATCGTTACGAGAAATGAAAAACAACTGTTCAAAAGAACAACATAGAATGGCCCTGTGAAACCTGTGAAAACGGAGCTGTTTTCCTGAAAAAAGTCCGTACAGAGAAGCAAATGTTTTTTGCCCCCCTGTACGGACTTCTCCGTATTCTATATGAAAATCCGATCAACAGCTTATCTGTGCCTGTTAGGCACCAGCCCCTTGTCACGCAATTCCGACACAATGGTTTTAGAGAAACTTTCTGCCAGAGAGTGTGCGTTGGAAGGATCGGTACTCCGGGTCTGAGCAGAATAGATCAGCTCGTCATCATCATTCACCGTATAGATATCGGCTTCCAGCACATAATTGGTAGAAGTGGTATAATAACCGGGAGTGTACACCTGGTCATACAATGCCCAGTATCTTCTGTAGTAGCGTCTGGAACCGTAATAGTAAGGAGATCCGTAATAAGAATAGCTACCAGGGACATATCTTACATTTTTTTCTTTATTGATCAGCGAAACGATCATTACCGAAGTGAACTGGGAACCACGCAACTTTTGTGAGATCTGATCTTCGTTGTTGCCATTGAAACTCTTCGGACCAAACATATCCAGAGCAGAATGGGCATCAATACCAGACTTTTGTAACTCCTCTACCATCGAATGTTCTATCCTGTCTTTCTGTTCACGGTCTACCATCACTGCCACAACAAGAACCTTATTCATAATATCGGACGGTGGGTTCTGGACACTCCAGGAAGAGGTGATCTTTGTAGTATTACAAGATGCGAATACTACGACACATACAAACAAAAACAAAATCTTTTTCATACTATAGCTCATTTTATTTATTATACATCAGAGATCTATTTTCATCCCGTTATAACAAAATAAATGGGCCGGAAGTATATAACTTATATTAAAAATGAAAGATTTTGACTAAAAATAAATATTGTTGGGGTTATTTAGGTTCTGTTCAGAAGATGCGCGTCTCTTTATCAGCTTTGCCGACAGCCCGGCCGGCGATACGGATCTGCGGTTGACCCCTATCGGCCCGACATCCCATCATCACCGATCAGTAAGAACGGCAGGAGGTTATTCGATGACAAATTCAGCATACAACTCTACGCTTTCCTCTCCGGTATAGATCTGCTTTTTTACCCGGTATCTGCCGGACTTATAATCTACATGATCCGGGAAAAGACTGATGGAATAAGATGCGGACTCACCCGCGGGCAGCATATACATAATAGATATAACCGCTACATGATCAAAAAAATCCATATGCTGCCACTCCTCTGCCTCCGGATCATACTTCTCGATCTGATAGCCTGCCCCATACTCCAGCATAGACGGGGTATGGTTGGTTATAAACAGATGGATCTGACCGGGTGCCCCGGAATAGCTTTGCGGAACAATTTCCAGGGTGATATTTGTATTGTCCACCCGATCATTTATCGCTGTTTCCGCTTCCTGACGGTCCGTATCCTTTCCGGTAGTCTGCCCGGAAGAGCACGACAGAACCATACACACAATGAATAAACCCAAACAATGTTTCATCATTCTATTTTTTAGTAAAAGTAATATTATTTTTCATTTCCCGTATCCCCTGTCTATCAAAAAAATGTCCATACTGCCTGTTCAATCCCATACCCTTTGGTTACAACCATCTTCTACATACACAATAGATAGCTGTGTAAACAACACTATCTTTGGAAAGTTTACAGGTTTCCGGGAACAGACCATTTTTAGTAATCCATGCGAAAAGACGCAATCGAGGTTATCGACGCATGTATGCGATAAAGAATGTGAGTCTGAAAAGACAAAAGAAGATTCAGGATGCAGATTGAAATCTATACAAAAAAGAGTAGCGGACACCAGATCCGAAGCATACAGAACCAAGAACGCAAGTCTCTGCCAACCATGTAAAACAACTATATAAATAAAGAGACTGTCTCCCCATGAAAAACGTCTGTCTGTAAGGCGCATCTCATGGGGAGACAGTCTCTTTACGGATTACCCATATCAATCGATATATTTCACCTTTTCCGCATTTCTCTCTTTGGCATCCGGCCTTTCTGCTTTATGCCCCAGACAAATCCCTACAACTACTTCATAATTTTCGGGAAGTCCCAGACTTTCGACAATCTCTTTTCCTTCGGGTTGCTCAAACACACTCACAACCGATCCGACAACCACCGTACCCAGATCCATGGATTCGGCAGCCAGCAGTATATTCTGTGTCAGCAACCCACAATCGAAATCACTGAATCTGTTGGTGTTGTCCTTAGCAATGAAGATCACTGTCGGAGCATTGTAGATGGTTTTTTCATTGATGGCTCTGATCTTACCCAGGATCTCCTGATCCTGTACCACACGCACCTCCCAGGGCTGACGATTCATCGCGCTCGGAGCGTTGATCGCACATTTCATCAGTGTTTCCAACTGTTCCCGGCTCACCTGCTGATCGGTGTAGTTACGTACACTGCGACGGGCCAGAATGTTGTCGACTACTACTTCTTCTTTGTTCACTTCTGCCGGTGCAGCAGCTTCCTGCTGAGGACAACAAGCATACAGCGTTGCACAGGCAATTGCCAATACGACCAATTTCTTCATACCTTACTCTTTTTTAATCAAATGTTAATATACAGTTTTACGAAAAGTAAAAATAATACAATCCCGTAAAAGAGAAAAGGCTTTTCACTTTTTTTTTCAGACTCCGGAACTGAACTCACGTAAAAAGGGCCATACCCGCACCATCACCTCCTTTCTCAGATCACTTTCTATGTATACATGCAGATACAAACAGGTAACCGAAAAACTTTTTCAGCATTCTGTGGCTTTTATCCGTGATATATGTTTGTCTTTGTTCTTTATCCACATATCCGTTAAAACCCCTAACACATGTCAGATAACAAGATCCATATCCAATCTTACTCCTCGCCCTGCGGAGAGATGCTCCTGGGGTCGTACAACAACAAACTTTGTCTGTGCGACTGGCAAAATGAAAAACGCAGGCTACAGATCGATACACGTATCCGGAAAGGATTACGGGCACACTATGTCGAAAGTGGCTCTGATGTACTTACCCAGGCGATCAGTCAACTGGAGGAATATTTCGATCACCAAAGAACTACGTTCGACATTCCTCTGCTTTTTGTCGGCACAGACTTTCAGCAGGAAGTATGGAGAGAATTGCTGAACATTCCGTACGGACAAACAGCCTCCTATGCAGAACTCTCGCAACGGATGAACCGTCCCAAAGCCGTACGTGCCATAGCAGCAGCCAACGGTGCGAACGCGATCTCTGTTTTCGTTCCCTGCCACCGCATCATCGGCAGCAACCAGCAACTGGTCGGATACGCGGGCGGACTTCCGGCCAAACAACTCCTGCTCGATCTGGAATCGTCCGTGAACCGGTTGTTCAGATCCTGATGGCCACTTACAGACCAGCAGAGGTAACAATGACGTCTCACCGGATTTTGAGACAGCATGCTGGCATTAAGGAACAAACCTCCGGAAAACAAAGAGAAACCAATCACCCTCTATCACCACACAGTCCCCTGGATCCATAGTCGTCAGGTTAAAAGATCAGCAGGTTTTATGTGTTATCACCAGACAGCTCCCTGGATCCATAACTGTCAGGTTAAAAAGACCAGCAGTTTTTATGGATTGTGTGTTTCGACTCCCGCATATACACCACCCTGATCCTGCATGCTATCTCAGTATGCCCCCGGTATATATTCCTCCTATATTCCCCGAAGGGGATCTATCAGTAGCCCGGGGTTGCCTTTGGAGAGCGAAACAAAAGTGAAGCGACACAAAGCTACCCCGGGTAAAGAGGTACTTTAGGTTCAACTTTGCAAAGGTTGCATATAGGATACTTCCTGCTCAGATAGTCTGCAACCTTTGCAAAGTTGACTGGTCTGTGCGCTTCCCACCCCAGGGTACGCTTCCCTGTGGCTACACTATCGTTTCGACACAGCTCGCTTTACCGCTGGGCTACTGATCTATCCCCTGCGGGGAACACAGGAATACAGGGGCATAGCTCATGAGAGCAGTATGGATCCGATTCACTCCATAAAGAAAAAAATATCCACTACGTACAAAGGAAATCATCTCTTAACCTGACAGCTATGCCCCTGCATCTCTGAGGATGTAGCAGAGCATGCGCAGACATCGTTAGTTAATAAATGGCAATTCAGCGAAATAAAAATTACATGTACAAACCTTAGCTGCCTTTACACGGTTCTTCTATACACCTGTATACTCCATGACAGATACCATACAGGTCTGTTTCCATAGCATACATAAAAAATAATAGTATGAAGAAAGTATCTCATTCTCAAGACATAGCCAGAATTCTGTTGGGTACCTTCCTGACTTTTGCCGGTACCAGCCATCTGACCTTCGCACGTGACGATTTCCAGGCACAGGTACCCGACTGGGTACCCCTGGACAAAGACCTGACCGTTTTATTATCCGGCGGAGTAGAGATCTCCCTGGGTTTGGCACTGATGGTACTGGCCCGGAAACGGAAATATACCGGACTTGCGGCAGCAGCCTTCTTTGCCATGGTATTTCCGGGCAATATCTCCCAGTGTACACACCACAGAGACGCGTTCGGACTGGATACTGACAAGAAACGCTTCGAACGTCTTTTTTTCAGCCTTTACTCATCGCATGGGCATTGTACGGTTCGGGAGTATGGAATAAAAAAGCCAAAGCTAAAAAATAACAGACTCTGACTCACATGTATAAAATAAAGTAAGATGAAGAAAATAATAGTTTCGGCCGCCCTGTTAGGGGCCACTTGTCTGATTGCTAAAAAGATAAGAAAAGTTATACGCAAAAAACGGAATAAAGGGAAAAAGATCCTGTTCGTAGTGACCAGTCATGGCAGATTGGGAGACACAGACCAGCATACAGGGTATTACCTGTCTGAAGTGGCCCATCCGTGGAAAATACTCTCCGGAGCAGGGTATGAAATTGATTTTGTCAGTCCCCACGGAGGTACTCCTCCCGTCGATGGTTTCCAATTGACCGATCCGATCAACCGCATGTTCTGGAACAACCAGAAGTATCAGAAAAAGATGATCAGCAGTATGAAACCTGACGATATAGATCCGTTCGCATACGAAGCCATTTTCTTTGCAGGCGGACACGGTGCTATGTGGGACTTTCCTCCCCATACCCAACTGGCCCATATCACCCGTCAGATCTATGAAGCCGGGGGGGGGTGGTAGCGGCTGTTTGCCACGGACCGGCCGGATTGGTAAATGTGCGTCTGAGCGATGAAACGTTCCTGATCAGTGGAAAGAAAGTCACAGGATTTACCAACGAAGAAGAGGTCATCATGAAACGGGAAGAGATCGTACCTTTCCTGTTGGAAGACAGATTGAAAGAACACGGAGGACGATTCGAGAAATCAGCCCCGATGATGCCTTATGTAGTGGTAGACGGACGACTAATCACCGGACAGAACCCGGCGTCGGCATTAAAAGTAGGTAAGAAAATACGGAAAGCCCTGTAATTTTTCCCCGGAAAAGGAGAATCCTGACGGCCCGGATGCAGCCATATCCGACCCTATTCTCTTTGTCCCGATCCTGTATGTACATACAAATAAATACGGGATCGGGACAAACGAAATCATCCTTTTCTCCCCTATCCCGATCTCTGCCTCTTCGTCAGGTAACCTACCATCCTGACGAGCCAGTCAGCGATCAGGGCCGAAAGTTGATACCCGCTTTGCGTGCCTGCGCATGCTGGAACTGGCGGGCTACCTGATAAAGATGTCCCTCTTTTCTGAAATGGGTACCCGTTTGTTTGAACCAGAAAGCGACATTCTTCTCCACACAGGCATCACGAATGGCTTTGACCCATTCGTAATCACAGACGCGGGCTTCCCTGCCCGACTCCCCACCTGCTACTACCTGTTCCACCCAACCGCCCAACCAGCAGGAAAGATCGATCGGGCCAAGCAAAGGTTCACAGATAAGGATCTTATGCCGGAGAGGAGCCTCTTTATAAATCGGTAACCGGAAATCGGCCTGTTGTTGGTTCTCTATGGTGCAACAAATCGTTACATGGTCATACCCCTCGCCCCAATCGTCCGGCAGACACTGCCGCAACCGGTGTATACGTTTGGTGATCATAAAAAAGTCAGGTCTTTCCGCTCACGGATCATATCCCAGGCCTCAGCGCGCCACACATCGGCATCCTCCACAAAGAAGTCGGAAGTAAAACAGGTCATCACCTCTGTACCGGGAGGCACCTTATATTTATTCTCCGTTTTTCTTTTTCCGGACCGGCAGGTCAAAACTTTGAGTCTTCTGCACCACCGTACTGTCTACACCACGCCGGGCATCTCCACGATAGACGTAGCAATGCCGGCAACCTTCACTGATTTTATGGCAACCGTGCCAGAGATTCCAGATTTCAGACATATTCGTTCAAGGGTATATGTACACAAAGATACCTGATGGATCGCAGAAGTCAAAACCCACGGGTATTCCCTGTGCCGTTCGTCAGAAGGTTGCACTTCTTTATTACCTTGTTCCAGCATCCAAATGTACTCATTTTCAGTGAACCAATTGCCTCTGATATAAGTTTAAACAGAAATGTATTCCATCCGGGATCTAATCATCAGAAAAAAAAGATATGAAAAAGACTTTAGGGATACTGATCCCCATAGCTATTTGCTTTATAGTGGGCGGGATTGCCAGCTACTTCCAGACAGACTCTGTACAGACCTGGTATCCCTCGCTCGAAAAGCCGTCACTGAGCCCCCCGAACCGTATATTTCCCATTGCGTGGAGCATACTGTATGTGTGTATGGGAGTCTCCATAGGTCTGGTAATCAATTCCGATAGTAACCGGAAGAAATTCCTGATCACCTTGTTTTCCATACAGCTCCTGTTGAATTTCGCGTGGAGCTTTTTCTTCTTTGTATATCAGAACCCATTACTGGGAGCCATAGACATCCTGCTGCTGGAAGGTATGATCATTTACTATGCCTGCAAGGTGTATCCGGTATCCAGGGTGAGCGCGTGGCTGTTTGTTCCTTATATACTCTGGATTGCTTTTGCCACCTACCTCAATATCTATATACTTATCCACAACTGATCCCCATATTTCCTACACGTATGCTTTAAATTTATCAGATACATTTCAACGGTGTCCCAAAAAGACCTCTATATTCTGCTTTCCGGAAAAAGCAATTCTTTTATCCAAGGTTCACTTATAAATCACAGATTTTATATAAGTTTGTATATCCATCAACAAACCGATCCGTAAACAAGGCAACATGGCAACATTTGGCAGTAAAGTGATTCAGTTCAACGGGGGACTTTCGTTTACCGGTCCTCTGCCCGATCACATACAGGTACTCAATCCTTTTCAGAGCAATCCGGAGATAAACGATATTTCCGAAAAGCTCTACAACAAATTCTATAACGACAAAAATCCCCGCAAACTCATCCTGGGCATCAATCCGGGGCGTCTGGGTGCGGGTGTCACAGGCATTCCTTTCACCGATTCCAAACGCATGAACGATGTCTGTGGCATACGGTTGGAGTCGGTCTCTACCCACGAACCCTCTTCTGTCTTTATCTACGACATGATCCGGGCATACGGAGAAGCCGAAAAATTCTACGGAGATTACTACATCAATTCCATCTGTCCGCTGGGCTTTATCAGGTACAATAAAAAGGGCAATTGGGTAAACTGTAATTATTACGACGATAAAGAACTGATCCGTACCATGTACGATTTTATGGTCAGCAGCCTGCGACGGCAGATCTCCTTCGGCATAGATACGGAAGTCTGTTATATACTCGGCAAACGCAACGCAACATTCATCCGTGAGATCAACCGGAAAGAGAAATTCTTCTGCCGGTTGGTCGAACTGGAACATCCCCGCTACATCGTGCAATATAAATCCGGAGATACGGAATTCTATCTGGCTAAGTATCTGGATGCCTTATGCGGAGAATGATCATCTATTCTCCGGACCTTCCATTTCCCCGGAAGAGGAAGTGTGACGCAACCTGTATACTCCCGGACTAAGTCCTGTGTGCCTGCGGAAAAACTTATTCAGATGGCTTTCATCCGTAAATCCCATCTCAGCGACTATCTCATTGATACGCATATCCGTCTCTGTCAATCGCCTTTCGATATACCGTCTTCTGCAGCCCGATATATATTGCCGCAAAGTCTCTTTGGTGTGCTTCTTGAAGAATCGCCCCAGGTAAAACTCAGAAATACCGAACTTTGCCGCCAGGTTTCCGGAGAGTAGTTTCTCCGGCTCACAGATATGTTTCTGAATGTATTCCAGCATATCTAAGGAGCGCACCCCCGAAACCGGGTTTTCTATCTGGTATACCGATGGGGTAAGGTTGCGCGCCACAATCACCAACAGGGTAAAGATCAACTGCCGTATCAGCTCCTCTCCGTCTTTTTTAGGGTCCAGATGCTCTCGCAAGATCCCTTCCAGGATACCCTGAGCAAGCAACTGATCCGAAGCATCTCTGAATACGCAACCGGGACGGTGGCTGGCATTCTCTAAAATGTATACCATGCGGCGGCGTTCTTCGGCGGAGAGCCGGTACGAATCCAGGTATATATTACTGAATCGTATCAGGGTGAAGGCAGTGGTTGTATGTACATCAAACGAATGGCAATCCCTGGGAGTGATCAGGAAAAGGTGTCCTTCGCGGTAATCAAACACATGCTTGTTGACACATTGCAGGCCCTTGCCTTCCACAATATACACCAGTTCGAAAAAGGTATGTGTATGCTCTTCCAGCGGACAACTGTCGCACCGCTGGTGTTTCACCTCAAAAGGTTGATACAGATTTCGGCGTTCCATAGCACAAATATACCGTTTATAGGAAAAAGTATACCGGATCTGTTATAAAAAAGACTGTATTTTTGCAGCAGATCCATTCACAACAACTTTTTAAAAACAGATCAAAGTATGAACCATTTTTTAGAACTTGTCAGACAACGTATTTCCGTCAGAGATTTCTCTGCCCGTGAAGTGGAACAGGAGAAATTGGAATATATTTTCGACGCGGTACGTTTTGCCCCTTCGGCAGCCAACTTCCAGCCGTGGCGTTTCTTTGTGATCCGTAGCGAAGAAGGAAGGCGGAATCTCTATCCAGCCTATCCACGCAAATGGTTTGCTACGGCTCCGGTCTATATCGTTGCCTGCTACGATAAGACGACTTCCTGGAAACGGGGGTTCGACAACAAAGATCATGGAGATATAGATGTAGCGATCGGGGTAGAACATCTCTGTCTGGCTGCCGCGGAGCAAGGATTAGGCACCTGCTGGGTATGCCACTTCGATCCGGCGGTCTGTAGCCGGCAACTGGAATTGCCGGAAAACCTGGTACCGGTAGCCATCATCCCTCTCGGCTATCCGGCAGGAACGCCTTCTGCTACCACTCCCCGGAAAGAAAGAGAGGAGATTGTAAAGTTTGTAGATTAACAAAGAACAAAGGGAGTTACTGATTGACGATTTACGATTTACGATTGAAAATACAGAAAGAACATATATGTAAACCTTTCGTAAATCCTAATACGTAATCTCTATAGGCTGACATTGACTACATGGATTTCGATTGAGCACATCGACCGTCGATTCAAAATGACAAACGGCTCGACACATAGTCCTTTATTTTCAATCGTAAATCAGTAAATCGTAAATCAGTAGATCTCTTCATTTTTCCCCACCCAGTTTACTACCTTTCTTTATATCTTCATCAGAGAGGATACTGATCTTTCCGTCTATCTCCAGGATGGCCAGATCCACGGTCTCTATATTCCCTATCCCATTTTCCCGGAGAACTACCTCCAGGTCCCGGAGGGTCAGACGATTTTTCTTCATCTGTGTGTGATTCAATTTCCCATGCCGGACCAGAACCACCGGTTCACCATCCATCAGCTTAGCAAATTTCGGCGATTTGTAATGAAACAGGTCCAGCCCTCTGTTGAGCAGAAACAGAGAGCCTGCCGCCACAATCCCGCCCAACAACGTATTGTCTCCTCCTACCATCGCGTTTTGCACCGAATTACTGATCAGTAAGACGAAAACCAGATCCGATACAGACAACTGCGTCAGTTCGTTCTTTCCGAAAATACGCAATCCGATGATGATAAAAAGATATACGATCATCGAACAAAAGACGATGTTAAGCAGAGAATTCCCAAACATACTCACCAGGAGTTTTTTAGTGATCGCAGGTTTGCCGGTACGTACATTTCCCGATGCAACAGGAGTAGAAAAAAATCAGATACACCTCTATAGATACGCTTTCGGCAAAGAACAGAGACTCTTTTCAGATCACCGGATGAAGTTGGTCGCTACCCGTGGTTCCTGCTTCGGCCTGGAGATCCCGCTTTGCTCCCCGGCTGTGATGCAGCGCAGCAGCCACCCCATATTCCGGGCCAGTGTACGCATTGTCTGCAATCCTTCCAGATCCTGACGTACATCCTCCGGTGTATATCCATGGATCTGGTTCCAGTACTGAGAAGAGATCACAGGCATATTGCTGATGGTGAAATAATGGTTCAACTGATCAAACGCCGCGCTGGCTCCGCCCCGACGGCAACTGACGATAGCTGCCGCTGGCTTGTAATCAAACCCTCTGCCCGCAAAGAAGGCTTTATCCAACAGACACTTTACCTGTCCGGAGATACCTGCGTAATAGACCGGACTACCCACAACAACAGCATCCGCGGCATGCAGTCTGTCGATCAGTTCGTTCGAAAGATCATCCTTATATATACAATGTCCGCTCCCCGTACGCTGGCAATTCATACAGGCGATGCATCCTCTGACCACACGCTTGCCTATCTGGAAAAACTCACTTCCGATCTCCTGTTCCTGAAACTCATCGGCTATTTCTCTCAACCCTGTATAGGTACATCCCCGCTCGTTCGGGCTGCCATTGACCAATAATACTTTCATTCGTTCCCCTGATTAAGATACACGATCACACCGCCTGATATTTCATAATATCCATACTCTCTATCAGTTCCCGGATACTTCCGATCCCCTCCCTGAAATGCAGTTGCGCCCCATGTTCTTCTATGGCATCCAGGTCTTTCCATTCCTCAATAAATGCCAGGGCATCTTCATTATCCACATCCTCCATCAGTGTGTAAGAAACATTCCCTTGTTCCTTCCGGCTCTCTGTTATCATCTTCTGCACAGCAGCAACAAAATCTTCTTTGTATCCTTTTTTCACGACGCAACGGGCCACAATTGTAATCATACGTTTTCTATCTATAAATTAAAAAACTCTATATTCTTCTTCGGTCCGGACAGAATGATCTACTTGTATCCGAACTAAAAAAGAGAACAAATGGAAACAGGTTTTAGATCAATTGTGTACAAAAAATCCTTTTATAAAAATCCGGTCAGAAGCCTGTTCCCGGATCTGCCGGGAACTACCACAGATCTGCCGTTGGATCGGAAACGAGCATACGCATCCTATCCTGAGAAAAAGACAGCACCCCAAAAAACGCTTTAACAAAAAAAACGGTCTTTATACACATTCTTAAATAAATTTTATAACTTTGCCGCAGTTTTGGTGGTACACTCTTCATCCGCAGAGTGCACTGAAAAGGGAATCAGGTGCGAATCCTGAACAGTACCCGCTGCTGTAAGTCCTCAAAGAGGTTTTATACATTCCATGCCACTGGAGCAATTCCGGGAGGGCGTATAAGATCGGACAAGTCAGAAAACCTGCCAGGACGTATTTCGGTAAAACTTTCGTGGTTTAAGGTTTTTACTACCAACGGATGCATGCGTCTGTTCCGTATCAGAATCATTGTCCCGGCTGCGAACGGTAGCGGTGAATGCGTATACATCCTGTATACAAAAAACAGCCCTACCCGGATCAGCAGAAAGTTTTCCCGAGATCCATTTATTAAGTTTTTGCAGGAGTCCTTTGTGTACCATGCGTTACATAAAGGACTGTTCCGAAAAGTGTACACCGGAAAACCTGCGATAGATAAACTTAACGAATTGCGCCACAGGATCATGAAGCAGATTCAAACGGACCGATAACAGCTCTCTGCCGGGTTATCCCTCTATTTGCATCATTCATTCTTCTCATGGCACGTATATTTATTAATTATTTAAATTTTATGTGTTATGACAAAGCAATTTAAGTTTCTGGCACTGTGCTGCACCGCACTGGCCGTAGTATGGGTTTCTTCCTGTAGCCAGGAAGATGATTTCTTCAACCCACAGGAACCTTCTGAAAGAGACACACGTGGTATCATACAAGACGGTTATCTTCTGGTCAATTTTGAAGACAACGGCCTTATCACTGCCGGACCCACTTCTTACGGAGCCAATCTGTATGATGGATATGTCCCAGTAGCCGGATATCCGCGCTTTACGTCTCAGGTAGATCCTCTGACCAATCTGGAATATGGGGTCAACGAAGATGGTTGGGGCGGAAGCTATAATTTCTGGAACGGAGGCGTAGCGGTTTCCAAATGGAACTACCGTTCCAATACCGGAGCCAATGGCACTGCCGATTGGTGGTATAGCTACACCAATCAGTGCAGTGTATACAATGTAGCCTCTGAAGACGGAGCGAATGCAGGAGCTGGTCGAAACGGTAGCGACCATTTCGCCGTCGTATTCGGCTATACCGATACATATACCGGCTATGCAGGGACTTCGAGCATGGCTTTTACCAACAACACGGAAAGAAGATTCGACAGGATGTATGTATGTAATTCTTCTTATACCTATGGAGTGATGGAAAACGGTAATGCTTTCACTCAGGGGAGCCTGAAAGACAACAAAGGATATTTTAATATGATCGCACGGGGCTATAAAGCCGGATCTGCCACTCCGGTAGCAAGTGATACCATCGCGCTGGCCGATTTCCGGAATGGAAAAAATATCCTGATCGATACCTGGACCGAATTTGATCTCGTGAACATCAAGAAACAAACGGTCAACAAGATCGAATTTGATTTCGAAGGGTCTGACTCGGGTACGTATGGGCTGAACACCCCTGCGTATGCCTGTATAGACGATATATACATCGCGCTCAATTGATGAAAGTTTGATCCTCACCGACCGGGCAATGCAACCACAAAGAGTTGTCCGGTTGGTCTTGTATCCTTATAAAAAGAAGCTATCCCTCTTATTTATACATACAATCGCGATCTTTTATAACTAAACACATGAAACAGTTCAGTTTATTCCTTATTCTTTTATTTATCTTGTCTCTCTTTTCCTCTTGCAATGAGGATAACAGGATCGAGGCAGATATAAAATCTCCACCCGTGATAGAGCTGGATAGTGAGACCGGCATATATGCGGTAAAAGTCGGACATCCACTCACCATTGCTCCCACGGTGCAATATGCGGACGACGCGCTTTTTTCCTGGACCATAGACAACAAATTAGTAGGTACTTCTGCCAGCTACACAAGCAGCTGGGACGAACCCGGAGAGGTATATATCACGTTCCGTGTACAGACCGACGCAGGTAAAGCCGAAGAATTATTGAAAGTGGAAGTGGCCGAACTGGGAGTTCCGGTTATCTCTCTGGCTATCCCTGCTTCGGGGCTTAAAGTCCTGGCTGCAACGGATTATATCTTAACACCGGATATTCAGAATTCCGATCTGGAAGACTTTACCTGTCAATGGATACGCGAAGGGAAAACGGTAAGTACAGAGGAGAGTTACACATTCAATGAAACAGAAACAGGAATGTACATCGTCACCATAGAAGCATCTAATATAGACGGAACGGCCCGCAGAGACATAGAAGTGGAAGTGGTAGAGCAATTGCCGTATGTAGTAACATTCGGATCCCTTTCCTATTTTGAAGAATATACAGACCGGTATACTTTCGCCGGACGCCCGGTCTATCTATATCCTTTGCTGGAATATTTCCGGGATCCACTGTTCGAATGGGAAATAAACGGAGAAATGACCGGAACCACAGAACGCATGTTTCGTTTTACTCCTTCTGTTCCGGGAAAATATACAATCGCCGTATCAGTCACCGATAAATTAAGTACTACCGCCCGGCTTACGCGAAATGTAACGCGCTCTATGAGCAAAGTACGTGCGGAAACAGACGTGTATTGTGTGGAAGACAGCGAAGAGCAGCGCTACCAGGCTGCTACAGGCAGCAGTTCTGCCTTATGGAACAAAGTGTACGAATATACGCCGGCTCCCGGTCAATTTATCGGCGAACTCAAAACAGGTGGGTTCACAGGGAGTGAAACTACTCATGCAGATGCTATTACTTATGCTGAAAAACGCCTGAAACAGGAAAACTGGGTCTCCTTAGGTGGGTTCGGCGGATACATCGTAGTCGGATTTGACCACAGTATACCACGGACAGAGAATGCCTATGACTTTGCCATCCAGGCAAACGCCTTTGAAGGAAGTTCCGAACCAGGTATTGTATGGGTGATGCAGGATACCAACGGAGACGGACTGCCCAATGACGAATGGTACGAACTTAAAGGAAGCGAGACCGGCGGTTCCGGTACGATACAAGAATATGAAATCACCTATTATCGACCGGCTGGCAAAGGAATGAATGTACAATGGACTGATTCACAAGGTAAAAGCGGACATATAGACTACCTGTCTGCCTGGCACCAGCAGGATTTCTATTACCCGGCCTGGGTGAAAGAAGATGTCTACACCTTGCGGGGTACACGGCTCGAATCCAGAAACATACAAGATCCGCAAACCGGACATTGGGCCAACCAGACGTATGCCTGGGGCTATGCCGATAACCTCGGAGAAGATTCCCTGAGCGGAGACGCAGTAGATGGAAGCGGACAGCGGAACGGATTCAGGATCTGCAACGCGATACACCGGGACGGTACTCCCGCGGATCTGAAATACATCGACTTCATCAAAGTACAAACCGGTATCAACGCCAAAAGCGGATGGCTGGGCGAGCTCTCTACCGAGGTATGTTTGTTTATAGACCTGTCCCTGGAAAACAACTAATTCGTTTAGAATCATGAAACAAAAATATATCTTATTATTATTATTTTTACTGACTTTTTGCATGCAGAGATGTTCAGACGACAAAGAGTTCCTGCCCGAGGATGCAGACGACAACTTTATCACTTCTGTACAACTCACTGTAGGCGAAGAGACCTACACCGCACAGATCGAAAACCAGCAGATCACCGTCACTGTACCCTATACCGTGTCGCTAAACCATGCAGAAGTAGAATTTATCTACTCCACTTCTGCTACCATTCTGCCCGATCCCTCCTCCATCACCAATTGGGATGAGGAACGCCCTTTCAAAGTAACCTCTTACAACGGAGATCCACGCGATTATACATACCGGGTCATTAAAGATGAGATCCGGCAGGAAGGAGACGTAACTATCCTGTCACGGGCAGACATAGACGCGCTGGCAGAAAAAGGAGTCACTGTGATCCTGGGCAATCTGACCCTGGGTTCCGACGATCCGGAAGCTACTCCACTCGAAGACCTGAAAGGGCTGGAACTTCTGAAAGAGATAAAAGGAGCCTTGATCATCCGGAACAGTTATCAGGGAAATGACTTATTAGCCCTGGAAGCCATAACCTCCATCGGTGGATTGCAAGTGGGTAGTTCGGGATCTCCTTCGGAGGCGCTGAATGGGGAGGCTTTACTCAGTTTACCACGTCTGAGATCGATAGACGGAGAGGTAAGGATATACAGCGATCGCATCCAATGGATCCACCTGCCCGCGCTGACTACCATAGCCGGCAATGTAACCATCCATTCCGCGACATTGGTATCTACAGACCTGTCTGCCCTGACATCCATAGCAGGTGATCTGGTCCTCACAGGATATACGAAAGAGAGTACCGGAAGTGAACTGATGTATGTGGAGATACCATCTTTGGAGACTGTATCCGGAAAGATCGAGATCACGGCCTTTCCCAAACTGATGGGTATTACATTTGAGAAACTGACTTCCGCAGGTGCTGTATTGCTCCCTCACATCCCTTTTGAGTTTGAAACCATTCGTCTGCCTAACCTCAAAAACGTAGAAGGAGACATTGATTTTACCAGTAATTCCGCAGACGTCATAGGAGGCACCCTCCAGAATACCGGGATCAAAGAGATCGGGATGGATCAACTGCAATCTGTAGGTGGAAGGATCACCTTGTCCAGGTTGGCAGCCCTTACGCGCCTGCCCGATCTTTCGGACCTGCACCAGTTGGGCGGATTAAAGCTGAACAACATCCAGGCACTGACCGATCAGGAGCTGGATATCAGTCACATTAATTTTGGAGGAGACTCCCTGATTTTGTCCAACACCAATATCCATTCCATCTATGGACCGGAAGAGCTGAACGCGACCCTCTATCTGAATGGTACGTATCCGGAAATAGAAGGGATCTCCTCCTTAAAAGATCTCTATTATTACGGACGGAACCATGGTCCGGTCACTTTGCCGTTCGCTACGGTCGAGAAGAACATCTATATGTATCTGCACGAATGTACGGAACTGCATATGCCCGCCCTGAAAGAGGTAGGTGGCTATTTCTCTGTAGATTACCAGATGACAGCTCTGCATACGCTTCAGGTACCTGCTCTCCGGAAAGTCGGAGGACAACTGTATATACGTAGTGGTAACATTACTTCTCTCTCCCTCACCTCGCTGGAAGAGGTAGGGACCGGCACGGAAATCGTATATTCTGATAACGAGAGTCCCGGAACGATCGATATACTAACCACAGGATTGTCCGAACTATCTTTCCCCAAACTAAAGAAAGTAGCCGGAAAAGGATTGGCTGTTCAGACAACTGAGGTGATGACCGAAGCGTGTGAATCCATTCGTTTTCCCTCTTTAGAAGAGATAGAAGGATGCCTGTTGCTGAGTGGTGAGGTATATGACTCCGGATACAGCGATTGGTTCCCGGATCAGAAATTAAGCCAGGTTTTGCTTCCAAACCTGAAAAAAACAGATGCGGTGAAAATCATAGGCTACTCTTTGCTTGAGGATTTCTCTATGTTTAAAAATGTAGTAGAACAGCTTTCAGATGAGACGTGGACGGTAAAGAATTGCAGATACAATCCGACATACGAAGATATGAAAGCAGGACAGTTTACGAAACAATAAAAAAGACAGACAATTACATCCGGAGTATCCGCATCCGAAGCGGATACTCCTTTCCTGTTCTATATAGAATACAAAACACACTTTTATGCGTACACACAGTATCAGGCTTTTTTTCATGTGCTGCCTGTTCCTGAATTTCAGTTGTATAGACTACGGTCCTATCGAAGAGGAAGAATTCAGCGTAGGATCCGGACTGTTCATTACCAACGAAGGCAATTTCATGTACGGCAACGCGTCTCTTTCGTTCTACGACCCGGAAACCAGAATCGTACAGAACGAGGTGTTCGCCCGCGCCAACGGGATGAAACTGGGCGATGTGGCACAATCTATGGTGATCCGCGACGGGATCGGCTGGGTGGTGGTCAACAACTCCGGAGTGATCTTTGCCATAAATATGGATACATTCAAAGAGGTAGGACGCATCACCGGATTCACCTCTCCGCGCTACATGCATTTCCTGAGCGACGAGAAAGCCTACGTCACCCAGATCTGGGACCCTCGTATCTACATTGTAAATCCGAAGACCTATCAGATCACCGGATATGTGGAGACGGATATGGATTTTGAATCGGGATCTACCGAACAGATGGTACAATACGGCAAATATGTCTATACCAATTGCTGGTCGTACCAGAACCGCATCCTCAAGATAGATACGGAAACGGATGAAGTAGTGGACGAACTGGTGATAGGCATCCAGCCGACCTCTCTGGTGATGGATAAGTACAACAAAATATGGACCATTACCGACGGTGGGTACGAAGGAAGTCCGTATGGATACGAAGCTCCCTCGCTCTACTGCATCGACGCGGAGTTATTCAAAGTCGACAGATCATTCAAATTCAATCTGGGCGACTGGCCTTCCGAGGTACAACTCAATGGTGCACGCGATACCATTTACTGGATCAATAAATCCATCTGGGCCATGGATGTCACCGCCAATCGTGTACCGGTACGCCCCTTCCTGGAAGAAAGAAATACGCTTTATTACGGACTGACTGTGAATCCTGTCAATTCCGAGGTATATGTAGCCGATGCCATCGACTATGTACAGCCGGGGGTGGTACTACGATACTCCCCGCAGGGAGAACTATTAGACGAATTCCGGGTGGGTATTATCCCGGGAGCCTTTTGCTGGCGGTAAAATAGAGAACCCAATCAAACAAAAGACACCATGAAGATACAGACATATACCCTCTGCCTGCTCCTTACCTGCCCCTTCACACTCTCTCTGCGCGCGCAGGAAGATGCCACTAACCTGCGAAGGACAGACAGGGTCGCCTACAGCCTGAAGATAGATGAGGTACATATCTACGGCCGCCGCCCCATCCAGGACATCGGGGTGCAACAGACCAAACTCGACACTACCGTTCTCCGGGAAAACATTACCCTATCTATGGCAGATGTACTGACCCAGAACACCACTATATTTATCAAACAATACGGACGGGCTACCCTCTCCACGGCTTCGTTTCGCGGAACATCTCCTTCGCATACGCAGGTAACCTGGAACGGAATGAAGCTCAACTCTCCCATGCTGGGAATGGTAGACTTCTCCATGATCCCCTCCTACTTTATCGACAACGCCTCGCTGCTGCACGGAACGTCTTCCATCCTTACCACCGGAGGCGGGCTGGGAGGAGCCGTCACCCTCTCTACCCAACCGGCCCGGCAAGAAGGACTCGGCGTGCAATACATCCAGGGCATCAGTTCTTTCCGGACCTTCGATGAATTTCTGCGACTGACCTATGGCAACAGACACTGGCAGGCTTCTACCCGCATCGTCTACTCCTCCTCGGAAAACCGGTACACATACCGCAACTACAACAAAAAGGAGAATATCTACGACGACGAGATGAACATCATCGATACCTACTATCCGACGGAGCGCAACAAATCAGGCGATTTCCACGACATGCACCTGCTCCAGGAGATCTACTACAACACCGGAAAGGGAGACCGTCTGGGACTATCTGCCTGGTACATGCAATCCCGGCGCGGAGTACCGATGCTGAATGTAGACTACAAAAACGACACGGAATATACCAACGAGCAGAAAGAGAACACCTTCCGGGGTGTACTCAACTGGGACAGGGTACGTGCCGACTGGAAACTGGCTGTCAAAGCCGGATATACGTATACGGATCTCGGATACGAATATGCGCGCGACCTGGGAAGCGGAAGCAGGGTACAGATGATCGACTCGCACAGTTATGTCAATACCCTGTATGGATCTGCACAGAGCGAACACTCCCTGGCAGACCAATGGATGTTCACCGCAGGTATCACGGCACACCAGCATTTTATGAACAGCCGGGATATGAATATCATCACCCAGGAGGGGAACAAAGCCGTAGTAGGCTATGATCAGGCACGGACGGAACTCTCGTTCAATGCCTCTGTCAAGTGGCAACCGACCGACCGGCTGGGATTGTCTGCCGTGGTCCGGGAAGATATGTACGGCGAACAATGGACGCCGGTGATCCCGGCTCTCTTTACCGATTATGTGATCTCCAAACGGGGAAATGTAATTGCCAAGGCTTCCGTATCGCGCAACTTCCGCTTTCCGACCCTCAACGACCTCTATTTCCTGCCGGGAGGCAATCCGGACCTGAAAAAAGAAAAGGGGTTTACTTACGACGCCGGTGTGGCCTTCTCTTTAGCGAAGGAAAACAGCTATTCGGTTACGGGAGAGGTCACCTGGTTCGATTCGCACATCAACGACTGGATCGTCTGGCTACCGACCTTCAAAGGTTTCTGGACCCCGATGAATGTAAAAAGAGTGCATGCTTATGGCATAGAAGTGAAGGCTGCCTCTAACATTCAGCTGGACCGGGACTGGCAACTGGCGATGGATGGCAACTTCGGTTGGACACCCTCCATCAATCACGGCGATCCGGTTACCTGGCACGACCATTCGCTGGGCAAACAACTGGTATACATTCCGGAATTTTCTTCGGCCTTCACCGGAAAGCTCTCTTACAAAAGCTGGCGGTTTACTTACAAATGGTCTTATTACAGCGAACGTTATACCACTTCCAGCAACGAAACAGCCACCAAGATCGGACGGATAAAGCCCTATTTCATGAGCGATGTATCGTTGGAAAAGCTCTGTTCGTTCCAGGTAATGGATCTGTCGGTAAAAGGGATTGTAAACAACTTGTTCAACGAAGAATACGAATCGGTACTCTCCCGCCCCATGCCGCGGATGAACTACGGGATCATTCTGGACTTCCGGCCTAAGTTCCGGAAATAAATGATACCTATTGTTCTGTTAACTTATTCCGCTCATAATAGCCTGCCCCAATTACTTGATACAAAACTCCTCCCAATATCACCAGTCCCAATCCTGTGACATAAGCGGTAGTATAATTACTCAACTCCGCAATGTATCCCCCGGCCAGCACTCCAATACCAATTCCCAGATCTCCGGAAATATAATAAGAGGAATTAGCTGTTCCACGTTGATTGTGAGTGGCCAGATTGATAAAAACAGCCTGGAACGCAGGAAAGACATACCCATAAGAAATTCCCAATGTAAAGGCTGAGAGATAGAACGACAAAGCTGTTTTCAGAAAAATAAATATTCCATAACTAAGCACCATCAGGAGGATCCCTATCCTTATTACTTTGTTCAATTTGCCGGCTTTCATTAAACCGGCAGCCAACAGGCGGGAACTAACCAGACCAACAGAAAAAATAGCGAAAAATATACCTGTACCGGTTATGAGCCCGACCTCGTCGGTACCATAAATAGCAACATATGTGGTCAGAATGCCATAACTGAAAGAGATCAACGTAAAAATCAGCGCGCAGGGTAAACCCTTAACCAGAAAAAAACGATCCAGTGAAATGGGTTCCCTGTTCTTTCTAACAGGCACACGCACTGTTTGTATCATAACGGCACAGATAATTCCCAAGATACCGGCCATCAGAGAAGTCATAAAAACATAGGTATAATTCCGGAAACTATCAAACAGAAATAGAGAAGCAGTAGGATCAACAGCCATAGCGAGGTTCGTGGAAAGAGCATAATACCCGATCCCCTCGTTACGCCGGGAAGCAGGCATCACATCTATGGCTACCGTTGAACTGGATATGGTAACCATGCCGAATGCCATTCCATGAAGTGCCCGCAGGATAGCAAAAACAAATAGAGTAGTAGCTAATATGTAGCCTCCGAAAAATGCCACAAAGAGGCAGTAACAAACAATCAGTAACCATTTACGGGGAAGCGAATCTACCAGGTAACCACCGAACGGACGTATAAACAGAGCGGTAATCGTATAGGAAGAAAGGATAATCCCTACCAATGACTTCCCGGCGTGAAACTGGTTGATCAGATACAAAGGTAAAATCGGAAGTAAAAAATAAAAAGAGAAAAACATCAGGAAACTGCTCAGGAAAGACCAGATATAGGCCGGGGTCAATAATTTATCTTTCATTGTATATATATTTTTTTTGACTGCAAAGGTAAAGAGGAACGGACTGTTTATTTTTATCTTTAAATATCATTTTTATTTGTCTGTAAGAATCTGTAATTTGTCTATTTTTGCATATGCAAACAGAACGAAAACTTTATAAATTCAATGATCCGGTATATTACACTTGCTACAACCAACTTACTTACCGCGAAATAGATGAGCCTTTTCACCGGTTGATCCATATTATGGAAGGCTCTTTTCATATCACCATTTCCGGCAAAGAGTATGAGGCCCACACAGGAGAATATATGCTGTTAACGAAAAGAAATCTGGCACGAATAAAAATGATACCTTCGCCCCGGAGTGGTTATTTCCGGTTGATATGTGTGAACATCTCGGATAAGGCTTTGAAACGGTACTTTCAGCAAAATACATATCCGGAAAACAGACATTATATACCTGTAACCGCTAAAAAACTACCACCCCATGATCTCTGGGACATTCTGTTCGCAGACCTGAAACTTTCTATCCACAAAAACTATGTATTGGATCGGAGCCTGGCGCGTATGAAATCTCAGCAAGCCCTGTATGTACTGACACTTATAGATAAAGATCTGATGTTCTCGTTGTGTCATTCCGATGAACTTCCCCGAAAAGATCTGAAAGAATATATGGAACAAAATTATATGTTCAATGTGCCTTTAAAAGTTTTTGCCGAGTATTCGGGACGCAGTCTCGCCACGTTCCGCAGAGAGTTCGGGAAGTTATTCCATACAACTCCCACCCGATGGCTTGTTTCCAGACGGCTGGAAGAAGCTTACAAGAGGCTGTCAACCGGAACAGTCAGACCTGTACAGATCTACCTGGAACTGGGATTTGAAACACAAGCTCATTTCAACCGTTGTTTCAAACAGAAATATGGTATAGCTCCGGGACAGATCGGGAAAAGCATATCAAAGGAAGAACAGACAAACAGACACAGATAGCCATAGCTTCAGAAGGATATATCCGAAAAGGTAAAGAGTTTTCAGTAATAGATATCCAGCCTGTTTACATACGATCAGGCATTTAGAAGGGGAACACCCTGTTTTACAACCTGGTGAGAGATCAGCCACAACTGAAAAACCGGACTTCCCGGATCTGTCTGAATACCCTAACTCCCTCTGACCCGGACAGCCCGTTCGTCCATTTGTCCATCCGGTAAGCCTCCGACAAATGTTCCATACGCCGGGGCTGTCTCACCAGGGTAGAACGGCCGCTGTTTGCTCCAGCGTTTCGTCCACTCCGGCATATCCCCTCCATTTTTACATACTTTTTATTATATACAGATACCTTACAAGTTTTCTGCATATCTCCGAATATCTATTCATAAATAATTCGTACCTTTGCGCAATTTTAGAAACCGTTTGTTATTTTTCACCTCGTAATAAAGTATCATCATGGCAGTCTACTTAGAAAACGTATCCAAAACATTCGGAGAATACCTGCTTATCCCGGGGCTCACCACCAAAGCATGTGTACCTTCCAATGTATCCCTGAAAACACCGCTCGTTCGTCACAAGACCGGTGAACGCTCTCCCATTGAGCTGAATATCCCTGTTGTATCGGCTATCATGCAATCCGTATCGGGTCCGGACCTGGCCATCGAGCTGGCACGCAACGGAGGTCTCTCCTTTATCTTCGGTTCGCAACCGATAGACAGCCAGGCAGATATGGTACGTAAAGTAAAGAAATTCAAAGCCGGATTTGTGGTAAGTGATTCCAATGTGACTCCCGACCATACATTGGCGGATGTAGTCAGACTGATCCGACAGACGGGACATTCGACCATCGGAGTAACCGACAACGGAAAATCAGATGGCAAACTCTTAGGCATGGTGACAAGCCGGGATTTCCGCGCTGAGAAAGATCCGCACGATCTGAAAGTAAGTGCGTTTATGACCCCGTTCGAGAAATTGGTGGTGGGCCAACTGGGTATCAGCCTGACCGAAGCCAACCAGATCATCTGGGACCATAAACTGAATACGCTTCCCATTATAGACAAAAACCAGCGGCTGTCCTATTTCGTTTTCCGCAAAGACTACGACAGTCACAAAGAAAACCCCTACGAACTGCTGAGCGAAGATAAAAAGCTACTGGTAGGTGCCGGTATCAATACCCGCGACTACGAAGAGCGGGTTCCCGCGCTACTGGAAGCCGGGGTGGATGTACTGTGTATCGACTCTTCCGACGGATATTCGGAATGGCAGGGCGATACACTGCGCTGGATCCGCAAGACCTACGGAGACGATGTATATGTAGGTGGCGGCAATGTGGTGGATGCGGAAGGATTCCTCTACCTGGTAGAGGCCGGAGCAGACTTTGTGAAAGTGGGTATCGGTGGTGGTTCCATCTGTATCACCCGTGAGCAGAAAGGCATCGGACGCGGACAGGCTACGGCCCTGATCGAAGTGGCAGCGGCCCGGGACGAATATTGCAGAAAAACCGGAAAATATATTCCCATCTGTAGCGACGGGGGTCTGGTACACGACTATCACATGGTACTGGCCCTGGCTATGGGAGCGGACTTCCTGATGATGGGTCGCTACTTCGCCCGCTTCGACGAATCGCCTACCAAAAAGCTGCGTATCGGCAACAACTACGTAAAAGAGTACTGGGGCGAAGGGTCGAACCGCGCGCAGAACTGGCAGCGTTACGACATGGGAGGTACGGAATCCCTCAAATTTGAAGAAGGAGTAGATAGCTACGTACCCTATGCCGGAAAGATGAAAGACAACCTGGCTCTGACGCTGGGCAAGATGAAAGCGACCATGTGCAGTTGCGGGTCCATCACCATCAAAGAACTCCAGAAAAAAGCGCGCATCACCTTAGTTTCTTCTACCAGTATCGTGGAAGGAGGCGCACATGATGTAATCCTGAAAGACAACAACCGATAAGTACATACAGATTAAAATCTGTCTGAAGGTTGCTCCCGGATCTTTTCGGGAGCAACCTTTTTTCATAAATCATTTCCCGGAAGAACATTCCCTTTCCCGCAGAAGGCAACTAAAGAAATACTTTTCCATCTATCGTTGCGGAAATTTCTTACTTATAGTTTTTTTATTTTTTCGACCTATAAGCGACAAATATCCCTTACGGAAAAGTGATCTATCCGGGGTACAATGTGAAAGCGATCTCTACACCTGAGAGATCGCTTCATCTATACATAGTAATCAGAGTCCATATACAACGATCAGCTCTGATCATTCACACAGATCCCTACTCCTTTGATCACTTTGATCTCTACCCTGGGATCATCGGCCAGTTTTTTCCGCAATTTACTGATAAATACATCCAGACTGCGGGAAGCAAAATAGTCATTTCCTTCCGTATTCCAGAACTTCTCCAGAATGGCTTCCCGGCGCACGATCTGTCCCTTGTTCTGACACAGGGTACGGAGTACTTCCGCTTCACGCGAAGTCAGTGTAACCACCGTTCCCGACGTATGACGAAGAGAAGCATGATCCGCATCCAATGTATACTCCCCGATCTTCAACAGGTTGCTTTCGTTACGGGACGAAATATTGTTTTTCAGTTTCAGAACTCCCTGGATATGTGCATCCAGCTCTTCCGGGATAAACGGTTTTTTGATGTAGTTATTTGCTCCGATCCGGTATCCGGCCGTTACATCTTTGGGAGAAATACGAGCAGAAGCCAGTAGTATGGGAGTATCCGTATCTGTCTGCCGGATACGTTCCACCATCTGATAGCCATCCATCACCGGCATCTCTATATCCGAAATAATAATGTCCGGAGCATGTTCTTTCCACATCTGCAGACCCTCTTTCCCATTGGAAGCGGTAATCACTTCGTATCCCCCGATCACATCCTCCAATCCTCCCTGTATAATATAAGAGAGATTCGGATCATCTTCTACCAACAAAAGCTTTATCATATTTCTTGTATTTCAGTAAAGTATTCGTCTGTACCAATTGTACGGTCTTTAGAACCATACCGCTATACGTGCATGAAAGTTTCTTTCATTTTATACATAGCTATCGCAAATATACATACAAATAAACAATGATTTTACAGAAAAAGATAACTTTTATATCATCAAAATGGGATTTTTTCTCTCTTTTCTATTTTATCCTTTCTGCCAGGATATCCTCCGGACCGGGTGGAGAGGGAATTCTGTTAACCTAAAATTAACGTACAGATAACATATCCGCACCTATCTACCAAGTACCTTTGCAGGTAGATAAGATCATTCTCCTGGCTGCACGAGGTGATCTGTATACAATCCCTATGAATAAAGAGATACTTCTTGTACTTGTATTGCTACTGATCCTATCCGGATTGGTCTGGTCCTTCGTTAGCAATCAGCTGCTGATTCCTTTTATTCTGTTGTTCCTGGGCTTTATCTTACTTCTCATTACGATCTTCACCAAAGAATAGGGTCTCTGAAAGCCGACCCTCACCCAGACAGACATCCTATGGCTAAGAAAAACGTCTGTGCTTTATAAGAAAAGAGAGATGCCAGGGATCTCATTACACCCGGATCTCTCCTTTTCTATGCTTTCAGCATCCATCGTTTCTGAAAAAATGAGCAGGAATTATTTGGGCCAGTGACTGTCACTGCTGTTGGTCACATCTTTTGTATCGACCCGTTCTCCACCGATAGTATAGAACAGTTGCATCTCCTTCTTCTTCTCTTCCACTTCGATCACATACAACGTAGCATGTGCTGCATATTCCAGCATATCCACATCATCTACTCTCCAGCTACCGTATTCACCGGTTTTATGCGAAGCAGTCACAGCTGCCGGCAGCTCCGAATAAAGCAGATCGGTCTCTGTCATTTTCCAGGTAGCATCTACATCGAACCAGGCTTCTTTTTCCTTTCCGTCCATATGGAAATCGGCCACAAAATAATTGCCTTTTTTCTCCCATTTCACACGATCGGCACCGGGATACGTAGCTGTTAAAGCTTTTTCAAAAGCAGCACCGGGCGAATGAATGTCATTCCCATCCTCTGGAACAATAATAGAATGTCTCCATATAAGATCCGGGTAAAAACAAAAAAAAGAGAGTAAATAAAGACTTCTCATTTACTCTCTCATTGTCCAGATCTCTGACAGGGTCTATTATTTTAATAGCGAATTATTCTTTCTATCCCTGATATCTATATTTCCCATCATTTTTATTTCCAGTTCACCGTTATTGCTGCGAGCATAAATATAATCACTGGGTCCCCAGTAAGAATAGAATCCATCCGCTCCTATGACCGTACATTGCTGGGAAAATTCTCCTGTCACAGAAACTTCATATCTGATATCCAGATATGCGTCTATGGAGACAGTATCAATTACCGAATTGTAGTCGAGTCTGGCAGTCATATCAAATCTTATCTGATAGCGACCTGCATTGTCAATATTAAAAGTAATTTCTCCTTCCGGATCTACAGTATAACTTTTAACAACAGTATTATTATTCGCATCAATCAGGGATAGTCTGATAACCTGTGTGATCTGTCCTCTGGGATGCACATTGATCTGAGTATCACTCTCATATTTCCATTTAATTGTTGTACTACATCCGGCACTTACAGAGAATACTTTGGTAGAGCAAAAGCTTGAAAGTGTTTGTACCTGTTCATCACTTGGCCAGGATGGATTACCATTTACCTCTTTATAAGTAATATATAAGTCTCCCCCCATGAAGTTAGTAACATCTTTGTTCAACAGAGTTTCAAAGTACTCTCCTCCCATACTGGACAAATTACTAAGTGGTTCCCGTGTAACCCGGATCCGCGTCTTACCACCCGAATCCGTCCCTACGATCTCTCCATCCCTGATCAGGAGCTCTCCGATATTCCCGCTGCTTGCTGTAATCTTGCCGGTGATATCTGCATTCACAGCTTTGATCCTACCCAGTGTATCGATCTTTACATTGTCATTAAATGAAGCAGCTCCTGTAAGGGTGATCTTATTTCCCTGAATAGACACCCCTTCCGTACTGGCATTGATAGCAGATATTATATTATCCTGCCCATTGAGTATGGTTGCTTTCCAGGACTCCGCCGTTTGTTCTACTACGGAGGAGACCACACTTGTGACCTTTTCTTCTACTCCATCTATAGCCTCTTCCACTGCCTTCTCGGTGGCCTGACTAAGGGTCTGCGAGAATTTATCCGCAGTGTTTATCACTTCATTGGTATATGTAACAACCGTCTCCGTATAGTCATGAGCCCTGTCGGCCTCCTCCGCTGCCTGATCGGCATATTTCGCTGCCTGACCGGCACTCTGTGCTGCCTCCTCCACATATCTTCTGGTCTCTTCTATTTTGGAAGAGATCTCTCCCTCACGTACCTCAAAGCGGGTACTGATCTCTTCGATCTCCTCGTCCATACTTTTGTTGGTACTCTCCAGGATAAAATGTCCGCGCAGGATCACCCCATCGGCTATCAGTCCAAACCATTTTTTCATTCCTCCGATGGCATGCACCGCCCAGGAAGGGAAAAGTCCCAGATCGGCTTTCCCCAATACACACTTTACATGGTCCGGATCGTCCAGTGCCGCGAACGAGTTGATCCCGTCGAAAAAATACTGGCAATTGGTTCGCGAAGAAAGTTTGATAAAAGACTGTCTGTCGGTATCAAAGACATTTCCTACCCGCACGATCACCATGTAACGATGAGGAAAACTTCCCTCTTCGCATTGCACCACCATAGACTGATCTTCACCACCGGGGTCTTCCTGTACTGTCATTTTCTGCACCGAATAGATCACCCCACTATTCCCCGGACTGTGGTAATATCCCTGCAACAGATCGCCGTCGCAGAAAGGATTCAGATCTCCTTCGCGCAGATCCAGATAAATGGTATAAGTCCCGTCGGCATTCTCTACTGCCGACGCGATCTTTCCGTTGCTTGTCAGTACCTCTTCATCTTCCGTCACCCGGATCCGGTTGTAAACATATTCATTGGTCACCAGTTTGTCCCGGACATAGATGGACTTGAATTCCGCGTCTCCACTGTTCTGTATCATCCATCCGGACACACCGGACACAAACGTACTTACATATTCTCCGGCTTTTTTCGCTGCCGAGCAGAGAAAGCCATAAAAACCTGAATTGGATAATATACTCATTGTTTTCTCTCCTTTCTTTATTATTCTTTGTAGGTTGACATAGGTTTCATGCGGGAAGCATACTGCTTGTAAGACTCATGATTGCAATAGATATCATAGGCTTCATCGGGCACATAAATGGTCGCGGGATTATCAGCCAACGCTCCGTATCCATGCGCAGGGGGCTCCACAGCTTCCAGCAAGATCGTTTCCAGGCTATCGCAATTCCGGAGTATACCTATTCCCAGAGATCTCACATGGGGTCCCATTCTGAAAAATCTCAGGGAAGGCATATGGGCAAAAGCATATCCTTCTATCGTTTCCAACGCATCCGGCAGATAGGCAGATTCCAATCCGGCATATTCAAACGCATTTCCATAAATTTCTTTCAAAGTAACCGGGAATCTGAGTTCTTTCAGGTTGATACACGATTTAAAGGCAGAGCCTTTGATCAGATCGTAGGTATCCGGAATGTCTACATGCTCCAGAGAAACACATTCCAGGAACATGGTATATCCGATATAGGCATAGGGTCTGTCGCGCTCTTCGTCTTTCTTCAGATTCTCAGGCAGGCACACACTCTTCAAAGAAGAAGCGTTGCGGAAGATGTCTTCATAGTAATAATATACATTTTCAAAATGCCTGAACTCATCGAAAGACACCACATCGGGATTGTCTTTGAATCCAAGCCCGATATTTTCATACGCTTTTGCTTCCTCCTCATCAATCTCGCCGTTGCGATTGGTGTCCCATTTGCCCAGAAAGAACTCTTTCACCACCGGATCAGCAAACTTGATACACATATACTGGTAGTTGATCTTCAGTTCCGGGAATGTCTCTGTCAATACATCGTAATCTACCCGATACACAACCGGAACGTTACACACTCCCGTCACCACTGCGGTGGGAATATCGTTGCCATTCTCACCGATCCCTCCCATCTGTGCCAGTCGCGCCAGGAGATCCGCACTACCTGCGGAACCCTCTACATGGATCAGCCTTACCCGTTCCAGAGTGGGTTTGTCGTATTCCAGACACCGCGCCAACAGGGCAAACGTATCGATCGGTGTATGTTCCAGGACCAGGCTCGACAATTGAGCCACTCCTTCTATGCTGAAACCCTCCTGTGTGAGACTGGTCTGATTGCGCATAGTAAGACTGCGTATCGTATCCGGCAACTGCAACACCCGCAAACTTCCCCCATTGGCAAGCACCACTCCGGTAATGGCCGATCCGCGTGCATACACCTCTTCGATATTCTCACACCCCGATACATCCAGCGGTTGCGTCAGCTCCGGACAGTTCATTACATTCAGCCTGCGAAGCATCTTGTTGTTGCCCACCTCCAGGGTTTTGAGGTTGGTATTGCGGTAACCCGGCAGGTCACTGCCCACGATCAGTTCCTCCAGACGCACCGCTTTGGAGACATCTATCGTATTGGCATACTTACCGGAAAGATCGCCCAGCGATTTCAGCCGGCTGGCTCCGTAGATAATGGTCTCAGTATCGTTGAGTGTCTGTCCGACAGGTGCCTGGATCACCGTCACCTTTCCTCTTTCGGCCCGTACACTGCTGGTACCGTACGATCCGTACCTGACCTTGAGGTACTGATCCGCGTACGGGATCAGTGCGAAATCCGGATCCGGAGCCACTCCGGTCCAGTCGGTGGGCGTATACAGACGCATGGTGGCGTAGTCGCTCACGTAGTTACCGGTGTTGTATTTGGAGTCCATATAGCGGAAACGGTTGTAGAGCCACCATTTCCGGTGCTCCGCGCGGCTTCCCTGCAACGCGTACAGATAGGCACCTGTATATATAAACTCATTGGTACCGTAGTCGTAGAACCCATGTATCAGCGGATCGATGTATTTGTACTTTCCGTCGGCATTATAGATCGCCTCGCACCACCGGTCGCTCTGTTCGGTATTGAGGACATCTATTACCTTTTCGTAAGACACCAGATCCTCTACACGCAGTTTGCGATACAACGCCTCCAGTTCGTCCGCGTACGCCTCTTCCATATTTTTCCAGAGTTCCGAACTCTCCCCGTTAAAGACATCCTGTGTGCCGATGCGATCGTGATACTCCACATTGTAGCTGAAAGCGATATCCCCTTCGTTATTGATACCGCAAACGGTATCGTTGTCGTAGAAGATAGGATACCAGAGTGTACCGTCCCAGGTGGCGAAGAACATATTCTTGGCACGCTGGTCTACCATGGCAAACAGTTCGGTGATCACATAGTAAGCCAACAAAAAATCCACATCGAAATACTCCGCGCATTCCCTTTTGAAACGTGCGGGATCTCCGTTGACAGAGACGATCCAGTCTGTCAGCCGTTTGAAACGGACAGGGATCTTTCCGGCCTCGTATTCCGCATTGAGGTCGTCATCATCCGGATGCCGCGCTTCGAAGTCATTGAGCCACTCGGGAACACCTTCGGCATCTAAGCGGCTGTAGTCGGATTCGGTAAACAGCACCCTGCCGGAAGTGTTGTTGCAGAACTCCCAGCACTCCGCCGTGTCGTCAAACCCGAAGGTCTCCGACGTACTCTTGTCGTTGTTGAAATTGTATTTCCCTACAAATTCCAGGGGAGCCTCTTCGGATGCCTTGTGGAAGATGGCAATAGGAAATCCGTCTACCGTGGTACGTACCCGCTCATCCTTCTTCTGCGGAGGGGTCAGGTAGCCCAACTTTTTCAACAGGTCGTTGATGAGCTTGGCCATACCCGTGTTGTGTGTGCCCGAACTCTCGGCGAAGTCTGCTTTCTGACAGAATGTATCCACAGCAATACTCTCTTTCCGCAACTGATACTTCGCCTGCTGCGAGCCACTCTCCGTCAGGGTGACTCCACTGCGTAATTTGGTCTTATAGTTTTTCCGCGGATAATACTGGGAAGAGGTTCCCTGTACATCTATCTGTACATTCTCCGCGGTGAAAGATTTTGAAGGATCTTCCTGATTCTCATACGTCACGGAAATGGTCTTTTTATCTCCCTTGTAGTTGGGCAAATCTCCGATGAAAGTGAGGCAAGGCAATTGTTGCGCCACCAGGTTGTATACAATATCTCCATAGGCATCAAATATCTGATTGCGATCGAAAAGCCTCATCTTCTTCTCCATATCGTCCATATCCGCGATGTAGTTGTTCAGGATCTGATACTGATTCAGGTTGTTGTTATAGACCCGGATGTTGTACAGGTCTACCGTGCAATGTTCGCTGCCGATAGTAATGCCTACCGGATTGACCTGCGCGAAGCTGTCATTTACCGGATACTGCACCACCCCGGAAATAATCCCGTTGATGTAGGTATAGATCAGTCGGTTCTCCGCGGATTCCTCGATAACAAAAGAGATACGTACCCGTTCTTCTTCCTTGAACTGCACCTCCACCGATGTCTGCGTACTGGCAAACAAGGCACGCTGTGGGGTGATCTCAATCCCTTTTCCATTGTCCCAGCAACTGGCCAATACCGCGTCGTAGTCTGTTACATTGCTGGTGATAAACTCAAACTCGATCGTCTTACCGTTGATACGTAGATCTCTGGAAAACAACAGGTAAGGGATCTCTACACGCGCGTCTCCCGACACACGCAGCATCACATTTCCCTGTTCATCCGGTATCCAGCCATTGGTAGAGAAATTGAAACCAACCAACTGAGCGGCGATATCTTTATATTTCCACTCCTGCCGGTTCGTCTCGCTGTTGCTACGCCCCATGGAAGTAAGATACAGTTCCAGATCTTCCGTCTCTGCTCCCGCGCTGATCTCAGACTCTTTTATCTGTAACGGGAAACTCTTCACTGCCTCCCCACAGGCAATGGAAAGAGTGACCTGGCCCGACTGTGATACCCGATAGCTCCACTGTTGCAGGGTACGCTCTACCTGAAGGGTAGAAACCATTTCTCCATCCACCGCTAAGGTCACATCGGCCACATAAGAAGCCGGATGGTATACCAGATAAGGAATAAGTAAGGTATTGTACTGCATCACCTCCGTTTCACGGAATGAGGAAGCGATCACAGGGGTCATATTACCCGCTTCCAGACAGATGATCTCATAAAAAAGATGATTACTTTCTATCGTAGCTCCACTCACCTCCGCTGAAATATAGACCTCCAGCGAATGACTTCCGTGAGACTGAGCGGGAATGGTGTAGGTTTGCTGGCGGTTGGTAACCGAGGTGACCGCGGCAGCGATCTCTTCTCCGTCTACCACAAAATGGACTGTCTTTTCCAACGCGCCTACAGGTGTATACTTGTAAGAGATGCTACCGGTGAACACCTGCGACTCATCGAACGTGGAGGAGATAGAGACACTGATGGCGTCAATGGCATAAGTGAGTTTGCGGGTAGTTCCGTAACTGTCTGTTACCTCTACCACTAAGGTATTGGTACCCAGAATGAGGTAGGAACCCACCTCGAACGAATTTTCTCCCTGAGGAATGGTGCCGGCTGCCACCCGCTTTCCGTTCACGGTATACACCACTGTACCGGCACCGGTCTCTTCATCGTCCACTGTAGAAGAAAAGTGGTACACGATCTGCACACTGTTGCCGTAAGACACCGTAGTGACCCCATCGGATACAAACGTGAGCCTCACCACACTGGATGCTCCCAACGAGTTGGCACTGACCGGATAGAGAACCCCGTTGCGCATCTCAAAGGCATATTTCCCATTGGCCAACGTATCGAACGTACCATCTACATTGTCCAACTCGCCCAGCGTCGCACCATCCATCCCTCCGGAAGAGGTGACCTCCCGGATGGCGTCACTCATTATCAGTGAAGCCGCTTCTGCCTCTTCAAGAATGTTCCGGGAGACGATGGAAGTATCTTCTTCCCTCTCTACGATCGCGTCCGACACCACCTTCCGGTTCATAAATGAAGTAGAAGAAGAACGCACAGTGATGCCTTCTTCAAAAGTGATGTGCCCCATTGCGAAATCATCGCGTTTGCGGGAAAGGAAATCCAGCTGAGTGCGCGTAGCGGAAAATACATTGCGATCTGTAGGGAGGGTCGTGTCTGTCTTCCCGATCACATATACTCCCGAACCCGTACCGCCATAGATCTGTCCTTTATAGACCAATTCGTCTACCTTACTTTCCAGATCTCCCAGACGGGAATATTGTGTGGTATCTCCCACCGTATAGGTCACCTCATAGATATTGTCCAGACTCTTTTCAAAACCATAGATTCGGGATTCGCGCCCCTCTTCCAGGAATACAGGATGCACCAGTGTCACCTTATCACCAATATCCAGATCAGCTATAGGGATGCCCTCGTCTCTGTCGTCCTCGTACTCCATCAGGCGGATCGGATTCATCTTACAGGTATATACAGAAGGATCTCTACGCGATTTCTCTATATATTCCTTTGCCTTCTCCAGCAATTTATTCTCCGCATCTTCCACCATGGCAGACACCAGTGTAGCATCGTAGCCGTAAAGTACATATTCATCTCCCTCTCCGGGTGCCAGAGATTCGGAAGGAAGCGGAATACCGTAGTCCTCACTCCGCACGATCTCATATACCTGAGCTTCCGGTCTCCAGTTGCCGGAGGCATCTTTCTCAGCTTCCGCTGCCGGGTTGAATGCTACGCCAAAGTCCATTCCGTTGAGTGCACCGGACTGAAAGACGATACGCAATTCCTGATTGTCCAGCACATACGCTTTGGAAAAGAAGAATGCCGGGTCCGAATTGCGGAAACGATAGGCTTTCCAGGGGCGGGTCACCGTGCCTGTCTCTGTTTCTATCTCCTCCGTATAGTCTACTGTAGTCACCTCTCCGAGGGTATCTGTACGATGTGGATAGACATCGTCAAAGATCACCACATCTTCCACAGCCTCTTCTTCGGTCATATCTTCCCAGGCATCGATGTGATCGATCCCGGCAGGTAGCATGAGCCTCTTTTCCACCACTCCTTCCACCACCAGTGCTTCGTTCTGCGGACGGTAGTTGAGCGGCAGGTTGCGCGCGGAACCGAACGCGTAGATACGTGTAGCATAGTTACTGCCACTGTCGCTGCGAGACATATCCGCGATCTCTTTTCCCATCTCAAAGACATGGTTCTGGTTGTACTCACACTGTCCCAGGTAGATCTGATTGTCTACCACCCACCACTCGCACTCCCAGGTCTGGGCGATAAGCGTCAGCGCGTCCCAGATCTTCGTATTGTCATACGAAACGAGCCGGGCCGACTTCTCTACCGTTGAGCCCACATTGGCCTCGTAGTTTGCTCCGTTGTACTGGTATCCCAGGGCTTTCAGGTTGTCTGCCACACGTTCCAGATGCACCATAGGCTCGGCCGTCAGCCGCCATGCCTTCTCCTTCTGTCTGGTACGGTCAAAAAAGAGCACCTTATCTTTCCATTTCACATAAGGAGCATGCATCTGAAGCTCATAATCATACCCGCCGGTAGTCTGGTTCCAGACAGACTGCACCGGATCAATGATCTCAAAACGCCCTCCATACTCCCTGAACGTATAATCCCCTCGCTGGAAAGGGACAGGTTTTTCTACACTGAACTTCAATAAAAGATGATCCTCCTTCATTAACGTTTTCCGATACACACTACCTTCGTTGATCTGTGTGGAGAATCTGGGTTCCCCATACATATCTACAATTTCCACAGTTCTGTAATCTTCCATATACACTTAAAATGAATAGTTTATATTTGTAAATCATAGTCTCGAACAAATCGTTCAAAAGTAAGCAGTTTACAGAAGTTCAGGACTGTTCGAAAGGTGGATCCGGATGACAACCGGCGCATTGTCATCCGGACCGGATCGCCGGTCTATCTCAAAAAGATCCCGCGACACTCACAAACATCTCCTGCATTCTCTTTCATATATAGCCGGAAATCCTTATATTTGCCTATCCATCTGCTTCTACGGAAAAATACTTCTGCGAAAAAAGTACACTACCCAAAGAAGCAGAGGATCGAAAACCTACGACAAACCTTTAAAACCAAAACCTTATGTGTAGACCAACCTTTACCTGCCTGTTTGCTTTGTTCTTCATTTTTATGCTTCCTTGCCACGCGCGGCAAACCATCCCTTTCAACGATGGATGGCAATTCAAAAAAAAGGACCTTTTACCGCCGCGACCTACCCGAATGTCCGGAAATGGAATACCCCCTGGGAAGAGATCTGCCTGCCCCATACATGGAACGCGCAGGACATGCAGAAACAGGTCAACTCTTTCTACGAAGGAGCGGCCTACTATCGCAAAACATTCTACCTGCCCGATACCTGTGACAACAAACGGATCTACCTCCGTTTCGAAGGAGTGGGCAGTTGCGCGGAAGTATACGTCAACGGCCAGCTCGTCACCACGCACAAAGGAGCCTATTCTGCTTTTGCCTGTGAGATAGGACCAGCACTGAGGCTGGGAGAAGAAAATGAGATCGTTGTCTGTGCCGACAATACTGCCCGCCCGGATGTGATCCCTGTCAACCACAGCCTGTTCGGTATATACGGAGGCATCTATCGCCCGGTCTGGCTGATTGTAACCGACCCTGTACATATCGCCGTCACAGACCATGCCTCACCGGGTATCTATATCACTCAGAAGAATGTCTCCCAGGAACAGGCAGACATTGAAGTGCGTGTGAAAGTGGACAACGGCAGCAAACAACTTCGCCACATTACCCTGCATCATACAATCTATACACAGGACGGAGCATACGTCATGGAATGCAGACAACCTGTCACACTCCCGCCCTCCGGCATACAGACCGTCCATAGCCAGTTCACCTTGCAGCATCCCCGGCTCTGGCAAGGGCTGGACGACCCTCATCTGTATAAAGTAACTACCCGGCTAACAGATGGAGAGCACATCCTGGATGGCATGGACCAGCCGTTGGGGGTGCGTTCTTTCCGGATCGCGGCCGGAGAAGGGTTCTACCTGAACGGACACAAATACCCGATGTACGGAGTCACCCGACATCAGGATTGGTGGGAAGTCGGCAGTGCCCTCAAACGCGAACATCACGACAGAGACCTGGAGCTGATCATGGAACTGGGAGCTACTACCATACGCCTGGCACACTATCAGCAATCGGAATATTTCTACTCCCGGTGCGACTCGCTGG
Source organism: Bacteroides sp. (assembly GCA_021202275.1). Lineage (GTDB taxonomy): Bacteria > Bacteroidota > Bacteroidia > Bacteroidales > Bacteroidaceae > Bacteroides. Next base: position 217,886 of record JAJQDI010000009.1, read on the forward strand.
GACTGATCGTATGGGCCGAAATCCCTTTTGTGAACCGGGTGACGGGTGAGGAAAGCGAAAACGCGAAAAACCAGTTGCGCGAACTGATCCGCCAGAACTTCAACCACCCCTCTATCTATGTCTGGGGATTGCACAACGAAGTATATCATCCGCATAGCTATACCGCCCAACTCACACAAGAGTTGCACGACCTGGCCCAAACAGAGGATCCCGACCGCTTCACGGTGGCCGTCAACGGATACGGTCACATGGATCATCCGGTGAACGGAAAGGCAGATATCCAGGGGATGAACCGCTATTTCGGATGGTACGAGAAAAAGATACAGGACATCCTCCCCTGGATCGAAGATCTGCAAACGCGCTATCCCGACCAACCGTTCATGCTCACCGAATACGGTGCTGATGCCAATATCCACCAACAGACAGAGTACCTGGAAGACGCCCTGAATTGGACTCGTCCCTTCTATCCGGAGACCTTCCAGACCAAAACCCACGAATTTCAGTGGAAAGTGATCTCCGAACATCCTTATATTATTGCTTCTTACCTGTGGAACACATTCGACTTTGCCGTCCCCATGTGGAACCGCGGAGGCATACCGGCCCGCAACATGAAAGGACTGGTCACCTTCGACCGCCAGACCAAAAAAGACTCTTTCTACTGGTACAAAGCCAATTGGAGCCGGGAGCCGGTCCTCTACATCACCCAACGCAGAAATACAGAGCGGGAAAAACAAAATACCTCCGTCACGGTCTATTCCAATATCGGCACTCCTACCCTTACACTCAACGGAAAAGAGTTGAAATCTCCCCGACAAGGCTACACAGAGGTACATTATATTTTTGATGATGTGCAACTGGAATATGGAACAAATATCCTGACCACCCGGGTTATTGCCGCAGGCAACGAATATGAAGATGGCGTCGAATGGCACTATCACGGAGAAAAACAGAGAAAAGCTGATTTCTACGAGCACAGAGAAGAACACTCGGGATTCTGATAAAGAAGAAAGGATAGGTTCGGATGAATAGTATATAGAATTGTATAGTTTATATAGAACTACATAGAATCATCCATAAAATATATACAATTGATAACATCCCCCTGTAGAGACGCACGGCGTGCGTCTCCGCGATTTACGCTCTCATAAACCTGACTTATGTTCTCATTAGCGGGGCTTACATTTTAGTAGTGTGACTTATCAAGTAGATTGTATTTCTATAATAATGTTATATTTCCATACCATATCCAAACCTGTAATACGTTTGCTACGTTTCTATACATATATATCCGATCAGATAATTGCCCCAAAAAACATATCTACAATATATATCCCACTAGATCCCTGTCTATGTTGGACGTATACCGCGGAGACGCACGCCGTGCGTCTCTACAAGTAGATGAAACCCAGGACACAAGACTTTCCCATTTACAACCGGAGATCAACAAACAAACGCAACCACTGCCATCCGCTGGCACGCCTGGAACAGGCGTTGGGTCACCTTTGCTCCCGAAACGTAAACGGAGTGCGGATGTACAGAGACAACAGAGCAAAAACTGTCTGAGCGAAGCAAGTTCTTTTGCTCGTCTACGGACATCAAACGAAGGAACAAAGAGACGCAAATCATACGTTATGCAATGTATTTTCAATCGTAAATCGTAAATCCGTAAATCCCTTTGGCGGCCCAAAGAAATGAACCACACAAAGTTAATCAAACAAAGTCACCCACCCTTCCGAACGATATGCCTCAAAGCACAGCGCTATCTGTCGGGCACTATTTTTCTCCTCGGCCAGCAACGGCAATTCGTCCAAAGCAAAAAAGCGACTCTCTACAGTTTCCGTATTCGGGCAAAACGCTCCTCCGGTCACCTCACACAGGACAAAAACCTTGCATACCCCATAGGCATACACAGGTACATTGTGCCGGTTACGGTCCTGCACGGCGATCAGCCGGACAGGGATCACATCCAACCCCGCCTCCTCTTTCACCTCTTTCACGGTATTGTCCCCTATAGACTGATTCACGTCTACCCAGCCTCCGGGAAGAGACCAGGTTCCGTTTTTCTCTTTCACCAGTAAGATCTTCCCTTCTTCAAAGATAGCAGCCCGGGTATCTAATTTAGGGGTCTGAAAGCCTGTCTCGTTGCAAAAAAGAGTCTCTACGTGTTTCACCGAAAATCCGGTCTGCACACTCATCATCTCGGCAGCGATTTCCCGCAAACGCGCGAAACGCTCCCGGTTAAAATCATCCTGCGAATAGGTCAGCCCGGCCTGAGAGATGAACTGTAGTTCCATCGCCCACTTAGCTAAGGGATAAGCATGCAAAGGTTCCGCGGCCGCTTCCAGTGTATGCAGCACATCCGCCGGAGAACGGAAATACCACGCTGCCTGGATGTGATTCACCGAAGGATCTACCCACAAAGCCAGACCAAAATCCACCCCCGCCGCCTGAGCACACTGCATATCACAGATCGTATCTCCTACGAGCAAACACTCCCCGGCAGTAGCTCCGGCCAGACGAATGTACTCCTGCAAAGGATCCGGAGAAGGCAGAGACGAGGCCAGGTCTCCCACACGAATCACATGATCGGCATACGCTGCTACCCCCACAGGCAAAAACTCATCTGTATACTCCTGTGCCGGCCCGGAGGTCACCAGACCCAGCTTTATCCCTTTCCTACGGAGAGAAGAGAGAAGTGTGGAAATCCCTTCAGCATGCAATGCCGCATACCTTGGATCGGACAGCGTACCATCCACGTCAAAGATCAAATGTTTGTACTTCATAATGGGATATTTTACGAAGTAAATTTACGGAGTTTTCCCCGGCAAAGAAAAGATACAGAGCAGAAAAATAAAAAAGAGAAGAAACAGCCTTTTTATCAGACCATTTCCTCCCTGCAACAGTTACCTATCAACAAAGAAACAGGCTCCTGCTGTTCCGTGCAAAAGTCCACACAGTCAGCGGACACCAAACGTTCTTCCGGAATTCTTAGAACCTGTTTAAATTTCACACGGAAAATTTAAACAAGCATTTAATTTCCCCGGTAAGTAGAGTATCCGTTGGCCGACATCGTAATAGGAATGTGATAATGCCCCTTACCCCGGATCTCAAACACCACTTCCACATAGGGATAAATGGAGGTGAGCCCCTGACCGGTAAAATAGGCATATGTCTCAAAACGGAGTTTATATATTCCTTCATTATCCCGACCCGCGGGAAGCAGATCGCCAACCCTTCCGTTGTCACCCGTAACCGATTGGGTATGCATCACCCATTCTGCCCCGGAGGTATCCCAGCGATATAAGGTTACAGGAACCTGAGCCGCAGGCTCTCCCTTACTCAGATCCAGCATGTGGGTACTCAACTGGAAATCGTCTGTCTGCTGAGAAAACAAAGCGGTACTGCTCAACAAAAAGAACCATACAAAACAACTTATCTTATGTATCATTTCCATATAGATTATATGATACATACAACACTCTGCCAGGAAGAAATGTTTCCGGCCGGACATGACAACCGGTCTGTTTTTGTCCTGTTTCCCTTATACATGAACCACAGGCACTCTCTCCCGGAACAGTCAGGTAAGAGCTCTATCCCACTCTTCTTACTCTATCTCCGCACGTTCCAGCAATTCCCCCTGCAAACTGATCCGTATCCCTGTCAATGGCACCTTCCTGGAGGCGCGGGAAAGGGCTTCCCGACAGAGACGTAACAATCCCTTGCAACAAGGCACTTCCATAACCAGAACCGTAAGTGAACGTATCCCACCCCAATCTATCATGTGGGTGAGTTTTTCCACATACGCTTCCTGTCCTTCATCTAATTTCGGACAGGCAATAGCCAGCCTGCGCCCCGACAGGTAGGCAGAATGAAAATCTCCGGCAGCAAAAGCTGTGCAATCCGCGGCTACCAGTACATCCGCCCCTTCCCAATAAGGTGCTGTGGAAGATAGCAGATGCAACTGCACCGGCCATTGTCGCAACTCACCTGATTTTCCGCTCTTTTCTCCGCCTATGTCTGAAGCACGACGGGACAAAGGAGATATTTTCGGCTGACTTCCCGGACATCCCTTCGGGGCACCACCAGGAGCAGGAGATACACTCCCTGTCAGCCCTTTCTTCTGAACCGGAGAGAAGTGGTTCGCTTGCTCTACAGGTCTATAGTCGGGAACACGCATTCCTCTTTCCGACAAAAAAGCTTCTGCCTGTTGCAGCAACAGTGTCTGTCCATGTTCGGCAAGATGAAGCAGATGAGCCTTCATCACACTTTCTCCCTGCGGCATCAAACGTTCCATGACAGCCCGTTCATCATAGGTTTCCGCTTCTCTGCTTTCCAGGGCAATGGCTCCCACCGGACAATCTCCCAGGCAGGCCCCCAACCCATCACAGTACAGTTCACTCACTAAACGGGCCTTGCCATCGATCAGTTTCAACGCTCCTTCATGGCACCCTTCGATACAGATCCCACATCCATCACACAGGTTTTCATCTATCTTTATAATGGTTCGCTTCATATATTCTTTCTTTATTCGTTCTCTATTCAGTCTTTTCCCGGAATGAGATTCCTGTATGAGACATCTGTTGGAACAAAGTTCCGGTTTTTCTTCGGGAAAAAGTGTAATCATGATTACTCCCTTCTGCCAATACATACAAAAATAGCTTTAAAAGTTGTTTCCCTTTGTAACAAACCTCACCTCTATAACAACTCTCACACAAAAGAATTATATCGCAGACAGAGCACATTTATCGGAAAAGGATTACTTTTGTAAGGTCTCACCGTTTGACTAAGAACCTGTGCGGGGGACTCATTGGTTTTACTATTTCTTTGTCTAAGGATAGTATACAACGCATATACATATACACCTGTTTCAGGTTTGCTGCAGCGATCCTCTCTTTTTAACCTCCGGGAAAATTGACTGAGACAAGGATCACAACTTACAAAAACGCCATAAAATCCTGATGGATATGAGATATCACAACGACACCATACGCAGACAGAATCGATTGCTGGACGAGCCTTCCGCGATCCACCTTCTCCGGGAAGGCGAATATGGCTTTCTGGCCATGCAGGCCGAACAAGGCGGAGGATATGGACTCCCACTCAGTTATGTCTGGAACGGAGAAGATTCGATCTACCTGCATTGCGCTCCGGAAGGTCGTAAACTTCGATGCTTAGGCCTGTGCGACCGGATCACATTCTGTATTGTAGGACGTACGCAGCTTCTACCTCATCAATTCTCTACGGAATACGAAAGCATCCTGCTGACAGGTACGGCCCGTACCGACCTGGATACGGAAGAGAAAATGAAAGCACTGGAACTGATCGTAGACAAATACGCTCCCCGGCACAAAGAAAAAGGAATGAAATATGCCTCTTCTTCTGTTTCCGGACTGACGATCATCCGACTCGATATAAGTGAATGGTCGGGCAAATGCAGACCTGTATCCAAACCGGCAGATAATAACTAAAAAAACATAGATATGAAACAAATACCACTCCTACGCTACTCTTTCCGAAAACAATTGCTTTTCCTTCTCATGCTCCTGTACGTTGCTTTACCACTCCGCGCGCAATACTCCCTGCTCGAAGAGAAGATACAAGAAGTAACGAAGGGTAAACAGGCTACTGTTGGAGTAGCTGTTAAAATACCCGGTAGAGAAGCCATCACTGTCAACAATGAGATCAGGTATCCCACCATGAGTGTATTTAAATTTCATCTGGCACTCGCTGTGATAGATCACCTGGAAAGAAATAACCTGTCTCCGGAGACGACACTGCACATACAAAAAACGGATTTTATGCACGATACATACAGCCCGTTACGAGACAAATACCCCGAAGCAAACATCACGCTGACCCTGAAAGAATTGCTCTACTACACCGTATCTCTGAGTGACAACAACACCTGTGATATTCTCTTCAAATACGTCGGAGGTACAGAAAAGGTCGACAGTTACATCCGTAGTCTGGGAATAGAGAATTTCTCTATTGGTGCCACGGAAAAAGAGATGCATACCCATTTCCCCAGTCAGTATCTCAACTGGACTACTCCCGCGGCAGCAGCACAGTTGATGGAATTATTTCTTTCCGGAAGTCTCTTTACTCCACCTTATCAGGAACTGCTGTATACCCTCCTGACGGAAACACAGACGGGTCTGAACAAACTGAAAGCAGGACTTCCCGAAGATGTGATCCTGGGACATAAGACCGGTAGTGGATTCCGTACTCCGGAGGGAATAAGAGTAGCAGACAACGATCTGGGATTCGTCATCCTCCCCAACGGACGCTCCTACTGCATCGGAGTATTCGTAAAAGATTCCAAAGAAGACGATGAAACCAATCCGGCCATCATCGCTGAGATCTCCCGGATCGTATACGAAACTTTAAAGGGAGAATGACAGTAACCGGTCTACCTGTGGAGAGTGAGAGTGACCCGGAGCCACCCGCCCCGGTCTTTCTTTCGTGCAAGAAAAAGGAATTCGGTTTTTTGAATTTACTGCTCTGTACAGAAGACCATAAGAGGCCAACTCACTATAGAGAAATGAAGGCACTTAAAAGTATTGCAAGCACGCCCGATTCTAACCCAGGGTCAGGTGAGGCGTAGAGTAACGAAGCAAGCCACTACCCTCGGTTAGGATCGATCGTGCAAAAGTACTATTCTCCTATACCACTCCCGAGAATCCCATAAACGCCATAGCCAGCAACCCGGCCGTGATCAGTGCAATGGGAGTGCCCTTCATCTTCTCAGGGATATCAGACAAAGCCATCTGCTCACGCAATCCGGCAAAGATCACCAGCGCCAGTCCGAAACCGATCGCTGTAGAAAAGGCATATACCACCCCGGTCAGCAGGTTAAAATCTTTCTGGATCACCAGAATGGCTACTCCAAGGATAGTACAGTTGGTAGTGATAAGCGGCAGAAAAACACCCAGTGCCTGATACAGCGCAGGAGATACTTTTTTGAGTACGATCTCTACCATCTGCACCAGAGAAGCAATCACCAGGATAAAAGTAATCGTCTGCAAATATCCCAACCCCAGACTATCCAGCACATATCTCTGCAAGAGGAACGTGACGATGGTAGCTATTGTCAGAACAAACGCCACCGCCGCACTCATACCCATTGCCGTATCGATCTTTTTGGATACCCCCAGAAAAGGACAGATCCCCAGGAATTGTGACAACACAATGTTGTTCACAAAAATCGCCGAGATAAATATGATAATATATTCCATATACTAATGTTATTTTTGAATGGTTATGATTTCTTGAGCGTGTTGATCAGAGCGATCAGATAGCCCAACGCGATAAACGCGCCGGGTGCCAGTACGAATGCCAGCATACCGTACTCTTCCGGGAACAGGGTCAGAGAAAAAAGTTTTCCCGTTCCCAGAAATTCACGGACACCCCCCAGCAAAGTCAGCGCAAACGTAAATCCCAGACCCATCCCGATACCATCGAGCATAGAAAGGAAAGGATTTTTCTTGGCGGCAAAAGCCTCCGCGCGCCCCAACACGATACAGTTTACCACGATCAGCGGGATGAAAAGTCCCAGTGTCTTATACAGATCGGGAACATAGGCCTGCATGATCATCTGCAACAACGTCACGAACGACGCGATAATGACAATAAATGCCGGAATACGCACCTTATCAGGGATCAGATTCTTGATGAAAGAGATCACGACATTGGAACAAAGAAGAACAAACAGGGTAGCCAGCCCCATTCCCATTCCGTTAATGGCCGAAGAAGTGGTTCCCAGTGTAGGACACATCCCCAGCAACAGTACAAATACGGGATTTTCTTTCAATATCCCATTGGTCAATACTTTCAGATTATTCATGGTTCATTCCTCCTGTTTCATTGTTTATTCTCTTTCTGTTCCCCTTCGCCGGATGCGCCTGCCTTTCCACTGGCAGCGGAAGCAGCGTCGGCCTCCCCGGCCACGTGTCCGGTGGCACCGGAGTCCGCATCGGTAGCCTGCCAGGTAGCACCTGACACAGTATTCACTTCTCCTCCGCTATAGGCAGCATACGCCGCGTTCACCGCACTGAGGAACGCGCGTGAAGTGATGGTAGAAGCTGTGATGGCATCGATATCTCCTCCGTCTTTGGATACACTCAACGCACCTTTACCCGGACTGCGCCCGCGGATATCACGGGTAGCACCCTCTTTGAACCAGGTATCGGCTTTCGAACCTAATCCCGGTGTTTCGGAATGTGCCAGCAGAGAATAATCGTAAATATCTCCCTTCGCATCGAAGCCAACCAAGACCTTCAAATCTCCGCTGAATCCCAGTTGAGTAGCTTCAACGGCAGTACCTACCAGTTGTCCCCCCTTACGGGCAGGATAGATGATATAATCGATCACCTTCTTCCCGTTCTTCTCGGAGAAGATCGTATCACTCTCCGCTACCGGATTGTTGTCAAACTCAGGGACCACACTGCTCAGGGCCTGATTGAGCTGGGCCATATTGGCCTCGGCAATGGGACCGGCAGTGAGTTCATTCATATAAGCCAGCAACGCTACGGAGATCACTGTGACCCCGGTAAGCACCAGCAACATATTTATCAAGGACGATTCTAACTTTTTCATTTCTTCTTCGCTACCTCCCCAAAGCGTTTTGGTTTAAAATAGGTATTGATCAACGGAGTGAACGCGTTCATGATCAGGATGGCAAAAGACATTCCCTCCGGATAGGCCCCGAACAGACGGATCACCATCGTGAGCAGACCGATCGCTACCCCGTAGACGATCATTCCTTTTTTACTCATGGGCGAAGTCACATAGTCAGTTGCCATAAAGATGGCTCCCAGCATCAGCCCTCCTGTGATCAGATGATACACCGGCGATACATATACAGTGGGATCTGCCAGGTGTATGATCCCGGCAAACACAAATACCGTCGCCAGGATAGAGACCGGAATGTGCCAGGTGATGATCTTCTTCCAGAGCATATAGGCCAGCCCCAGCAGCAACGCCACCGCGCTCACCTCTCCCAGCGAACCGGCTTTGCTCCCCAGGAACAATCCCCAGGTACTGAACTGATCCATCGCCTCTACAGGCACGCCATATTTCAGGCTCTTTATCACCGCCAGCGGAGTAGCTCCGGTGGCAGCGTCTGTATAAGCAGTCAGCTGCCCCACTACCGGCCAGGTGGTCATCTGCGCCGGGAACGAAAGCAACAGGAACACACGTCCCGCCAGGGCAGGATTGAGCAGGTTGTTTCCCAACCCTCCAAAAGACATCTTCGACACACCGATGGCGAACAGTGCTCCCAGAATGATGATCCAGACCGGCAGGTTGGAAGGCAGGTTGAAAGCCAGCAGCACCCCGGTGATGGCAGCCGAGCCATCCATCAGGGTAGTAGTCTCGCGTTTGAACAGGTACTTCACAATGGCCCATTCGAAAAAGAGACAAGCGGCCACGGAAACACCTGTCACGATGAGCGCGCCCAGCCCGAAAAAATACAGCGACGCAAGCAGCGCCGGCACCAGGGCGATCAGTACCCCGTACATGTTTTTTTGTATGCTGTCTCCACTGTGTACGTGCGGAGAGAGTGACATGATTAATTTATTTTCCATGTTTCCTTATTTTTTAGCTTGTCGTGCACGGATCATCGCTCCCACTCGGGCCTTACCCAGCCGACAGAAGTCGAGCAACGGCAACGTGGCCGGACAGGTAAACTGACAAGAGCCACACTCTATGCAATCCATGATCCTCTCTGTTTCCATTCGTTCGAACTCAGCGTTGCGGGCAAGTGCCGAAAGCAGATAAGGCTCCAGTCCCATCGGACAGACCCCTACACATTTGGCACAACGGATACACCGTTTGGCCTCGGCGCGTCTGGCTTCGTCTTTCCGCATGATCAGGATACCCGAACTTCCCTTCGCTGTGGGAATATCAATGCTGGTCAGCGCTTTCCCCATCATAGGTCCGCCGCCGATCACCTTTCCGGTATCTTTGGGCAATCCTCCGCAGGCATCTACCAACTGCTTCATAGGGGTACCGATACGTGCCATGAAGTTGGAGGGTTTCTCTACGGATTTCCCGGTCACCGTGATCACGCGTTCGATCAGAGGTTTGTTTTTCTGAACGGCCTGATACACCGCGAAGGCGGTACCTACGTTCTGCACAACAGCCCCTGCGGAGATAGGAAGCGCGCCGCTGGCTACCTGCCGACCGATCACCGCGTCAATCAACTGTTTCTCTCCTCCCTGCGGATATTGTACCTTCAAAGGTACAACTTCTACTCCGGCATAACTGGCAGCTACCTTTTTCATGAGTTCGATCGCATCCGGTTTGTTGTTCTCTATACCGATAAAAGCCTTGTTCACTTTCACAGCCTTCATCAGGATGGAAACTCCCACCAGGATCTCTTCCGCGTGTTCCAGCATCAGCTGATGGTCGGCAGTCAGATAAGGCTCACACTCCACCGCGTTGATGATCACACATTCCGCTTTGAAAGAGGGGGGCGGGGTCAGTTTGACGTGTGTCGGGAAACAAGCTCCTCCCAACCCTACAATACCTGCGTCCGAGATCTTTTTGATGATCTGTTCCGGGGTCAGGTTGCACTCTCTCACTAATTTGTCGCTACGATCTATGCTGTCTTCCCATTCATCGCCCTCCACATCGATAAAGACCGCCGGGCGGGCATATCCGCTCGCATCTACGATCGAATCGACCTTCGTCACCTTACCGCTGACGGAAGAGTGAACAGGAGCCGACACAAACCCATTCGGATCGGCGATCCGGGTACCTACCTTCACCAGATCTCCTTTGGCCACGATGGCCTGGGCAGGAGCTCCGATGTGCTGTCCGAGCAGGATCACGGCCTTACCGGGAACAGCTGCCTGGATAATGGGTTGATGTGCCGACAATTTATTTTCGTGCGGATGGACTCCGCCGAGTGAAAATGTCTTCAACATACAAATTTTGTATTTAGTTGTTTATGATTCATTCATTTACGCGTTCGCGGCCGCGGGTGCGCTCACCTCTTCTTTCGGCTTGCGGGGTGGGAAATTCACCTCGATAATGGTATGCTGAGGACATACTTCCACGCATTTCCGGCACAACTTACACTTATCATAGTCGATATATGCCAGGTTATTCGCTAAAGTGATCGCTTCGAACGGACAGGTTTTCACACACTTGCCACAACCGATGCATCCTACCGAACAGGCTTTGCGCGTCACCGCGCCTTTGTCCTTATTGACACAGGATACATACACCCTGCGCGATTTTTTACCCTTCGGACGCAATTGATTGATGTCTCTCGGACAAGCCGTTACACAGGCTCCGCACGCTGTACATTTATCCTCCGTCACCTCCGGCAATCCCGTTCCGGGATTCATGTGGATGGCATCGAAGTTACATGCCAGTACACAGTCCCCACATCCCAGACAGCCATAGCTACAGGCTGTCTCTCCGCCATACAACGCATGCTCTATCGCACAGCTACGCGCACCGTCGTACAGATTGGTACGCGGACGGTTGGCACAACTCCCGTTACACCTCACTACCGCCACCATAGGTTCTGCCGTACCGGCCACCAATCCCAGAATAGAAGCTACCTGATCCATCGTCTCCTGACCTCCTACCGGGCAGAACTTGCCATCCAGAGAAGGAGCATTGACACAGGCTTCGGCAAAACCGGCACATCCGGGATAACCACATCCCCCGCAGTTGGCCTGAGGAAGTACCTCATTCACCAGCGCGATACGAGGATCTTCGTACACGGCAAATTTCCGGGAAGCTCCGTACAGCACCAGAGCCAGTACCAGCGCGATGGCACCCAATGAAATGACCGCAATCAGAATCAAATTCATAAGTTAGTTATTTTTTATAGATTTAATTGTAAATGATAATTTCCGTTTCAGCCGTGCTTTGTTCATCCATAAGACCAGGTAGTAGCCTGTCAGCAATGTCAGTGATCCCAGAGAAACCAGCAGTTCATCCTCCCATACAGACATAAAGATAAAGAGAGAGATCACAAGTACCAGAAAAGGCAATACGAAAGCAAGCCAGACCGCCTTCATACCGACAGACATCTCACCTACGATCATCACCTCATCGCCGATACGATACATACCGGAATGATCCTCTATTTCTATGATTTTCTCTTTACTTTCAGCAGAAGAACAATGGGCTTTGGCACTGCAACCCGAACAGGCCGATGTCTGTACAATACGTACCTGTATCTGCGTGCCCTGTATGTTTTCCACAATACCTTGATGCTGTATCGTTTTATTCGCCATTTTGCAAAGTGAACATTACAAATCAGGGCAAATTTAAGCATTATTTGTGAACTACGAAGCGTTCAGGTGTTTTTTATATGTAAGAAATTGACCTTTTTTACGGATAGATGGGAGAATTATTGTTCAACTCCCAAAAAGCGGTGCAGAAGCACCCTGAACAAAGTTTAGTCAGATCCTGCTTTTCATTATAAATTGCTGAAATACATAAAATATTTCCTTGCTTTTAACAGAATTAAGAAGAAAAGAATAACGATTTGATAATTTCCGGTGTTTCACCGCAAAAAGGGTATCCGGAAACAGCCTACAAAAAAAACAGCAGAGTCTCCCCTGTCGAGTCCCAGACAGCCAGTCAGGCAGGTAAAAACACAGTAGATCCTGATCTCTTTAAAAAAGTATCGTTCATCCGATATACAGCACGTCAGAACAAAAAGAATCGGCAGTCTGATCTTTCCGGGACATATGTTCCCAAACAAACTGTCCCGGCAGTGGATCCTACTCACCTGCCGGGACAACACTCCATTATTTTATACCATCTCAATCGTACATCGTACATCAGTAAATCGTAAATCTCTTCACCATTTATAATTGAGACCAAAACTAAGCAACTCCTTCAACTGGAAGTAGCTTTTATCCTCAACACGCGCAACACCATCATCGTAACGGGCATGTATAAATAGTTTGGTAGAGAGATAGCGGTTCAATACAAAGTTAAACGTATTCTCCCATTCGGCTTCTACCTTCTTGTAGCTGGTGAAATAATAGAAACGGGTATCATAGGAAACAGAAGAAGTGATCTTCCAGGAAAGAGTTGTCTGTAATTTCGAACCGATATCATGCAACGTCTTTTTTTCCTCGTCGATACCATAGTTGGTCACATCAATATTCCCATTGCTCACGTAACGGAGGTTGTAGGCCAACGGTGAGATAAAAACAGACAGATTGAATTTCTTCTTATTCAGTTTGTAGTCCATACCGACACTGAATATCAGATTGGCCGGAGACATGAAAGAAGAGACCAATATATATTCATCCCCGTCCTGTTTGTAATTCTTGGCAAACTGCGTATTGAACTCACCGGAAACAGTATAGTACCAATTGGAAGCAGCCTGTATACCCAGTTTACTATACAGACGCACCAGGTCTGTATTGATCAGGTAATTGCGTTGTTCGTCCGAAGGCAATGTCTGGAATCCCAAACGGGCTTCGAACAGATTTTCCCACTGCGCTTTCTTCTTATCGTTGTAATTGGCATATACCTGCAAATTGCCCAGCATACTGTTGGAGCTTTGTCCCCCCTTATACCAATTGCTGGAAATATAGCTCTGGGTCAGCTGCAACGAACTGCTTCCGCCTGTCACCCACCAGTTGGGTTTATGGATCACCAGTTCGGTCTCCAGCACATCCTCTTCCGGTTTCTCCTCTATCCGCACCAGGTCGAGCAACGATTTCCGGGGTTTTGTACCTAACTCCAGATCTCTCCGGAACGCCCGTCTGTCGCGGATCTGTCTTTCCGTAGTCACCACACGTTCGGGCTGATTCAGATAGACCGCCATCAATGCCCTGTCTACCACAGGACCCGTCCTTTCCAACTTCGTGAATTTCAATTTGTCAAAAGGGAGGAATGTATCGTTCCATACAGGAACCGTGTCTGGCTGTTCAGGCTTCCAGTTCGTTTGAGATACCCGGGCAATCGGTGAATAAAAATAGGCTATGGGCACAAACAACTTGTAATACGAAGCATCCGTAGCAATGTACCGTTCGGGTACAGTCGGATCATTCAGATAATCCAGCTCCGCCACATACCTGTTATATAGGTAAGAGACAGTGTCTATCCGACCGGTCTCAGGATTGAGTTTCAACATCAGATACTGCTGTAAGGTGGTTGATAGCGTATCTGCTTTTACTCTGGCCATCACTGAAGATATTTCCCGAGGAAGAACCACCTGTTGTGCCTGTGTAGCTAAATTAAAAACAATTGCAAATATAAGCGCTAAAATGTAACTGTTTTTCATTTTCACTTAAAGATTTTTAGTACAAAAATAAACCAATTTGTTTAAAAGTCATAGCTTTTACTGTAAAAAGAGCAGGGAGTCAGTCAGCTACCTTTACAATCTGCATTTTTTATACCAGACAATGAATTTACAGTCAGTATACAGGAAGAAAAAAAGCATCCGTTCCTTTTTGACAAAAAGAAAAAAGATTAAGGAAAGAAAAGAAATGATTTACAATGTACGGACTTACCATATACGACTATTCCCTGCGGTCATACCCCTTATCTGATACGTAACACTGAGAAACATTGAAAATACAAACAGATTCACGTTATCATCCACTTGTAGAGACGCACGGCGTGCGTCTCCGCGGTGTACATATTTTTTCAGACAGAAGAACAAAAGAACATAATAGAGTTATAAGTTTTAAGTTATGGTTCATCACTTGCAAATGCATGGGATTCCACATATATATTCTCTATTCTTCATCTGTTCTTTTGTTCTTCTGTCTAATATAATAAAAAACCTGTCCAATGAAATAAATCTTAAATCCCTTAACCCTTTATTTCCCAACCACATAGCTACTCATCACCCACAATCCCATCCTATATACCATCTTCCGGGAGAGTTATTTTCCTTTTTCACATGTTTTTAGGAAAAATTCATCCGTACATCACCTTTCTTGCTCATTTTTTTGTAATTTTGCGCCTTTTGAGAGGGAAAGGAAGGAAGCAACCTTATACAGGCTCCCGACCGATCCTTTTCCGGTCTATCATACGACAAGTCATTACTTAACAATAAAACAGTATCAGCTGTGGGAGAAACAAAGTATATTTTCGTCACCGGTGGTGTAGCCTCTTCTCTGGGAAAAGGTATCATCTCATCCTCCATCGGTAAATTGCTACAGGCAAGAGGTTACAAAGTCACTATCCAGAAATTCGACCCCTACATCAATATCGACCCGGGAACCCTCAATCCTTATGAACACGGAGAATGTTACGTAACCGTAGACGGTCACGAGGCCGACCTGGATCTGGGCCATTACGAACGCTTTCTGAGCATCCAGACCACCAAATCCAACAACATCACTACCGGACGGATCTACAAAAGTGTGATCGACAAAGAGCGTCGCGGAGATTTTCTGGGCAAGACCATCCAGGTGATCCCGCACATCACCGACGAGATCAAACGGAACGTGAAACTGCTGGGCAGCAAATACAAATTTGACTTTGTGATCACAGAGATCGGAGGCACCGTAGGAGACATCGAATCACTCCCCTACCTCGAAAGCATCCGGCAGCTCAAATGGGAACTCGGACAAAATGCGTTGTGTGTACACCTGACCTACGTTCCTTTCCTGGCCGCGGCCAAAGAGCTGAAGACCAAGCCCACCCAGCACTCGGTGAAAGAACTACAGTCGCTGGGCGTACAGCCCGATATCCTGGTGCTGCGTACGGAACACGACCTGAATGCCAACCTGCGCAAAAAAGTGGCTCTGTTCTGTAACGTTGTTGAGAAAGCAGTGGTACAATCCATTGATGCCTCTACCATATACGAAGTGCCCCTGTTGATGCAGGAGCAGGGACTGGACGAGACCATCCTCGAAAAGATGGGATTGCCCGTTGGTGAACGTCCGGCACTGGGACCCTGGAAAGAGTTCCTCAACCGCCGGGCAAATGCTACTGAAGAAGTGACGATCGCCCTGGTAGGTAAATACGTAGAATTGCAGGATGCCTATAAGTCCATCCTGGAATCCCTCTCACAGGCGGCGACCTACAACGACCGGAAGCTGAAGATCGAATATGTACAGTCTGAAGACCTCACGCCGGAAAATGTGGCACAGAGTCTGGGACACGCAGACGGTGTGGTGATCTGTCCGGGCTTCGGTTCGCGCGGTGTGGAAGGGAAATTCGTCGCTGCCCGTTATACACGTGAGAACAACATTCCCACATTCGGTATCTGCCTGGGTATGCAGTGCATGGCCATTGAGTTCGCACGCAACGTACTCGGACTGAAAGACGCTCACTCGGTAGAGATGAACGAAAAAACGAAGAACAACGTGATCGACCTGATGGAGGAGCAGAAAGCTGTGACCGACATGGGAGGCACCATGCGTCTGGGAGCTTACGAATGTGTACTCCGCCCGGGCTCTAAGGCGGGCGAAGCCTACGGTCAGGAGCATATTCAGGAACGCCACCGCCACCGCTACGAATTCAACAACGCATACCGCGACGCTTTCGAGAATGCCGGTATGAAATGTGTGGGGGTCAATCCGGAATCGGACCTGGTAGAGATCGTGGAGATACCCGGACTCAAATGGTACATCGGTACACAGTTCCATCCGGAATACAGCAGTACGGTACTTAACCCTCATCCGTTGTTTATCTCATTTATCAAAGCAGCCATACAACCCAAGTAGATAAGAATATAAATTAGAACGTAAAAGCGGACCGACTACCTGGTTCCGACAGAGGCAAGCGGCCTTCGTGTCTGAACATCCCGGGTCGCCAACCCGCATTTCGTAAATCATCTGATATGGATAAAAATACCATTACCGCATTTGTGCTCATCGGTCTGTTGCTGATCGGCTTTAGCTATTTCAGCCGTCCGAGTGCTGAACAGATCGCTGCCGTGCAGCACTACAACGACTCCATTGCTGCCGTATATCAACAGGAAGAGGCGGCACGTGAGAAACTGAGTGCCGCACTGGCCAATGAAAAACCGCAGGCAGGTAGCGACTCCACCGCTCTTTTCTTCGCGGCCTCAGCAGGCACCGAACAGATCGTGACTTTAGGGAACAGCGTACTGGAACTGAAACTCACTACCTTCGGCGGGCGACCCTCTTCTGTGATCCTGAAAGATTACAACGACCAGCAGGGCAATCCGCTGGAACTGTTCAACCAGAAGGAGACGGAGTTCAACTTCAATTTCTACAACAGAGAAGGGATCTTCGGAACAGAGAATTACTACTTCGAAATAGTTGATCCTACCCCCACAAGCGTTACCCTGCGTCTGGTGGCAGACAGTACCAGTCATATCGACTTCAACTACGCCCTGCAACCGGAAAGCTATCTGGTAGACTTTACCATCCAGGCCACAGGGATGTCAAACAAGCTATTGGCCAACACACGCCATGTAGAGATCGAATGGTCGCAACAGTCACGCCAGCAGGAGAAAGGATTCACCTATGAGAATCGTCTGTCCAAGTTGTATTACAAAAACGCGGGCAATAGCACAGACAACCTCTCGGAAGGCAAAGCCGAGGAAAAATCCCTGGCACAGGATCTGGACTGGATCGGTTTCAAGAACCAGTTCTTCTCTTCCGTATTCATCGCCGACCAGGATTTCCAGCAGGCCACGGTTACCTCCCTGCCGCAACAGCGGGAAAGCGGATACATCAAGTTCTACGCGGCGGAGATGAACACCTTCTTCGATCCCACCGGGGAGCAGGCGACTTCCATGCACTTCTACTTCGGTCCCAACCACTACAAGACACTGAAATCGTTCGACAAAGGCAAATCCCGCGCAGACAGGTGGGAGCTGGACAATCTGGTCTATCTGGGATGGCCCGGCGTACGCTGGATCAACAAGATCATCACCATCAATGTATTCGACTGGCTCAGCAGCTGGGGATTGCATATGGGGCTTGTACTGCTTATCCTTACCATCTTAGTAAAGATCGCCGTATTCCCTGCTACCTGGAAGACCTATATGTCTTCTGCCAAGATGCGGGTACTGAAACCCCAGATAGATGAAATCAATCAGAAGTATCCCAAACAGGAAGACGCGATGAAGAAGCAACAGGAGGTCATGGGACTCTACAGCCAGTACGGGGTGAGCCCGATGGGTGGTTGCCTGCCGATGCTGCTACAGTTCCCGATCCTGATGGCGCTCTTTATGTTCGTACCCAGTGCCATCGAGTTGCGTCAGCAAAGTTTCCTGTGGGCAGACGACCTGTCTACTTACGACGCGTTTATCACTTTCCCGTTCAGCATTCCTTTCCTGGGAAGCCACCTGAGTCTCTTCTGCGTGTTGATGACTGTAACCAACATCCTCAACACCCGCTATACCATGGCACAGCAGGACAACGGTGCTCAGCCACAGATGGCAGCCATGAAATGGATGATGTACTTCATGCCGGTCATGTTCCTGTTCATCCTGAACGAGTTCCCTTCCGGACTGAACTACTATTACTTCATCTCTACCCTGATCAGTGTGATCACCATGATCGTATTGCGCAGGACTACAGATGAGAACAAACTCCTGGCTGAACTGGAAGCACGGCGCGCGGCGCGTCCTCAGAAGAAAAAATCCGGTTTCGCAGCCCGCCTGGAAGCCATGCAGAAAGAACAGGAACGTCTGATGCAGGAACGCAACAAACAGCAGGGGAAGAAATGATCAAATAAAGAGATTTACGATTGGACGATTGACGATTTACGATTGAGATGACTCTTTATTGGATGGGACAGGTTTTCTTTTTATCAGACAGAAGAACAAAAGAACATAAGAGAGTTTTAAGTGATAAGTTTAAAAATATGACTCATTACTTGTAAATACATGTGGTTCTACACATATATTCTCTTTCTTCATCTGTTCTTTTGTTCTTCTGTCTATTTTTCAGACAAAAGAATAAAAGGAATACCTCTCTCACGGAAACCCAATTCTGAATCTCTCTCTACAAATAATTTATTTTCTGAGAATACATTGTATGTTCAACGTTCCTCAGTGTTACTCATCAGATAATGGTCATGACCGCAGGGAATAATCGTACATCATAAATCGTCAACGTTCCTTGATGTTAATAATCAAATAAGGGGTCATGACCAAAGGGAGTAAATCGTAAATCTCTCCGCGTCTCTACAGGTAGATGTTAACATTGATCTATTTGTATTTTAAATCGTACATCGTAAATCCGCAAATCTTTTTTATTTTCTGCCTTTCATAAACATATTTTGTTTTTCACGGTTTATATAATGATTTTGGAAACAATCCGCTCCCTCACCGGAACGACTGGCCCGAAACATGGTCCATCCGCCACCGGAACAAAGAGCAAACCCTGTATGCTATACCTAAACCTTACAATATGAAAGCAATTAGATTGCACAGCTACAACGTGCCGGAAGGCTTATTCTACGAAGAGGCTCCCCTCCCCACCATCAACCCGGATCAGGTACTGGTACGTATCTACGCCACCTCTGTCAATCACCTCGAAGTAGCCATCGCCCAGGGTAACATGCAGGGTTCCATGCCAGTGAACTTTCCCTGGATCCCCGGATTCGACCTGGCGGGTGTCGTGGAGAAAACCGGAGAGAACGTACAGGACTTCACCCCCGGGCAGGAGGTATACGCCAAAACTATGGGAGGTACCTATACAGAGTACATCGCATTGTCTGCGTCCGACCTGGCTCCCCGTCCTTCTACCCTCTCCTTTGTGGAATCGGCTTCCGTTCCCCATGTCAGCCTGACGGCCTGGCGGGCTCTCTACGAACACGGGCAATTGCAGAGCGGACAGAAAGTCCTGATCCACGGTGCAGCAGGTAGTGTAGGTAGCTTCGCCGTGCAGTTTGCCAAGAACAGCGGAGCGTTTGTATATGCCACAGCCAACGCTCACGACCGGAATTTCCTGGCCCATCTGCATGCCGACGAGTTTATTGATTACAAAAACGAAGACTTCACCACCATCGTCAGAGACGTGGATCTGGTCATCGACTTGGTAGGAGGAGAGACACAACTAAAGTCCTACCATGTACTCAAAGAGAACGGCAGATTGGTCACTACCACCGGACCGGCGAAAGGGGCAGACAACCCGGCTCATATCACCTTTATTCCTATGGTAGTGCATCCCGACGGGAACGCGTTGCGCGCCATTGCCACACTGATCGAGCAGGGAAAAGTGATCTGTGACATCGCTCAGGTCTATCTCTTAGAGCAAACCAAACAGGCCTGGGCCACCTTCCTGCATCAAACCCCGGAATCCCAGAAATTCACACACGGAAAGATCATTCTGGATATACACCCCTGAAAAGATTTACGATTTGACGATTTACGATGTACGATTGAAAATACACATAGATCAACGTTAACATCCACTTGTAGAGATGCACGGCGTGCGTCTACGCGATATACCTATTTTTTCAGACAGAAAAACAAGAGAACAGATACAAGTTATAAGTTTTAAGATATAGCTTATTACTGATAAATACATGTGATTCTACACATATATTCTCTTTCTTCATCTGTTCTTTTGTTCTTCTGTCTGATAAAAAGAAAACCTGTCCCATCCAATAAAGAGTCATCTCAATCATAAATCGTCAATCGTCCAATCGTAAATTTCTTTATCTTTGCACACAGAAACAACCAAACAGACAAAAACCTTCAATCAAGTATTCACATGATGACGAAATCAGTAAAATGGATGATGATGACAGCAACCCTGGCACTGGCCTCCTGCGCAACGCAGGAATCGGGAAAGAAAGAACCGGCACTGATCGAAAAGACACAGCTTACGATCCCTGACCGGCGAATGACTCCGGAAGCTTTGTGGGCCTTCGGACGGATCGGCGGTGTAGCAGTCTCTCCCGACTCCAAACAGATCCTCTATTCGGTAGCCTATTACAGCATACCCGAAAACCGCAGCAACCGGGAACTCTTTGTTATGAATGCCGACGGCAGCAACAACAGACAAATCACCCGCACCCCCTACTCCGTGAACGAGGCCACCTGGTACAAAGGAGGCAGTAAGATCGCTTACCTGAGCAACGAAAGCGGAAGCAGCCAGCTGTGGGAGATGAATCCCGACGGTACAGGCAAAAAGCGACTTTCCGACTACGAAGGAGATATCGAAGGATTTGCTTTCTCTCCGGACGAGAGCAAGATCCTGTTTATCGCACAGGTGAAAACCGTGGCCTCTACCTTAGACAAATACCCCGACCTGCCCAAGTCTACTGGCATTGTAGTGAATGACCTGATGTACAAACACTGGGACGAATGGGTGACTACCGCTCCTCATCCTTTTGTGGCAGATTTCCGCAACGATCAGTTGGCAAACATCACCGACCTGCTGGAAGGTGAGCCCTACGAAAGCCCGATGAAGCCCTTCGGAGGTATCGAACAACTGGCCTGGAGCACCGGATCAGACCAGATCGCTTATACATGCCGCAAGAAGACCGGCTTGGAATATGCCCTATCTACCAATTCCGATATCTATGTATACGACCTGACCAGCCGGCAGACCACCAACCTCACCGAAGGCATGATGGGGTATGATACCAACCCCTCCTACTCGCCCGACGGGAAATACACCGCCTGGCTGAGCATGGAGCGCGACGGATATGAGGCCGACTGGAACCGCCTCTTCGTGATGGACCTGGAAACGGGAGAAAAACGCTTTGTCAGCCGGGAGTTCGACTCCAACGTAGACGATTACTGCTGGAGCAGCGATGGCAGCACCATTTATTTCACCGGGGTATGGCACGGATGTTCCCAACTCTATGCCGCGGATGTAGAAACCGCAACGGTACGTACACTCACCGAAGGGACTCACGACTATGCTTCCGTTGCGATCTGTGGCGACCGTCTGATTGCCAAACGCCACTCCATGAGCATGGCAGACGAGATCTTCTCAGTAGCCCCGGACGGCAACGCAGAGCAGCTTACCTTTGAAAATAAGAACCTGTACGACCAATTGGATATGGGACGTGTGGAAGAGCGCTGGATGAAGACCACCGATGGCAAAGAGATGCTGACCTGGGTGATCTATCCTCCGGGATTCGATCCGTCGAAAAAATACCCGACCCTGCTTTTCTGTGTGGGCGGACCTCAAAGCCCGGTGAGCCAGTTCTGGTCTTACCGATGGAATTTCCAGATCATGGCGGCCAACGACTACATCATCGTTGCCCCCAATCGCCGCGGACTCCCCGGATTCGGGCTGGAATGGAACGAACAGATCAGCGGCGACTACGGCGGTCAGTGTATGCGTGACTATTTCACAGCTATCGACGAGATGGCCAAAGAACCTTTTGTAGATGAAGATCGCCTCGGCTGTGTAGGCGCGAGCTTCGGCGGATTCTCTGTATACTGGCTGGCCGGACATCACAACAAACGGTTCAAAGCATTTATTGCCCACGACGGCATCTTCAACATGGAAATGCAATACGTAGAGACCGAAGAGATGTGGTTTGCCAACTGGGACATGGGTGGCCCCTACTGGGACAAGAGTAACCAGGTGGCACAACGCACCTTTGCCAACTCTCCTCACCTCTTCGTCGACAAATGGGATACACCCATCCTCTGCATACACAGAGAAAAAGACTATCGCATCCTGGCCAACCAGACCATGGCGGCTTTCAATGCCGCTGTCCTGCGCGGAGTACCTGCCGAACTATTGATCTTCCCGGATGAAAACCACTGGGTACTCAAACCACAGAACGGTATCCTCTGGCAACGCACCTATTTCGACTGGTTGGATAAGTGGCTGAAATAAATACATTTGTTTCAAATCCGGTAAGCCTCTGCAATTGATTTGCAGAGGCTTACTGTTTAAAAAGGATACACTACCGGACTTTTACCCGGAGAACTCCGGTAAAAGAAAAAGAGAACTTCGCCTCTTTACCTGTGGAGACCCGGATCTCCAGGAGATGGACACCCGGGTGTCCCATAGGTGGAGACCCGGGTCTCCATACATATAACTCCGGAGCTTTACAGATACAACTCCGAGACCCTGTAGGTAAAACTCCGGAGTTGTACAGGTAGAAGTCCAGAGTTGGCTGTGTCATACGCAGAAATGCTCATTTCCTGCTATTTCAGCAGAAGAAAATCCCTTTCTCAGAAGAACATCTCCTACTCCGGATTGTTATTTCTCCAAAACCGGCCCGTCACAAACGATGGACTATGGAGATTTTTGACTATTTTTACCAAAGATTCCGGCCTTGTTCACATCCATATACCGATCCCGGACAGTGAAGCCGGTCTTTATATGCTCTATGTTAACATGATACAACCCGATACGTTATGGACTTTTCACTCACTGTAGACCATTCCACCTGCATCCGTTGCGGCAGATGTGTTAAAGTATGCCCGGCCTCTATTTTCAGTCTGCCCGACAAGAGGGCGCAGGTCGAACTGCATCACAAAGAAAACTGTATCCGCTGCGGACATTGCGCCGCCGTATGCCCCACCTTCTCGGTAAAGCATTCGCTCTTTCCGCCTGAGAAGATCCATGCCATAGATCGTGACGGGTTACCCACACCCGAACAGATGATGTTGCTCATCAAGTCGAGACGCTCCAACCAGGCCTTTTCCCATAAACCAGTGCCCGATCCCTGGTTCGACCTGATCCTGGAAGCCGCTCACCGTGCCCCCACTGCCAGCAACCAGCAGGAAATAGCATTTACATTAGTTACCGATCCGGAAAAGCTCAGACAGATCATCACCATCACTGCCGATGTATTCTCTGAGAAGATCAGGCGCGTCAATCATCCGGTAGTGGGTCCGTTGCTGCGAAAATTCGCCCCCCACATCTACACCCTGGCCAACCGCCTGAACGCACTGACAGAGATGGTACGCAACGGCAAAGACCCGATCCTGCGGGGAGCCACTTCCCTGATACTGATCCACGCTCCCAAAGGAAGTCATTACGGAAGCGCGGACAGTAACCTGGCCTATCAGAATGCTTCCCTGATGGCAGAAAGTCTCGGAGTCAGTCAGTTCTACACAGGATTTGTATGCAGGGCCATCGACGAAGACAAGAAAAAAAGGATCAATCACCTGCTGGGCATAGAAGGAGAGATACACGCAGGGATGGCCATGGGAATGCCTCAGTTCCACTATCCGAACTACATGGACAAGGAGGAGATCTCTGTAAGAAAGATATAAAAAAGTCCCGGAAACATCTTTCAGGCGGGACATATATTTTCCTGATGGAAGGATAAAGAGGTAATCCTGTGTGTGGTGAGATCCAAATGCAGGAAAAGGCCTTTACACCCATGACATTTTATCATCACAAACCAACGAAACGCGAACAAATTAATTACAAAATTTCAATTCAATCATTAAAAACACACATATTTTGTTAGAATTTTGTATTTTTGCAACAAATACAAAACTCTGACAAAACAAAGAAACAATGAAAGTCCATATTCTGGTTTGTGACTGGTTCGAAGGTTTACTCCCCGAGTTTGTTCCTTCTTTTCCTTCCCTCTTCATGGAGATGTTCGACGCTGTGCAGGAAGGTCTCACCTATCAACTATACAATGTACCTGAAGGGGAACTTCCTTCCTCTCTGAACCGCAACGACCTGTATCTGATTGCGGGCAGTCGTGCCGGAACCTACGAACCTCTGCCCTGGATAGAACAAGCCATCCGGTTTGTGCAACGGGCCGCTGAGACAGATATACGTCTGACAGGAACCTGCTTCGGACATCAACTGATCGCCCAGGCACTCGGCGGCCAGGTACAGCCCGCTCCGCAAGGCTGGGGAGCCGGTGCGCGCTGCGCTACAGTAACCCATCCGGCCGCTACTCCCTACCTGTCCGACGGACTCCTCTGCCTGCTCTACAACCACAACGATCAGGTGGTAGCACTACCCCCCGCAGCAGAACGGATAGCCACCAGCAAATTCTGTCCCAATGAAGCACTATGCATCGGTCCGCGCATCCTGACGTTTCAGGGACATCCCGAATACAACCTGCCCTACATGCGACATGTCATCGATATAGCCTCTCATGTCGACGAAGAGGTCAAAGAAGCAGCCCGGAAAAGCCTCGATGTCCCTATGCTGCATCATCTGGAAGTGGCCCGCTGGATGATAAACCTCTGATAATTAAGATATACGGATGGATGTACAAACCACCGGTCGGCAAAGTCAATCGTAGATCGGCATAGCCAACCAAGTGGGATTTACAAGGGAAGTATGTTTATATAAAACAGATCTTTTTTATTAGACAGAAGAACAAAAGAACAGATGAAGAAAGAGAATATATGTGTAGAATCACATGTATTTATAAGTAATGAACCATATCTTATCACTTAAAACTCTCTTATGTTCTTTTGTTCTTCTGTCTAATTAAATCGTAAATAGCGAAGCATGTATGTTTTCCCAGGGAAAATATTCCCAGCCGGTATGGCCCACACACAGGAACATAGTCACCAGAGACACAAGCCACAAGATCACCAATGTCCATTTCAGACCGGTAGCCATAGGTTTCCACTGGAAGATCTGTTGCAGGATGATAAATACAAGGCTACCAACTGGGATGCCCACCAACAGGATGCCAGACAGTGATCCCACCAGAGCTACCATCGGAGCGGCAGAAACAAATGTCCAGTCCCACCACGGCAACATACCGATCACGAACGAACCTCCCCCGATCAGTACCCCTATCGCAGCTACCAGCAAAGCGAAGAAAGTGACCGCCAGTGCAAACAATACCGGACTCAGAATTATTGCCATAAAGATCAGAAAGGCCTTGGCACACCATCCTATGATCGACATCAGGGTATCTCCCGGTTTCCGGGGCTTGTCCGAACGTACAAAATCCCCTACATCTTCCGTCACCTTCTCAAAATCATCAGTCACCGTCTTTCCGATATTTTCCAGTGTAATGTCTCCCCCCCCCGCATATGCAGCTT
The DNA here is from genome assembly GCA_021202275.1 of Bacteroides sp. GTDB lineage: Bacteria > Bacteroidota > Bacteroidia > Bacteroidales > Bacteroidaceae > Bacteroides. Next base: position 243,762 of record JAJQDI010000009.1, read on the forward strand.
CTCCTCTGCCGTACGGGCCTCAGGCACAATGATCCAGAGTATGATGTAGATCAGTACACAGGTGCCCGCACTACCAAACATCAGCAGGATAAACAGGATACGCAGCAGGGTAGCATCCCATCCGAAATAGGCAGCGATACCACTGATCACCCCACCCAGCAACTTATCGTCGGGATTGCGATACAGCTTGCGGACAGCTCCGCGGGAAGCGGAAGAGGCTCCCGAAGAGGGTTGTGAGTGGTGCTGACGCTCTTCTTTTTTAGGTTCACCGGCCAGTTCCTCAGGATGTCCCATGCGGGCAATGATCTCCTCCACATCGGCAATAGTGATCACCTGCGAACGACCCAGTAACAGTTTTTCTGAGAAAAGCTCAGCGATACGCCCCTCCATATCATTGACAATCTCCTGTCCTCCCTCCTGACGGCGGAAATATACATGCAGGTTGTCGAGATAGTTATCCAGCAAGCGATATGTGTCTTCATCAATGTGATACACTGTACCACCCAGATTCACAGTCAATGTCTTTTTCATTTTTTATCCATTTTAGAGGGTTATTACTTGTCTTTCAGCCGACTCTCCCTGGAGAGAATGACCACCTCTCTTTATATGCTCCACTGTCTGTGTGAGCTCGCACCACGAGGCCTCCAGTTCGCCCAGGAAACTTTCTCCCTGCGGAGTCAGTTTGTAGTACTTACGCGGAGGTCCCTGATTAGACTCCACCCATTCGTAGCTCAGAAGGTTATCGTTCTTCAGACGCGTCAACAACGGATAGAGTGTACCTTCTACTACGATCAGACGGGCCTCCTTCAGTTTCTGTATGATGTCGGAAGCATATGCCGGCTCCTTATGAAGCAAAAGCATGATGCAATATTCCAGCATCCCCTTTCTCATCTGCGATTTTACATTGTCTACATTCATAACTACTACTATTTATAACACAAATATAGGCATTGAATTAGTACTATGCAAAACATAGTACTATTATTTATTACTAATTAACAAAAAGGGTGAGACCTACATTATTATAATGCAGCGAAGAGAAGGCGATGCAGAGCCGTAATTGTAGTGTAGTAACGTAAAGGTTATGCAAAAACGTATGGTATGCAGAATGGCTGGCCTGAAACATAATTTAAGATCCCGGAAACGAGACTACTGATATTTCAGTAATCACCCTAACGAACATAGCTTCCAGGATAAAGAATAGATAATAAATACAGGACTATCGTTGCCTGTCTTTTTTCCTTTCCCCGAAGGGAATAGTTCAGTAGCCCAGCGGTTAAGCGAACGGTGGCGAAACGATAGTGCAGCCACAGGGAAGCGTACCCTGGGGTAGGAAGCGCACAGACCAGTCAACCTTGAAGAGGTTGCAGCTATCAGATTACAGGAGATATCCTGTATGCAACCTGTTGACTTCGTCGGCCGTTGGTTCAAGGTTGCCCCCTGTATACCTGCTCACCTGTGTTCCCCGAAGGGGATCCAGCCATAGCCCAGGGATGAGTGAAAGGTTGTAGAACGTCAGTGAAACAACATGCAGCGAATCCCTGGGTGGGAAGCGTATATGCCAGTCAACCTTGAAGAGGTTGCAGATTATCCAGGTAGGAACTATCCTATATGCAACCTCTTCAAGGTTGCCCCCTGTAGACCTGTTTACCGGGGGTAGCTTTGGTTCGCTTCACTTTCGTTGCGCTCTCCACAGGCAACCCCGGGCTACTGATCTATCCCCTGCGGGGAACACAGAGAATAGACTTGTATAGGTTCCGGTAAAGGGTGGGCATAAGACACAACTATCAGACTGGTCTATATCCGGGAATCGAAAAACAGAAAATATAAAAACGGCTGATTTTCTTAACTTGACGTCTATACTCTTTTCATCCTCCAAACAGCTTCCAAACCTTTTTCCACACAGAGATCTGAGTTCCTTCAGCCGATACGCATTCTATATGCCCTTTCATAGAAACACTATACATGAAGCTGATCATCGTTCCGTACTCTGTATTGAGCCACTTCTCCTCTCCTATCCGGGAATAACGACTTATACAATACTTCCGGCACAGATCGATCTGCTGGTCTGAAAGTTCCAGAATACTTTTGGTGCAGTTGGGTTGATCTTTCCTGAAATGACAGAAAAGATAATTCTCTTCCACTTTCAGCAGGGTCAGTGGTCCATAGATATCTTCATCTTCTTCTATTTCCGAAATAATTTCCCGGAATCTTTCCGGCATTTCCTGGATCTCATCGTGTGTTTTTCCTATTACCCATTGAGCCAGGATAAGGCTATCCGTAAAAGGGGTGCGTGTAGTTTTGTCCATAAGCTTATTGTTTTCAGCAAAAATAGAGGAAACAACCGCTTTCCGGAATGTGTTTAGGTCTGCTCCATGATTTTCAGAAAAAATCAGGGATTTAAGTCTTTGTTTATCTTTTGAATACAAAGATTCAGACAATGGATTTATTAACCCTTGGAAGACTGCTTGTCGAAATATGCCTGGAAAAAATCACCAATATTTCCCTGATGAGGAATGCCCAGTTTCTTCCGGATATAGGTTTTTCGGTACTGGATCGTAGAGGCGGAGTTATTTAAAATGATACCGATTTCACTGTTAGACAACCGGGCCATGGTGAGGCAACAGATCTTAAACTCCTGATCGCTCAGAAACGGAAACTCCTTCTTTATTTTATTGAATAGATCATTGTGCAGACTATTGATGGTTTCATACAACCGATCCCAATCCAAAGAGTCCTGACCATACACGATCTCATTAAACTTTTTGATAAACTTGCTGTTGGTCTCATTATTGATCATGTAACTCTCTAACAAAGCCACCTTTTTAAGGATCTGGAAATTTTGAAGCACAACATTTCTCAGGGATTTCTCCTGCTCGTTGTAACGTTCAGACATTTGCTTTAAATCTTCCACGTTTCTTTGTGCATCTGTTAAAAGTCTTTTCTGTTTATATATGTATGCTATTGCCATTAGAAAAAATAATAATACAATAAAAATGACAATTATTGTCTTTTGTTTTTGTATAACCAATGCCATATTCTCTTTTACTAAAGCATTCACGTAATATGAATGCTGTAAATCTTTCAAAGATGACTCATATTTATTATTAAGAAATTCTTCTTTATGAGAGACATATTTTTATGATAGTCTAAAGCCAATGGAATATTTTCTTTTTTATCTTCATATTCAAAAAGAGCAAAGTATAAAGAAGATTTAAAAAGAGGAGCGACCTCATCTCGTACCAAATAAATAGCAGAGTTAATATAGTGGTAGAATTTTTCTTCATTATCTTTATTCAAATTAGCTAAATTATAGTTTATTCGAGCTTTATCTATATTTTTATCAGCCTTATTTAGAGCTTTCTCTAAATATAAATGTGATTTACTCATCTCTCCTGCAACACTATATCCAAGCGCAATATTACTTAATAGAATAGAAGTATATTGATGTTTTCCTAATTGATCTAACAACTCAATACAGCTTTCATAATAGGAATAAGCACTGTCTATTTTATTCTCTACTATATAACAATTTCCTATTAAATTCAATACTGTAACTTCATTAATTACATCTTGAGATTCATGAAAATCAGATAAGGCATTAAAAAGTCTCTCTTTAGCTTCTTCATTATGCCGTAGAAGAAATAACAAGTTTCCTATAGCATGTTGAATAACTCCCGATCTCTTTCTATCTAACTTATTACAACTTTTTTCTGCTTCTAAATATTTTAATAGGGCATCCTTATATCTATGCTGTTGTTGGAGTATCTTTCCTGAATATAAATATATAATAGAAGCCTTTTCTGGATCTGACTCATCATAATATCCACATATATCCAATAAAATAGTATCTTTAGAAATATCTTGCCTATTTTTATTCTTCCCCTGTACCCTCAATAAATAATATTGATGGAATTGTTTTTTACTCAAAAGTTCTGGTGAAGGTATTGAATCTAAATATTTCAATGCACTATCCGGATATTCTTGTAATAAACTCTCTGCTTTATCTAAATAATAATGATATATCGTTTTGCCCTCACAAGAAAAAAGAATAGATAAAAATAAAATTATACATAAATAAGTAATGCCATGTTTCATATAGTATTTTATCAGGTTTGTTACAATGCATCATTATTACTTTATTCCTTTCAAAGCAAAGATACAATAAAAAAAGTGAGAAACATTTTTGCTATTACCATCTAAAAGTTTAGAGCAAAAACATTTCTCACACAAATTCAATAAATAAGTCTCTTTATTCTTTATAGAAATTGGCTCTCATTGCTCCTCCATTAAAAGGATTAATTACATATATTGTGTAAGATCCAGATAACAAGTCAGAAATAGGAATAAAAATATGAGAATATAATTGGGGATTCACTTCCTCATAATAGACAACACTCAAATCTTCATTATTCTCAATCTTAATATTTACATGTGGCATATTAAGATTAAAATATATTTCCAAATACTCTTGATCATTGTACATAACAATCATTTCATCTCCTAAAGAAGACGGACTAATTTCAAGAAATTCAGCAGGATCCACATCAAGTTTAACCCGACTCGATTTTGCGAACACAAATAAAGTAACAAAACAACAAAAGATAGTTAGCAATCTCTTCATAATATCTCAAATAAATTAAACATATATAATTAAAATTGTAATAACTGATTAGATATACTTAATCTCACTATATATCATGAGATTTATTTTCATAATAATTATAAAGAAAATCTCCAATATTTCCCATAGGTTTTACTCCTAATTTTTTCCTTATAGCAGCTTTCTTAGATTGTATTGTATGCGGACTATATTTCATAATAATTCCCATTTCCATATTAGAAAACTTACCTATAGTAAGACAACAAATACGAAATTCAGATTCATCCAATTCGGAAAAATCCCTTTTAAGTTTAGCAAACAAATTATTATGAAGACTATTCATTGTCTCATACAATTGTTCCCAATTCATTGAATCTTGATTATAAACAATCTCATTGAATTTTTTAAGTAATTTACTACTGGATGGGTTTGTGACCATATATTGTTCTAAACCAGCTACTTTTTTCATTATATTAAAATTCTGTAGAACAATATTTTTAAGATTTTTCTCTTTCTCATTATATAACTCTGACATCTTCATCAAATATTCTACATTCTTCTCCGCATCTCCAAGAAGTTTATTTTGTCTAAAAATATAAACTACAGCAAGTAATAGCAAAATTATGACTATAAACCCAACAATAAATAAACGTTGTGATCGAATCAATAATCGCATATTTTCTTGTTCAAAACCTTTTAAATAAAATTTATGTTGTAAGAGATTTAAAGACTCTTCATAATCTTTTTTATGCACTTCCTGTAAATAATGAACATAATTTTTATAATGATCTAAGGCTAAATCATACATTCTCTGTTCTTCCTCAAATCTTGAATATAATTGATATAATATTCTTTTTAAATCTATATCTTCCTCTTCTTGCAAAAATTCAAAAGATTTATCCATATAAAAATAGAAAGAATCTTTTTCATGGAAGTTTATTTTTGCAAGATTATGCGTTATTCTACTTTTCTCTTTACTACTTATAGGATACGTTAACGCTTCATACAAAAACTCCTTAGCTCTTAATGTATCGCCTAAAACACGATATCCAACAGAAAGATTATTAAGTACTGAAGATTTATATAAAAAATTATCGACACTCTCCAGTAGATCAATACATTGTTCATAATAAAATTGGGCACTATCTAATTTATTATCTAATGTATAACAATTACCTATCAGATTATAAATACTCATTACATTTTTAAAATCTCCATATAACTTATAATTATCCAATGCCAACTTAAAACGTTTTTTTTTGATTCACTAATATCTCTCTTTTGAAAAAATAAGTTTCCAATAAAATGTTGAATCTTCGCTTTCAAATTTGAATCTAAATATTTATCTAACCTCTCAGTATTCAAATAATGTGTTAAAGCATCTTCATACTCGTCCTGAGCCTTATATATTACTCCTGAATACAAATAAATAATAGCTGCCTTCTCCGGATCCGATTTATCATAATATCCCCGAAGTTTAAAAAGAGTAGTATCTTTGGAAATATCTCTTCGTGTTTTATGTTTACCCTGCACCTGCAACAACGTATACCGATGAAAATCTTTCTCACTTAAAAGTTCCGGAGATACAATATAGTCTAAGCTTTTCAGAGCACTATCCGGAAATTCTTCCAGCAGTTCCTCTGCTTTATTTAAATACATACGATAGTCGTTCCCGTTGTTACACGAGAAAAGAACGGATAAAAAGAGAAATACCCATACTATGTTAGTTGTCAGTCTCATTGTAGTAAGTGCTTTTATATCGTTTGCTATTAAATAGCGACATATCTTTCTGTTGCCTATCTGACAAAGATAGATTAGTTAAGAATGAAATGATTTTCCACCAATCATAGCAGGTCCGGACTATGTGGATGGTTTTATGGTGCAAAGTAAATAAATTATAAGCAATTAAACTCTTTTTGATAAAAATATCACGATATAGGAAGCTTTTTTAATATTTTATTTTTCAAACGTACAATTCTCTTTCTCATCGAAATAAGAAATCAAAAATTCTTCAATGTTTCCCATAGGCTTTACGCCCAATTTTTTGCGCAAAGCGGCCTTCTTGGCATTGATGGTATTGACACTATAATTCATCAGCAATCCGATCTCGATATTGGTAAAACGAGCTATGGAGAGACAACAGATCCTGAACTCAGCTTCATCGACTTGCGGAAACTCTGCCCTGAGCCGGGTAAAGAGATCGTTGTGCAGCTTGTTCATGGTCTCGTACAGGATATCCCAGTTGATCCCCTCCTGGTTGTTGTACACAATCTCGTGAAACCGTTTCAGTAGCTTATCATTGGCAGGGTTGTTGATCACATACTGATCCAATAAAGCCACCTTCTTAAGGATGTTGAAATTGTGCAAAACAATATTGCGCAGCGATCTCTCCTTCTCGTTGTAGAAGCGCGACATCCGTTGCAGATAATTAATATTGTCTTTGATCTGATTCATGGCTTTGCGGTTCTGCCGGTAGAACCACCCGAAGACAAAGAGAAAAAACAGTAAAACTATCAGCATCAGGATGATCAAACGTTGTTGACGAATGGTCAGGGTCAGATTCGCATGTTCCAGATTACCTAAGTAATAGGTATGTTGCATATCTTTGAGAGAATTCTCATACTTATCTTCAAAAAAATCACGTATATAAGTCACATACCTCTTGTGATGATCCAATGCCGAGAAATAGTCGGCCTTTTCCTCCTCATGCTCTGATAGCACTTCATAGAGAGAGGCTTTGAAATAGAGATCGTCTTCCTCCTCCATCAGCTCCAGGGCCTGCTGCATATAGCGATAGAAAGCCGTATCGTTTTCCTCTTCCAGCCGGGCCAGGTTGTAGTTGATACGTGCCTGCTCCCGCTTAGGGATCGGATAGTCGAAGACTTTCTGCAGGTATAACTTAGCTTTCTCTATATCCTCGGCGTAGCGGTAACCTACAGACAGGTTGCTCAGGATAGTAGTGATGTAGAGATGATCGTGAGAAAGACTGTCGAGCAGTTCGATACAACGGTCGTAGTAGAAATAGGCACTGTCCATGTTCTCCTCTAGCATATAACAGCTACCCAGGATATTATAAGCGGCGATCTGATTCCGGATGTCCGTCGCGGCCACAAATCCCTCCAATGCCCGTGTGTACCTCATCTTCGCGTCCCGGAAATCCCGCTGTACAAAAAAACAGGTTACCGATATTGTGCTGGATCAGGGCTTTCTGCTTCATCCCCAGCTTGTCCGAACGCTTTTCCGCATGGAGGTAGTTGAGAAGCGCCGTTTCATAGTCTCCCTGCTGATAGTGCATCTTGCCCAGATAGAGATAGACAAGTGAAGATTTTGTCGGGTCGGTATCCTTATAATATTCCCTCAGGTGAAACAGGATCGTATCTTCCCTCAGATCCTGTCCGGTCTTGTCCCGGGCCTGTATACGAAGCAGGTGATAGTAATTGGCATCCTGTACATTCAACAGGAAAGGAGAAGGTATGGAATCCAGCAACCTCAGGGCACTGTCGGGATACTCTTCCAGAATCTCTTCGGCCTGATGGATGAGGGTATGATACCGGGATTGCCGCGTACAGGAGAAAAGTGCAAACAGAAACAGTAGAAAAATAGTTTGTGTGTGTCTGAGTATCATAGAGAGTCGTATTTTACATGGAAATATAGGGAAATATATAGATAGCAATGCAAAACAGAAGGTAACAGATATATTACCTGAACACATATAGCAAATATAAGTAGAAAAACCCCAAAACAAAAACTAATATCAGGTAAATTTCAATGAATTATCAGTGGCCTGAAAAATCGTGTCCAGAAATTACAGAACAACGATATGGTACATATACGGAAAAAGAAAAACCCATATCTGACCCCTATTTTCCGAGGTGGAAAGATCCGGATTTATTACATCCCGCCCCATAATCGTACCCGGTTTGCTCCCTGTTCCCCGGAGGGGATAGATCGAGACTCTCACCGGGTAGCTATGAAAAGGAGAGCAGGATCTAACGATACAGCAAACCATTCATTTTCCGTACTCCGGAATCTATGAGGTAACTATCGGTTTTTAGTTAAAAAAAAGAGTATATTTGCATGTATATTAACCCTCAAAAAAATGAAAGAGTCATGTTAAGTAACAAAATGCAGGAGGCTTTGAATGCCCAGATCAACGCAGAATTGTGGTCTGCCTACCTTTACTTGTCTATGTCGGCAAATTTTGCCACTACCGGTAAACCGGGTTTTGCCAACTGGATGAAAATACAATTCCAGGAAGAGCAGGATCATGCCATGAAGTTTCTCAACTACATCATCTCCCGCGGAGGAACTCCTGTGTTGAAGCCTATCGAAGAGGTAAAGACCTCGTGGGACAGTCCGTTGCAAGCCTTTGAAGAAACACTGGCCCACGAACAGAAAGTGACCAGCATAATCAATGAACTGTATGCCCTGGCAACAGAAGAGAAAGACTATGCCACACAGTCTATGCTGAAATGGTTTATAGACGAACAGGTAGAAGAAGAGGAAACAGCCCAGGGCATCATCGACGCGTTGCGCATGATCAAAGACAACGGATTCGGCCTCTATACCCTTGACAAAGAGTTAGGCGCGAGAGTATATACCTCTTCCACCGAAACGGAATAACGCCATACATGCATCCGGGAAGTGCGCGGGAACAGCAAAAGAACTTCTGCGCGCTTTCCTGCTGTTTTCCGTAACTGAAAGACAAAGACAGAGAGAACATATCTCTATTTGAACTGTTAAGGTATGTACGATGCAGGGATTTATTCCTTCGTCATGGCCCTTATTTAATTAGTAACATCAAGGAATGTTACGATGTATTCTTTCGTCGTAACCCTTATCAGATAGATGGCAATACAAAGAGTCAGGACAAGGCATATTCTATCATCTGTCAGGTATCGTTGACATTCATTCGCAGGCCCACAAGGTCATTTCAATCGTAGATCAGTAAATCGTAACAGTATAGCATCTCCATGTTCCTAAATCATTAACGTATGTTTGTCATTCATTTCCCGGACTGGGACAGAGACCTGTTCCTCTACCTCAACCAAAAAAAACCACCCTTTGCTCGATCCTCTGATGATCCTTTTCAGCAATCAGACGGTATGGATCTTGGTTCTGATAGCTGTCATTCTCTTCATTGTATACAGAAAACCACAGGAAGGCGCGGCCGCTTCTCTCTTTCTGATAGGAGGTATCCTGGTCAACAGCATACTCAACCAGATCGTGAAATTCCTGATTATGCGCCCCCGTCCCGGTAACGATGATCTGTTGACCCAACTGATCCATCAACTGGAAGAGACCGGCAGCAGCTACAGTTTCTTTTCCGCCCACTCCTCTACCTCCATGTGCTTAGCCATGTTCTCCGCTTTGTATATAAGAAACAAATGGTACAGCGTTATCATCTTCTTCTGGGCATTTTTAGTAGCCTACAGCCGCATCTACGTCGGTAAACACTACCCACTGGATGTCATCATCGGTATTCTGTTCGGGATACTTATGGGATGGATCAGTTATCTGTGTTACCGGAAAAAACAAGATATGTACGATTCAGTTCCTCCGTCATGACCCTTTCTTTGATTTTTCATATCAAGGTAAGTTGACGATTGACGAAGTACAATGTATTTTCAATCGTAAATCTTAAAATCGTAAATCCCTTTGCTTCGTTTCTTTGGCGGCCCAAAGAAACAAAGGGCAAAAAATAAAGAAAAAAAGAGCAAAAAAAGAACGGATATACTCACATATATCCGTTCTCGAAAGTCACATATTCGTTTTTTTTCATTTTACGTTCCTCTTTTTCCTACACACGAAAAAGATAATTCCCGGACTGAATTGATAAAACCAGAAGAATCAAACCATTCAACAGGTATTATCTTTTCGTGTGTAACCCTAACCACTAAGGATGGAAAAAGAGTTAATATTTTTTCATCTGCCACATAAGTCGCAGACATGACAAGACCGAAAAAATATTAGTTTAAGAACAGTGTATATATCTGATGAGCTCAAAAACCGGCTGTCCGAAAACAAATCCGAAAAACCGGATCTTTAAATCACAATCAAATCATCTGCAACAAAAGTAACGGATCCTCTACTTCTTTCAAAGCAATGTCAGGGGCGATATTGGTTTTTACAGCATCGAAAACAACATAAAAAACTAATTATCAACCATAAAAGCAGCATCTTGATATTGGTTTTAGATTCCGAAAAACGGGCTAAGATCAACGATAAAAGAGATAAATGAGCTGCTTGATCTCACATTACAGAGCTGTTACACGTGACGATACCGATCCATGTCCCCGCTATTTCCTCTGCAAAAGCGAAACTCGTTCCCGATCTTTCCTTATTCTTCCACTTACAGACGAACAATCTGTGCGATCCGGAAGTTAGTAATATACTTTCTCAGAAAAGGAACAAACAGTATGGTATACGAACGATTGAGAAAAAAGCTGGCGGATATCGGGGAAAAGACTCCCTGGATCACGACTCCCGGTGAAATACTCCACTTAACAGGTGGAAAAAACGGAGTGTGAAACTGACCGAAGAGATAGAAGCCTTGCTGGACGAATTCCGGTTATTTGCCTCTCCGGCTTTTTCAAATACCCATTCCGACAGCCAGATCATTATTCGGAAAAGTCCGGCGCAGACAGTAAGCATTCCGGAAGAAGCAGAAGAGCTGTCTGGCCCGCTGCTGTGCTACCTGGGACTACAGAAAGGAAGCAATTGCGACCCCATCCCCCGACTGAGCCGACTGGGCTCTGCCAACCTCAGACATCCGCGGGAACGGGACCGGACAGCCCTGGTATCTATCCAGCGCGACTCCCCCCCCTGGAAGAGGCCATCACACTGATGATCAAATACAATTATTCTCAGTTGCCCATCATGAACAACCCACGCAAGGTAGAAGGGTTTATCAGCTGGCGGTCCATCGGCAAGGCCAAATGCTTAGGCAGGAAACTCAACCGGGTATACGATTGCCGGGAAGAAGTAGAGGTATTGAGCATACATACTCCCCTGCTGGAAGTGGTAGAAAGGGTACTCCGCAAAGAGGTAGTACTGGTGCGGGACACAGACGATATTATCTGTGGTATCATTACCAACACAGACATTACCGGACAATTTATTACGCAGGCAGAGCCTTTTTACTCATTGAACAGATCGAAAAGTTGATCCGTATTATCCTCACCCGTTCCGATATACCCATAGAAGATATGCTGCGCCTGCTGGACCCTGATAAATTAGATAAAAAAGTGCAGCGGGTTTCCGATCTCAGCTTTGGCCAGTACCTGATCATTCTTCAGAACGAAGAGATCTTCCGACGGATCAACCTGCCCGTCAGCCGGACCAGACTCATGGAATATTTCAGTCGCATCCATGAGATACGCAACGAAGTGATGCACTTCGCGGTAGACGAAACACCCTACGAAGACGTGAAGCACCTGCGTGAAACACTGAATCTGCTGCAGGAAATTATGGAATGAAGAGATTTACGATTGAACGATGGACGATTGAATTTTATTAGACAAAAGAGCATAAGAGAGTTTTAAGTTTTAAGTGATAAGTTTTAAGATATGGCTCATTACTTGTAAATACATGTGGTTCTACACATATATTCTCTTTATTCTTCTGTTCTTTTGTTCTTCTGTTCTTCTGTCTGAAAAAATAGGTATATCGCGGAGACGCACGCCGTGCGTCTCCACAGGTGGATATTAACGTTGATCTATGTGTATTTTCAATCGTACATCGTAAATCAGTAAATCGTAAATCTCTTTATAGGTTTAGATTCAGTCCCTTGGGATATTTCACACTGTAACTCAGGCGATATGTTTTCACTTCCCCGGGTGCGAATTCATCCTCCCAAGAGAGTACACCCACATCTTCGTTCTGCGCGCTCCAGGGAGTAGTCTCCTTACGTACCAGGGTCACATCTATGTTTTTCTGTGTAGAGCGGGGGTACTGATCTTTGACCACCATCTTCACCGGACGATTGCGGTTGTTGCGCACGGTGATCTGATAAGTAAACTGTTGGGTCACATCGTTGCCCACCAGACGGGTAGAACTATAGTCCTGGAGTTTCTCGCGTTTCACAGCCACTCTCGGATCGGAGCCCAACGTCAGGGTGAGTTTCTGTCCGGTAGAAGAAGTATCCAAGAAAGTCTCTCCCAGATAAGTACCGTTGTAGGTGATATTGGCATTTCCACTCAGCAGATTCAGTTTGTGCCAGTCGGAGATCTCAGCCAGCAAATAGGTCTGACTGTCTAATTTGGGAGTTGCGTAGTATTTGTATTTCGCCTGTACCTCATCTGTCCTGAGTTCGATGTATTGTACCTTTCCATTGCCGGGAATATTGTAATTCAGATCTATGGCGTAACTCATATCCAACGATTGCTCTTCCGTCACCACATAATCCTCTACTGAGTTTTTCAGTTCGATCACAATCACCCCATTGGCTGCCCGGGCACCATAAACAGCTGTACTACTTGCATCCTTGAGCACCTCCATACTTTTGATACGGTCCGGGGAGATATGCTGGAAATCTTCCGCGGAAAAAGGTACACCGTCTATAATATATAAGGGTGAAGTTTCGTTTGCCGGGGTTAACGTTCTCTCCATCTGATTATAGGAATAACTGTTCTGAACTACTTCCCTAGGTGAACTCCCACGCACCCGTATACCCGGTTGCTGCGGTTGCAGGTACCAGGCAGAAAACAGGGGAGCCACTCTCCTTCCTGCACCGGGACGGGCACTAGACAAGGTAGGTTTCACCTGATTCCAGTCGAATCCGGTGGTCTGGCTCACTTTGGCACGCGAGTGAATGCGGATCGGAGCATCGGCATCTTCCACATAGATCTCATACGTGGGTTCCCAGCCGGCGGCTGTTGTAAAATAGCTGACGAAAACGGAAGTCTGTCCGGCTCTCAGGGCACGCAAATGCAGGCGTAGCTCTCCGATCTCCTTGTCGTTCTTTACGGATTCCTGTCGCAATTGAGATTCCACACGGCTCCTGCCTTCCGTCAAACGTTTGTTTTCCCTGCTAAGCCGCACACGCTCTTTCTCAAGCTCACGGGATTTGGTATCGAAATACTCCATGGTCTTCATCAGTTCATCAATGCCCAGGCCTTTCTCCGAACCGGAGACATTTTTCCCTATTCCATCTTTCAACTGTTGCAACAGGGTACTATTGATCGTTTGCTCGATGTTAAGTTGTTCCAGAGCCTGGGTATAGATATCCAATGAATCCCGGAGAATCCTGACCTGTTCACTATCCTCTGTCTTCATGGCCAGATGATTGACGGAATATTCAAAAGCCGACACCATCACTCCGTTCCCGGTCTTTACCTTGATGCTGTTGACGTCTACATTTGAACTGAGATTGCTCACGACGATCTCATTCTCTCCCTGTTGGAGCCTGGGCGTAGCTGTGTGCATCAGTTCTGCCCCTGTAAAAAAGACTGTGACTTCTTCCAGTGTGGCAGGATACGTAGTCTGTGCTTTCGCTGTAACTCCATTTGCCAGAAGAAAAAAGAACACACCCAGATAATAATGTGTTGCCTTCATATAAAATGTTGTATAAGTAATGTATCGGAATAAAAGACACAAAGTTAAAATTCTTTATGACATGATAAAGAAGGATGAACAGAAAAATAAAATTCCTGTTGCTTTTTATTCTATCTTTGTTGCGGCGAATGCTGTTTTTACCACATATGTACGATCCGATGAAAGAGAACAAATACGATGACGAACGTTTTTTCCGTCAATACAGTCAGATGAGACGTTCCCGGGAAGGACTACAGGCTGCCGGTGAGTGGCACGAGTTACAAAAACTATTGCCGGACTTCCGGGGCAAGCGGGTACTTGACCTGGGCTGCGGTTTCGGATGGCATTGCCGCTATGCTGTGGAACAAGGAGCCCTGTCGGTCACCGGGATAGACCTTTCCGAAAAGATGCTGGAAGTGGCCCGTACACGCCATACTTCTCCCCGCATCACCTACCTGCGTATGGCGGTGGAGGATTTTGAATATGCTCCTGAGACATTTGATATAGTCATCAGTTCGCTTACCCTGCACTATGTAGAGCCTTTCCAAGAGTTGTGTCGCCAGATCCATACCTGTCTGACTCCCGGGGGATGTTTTGTCTTCTCCGTTGAGCATCCGGTATTCACGGCGTATGGTTCTCAGAACTGGTACTACGACACAGAAGGGAATATCCTGCACTGGCCGGTAGACTCCTATTTCACAGAAGGCAAACGCACGGCCAACTTTTTAGGTGAACAGGTAGGCAAATACCACAAGACCCTTACGACTTATCTCTCCGGATTGCTGAAAAATGGTTTTGTGATCACAGACCTGATCGAACCTCAGCCCGACCTGAAGCTATTGCAAGAGGTAGAAGGCATGCAGGATGAACTCCGGCGACCCATGATGCTGCTGGTAGCAGCCAGGAAAGCAGGTGACGCTTCACCATGTACGAGGTAACGGACCAGCGGTCGACGAAGTCAAAAGATTGCACCCTGTACATCCGCTTACCCGGGGGTGGCTTTGGTTCGCTTCATTGAGGGTGATGAGCTTCGCTGACCGTTGGTTCAAATTACCCCTCCGGGTTTTCAGAATGGATAAATGTCATCCGGATGGCCTGTATACATGTAATAGACCGGATATAAACAGTTCCATAAAACCTCAGGAAAATAAAACGTTAAAAAACCTCATTCCCACTCCGGTTGTTAATAGAGATATTCACCATGTATGACTTCACTATTAACTTGTAGATATGGCTTTACCTATAAATACCGATGACCTGATATATGGTCGTCTGATCGAACCGGAACGGATCGAGTTTTTCAAAAAATGGAACCCGGAAGAGGTGTTGAAAACCGTTTGTGCGTTTGCCAATGATATCCATGAACAGGGTAGTGGGTATATCGTCATTGGTGTAGATAAAAAAAACGGTACTCCGGTGCTGCCTCCGGCAGGGATACCTAAGGAGCAATCGGAGACGATCCGGAAAGAGTTTACCAATCTGTGTCATCGGATCAATCCTAAACTATTTCCGGATATCGTATGTGATGAGGTCAAAGATAAACATGTAGCTATCATCTGGGTGGCGGCGGGAGAAGAGAAGCCCTACTCCGCTCCCAGCGCGATCGGTAATTTCTCTCCTTATAAGATCTACGTACGCCACGAAGGGGGTACGGAAGTGGCCAGCCGCTTTATGGAGAACCGACTGCGCGAACAGGCTTCTTTCAGCCATTTCGACAACCGGGTAAACAGCAAGGCAACCTTGGGAGATCTGGACCTGGGACTGATACAAGCCTATCTGCAGGAGACAAAAAACAGCTTCTATCCTCATACGCTTAAGATGCCGCTGAATGAGATAGCGACTAAGCTCCAGATTGCCCGGCAGGAAAAAGAGAAACTCCAGTTGCTCAACATCGCGATATTGTTGTTCTGCAAGGAGCCCCACCGCTTGCTGGAAGGGTGCCGTACCACACTGGTCGAATACGAAGATGAAGACGGAATCCATTTCGCGGAAAAACAGTTTACCGGTCCGGTGCATATCCAGATCAGGGAGATCATGAACTACCTGAATACGAATGTGATCAAGGAGTTTGGCAACCGCTCAACAGGAGACAGCGAGGTTCAGCGATTTGAGAACTACCCCTATCAGGCATTGGAGGAGGCTGTGGTGAATGCCTTTGAACATAAGAGTTATGAAGACCCGACGCCTGTGGAGATCAAAGTATACAAGGGATATTCACGGCTCCACCCCGGCACGGAAGACCATCGGCGCATCACCATCGTCAACCGCCCCGGTCCGCTCCCCTTTGTAGATGAAACAGCTCTGGCACAGGGAGAGGTGAAACCCCGGTATTACCGGAACATTCGTCTGGGAGATTTCCTGAAAAACATACATCTGACAGGAAAAAACGGCTCCGGACTGCCCACGATGCGGGAAGCCCTTCGCAAAAACGGCTCTCCTCAGCCCCGGTTTGTGACAGATGCCGAGCGCACCTATTTCGAAGTGGCTTTCCCGATCAATCACCAGGCGCCGCTGGAGATCACCGAGTCTGCCGAAGAAGCTGAACACATTATGCTCACTCACATCCAACAGAGTATCCTGGAGAAACTGATCCATGAACCCTGCTCGGAAAAGGAGATCATAGAGAACATCACTTCGGGCCTGAAAGAAGAGGTAGAAGCGCTGATCCGGCGCAACCTGATCTCTGAGAAAAAATATGGAGATTATAATTTCCTGCACATCACTCCACAGGGGATCGACCTGCTCAGGAAGACATTTCCATAGGAATGTACAAAAAATGGGGTAGGATACAGATGTTTCTACCGGGAGTGGTTCGTACATTGCTTTGCATTCATCCTTATAACCGATTTAAAAGCCACCCATATAATTAAAGGATAAGATATGCATGCTGACGTTTATTTTCAATATCTTTGCTTTGGAAAGAGGGAATACGATAGTCACGGAAATATGCCAGCCATGCTTCAAGCCATAGGATGGGAATCATTTCGTGACGGCAACCGACCCATGAGACAGAAGTACTTATGTTTTATCGGATTGCATTATGAGTTAGGATAAAAAGAAAATGAACGAAATGCTTCCGTATTACGAGAGCAAAGGCTGTAAGATAATAACGTTGAATGACCTGCTATAACCACAGACAATCGAATAAAGTATTTTGAGCATCGGGAAGATTGGCGAAAGTGGCTGACTGACCACTTTGAGACTGCTACAGAGATCTAGTTTGTATTCCCCACTCAATCTTCGGGGAAAAAAGTATGATATACAACGACGCTGTCGAAGAAGCCCTTTGTTTCAACTGGATCGACAGTACGATAAAGACACTGGATAAGGAACATAAAATCCAGCGTTTCACGCCCAGGAAACCTGAAAGCGCATATTCGCAGGCTAACAAAGAACGGCTCAAGTGGCTCCTGGAAAATAAAAAGATACACCCCGGATTTGAAGATACCATACAAAACGTTTTGTCTGAGCCTTTTATTTTTCCGGAGGATATAACGGACAGATTGAAAGAAGATGAAACAGTATGGAAAAACTACCAACGCTTTTCCGACTCCTACAAACGGATCCGGATCGCATACATTGAAGCGGCAAGGAAACGACCCGAAGAATTTGAAAAGCGATTAAACCACTTTATCCGTAAAACCAAAGGGAACAAAACCATAAAAGGATTTGGTGGAATTGAAAAGTACTATTCCTCCAACTAACATACCGGTACCTGACCTGTGTCCTGTCTGTAAGCGTACGGAAACCGATCATCTGAGTTTTTTTACTCATACTGCCTTTGTTTCCAGTGTCCGCAACCAACAACCAGCCGGGCATTACCGGACGAATCCGAATGGCAGAGACGCGAAGCAGAAAGAACAGACCAACCGTCAGCAACCAGGGAACATCAGACAGAAAAGTTGAAAAATAATTCTGAATAAAGAAGCAAGCAACCTCGTGACAGCTACTTATATTTCTTTAACGGAGTGTGTAGAAAAATTTCCTGTTTTTCACTATGCACGTTCGTTATCTTCGCTATCTTTGAAGGTGTATAGTCGTTGGTTTTCTGATCTGATAAAGAAAATATATCTTATTTGGGACCGACTGTTGTGTAAATAATGCAAAATCCCTGAACTTATAAGATAGTACATCGCTTATTATATGCGCGTCCGAAATTCATAAATGGAATATGCAACAAATGAAATCCAATACTTACCTTTTCCGAAAGCCTGGCATTCTTCCGGTGATACTGGTCTTTATGCTATGTATACTCAGCGGATGCCGCTGGCTCCCTTCGACCAAACGGGTAGAAGGCATTGTTCCCGAAGATACAGGCATCACAGCCGATGCCAACGGACTTTTTATTCGTCCGGATGCTGTCGCAGCCATACAGGTCATCTTTACAGACGATGAGTCTCTGGAACGGTCGATGTTGAGAGAAGACTATAGTCAACTCTCGGGTCTGCTTCGGAGTGTCGTATACGATACCCACTGGAACGACAGTGGGATCATGGTAAAGATGGTGGAACCGGATTATGTATTGCTCTTGTCTTACACCAATAAGGATCAGGACAGACCTTTGGAAGAACTCTATATATGGAGAGAGGGCGGACGCATTAAGTTCCGCAATGTCTGGTTCCTGCTGCCCGCAGAACAACAACCGCATCTGTACGATCTGATGGAGAAATACCGCCAGGAAGATCTGTAAATTGTTTTTCAGAAATAAAACATCTATAGAACAACCCTAATTCATCCTATATGAATAAAGTAATCTTATTTTTTTCGCACTTGTCTGTTGCGTGACGGGATGCACCTCTTCCCGCGATACACAACGATTGATCATCGCTTCCGAAATGGGCGATTGTGTGGGGGTAGCTCCGCAAAAATGTCTGCTGGTGCGTCAGGACGGCCACTCCGACTGGGAGTATTTTTATACCCCTATCGATGGCTTCACTTATGAAGCGGGGTATGAATATGTGATCCTGGTACGCAGAGAAAATATAGAAAATGTCTCTATGCCCGCCGACCGGCCTACGATCCGGTATGCACTGGAAAAGATTGTCTCCAAGACCAGGAAAGAGTCTGCGGATCTGCCACAGAGAAGAGAAAACGAATAACGAAAAGAGAGATTTGTGAAGTCTTGTCCGGACCGGAGCTGCTATGGAATAGATGATCTATCCGATGGCAGCTCCGGTTGTTTGTTATCAGGTATTCTATAAAATCCCGGGATTTACAAAGACGACAAGATCTCTTCACACAACTTCGCCAGCCAGTAGGTATCTGTCTCATCGAAATAGTTCAGATGTTCACTATCTACGTCCAATACTCCCCAGACCTCGTTTTGCCGGATCAGCGGAACCACGACTTCGGAACGGGAACTCGAGCTACAGGCGATATGCCCTGGGAACAGGTCTACATCGGGAACCCATTGCAGCTCCTTTTTCTCCCAGGCTGTGCCGCAGACCCCTCTCCCTTTTCGGATACGTGTACACGCCAACGGTCCCTGGAAAGGTCCGAGGACCAATTGATCCCCTTCTACCAGGTAAAAGCCTACCCAGAAAAAGCCGAACATCTCCCTGAACATGGCAGATACATTGGCCAGATTGGCTATGCGGTTGGGCTCACCGCTAACCACAGAACGGATCTGTGAAAGCAGAGAAGCGTATTTTTCCGCTTTACTTCCGGCAGGTATGGTCAGTTGTTCCGCCATTACTTCTCTTCGCCAAACAAAAGGATGTAATCGTGCTGTGCCGCCGGCACAGTCCACTCTTCCGGAACAAACTTCCACTGATCCAGGGATTTCGGATCCAGGGTACCTTTACTTTCGATGTATTCCATCAGGTAATAACGAAGATCTTTATCGGTAGAGAAAACGATGCGTTCCGTGAGTTCGTCCTGAGGAATACCGGAACCCTTGGTCAGAAGTTCTCCTCCCCCATTGCCGCGGTACGAATTCAGAGCCACTTTATATATCTTGTCTGAACGGAAAGGAGTGCCATCGGCCATGCTCAGGATCGTGATCTTCTCTCCATAAGGTTGGGTGACATCCACCGTGTACAGGATGCCCGCCGCCGAATCGAAATTGAAACTGGCATTCAGGAAAGTACTGCGTTCGCCTCCGTCCGGTCTTTCACGCAACAGCAGCAAATGATCTTCAGGAGAGGTCATCCGGTTGGTCCACAGAGAGTAAGACTCTTCCAGGAATCCTTTTATTTCCTGTCCGGTGAGTTCCATGACGTAGAGCATATTTTCATACTTGTACAGATTGAACATATCACTCACGTAAATATCTCCTGCTTTTATCTCCGCATCGAACGAAAGGGGTGTGGCAAATGAGATCTCCGCTCCGCTCAACTCCAGTTGCAGGGTGTGGATGAAATCGATAAACGCCGAAGGTCCGAAATAAGAAGGGCGGGTAGACAAAGGTTCCGTGAAGGTACCGATCTTCTTACCGACAAATTCCTGTACGGCCTGGTACTGTGTATCGAACTGCCGCATAAAGCCTTCACTTACCCCATACTCTTCCGTGGCAGTGAGTTGTCCCTGCACCTGTTTGCTCTTCACCTTGCCGTTTTCCAATACGAAAGAGATCTCTACATCTCCCACCACAAGTCCGTTGTTGGCCGGATTGATGATCAGTACCGAGTCGCCTGCTACGTTGACTACCTTGCGGCACTCCCGGCGGTGGTCATGTCCCATCATCACCACATCGAAGCCCGGAACATTCTCCGCGACAGTCAGTGAGGCATTATCCTTATATTTGCCCCCCATCAGTACTTCGCTCTGACCGGCATGGAACAGTCCGATCACCGCGTCGGGTTTCTCCTTCTCACGAATGATCTCCATCCATTTGCGGGCACTCTCTTCCATATCGTCGAACCGAAGACCCGGCCACAGGTTTTCCGACAGCCATACCGGGATAGCAGGAGTGATCATTCCCAGGATCACCACCTTCACCCCTTCCCGCTCAAACGCCACATACGGAGGTGCGTAGGGCTCCCCGGTAGCAGTATCTATGATATTGGCACCCAATACAGGAAAGCGGCAATCCGCTATCCACCGGTCAAACACCGTGCGTCCGGTCTCTATATCATGATTGCCCAGAGTAGCTGCATCGTATCCCATGTAGTTGAGCATAGCCGCGCATAAATGGGTAGATACGGTGTCTATGTAATTGTAATAATAGGCAGAAGGTTGCCCTTGCAGAATATCTCCATTATCGAGCAGGATCAGATTCTCACCATATATCTCCCGTTCTTTCTCTACCAACGCAGCTACACGGGCCAGACTGCCTTTCCAGGGTTGCCGGGAGATAAAATTATAGGGAAAATAGTTTCCGTGTATGTCACTGGTCTCGATCAGTTTCAACTTTACTTCCTGTTCCTGTGCTGTTAGCGGCAGCACACAGAGGTACAGGATAACTATCCGGATAAATCGTTTCATGGGTATGTTTTTAAAACGTATGATAAAATACAATGTTACTTAATGAACGGACCGGATGGGTAAATACAAACCCTGCTCCTTCCGTATACTCTGGATGAGTCTCTGTTCTCCTCCTCATTTGTGTACGTTGGAGCTATACCGAGGCGCATCTTGTATGCTGCAAATATAAAAAAATTAACGTATGGAAAAAAATTTAATGTGTATATTTGCACTCATATATGACACCAATGATACAGATATTCCCACCCATGATCTCCGCTACCCTGGGTATCGCGGAAAAACAGATCATTCATACTTTATCGTTACTGGAAGAAGGAGCCACGATCCCCTTTATCAGCCGATATCGCAAAGAAATGACCGGCGGACTGGACGAAGTGCAGATAGAAGACATCCGGAACCAGTATGAGAAACTCACGGAAATAAAAAAAGCGCAAAGAGACCATACTCAAAACGCTGGACGAACAGGGGGTGTTGACCACCGAGCTGAAGCAGCGGATCGAAAAGACCTGGAACGCGACCCAACTGGAGGATATATACCTTCCCTTTAAGCCGAAACGGAAGACACGCGCGGAAATGGCCAGACAAAAAGGCCTACAGCCTTTAGCTACACAGATCATGCTCCAACGTGAGCCAGATCCGGAGTATCAGGCACGGAACTATGTAAAAGGAGAAGTCGCCGACGTAGCACAAGCCCTGCAAGGCGCACAGGATATCATGGCCGAACAGGTGAGCGAAGATGAAAAGGCACGCCATGTACTTCGTTCCGTCTTTGACCGCCAGGCCACCTTAGTAGCTAAATTAGCCAAAGGAAAAGAGGAGGAGGCGGCCAAATTCCGGGATTATTTTGACTTTTCTACCTCTCTGAAACGTTGTTCCTCCCACAGGTTGCTGGCTATCCGCAGAGGAGAAACTGAGGGGTTGCTGAAGGTTTCTGTTCAGGTTCCTGATGAGGAGTGTGTCGAACGTCTGGAAAGACTATTCGTACGCAGCCGTCAGGCCTGTGGCAAGATCGTCGCAGAGGCCGTGGAAGATGCTTACAAACGGCTGCTCAAACCTTCTATAGATACCGAATTTGCTGCTCTCTCGAAAGAGAAAGCCGACGACGAAGCCATCCGGGTATTTGCCGCCAATCTTCGTCAATTGCTCCTTGCCGCCCCGCTGGGACAGAAACGCATACTAGCCATAGATCCTGGATTCCGCACAGGCTGTAAGGTGGTATGCCTGGACGCGCAGGGCAATCTCCTTCATAACGAAAATATCTACCCTCATCCTCCGGTGAACAAAAGATCGGAAGCAGCTTCGCGGCTGCGTAAGATGGTAGAGGCCTACCGGATAGAGGCGATCGCCATAGGCAACGGAACGGCAAGCAGGGAGACGGAGCAGTTTATTACCAGCCAGTCTTTTGACCGGAAAGTAGAGGTATATGTGGTCAGCGAACAGGGAGCTTCTGTCTACTCCGCCTCTCCGGTAGCAAGGGAAGAATTCCCTGAATACGATGTGACGGTTCGCGGAGCAGTCTCTATCGGACGCCGGCTGATGGATCCCCTGGCGGAATTGGTAAAGATAGATCCCAAATCCATTGGCGTAGGGTAATACCAGCACGATGTGAATCAGGGAAAGCTCAGGAAAGCGCTGGATCAGACCGTGGAGAATTGCGTGAACCTGGTGGGAGTGAATCTCAATACTGCCAGCAGACACCTGCTTACCTATGTCTCCGGTCTGGGCCCGCAACTGGCACAGAATATCGTAGATTACAGGAGTGAGAACGGACCTTTCCGGACACGGAAAGAGCTGATGAAGGTGCCTCGTATGGGAGCCAAGGCATTTGAGCAATGCGCGGGATTCCTGCGGATACCGGAAGGTGAATATCCGCTGGACCGGACTGCTGTGCACCCGGAGAGCTACGCAATCGTAGAGAAGATGGCAAAAGACAAAGGGTGTACGCTGGAAGAATTGATATCGGACAAAGCATTGCGAGACAGCGTGCGGCTGGAAGAGTATGTCACAGCTACTGTAGGTCTTCCGACCCTGAAAGATATTATGAAAGAGCTCGAAAAACCGGGAAGAGATCCCCGGCAACAGATAAAGGTTTTTGAGTTCGATCCCAACATTCGTACGTTAGAAGACTTGCGCGAAGGAATGGTGGTACCAGGCATTGTCGGAAACATCACGAACTTCGGGGCGTTTGTAGACATTGGTATCAAAGAGAACGGTCTGATCCACCTGTCTCAACTGGCAGACCGGTATATTACCGATCCGTCTGAGGTGGTCTCCATTCACCAGCACGTCCTGGTAAAGATCACAGGGATTGATCACAGCCGGAAACGTATTCAGCTCTCTATGGTTGGGGTAGAACAAAACATCTGATAGATTTGCGATTTGACGATGTACGATGTACGATTTGAAAATGAGGATACCCTGACGAAATCATCCATATGTAGAGAAACATATTTGTGTCTCAGTATGCCGAATGGAAATAATGTGTACACCATGGAGACGCAAATTTGAAGTGCCCCCTAAAAGTTGGACAGAACTTTTAGGGGATATTTTATGAAGTACAATTATGAAAGCTGTTTTATGTGTGCTCAACGTTCTATAGCGTTAATAACCCTGATAATGGATGACGAAGGAATAAATCGTAAATCGTTAAATCGTAAATCCATCACGTGTTTTGTTCCTCTTTTTCCTCTCATAGTACCAGATAATCCCTCCGGTAACGACTAGCATCAAAAAGGTACAGAGCAGTGAACCTTCAAATCCGAAGCCTCCCCCGTTCAGCAGATTATCTTCCCGGATTTTCAGATCTATCAATGAATAACGTCCTGAGGTCCCACTGACATTAAAGCCCAGTACACTACCTTGTATCCAATTCCAGAACGTATGTAAAAGTGTGGGAAACCACAAATTATGTGTGTAAAGATAGGCGGCTCCGAGCATCAGTCCGGCAATGAAAAGATTGAGAAAAGGAACGAAGCCGGTATGAGGGTTCAGGAAATGCAGAAGTGAAAAAATAGCAGAAGAAATGGCAAGGGCCGCGAAACGATTGAGGCGTGTGTACATCAGACGTCTCAGTACATATCCGCGGCACATGATCTCTTCGGCGAAGGCACCGATAAAGAAAATAAGCAGCCAGAAGAGAAGAGCAGGTATATCCCATTCTACACCCGCGATCTCTGCCTGTCCCCAGAACAAGATCACCGGATAGGCTATCAGGTAGAGCAGACAAGCCAGCAAAGTACCCCATACCATATCCCGTCCTCTTCCTTTCAGACTGAGCCCTATACCAGAGATCGGATATTTATCCAGATACTTCATCCAGACAAGCGCCGGAATCAGAACGGCGAACAGAAAAACAGTTCTCTCGACAAGTAACGCGCTGTCTGACAGGCTCAGATCACCTTTCCGCACAAAGAAGATCCAGTCACCAGTCAGCAATCCATAAATCCCACCAATGGGAAAGATCAATAACAAAGTACATATAAAAAAAGCGATCAGGTAGGTGATTATACTCGCGGCCGCAGGCAAACGCCATACCTTAACCGGTGGTTGAGGTAACAAAGACTCTTGCTGCAAAATATCTTCAGCAGATACGAAGGGGGCTTTTTTCGCGTCCGGATCATCCGGACGGGCCGAAGGTACATGTGGGTCCATCTGTATAGAGTAAGTTGAAAATTCTAAATTACATACAAATGTAGCGTTTATTTTACCAGACCTTACAGATTTGACGTATATTTTTTATCTTTGTCACTGCATTCGATGTAAAACCCTACACGTTTATCCCATGAGAACCAAAAGAGGAACACTTATTCTGCTCCTGATGAGCTGTATGCTGGGAGTCTCTGCCCAGGTAAGCAAAACTTTTTTTGTGAACAAAGCCGGTACGTTGATCTCTATGATGACAGAAGAAGAGGCCAACAGCATTACCCATCTCACTCTGACCGGAAAGATCAATGCCATTGATTTCCGCCATCTGCGCGATGGTTTTGAACGACTGGAAGTACTGGATCTTTCCAACGCGGATATACGCATGTATACAGGGAAAGAGGGTACGCATCCGGATAAGTTCTATGTATATATGGCCAACTTCGTTCCGGCATATGCTTTCTGTACCCGACTCGAAAATGGGGAAGTAAAAGGCAAGTCTTCCCTGAAACACGTGATCCTTTCGGAAAAGATCAAGAATATCGAAGACGCGGCATTCAAAGGGTGTGAGAACCTGAAGGTTTGTCAGCTTCGCAGGAAAACACCTCCCAACCTGCTACCGGAGGCCCTGGCCGATACGATTACGGCCATCTTTGTTCCGCTGGGAAGCAGCGACGAATACCGGTTGAAGAACCGTTGGGAAAACTTTGCCTTCCTGGAGGGTAACCCGTTAGAGGCATCGTTCCAGGTAGGTAGTATGGGAAGCCTGGAGGAGGAAATACTCAACACAGGTATACAACCTAAAGACATCCATTTTCTGACAGTAGAAGGGAAACTGGATGAGGCCGATTTCAAACTGATCCGGGATTATATGCCTATGCTGGTATCTGTAGATATCTCCCGGACCAACGCAAGTCAGTTGCCCGATTTTACTTTCGCGCAGAAAAAATACCTGTTAAGCATCAAACTCCCATCTCAGTTGAAAGTGATCGGACAGCGCGTATTTAGTAACTGTGGCCGTCTGAGTGGCTCTGTGGAGCTTCCGGAAAGCGTAATGGCCATTGAGTACGGTGCTTTCATGGGGTGTGAAAAACTGCGTCAGGTGATCGTTACCGGCAATCAACTGACAACCCTGGGAGAAAACCTCTTCGGCGCAGCGGAAAGCAAACTGGTGTATCCGTAATAAAACCGGCTTTCCCGGGAAAGGTATCCGTTTTATTTTCTTAGGTAAGTAAAAGAGTTTGACTGAAAATGTTGAAACTATGTAGAGACAAACCACAGACAGCGAGGCAGAAGCCACTTTCCCATAGTGTTCTCATTCGTTCCATACCATTCATTATTTTTAATTTGTATTATAGGTATGAATACTCGTCCCCCGCGCGGAAGGCAGGTAGTTGATACCGTACCAGCAGATCTGCAGCATCAGGAAAGAGCCCAATAAAATGCACAGTGCCATCTTATACTGTTTGCAGCGATGGAGCCGGAAATGTATATATACCAGATACCCGAGCCAGGTGGTAGCCGCCCAGGTCTCCTTAGGGTCCCAGCTCCAATAATGTCTCTAAACCTCTTTGGCCCACAAGGCTCCGAACAACATACCAAGCGTCACAAAGGAGAGTCCCACACACACCAGGTTGTCGCACAGATCCATCTTTTTAGCCGCAATCTCTTTCTTCCTGAACCAGAGCAGATAGATAGTCATGGCGGCCGCCGCTCCCAACATAGCATATGCAAACATATATACGATCACATGCGGAGCAAACCAGGGACTTTGCAAAGCCGGCATCAGGGTTTTGTTGTGTATCTCCGGCCTGAAGAGATTGACACAGACAAACACCAGTGCCAATACGGAACTGAAGGTGAGTATCTACTTGTATTTCCACCGGGCATACGTAATGGACCGGCCAGAGGCAGAAAAAAAGAATACCACAGCCGTGTCTCTCCCATGGTACGCATAGGCAGACGTTCCAAAGAGATCCACATACCGACTATGAAAGAGAAAAAAAGGATCAATCCTGTACATGTAAAAAGATAAGCCGAGGCAGATCTTCCCTCTTTCCAGACAACGAACGCACCCAGCCCCCAGAAACAGACAGCAGGCAGGGCAAACCAGATAAAACTGTCCCAACTCATTCTTTCTCCTCCTTTCCGATAAAGAGGTTTTGATATTAAAAGGCAGTTCATCGAAAAGCGGTATGCGGAAGAGCACATTCTTATATTCGTCCGTAAGCGCTGTTTTATCCATCTGTGTCGGTTAAATGATTAAGCATACAAAAATAATACCTTTCTCCGGATTCCTGAAACCGAAAAGAATTAAAATCTTTCTCCCGAAAAGCTACCGGAACCCGGACAGAATACGACAGACGGCGGAATGTTTGTCTTTTTGTGGAAACTTTTTGCCACAGAGCGTGTTTATGAACATATTATTTCCATCAGAGATATGACTTTCAAAGAACGATACTGGCAATATTCACTGATCGCTGTCATCCTTTTCTCAGGGATCATTATATTTTTATATACCATCCCTTTTCTGAGTGGGATACTGGGGGCATTTACGATCTATATCCTGATCCGCAGGCAGATGTTCTACCTGCTCCTGAAAAGAAAGATGAAGAAGAGCATAGCAGCCTTACTGTTGTTACTGGAGGTGATCCTGTTCTTTCTGATCCCTCTTACTTTTATTGTGCTGGTATTTCTCAACAAGTTAGAAAATATCAATCTGGATCCCAACCTGATCCTTACGCCTGTAGAGAAATTCGCGGCAGTCGTTGATAAGAAAACCGGATATGACCTGCTGAGTAATAAAAACCTGCACAACCTGCTGAATATGGCTCCCCGCCTGGGACAAAGCGTACTGGGAAGTATTACCAGTTTTGGAATGAATCTGCTGGTACTGATGTTCGTACTCTATTTTATGCTCACAGGATGTGTACCTATGGAAAGTTACATGCGGGATATCTTGCCTTTCAATAAATACGATACCCAACACGTGTTGCATGAGGTGAACCTGATCGTACGTTCCAACGCTATCGGGATCCCTTTGTTAGCTATCATACAGGGCGGACTGGGGCTGGCTGCCTATTATTTTTTCGATGTGCCTGCCCCCTTCCTGATGTTTATCCTGACCTGTATCGCTACCATACTTCCTGTGGTAGGAACAGCACTGGTATGGGTACCTCTGGGCATCTATCTGGCTGTCACGGGACATGTAGGCAACGGTATCGGCCTGATTGCCTACGGATTCATCGTGATCGCGCAATCGGATAATGTGATCCGCTTCCTGCTACAAAAAAAATGGCCGATACTCATCCGCTCATTACTATTTTCGGTGTCATCATCGGACTGTCTATCTTCGGATTTATGGGAATCATCTTCGGTCCGCTTCTGTTGTCACTTTTCCTGCTTTTCGTAAATATGTTCAAAAAAGAGTATCTCGACCGGAAAAACTAAGAAATTTACGATTTACAATTGAAAAGACAAGCCGTTAAAAGTTTATATATGCATGTAGAGATGCGGAAAGGTTGATGATCGTTCCCTTCCGGCATGGTCATTGTCTGATGACTAACACAAAGTATCGTTAGATGATGTATGAACCAGCGCCCTACAAAGCCAATCGAAGATCGGCGTGGCCAGCCAGACAGTCAGCAAAAAGATTTACGATTGAACATACAACTATAAGAATAGAGAAATATACCCGGATAAGGCTCTGTATATTTATGAATTTATGTACTTTTGCAGTACCAAAATTATATATATGGAAGCATTTACGATCAGTACGACAGACCTGATCCTTCTCTCTGCCACAGGAGGTCTTTTTATCATACAATTTATCTATTATCTGGGACTTTACGACCGCATCCGCCGATACAACAAACGGAAACGGCTCGGACTAGGAAATCACAACAATACATTAGAGCCTATCTCTGTAGTGATCTGCGCACGGAACGAATCCGAAAATCTGCGCAGGTTCCTTCCTGTTATTCTGGAACAGGATTATCCACAATTTGAAGTCATTGTGGTCAACGATGGTTCTACAGACGAAAGCGAAGAAGTGCTCACCCTGTTCGAAGAGAAGTATCCGCATCTTTACCACAGTTTCACTCCGGAAAGTGCGCGATACATCAGTCGCAAGAAGCTGGCACTGACCCTGGGGATCAAAGCCAGTAAATACGACTGGCTGGTATTTACGGAAGCCAATTGCTGTCCGGTGAGCGATCAATGGCTCCGCCTGATGGCGCGTGAGTTCACTCCCCGTACACAGGTGGTATTGGGATACAGCGGCTACGGTACCGGAAAAGGCTGGCTCCACAAACGGACTTCGTTTGATGCATTGTTTACCTCTATGCGCCACCTTGGATTCGCACTGGCAGGTAGTCCGTATATGGGGCTGGGAAGGAATATGGCGTACCGGAAGGAACTTTTCTTTGAAAACAAAGGATACTCAGCACATCTCAATCTCCAGCGCGGAGAGGATGATCTCTTTATCAATCAGGTGGCGAATGGAGAAAATACACGTGTGCTGACCGATGCGCAGGCAGTGACGCGTATGCAACCTCTCACACGATACAAAGATTTTAAAGAGGATAAGGTCAGCTATAAAGCCACGTCATCCTATTACAAAGGAGTACAGAGGTATTTACTGGGATCCGAGACCTGTTCACGTCTGTTGTTCTACCTCTGTGTAGTACTCACGATAGCCTGGGGAGTATATATGCACCACTGGCTGACAGCAGGCATATCTCTGTTGATCTGGATACTCCGTTTAGTGACGCAGGGAGTGATCATCAACAAGACCGCTGCCGAACTGGGAGAAAGCAGAAGGTATTTCTTCTCTCTGCCGGTCTTTGATCTTCTGCAGCCTCTGCAATCTTTGAAGTTCAGCCTGTATCGCAAAGTAAGAGGACAGGGGGATTTTACCAGGAAGTGAGAAAAAGAAGTTATAAGTGGTAAGTTATAAGTTTTGAGTTGCAGATTACCCAGGAGGAAGCTATGTCAGAGGAACAAAATAAGGAACTGTCATTTGATCCGGGAATACACGGGCTTACGACGCATTTTTTTTAATACCCGATCCAGACTATTCGTAGCGCATGGAATTTGCCGGCTCGATACGCGTGATCAGGTAAGAAGGCCCGAGAAGCATCAATACAGAAACCAACAATGTGCCGACATTGAGCAGCAACCAGATAAGCGGATTGAATGCGATGGGAACTGTATCTACATAATAGGATTCGGGATCTAATTTGAAAATACCCCACTGCGACTGTATCAGACAAAATGCCACTCCGATCAGATTTCCCCAGAGCATTCCCCTTCCTATCAGAAAAACAGAGAACCACAGAAAGACTTTACGTATACTGAGATTATTGGCTCCCAGGGATTTCAGGATACTAATCATATGTGTACGTTCGAGAATAATGATCAACAGACCGGAGATCATCGTAAATCCGGCTACACCTGTCATCAGAATGAGAATGACCCAGACATTCAGATCAAGCAACTCCAGCCAGCCAAAGATCTGTGGATTGAGTTGCTCGATGTTCCTCACAAAATAGATCCCTCCGTAGGCGTCGCGCCGATTGTCTATATCTCTGGCAATCCGGTAAGCAGTCTCTTCAAGATCTTTGTAATCCTCTACAAGCAATTCAACTCCGCTGACCTGATCCGCTGCCCAATTGTTCAGACGGTTTACTGTATGGATATGGGTGAGCAGGAACAGATTGTCGTACTCAGCAAAGTTGGTCTGATAGATACCCGTCACTGTCAGTCGCCTGGCGCGGATCTGATCCTGAATAAAATAAGTATAGATACGATCTCCGATGCGGATCTTCAGATTGTCCGCGATGGATCTGGATAGCAGTACCTGGGTGTAAGCAGCCGTATCACTGAAGACCGGCATCTCTCCTTCGAGCAGATGTTCACGGAAAAAGTGATCGTCAAAGTCCTGATCCACTCCTTTAAGCACCATTCCCTGAAACGCGTCTTCGGTTTTTATAATACCCGGTTTGGTGGAATATCGCTGTACATGTCGGATGTTGGGATAGGCAGAGAGTACCTCCATCATACTATCAGTCACAGCGATGGGATGCGTCTCATAGGAACGGACGCCGTCGAAGTTGGTCACCTGAATATGCGAGCCAAATCCGATGACCTTGCCACGTACCTCTTTTTTAAATCCGATCACTAAAGCCACAGATACGATCATCACAGCCAGGCCGATGGCTATCCCCACCATGGCTATGAACACCGCAGGACGAGAGACCGGCTTCCCACCCTTCTGGTCACGATAGATACGTCTGGCTATAAATAATTCGAATCCCACCTGGAATGATTTACGGTTTACTAATTTACGGATATATGGTTTACGGTTGAAAATACAAAATGATTTACAACATCGTACCTCATAAGGCCCCCCCTGATGTGAAAGATCAAAGAAGGATCACAACGAAGAAGTAGATCTGTACATCATCATACATGCTCTTTATTCTGTTCGTCCGGGATATGTCTCCAATGCTTTACTTAGAACAACCAGCGCGCGTGTCAGATCTTCTTTCTTCAATACATAGGCGATACGTACCTCATTGTATCCGGCTCCGGGAGTCGTATAGAAGCCGGAAGCAGGAGCCATGAACACCGTCTCTCCTTCATACTCGAAATCGGAAAGACACCATGCGCAGAATTTGTCCGAATCATCTACCGGCAGCCTGGCCACTGTATAAAAAGCTCCCATAGGTATGGGAGAATACACTCCCGGGATCCTGTTCAGCCCATCGATCAGGCATTTTCTACGCTCTACATATTCATCATACGTCTCGCGGGAATATTCTTCCGACACATCCAGAGAGGCCTCGGCGGCAATCTGTCCGATCAGCGGAGGGCTCAAACGGGCCTGGCAGAATTTCATAACGGCATTTCTCACCTCTTTGTTCTTTGTGATCAGTGCTCCTATGCGGATACCACATTCCGAATATCTTTTGGATACAGAGTCGATCAGTACCACATTGTTCTGAATCCCTTCGAGGTGACAAGCTGAAATATAGGGCGATCCGGTGTAAATAAATTCTCTGTATACCTCATCGGAGAAGAGAAAAAGATCGTATTTTTTCACCAGATCACGGATCTGGTCCATCTCCCGGCGGGTATAGAGATAGCCGGTCGGGTTATTGGGATTACAGATCAGGATACCCTTGGTACGCTCATTGATCAACTCTTCAAATTTCTCTACTTTAGGCAGAGAGAATCCCTCTTCGATGGTAGTAGCAATGGTGCGTATCACCGCTCCGGCAGAGATAGCAAAAGCCATATAGTTGGCATAGGCTGGCTCCGGAACAATGATCTCATCACCGGGATTGAGACAGGAGAGAAAAGCAAACAATACTGCTTCCGATCCGCCGGTAGTCACAATGATATCATCTGCTTCCAGACAGATGTTGTATTTGGCGTAGTAGTGGGTCAGTTTTTCCCGGTAACTGCGATTGCCCGCACTCGAACTGTACTCCAGTACTTTCCGGTCTATGTTACGAATAGCATCAATCGCGGCCTGAGGGGTAGGAAGATCGGGCTGTCCGATATTCAGGTGGAAGACATGTACTCCCCGTTGCTTGGCGGCATCGGCCAAAGGAGCCAGTTTTCTGATGGGAGATGCGGGCATCTCGTTTCCGCGGATCGAAATAGTTGGCATAATATATTATATAGGAATGAACATAAAAAATCAGGGGGCAAAGGTAAACAATTATTCGAAGACAGGTATATTTATTGCTTTAAAAACCTTACGAAGAGTGAAAAGGTTATGGAAAGTAAAAAGAAACCTATACATTTGTAATTACAATATCAAAAAAATCCATCATGACTATAAATCTGATCACCTTCGCTTCCATGCTGCATAATCAGCAGACTGTATATCATGCGCATCAGGCCATCCTAAGCGAACTGGAAAAACACTTTACCGTAAATCTGGTAGACCATACACTGATCCAATCCCTCCCTCAGAATGAATTCAGCGTGGTATTTATTGCCACAGGAGGAGTAGAACGTCTGGTGATGCAGGCCTTCGAATTTCTCCCCCGCCCTACTCTGTTACTGGCTGACGGTATGCAGAACTCCCTGGCTGCGTCGCTGGAAATCTCTTCCTGGCTGCGTGCCAGAGGACTGAAAAGTGAGATCCTTCATGGAGAAGTCTCTGCCATTATCCGGCGTATCGAGGTTCTGTATACCAATTTCCAGGCTCAACAAGCCCTGAAAGAAGTACGCGTAGGTGTCATTGGTCCCCCCTCTTCCTGGCTTATTGCCAGCAACGTCGATTATCTGCTGGCTAAACGTCGATGGGGGATACAATATGTGGATATACCCATCGAACGGGTACAGGAAAACTACGATCGCATTACCGATGACCAAGTAGGGGAAGCCTCCGCAGAGTTTGCCTCCCGGGCCTATGCCTGTCGGGAAGCCACTCCCGAAGATCTGATCAAAGCCATGCGTCTCTACCGCGCACTGAAACAGATCTGTGAGGAAGAAAAACTCACAGCCGTCACCGTAAGTTGTTTCCGCCTGATGGAACATACGCAGACCACAGGCTGTCTGGCCATCTCTCTGTTGAATGATGAGGGCATTCCGGCCGGCTGTGAAGGAGATCTGCAATCGATCTTTACCTTGCTGGCCGTTAAAACTCTGACCGGGAACAGCGGGTTTATGGCCAATCCGTCTATGCTGGATACAAGGACCAACGAACTGGTACTGGCACACTGCACCATCGGTACCAAACAGGTGGAGTCCTTTATCATCAGGAATCATTTCGAATCGGAAAGCGGTATCGGTATTCAGGGCATTCTCCCTACAGGAGAAGTAACCATAGTGAAGTGTGGCAGCGAATCGCTGGACGAATTTTATCTTTCCACAGGTACTCTCACCGAAAATACCAACTACGTAAATGTCTGCCGCACGCAAGTACGTATTAGACTGAATACTCCGGTAGAATACTTCCTGAAAAATCCGTTGGGAAACCATCACATCATTCTGCTCGGTAATTTTGAAGAAGTATTGAATGACTTTTTCGTTGCCAATAGCTGCAAACGAATAGAATAGAAAAAGTTTATCTTTTATACAGCTCGTCAAACGCACAAAGCGCAGAACCGGAAGAAGCGATCGCGAAAACAGAAATCTGCGGTTATACGATAGGGAAAAGTGTGATATAATCACACTTTTCCCTAATAAAAGGAAATCATTAAAAATCTAAGGTCCAGATACCACACACCCGTTGCAGTTCAATGAGTGAAGAGGCATATCCTTTCAGGGTCCCCAGATATTGTTCCTGCATCTCATTGTAGGTACGTTGTGTGATAAGCACCTCCAGAATATCCGTTTCGCCGCGTTTATAGGTATACACCACGCCATCCAGCAATTTCCGGGTATCCCCGAGCAGACCGGCCCTGAATTGTGCTAGTTGCTTCTCCATAGCCAGGTAGTAGAAATAGGCCTGTGTCACCTCTGCCTGCAATTGCAATTCGGTATCCTGATATTCCACTTTACTCTTTTCAGCCTCGAAGCGGGAAGCTCTGACCGCGCCTTTGTTCAGATTGGAGAACTTTAACGGAATAGCAACTCCTCCTTTCAGTGCATCCCGGGTAGGGCGCAACCCACCCCAGGCACGTTCGTAGCCGACAAAGATCCCTAGATCCAGCCTGCGCTCCGCCTTCACTAATTTCAACTGGTTCATAGCGATCTCTGAGTTTTTCATGGCCATCATCAGTTCCACTCGGTTGTCTCTGGCAATCAGGAGCAGATCCTGCAAGGAATATTCCAGTCCGGTTTGTCCCGGATCGCCCTGAGGTTCGTACAGTACTTCAGTTGTTTTGCCCATATATTGGTTCAGAACAACCAGGGCTGCCTGATATTCCGCTTCCTGCTGGTAGACCTCATTCAGCAAAGAAGCCGCTTCCAGCCTGGACTGCCGGGCATCGTTCTCGGTGATCTCTCCCAGTCTGTGACGGATACTGTCGGACTGGCTCAGCTGCAACATATACGCATACGAACTCCGTTTGAATCGCAGGATCTCTTTCTGCAGAATGGCCTCCAGGAAAGCATCTGTCGCTTCCACGCGTAACTCCTGGAAATAGAGTGTGACAGCCAGTTGCTCTTGCCCGGCTAAGCTACGCGCCAGCCTTCTGCGCGCATATCTTTTACCTCCCAGTTCCAGCGTGTATCCCAACTGCAGACTGTACGCATCGTCCGCGGCTTCAAATTCCAGTTCCGGATCGGGCAGTTCTCCTGCCGCCCACACTTCGGCCTGAGCAATTGGTATATTGAACTTTTCCGCGATATATCCCAGGTTACCTTCTTCTACCGCCTTTATATATTCTTTATAAAAGATGCTCTGGTGTACGACCGGACCATCGGCATACACATTCACAGAGTATACCAGCAGAAACAGAGAGATACAGTGGGCCGCTATATTTCTGATCATACGATTTAACGTTTTCATTCTGTTGTTTTTTTAAGATTTATCTTTTCCATCTTCGACTCTATCATATAGTACATAGCCGGCAACACATACAGGGTGATGATCGTGGAGAAGAACAATCCATATACGATCACCGTAGCCAGCGGGCGTTGCACATCCGATCCGATACCTGTTGCCAGAGAAGCAGGCAGCAATCCCAGCATACTGGTAGTAGCCGTCATAAGGATAGGACGCAGACGATGCTTGGCGCCATTCGTAACTGCCTGGAACAATTGCATACCTTCGGAGCGCAGCCCATTGATGTGAGAGATCATGATCACACCGTTCTGTACAGCCATTCCGAACAGAGCAATAAAGCCTACCGCCGAAGAAACGTTCAACGTCATGCCCCGTACATTCAGTGCCAGCATACCTCCGAACAACGCCAGAGGCACTACCATAAGTACCAGTCCGGCCTGGCGGAACTTACCGAACGTACAATACAGCAGGAAGAACATGATCACCAGGGCAAGAGGTACGATCATTGTCAGTCTGGAATAAGCACGGTTCTGATTTTCGAACTGTCCGCCCCATTCGATCTTATACAAATGATGATCATATTGTACATTTTTCTCTATGGCGACTTTGGCTTCGTTCAGGAAAGAAGAGAGATCGCGGTCCCGCAGATTCAGCTTGACCGTCAGGTGACGTTTGTTCATTTCCCGGGTAATGGTACTCTCACCTGTACTGAGTTGGATATCTGCTACCTGCGACAGGGGAATACTGAACCCGGCAGAGGATGTCAGCATCAATCCGGCAATCTTCTCCGGCGTATCCCGCGCGTCTTCTTTGTATTTACACGTAATATCATATACCCGGTCTCCCTGATAGATCTCAGAAATGGCTTTCCCACCGATCGCGATCTCTATCAGATTGTTGACATCCGCTACATTCAATCCGTAACGCGCGATCGCGTCGCGGTTCATGTGGATCTGCAACTGTGGCAAAGGAGGTTCCTGATCTATATCCAGATCTACTGCCCCTCTTACACCGCGCAGCGTTTCCAATACCTCTTCGGCAATACGCCGTGTCTCCTTAAAATCATTTCCAAAAACTTTTACCACCAATTCACTGTGAGCACCGGAGATCTTATCCATCACCCCATCGATCATGGGCTGACTGAATCCGACTGTATACCCCGGCATAGAGGCGTATTCCTCTGCCAGTTCGGCGATAAGGTCTTCTTTTCTTTTTCCACGGGGCCATTCTTTGTAAGGTTTAATACCTACAGGCACCTCAAAGTGAGAAGGAGTGAAAGGATCAGTCCCGTCGTCATTACGTCCGGCCTACACAGCCACATACGTTACCTCGGGATATTTCATGGTGCGTGCTCTTAGTGTGTCCGACATCTCTTTCGACCGCTCTACGGAAATCCCGGGAGGCAGATTCACCTGCAACCAGATAGAACCCTCGTCGAGGTTCGGGAGAAAGTCTTTTCCTACACTGATCGAAAGTCCTATTGCCGCAAAGAAGACAATAGCTACAGCGATCAATACCTGACGGGGCTTACAAACCACCTTTTGTATCATGAGATAATATTTCTCTATCAGTTTCTCCAGCCATTTGTTGTGATGTACTTTACGAGGTTTGCGGTAAAGAGCATAACCAATACCCGGGATGACAAGAACCGCGAGCAACAAAGCCCCGATCAACGCATAGCTCACCGTAAAGGCCATAGGAGTGAACAGCTTGCGTTCTACCCGTTCAAAAGCGAAAAGCGGCAGATAGGCTGTTATGATAATAATGGTAGAGAATATGATCGGACGGGCCACCTCTCCTACGCGACCAGCGATATTGCTTTCCGCAAGTTTCTCACCGGGATGATCTTCACGTTTCTTGAGGATCGTCTCCATCATTACAATGGCTCCGTCTACTATGATCCCGAAATCGACTGCCCCCAGAGAAAGCAGGTTGGCAGGGATATCTGTCAGGTGCATCAGGATAAAAGCGATCAGCATGGAGAAAGGAATGGTCACCGCTACCAGTACGGCCCCCTCCAGCTACCCAAAAAAATGATCAGTACAATAATAACCAATCCCATTCCTTCCAGCAACGTGCGGGATACGGTATTCAAAGTAGTTTCTACCAGCTCGGTCCGGTCCAGAAAAGTATGTATATGCACTCCGTCAGGCAATATCTCCGTGTTCAGTTCATCCACCGCTTCCTGTATTCCGGCCAGTACCTGCGAAGGGTTTTCATGCTTCAGCAACAAAACGATACCTTGTATACTTTCCGAATATTCGCGGGTACGATCCGAATATCCCATCACTCCTTTCCGTTCGAGGTTTCCATATTTCAGTTTACCCAGATCGCTCAGGAAGATAGGAACTCCCTTTTCCGAGCTGACCACGATCATTCCCAGGTCTTCCAGGGAATTGATCTGACCAATCCCTCTTACCACATATCCAAGATCACCGCGGTTCAGTATACTCCCTCCGACATTGGAATTATTATTTTCCACCGCTTCGATCACCTCTTCCAGAGAAACATGATACTGTTCCAGTTTCTGAGGATCGATCTCTATCTGATACTGCGTAGTGATACCACCAAAATTACTTACATCCGCCACTCCGGACACCTCTTTGATCCAGGGAATGATCACCCAGTTTTGCAGATCAGTCAGTTCACGCAGCGAATGTTCATTACTCTCGATGATGTATCGATAGATCTCACCTGTAGGTGAGGTCAGCGGATCCAGTTCCGCTATGGCATCAAAAGGAAGAGACACCTCATTGAGACGCTCCTGTACGCGTTGCCGGCTCCAGTAGTCTTCTATTCCATCCTCGAAAACAATAGTTATCATGGATAGTCCGAAAGTGCTTTTGCTACGCATCACGTGCATACCCGGCAGCCCGTTCAGAGCCCTTTCCAGAGGAATGGTGATCTGTTGTTCCACCTCTTCCGCAGCAAGTCCGGGAACCTGTGTCACTACCTGCGATGTAACATCGGCTATGTCCGGATAGGCTTCGATGGAGAGCTGCTTCCAGGAATAATAGCCATACACTCCCAGTAGAAGGAAAAGCACCAGCATCACCCATCTTTTCTGTATGATAAGTAAAAAGAACTTTTTCATGTTTATTTTCTGTTTAGATCCCATAGGGTCGCGGGATACGCGTTCCACATCCGGAAAGAACCCCTATGAAATACGTATTCACGGTTTTTGTTTTTTATCCGGCCCCTGTCCGGCTTCTTTTCCTGAGAACAAGAGATAACGTCCTCAGAGACTGACTCAGGGAGTATCTCATTTCAGATAGTACCCTCCCTCGCTGATCACCTTTTCGCCGGGACGAAGCCCATCGGTAATATAAGCTTTTCCGTCCTGTGTCACATCCACCTCTACCGGCCTCTTTACATATACATCCGGTGCCGTGGCTACAAATACAAAAATAGATTTCTCGTCCTGCAGTAAAGCCTTTTCCGGTACTACCAACTG
The DNA here is from genome assembly GCA_021202275.1 of Bacteroides sp. Taxonomy (GTDB): domain Bacteria; phylum Bacteroidota; class Bacteroidia; order Bacteroidales; family Bacteroidaceae; genus Bacteroides. Next base: position 282,891 of record JAJQDI010000009.1, read on the forward strand.
CTGTCTGGGCATATCCGTAAAGTGGATGGTTACATACATTCCCAGCTTCAGGATATTCTCATGGTTGGAACAGGTAGAGAGTACCTTCACCGACCGTGTCTCTTCATCTATTGCTTCATCGATATGAAAAACCTCTCCCAGGATCTCTTTACCGGGATAGGCCGGGATCACGATCTTCATCTTGCTCTTCTCATGAATAAACCTGAGGTCTTTCTCTTTGACCTGTGCCGTGACCCATACATTGGAGAGATTGGCTACTACAGCCACCGGATCCGCATCATCTTTGAGGTATTGTCCGGCGACCAGATTCGTTTCGATCACTTCTCCGTTGATGGGCGAACGGATGATCAGCGGTTGTCCCAGTACCATATCTTCCGGGTCCATCTGATAGATGCGAATGGCGGAAAACGCATTCTCATATTCCTTTTCCGCGATCTTCAACAGGTTTTGTGCCTCTTCCAGTTCTTTTTCAGAGGTCACCCCGTTTCTGAAAAGATCCTCTTTACGCTGCATATCCTTCACAGCCAGTTCGCGTTCGGCCTGAGCCTGGAAAAATTCTTTCTGAGCGGTCATAAAATCAGAGGAGACAATCTCAAACAAAGGAGTATGAGCCGCCACAGGTTGTCCCAGGCGGATATAAGAACGCACCACTCTGCCGGCAAACGGAGGAGCGATGTAGGCATATTGCGTAGATATAGGCTGTATAGTGCCGGCTGTTACAATCTCTTTCGAATAAGGCTCTTCAGATACCGACACTGTCCTGATGCGGGAAGCAACGTGATTGTCCGGATTCACATAGACAGTGTCTCCACTGATCCGATAATCGTAACCACTGTGTTCTTCTTTGCTTCCTGAACAGGAAATGAACAGAGAAACCATACACAGGCAATACCATAAACTTTTCCGTGTCATAACTTTTGTATGTTTGATTAAAATTGCGTTTCCGGCGGCAAAAGTAGGGAGGACACAGCACAAAGTGGATTAGAGATCAATTAAACAATTATTAGAATTTCATTAGAAAAGTAATCCCAGATGAAAAATTTCTATTAAGATTACTTCAAGTATTTATATTTTATTATTTTTGTATATATAAGTTAACATCTAAAATCAATAGCATGGGTTACCAGTATACCGACACAAATAAATATAAGAAAGATCTAATATTCAATAAAATAAAGAAAAGTATGCATGGTTATTTCATTTGTAAAACATTAAAAAAGAAAAGTATGAAAAATGTATTTTTATTTTTGTTCATCTGTTTTAGTATAAACCTATATGCAAATGATCAAAGAAATGAGATTACTATTTTATCCTCCGAAGAGACAACCCAGGAATCTGTGTACGCATGGATATTATGGCTCGCTTCTAGTGATTACGGAGAAGCAAGGATCACTTTACCGGAAGGAAAAGTTTTCAAAAGTGCCATCCGTCCTTATTATTGCTCTTTGCCTATACAGGAAGGTAACATTTTAATTATACAAGTAGAACGCGAAAGCTGGAAAAACGCCGGATCCCCCTCTGTAAGCGATCCTGTTAAGGCAACTTTTGAAGATGGGTCTGTAATATATATTTATTTGAAATCTGGAAAAATCTGATAGATCCCGCGTACTGCTGTTTTTCCTTTATACTATAATATGTTCTTCATTCAAATAAAAAGGGTGATCGCGAATACTTCCGGATCACCCTTCCCTCTGAACAGATAGGACTTCTTACTCGTCCACTGTATCTTTAATACGATCTTTACCTTTTTCCCACTCTACCTTGAGTTCACTTCCCATTTCACTGGCACGCTCACGGGTCATATCCCAGGCACGCTGCGCACCTTCTTTCAGATTCTCACCGGCATCAGATATGTTTTCCTCTGCCTGGTGTGCAGCCAGTTTGGTCTTACCCTCAACGATCTGCGCACGATCTTCCGCCTGTTTCTGGTGAAGATCTTTTTTCTCTTCGTAGTTATCTCTCATCATTTTATGGATTTAAAAGTTTACCTAAATACACCAGGAACAACAGGTTGGTTTGCACTTTTAATGAAGTTTGGGTGAAAAAAGCAAATATTGCAATCTGTAGATAGAATAGTTAAAAAGAAAATAAAACATATCTATCAAAAGATCTCTTTCAGATAGAGCCTATACCCTATTTTCCGGATCATACCAGTCCGTTCCCGGATGGGTGAACCGGTCGGTTCTCGTATGCTCTGCCAACATGATGCATTTTTATTCCATTTACATCCGGAATTCATACGACACGCAGTATCTCTCCTTTTCTCCGCATCTGGCTGTACATCCTCCGTCCCTCTTTTTATACAGAGTAAAGAACGTATCCTTATTTTTACTTCTTTTCATATTTTACCGAATAAATTATCAGAAATCGCTCTACTTATTTGTATACTCATGCAAGAATAAAAGGGAAAAAGCAGTAACTTTGCACCTTAAAGATGAGTTTTTTATATTCCACAGATCTCTGCCCCTGCCAGACCAGGAGTTCAGGAAACCATCCGGGATCTGTCGAAGTGACATCGTTTATATAACAAAATGAAAAATAATATTCCCACTCCTTTCATTTCTTTATTGCCTATACTGGCTCTGATCTGCATGCTCTATTTCACAATCCGGACCTTTGGCAGCGATGCGTTGGAGGGAGGAAGCCAGATCTCATTACTTACAGCTACTGCTCTCTGTATCGCTATTGGCATGATTGGCTATAAGATACGTTGGACAGACTTTGAGCATGCCATTGTCAACAACATATCCAATGTTGCCACTTCCATCATCATCTTATTGATCATTGGCGCGCTGAGTGGGATGTGGATGATAAGCGGTGTGGTTCCTACTCTGATCTACTACGGTGTCAAGCTGATCCATCCCGACTTCTTCTTAGCTACGACCTGCATCATCTGTGCTTTTGTATCTGCGATGACGGGTAGTTCGTGGACTACTATCGCTACCATTGGTATAGCCCTGCTGGGAGTAGGAAAAGCACAGGGATTCAGTGAAGGATGGATTGCGGGAGCGATCATTTCCGGAGCCTATTTCGGAGATAAGATGTCTCCTCTTTCTGAGACCACCATTCTTGCAGCTTCTATCACCGATACTCCTCTTTTTCAGCATATCCGTTACATGCTGATCACTACGGTGCCCAGTATGACGATTACGCTGATTCTGTTCACAATAGCCGGTTTCTCTTTGCAGGCAACACAAACCGAACACATCACGCTGTTTGCGGAAGCTATCCAACACAAATTCGTGATTACTCCCTGGTTGCTGATCGTACCCATAGCCACAGGGATTATGATTGCCCGGAAAGTGCCGTCTGTCATCACCCTGTTCATTTCCGCTGCACTCGCAGGGTTCGGAGCCCTCATTTTCCAACCGGATCTGTTGAAGGAAATAGCTTCGGCAGCGGCTCCCGGAGAAGGATCCTCGCTGTTCAGAGGTGTGTTTATGACTTACTACGGAGCCACTAGTCTCGAGACTCCGTTACCACAACTCACGGATCTGGTCTCTACCCGGGGAATGGCAGGTATGATGAATACGATTTGGCTCATTCTCTGTGCCATGTGTTTCGGAGGAGCCATGACGGCCAGTGGAATGCTGGGAAGTATCACTTCTATCTTCCTGAGATTTATGAAAAATACGGTAGGGGTAGTCAGTTCAACTGTGTTTTCAGGTCTTTTCATGAACCTGACCACAGCCGACCAGTACATCAGTATCATCCTCACCGGAAATATGTTCCAACCTATATATAAAAGGATGGGATATGAGAATCGCCTGCTCAGCCGTACCACGGAAGATGCGGTGACTGTGACCTCTGCCCTGATCCCCTGGAATACCTGCGGAATGACACAGGCCACCATTCTCAATGTACCCACACTCACTTACCTGCCGTACTGTTTCTTTAACCTGATCAGCCCGGTGATGAGTATCGTTATTGCCGCCATCGGATACAAGATTGTACGCAGGAATTAAACATTCTTTCTATCAGTATGTTATGGAAGAGAGTAAAACTTCTGTCCGTAGAGAGTTCAGAAGTTGACAGGAATCAACAAGAACTAAACTGATCAAAGATATGAAAGAAAAAATGACAGGATTATTCCTGATACTGACTGTAATTTTCAGTGGATGCGGTACGCAAAGTAATTTGACCAAGGAAGAAAGAGCTACCCGCAAAGCACAGGAAGATGCCCGGAAACAAAGCATGTATGAAAGCGCGGTTTCCGCTCTGAATGACAGAGAGTTTGTATTGGAAGCTGATCGCCTCTATTCACGTCGTGGCCGTACAGTGTATGTAACCCCCACCACCAATTTTGTGATGGTCAATGGCAACCGGGCTACCGTACAGATAGCCTTCAACAATACAGTGCGGCCCGGACCGAATGGCATAGGCGGCATTACGGTGGAAGGACTTGTCTCCAACGTACAGACCAAAACAAGTAAAAAGGGGAATATAGATTATAGTTTCAGTGTACAGGGAACAGGTATATCCGCTCAGGTAAATATATCTATGGCAGCCGGCAGCGATTATGCTACGGTAACGGTGAATCCGAACTTTAGCAGCAACCGCTTTACAATGTATGGCAGAATAGTACCTCTCGAATACTCCAGCGTATATAAAGCACGCCCTCTGTAATCCTTTGTGAGATACAGGGTGTTATGTGTCCCTAGCCGGTCGGTTTTACGGACAAAATGTAAACAGAAGGACCAATTATCCGGAAACTCCGTTGCCAGGTTGCGCAAAAAGTGTAACTTTGCAACGGAGTTTTTCAGATAAAAAGGTAGCATGAGGGAATATATTATCGCAGACAAACAGGATATCAGCAAAGCCGGAATGTTATTTCTGCTCAGCACCCAGAAGGACACTGCAGCCTTGTTGGAAGCAGACAACAAAGCGGAACTGATCCGTATGCTGCAAAGCCATCCCGATGCCGTGGTGATCGTAGATTATACCCTCTTTGACTTTTCCGGACCGGAAGAACTATTGGTGTTGCAAGATCGATTCCGGGAGGTGAACTGGCTGCTTTTTTCGGATGAACTGACCTCTGCTTTCCTGCGGCAAGTAGTGCTGCCCCACCACTCTTTCAGCGTAGTAATGAAAGACAATTCCAAAGAAGAGATTATTGCTGCTTTACAATCTGCTACCCGTAAAGAGAGATTTATCTGCAATTATGTAAGTAACTTACTGCTTTCAGGTACACCCGCTCCTTCCGTAGCTTCTTCTCAGGACGACCGGTTGCTGACCACCACGGAAAAGATCGTACTGAAAGAGATTGCCTTAGGAAAAACAACGAAAGAGATTGCCTCAGACAAAAACCTGAGTTTCCATACGATCAACAGTCACAGAAAAAATATCTTCCGCAAACTAGGGGTTAACAATGTACACGAAGCTACTAAATACGCCATGCGCGCGGGGATAGTGGACCTGGCCGAATACTATATCTGACCTCTGTATATAATCGTACAGATCGGGGCCAGACTACCTGCGCTCACTCTTCCGCAGATATCTCTCCACTCCCGATACAAATACGTGCTTCTTTATCATAGATCACCCCAAATTGTCCCGGAGCAATGCCTTGCAGATCTTCCGACGAATATACACGGAAACCATTAGCAGTCTGTACGCATTTTCCCGGAATAAATTCGGGGGTATGGCGGATTTTAAAGGTGATCTCTGTCTCTTTCATCTCAGCAGACCATGGGTTTTCCGTTATAAAATGGAAGTCTTTCATCAGGAACTCATTGCCATATTGAGTCTGCGGATCATAGCCGTGAGAGACATAAATGACATTCTCTTCTATATTTTTCCTGATCACAAACCAGGGGCCACCCCCCAGGCCAAATCCTTTTCGCTGTCCGATCGTATGGAACCAATAGCCACGGTGTGTACCGATCACACGTCCGGTCTCCCACTCCACCACCTTGCCTTCTTTCTCTCCTAAAAAACGACGTACAAAGTCATTGTAGTTGATCTTTCCCAGGAAACAGATTCCCTGACTGTCTTTTCTGCGGGCACTGGGCAAAGCAGCCTCCAAAGCGATTTGTCGCACCTCTTGTTTCATCAGGTGGCCGATGGGAAACATCAGTTTAGATACCTGCAACCGATCGATCTGCGCCAGAAAATCGGTCTGATCTTTGACCGGGTCCGCGGCGGTCCCCAGCCAAATCTTCCCCTCTTTCTCTACAGTGGTCGCATAATGTCCTGTAGCCGTACGATCGAAATGTTTCCCGGCCTGCTCTTCGAAACAGCCGAATTTGATCAGCTTGTTACACATGACATCCGGATTAGGGGTCAACCCTTTCCGGATCTTTTCAATAGCATATACCGCCACACGGTCCCAGTATTCCCGATGCAGATCAATGATCTCCAGTGTAAGACCGTATTTACGGGCAATGGCACGCGCGAGTTCCGTATCTTCTTCCGCGGAACAATCCATATACTCCTCGCCCTCCATACCTATTTTTATATAGAAAAGAGCAGGTTTGTATCCCTGCTCACAAAGGAGATGTACAACAACCGAGCTGTCTACTCCTCCGGATAATAACGCGGCAATATTCATCTTTTCCAATCTATTTCCATTTTAATATTACATCTGTCATACACAACCTCTCCCAGAGGTACTTCCGTGAATCCCAGTTTCCGATAAAGCCTGATCGAAGCCTCTAAACGGATATTCCCTTCCAGAAAAACCTTCGTGGCACCTTGTTCGCGCGCATAAGCCAATGCTGCCTCACCCAGCAACCTGCCGGCTCCCGATCCCTGTCTCTCAGGAGCAACGGCCATCTTTGCCAGTTCAAACGTCGCTGCTTCGTGACGGATCAACGCGCAACAGCCTATACATGTTCCCTGCCCGTCTACAGCCAGAAAGATCTGACCGCCAGGTTTTATTATTTTTCCTTCCGGATCACTGAACACCTCAAGATCAGAAGTTTCCGGACGGAAGTAGGTCCGGATCCATCCGGAATTCAGACGCACAAAATCCGTCTGATAGCTGGGTGTATATCGTATTATATGCAACTCACTCATAAATTAAAGGGCTTCTTACTTATATCTGATACATACTGTTCCTAGCGGCTCCTCTATCGCATCCGGATACAAAACTGCAAAAATAACCCTTTCCCGGTTAATTACCAATCGCACAGCCAGGGCATTTTTCTACCACAATTGTGGTAGCGTATCAAATTAATTCTTACTTTTGTTACTCCAAAACAGTCCGATCAGCTATGAAGTTTACTAAATTATACCTGTATGTAGGCGTACTATGGGGAGTTACCACTCTTTTTACCTCTTGCGGTGAAGATCGTACTCATGAATATTATGAGCGAACTGCCGTGAATCGTTGGATATATGAAGAGATGCAAGACTGGTATTACTGGGAAGAGAATCTACCTTCAGAAGAGTCTGCCAATTTCCTGGCGAATGCCGAAACTTTCTTTAATAGTCTCCGCTACAGCAGCGACAAATACTCCTACATCGAAAGTCTGGATGAAAGCAGCCCCGAAACACGAAGTATTTCCTCTGTCTCTCATACATATGGGTTCGACTTTGCCAGGATCGATGTCCGGCTGTCTTCCGTAGGTACGGTCTACGGGATACTGGTCTTGTATGTCGCTCCGGATTCACCGGCATCAGAAGCAGGACTGAAACGGGGTGATATGATTATTTCTATGGACGGACGCTATGTGACAGCTAACAACTATACACTTCTGTACGGATCCGATCAGCTAGTGATCGGACTGGGTGAATATGATCAAGAAGAGAATGTACTGATCACTACAGAGACCAAAATTCTCCCTGCGGCAAGAGCGGTAGAAGATAATCCGATCTACTATTACAGCAGATTCGAACACCAGGGCAAACAGATCGGATATCTCGTGTATAATCACTTTACAGGGGGTCCCAACGACAGCAGTACAGGAGTATATAACGAGGAGTTGATAGAGGTCGCGACCGGATTCGCGCGACAGGGAGTGGACGAGTTCATTCTTGACCTCCGCTACAACAACGGCGGATATGTTTACTGCGCACAGATCCTATCCACGATTCTGGCACCGAAAAATGCTTTGCAGGAGCCATTGGCATATATGGAGTACAACCAGCATCATCCGGAATATACCGGATACATACAGTTTATAAATGACATCGCCGAAAGAGGGGCAAATCTGGATCTGAATACGCTATATGTGATCACCGGATCGATGACAGCCTCTGCTTCCGAGATGGTAATCAACTGTCTGACCCCTTATATGAATGTGATCCAGGTAGGTGCTTCCACAGAAGGTAAGAATGTAGGTTCTATCTCCATCACAGACAAGACCGGAGAGTTTCCCTGGAAACTCCACCCTATTGTATGCCGTATCTACAATTCGCAGATGGAATCGAGTTACAGTAACTGGGCAACTACATATTACCCATTTAATGAGTTCGATTATTTTTATGATTTCAAAGAATTGGGAGACCCGGAAGAACGTGTACTGGCCAGAACCCTGAGCATTATAGACGGGAGTTATACAGAAGAGGAGGAAGAAGAAGAGACACGTAGCCGCACAGATCACGCAAAGTATATGTCGAGTTCGCTGGAACGTCGGGCAACTCCGGTACGTATCCGATAAAGAGGTAAAAAATAAAATACCAGAAGGCTGTTTGTTCGTTGACCAACGGTCAGCGAAACGAAGCTGATCACACCCGGTGAAACAAGGAAGAACAAGGCCCGTAATGAAACGACTGGAGATAATAAAATATACACATTCCTTTAACCCCAAAATGACATAGCCGTCAAGCTAAGAAGCTCAGCAGTTTTTATATTTCCTGTTTTTCGATTTCCGGATATACACCAGCCTGATAGTTGTATTTCATACCCACCCGTTACGGGAGTCTATACCATATTCTCTGTGTTCTCCAAAAGAGATAGAGCATTAGCCCGGGGTTGCCTTTGGAGAGCGGAACGACAGTGTAGCGAGACAAGACTACCCCGGGTAAACAGGTCTACAGAGTTCAGCCTTAAAAAGGTTGCATGTAGGATCTTTCCTGAACGGACAGTCTGTAACCTCTTCAAAATTATTTCTGTTGTGCGCTTCGCATCCCGGGGATTCGATGCATGTTGTTTCACTGACGTTACACAACCTTTCACTCATCCCTGGGCTATGGATGGATCCCCTTCGGGGAATATAGGGAATACCCTCTACTTTTACTTTACTGGGAGTTATTAGTTTTGTTAACCGCTGGTTAAAATTAAAGTATTCCGGGCTTCCTGTACGAATGGCTTACAAACTACAACTTTACCCCCAAAAATAGAATTTTCAGAAACAGCGGATAAACCCAGTGGAGACGGTATGGGAAACCTGCTTTTTCCATACCGCCGGAGGTACCCTATATCCTATTAGTTTAGTGTTTATAAAAATACTTTTCGAAAAAGAGTATCTGATAATCTATCGAATTATTCCAATATGTATTGTCATGTCCACCCGGACGAGTAATAAAATCATGATCTATCCCTTTTTCCAACAGTTTCCGGTGGAACTCTTGGTTACCTTCCAGAAAAAAATCATCTTCTCCGCAATCAATAATAAGTGCCAGATCTCCTTTATTCAACAAATGTATCTGATTTATGACTGTATACTCTTCCCAGTTCTGTGGATATTTCGTCTGCTCTCCCAATTGTATACTCATTTCCCAATTATCAGGAAAAGGACGGATATCTACTCCTCCGCTGGTACTTCCAGCCGCTCCAAATACCTCTTTGTGACGAAAAGCATTCCACAAAGCTCCATGCCCTCCCATACTTAGTCCGGTGATAGCACGCCCCTTTTTGTTTCTGACCGTATGGTAAGAAGCATCTATATACCCTACCAGTTCAGAAGAAACAAATGTTTCATACCTATAGTCAGATACCAGTGGACTGTCCCAGTACCAACTGTTCTTACCATCGGGGCACACAAAGATAATCCCCTTCGCGTCTGCAATAGCCGGCAGATCGGGTTTGATCCCCATCCATGTAGGCGCGCTCTCGCTATATCCATGTAACAAATAAATAACCGGACAAGACTGCGTAGCCGCCTTATCCGGAACGATCACTACCGTCTGCACATCTTTATCCATCGATATACTTCTTATTTGTAGGGTATCCACCTTTGCAGCTTGCACCATGTAGCCGCTGCATACACACAAAAGGACCAGGAATAATTTAATTTTCATAAATCAGACATTTTATATTTCTCATGCTTAAAGATCATTCACAAACAGAAAACCGTATATGTATAGTTCAATGCAACTCATTATATCTCTGACATAATTATCCATTTATGCAACAAATTCAGACTGCAAACCATAAAAGCAAAAGTTAATACCGCAATATATTAAACAAAAAATATATGTCAATTTCAAATCAAATCCACTTACCTGCAAAAATAAAACATAATACATACATAAAAAATCTTTTTTATTTAACTTTGCTGCGCTAGAGCAAAAAAGTAAGAAATTGATCCTCTGTATCCTGTCAGCAGATCCCGATCGGACAAGGAGAGGATGGTATTAAAGAAGAGGCTATAGGGTCTGTTTTCACAGGTTCAACGCCTTCTACTACATCCTATATAAAGATCAACCAATTAAAACAAACAATATGATGAAAAAAAGTATTTTTAACAATCCTTCTCATCGGAGGTGTATGCGCTACAGCTTCCGCACAGATCAAGATCGGCAATAAAAAGATCGACACAAAGAAAGCTGTACAGGCAGGTGTAGATGCGGCTCAGGCCATCACACTGTCAGATGCCGATATTGCCAAACTCTGTCGTGAATACATGGTGTGGATGGATGCCCACAATCCGCTTACCGATGAGAACAGTGAGTACGGACAACGCCTGCAAAAGATGGTCGGACACATTACGGAAATAGAAGGAATGCCTGTGAATTTCGGTGTATACGAAGTAATCGACGTAAATGCCTTTGCCTGTGGCGATGGCAGCATACGCATCTGCGCTGGCCTTATGGATGTGATGGATGATGACGAGGTCATGGCAGTGATCGGACATGAGATCGGACACGTGGTAAATACAGACGTAAAAGACGCCATGAAAAACGCGTATATAAGATCGGCAATTACCAACGCGGCCGGAGCAGTAAGCAACACAGCAGCCAAATTAAGTGACTCCGAACTGGGAGCCATGGCAGAAGCATTGGCAGGCGCGCAATATTCTCAGAAACAGGAAAATGCAGCCGATGACTATGCTTTCAAATTCTGTATTCAGAACAATATCGATCCTTACGCGATGTCGAAGGCCCTCAATAAGTTAGTCGAATTGTATGAAGCAGGCGGAGAGAGCACCTCACGCATTCAACAGATGTTCTCTACACACCCCGACAGTGCCAAACGCGCCCAAAGAATGAAAGAAAAGGCAGATAAGCATACCGGGAACTAAGATTCATACAGGTATATAAAGCAGAAGCCGCCGGAATATCCCGGCGGCTTCTGCTTTATATACCCCGACATAAGTTAACTTTTTTCCATCCTGCACCGGTGGATATGCCACGAGTTCGCATCAGATAAAAAAAGTTTCCGGTACATAAAAAAGAACAAAAGAAAACCGATCGTTGTTGTTTACGCAGATCAACTGAAAAAACATACCGGACTTTATATAAAGCTATCTGTATCGCCACAGCTATAGGTAGATATCTTAAAAAGCATACTAACTTAAACCTCAGGCAATGAAAAAATTTATGTTCTTTCTCACATTGGCAGGCGTACTATTCTCTTGTCAAAATCATAGTAAACGTACGGAAACAGTAGAGGATGATACGCTTACTGTCGCTTCTCTGATCTCCGCATTGGTAGAAGACAATTTCCACTCCTTCGAAGGAATCATCCCGGCAGCCGACGCGCAGGGAATACGCTACAACCTTCAGATCAATGATATGAATGACAGCTATACCCTGCAAACGACCTATCTGGGAGCAGATAATGGCAACGATCGTACCTTCGTTACCCACGGTACCAGAAAGATCATACAAGGGACCAAATCCGATCCGGACGCGATCGTATATCAGTTGATCCCGAACGACGGAGATACCCCCATCAACCTGGTTGTACGGAACGATAGTACACTACGCTTTCTTACTGATAGTCTGGGAGACATCCGGTCGGAACACAATTACGACCTGACAGTGGTTTATCCGGAAGAATAACCATCGGGACAGACGCCGGATAAAGCGACTCTTTACTTCTATATCCATCTGAAAAGAAAAACGTATCTTTGCAAACGGTAAACCAAAACCGTAGATATGTATACAAATAAACAAATATGGGGAGTCAGTTATCCCATATTTTTGAGTCTCCTTGCACAAAATGTCATCAACGTTACAGACACTGCTTTCCTGGGCAGGGTCAGTGAGGTAGCATTGGGCGCATCTGCTATGGGAGGACTGTTCTATATTTGTATCTATACCATCGCCTTTGGATTCAGCACCGGTTCCCAGATACTTATCGCCCGCCGCAACGGGGAGAGCCGATATGCGGATGTAGGACCGGTCATGATCCAGGGAGTACTCTTTCTCTCCCTGCTGGCCCTGGTATTGTTCGGATTCACCCGGACCTTCGGAGGAGATATCATGAGACTATTGATCTCCTCGGAAGAGATCTATGACGCAGCCATAGAGTTTCTGGACTGGCGTATCTTCGGTTTCTTCTTTGCCTTTGTCAACGCGATGTTCCGGGCACTATACATTGGCATCACACGCACCAAAGTACTGACATTAAGTTCCATAGTAATGGCAATAATCAATGTGGTGCTGGACTATGGGCTTATTTTCGGAAATCTGGGTCTACCCAAACTGGGTATACAGGGAGCCGCTATCGCTTCTGTCATTGCCGAAGCTTCGGCCACCCTGTTCTTAGTGATCTATACCCGTCTGCGGATCGATACAAACAAATACGCGCTCAACCGCTTCCGGTCTTTCGACCTGAAACTGCTGATCCATGTATTAAGCATCTCTAGTTTTATGATGCTTCAGTATTTCCTGTCCATGGGTACCTGGTTCCTTTTCTTCGTGGCGGTAGAGCGATTGGGTGAACGCGAACTGGCAGTAGCCAATATCATCCGAAGCATCTATATTGTGATGCTCATCCCGGTGAGTTCCCTATCTACCACAGCCAACAGTCTGGTAAGTAATACCATAGGTGCAGGGCATATCACGGAAGTAACGAGGCTCATCCGGAAGATCGTACGTTTCTCCCTATTGATCATGATCGTATTGGTAGGGATTACTCTTTTCTTCCCGCGGATGATACTTTCGGTCTATACCAACGATCCCCAACTCATCGACCAATCCATTCCGTCTATATATGTGATATGTATAGCTATGGTCATAGGTTCTGTAGGCAATGTGGTTTTCAACAGTATATCCGGCACCGGAAATACCCGGGCCGCACTTCTGCTGGAAACAGCAACGATATCTGTCTACGGAGTATATATTTTTTTCGTAGGCATCTATTTCAAAGCACCTGTAGAGATCTGCTTCACCACAGAAATACTCTACTATACCCTGTTATTAGCCAGTAGTTATATTTATCTGAAAAAAGCAAAATGGCAAAATAAAAGGATATAATTAAGAGAGAATTTCTTACCTTTGCACCCTTAATTAACAAAGAATACATTCATTGTAAACTATATTCCATAATACGTATTTGATATATGTTCGATAATTTAAGTGAAAGACTCGAACGGTCTTTTAAAATACTCAAAGGGGAAGGAAAGATCACCGAGATCAATGTAGCCGAAACCCTGAAAGATATACGTAAAGCACTCCTGGATGCCGACGTCAATTACAAAGTAGCTAAGAAATTTACGGATACTGTCAAAGAAAAAGCTCTCGGACAAAATGTACTTACCGCGGTGAAGCCCAGCCAGCTGATGGTAAAGATCGTACATGATGAGCTGACGCAGTTGATGGGAGGAGAAACCGCCGAGATCCATATCGACGGAAAACCGGCTGTCATATTGATGTCAGGTCTGCAAGGCTCAGGAAAGACCACCTTCTCAGGAAAACTGGCCCGGATGCTAAAAACCAAGAAGAGCAAACGCCCGATGCTGGTTGCCGGCGACGTATACCGTCCGGCTGCCATCGAGCAGTTGCGTATCCTGGCCGAACAGATCGGAGTACCAATGTATTCCGAACCGGAGAGCAAAGATCCGGTAGCCATCGCGCAGCACGCGATCAAAGCAGCGCTTGAACAGAGTTGTGATGTCGTGATCATAGATACCGCCGGTCGTCTGGCTGTAGACGAAGAGATGATGAACGAGATCGCCGCGATCAAAAAAGCGGTCAACCCGGACGAGATCCTCTTTGTGGTAGACTCCATGACCGGACAGGATGCGGTGAATACAGCGAAAGAATTCAACGAGCGTCTGGATTTCGATGGTGTGGTACTGACCAAATTAGATGGTGATACCCGCGGTGGTGCGGCGTTATCGATCCGTACGGTAGTGAACAAACCGATCAAGTTTGTAGGTACAGGCGAAAAACTGGACGCTATAGACCAGTTCCACCCTTCCCGTATGGCAGACCGTATTCTGGGAATGGGCGACATTGTATCTCTGGTGGAACGCGCGCAGGAGCAGTATGATGAAGCAGAAGCCAAGCGTCTGCAAAAAAAGATCGCCAAAAACCAATTCGATTTCAATGACTTCCTGGGACAGATCAAACAGATCAAGAAAATGGGTAACCTCAAAGAATTGGCCTCCATGATCCCGGGCGTAGGAAAAGCACTGAAAGATATAGATATTGACGACGATGCCTTCAAAAGTATCGAAGCGATCATCTATTCCATGACTCCGGACGAACGTAGCAATCCGGGAATCCTTAACGGCTCGCGCCGGGAACGTATCGCCAAAGGAAGCGGAACTACCATTCAGGAAGTAAATCGCTTGCTGAAACAGTTCGACCAGACACGCAAAATGATGAAAATGGTCACAACAAGTAATATGGGTGGTAAAGGAATGCCCAGAATGAAAAGATAACTCCTTTCTACAACCCCACACAAAAAATACCTGTATGGAACTGATCGACGGTAAAGCAATAGCGGAAGTAGTGAAACAGGAAATCGCGGCGGAAGTGGCCGGGATCGTAGCCCGTGGCGGCAAACACCCGCATCTGGCTGCCATTCTGGTAGGACACGATGGCGGAAGCGAAACCTATGTGGCTGCAAAGGTAAAAGCCTGTGAAGTATGCGGATTCAAATCGACGTTGATACGCTATGAGAATGACGTAACGGAAGAAGAATTGCTGGATCGGGTGCGGCAACTCAACGAAGACGAGGATATAGACGGATTCATTGTACAACTCCCTCTGCCCCGCCACATCTCGGAACAGAAAGTCATCGAGACCATTGATCACCGCAAAGATGTAGATGGGTTTCATCCGATCAACGTAGGCCGTATGTCTATCGGACTTCCCTGCTATGTGTCGGCTACCCCGAACGGCATTCTGGAACTTATCAAACGTTATAACATAGAGACCACCGGAAAAAAATGTGTGATCCTCGGACGTAGCAACATCGTAGGTAAACCCATGGCTATGCTGATGATGCAGAAAGCCTATCCCGGAGATGCTACCGTGACGGTATGCCACAGCAGATCGCGTGATCTGATAAAGGAATGCCGGGAAGCAGATATCCTCATAGCGGCATTGGGACAACCCCATTTTGTGAAAGCCGATATGGTGAAAGAAGGTGCAGTGGTGATCGATGTAGGTACCACACGTGTACCTTCGGAGAAAACAAGATCGGGATTCAAACTCACCGGAGATGTTCTGTTCGAAGAAGTGGCTCCCAAATGTTCCTACATAACCCCGGTACCGGGTGGCGTAGGTCCCATGACGATCGTATCCCTGATGAAAAATACATTATTGGCAGGAAAGAAAGAGATCTATACCTGATCCTTTTTTCACAGGCAAGAAACTGAAACCGGAGATATAACTGAAAAGTTGAATCTCCGGTTTTCTTTTCAGGGAATACATCTGAGTTCTCTGTAGAGCCAGATAACAAAATATTCCAAACGTTCGGAAGTATCCTCTTTTCTTGTTTCTTCGATACTCAGTGAACAGCATATGGAACTGCAACAGAAATATATGGCTTTACTATATAGATTCGCATCTATTACAGCCAAAGCATACGGGACTGTTTCCGATATCGAAAATAGATGGTTAGGAGAATTAGTAAAACGTGGTGGTAGTAATCTATCTCCTGTAATACATGACAGGGATGCATAGTTTGAAGAAATGGATCATTTCATAATACAAAATCAACAAAGCCCGTCATCCCCTATACAGTAGAAATGGATCGAGTATCGAAAATAACCGTACAAGTCAGCTCACCGATCATCTGGAAAAACCATGTATAGTAAATCACCCCCTATTTCTAACCTGCTGAAAATCTTCTGATAGCATTTATCTATTATATCTCGGGCAAAACAGAGGAGAAGTTTCTTTCATTTTTTCTAAAAAATATGCCCCGATAATTTGCCGGAAAGAAGAATATATCTATCTTTGCACCGCGTTAAGATAACGCAAATATGGTGGATGTAGCTCAGCTGGTTAGAGTGTCGGATTGTGGTTCCGAAGGTCGCGGGTTCGAGCCCCGTCTTCCACCCCATCTAATAAAAAGAGAGGTCTCTGAGAGATCTTTCTTTTTACTTTTATATACTTCTCAACCGGATTCTTCCGGCATCCTGCCCCTATTATAGGGCAAATAAGATCAGATACACAGAGAAGAGGATGAAACCCGGTTCTTCCTTTCCTGGTGCTGAGCCTACAAATTTTATCAGGCTCATCCTTGTACAAATCATAAAAACCAGTACCTTTATACCGCATATTCCCACATAATAAGATGATATGAAAAAACTTCAATGGCTCACAGCAATCCTTTTCGTTACAGGGATCTGTACTTCATGTATCAATTTCCAACCCAAAACCAGGATCGATAACCCGACAGATGTAACCATCACGGTAGTTATCGATGGGAAAAAGAGCTTTGAGATCCCTCCGAAAGAGCAGATCCGTATAAAGACCCTGTCCAAAGGAAAACATACCATGCAGCTGGACGGAGGGGAGATCATAAATTTTGAACTGGATACGGAAAACGCCATGTTGAACCCGGTGCTCTATCCATATATTCTGGTGAGGGAAGAGTATGGTACCGGAGAGTTTTCTACTCATGACTTCAAAGATCTGGAGATAGATGGAATAACCTATACAGGCCCCTTCACCCCGCTGGAAGGAATGCCCTGGATAAACAGTAAAAGATTTCATTACGATGCTATTACTCCTTTTCCGGGAGAGATCTATACCAAATCCGGGGAAAATATAAATAAATTCAAGATATTCCGTGTAGAAGACTTTATCCGTTATTACGAAGAAGAATATACAAAGTAAAAAAGATATTTCCGGTACAAAACCGAACAAAGAAATACAATGTTTTTTCCATAAAAAGAGATCCCCTGTCCTGTTTATTCCAAGACAAGGGATCTTTTTTGTATTCTCTGAATAGCTGTCCGAATGTCTTAATAAACCAAACGAATACCTGCCTGTAAATTCAAATTGACAGGATTGTCTTTACGGATGGTAACAAAATCTGAACCATTATCAAAATAATAAGATACTCCCGGCTCAAAATAAATGGCAACCCGCCTGGTAGGACTATACTGAGCACCCACAGCTCCCATTACGGAAAGCTGCAAAGGACCTTCTGTCTTCTTGTCATCCCCCAATTTACCATATATACATTTCTCTGCCATACCGCCTGCCGAAAGATACAAAGTGAAGTTGTTCTTTTCGAAAAAGTCCCAGTTGCCCCGTACCGGAATCCCCATATAATGAAGTTTCTGAGCAAACGTCTGATCCTGTGATAAAGTGATGTCAGAAGACAGAAATGTATAAGTCAGCCCACTCTCCATAGAAAAACCTTTTCCCAACTCTTTCCGTACAGTGAATCCGACAGTAACAGGCTGACGATGTTTCGCGTCTGTTACATTTTCTTCCGTACTCACCAGATAAGGTATTCCATCTCTTACTACAATAGTCTGATTATTGCCCACCTGAACCGAATTTCCGGAAACAGTAGCGAGAGAAATACGATCTGTCAAAGGCTCTGCAGGCAATTGTTCCATGCCTTCACTCACTACACCTGTATTTCCGACTCTTACCCCGAAAGATATTTTTTTATTATCGGCAAGTGCATTCTTTACCGGAAGGTGATACTTACTTCTGTCAGAAGGCCTATGCATTTGTCTGCGTTCTTTCGTTTCCTCTTTGGAAGATACATCTGAAGTTCGTTCAGGCTCCTCCACTTGCTCAGCGATCATTGGGGCCTCTTCAACGATTGGTCCGGACGGAAGATCCGGTTCTACCTGTAAAGTACGCTCTCCCTGCGCGAGCTGACGTGTTCCAGACTGTAGTGTCGAGGCTGAAGAAGTTGGAAAAGAAGCCATTCCCTCCTCTGTCTGAGCCACAGGAGACAAAGGTTCTGTCTGTAGGGGTGAGACCTCAGGCTCCGGACCAGGATTCACTGCCAACCCAGGCAATGGAGTACTATCCCCCTCATTTGTGACCGGAAGCTGTAAAAACCACCATCCGGCCGGAAGTAAAAGCAGAAGCGCCACCACAGCCACAACACTCCATGTATATAACGGACGGGAACGCGACACGGGCGTAAGTTCCCACTTCAGCCGGTCCCATCCATCCACAGGTAATGGTTCGATGTGATTATCAAGCTTTTCCCGCAACTTCCCTAACCATTTTTCATTCTCTTCCATTCTATATTCTTCATTCCGGGCAGGTTCGTAAGAACGAATTCTTCCCGCTATTCATTATTTCTCTGCTCTTTCTATTCCCTGTTATCCATGTAATCTGGTCCATTCTTTGATCTTCCGGGCCAGTGTATTCTTGGCGCGAAACAACTGAGAGGCTGATGATTTTTCATTGATCCCAAGTAATTCCGCAATCTCTTTGTGTGATTTTTCTTCAAAAACATACAGGTTAAATACAGTACGGTAACCCACGGGGAGTTCATTAATAAACTGCATCAACACGTTCTCCGGAATTCCTTCTACCTCCGCCTCAGCCGGTTCGTCACAGATCTCCGGACTGTTTTCCAGTGCCGAGGTCTGGCTCATGACATCCTGCTTACGCAGGTATTGCAAAGCGGTATTCACCATCACACGTTCCATCCATGCCCTCAACGATCCTTCACCCCGCCATGTAAATTTATCAAAAGAATGATAGATCTTAATAAAACCGTCGTGCATCAGATCTTCCGCTGTTTCACGGTCAGGAGAATAGCGAAGACATATACCTAACATCCGTCCGGCATACTGCTGATAGAGAAGCTTACGGGAAAGGTTGTCCCCTCTCCTGCATTCTTCCGACAGTTCTATTTCTCCCATTTTCTGATCCACGCGTGTTTATTCTATAAATGCAACAAAGATAAAAATACTGCACTGAACGTACAACAAGTCATATCCTTTAAGTTCTTTAACATTTGGCTGCGCAATATTCTTTTATATACTGCGTTTTCCGGATACAAAGGAAAACAAATAGTCAAATAGATAAAACTATATAACGATGAAAAAACTAAAATACATGGTATGGAGTCTTTGCCTGATCGTAGCCACTCCTTTCTTTACCTCTTGTTTAGACGATAATGACGATCCCGCTTATGGCATATCTTCCGAGATGCAACTTTCTACGGTCCGCCTTCTGGACAACGACCAATTCTACTTTGAGTTTGACGATGGCAATACACTTTATCCCAATGACGGATCCGTATTACGCAATTACGACGCGCAGGACGGACAACGGGTATTTGTATACTACGACTTGCTGAAGGAAAAGGTAGATGGATATACCTATCACGGAGATATACGTCTGATCCAGAACATTCTCACCAAGAACATCATCCCCCTCACAGAAGAGACCGAAGACAGCATTGGCGACGATCGTATCAACGCTATCGAGATACTGATTGCCGGAGGATACGTGAATATCTCCTTCCAGTATTACGGCACCCATACAGAAGACAAAAAGCATATGCTCAATCTGGTACAGAACGAAACGATCGAATATCCGGAAAGTGACTATATCCCGCTGGAATTTCGCCACAACGCGTACAACGATTATCCTTCGCGTATAGGATGGGGATATGTGTGCTTCAACCTGGAAACTATCGAAGAACTCATGGAACAGAAGAAAGGATTTGAGATCCGGATCAACACCATCAACGATGGGATCATCTATCAACGGATCGACCTCAAAAAAGATTCCCGGTCTACATGGAGTGCTTCCATGCATATAGATTCCTCTGTTAACTCATCCCATTCCATTAAATAATGAATAAATTATGTTACACAGGCAAAGAGCGATGTTGTGAAACATCGCTCTTTTGTATTTATACGATCCAACGGATCAGACTACATACTGAGTAGGTTGCAGATGATGCATAGTCGCGGGAAGAGAGTTCCGCATCTCCCGGACGAGCGTGTCGATCACGTTCCGGCGTATACAGTCTGCCGGATGAGCCAGAAAGATCCGACGCGTAGGAGAAGGGATCGCGAAAGGACGCACCAACTGTTTTTGCTCTTCCGTCAATTGCAGCACAGCAAGCTCAGGCACAAAAGTAATCCCCTCGCCCGATTCCACCATACGCATAAATGTCTCCATACTCCCCAGACGGTAGGCTGTCTGGCTGAAACGGGCTCCTTCCATCTGACAGATCCGCAGCAATTGATCCCGGAAACAATGTCCTTCATCCAGAAGCCACAACTTCCGGTCTGTCAGATCCGATGTGCGCAAGACCTCCTTCTCAGAAAGAGATTCATTCCGGGAAACATATCCGTAGAACTGATCGTAGCAGACCGTCTCGCCGGAAAGCCACTCTTCCAAGGGTTTCTCAGCGATCAGAGCCGCATCCACCTCTCCGTTCAGAAGAGCCTGCTTCGCTTCACGTGTCTTCAGTTCAGAGACATGCAGCTCCAGAGAAGGATGATGGACAGAAAAAGCTGGTAAGAACCGGGGCAACAGATAAGGGGCAATGGTAGGTATGACAGCCAATCGGAAGACTCCGGTCAGCGTTGTCTTCTCTTCTTCAATAATATCCGACATCCGGCGGGCATCTGCCAGCACTACGCGTGCCTGCTTGAGGATCTTCTCACCGATAGCAGTCGGAATAATGGGCTGGCAGGTGCGGTCGAACAACTTCACCCCCAGTTCATCTTCCAGTTTCTGGATCATTGTACTCAGCGTCGGCTGTGTCACATGACAGTGCTCAGCCGCTTTGGCAAAATGACGAAAACGATCCAGCGCAAGTATATATTCAAGTTGTTGCAAGGTCATAAGCAAGATTTTGTTTCACACAAAGATACAACATTCCATCCGAACTTCCTTTTATGATCTTCATACAGAACAGGTAAAGAAACATAGATTCACTCTATTTATCCAAATTGCACATTCCTTCCCCGACCAGAACCCATATAGTATCTCCGCAAACAAAAAGAATATCTTTTTAGAGTGGAAAAATGAAAGAAATCCGGCAAATATCACTATGATAGTATACTTTTGCAAAAAATCTATATGTACCTGTATGAATGATCAGACATTGAAATATTGGTTCCTGTTTTCCGGTGACCAGTTACTACTTGAGAATAAAGAAAATACCTACACCATCCCCTGTTGCGCATCTGCTCCCGCGGGAATTTCCGCGGAACACTCTTTTCTTTGCTGCGGTACGTTGCACGGTATTCCCTGTATGACCGGTACTTTTTCCGCAACAGAAGAAATAGCTCCTTCGTATCAGGCCGTAGGATTAAGAGCCGGTTTCGATCTGCTTCCTACCCGACAGCACCGATTGGCAGGAAGGGCGTACCAGCTATGTCACTGGGACCGTTATAGCCAATACTGTCCGCAATGTGGAAAAGCTACTCAGATCGTGGAAGAGAACATGAAGAGATGTACAGCGTGCGATTATGAAATATATCCTACCATCACACCCGCGGTTCTTGTCTTGGTACAAAAAGAAGATCGTATTTTACTGGTCCACGCTCACAACTTCAAAGGAACTTTTCATAGTTTAGTAGCAGGTTTTCTGGAAGTCGGAGAGTCTCTGGAAGAATGTGTGGCCCGGGAGGTGAAAGAAGAAACCGGCTTGTCGATACACGACATACAATATTTCGGAAGCCAGTCGTGGCCCTATCCCAGTGGAGTAATGATCGGATTCACCGCGAAATATACCCATGGAGACATTACTCTGCAAACAGAAGAATTGAGTTCCGGACGATTCTATACGATAGACGAACTGCCGGAACTACCAGGAAAGATCAGCTTAGCCAGACAAATGATCGACTGGTGGATAGAAGTACAGCAAACCGGGAACAGGTAGAGGGATATGTTTTTCCGGAGAAAAAGAGACTTCGCAACAAACCAGCAGAAAAATATACAAATCCTTTTCATCAAATAAATCGTGTATGCGATAGAAAATGGTCAAATAGTAACCAATCCGAAGTGAACTGGTAACCAATTTAAAAATTCTGGTTACCAGAACTGGTCTATTCATAACCTTTTCCTGTAGATACACAAAACGGGTAATCCTGTATGGGATTACCCGTTTTTTTACATATTCCGCATTCCGATCAGAGGCCCAGGGAAGCTACCACCGCGTCTGCTTTTTCATTAGCAGCCGCATTCGCCGAGTCGTAGCAGGCCCGACAACCCATTTCACCTTTTACCTCAATATAGAATTTTATTTTAGGTTCCGTACCGGAAGGACGTACGGATACTTTAGTTCCGTCTTCTGTAAAATACTGGAGCACATTGGACGTATCCGGCATATCCAGAGGAGACACATTGCCCGCAGCATCTGTAGCCTGCAGACTCTGGTAGTCTTTGGTCAATACCGCTTTAGACCCTGCAATCTCCCGGGGCGGATTGGCACGGAAGTTGACCATCATCTGCTTGATCTCATCCGCTCCGGTCTTACCCGGCTTAACCACATTGATCGTTTTCTCCAGCGAGAAGCCATATTCCACATAAATATCCTGCAACAGCTCGAAAAGTGTTTTTCCGTTGTCCAGCGCCCACGCGGCCACTTCAGCGATCAGACAGCATCCGGATACCGCGTCTTTGTCACGCGCGAAATCTTCGGCAAGGAAACCGAAACTCTCTTCACCGCCTCCGATGTATTTTTTCACTCCCTCACTCAGACGTATCTCACGGGCGATCCATTTGAAACCGGTATAGCAGTCACGCATTTCGATGTGGTTCTTGTCGGCGATGACCTTGATCAGTTCCGTAGTTACAATGGTCTTTACAACGAACTCCTTACCGGTCATTTTACCCAGTTTTTCATACTGGGTAATGATATAATACAGATACATCAGGCAAGTCTGATTGCCATTGATCAGTACCCATTCTCCTTTATCATTTTTACAGGCAATACCTACACGGTCCGCGTCCGGATCGGAAGCCATCACCATATCCGCGTCTATTTCTTTTGCCAGGTTCAAAGCCAGGGTAAGCGCCTCGGCGTTCTCAGGATTGGGAGAAACCACTGTCGGAAAGTCTCCGCTGCGGACCATCTGCTGAGGCACGGTATGTACATTTTCAAAGCCCCACATCTTTAGCGCGCGCGGGATCAGCATCATACCGGTACCATGTATCGGCGTGTAGACGATCTTCATATCTTTGTGACGGGCAATCGCTTCCGGATCAATAGAAACAGTCTTCACCTTATCCAGATAAATACTGTCTATGTCTTCTCCGATGATCTGGATCAGTTCTTTATTGCCTTCGAATTTGATATCAGCGGCCGTAGTGATCTTATTCACTTCATCGATGATACCGGTATCGTGAGGAGCCAGCACCTGTGCACCATCGTCCCAGTATGCCTTGTAACCATTGTATTCTTTCGGATTGTGAGAAGCAGTCACCATCACCCCGCTCTGGCATCCCAGCTGCCGGATGGCAAAGGAGATCTCAGGGGTAGGACGCATGTCCTCAAACAGATACACTTTTATACCGTTGGCAGAGAATATATTCGCGGAGATCTCCGAGAACAGACGACTGTTGTTGCGGCAATCGTACCCTATCACCACAGAGATCTGTGGCAGATCCTTGAAATTCTTGTTGAGATAGTTAGACAATCCCTGGGTAGCGGCGCCTACAGTGTATATATTCATACGATTGCTTCCCACTCCCATGATACCGCGCAGACCACCGGTACCAAACTCCAGATCCTGGTAAAAACTTTCGATCAGTTCGGTTTTATCGTCATTGTCCAGCATCCGCCTTACTTCTGCCTGAGTTTCGGCATCGTATGCCGGGGTAAGCCACTTCTGAGCTTTCTCAGTAACCTGTTTAATCAGCTCCTGATTTTCCATATTCTAACTTCAATTTATAGGTTAATGTTATTGTCAAGCTATCACGAGTTGACAAATGTAAAAATATAACTTCACAAATCCTATATTTTAGAAAAATAAATTAAATACGTCGCGAAAGACAAGTTTGCCTGTCCGGGACAGGAAACTCTTTCGCGGGATCTGCTGCGATACATCCTGCAGACTTGATCCAGAGCCTGAGGAAACAGCCTTACGCTTATTCATTCACCTTGTAACGATCTCCTGTCTGACGAATGTATTCGCGGAGGAATTCTTCCGGATATCCGGGACGTATGACCGGAGCGGGCTGACCGATACTGTTACGTTCGAACTGACCATTCTTCACACGTTTTACCACTCCGTCGTTGTATTTCACGATCAGGAATTCTCCCAATCTTTTCCAGGCATCAAACGCGGCCTGAGCCGTCAGGTTGCTGTAAGCAGTAAGGAAAGCCTTAGCCTCCTGCGGGTCTTTCTCCCACAGCCGTGAAGCCGTCAGTTCAATACCGGCCTGAGCATCGCGGAAAGTCTTTTCCAGCTCCTCCTGTACCTCTCTCACATCGCCGATCATCAGGCTATAGCGGGGATACACCATATTAGCTACCCAGTTGAAGATCCAGAAGGAAGAATCCCAGGAGAAAGTCAGGTAATCCGCTCCGTTGGGAGCATAACAATAAGGAACCTTATCCGTACAGCAATAGACAGGAGTAAACACCGTCATATTCGCGTCGTCCAGCCCAAACCACAAGACCCCACCAATGGCATCTACCCGGTCGGCACGCATCTGCGATACAAAAACAAAGGCCGATTGTTGCGTAGAAATGGGTCGTTCATGGAAGTACTCTTCCCCGTCTACTTGAAAAGACAAAGGGCTGAGGCGGTAAGGTGTATGGTACAAGCCTGCTCCGAAATCATGGGAGAGATCCAGCGGAGTATCCTCGTAATGATCGCGCATAGCCTGTTGTACATCCTGTACGGAAAGCTTCCGGGCAGGTTTCAGGAACAACGGCATGGGTTCGTCAGTCTCGCCCAGCACATAGGGCAGGAAGTCGTTACCCCGATCGGTGAACATATTGAAATAGCTCCATACCCGCACTTCACAATAGCGACGGGCCCCAAAATCCAGCGGAGCATAGGCGGCGGCAAAACTGAAATCCTTGTTCACGCCGGTAAAATATCCCTTTTCCCGCGCAAAGGAAATGACATCCGACGAATACATACAGTTCTCCTTGTCGTTCATATCGAACTGATGGATACGCGCCTGGTTGGCATGCGCCGAAATACAATCATCGGGAATGCGTACAGCCACCCACACCGCGCCACGTACACCGGGACCTTTCCCTATCATTTCCATGATCCAGATCTCATTGGGATCGGCAATCGTGAAAGACTCTCCCCCGCTGCAATAGCCATACTGTTGCACCAGATCGGTCATAATACGGATCGCTTCACGGGCAGTACGCGCACGTTGCAGACCGATATACATCAGGCTGCCATAATCTACAATTCCCAGGGTATCCACCAGTTCCGGACGACCTCCGAAAGTAGTTTCGGCAATAGTCACCTGGAATTCATTGATATTTCCGATCACATTGTAGGTCTGCCGCGCCTGTTCGATCTGTCCCAGGAATTTTCCGGTATCCCACTCATACACATCCATCATGGTACCTTTCGCATAGGTGCCAGCCGGGTAATGATAAAGTTCTCCGAACAATCCGTAAGAGTCGGCCGAATAAGAAACGATTGTCGAACCATCTGTCGAAGCATTTTTACCAACGATCAGGTTGGTACATGCGTCTGTCTGCACAAAAGCCGCCACAGCCAGGGCAGCACAAAGAAAAATACGTTTCATCCTCATGGTTTGTTTCAAATAATTAGGGGTCATATAATAGCATACATACAGCACTCTACCAGGCAAAAGTCTCCCGCGATACAGTCACGTTCCCACAACGGTCGGTCACGGTGATCTCTACCGCGTGCTTCTCCCCTTTCTTCACACGCTTCGGATCGGGTTTGCAGATCAGTTTATTGGTCATGATCTCCAGTCCGAATATCGCGTATTCGCCATCGATCGTTCCCCGATAAGAAGCAATCCCTGTTTCCCGCTCCCTCACTTTAAAAGCGATCTCTCCTTTTTTAGCCCAGCTGCCAGGCTCTACCGCGGTAACCTCAGGAGGGATGGTATCCAGGGCTACGGTATAAGTTCCCAGTTCCCGGATGCGGGCGTGCATGAAACCATTTTCATACCTTCCTCCTACACTGCTCATTTTTCCCTTTCCATATACGCGGGCTACGTAATACTTGGTACTATCGGCAACCGGCATATTTCTCAGTCCGATAGACAGATTGCAATAATCATGCAGATAGACGGTCTGGTCGTGCAGCTGATAAGTAAATGCCACATCCTCCGCGTCTCCTCTGAGTTGGTAATTCAGATACACATTGTCGTACAACAATCCTTTGGGAATGATCAGGGACATGCCCAGATCGTGCAAATAGTTGACCCGGTCCCAGGTAAAAATATACTTATTCTTATACTGTAAAGAAGGGATATCCTGCTTTTTCCCCCGGACCACGAAAGCATACCGGGCTGTGTTGCCGTACCGGTCTTTCAGGATATATTCGAATGAATAATCACGCTCTTCATCAATCGTCACCCACCCCCGGTCTTCATTGGCAGGGCGCAGCAGACGCAGCGTATTGCCCGGATCTTTGAATGATTTCATATATCCCGAGTAGGCCCAGGAATTGATCATCCGGTTCTCATACTGCGAAAAACGATCGACCACGCTCCGGAACACTTCCTGACCATCTACGGACAGTATGACAGTATGTACACCGTACTTATTCGATGTATTGTCCATATAATCAAAAGCCTTGATCCCCGCGGCGATCTTTCCCCAGGCCTCGATTGTTTTTTTCTGATCCACAGGATAGCTTTTCGCTCCCTGCCGCCCATCCACAACTCCCTCTCCGGGATAGGCCCACAACATATACCCGTCTGCCCGGGGAGGCTTGGTATCCCGGATCCGTTCCATAAAGAAAGGGAGCGGATCTATATAATCATCTGTGGCACTTTCAAACATATCCAGATGCAGGTGCGGTCCGAAAGAATAACCGGTATTGCCACTCCAGGCTATCTGCTCTCCCTTGCGTACCCGATATTCGTTTGGTTCAGGAACGATCTCTACTTCCCAGCTTTCCTCTTCGTACTGGAGTGCCTTTACGCGCCCGGCGATCGGAGAAACAAATCCCGAAAGATGACGATTGATCGTCCAGTATCCGTTGTCGTAAGTTACATCCAGTACATACCCGGAACCATGGGTCACCCGGATCCGGGAGATATACCCATCGGCCAGGGCAAGCACTTTCTTTCCGGACACCCCGTCTGTCTTGAAATCCAGACCTCCATGAAAATGATTGGCACGGATCTCTCCGAAGTTGCCACTCAGACTCAATGGAAAATCAAAAGGGGGGCCAAACACAACCTCCGGTTGTTCCTGAGCCAGCACACTTCTTCCCAGGAAGGCTAATATAAGTAGAAGATAGATCCTTATCATATTCTTGCTTTTTGACGATAGCAGGCAAAAATACACCTTTATTACTACAAATAAAAGTAACCCAGGGTATTTTTTATCCCTGCTTTCCGCCTTCGGCCCAACGTTCCATCCTTCATAAAAAATGGTTAGCATCCGGCAGCCAAATGATTCAATTTTTCTGTTTCACAGACACTGGACTTACAATTGGAAACATTTCTAAAAAAATGCATATATTCCGAAATAAAAACCACCCCATGAATGACAATGAAAAGAGAAAATATGTATCTTGCACCATGTTTAACCCCTTAAATGAAGAGCAATATGATAATTGGAGTTCCTAAAGAGATCAAGAACAATGAAAATCGTGTAGGCATGACCCCTGCCGGCGTAGCAGAACTTGTTAAGAAAGGTCATACTGTCTATATCCAGCACCTGGCCGGAAACAACAGTGGTTTTTCCGATGAGGCCTATACAGCCGCCGGTGCGCAGATACTACCTACTATAGAAGATATATATGCCCGGGCAGAGATGATCGTGAAGGTCAAAGAACCGATCGCGCAGGAATATCCTCTGATCCGCAAAGGACAGCTTTTATTTACCTATTTTCATTTTGCTTCGGACCGCGTACTGACAGAAGCGATGATAGCAGCCGGAGCCGTATGTCTGGCGTACGAAACCGTAGAGAAACCAGACCGGTCTCTTCCCCTGCTCATTCCCATGAGTGAAGTGGCAGGACGTATGTCTACCCAGGAAGGAGCCCGTTTCCTGGAGAAGCCACAGGGAGGAAAAGGTATCCTGCTGGGTGGAGTACCCGGAGTAAAACCCGCTAAAGTACTGATCCTGGGAGGAGGAGTGGTAGGTACACATGCCGCGCTCATGGCCGCGGGATTGGGTGCGGAGGTAACTATCACCGACATATCTATTCCTCGGCTGCGCTACCTGAGCGAAATACTACCCAAAAACGTAAAGACACTTTATTCTTCTCACCACAATATAGCATCAGAATTGCCCGTTACCGATCTGGTCATTGGCTCTGTCCTGATCCCGGGCAACAAAGCCCCTCACCTGATCACTAAAGAAATGCTGAAACTGATGCAACCCGGTACGGTGCTGGTGGACGTGGCCATCGACCAGGGAGGCTGTTTCGAGACATCCCATCCGACCACACACAGCGACCCGACATACGTTGTGGATGGAATTGTACACTATGCCGTTGCTAATATACCGGGAGCAGTTCCCTATACCTCTACTCTGGCACTGACCAACGCCACACTCCCTTATACCCTGGCACTGGCAGACAAAGGATGGCAGAACGCTTGCCGGGAAGATGCCTCCCTGGCATTGGGTCTGAATGTGGTGGAAGGAAAAGTCACATACAAAGCGGTTGCTGATGTATTTGATCTTCCCTATGAACCTGCGGTTTACTAAACGGAACAGAAACGTCCTATAACCATAGAGGAAAGGCTGCCTGAACCGACCTGTCCCCCCATGTTTTTTGAACAACCGTTAGAGTACAGTTCAGTGCCGGCAGCCTCTTTAACTTTTGCAGCTAATAAAACATAAATTTCTTATCCGGATCCGGAGAAACGCTTTCATGAAGAGGTCTGCGTCTGAACCAATCTATTCTCCCTATTGTTGTATGAAAACGAAACAAGTTTTTATTCAATAATAAATGAGTATGGAAAATAAGAAACAAGAATCTCCGGAATTGAATTCTCAGGAGTCGCCCAGAGAAATGCCACAAAGAAAGCCTAATGAAGTTCCGGATATGCCCGGACAGGAAAAACCGAACCAGCAACCGGAAGAGCCAACTGCGAAAAAATGGAGTGATATATCCGATCCGGATATTTCAGATGGCGTATGCTGAACAGCAAACAAGTATAATCAGCCAGACAGACAGTGTTTGCTGAGACTGTAAAACCTGTTATGAAAGAGTTTAAACAACTCATTCCATACAGATGTTCCTCTTTTCTATGATGATATAGAAAAGAGGAACATTCGTTTATACCTTTTCTTCTTTTTTGTGAAAGATAAAAAAGGGAAAAAGTAAGAAATAAAATATTCCTACCTCTTTCCCTTCAAAAACTTATTCCTGTTACCTATCTTCCCAAATACATCAATTTACTAATATAAAACTTATGTTTGTGTTGTAACGGTATCCATAGTTTCTCACGAAACTTTACATAGGATCACAAATAAGCTTTTGTATGCAAAAGAATTACAGACTCCAATAGATACCCGCCTGTAAAGTCTGAATGAGATCCCTATTCTCCCTGATAGATAACCAAACGTTCACCCAGTTTATTCTGAATGATACGCAATCCCTTCGCGCGATCAAATGATTGGAAGTAATAACAAACCACCAACCCCAAATAATCAATAGCATCCCTACGACTCCTGCTGCATCTAAAATAATATGTCGTTTTTATAAATGGAATTTTTACATATATATTATACTTTTAGCCTCTCAGGCATCACTTATTTAATTATTTATCAAGCAAATATATAAATACGCCCAAGCAACACAGTATACATATACTGCACAAAGATATATATTAAGTTCAGAATTACAAATTTCTGTTTTTATATTTTAGCTTACGGCTTCCGTAAAATGAGATCAGTAATCTATTGCGAATATCAGTTTGATCAGATCTCACCACTTATAATCAGAAAGTTACAACACTGTCCATAGGAGTAGGTAACGAGTTGAAAACGGTTCTTTCAGCTGCCCTTTGTCTCGTTTTACATGCATCAGATAATTTTCTCACAAGATACATAAGAAGTTTATTTTTCATATATGTAGAGAAAATAGGTATGAATGCGAGCCTGACAAAAGTTTTTAAAGAGGAGAATGTTATTCTGATGCTCTGTTATATACTACAAGTGGTCCGGCATTCACGATGTACCGATGAATCCATAAAAAAGGATATTAGCATGTAATTTACGAATACCCTCTTCATGGATTCACCTATGATTTTCTATAGTTTACTCATATCTATTACATAGCGGAACTGCACCTCTCCGGCTTCAATTTTATCATACGCCTCTGTAATCTGAGCCGGGGTAATCACCTCTATTTCCGGATAGATCCCTTTTTCTACCGAGTAATTTATCATCTCTTGTGTTTCCGGTATTCCTCCAATATGGGTATTATAAACTCTTCGGCAACCGCTCAATAATCCTGTATCAATAGAAGGGTATTCGCCGGCCGGAGGCATACCTGCCTGTATAAGGTGTCCATCGACTTTAAGCATACGGATATACATTTCCATATCATAATTATAAGGAATAGTAGTCAGGATCACATCAAATGAGTTACTAAGTCCTTCGAGTTGTCCGGGGTCGTTGACATTTACATATCTGACCGCTCCCATATCCATAGCTACTTGTCTTTTACTTTCTGTAATATCAAATACAGTTACATCTGCTCCGAACGATACGGCATACTGAACGGCTACGTGACCCAATCCACCGAAACCAGCTATCGCAACTTTATCTCCGGCTTTTACCTGGGCTGTACGCAAGGGTGAATAGGTGGTGATACCTGCACAAAGAAGGGGAGCCACTTTGTCCAGGGGAGTACCTTCGGGAAGTTGGATGCCAAATCTTTCCGATACGACAATGTTACTGGAATAACCTCCCATTGTAATAGCCCCATCATGGAAAGAATCACGACTATTGTAGGTATAGGTCTTCAGACCATTGTCACAATATTGCTCTTCTCCACGGAGACAATGTTCACATACACCGCAGGAGTTTACCATACAGCCTACTCCGGCATAATCGCCTGCTTTAAATTTAGTGACATTCTTTCCCACTTCCACGACTCGTCCGGCGATTTCATGTCCAGGTACTACGGGATAAGAGGGTGTTCCCCAATGTGCTTTAACGGTATGTATATCGCTGTGACAGATGCCGGAATAGAGGATTTCGATAAGTATATCATTGTCACCGACAGCATGTCGTTCAAAATTATAAGGTATAAATTGTGCGTCCGCATCCATAGAAGCCATTCCCTGTGATTGCACAGGCTCACCGTGTGAATGGTTCGGATGCTGGTGTTGAGCATGTACATTCAGACACATACCTGTAAAGATTAAAATTGGTATTAAAAAATAGGTTCTCGTCTCTTTTTTCATACTGTTTCTTTTTTCGTTTTATAATTTTCCTTTTGTAAATACTTATTTCTATGACGGGTTGTCTATGTATTTAATGATCTTTGCCGGATTACCTGCGACAAGGGCATTGTCGGGCACATCCCGGTTCACTACTGAACCGGCACCTATTATTGCATTTTTGCCGATAGTGACCCCCATCAGAACTACAGAGTTTCCTCCTATCCATACATTATCTCCTATGGTGATGGGCTGTGCTATACCCAGCATATCGATTCTTCCCTGTGCCTGCATGGGATGGGCTACAGCAAAGATACCTACGTGGGGACCCAACCAGCAATTATTACCGATAGTGACTTTTGCCATATCGAGTATGGTCACATTATAATTGGTCAGGAAATGATCCCCTACATGGATATTCATTCCCAGATCACAAAGGAAGCCGGGTTTGATCATCAGGTTTGTACCTGCTGAACCGAGAAGCTCCCGAAGAATTTCGTCCTGTTTCTCTTCTTCTGCCACAGAAGTGTATTTCAACTTTTCGAGCAACAGAAGGGCACGCTGATGGATTTTCTGTAATTCGGGATCGTCCATTCGATAGGGCAGCCCATTTTGAAGTTTTTCGATTTCTGTCATTGGATTTGCTTATTATTTTTATGCCATTGATTATATTCTTCAAAGGGAGGTGCACCGGCGATATAAGAAATTCCGGGAATATCAGGGCGTAATTCTTTCACACGGCGGTAGGCTCCGGACACAGTGACTCCCCGCCGACAGTGCAGGATAATGGGTCTGCCTTCGGGAAGTTCACGATACAATTTATCGGCTTCCGCAGCTGATATATTCTCAATAGGTATGTTTATAGCCCTCACAAAATGAACACGATCATAGTGAGTGAGTGAAGCCACATCCACAATAACAAGATTGTCTGTTACTTTCATGTAAATAAGTGCCTCTTCCGGAGTCATAGCTCCTGAATCCTTTACAGGAGGGTTATCACCGGAAGGATCCTCTTCCGCCTCACAACTTGTATACCCAGTCAGAAAAGCAGTAAGGAACATAACCTTTAAAATACTTGTTTTCATTTTCCTGATTTTTATGAATTAATTAGTCTGAACTCGCCTGATCCCAGTTTATCATCGAAGTTCCTGACAGGAACACATTTTCCCGTTGCAACAGCTCTGACACTTTTTCACCGATAGACAAACAGCATCCTGTGCATCGGGAAAAACCATGTTTCCGGGTAATATTCCCGCAAATCACAGTTCCTTGCTGTTGTTTAAAATCATTGAACAGTTCCTGAGAAAGAGTAATTGCTTTTTCATTTTCCTGTAGAAATTTCTATACTTACGGATTTTGTGGTTCACTTTTTCTTTTAAACTTTTCATCTCCTCTGCTGATAGGGAAGTATGGTCTGTCAGGGCTATTACCAGTTCATCAGCTATCAGAGCAGAGACAGATAATACTCCCAATACCGGAATAAGTTCCTTTTTCATACAACCTGTATTTTTTAGAATAAAAAAATGCATCATCCAAGTGTGATACTCTGATGATGCAAATGTACGCTCTCTTTAAGGAGTGCTGTTTTTCTAAGAAATCATTTTGTACTTTTCTGAAAAGTCAATCTATTACTTTATCCGATCATCTTTTCAATCCGGCTCGGGCTTGCCTGTGGTAGTAAACGGGTAAGATGCTCTGTCAACCGTTGTTTCGATTCTTCCGGAGTGTGGTGGGAACAGGAGAGAATTTTTTCTTTACCGAATAAGGCTTCGGGAGTGGCATACCGGGCAATCCCCCAGCCATAAGGGTCTCCTTGTTTGTTGTACAGGTATTCAAAGTCTGCGACTACGAGCCATGTTCCCATTTGCAGACGGGTTACAACAGTTTCATATCCTTCTTTCTTCGGCTTAGCGCGACTGTACAACGCTTTTACTTCTTTTGATTCCCAGGAATCAAGAGAACAAACTCTCTTTTTATAAGGTTTCTTATACCCGCATAAGGCTTTTATCTCTTTGGATAACAACGATTCATGTTCAACAACCGTTTCATAGATCTGCCTGTCCATACTTTCAGAAGGGGTATCATAAAGATTGTATACGGAACGCCGGTAGTTTACCAGTTCGGGAAACCATTCCATACTGACAAATCCGGCTTTCTTTTGAAATAATTTGCCATACGCACAATTTCCTTCCCTCAGAACAGGGCCTTTCCATTCCCACGGGCCTTCCTGCTCATCCGAAAACCATAGTTCGGACGGAGTGTGCTCTTCTATGGAAAATCCGGGGATCTCATTCCTAAAGAAAGGAAGAAATCCCATCTCTGCAGCCAGCTTTTCAATGTCGTTACAATGGTTTATTTCTTTCATGTTCATTCCATCTTTACATAGCGGTACTGTTTACTAAAGCAGAAGGAGGCAATCCATACTCTTTTTTAAATGCGGTGGAAAAATGAGAGAGGTTTTTAAATCCTACCTCCAGATAAATATCCGCCGGTTTTCTACCTTCTTTATCCATCAGCGCTTTGGCTTCTTCGAGCCGCCTTTTTATCAACCAGCGACCTAGGGTAATCTGAAAGATCGTATAGAAATCTTTCTTGAAGGTGGATAGGCTCCGCCCGGTATAGTGGGCAAATTCTTCGATGGACATATCGCATTTGTAGTTGTGATTTATAAAATCGGCAAGGTCTATTTTCCACGGTTCGGCAAAGTCGAACAGTACGGTTCCCAATTCCGGTTTAAGTTGGAGCAGCGCAAATACGGCTTCTTTCAATTTAACCTCCATCAGGTCTCTGGAAGGATATTGCTGTGCACCAAAATATTGCTCCAGCGAGGTAAAGAGCCCGCTTAGAAAAGGGTGTTTTTCCAGTAGAATGTAATGTGCTTTAGACACAGCAGGGATAGTGACCAATGGCACAGTGATATTGTTTCCGGCAAGCATCGTTTTGAGAAACGGCATTCTCAGTTGCAGGAACAATCCTTTAAAAGGTTCACCCCTGGAAGAAGGTTGTTTGATTTTGCGCAACATGTGGTTGCGGTTGAGGAAAAAAGCATCTCCTTTCTTTAGGTAATATCTTTTCTCTTTAGAGATCAGGGTGAGTTCGCCTGAGCAGATATAGACCAGCATATGCTCATTCACCCGATCTTCACAAAGTTTATCTTTGTTTACATGGCAACAGAAAAAAGTGTCCATGTAATTGTATATCATTACACCTGATTGAGTATCCATATGTTTCTCCTTGCTGATTGATAACAAAGATATCATTTTTTGCCCGATAATTTTGTTAATCGTTGGTTTACCACCATCTGTTTGTTTGTGTTTGTCCGGGGATGACCTTTTGTCCCATGAGTGGGGTAAGTATTTCTATAAGGTTTTCCTGTGCCAGTTTATATATTTCTCCGATGGATTCATTCCAGGGATGCAGAGCAAGATCAAATACTCCCCAATGTACAGGCAATAAAACGCTGGCATGTACATCTTCACAGACTTGTATCACTTCTGCGGGAAAAAGATGGGTATTGGGCCACCCGTCGTTCCATCCGTCTATCTCTACACAGGCAAGGTCAAAAGGACCATATTTCTCCCCTATTTCCCTGAAATGATCTCCGTATCCGGAGTCTCCGCTCCAGAATATATTTTTCTCTTTTCCCTGGATGGCATAGCCTGTCCAGAGGGTTTTGTTACGGTCTGTTTTGCTCCGTCCGGAATAGTGTACCGCAGGAGTTGCTGTGATCTGCAAAGAGGCTATATTCAGGGTTTGTTCCCATGCCATTTCTACGATCTTTTCTTCAGGGATTCCCCAGCCTTGCAGACGCGCACCTACTCCTGATGGAACAATAAACGTTGTGTTTCTTTTCTTAAGGTGTCTCATGGTCCGGGCTTCCAGATGGTCATAATGGTCATGTGTAATTAATACAATATCTATATCGGGAAGCTCTTTTCTGTTTATGGGAGAAGCGGTATATCTCTGAGCAAGTCCGGGAAAAGGTGCTGCATTTTCCAATACAGGGTCGATGAGAATACGCTGTCCGTCCAGTTCTAAAATCAGGGAAGAATGTCCCAACCAATAAAAAGCGTAGGAGGAAGGAGTGGATGGAAAGTCTTTCCTTGTCAACGGTATTTTTGGCAGGTCATGTGTGGGAGCATGGGGCGACTTTTTAAAGAAACGAAGGAAACCGGCATCTCCTCCGGTCACTCTTCCGGGATGAAATACTAATTCTTCGGGGCTGACGAACTGGTGGGTATGTATGTCATAAAACGAATATTTCCCATATCTTTCTGCACGTTCTGTTTGGGAATAGAGTGAACCTATCTCGATCAGTACATACAGGGCGATAAGAAGTGCGAAAGTGATTATTACTCCACAAACGATGAGAATGTTTTTCTTTTTTCTATTCATACATATACTTTCATAAGGTGATGGAGAACAGGATACAAAATTAAAGATTGAAATCCCTGTCTGTTTTTCTGAAAAGTCATTTTCTGCTTTTCTGAAAAGTTAGCTCCTTCTTTATTTTATAAGCGTTCCGCATGCGAATTACACTAAAAAAACAATGGTTTCTGCCAATGAGAGGAGGAAAGGGCTAAAATAGTGATTTATGACGAAAGATCAGAGAAATAAAAAAATAGAAAAACCGTGAGGAAAGGAAAACTTTTTCTTACGAAAGAAAATTTGTTTTCTACCGAAGAATCCGATCCTTTGCTGAGGATGTAAATAACTTTTTTGTGTAACATAAAATCACGACCGTCTGACAGGCGTACGATCCTTACATCCGTTTTACAGAATTCCTTTACCTCCATTCAATAAGTAGACTCTCCGGATAGACCAAAACCGCTAAACTCCTGATTTTGTCAGGTCGGGTTTACAATCTACGGAATACATCTCCTATAAAACCGTGTATTCATAAAAAAGTAATAATTACTGCGTTGCACAAGTGAGGAAAACCGTTAACTTTGTAGTCGATTTTAAAACACGGTTACGTAATTTATAGTTTAATCACCAAAAAAAGAGTTAATTATGACTTATTCACACGAAGTGGAACACATGTGTGTTGTGAAAAAGGGTCCGAACCATGGGCCTGCTCCTATACCCGAAGAAGGCAGATGGGTAAAATCCAAAGAAATCGTTGATATTTCCGGTCTGACACACGGTGTGGGTTGGTGTGCTCCTCAGCAGGGTGCTTGTAAGCTTACTCTGAATGTGAAAGAGGGGATCATTCAGGAAGCACTGATCGAAACCATCGGATGTTCGGGTATGACACACTCGGCGGCTATGGCCTCGGAAATCCTGCCGGGAAAAACTATCCTCGAAGCATTGAACACAGACCTCGTTTGCGACGCGATCAATACAGCTATGCGCGAACTTTTCCTGCAAATCGTATACGGACGCACTCAGTCGGCCTTCTCGGAAGACGGACTGCCTGTGGGTGCCGGTCTGGAAGACCTGGGTAAAGGTCTGCGCAGCCAGGTAGGTACCATGTACGGTACACTGGCCAAGGGTCCCCGTTACCTGGAAATGGCGGAAGGTTACATCACCCGCATCGCCCTGGACAAAAACGATGAGATCTGCGGATATGAATTTGTTCACATGGGCAAGTTCATGGATGAGATTAAAAAAGGAACCGATGCAAATGAAGCATTGAAAAAAGTAACCGGTACATACGGACGTTTTACCGCGGAAACCGGTGCTGTTAAATTCATTGATCCACGTCACGACTAATTATAAGGAGGAAATACAAAATGGCATTATTTGAAAGTTACGATCGTCGTATCGAAAAAGTGAACGCGGCGTTAAACGCCAATGGAATCGCAAGCCTCGAAGAAGCAAAAGCTATCTGTGACGCTGCAGGTATAGATCCTTATAAAACGTGTGAAGAGACCCAGCCTATCTGCTTCGAGAATGCCAAATGGGCATACGTCGCAGGTGCTGCCATCGCGATCAAAAAAGGGTGTAAAGTAGCTGCCGACGCGGCCGAAGCGATCGGTATCGGATTGCAGGCTTTCTGTATCCCCGGATCCGTAGCAGAAGACCGCAAAGTAGGTATCGGACACGGAAACCTCGCTGCCCGTCTGCTGTGCGAAGAGACCAAATGTTTTGCTTTCCTGGCAGGACACGAATCATTTGCTGCCGCCGAAGGTGCGATCAAGATCGCGGCCAAAGCAGACAAAGTACGCAAGGATCCTCTTCGTTGCATCCTGAACGGACTGGGAAAAGACGCTGCACAGATCATCTCACGTATCAACGGATTTACATACGTACAGACTGAATTTGACTATTTCACAGGAGAACTGAAAGTAGTTCGTGAGATCGCATATTCCGAAGGCGAACGCGCGAAAGTGAAATGCTACGGCGCAGACGATGTGCGCGAAGGAGTAGCCATCATGCGTAAAGAAGGTGTGGATGTATCTATCACAGGTAACTCTACCAACCCGACCCGTTTCCAGCATCCGGTAGCAGGTACTTATAAAAAAGAGTGTCTCGAAACAGGCAAACAGTATTTCTCTGTGGCTTCCGGCGGTGGTACTGGACGTACATTGCATCCGGACAACATGGCTGCCGGACCAGCTTCGTACGGTATGACCGACACCATGGGACGTATGCACGGTGATGCTCAGTTCGCAGGCTCTTCCTCGGTTCCCGCTCACGTGGAAATGATGGGATTCCTCGGTATGGGTAACAACCCGATGGTAGGTGCTACCGTAGCGGTTGCCGTAGACATCGCTACTGCTCTGAACAAGTAAGCTAAGCAGATAATTCTGAATATAGATGAAAAGCCTGTGTCTGTATCACAGGCTTTTCTTTTTGATCCCTACACTCCTTCTGAACAAAATGTGCCCGACGGTTATTATTATATATACATACATTTTCCTATAAACAGCCCTCATGGAAAACAGGATCACTCCCCAGCAGATCACTCACTTAGAGCCCAGACAGATCTTTGTCTTCGGAAGTAATGAAGCAGGACACCACGGCGGTGGCGCGGCACGCCTCGCTTTCGTGAAATGGGGTGCTCAATGGGGCAAAGGCACCTCCCTGCATGGAAAGACCTACGCCATTCCTACCATGCAGGGAGGAGTAGAAACGATACGTCCCTATGTAGACGAATTCATTGAATTTGCCCGCAACCATCCGGACCTTACCTTTCTGGTAACAGAGATCGGTTGTGGTATCGCAGGCTTCACTCCCCAACAAATGGCTCCGCTTTTCACAAAAGCGAAAGATGAGAACAACATCTGGTTGCCACGCCGTTTCCGGGAGGTGCTGCAAACAAAATAACACACAAGGATCCGGATCCGGAAGCACATTCTAGCCATCTACACACCGCGTAAATAAGAAGAATCATTTTCTCCCTTGAGCAGAGTTTATTATCTTTGTTCCATTAATCATTTATATACATCCTATGATCCGTATTCTTGTAGTCGAAGACGAACAACGCGTGGCAGAACTCCTGCAACGAGGCCTGGAAGAGACGGGCTACCAGGTAAGTCTGGCATACGACGGACAAATGGGATTACGTCTGTTCCGGAGCGGAGAATACCAACTGGTCATTTCAGATATTATCCTTCCCAAAATGGATGGCTTCGAGCTATGCAAAGAGATCCGGCAGATAAACACAAAGATCCCGATCCTGATGCTCACTGCACTGGGAACTACCAACGACAAACTGGAAGGATTTGATGCCGGAGCAGACGATTATATGGTGAAGCCGTTTGATTTCCGCGAACTGGATGCCCGCATTCGTGTACTCCTCAAACGAAGAGATCTGGAAGCAACGGACAACAAGGCCAGAGAGCTCAACTACGCCGACTTGAAGATCGACCTGCTCAGCAAAAGTGTCTACAGAGGAGAACAGGCCATACACCTCTCCCCCAAAGAGTACAACTTGTTGGTATATATGGCCGAAAATCCAGAGAGAGTGCTCTCACGCGTAGAAATAGCAGATAAAGTATGGAACACTCATTTTGATACCGGGACCAACTTCATAGATGTGTATATCAACTATCTCAGAAAAAAGATAGATAAGAACTTTCCAGTAAAACTGATCCATACCAAACCAGGTATGGGATCCATATTCAAAACAGAAGAATGAAAATACGCACCCGACTTACGCTACGTTACAGTGGTGTCACCGCCGCAGTACTGCTGCTATTGGTATTGTTTATCTATCTGTTTTCGGAACGTAACCGGAGCAACGAATTTTTTCGTGACCTCAAAAAAGAGGCCATCACCAAAGCACACCTCTTTCTCGAGAACCGGGTAGACGCGGAGACCATGCAATCCATTTACCTCAACAACAGAGAATTCATAGACGAGGTAGAAGTTGCTATCTACGATACCGGATTCAATCTCCTCTACCACGATGCCAAACAGATAGATATCGTGAAAGAGACAGCGGAAATGATCCAACGCATTCAGGAAGAAAAGTCCATAGAGTTTTATCAGGACGAATATCAGGTAGTAGGTCTGGTCTATCCCTATCAGGGAAACTCTTATATCCTGACAGCAGCTGCATACGACGGATACGGCAAAGCCAAAGAAGAGACCCTTCGCACAATGCTGATCATACTTTCGATGATCGGACTGCTGGTGATCATCGTTGTCGGGTATCTCTTATCGCGCAGCGCGCTGGCACCTGTATCGGGCATGGTCCGCGAAGTGGAGGCCATCACAGCCTCTAATCTGGACAACCGGGTAGCCGTGAAAAGAGAACAGGACGAACTGGGCGAACTGGCCGTCACCTTCAATCACATGCTGGATCGTCTGGAGAGCTCTTTCGAGTCTCAAAAAATGTTTGTCAGCAATGTTTCTCACGAACTGAGAACGCCCATGGCTGCCCTGACGGCTGAGTTGGAACTGGCATTGCTCAAAGAACGTACGCAGGAAGAATACAAAGCAGCCATCAGACACGCGCTGGAAGATACCCGCCAGCTCAAGAATCTGACAGAAGGCCTGCTCAACTTAGCCAAGGCAGACTACCTCCCCGAACGCATAGCCATGCAGCAAGTGCGATTGGATGAACTTCTGCTGGATGCCTGCGAATTGGTATTAAAAGCACATCCCGAATATACAATAGAGTTGCTCTTTGAAGAAGAATCCGATGACGACTCCCTCATTACCATATGGGGCAACAGCTATCTGCTGACCACTGCTTTTCTCAACCTGATGGAAAACAACTGCAAATTCTCGGAAAACAAGACCTCTACCGTACGCATCACTTTCTGGCAGGGCAAAGCGATCATACGCCTGTCTGATACGGGAATAGGGATCCCCGCGGAAGATCTCAAACAGATATTCTCACCTTTTCACCGGGGCAGCAATCGTCAGTATGCCCAGGGACACGGGATAGGCATGGCACTGACACACAAAGTCATACTTCTGCACAAAGGTACTATACATGTAGATTCACAGCCCGGCGAAGGTACTGTATATACATTGGAGTTTTCTCATATCTGATCCCTGTTTTTACAACCTGATCCTGGCCTTTTATAAAAAGATACACAAGGATCCCCCTTTTACTTCCCGGTTACATTTGTAATCCAATCAGGCAATATACTGACTTTTTGATCTGTTTTTCGGGTTTTCTCTTTTCTTTACTTCATAACAAAAAGAGCAATCAGAAACCAAAAACGCATACAAACAGCATATAAATTCTATTTTTCGTATAAAAAACACACAAATCATATACTTTTCACGCCAGTTAGGTTGCGGAATCTGAGCGCTCAAACTCCCGGAATTGACAAGTCTGATTCCGGATCTTGACAGGTACAATTCAAAACACTTACATAGAACAGACTAAACTTGTAAATAAAACCGACTTTTCAAGCTAAAACAAGGAAATTTACATCCACTTTCAAACTAACAAAAGTTGCCATTATAAGAAAAAAAATACGACATCTTATCACCGAATCACAACTGTAAAAATCATTTCCACACATATAAAACACTTAAACGAACAGAAAGGATTCTCCTAGCCCATCACCATTCGTCTGTTTCCTGCAAATGAAACAGAGATCCGGAATAACGCAATTCTCACGATCGGATCTATCAAATTGTCATTTTGTCGATCGCGAAAAAGAAACCACAGATACGTTCAGAAACTCTTCTAATTGTTTTCTAATAGCACTCTAACTATACTCTAATCCCTTTTTGAAAAAGCGAGAACTAATTTTGCCACATCCTACTTACACGCACATAGAGTACCTGTGGAACAATAACCAGCAAAACAGCAATTTAGCGATAGATTGTAGCCACCAAACAACAAACATATGTTCAAAAGATAAACAGTCATGATCCGGAGAAAAAAAAGAAACCGTAAAGCACCGGCCTTCAACAGCGAGAAGGTTTTCCTGGCAGCATCTCAATCTTTAGAATCGGTAAACACCTATTTTCAAACCACCTCCCATGGCCTCACCCATGAAGATATCAAAGTGCGCCAACGCCTGTATGGTACCAATGAGATCATACACGAACGGAAGCAAAATCCGATCCTTATGTTCTGCAAGGCCTTCATCAACCCTTTTATCGGGGTCTTGATGGTGCTTGTAATGGTCTCCCTGGTTATCGATGTGCTGCTGGTCGCTCCCGAAGAACGTGAGTGGACCAGCATATTAGTCATCACCATCATGGTGCTGTTGAGTGTGATCCTGCGATTCACACAAGAGTGGCGATCGGGAAAAGCTTCCGAGACCCTCAAAAAAATGGTAAAGAACACCGCCAGTGTTTATCGCGACGATAGCCTGAGCAGTCGTGAGGTAAACATCACGGAACTTGTGCCGGGAGATGTGGTGTATCTCTCGGCGGGTGACATGGTTCCGGCCGACATAAGGATCATTGAGTCGAAAGACCTGTTTGTGAGCCAATCCTCTCTTACAGGGGAGTCAGATGCCATTGAGAAGCAAGCGGTCCTGCCGCGGAAAGGAGTACGAAGCGGCAGTGTACTGGAACTGGACAACATCTGCTTCATGGGTTCAAATATAGTGAGCGGAGCCGCGCGCGGAGTGGTATTTGCCACGGGAAAACATACCTATCTGGGCACCATAGCCAAAAGTATCGTAGGAGTACGCGCGCAGACGGCCTTCGACAAAGGGATCAGTAACGTCAGCCTGCTATTGATCCGCTTTATGCTGGTGATGGTACCTTTTGTTTTCCTGGTCAACGGCATCACCAAAGGAGATTGGTTCGAAGCCTTTATTTTTGCCGTATCCGTGGCAGTAGGACTGACCCCAGAAATGCTGCCCATGATTGTAACAGCCAATCTCTCCAAAGGGGCATTGGTGATGGCGCGCAAAAAAACAATCGTAAAGAACCTGAACGCCATCCAGAACTTCGGAGCCATGAACATCCTGTGTACGGACAAGACAGGTACACTTACCAGAGACCAGATCATCCTCGAACGCTACATAAATTCCGACGGAAGTCAGGACGATAAAAAGCGGGTGTTGCGTCATGCTTTTTTCAACAGCTATTTCCAGACCGGCCTTAAAAATCTGATGGATCGCGCCATCCTGTCACACATACAGGAACTGGGCCTGGAGCATCTCAAAGAGACCTATACCAAAATAGACGAGATACCCTTCGATTTCACCCGGAGACGCATGTCGGTCATCGTGGAAGACAAACAGGGAAAATGCCAGATCATCACCAAAGGAGCCGTAGAAGAGATGCTCGCGATCTGCACCCATACAGAATACAACGGAGAGGTACACCGGC
Organism: Bacteroides sp.; assembly: GCA_021202275.1. Classification (GTDB taxonomy): domain Bacteria; phylum Bacteroidota; class Bacteroidia; order Bacteroidales; family Bacteroidaceae; genus Bacteroides. Next base: position 326,652 of record JAJQDI010000009.1, read on the forward strand.
TCACGGAAGAGTTGCGTGAGAAGGCATACAAGATCTGTGAACGCATGAACAAAGAGGGCATGCGCGTATTGGCAGTGGCTCACAAAAGCTGGGTGGGAAAAGAAAAAGAATTCTCCATTGCCGACGAATCCGAAATGGTACTGATCGGCTATCTAGCCTTTCTGGACCCCCCAAACCATCGGCAGCGAATGCCATCCATCAGTTGCACGAACATGGAGTGGAGGTAAAAGTACTGTCCGGAGACAACACAGCGGTGGTGAAAACCATTTGCCGGCAGGTAGGAGTAGATACGACACATACCCTTACCGGAACAGATATCGAAGCCATGAGCGACGAAGAGCTGAAAGAAAAAGCGCTCCGGGTGAAGATCTTTGCCAAACTCACTCCCATGCAGAAGACACGCATCATCACTTTACTACAGGATTCCGGAAATACCGTAGGTTTCCTGGGCGACGGGATCAACGATGCCTCCGCCCTGCGCCAGTCCGATGTCGGTATTTCCGTAGATACCGCTGTGGATATAGCCAAAGAAAGCGCGGACATCATCTTATTGGAAAAAGACCTGATGGTACTGGAAGCAGGGGTCATAGAAGGCAGAAAAACCTTCGGCAACATCATGAAATACATAAAAATGACAGCCAGTTCCAATTTCGGAAATATGTTCAGTGTATTGGCCGCAAGCGCGTTTCTACCCTTCCTGCCAATGCTTCCCATCCACTTGCTGGTACAAAATCTGCTTTACGACGTATCGCAGACAACGATTCCCTTCGACAGAATGGACCCCGAATACCTGCGTAAACCCCGGCGCTGGGACGCCTCAGACCTGAGTCGTTTCATGATCTGTATAGGCCCCATCAGTTCCATTTTCGACATCGCTCTTTTCCTGGTGATGTGGTATGTCTTTGCCTGTAACTCTCCGGAACACCAGGCACTGTTCCAGTCCGGCTGGTTTGTAGAAGGGCTTTTGTCGCAGACACTGATCGTACATATGATACGTACCCGCAAAATTCCTTTTGTCCAGAGCTGTGCCTCCTGGCCTGTCACCGGACTCACCATCCTGATCATGGGAGTAGGGATCCTCCTGCCTTTTACAGGCATCGGAAACTCCATTGGTCTTGTTCCTCTTCCATGGAGCTATTTCCCCTGGCTGATCGCCATACTGCTCAGCTATTGTATACTGACACAATTTATCAAGAACCTTTATATAAAACATTTCACCAGATGGCTGTAAAACGGCTGCCTGCATCGGAGAGAGCGAATTCGCTCCTCTCTCCGACCGCAGGAATGATCCATTCTTTTATATTCAGTATTCACTTTATTCTATTCTTTATGGACCTCTTCATCTATCTGTTGATATACGTGATCGGCTGCGTATCTATCATGGGGAAACTGAGCCGACACAGCAAACGTCACCATCGGAAATAGAGCTGTTCTTCTTTCTCACTCCTGTGGCACTTTCCCGTGGATGAGTTATCTAAAGCTGTTCCTGTACAGAACTCTATGGATCCGGCCCGGTTCGATAAAAGTTTTCCGGCTCTTTTTTAAAAATAATATTTTCTTTAACGGCTATGGAGTGAAATCGTATCACATATCCTCTCCTTTTCCTCTCCCTTCTTCACTAATTTCTCTGATCAGTTCCCTGTCACCGATACAGGTTCCCCGTTTCTCTCTGCTTCCACTTCCTGTTCCCTCCATCCTCACATCTTTCTATTCCGGGAATGGCTTTTCCATCCGCTTTTCCCACCTCCGCGGAGAAAGATCGGCCCAAAAAACAGATGCATATCTAAGGAATAAAGATGCATATTCCGTGTGTAAAATGTATAAAATAGTCTTTTTACATGCCACAATAGTCCAAATGGACTTATATCTCCCCTAAATGCGATAATATACACGGATATTGTTAACACATCTTAATTACGTTTGTACACAGAATATGATAACCTGATTAAGAAATTAACCTTAGAAAATGATGAAGAGAATTACCCTGCTGTTGTGCGTCAGCGTGCTTTCCGCTTATGTATGCGCGCAGATCCCTTTTACCCGGTCGGAAGTAGCGCGGGATATGAGGCGCGTGGCAGACTGGCAGATCGCTCATTTCAAAGAAGTTCCGCACGACGAACTGAACTGGGTGAACGCGACTTTCTATCTGGGACTGATCAAATGGGCGGAGATCTCCGAACAAGTGTATAACAACGACTTTTATTATCAGTGGATGCTACGCCTGGGACGCCGCAACTACTGGCAGGTAGATAAAAGGATGTATCACGCGGATGATGTCTGTATCCCACAGACCTATCTGGATCTTTACCGCAAATACGGACGTCGGGAAATGATCGTACCCACCATAGCCCGCACGGAATGGGTGATGGCTAATCCCTCCAAAGGTCCGTTTGAACTGGACTATCGCAAACCGGAAACCGTAGAACGGTGGACCTGGTGCGACGCCATATTTATGGCTCCCCCCGTATATGCGCGCCTGTACACTATTACCGGCGACAAAAAGTTCCTGCGGTTTATGGATCGTGAATTCAAGGCTACCTACGACTACCTTTTCGATGAAGAAGAAGATCTCTTCTACAGAGACCATCGCTACTTTACCCAGCGGGAGGCCAACGGAGAAAAGGTATTCTGGGGAAGAGGCAACGGATGGGTACTGGGAGGACTGGTAGAGATGTTGCGTGAACTCCCCAGGGGACACAGATCACGGGATTTCTATGAAAATCTCTTTCTCCGTATCAGCAAACGTATAGCACCTCTCCAGGGAACAGACGGATTCTGGCATGCCAGTCTGCTCGATCCCGATTCCTATCCCTCTCCCGAGACCAGTTGTTCCGGCTTCTTTGTCTACGCCCTGGCCTACGGGATCAATGAAGGACTGCTGGACAAGGAAGAATTCCTGCCTGTAGTAGAAAAAGGATGGAAAGCGCTGGTTTCGGCCGTAGAAGAAGACGGGAAACTGGGATGGGTACAGCCGATCGGTGCCGATCCGAAGAAAGTGTCTCAGGATATGACTGAAGTATACGGTCCGGGAGCTTTCCTGCTGGCCGGAACAGAAGTCTACCAACTGGCGAAAGAAGGCACAAAAGCCCTGCATTATATTTCGCCCGAACGTATACGACAGATCAAAGCAATGTTGCCCGACGCGTGTCAGGGCATCGGGCTCAGTTATAAGAACAGAGAATATTGGGATGAATTGGCAAAAGGGCAAGCAGCCATAGAGTTGGTAAATGAAGCAGAAAGACTGGACAAAACAAGTATGCCGCCCTTTGTCGATTCTCTCTATCTGGATCTGTTGTCATCCGGTGTACGTCTGCCGGGAGAAGATATGCTGAAAGCCCGGTTCAACTATGTGTGGAAACTGGGATTCGCCGAATGTCTGGAAAACAAAAGAAGATTTATTCCGGCTATAGAAAAAGGCATCATCGCCCTGTGCGAACAGAAACCCTGGTCTATACCTGCACACGACCGCAGTCTGCAAAACTACAACGGTACAGATTATTATGTAGATCTGGTCGTAGCCACAGAAGGCAACAGCCTGGCTCAGCTGGTGTATATGTTGGACGATAAGTTGTCTTTTGAAGTACGCGCCCGCGTGCAGTGCGCCTTGCAGGAAAAAGTGTTCCGTCCCATCCGCAGATGTATAGAAAACGATAGTTTGTTCTACTGGTTCACTGTTACCAACAACTGGAATTCGGTCTGCCTGGCGGGTGTCACGGGAGCAGCGATAGCCGCACTGACAGACAAGGAAGAAAGAGCGTTCTTCATTGCCGTAGCTGAAAAATTCCACGAGTATGGAATGAAAGGATACGGAGACGATGGTTATTGCAGCGAAGGAGTAGGCTATTACAATTATGGATTCAGAGCGTTCATCTTACTGAGAGAACAGATATGCCGGGCCACAGCAGGGAAAATCGACCTCTTCCATACCCCCAAGTTTGCACGGATCGCACAATATGGAAGAAAAATCCAGATCGTTGAGAATGTGTGCCCGGCATATTCCGACTGTCGCATCGGCCTGTCGCCGGAGATGGCGGTGGTAGATTATTGCGATCAGGCTCTCGGAATATCTGATAAAGAGGAAACCATACACTTTCCTAAATTGGACAACCTGTCTCTAAACCTGATCGAATGTTTTCCCAACCAGGCATGGAAAATCGTGCGCACACCGGAGATTGAGCAGGTACTGAATGAAGGAAATGATCCGTTACGTACGTATTATTCTCTCTCGGGGGTTGCCATAGCCCGCCCTGCCGCTCAGAGCGAATGCCGGATGGGAGTCTCTTTCAAAGGAGGAAACAACGCGGAAAATCACAATCACAACGATATCGGTTCCTATACGGTGGCTCTGGGAAAAGAGACCATGCTGGGCGACCAGGGAGGCCCCTTCTCCTACCCCGGTGACTTCTGGGCAAGATATGCCTACGAAAAGTACAAATCGAAAGGCTCTTACGGACATCCGGTACCTGTAGTGAACGGGCATCAGCAACAAGCCGGCAGTAAAGCAAAGGGAGAGACACTGAGAAAAGAAGATACCGCCACAAAAGATCTGTTTGAGATCGACTATACCTCGGCCTATCCGGATCCCGAACTGAAAAAGCTGGTACGTACTTTTACATACGATCGCACCGGGAAAGGCTGTTTCATTGTCGAAGATACATTCGACCGGACCTCTCCGGGCGATTTCGAGACAGCCATTACCACACGTGCCGGTTGGCAGCAGACAGACGCACAAAACCTGATCCTCACTTCCGGAAAAGAAAAAGTGAAAGTGCATATCGAAGCATCAGACGCTGTAGAACTCCATCCGGAAGTGATCGAAGAGAACGCCCCCGCCTATACGCGTGTAGGTATCCGGCTAAAAAACCGGCAACCAACGGTTATATACGCCTGACCATCGAACCTATAAACCGATAATATATCAGAAATGAAAACCGTGTTAACTTATTTTTTCACTAACCTATCAAAGAAACGAATACCATGAGGAAGAAAAAAAATCAAATCGAAAGACCTCTGTTTAACAGAAGAGTGTGGCTATTCTTCGCCCTGCTGGTCACAACCGTCAGCATGATGGCATCAGGAAGCAAGAATACGCTGACAGACGGCCTCCGAACCACCCAGCAATCGGGAACAACGATTACCGGGATTGTTACCGACAACCAGGAACCCATCATCGGCGCCAGTGTCCTGGTGAAAGAGAACCAAACAGGTACTATTACTGATTTTGACGGGAACTTTACTCTGCACAATGTACCTCCGGGTGCTACCATCCAGGTTTCTTACATTGGCTATCTGACACAGGAAGTGAAACTGGGCAGTGAACGCCACCTGCTTATCGTACTGAAAGAGGACAGTCAAACGCTTGACGAAGTCATCGTAGTAGGATACGGTACACAGAAGAAAGCAAACCTCACAGGTGCTGTGGGACAGGTAGATTCAAAGATCATTGAATCACGCCCGGTAATGAATGCGACTGCTGCATTACAAGGTGCCATTCCCAATCTGCAGATCCTGCCTTCGAGCGGTGATCCTGCCGCATCTGCCACACTGAATGTACGTGGTACAACTTCCATCAATGGAGGCGGACCGCTGGTGCTTGTAGATGGTGTAGAGATGAGCTTAGATATGGTCAATCCCAATGACATTGCCAATGTAACCGTATTGAAAGACGCGGCGGCGGCAGCCATTTACGGAGTACGTGCCGCTTTCGGGGTAGTACTGGTAACAACCAAAAGCGGAACCACAGATAAGACTACGATCTCTTATTCCGGTAGTGTGGCATTTTCCCAGGCAACCCGTCTGCCCGATATGGTAGATACGAGCTGGGAACATGCGGAGTTTATCAATACAGCGATTAAAAACGCGAGTGGTACTCCATTTGAACTGGCGCATATCGACGGAATGAAAGCGTATCACAAAGACCCCAGGAACAATCCGGAGTATGACATTGTAGACGGTAAATTTTATTTTTACGGCTACACAGATTGGGTAGGTCGCATGCTCAAAAAATTCACCCCCTCACAACGTCACAATGTAAACATATCCGGAGGGAATGACAAGACGAAGTTCTACTCCTCCATCGGGTATCTCAATCAGGAAGGTATCTATAAGTATGGCGATGATAACTTCAAACGCCTGAATACGCGACTCACAGTAGAAAACCAGACCACTTCCTGGCTCAAATTAGGGGCTAAGGTATTGTACAATTATTCGAATAACTCAGAGCCCGTCAAATACAAAGACGATATTTTCTCTATGATGGTGTTTTCCGTACCCACCAATATGGCCGACCCTTTCCCGGGAGTAGCGGGTTACCCGGAATACGACAAATACATCGGAACCTATTTCGACGATCAGAATGCCATTGCCTATCTGGATATCGGAGGACGTAAAAAGACCATGAAACACGATGTATGGCTCACAGGAAGTGCCGACCTTACCTTTACGAAAAACTGGAAAGCCCGTGTAGATTTCACTTATAACCTGAACTACACCAACATCGCGGAGAATAAGAAACGTATGGATATGATGACTAACATATTCAATCCTTCTCAGGGCAGTACCAGCACGAACTATTACGAACGTAGAAATAATAATAAAGATTATTACTCATTCAACGCATATACTGAATATGAAAATACATTTGCCGGAAAACACTATCTGAAGGCCATGATGGGTTACAACCAGGAACTGACCAAATATAACTATTTCTGGGGCAGAAGATATGACGGACTGATTCCGGATCTTCCGAGTCTGTCGCTGGGTACAGGGCAACATGAGGTAGCAGAATCCGGATACGAATGGGCACTTCGCGGAGCCTTTTTCCGTCTCAATTATATCTATGATAGCCGATACCTGTTCGAGATCAACGGACGCTACGACGGAACCTCACGGTTCCCTTCAGACGACCGGTTTGTATTTCTTCCCTCTTTCTCTGCCGCATGGCGTATCTCAGAAGAAGCATTTATGAGTCCGATGCGCGGTTGGCTCGATAACCTGAAACTTCGCGCATCTTACGGAGTACTCGGCAATCAGCTACTGACAGATACCAGCTGGACAGAGAACAGGAAATATTATCCTTACATTCCTTTCATGCCTTCCGGTACAGGTAACAACTGGCTCTTCAACAGCAACGGCAAAAGCCCTTATATCAATCCCGCTTACCTGGTAACAGAAGATCTGACCTGGGAAAAGGCTTCCACCATAAATACCGGAGTGGATCTGACGTTGCTTGATCAGCGATTAGATATGTCTTTTGACTGGTATCAGAGAACAACTTCGGATATGTTGATGATGAAAAAATATCCCGGTATTTTAGGAGCAACTGCTCCTCCGGTAAACGGAGCTACTCTTCGTACGCGTGGTTGGGAATTTATCCTGAAATGGAACGATCGCATTGGTAAAGATTTCACTTATGGCCTGACTCTTATGCTGGCTGATTCACAGGCAGAGATCACCAAATATGAAAATGAATCAGGTGCGATTGACGACTATTACGTAGGCAAGAAATACGGAGATATCTGGGGTTACGAAACAGATCGTCTGTTTACAAGGGACGACTTTGATATCACAGTAGATGATAACGGAACAGAGATCTATAAACTCAAGGAAAACATTCCCAATCAGAACAGGATAAACTCCAACTGGTCACCCGGAGATGTAAAATACAAAAACCTGGATGAGGATGAGACTGCCATTAATGACGGTAGTCGTACGCTGGACGACCACGGAGATCTGAGAGTGATCGGAAATACAACTCCCCGTTATCAATATGGTATCACAGCCAATGTAGCTTATAAGAATATCTGGGCAAGTGTATTTTTCCAGGGAGTAGGCAAACGCGACTTCTACCCCGAAAGTCAGCAATGGTGGCCTGCACCTACCCAATATTACAATACCCAGAAGTGGTTTATGAGAGATTCCTGGAGTGAAGATAATCCCGATGCTTACTTCTACAAACCAACCGTAGGAGCAACTAAAAACCGAGAAAAACAAACCCGTTATCTACAGGATGCCTCTTATCTGCGTCTGAAAAATCTGACCATAGGTTATAACATACCCCGTGTATGGCTCAACCGGATCGGACTGTCACAAGCATCTGTGTATGTAAGTGGTGAGAACCTGCTGACCTTTACACCATTAAAAGGTGCCATTGACCCTGAAGCTGCGGAAAAAAAGGGAGAGATGGTATATCCCTTCCAGAGAACTTATTCTATAGGTATTAATGTAACCTTCTAAAAATAAACAGAAATGAAAAAGAAGATAATATATATCCTTATGATGGTATTTCTGTTAGCAGGATTTACCTCATGCAACGATTCTTTTCTTGACCGGAAACCAATTACGGATATCAATGAGCCTCAATACTGGAAAACCAGAAATGATCTCGAATTATTTGCCAACGGTATATACAATAAAGCGGCAAATAACAACGATTATGATTTTATGTTAGGACATACACATGACGCATGGGCCAGCAACACACATGCTGCCTTCTGGTGGGATGTGATGACAGACAATTTTGTATCCAGAAGCAGTAACCATGCCTGGGCCGCACAATATTCGGCAGGACAAAACACCATCCCTGCCAACGCCGGACGTGGAACCTGGAAATGGGAGCTGTTATTCCACTGCAACAGCCTCATCAAGTTTGGTCCTACGGTAGAAGCGGTAAGTGAAGATATTGTAAACTACTATACCGGTGAAGCCTATTTTTTCCGGGCCTGGTTCTATCTGGACAAAGTGCAGAAATACGGAGATGTTCCCTGGATCAGCACTCCGTTAAATACGGAATCCGAAGAACTTTACAAGCCACGTGACAAAAGAGAGGTGGTGATGGATTCTGTACTTAATGATATCACTCGCGCCGCATCCTACCTGCCTGTAGTCTGGGACGACAACCGGCAAGGACGGATAGACAAAGGTACCGCCCTGGCACTCAAATCCCGCATCTGCCTGTATGAAGGGACCTACCGTAAATATCATAACCTGCAGGGTGGCGATAAGTTCCTGCAAGAGTGTGTAAAAGCATCGGAAGAACTGATGTCTATGAATAAATACGAAATTCATATGACCGGAAATCCGGACCAGGATTATGCTTCTCTTTTCACTTCCGATGATCTGGCAGGTAATAAAGAAGTGATACTGTATCGAAAATACACTACAGGTATATTAGGCCACCGTCTATGCGGATATATTGTACAAAACGGAGTGGGGGCTACCAAAGATTTTATAGATGATTTCCTTTGCATTGAAGATGGCAAAGCATTGCCACTGAGAGCAACCAAGCGCTATCAGAACAACGAATACGAGCCCCTGGGGGATTACCGCTTAACAAATGTATTTAAAGATCGCGACCCCCAGCTTACCCAAATTGTACTTGATCCCGGAAACTCCCAGGGGATACTTTTCAACAGAGATCAGTTTGAGTTCCCACGTATAGCCGGAATGACCGGATGGCAGTCGGCAACCGGATATCACGTTATCAAATATTACGAAAAGAGTCAGGATGCCAAAGGATATGGTAACGAGTCTCATGATGCTCCGTTGTTCCGCTACGCAGAAGTATTGCTGAATCTGGCAGAAGCAACCGCCGAACTGGGAACATGTACACAGGAGATCTTAGACAAAACGATCAATAAGTTGCGTGAACGAGTAGAGATGCTCAAACTAAATATCAACGATATTCCGATAGATAGTAAATACGCAAGTGAAGGCTTAAGCCCCTTGTTGGCTGAGATCCGCAGAGAACGTCGGGTAGAACTTTGTTTCGAGCAACTCCGCTATCAGGACTTGATGCGTTGGAAAAAAGGAAGTTACCTGAAAAACCATATGTTAGGTATGAGGTTTGAAGAATCTTACATCGATGACTATTATGAGTATTTCGGAACAGGATTGGAAGGAGAAGAAAAAGAAAAAGAAATAAGTAATATCAAAGCTACTCTCTTTTTAAGACCTCTGAATGGGGTAAACTATCTGGATGCTTACGGAGGAACCAACTTCACCAACAGAAATTTTGATGAAGAAAAGAACTATCTGTGGCCTATACCTTCAGGAGAAAGAGCCAGGAACCCGAAATTAGAACAAAATCCAAAATGGTAACATACTTTATTTCACTATCATCCGAACAACCGGATTGAACATAAAGTCTTGAATTCATAAAGTCCTCCTTATTACCATATGGTAGCAAGGAGGACTTCTTATTTCAGAAGTGTTTGAGCACTTTTCAAAATCATTTTTTGAGTGGTGAAACAGAATGATCCGGTAGCCCGACCGAATTATCTGGTAATGAAACTAAATTATCCGGTAAGAAAACCAGCCTTATCCAGTAAGGAAACTAAATTATCCAGTAATGAAATCAACCTTATCCAGTAAGGAAACCACCCATTAGTCGTAACGTTGCTATCTATTTCCAGTAATGGGACCATCACTTTGCCGTAGTGGGACAAACAATCTACAGTAGTAAAAGATACTCTGCTATCCTATAAAGATAACAAAAAGGAAGAGACACCTCCCCAGGTATCTCTTCTACAAAGAGAACAGATTATTCTAAATATTCACAATTTAATTGTACATAAATTCCATTTTAGGACCAAAAGTACGAGTTGACATGATGGTATCTCTTTTATTTTCAAACTCCGTAATAATAACTTTAGTTATTTTTACAAAAAGATCATTGGTTTCAAACGAATATGTATGGATACCCGTACCTGACCCCATATGATTCGGAACAAAAATTACTGGCATAAATGTTCCATCTGATTGAAGTACATCCCAGGGATATGGATATAAAATACCCTGCATATCGTAAAGGCGATATATTGAATTATACATATCTTCTCCGTAAATATTGTGATAATAGCCACTGGTACCCCCACTATATGGCATTCCAACTTGCCCAAACTCTCGTGGAAGTCCTTCTGTTTTGGGTCTATAATGTCCTTGTAAAGAGAGAATATCAGTTTCTGTCCATCCACCTACAATATATGGTTTTAACTGTGGGTTTACTTCCACAGAATAGTCCAGATAATAATACCCACTGTAATTATATACGGGACTTTCCGGAGTAGATAAAACTTCATTTAAAAAAGCTATGGGTTCTATATAAATCACAGGTTGTGATCTCAAATTCCATACTCCCAATGCTCCCACTTTATGATGAGAGAAGTCTATCCGTAAATTCTTAGCCGGACTCGTAGATAAAAAAGTCATGGTACCTTCCGTAATAGCTTTTCCTGTTGTTTTAAATTGTAAATCATGACGGGTTTGTGTTTCCTTACTGAAAGGGGCGGTTAATGAATTCAATATCCGATTGACTCCATATTTTAAAATAGCTCCGCCTGCACTGGCTGCCAGTTCAGGTATTACTCTTGTTTCGGCCTCTTTAAATCCAAGTCTTTCCCAGTCTATATTCTTACTTAACCATTTATTACCGGCTTTTCCTACCAGAGTAGCGACTTCACCGGTAAGAGAACTCAAGGGGTTGGAAGAAGAATTTGTCAGAATGACTCCTTCCGCATAAGACTCATATTCAGTCAATAAATTAATATTTGCCTGATTCAGGTTATAAGGATATATTTCTAATATACGTTCATTGGTACCCGGATCATAAGCCATTTCCATCATAAAACCATTCCACCCCTCTTCAAATCCTTTGGCGGGAGAAGCCATCAGATTTGTTGTTACCAAAGTTCTCAGATCGGCACTCTGATCCAGTGGCAAAGCCATCTCCATATCAAAATTGAGCCATTTATGTGAACCGGTAAGTGTAATTTGCCAGGCAGCCGAATTGTTCGGAATATAGGATTGCTCCAGATAATAGAGGACTTTCAACTTGCCTGTACGCAGGTTGTGTAGGAAAAGATAATTCCTCCCATGCTCACTGATTGAAGATGTAGGTACAAAAGTATGACAAATGAGCTGCCACCCGTCTTCTTTCTTCACATCATTAGCTATCTCTATAGTCAGATTCGCATCCATAGAGTTCGTACTCCAGGGAAGATTTACTGTTTTTCCACTGGCAGTCACAATAGTATGGTGATTCTCCCAATTGTATTCAAAACTATCATCCACATCCGAACGGGTAGAAACCATCCCCTTATAAGATGCAGAAAGAGGATATATATATCCATTCAAATAATCCGGATCCAGATACTCTTCATCAGAAGTATCTATCTCCATATAACGATCTTCCTGACATCCACACAGGACAAATAGGAACATCAATAACAAATAACTAATCTTTTTCATAATTCATTCTTCAATTAAAGGTTAGAAAAAATGGAATACATTCTACAAATAATCTGTTCTTTGTATTTTCTTCTGGTTAAAAATAACTTCCGGCATATAGAGTTAAAGTTACAAAGATCTACAAAGCAGATAGACCTGTTTTGTTCAAAAAACGGGTAATAATTATCCGACACATAAAATAGAAATAAATAGCTATTCTCTATATAAGGTTTACAGCTTTTTTAAGAAAAAAGTATAGAGTACAGAAAGGCAAGATATATACACCACAAAACGATTATGACGCGATGAAGAATACTCATCTATATAATCCTCATTTTACTATTTATAAGATATACTACTCAACAACAGGTTTATCCGTTTTGCCATTCGTACGCCTTATCTCCTGCGGAGATTTTCCATACAGATCTTTGAAGCATTTACTGAAATAGCGGGCAGAAGAGAAACCCAACCGGTAAGCAATATCTGTAATATTGTATTCCGGATGATGAAGCAACAGATCCATAGCCTCATCCAGCTTCAGTTTCAATGTAAATTCATTGGGAGTGAACCCGGTCACCTCTTTCAGTCTGATATATAGTTTACTACGTCCCATATTCAATTCCGATGCCAGCATATTCATATCGAAAGCAGGATTATCAAAGTTCCTTCTGATGATCTCCATCGTACGTTCTATAAAGATTTTATCCTGCTCGGTGACGGCATTCGCAGTAACGATCTGCTCTTGTTTACGGCTGAAACGTTCCATCAGAATCTTCCGTCCTTTAATGAGATTGTTGCACCTTGCGATCAGCAACTTTACATGGAAAGGTTTCGTTATGTAATCATCCGCTCCATACATATACCCCTCTATCGCATACTCAACGGAAGTCTGCGCAGTAATAAGTACCACAGGAATATGAGAAAGTTCTACACTGTTTTTGATCCTGTAACACATCTCTTTCCCCGACATATTCGGCATCATTACATCTCCCAGCACAATATCAGGTTGCAGTTGCTGTACAAGAGAGAGCCCTTCAACCCCATCTGTAGCAGTATATACATGATAGATCGGATGAAACACATCCGCCAGCATTTCCAGCAGATCCGTATTATCTTCCACGATCAGAATAGTAGGTTTGTTACCCTTCTCTTCTCCCTCTGGTTGCGGTTGCTTTTCTTCAACAGGTACCAGCAGATCCGGAGGCAAATCATCGGAAAGGATCATTTCAGCCGCTTTATCCACCTCCTGTATCTCATTGTCCGTAAAATGTGCATATCCGGCAGGCAGAGACACCGTGAACAGACTCCCCTCTCCCCACTGACTCTCTACCTGTATGTGACCCTTATGCAGCTCTACAATCCCTTTGGCCAGAGAGAGGCCGATGCCCGTGCCCGAAGTGAATTGTGAAGAGGTTTTTCCCGACTGATAGAAGCGATCGAAGATCTTATCCAGAGACTCCGGGGAGATCCCCGCTCCCGTATCTTTGACCAGGATCTGAATCTCATGCAAAGTACGTCGCACACTAACTACAATAGTTCCATCTTCCGGAGTATACTTGAACGCATTGGAAAGAAGATTGAATATCACCTTTTTCATCTGGATCGGGTCGAACCAGGCCATCACCTTATCCTCCAGATGTTCAAAGCGGTAATTGATATGCCGGTTCATGGCATACTCATAAAAAGACATATACACCTCTTTGGTATAAGCAACTAGGTCTTTAGACTCTACCTGTAATTTCAGGAAACCTTGCTCTTGTTTTCTGAAATCCAGCAGTTCAGAGATGAGATCCCGCATATGCCAGGAATTACGATAGATGCGCAAAAGCCGGTTATACACCGCCGGTTCCAGTCTGTTAAGCTGTAACAAATACTCGATCTGACCGATAATGAGCGTGAGCGGAGTACGGAATTCGTGGGAGATATTGGTAAAGAAGCTCAGTTTGATCTGGTTCAGTTCTTCAATACGTAATTTCTCTTTACGTTCATATTCCAAAGAAGTTCTCAGTTCCGCCTGTTTGGTCTTGAACCGGACAGCGAATGCAAACAGAGCACCCGCCAGTAATACATAAATAGCATAGGCATACGAAGAGAAATAGAAAGGCGGACTGATTTGTATATGTAGGGAGATCTCATGATCCGGTTCACGGGTGCCTCCCAGCTCCCGCAGGCGAAGTACATATTTTCCCGAACTCAGATTCGTATATACAAGGGTAGAGGTAGAGAGAGGGATCCAGTTCGTGTCAAAGTTCTCCAATTTATACTCATACAAATAATTGGAATCTAAGGAATAATTGGAAGAGCAGAACTCAAAAGTCAGATTGTTCTGCTTATAATTCAGTTTCAACTGTGAGGTGCGAGGTAATATTTCTTTCAGTACGCCGGAATCATCCCCGGGAAAGATAAGCTGATTGTTAATATATAGCTTATCAAAATACAGACCATAATTTCTGTTCACATCGATCAGTCGCTCTTCCCGGAAAGAGAGCATGCCATCTATTCCTCCCAAAAAAAATATCTCCGCTTCTGTTCTGAAAAATAGCAGATCCCTGGTTAAACCGCATCCGGTAAAAATTGTAGGTAAAATTCAGTACGCTCACCTCCGGGTCTATCAGAGAGAATCCTTCATTGTGCAATACCAGCAGCTGATGCGAATTTGTCTCGGCTACCGAATAACAATAGTTGCTCAACAACTCCTTATTCTCCTGCAGATAACTGAGAAACGCGTCTTCTTCAGGTAGGTACTTATATACTCCGGAACCCAGTGTACCGAAGTATACCTGCCTACGGCTATCCTCATATATACTCACCACTTTAAACTGCCCGATGCTACCCTTCTTTCCGGGATCATATACATACCTGTGATGGGTATGTGTATCCAGATCTACGCACGAGAGGCCTCCGTCCGCATGGGCAAGCCAGAGCCGGTTGCTGCTATCAATCAGAAATGTCTCGTAATAAAACCGTTGGTTCAACAATGCCTGAAGTTCTTCATCCTCTGTCAGGGGATAGAACTTTTCTTTCTTCAGATCCATCCAGCACAGACCCTCCTGAGTAAGAAGTACAAGATCACCTTTGTAGTATTGTATTTCATTTACCACATTATCAGGAAGCGAGTACGCATCCGACGGATCGTTCACCAAAGCATACGAATTTCCCGTAGCCGGATCAAAAACAATCAGACCACCGTTGTAGGTACCGATGTACAACAAGTCTTTGTCGTCCCTGTACCATACAGACTTCAGGTTATTATGACTCAGTCTGCTATCACCTCCGGAAGTCTGTTTGTACCAGGTAAATGTTCTGGACACAGGATCGAAACCATTCAGTCCTCCCCCTTCGGTACAGATCCACAATTTCCCATTCTTATCCTCCACTATTTTACCGACAAAAGGAAAACTGAGAAACGCGTCATAAGAAGAACTGGCTGTATAGATCCGGCAGATATCTGTCTGAGGATAGAAATAATTGATCCCTCCAAAATAGGTACCGATCCAGATCGTATTCTGATTGTCACTATAGAGAGCATAGATCGAAGAATGAGCCAGGCTATAAGGAATATCATCCTGGGAAGTATAGGTTCTCCATTCCTCTGTCCGGGGATTGAACCGGTTCAGGCCACTGAAAGTACCGATCCAGAGATCTCCTTTTTCTCCTTCTATGACAGCCCTTACCTGATTGCTCGAAAGAGTAGATGGACTGTCATCCGCTGTAAAGTGGCGTTGAATGATCCCGTTACGGATCATATACAGTCCCTGATCTCTTGTCCCGATCCAGACTTGCTGCAAACGGTCTGTATAAAAACACTGTGCTCTGGCAATAGAGAACAGGAAACGACTTGTATCCTGCTTTTTCCGGGAAACAGCTATTACCTTATCCATGGTACTTATCCACAACTCATCTCCTACCACATGCATTGCTAAAACGGGAGCCTGTGTGCAGGAAATGACACCATGCGGATGCAATTCACGATCCGTATCCAGGAAATAGAACAAGGAATCGCGTGTACTCACCCACAAGGCATCCTGATGGAAGACCATCGCGCTCACATCACCCTGCCGGATACGCTCAAATTCATTGCAATAAATATCATACCGTATCAGGTCATTGCTTGTGCGCACATAAAGAGCACCGTTGCGATTGCCGGTAAGACCATGTATGACATTCTGAGTCAGGCCACCGGCATGTTGCGTAGGTCGGAACACCTCTATTCCTGTACCGTTGTAACGGTTCAGTCCTTCGGAAGAGCCAAACCACATGGCTCCGATCTCATCCTGGTAGATAGCTAATACGTTGATCTGGGAGAGTCCCTCTTTCAATCCCAAATGACGAAAGTACAGATTACCGGAAATTACAGGTAGGTAAATAAACAGTAATACAAAAAATATTACTCTCTTTTTCATAGTAAGGTATTTTAATCAGGCTATTTGCGTTGCTCTGAACAAATATAGCTTATTTTTCTCAATTGTTATTCGTTGGAGAAGAAAAAAAAAGAGTTATTCTCTTACTTTTTTATTGCGTTTTTTATTAAAAACAGCCCAACCCGGGGATCCGGAAAACAAAAGCATCCCAAAACATGAGTTTTCCGGTCAAATAAGAAATCAGACCTGTTGTTCCGTGCTGTAAAAAAGCATTACTTACCTCCAATTCTATCCCGCGTATGTATGGTTTACACAGATATAATTCCTATCTTTGGATACGCATTTAGACCCTGCATGAAATAACCTAAATTCAATAACCGAATGCAAAACCTGAATCCTGGAAAATACTCATTAGCGACAGCAATGGGTATATCATGTGTATGTAGCCTTCCGGCACAAAATCCTCCCCACATCATTCTCATTATGTCGGACCAGCAACGTGGAGACGCGTTGGGATGTATGGAAAATCCGGCGGTCTATTCCCCTCATATCGACGGTCTTGCCCGGGAGGGAACACTCTTTCTGAACGGATATGCATCTACGCCCAGCAGCACTCCTGCCCGGGCAGGACTACTAACAGGACTATCTCCCTGGAAGCACGGTATGCTGGGATACGGACAACCCGCCACTCAGTACAGATATGTGATGCCTCAGATGTTGAGAGAGTTGGGATACTATACCTTCGGGATCGGAAAAATGCACTGGAATCCTCAAAGAGCATTACATGGACTCCATGCCGCTCTGATCGATGAAAGTGGCAGGGTGGAATCCCTGGATTTCATCAGCGACTACAGGCGATGGTTCCAGTTGCAGGCGCCCGGCCAGGATCCGGACGAAACCGCGATCGGCTGGAACGACCACAGTGCCGGTGTGTACAAACCGGATGAAAAATTGCATCCGACCCGCTGGACCGGGCAGATGGCTACGGAACTGATCCGCAATTACGAAGACGAAAGACCTCTCTTTCTGAAAATCTCTTTTGCGCGTCCGCACAGTCCTTACGATCCGCCCCAACGATGGTTGGATCGGTATACCCACACCGAGATACCCGCTCCCTTTCCGGGAAACTGGAGCGAGGAGTATGGGCAACCCGTAGATCCGGCCTTAGCAGCCCCCGACGCTCCCTTCGGCAATTTCGGAATCGAATATGCGCAGAACTCCCGTCGTCACTATTACGCGGCGATCAGTTTCATCGACGAACAGGTCGGAGAGATCATCCGGGCATTGAAAGAGAAAGGGATGTATGAAAATGCCCTGATCTGTTATACTTCCGATCACGGAGATATGCTGGGAGACCATTACCGATGGAGAAAAGCCTATCCGTATGAGGGTTCTGCACACATACCCTTTATCGTGAAATGGCCCGGATCTTATCCCTATGAAACAGGACAACGCATCGACAATCCGGTGGAGTTAAGAGATTTTCTTCCTACCTTTCTTCACGTTGCGCAGGGTGAGATTCCGGAGGATATGGATGGTTGTTCCCTGACCCTGCTGATGGAAGGCCATACAGACCAATGGCGCAAGTATATCGACCTGGAACACGCAACCTGTTATGCCCGGGAAAATTACTGGTGTGCGCTGACAGACGGAAAGATCAAATATATCTGGAATTTCTATACCGGCAAGGAGGAGTTGTTCGACCTGACAGATGATCCGCACGAACTCACCAACAGGGCTTCTGACAAGAAATACAAAAAATGTCTGGAGCAGATGAGGAAAGAGATGGCAGGCCATCTGGCAGAACGCGGAGAGTCTTTTGTGAAAGACGGGGTATTACAGATAAGAAAAGAGACGTTGTTGTATAGCCCTCACTATCCCGAGGCCGCTCCTCCTACAGAACTCATCCTGATAGAGCCTGCTCTCTGAAAAGCAACTGACCATTCCGATCATTCATCAATCGGGGTGGTCAGATCAAAATCACTGTCATCATAGAGATTATTCAGATCGAATGACAAGTCATCATATTCCAGTCTCATCTGTTTTCTTACCTCTTCCGGAGCATCCGCAGGCAATTCATCCAGACGCTTTCTGGCCAGATCTACCTCATGCTCCAGTTGTTCTCTTCTACTCATATAAGTTATTTAATCATTCATTGGGTTGCAATCATTTTAGCCCATAAAAAAGGAAAGAACCTCCATATCCATTATAAAAATCAATCCAAGTATTATCATTCTTCTATAAACCGGTGGTTCTTTCCTCTTATCAACAAAGTACTACATAGCATGTAGCTCAGCATCAATTTCCTGAAAACAAATCTTATTTCTTATTCATTGCATCATCGGCATAATCCGCAGCCTCATGGAGTTTCTTCTCGCCTTTTTCGGCCATATCCTTCATTTTTTCCTGAGCTTTGCCCAGATATTCGCTGGCACAGCCATACATTTCAGACATTTTTTCCTGAGTCTCTTTTTGCATACACCAATGGTAAAGTCCTGCACCTGCAGCTACACCTAATATAAATCTCAACATAACTTTTCTGTTTTTTTAGTGGATTAATACTGTGACTATACTTATTTCAATTGTTTCATAGGTATCTGTCTGGCAAGCAGCAACACTGCTGTCAGTATCTGAATGATCTTATCTTTCTTCTCGGCTTTGAAACTCAGCGTATGCCTTTGTCTGTAAGCCGTCCAGATAAGAAACGCCAACTGCGCACCATAGAACAGAATACGCAATTTATCTCTCGTACTCATCTGACTGAGCGCGGTGGTATTTATCGGATGTTTCATCTTTTGGGATTCGGATTTAACGTATTTTCTTTTCCTGTATGCAGGACAATCACCTGTACATACAGGAAAAGAAATACCATTCTTATTATTTCTCTGTATCAGGAATCTTTTTGGTTTTATCTGCCATATTTCCTCTCCAGGAGTCATACGCATTAGTTACCTTATCGCGATTCTCTTTTTTCATCAGATACAATCCGGCCGCAGCAGCAGCCAATCCTAAAATACCACTCTTTTTCATCTTCGTTCTAATTTAGTTATACAATTCTTATTCAGATAGTGTTATAACAGTTTAAGACTTATTTGGTTTGAAAAGAAACAGAGGATATTTCTTAAAAGGCAATAAGAAAAACAGAATTTATATTAAGATCCATGGATCCCGGCCTGCAGAAAGGTTCAGGAATTTGCAAAAACAATACCTGAACCTGTAAATACACTCCACTGAATACACTTGTATCAATCGTGGCCGTTTGTTTTCACGATCTTATTATAGAGCCCCATGATCAGGAGCGGGGCAGCCCACTGACCCACAAACAACGCACTGTTCTTCCTATGAAAACATTTCAAAGCCAGCGATACAGTCATAGAGGCCAAAGCCGCGGTCAGAAAAACACCGGATGGTATTTTAGACGTCTGTTCCTCAATCGCTACAGTCAGTTTTCCCTCATTGTGATCTCCTTTTTTCATAATTCATTTTTTATTAATAGTAAATATCTTCTTGTAGTATCAGATAATTAACAGGGTATGAACGAGTTTGTTTATAAGGAGATAAAGAACTGTATAGAAACAAACATAAGGAATATTAAAACCCCTGAAAAACTTCAGGAAGATAGATAAGAAGAAGCAAAAAAAGTGATAGCCCCAGCAAAAAAAGGCTCCGGAAAGATTCATCTGAAAATTGAATGAATCTTTCCGGAGCAACGTTCAGGAATTCCGGATGGCGTCAGAAAGGCAGCGGTCCTTCACTGCCTACACCTCCAAAAGGATTATCAGTATGCTGGGGATAGGGCGCTACAGGTGGCGGAGTCGGAGGAGCAGAAGTATTGATACTGGAGCCCACCATATTATCCGGCAGAGGGATGATCCGGTCATCATCCGGATTCTGAAAGCGGGCATATTCCCCTTTAAACCGCAACAAAACATCTCCGGTAGCCCCGTTACGATGTTTGGCAATGATGATCTCGGCCATCCCCCTCAGGTCATTGCCTTTATCATCCTGGTAGATCTTATAGTATTCCGGACGATGAATGAAGCAAACCATATCCGCATCCTGCTCAATGGCACCCGACTCACGAAGGTCACTCAACTGCGGACGTTTTCCCTCAATCCCCTCCCGGCTTTCGACTCCACGGTTCAACTGAGAAAGAGCGACAATGGGAATATTCAACTCTTTCGCCAATCCTTTCAACGAGCGGGAGATCATACTTACTTCTTCCTGGCGACTGCCATACGACATCCCACTCGCGTTCATCAGCTGGAGGTAGTCGATGATGATGATCTTCACTCCATGTTCACGCACCAGGCGACGAGCCTTGGTACGCAATTCAAATACAGACAAAGAAGGAGTATCGTCTACATAGAGGGGAGCATCGATCAGGTCTTTCAGTTTGTAGTCCAGCTGCTGCCACTCGTAAGGGGCAAGCTGTCCGCTTTTGATCTTCTCACCCGGTATCTCACACACATTCACGATCAGACGGTTCACCAACTGCACATTACTCATTTCAAGGGAGAACAACGCAACAGGATGTTGAAAGTTGACCGCGATGTTACGGGCCATGGAAAGTACAAAGGCCGTTTTTCCCATCGCCGGACGGGCAGCGATAATGATCAGGTCCGAATTCTGCCAGCCTGAGGTCATCTTATCCAGACCGGTGAATCCACTTTCCAGTCCGCTGAGTCCGTCTGTACGGGCAGCTGCTTTCTGAAGGAGTTCATACGCCTCGGATATCACAGGATTGATCTGTGTATAGTCCTTCTTCATGTTGCGTTGAGAGATCTCGAAAAGTTTCCCTTCTGCCTCCTGCATCAGGTCATCGACATCCAGTGTTTCATCAAAAGCCTTGGTTTGTATGCCACTGGTAAACGTGATGAGTTCGCGTGCCAGGTATTTCTGCGCAATGATACGCGCATGGTATTCGATATGGGCGGAAGAGGCCACTTTACTGCTGAGCTGAGTAATATAGAAAGGCCCTCCCACCTCTTCAATATCTCCTCTTTTGGCCAACTGCTCTTTCACCGTAAGTATATCTACCGGTTTCTGATTCACGGCCAGGTCTGTAATGGCAGCATAGATCAATTGATGCCTGCGTTCATAGAACGACTCCGGACGCAGGATCTCACTCACTAACGAATAAGCATCTTTCTCTATCATCAAAGCACCCAACACAGCCTCTTCCAGTTCGGGAGCCTGAGGTTGAATACGTCCATAATCATTCACAACCGGTGCCTTACTCCTGGTGCTACTACGTGAAGTTCGTTTCTGTTCTGCCATTTTTCTGAAATTAATAAGTGGGACGAAAAACCGGAAGGAAACCCGGTCTCTTACGTTGCAGTGCGCAAAGATACGGTTCAAATACAAATCTGAGATAAATTTGCTGAATTATTTATTAACTTTGCATGAACAGACTATCAACAACCCCTGATTATGATTGTTTTTCCCAATGCTAAAATTAACCTCGGACTTCATGTCACCGAAAAGCGTCCGGATGGTTATCACAACCTGGAGACCCTCTTTTATCCGGTACCTCTCCAGGATGCGCTGGAAGTTATTGCGCGTCCCGGTCAGAAGCCCAAATGTCAGTTGCACATCTATGGGACAGAGATCGCCGGACCGCCCGAAGAAAATCTGGTAGTCAGAGCGTATCACATACTGGATCAATCATTCGATCTTCCTCCTGTAGAGATCCATCTCTATAAGCATATCCCTTCCGGTGCCGGACTCGGAGGCGGCTCTTCCGATGCCTCCTTTATGATCCGTTTATTGAATACCCGCTTCGATCTGGGAGTAAGCGATCCGGATATGGAGAGATATGCCTCTACCCTGGGAGCAGACTGTGCCTTCTTCATCCGCAACTCCCCCACCCTGGCCAGAGGGATCGGTAACGAATTTTCTCCTCTGCCTCTCTCTTTAAAAGGATATGGGATCTGTATCATCAAACCGGATATTTTTGTCTCCACACGGGAAGCATTTGCCCGGATCCGGCCTCATGATCCGCAGCAATCGTTGCAACAGATCCTTTCCCGGCCGATGGAAGATTGGAAACATCATTTAGTCAACGATTTCGAAGAGAGTGTATTCCCTCAGTATCCTCAGATAGCAGCTATCAAAGACTTCCTCTATGAGCAAGGCGCCATATACGCTTCTATGTCCGGATCCGGATCTTCCGTTTTCGGGATTTTCAGCCCGGCGAGTCCTTTGCCTTATTTTTCGGAAAAAGGAGCATTTTGCTATACCGGAGTTCTGTCCTGACAGGTCCTCACCCGGCCGATCCTCTCTCTTTTTTCCCGGAAAGCTATTTTTTTCTTCCCCGATCTGTTTTCCTGATCCGAAGGAAAATATTCATTCCCAGTAAGAAAGCCATAGCAGTCTTTTTTTGATACAAAAAAACACAATTACAGGTCTTGCATATACAAAATAAAGTTATACCTTTGCAATCGCAATCGAGAGAGATGCGAAAATATAGAATGAAATTTAGGTCCGGTAGTTCAGTTGGTTAGAATACATGCCTGTCACGCATGGGGTCGCGGGTTCGAGTCCCGTCCGGACCGCCAATATCAAAAGTCAAAAACGAGTAAAGCTCTGAAAATCTTAATTTTCAGAGCTTTTTTACTTAGCTCAGTTAGATAAAAAATTCTTTGTTGTTGTTGGGGGTGTTCTTATTTTAGTTATGTATATTATGTTAGTTTGATGTAATCTGAAGATTTTATCCGTTTATTCCTTCCCTCTTTCGTTGTTTCTGACAAAATGATAAAATCGATACCAGGGTTATATCTGCCTGAATGCAGAAAATAAGGAAAGTACCAGGGAAGTTAACTCATGTATACAATAATAAGAACAAGTGTTTTTCCTTCTGAGTATGGATTGCTTTTTTCCATCAACCGTATGCTGGATCCTTTTATCAGGTAGCACCTTATTAAAAAATCTACACTGATTTACTTACTATAACTACAAAGAAGAGTTTAAAAATTCCTCCAATGCTCCCATGGAAATGTTTTTATCGATTATTTTACCCGTGCTGTCTAGTAAAAAATTAGTGGGGAACGCATGAATTAAGAATCGATGAGACTCTGCTCCGTTTTTGTCCCAATACTGTTTCCAAACAAGATTTTCGTCGACAATCAGATTTTCCCAGTTTTCTTTATTTTTCACTTGATCCACAGATATGGCAACGATTTCAAATCCTCGATCGCCATATTGTTTGTACAAATCTCTCAGCTGACCGAACTGCCTTAGGCAGGGACCACAGTTACTATACCAAAAATCGACTAATGTAAATTTGTTTGTAAGAAAAATATCAGACGATAAATTCTCTCCATTTGTATTTTGACAATTAAACTCAGGAAATGCACGACCTATAGTAAGTTGTTTGCTATCTTGCAATTTATCTTTTAATACTTGCCCTGCATATCCATTTTTAAGATCGTCTGAAAAAGCATTGTATATCGAATCAAATATAGGTTCATAACCCCAACCCATTAACCGGATAAGTTTCCAGAATGCAACTTTTGAGTTTGGATTTTTTTCCGTATATCTTAATAATGTGCTATCACTCGCGTTATCTAAAGCCTTCCGTTCCTGATCGGATGTCAGGCTTACCGAGCTGGGAAGGTCATAGTTATGGAGCTTATACAAACTATCTGTTTCTTGATAAAACAAATCATATTTTGCATGTATCTCTTCAAAAAAAACCAAGTAGTTTGGATACTCCTCCAGCATGGTCTTGTTTTTGACCTCAGGCACTTCTCTCGGCGAATCTATATTTATAGAAATAGTCTGCAGCCCTTTATCAATAATGAATTCTGATGACATATAAGTAGGACCGTAAATAGTATCGTTATCCAGATCTATAACTACTTCCTGTGACTCGGGAATGTATCCGGAAATAGAAAACTTCTGGTCTTTAACTTCTGCACATATTACCTTTTCCTCGTTAGGAATATAATCTGAGTAGAAGTAGAGACATACTCTACCTGAATCTACATTGATAGTACCATCTATTTGGAAATTAGGTTGTTGTTCTATTTGACCACAAGAACTGATCAGGTACCCTAACAGGATAATAAATAGTAAATTTCGTTTTTTTTGTTTTTTAACATAATTTGAAGGTAATACCCATTTAATTGAAGATTATAAAAAAGACAAGTGTATTTCACCTTTATTTTTTGATCAGCATTTAACACAAATTCCACTTTTAGGAGCATGGCTGTAGATATCCCAGGAACTACAACATGGTAGATTCGATGCTCCGCAGGAATAGTATACACAGTCACCGCTACCGCCCATTACATTTCTCATTTTTTATAGCCTAGTTTGATCATTGTACTATGTGTACGTGTTGCAAATATAAGATCATTTTTTAATAATTTACTTTTTTAATAAATAATATATCTGACAATCTTGCAGATCTATGATTATCAAACCGTTATAATCTATATTTTAAAAACGATTTATTGTTAGTACATGATTGGATATTTAATAAATTAAATGTCCAATCATCAATGGAAATATACTATTATTCAATATAAACTCTATTAATTGTTTTAATGTGCATTAAAATAATCAGATAAACATAGTGTCTATTCATAATACATACTAAGCAAGGTAGGTATGAAGTTTTATTACAGCACAAAGGAAGTAAAGATATGAGCCTGTACATCAGAGAAATTAAAAAAAGTCCTTGCTTTATAGGTAGGGTGAGTCGCCGCCGTATGGGTAACACTTCCCTTTCACTTGGATCTGTAAAATGTCAAAAATATTTTTATTTGTTTGTGTCCCATAAAAGTGAATCACTCCTTTGCTAACGGCTCCAAAAAGAGACAGCAAATGCTTCAAAAAAAGTCCTGAAAAATTCTCTTTCAGGACTTTTTTATGAGATCGTTACAAACGAATGTATCCTTTGCAACAGAAATACCATCAATACCCGATCGTGAATCGTCTGTAGTGATGTTGAGGCTTTTCCAGTTCATCAATCATAGCCATGGCATAATCTTCTACAGATATATGGCTTTCTCCTTTCTCATCTTTGATCAGGTAATCCTCTCCCAACCGGTAATTCCCGGTCCGTGTCCCCTTCGTAAAACTTCCGGCAGGTGAAAAGAATACCCAGTCGAACTCTTTCTCCGGCCGCAGATAATCCATATAAACTTTTGCCAGACTTTTTACACCGGGCAAGATCTCTTCGGGGATAGCTCCCGTATCCATCAACCGGACAGTAGGAGAAACCAATAATGAACCGGCTCCACCCACTACCAACAGTCTTCTTACTCCGGCACGACGTACAGCTTCCAGAATTGAGGAATATCCCCTGAGGGTATCTTCATAGATATCCGGGTTCTTCCATCCGGGATTGTAAGCACTGATCACCTGTAACTGACCTTTCAGAATACCTGTCAACTCTTCCGTATTCATAATGTCTGCTCCGATCACTTCCAGATGGAGATCAGACAGAAAGACCTTCTCCGGATGGCGAACAACGGTTTTCACTTTATATCCCCTGGACAATGCTTCTTTCACAATAGCAGTCCCCACAAAACCACTACCACCTATAATTAAAACCTCTTTCATCTTTTCGTCTTATATATTATATTTACTAATTCCGCACATACGTTCAACCCTATACTCATAAATTATCTACCTGATCATAAACAAGGAATATACTTTACAGATCCCGCGACCAATCCATAGGTTCCTATTCGGTGATCCGAATTGGTTCGTCTCATCAGTTTTTCTAAACATTATGCTCCGAAGGTTTGTTTTGAGAAAGAATAAATAGTAAGAAATGTTATTTTTATTATAAATAAATATTTATCCTAAACTTAAAAACTATGTTTAATCATGTAAAAGCCGCTCCGGACTATCTGGAAGATGATCATCTGAGTGTAGGTACCAAAGAGTACCTGAAAGTACTGAATGCCAGTGATACCCCTGTGGAGTCGTTGCCTCCCGCGGAAGCGCGTAAAGTCCTTGAAAATGCTCAGTCTTCGGTGAAAGTAGATCTGTCAGGTATTGAAGAGACTTATAAGACCATCTCTCAGGATGGCCTGTCAGTAAACCTGGTTATCGTACATCCCGAAGGAGTCACAGAAAAACTCCCTGTATTTATGTTCCTCCACGGTGGTGGATGGGTCTTGGGCGACTATCCCACTCACAAACGTCTGGTACGTGATGTAGTCGTAGAATCAGGCTTCGCTGCTGTATTCGTGGAATATACCCGCTCGCCGGAAGCAAAATATCCCGTTGCGGTCAACGAATGTTACGCGGCCACCAAATGGGTAGCGGAAAACGGCGACCAGATCAATGTCGACGGAAACAAATTAGGTGTGGTAGGTAACAGTGCCGGGGGTAATATGACTATTGTCACTTGCCTGAAAGCCAAAGAAAACAACGGACCAAAGATCAAGTGTCAGGTACTTATGTGGCCTTATTCAGACGCCGGAACCGATTTCGACTCTTACAAAGAGTTTGGCAAAGAACGCTTCCTCACCACCCCGTTGATGGAATGGATGCGCGATAATTACCTTTCAAATACGGACGAGTACGATGATATCCATGTTTCTCCGATGCGCGCTACCTCCGAACAGTTGGCAGGTCTGCCTCCTACCCTGATCGAAGTTGCAGAAAATGATATCCTCAGAGACGGGGGTGAAGAATTGGGACGACATCTGGATGCAGCGGGTGTATATACCACCACCATACGTTTCAATGGTGTGACTCATGACTGGGGACTTCTCAACGGCTTTGCTGAGATCTCACCGGTGAAGAGCCTGGCTCTGTTCTCTGCCGCTTTCCTCAAAAACTACCTGAAGTAAGTTTCCCAGGAAAAAAGAAACGAACAGAGAAAATAAAAAAGTCCTTTTTCAGAAAAGGACTTTTTTTATGGAAATATATCCGTTTACTCTTCCGGAAGTTCAACTTCCGCCAATCGTTCTTTTACATAGTTAATGATCTCCTGCTTTTTAAATACATTCCATACATCTTCCTTTGCCGCTTCCTTCAGTATTTTCAGGAAATTGCGCAGAGGCTGATCGGTTTCAAGCACATTCCTCAGTTGTGCAGACAGTTTATTGTCGTCCATCTCATTGACATACTTCTCCATGATCAGCCGCAGATCTTCTTTCTGAGGCGGATCAATCCGTATGTAGTGATCCCACTTCATATAGTTGAGGTCAAATTCATCGATCATATCCTCATTTTGCTCGGCGATCTCTACAGGATGAAAATATCCTTCGCAGGCAACCTGTTCTATCTCCTCAGTGTCGGGATTAAAGAAACAGATATATCCTTCGTTCACCGCGTCGGCTATCTGCATAACAATACTTGAATAATCTGACGAAGCAGGCGAAGGGATCTCATGGGAGGGAGTACCGGCATCCAGCTCTTCCAGCAGATTAAATACCTGTGACAACTTCTTTTCATCGTTACGAATCAGATAAAGCATCGAAGTAACCTCTTTATATAACTCTTTTGTTTTCATATATTCCTGATTTTAATGATTGTTCCGAATAGCGTATTAACAAAGATTCTTTACCGTTTGTTCCATCCCGAAGCCATCAGATGGTCTTCCCATACTGTCAAATACACAATTAATCATTCATTTTCCGGTTTCATTAATCAAAATCAGTTGTCGAAACGTTTTCACTTAATTACGTAGGATTCACAGCATACTTAATATATTAATTATACCAACAGATATGAAAAATAATATTTTTAAACTTACTGTCTCCCAGCTGAAAGAGATCGCGTTGCTGCTCCAGAGCAGAATAGAAATAGGACTCCGGGAAGACAACACTGAGATCCAATGTATACCTACTTATGTGTATCCTACGGAAAAGCCACTCGAAGGCGAAGCCCTTGTATTGGACCTCGGAGGAACAAATTACCGGGTAGCTGTGGTAGAGTTCACTACAGCAGGTCCTGTTATCCATCCCAACGACGGTTGGAAAAAAGACCTCTCCATCATGAAACAGCAGGGATATACCCGTACGGAATTATTCAAAGAGCTGACCGACCCGATCTGCGCCACCAAACATGACAACGAAATGCCCATCGGATATTGCTTTTTTTATCCTGCCGAATCGCTGCCGGGAGGAGATGCTCGGTTGCTTCGCTGGACCAAAGATGTAAACATACAGGAAATGATCGGACAACCCATCGGACAGCCTCTGCTTGAGGAGCTGAATGCGCACTGCTCCAACCGCTTCAGTGGTATACGCGTTATCAATGACACAGTAGCCAGTCTGTTCGCCGGACTGACAGACAGGAGTTACGATGCGTATATAGGCCTGATTGTAGGTACAGGAACCAATATGGCTACCTTCATCCGGTCCGATAAGATCAGTAAATTGCCAGACGAGCAAAAGCAACAACAAAACCTGGTGCCTGTCAATCTGGAATCGGGCAATTTCAATCCACCTTACCTTACCCTGATCGATGATACCGTAGATGCTTTTTCGGATAGCAAAGGAAGGCAGCGATTTGAAAAAGCCGTATCCGGAATGTACCTGGGAGATATTTTAAAAGCCGTATTCCCTTTCAATGAGTTTGAAGAGAAGTTCGATGCCCAGAAACTCACAACGATCATGAGTTATCCCGATCTTCACAAAAGAAAGTATGTACAGGTAGCGAGATGGATATACAAACGTTCCGCCCAATTGGTCGCAGCCTCTTTAGCCGGTCTGATCTTACTGCTTGTCTCTCACAATCCGGAGGTAAAACGTGTGTGCCTGATAGCCGAAGGCAGTCTGTTCTGGAGTGAGAACAGAAAAGGAAAAAACTATCAACAGATTGTTATGGAAGAGCTACAGACTATATTACTGAGCCTGGATATCCATGAAGTAGAAGTACACATCAAACAGATGGAGAACGCCAACCTGATCGGTACAGCTATCGCTGCAAAAAGCTGATGGGTTAGTATGGAATGAACAAAGGAAATTACAGGAATACCTTTGTAATCATCTACCTGTAGAGACGAGGAGAGATTTACGATGTACTGAACCAACGGTCAGCAAAGCTAATTACGATGTACGATTATTCCCTGCGGTCATGACCATTATCTGATGAGTAACACTGAGGAACGTTGAACATACAATGTATTCTCAGAAAATAAATTATTTGTAGAGAGAGATTCAGAATTGGGTTTCCGTGAGAGAGGTATTCCTTTTATTCTTTTGTCTGAAAAATAGACAGAAGAACAAAAGAACAGATGAAGAAAGAGAATATATGTGTAGAACCACATGTATTTACAAGTAATGAGACATATCTTAAAACTTATCACTTATAACTTATCACTTAAAACTCTTATCTGTTCTTTTGTTCTTCTGTCTGATAAAAAGAAAACCTGTCCAACCAAATAAACAGTAATCTCAATCGTAATTAGCTTTGCTGACCGTTGGTTGACTTCGTCGACCCTTGGTTCGTAAATCGTCAACGTTCCTGGATGTTAAGAATGGAATAAGGGTCATGACCGAAGGGAGTAAAACGTCAATTATATATCATCCTCTCCATGCGATTGATACTGCAAAGGAGTCATTCCCGTATGCGTACGGAAAAAGCGTATAAAGTAAGAAGGGTCTTCAAAGTTCATACGATCGGCAACCTGGGAAACGGAGCAATCTGTATATCTCAATAATTTCTTTGCCTCGGATATTCTCCATTTCTGAATGTATTTTTTCACACTGATCCCGGTCACATTCTTCACGATATCACTCAGATAGTCCGGAGTTATATGTAGCTTACCGGCATAATAACTGACACGTCCTTCTCCGATACCGGAACGACAGATCAGTTCGGTAAAGGTATTAAAATAAGAGTTCTGTCTCCCTTTGTTTGCCGGGACCTGAGTTATATTTCTGTCGTATTCACGCCGCAAAAGTATTAATATCTCATACAACAAAGCACGGAGCATATGCTGGTCGATCCCGTTCTCCGGATCGATCTCTTTACGGATCTCTTTGAGTAGTCCGATGATCCTTTCCCACAACTCAGGAGGCAACGAAAGTCGGGAAGAAAGCCGCGTATCCTGGAAGAAGGACAGCTTCTCCACAAACAAAGAGTCATTGAAAAAATGGGTCAGAAACTCTTTCTCAAAAATAAGAGCATATCCCTGAGAGATGTGTTCACAGTTCCAGTAACGCAGATCACCGGGAAAAGAGAACATAGCATCTCCGGCAGACGCCTGATACATCGCACCATTCACAAAGAAATCTCCACTTCCCTCTGTGATGAAGGTGATATCAAAATAAGACAGCGTATGATAAGGATCCCGCAACAGATATTTTTTTATCTGCCGCAGTTCCACAACATCTACCTGCAATTTACTGCCGTACTTGTTCCGGTGAAACGTATATAAAGGAATGCTTTTCCGGTGTGTCATCCTCGTTACTTTAAAAGATCCTGTTGCCCATCCTATAGATTTGTCACAGATAGTTACTGACAAAAGCATAACCAGATTGCATCTAAAGATAAAAACAATCTTTGAAAATGAAGTGTTATCAACACATAATCTTACAGAGAAAAAAGAACATGGGTATCCCGAATACCGGCTCTGTAATTTTCTTCTGAAGTCTTATACTATAGTTAATAACCATTTAAAAGTAGAGAATTATGCCTTTACATGTAACTAAATCCCGTAAGCATGACAGTGAATACGATCTCTATTCACGGTATGCGGCTACCCACAACATTCCCAAATACCAGATGGCCGACGAGCCCAACGATCCGAAACTTGTTCTGGACCTGCTACTGGACGAATTGCTGCTGGATGGAAATGCCAAGCAGAATCTGGCAACGTTCTGTCAGACAGATGTAGACACTTCCATTCATAAATTAATGGATAAATGTCTGGATAAAAATATGATCGATAAAGACGAATATCCGCAAACAGCAGAAATAGAGAATCGTTGCGTACATATCCTGGCCGATCTGTGGAACTCTCCGGAAAGCGCCTCTACCATCGGATGTTCTACCACCGGTTCCAGTGAGGCTGCTATGTTGGGAGGACTTGCCCTGAAATGGAAGTGGCGGGAAAAACGCAGGAAAGAGGGTAAACCTTATGACAAACCCAATATCATTACAGGTCCGGTACAGATCTGCTGGCACAAATTCGCGCGCTATTTTGATGTGGAGATCAGAGAAATACCGATGGAGCATGGTCGTCTTCTGATGAACGCCGAAGAGGTGGTCAAACGCATCGATGAGAATACCATAGGAGTGGTACCGACGTTCGGAGTCACTTTTACCCTGGAATACGAAGATGTCAAAGCCATAAGCGATGCATTGGATCAATATGAGAAAGAAAAAGGATTGGATATTCCCATTCATGTAGACGCGGCAAGCGGAGGGTTCATCGCACCTTTCATCCAGCCTGATATTGTCTGGGACTTCCGGCTGCCACGTGTGAAATCGATCAACGCTTCCGGACACAAATACGGATTGTCTCCTTTAGGAGTGGGTTGGGTGATCTGGCGGGAAGAGACCGATCTGCCGGAAGATCTCATTTTCCGGGTCAATTACCTGGGAGGTGATATGCCTACTTTCGCACTGAACTTCTCACGTCCGGGAGGTCAGATCATCGCTCAATACTACAACCTGCTCCGCCACGGCAAAGAAGGATACCGGCGTATCCAGCAGGCTTGTCTGGACCATGGCATCTATATTGCCAAAGAGGTAAAGAAACTGGGTATATTTGATATTCTATACGATGGCAAAAGCGCGCTTCCGGGTGCTGCCTGGATGCTTAAGAAAGGGATCGATCCGGGATTCAGTTTATACGACCTTTCCGATAAGATGAGATCCAGAGGATGGCAGATCGCCTCCTATTCTCTGCCTGCCAATTGTCAGGATATGGTGATACAACGCGTACTTGTACGTCATGGATTCAGCAGAGACATGGCCGAATTGATGATAGAGGATCTGAAACGCTGTATCGAATACCTCAGAAAAAACCCTGTCACCGAAGGAGGCGATGAAAAAGACGCAGGTGGATATCATCACTGATATTCATCGGGATCAAAAAACCGGTTCTCTGGAGAACCGGTTTTTTAATAAATGCCCAAAGATCTCTGATATCACAGAGAACTGATAATGTCGCGCTGTTTATTGAAAAAGAGAATACGCTGTTTCTCTCCACTTTCCGAAATAAGAGTAGACTGCCGTTTCAACGACTGTATCCATATCTTTACCCGTTCGAAAGTCATTTTATCGTTGGAAGCTACGCTGTTCAGGATAAAAGCCCCGATCATGGTTAAGTGCACCTGATTGCTGGCCATATAGCTATAGTTGGTATCAAAATTTATATTGGAGATATAGAAATGGATACGATTTCCGTTCTCTTTATAATATGCGGTGATACTCAAACGTTCCAAATCTTCCAGCAAACACAACAGTTCCTCCTTGATAATCTCCAGTTCTTCCGGTTCTATCAGATGAACATTGGTGAAATATTTCAGATCATTCACCAGGTAATAGAAAACTAAATTATCAAAGATAATCTTAGTCATCTTAAAGTTACGATGATAGTTTATCGTATCCTGCTGAAGTTTCCTCAAACGCTCGGGTATGTGAATATCTTTATAATAAATAGGAATTTCCGAAAGCCCATATTGATACATCCATTTAAACAAATAAAAACGGGTGAGATGGGTATATTTATAATAGAAAAAAGAAGGGATCATATTGGTAGAGCCTGCCATTTCAGAATCAGGAGAAGTTTTGATGGCATCCAGAAAATCAATAAATCCCTGCATCATCTGATAATCTATCTCCTGGGGATTGACATGCTCCGTCATTTTCAACTGGAAAGGCTTGCTGCGTAGCGAGTCGACCTGCGCGAATTCGTCTAAAGAAATACCTAATTCCCGGGCAATCAATATAATTTCAGAAAAAGTAAAAGAAACTTCACCCCGCAACCTCCTGTATACCGCCATTTTATCTATGGACAATATATCTACCAATACATTTGTCAGATTAGCCTTCTGTGGTACTCTTGCTCTGATAGCCTCCAACAAATCCTGGTGTAGTAGAAGGTCTCTCATAAATTACACTTTTTTATAAAATACAAAATTAATAAATCTCTCAAAAATCTCACATCATTCAGCAATTTATTGCACATAAAAATGAAAAATGTGTCTTTCTTCTATTAAGGTTCAGGAAGTGCAATTAATTATATATGAATGTTCTTCGATAGACCACATCTATATGTCTTTTCAAAAAACCGGGGACAAAGATAGATTTTTTTGATTTTATCCCTACACCTACAAAAAATATTTTTTAAGTAATTTTATAAATTAACTTTCTAAAATAATCCTTTACCTGAGAGGATCATTCCCATCGAACATATTCTTGTAAAGCTATATAATTATCCTTATTTAGTGCTTCTGAAAAGAAATCTACTTCCGGGAAAAGAGTGTGAATCCAGGATATAAAAACATATTTTAATATTTAAGAAACATATTTTATATTAGAAACAACTTCTCATAAATATGAAAAAGTGAATGATCAGGTATTACAGAACCAACCGGGATCTTGCGGGTACGTTCAGCAGGTCTCTTCCATAAAAGACCAGGTCATTACAAAATCCGGAGAAAGATAATAAGAGATAGTAAAACGATGCTTATTTTGCGTCCGGGATTCCACAGCATCAAACTGTCCTGTTTGCAGTACTTGAAAAGGAGAGATCCTCAGATGTTCTGCAAAATCAACCCCATTGGTGTCGAGGCATTTAAACATGACTTCCTTGGCAGACCAATGCAGAAGCAGGCTCCAGATATCCGTCTCCTGATACAAGGAAACGACTTCTTCTGTGTGCATAAATCTTTTGGCTATCTTACGGATACGGGTACCATATTGTTCCATATCAATTCCGGGCCTGAAATGCCGGCTGAGCAACACAGCTACATATCCGCGTGTATGAGATATACTGATCTGCCAGGAACCATCATTCAGATAGGGTCTGCCGCTGGGATAATAACGTATGTGCGTATGTTCATCTGTCAGTACAGACAATAGTACCCTCACAGCCAGCCACTCTGTTTTCCGATGTGCAGAATGTATCCTGGCAATCTGTTCTTCATAGACAGGGGTTCGGGGAAGTAAAGAAAATAGTTCCTCCAGGGTCTCTTCTATTTTCCATACCCCCAGACAATAGTCCTCCCCTTCCTGTTTCAACCAAAGTCCCATACGATCAGGAAAACAGCCAGATAAGCAGAAGGAGAATACCCACGAATCCTCCCATAAAAAGACTATATGTCTGTGGGTACCTGAGGCTCATGAATGGTAAATTTTACTTTTAAGATCCGTCGGTTATTCATTTCCAGAACCTCAAACTCATACTCTTTATAAGTGACGATCTCATGGAGTTGAGGGAACTCACCCTTGATCTCCAATAACAACCCGGCCACCGTATCCGCATCGCCATCTATGTCTTCAAAATCCTCTTCGTTCACAGAAGTGGTGCGATAGAAATCGGTCAACTGGGTTTTCGCTTCAAAGATCCAGGTATGATCATTGATCATTACATAGCTACGCTCCTCTTCGTCATATTCGTCCTGGATATCACCTACGATCTCTTCGATGATATCTTCCATGGTCACTATCCCCGAAGTACCCCCAAACTCATCTACCACAATAGCAATATGGATCCGGTTGGCCTGAAAATCCTTCAGAAGATCATCTATCATTTTCGTTTCAGGGACAAAATAAGCAGGACGTATCAGAGATTGCCAGCGAAAATGCTCTCCTTTGGTCAGGTGTGGAAGAAGATCTTTTATATACAATACTCCTTTTACATTATCACTGGTCCCGGCATACACGGGAATACGGGAATACGCATTTTCTACAATACACCGGATCACGTCTTTAAAGGAGGTACGTATATCCAGGTCCACTACATCCAGGCGTGAGGTCATCACCTCTTTTACAGTCTCATCGCCAAAACGGACAATGCCTTCCAGGATACGATTCTCTTCAGCTATCTGCGTTTTATCCGTCAGTTCCAGAGCCTGCGACAACTCATTGACAGATATATTATGATTTTTCTTGGAAAAATGCTTGTTTACAAAACTTGTCGACCGCATCAGCAGAGAGGCCAACGGATAGAATACCGACTGGAAGGCACCAATGGCAGGCGCCGCGAAACGACAGAAAGCCAATGTATGTTGTGCCGAATAGATCTTAGGCATGATCTCTCCGAATAGCAGCAACAGAAAAGTAAGGCTGACTGTCAGGATCAGGAATTCGGCCACGGGCGAATGGAACTGAAACACTCTCATAAAAAAGAAATTACAGAGCATAATAATCGTTACATTCACAAAATTATTGGTGATGAGAATGGTGGCCAGCAAGCGTTCGGAATTTCCCAGCAGACTACTTATTTTTTTATCCGCGGGATGTTCTTCATCTTCTATCTTGCTGCGATCCAGAGGAGAAAGAGAAAAAAAGGCTATTTCTGAAGCTGAAGCAAAACCAGAAACAAACAGCAGCAAACCAGCCAACAGTATGGCAACAATTGCCGACAGACCAGGTGTTACAAAAGTAAATCCGTCAAAAAACTCCCCCAGGGGGCGTAAATAATCGTCTGAGTCCAAAGAGATTGTTTTTAGTTAAACATTTATTTCAATCAGGGATCAGTGTCCTTGTGATCCTGATCCCTGACGAAACATTTTATCAGAAAGGCAGATCGTCTGTCCCGTCATTCTGTACAGGTGCACCTGTTGCCTGAGAAGGCTGCGCAGCAGGAGCCTGAGCAGAGCCCTGTGGTCCGGGAGCCGACGTACCTCTGGGAGTAAGCATTTCCATGTTGTCCACGAAAATTTCGGTAATATACCGTTTTGCTCCGGCCCGATCATCATACGAACGGGTACGGATCTTTCCTTCGATATATAACTTATCACCTTTATGCACATATTTTTCGGCTGTTTCCGCAAGCCCTCTCCATAGAACCAGGTTGTGCCATTCCGTACGCTCCGGCACCTGGGTGCCATTGGGCAAAGTGTAAGCACGGTCAGAAGTAGCCAATGGGAAACTGGCCACAGCAATTCCACTATCCAGATATCTGACTTCCGGATCTTTCCCCACATTTCCCAACAAGATCACTTTATTTACTGACATATATTTCTCCTTAATTTTTTAGTAACATTTTCCTGCCAAAAATAATCAGAATTATTACAATATCCAAGCAATAAAACACTTTTTATAGATAAAGAAGAGGTCTTATATCTTGTCGTTTTTTATCCTTTCCGGGGAACCTCCGGAAAGGATAAAAAGCAAATGATTTCCAATGTTCTGATTGACGATTGGGTACTCTTATACACTCCTATCCCTGTAGCGACGCACGGTGTACACTAATGTCCGCCGTGCGTCGCTACAGTCGGATAGTACCGATTGTTAGTTGATTTGTCTTTTCAGTCGTAAATCGTAGATCTGTAAATCGTAAATCTTACAAGTGTTTATCCATGAATTTCAGGATAAGGCGTGACAAAGCATACTCTCCGATCTCCTGTTTCCGCACTTTCCGGTAACGTTCGAAAGAGAGGGTTTGTTCCGGTAATTCTACTTTATAAAAAGAGGCATAAATGATCCGGTGAGAAAGCATATGTTTCATATCCCGGCAGAGCAGACTGATTACCGGTTTTTCTCCTTCACCGATCAGACTGGTAAACTCCGGTAGTTGTAAAAGTCCCGCCTGATCTACGGAAGTTGTCGTTTCGATCAGAGGAAATTCAAATAGATTTTTCCATATATCGTTCCCGGTACGTTTGTGCAGGAAAGTATAGGCTCCGGCATCCACATACAAATAGTTGAAATAACGGTCTACAGTCCGGGTCTTGTGTTGTTTTACAGGCAAAGAGGCGACTTTTCCCTGTGCCAGAGCCTGGCAACTACCCGACAGCGGACAGAACAGACATTTCGGAGATGCAGGGGTACATTGCAAAGCACCGAAATCCATGATCGCCTGATTGTAGATTTCGGGCCTGCGCACATCCATCACCTTCATGGCTAGATCATAAAACAGTTTCCGGCCTTGTGTAGAGTCTATCGGAGTATCTATTCCGAAATACCTGGAAAGTACTCTGTACACATTCCCGTCTACTACCGCATACGGCATCCGGTACGCGAAAGAGCAGATTGCGGCAGCTGTATAATCCCCTACCCCTTTCAATGCTCTCACTTCCGCATAGGTGGTAGGGAATACTCCGTTCATGCTACGGGCCGCCGCATGCAGATTACGCGCCCGGGAATAATATCCCAATCCTTCCCAGTATTTCATCACCTCTTCCTCCTGCGCGGCAGCCAATGTAGCGACATCCGGAAAACGACTGATGAATCGTTGAAAGTAGTTGTATCCCTGGGCTACGCGGGTCTGTTGCAAAATGATCTCGGAAATCCATATCAGGTAAGGGTCATTGGTGTTCCGCCAGGGTAGCTCGCGCCCGAACTCACGGTACCAATCTATAATAGTCTCGCTAAAATTATTGCTCATATATCTTATTTTTCACTTACAAAGATACTAAATTCCCTCCAATACCTTATTTATAAAAAGGACAGGAATCATTTTTTTAGAAAATAGTTCTGAATATATTTTTTTTGAACACGAAAAACCTATATATTTGCAGTCCAAAAAATTAGATGAATTTAGTAATAATATTTTTTTAAGAAAAGATGACTAAAGCAGATATTGTAAACGAAATTACAAAAAACACCGGAATTGATAAGAACACAGTACTTACAACTGTTGAGGCGTTTATGGAAGTAGTCAAGGGCTCTCTGGCAAAAGATGAGAACGTATACCTCCGTGGGTTCGGTAGCTTCATTGTTAAGAAAAGAGCACAGAAAACTGCTCGTAATATTTCAAAGAACACTACCATCATCATTCCGGAGCATAACATTCCGGCTTTCAAACCCGCGAAGACATTCATCGTTGCTGTTAAAAAGTAATCCAGTATTAATTCTATAAATTGTAAGCTATGCCAAGCGGAAAAAAAAGAAAAAGACATAAAATGTCTACGCATAAGCGGAAAAAAAGACTAAGAAAGAACAGACATAAAAACAAAAAGTGATTTTTTTAGTCTGACAGACAGAAACAAAGAACAAACTTGCCAAGAATTTTTCTTGCAGGTTTGTTCTTTGTTTAGAACCTGTTTCCATTCTGTTCACCTCTTCATCGGAATCTGTTCCGGCCCGATCGATTTCTTTGTATGGTACCGGACTATCTGAGCCATAGAGAAACAAACCGGCAGAGACAGTATCCGTAAAAAAGGGAAAAGCCCTGTGATCAGGGATCATAGCGGAACGTTTGGACCGGCTCTAATGTACATAAGGAACCCAACACTCTGGAAAGGACTTTTTGATTTTTTTTGGGATGATTATCTGCCAGGTTATATGTGGCTGTATAGAAAATAATTTTCCGGTAAAGCAAACCCGTGTATCCGTATCTTTGTTGTAATACCGTCCCTTCGGATAGTATCCCATTCTGAAAAGGTTCTTTCACTCACAGAATGTTTATTTTGGAACTTTAAATAATAAAGAAATCATTGTGACAAGCGAATTAGTAGTAGATGTACAGCCCAAGGAGGTATCTATCGCGCTATTGGAAGACAAAAGCTTAGTAGAACTTCAAAGGGAAGGCAGAAGTATCTCCTTTTCCGTGGGCAACATGTATTTGGGTCGTATCAAGAAACTGATGCCCGGACTGAATGCATGTTTTGTGGATGTCGGTTACGAGAAAGACGCTTTTCTTCATTATTTAGACCTGGGTCCTCATTTTAACTCCATTGAAAAGTATGTAAAGCAGACTTTAAGCGACAAAAAGAAACTCCCCTCTGTCAGTAAAGCAACCATGCTTCCCGACCTGGAAAAGAACGGAACTATTTCCTCGGCAGTAAAGGTCGGACAAGAGGTATTGGTGCAGATCGTAAAAGAGCCCATATCCACCAAAGGGCCACGTCTTACGGCAGAGATATCATTCGCGGGAAGGTACCTGGTACTTATTCCCTTCAGTGATAAAGTCTCTGTCTCACAAAAAATTAAATCGGGAGAAGAACGTGCCCGTCTGAAGCAACTGTTGATGAGTATCAAGCCGAAGAATTTCGGAGTGATCGTGCGTACAGTGGCCGAAGACAAACGCGTAGCGGAACTCGACGGGGAACTTAAAGTCCTGGTCAAACACTGGGAAGAGACCATTGCCAAAGCACAGAAAGCAAAAAAACTGCCTGCGCTCATCTATGAAGAGACAAGCCGGGCTGTAGCATTGTTACGTGATCTGTTTAATCCCTCTTTCGAACACATCTATGTGAACGATCAGACGGTATACAACGAGATCAGAGACTATGTTACACTCATTGCTCCTGACCGCGCAAAGATCGTAAAACATTACACGGGTCAACTTCCTATCTATGACAATTTCGGTATCACCAAACAGATCAAATCTTCCTTTGGGAAGACCGTATCTTACAAAAGCGGAGCGTATCTGATCATTGAACATACGGAAGCACTGCACGTTATAGACGTAAACAGCGGCAACCGTATCAAAAATGCCAACGGTCAGGAAGCCAATGCCCTGGAGGTCAATCTGG
This sequence comes from Bacteroides sp., assembly GCA_021202275.1. GTDB lineage: Bacteria > Bacteroidota > Bacteroidia > Bacteroidales > Bacteroidaceae > Bacteroides. The sequence goes on from JAJQDI010000009.1 coordinate 366,814, forward strand.
GAGCAGCAGATGAACTGGCCCGCCAACTCCGGTTGAGAGATATGGGAGGGATCATCGTGATCGATTTCATCGATATAAATCAGGCCGAAAACCGACAGAAACTTTACGAACGCATGTGTGCCAATATGCAGAAAGACCGGGCAAGACACAACATTCTGCCACTCAGCAAATTCGGGCTGATGCAGATCACCCGCCAGCGTGTACGTCCGGCCATGGACGTCGATACGGCAGAAGCGTGTCCGACCTGTTTTGGTAAAGGCTCCATCAAACCATCCATCCTTTTCACAGATACTCTGGAGAATAAAATAGACTATCTGGTCAATAATTTGAAGATAAAGAATTTCTCACTCCACATCCATCCGTACGTAGCTGCATACGTCAATCAGGGACTATTCTCTCTGAAACGCAAATGGCAGTTGAAATACGGATTTGGAGTTAAGATCGTCCCTAATCAGAAACTTGCCTTTCTGGAATATGAATTCTACGATACACAAGGCGAAGAGATCGATATGAAGGAAGAGATCGAGATCAAATAAAAAGAAGGCTGTTTTCGGAATGAAAACAACCTTCTCTGATTTTACTCAAAAAACAACTTTTACAGAGCTATCCGAACACATTGGACAAGTACGATAAGAAAGATAACGACGCAAACAACAGCCTGTAAAAGACCAGACAAACATACAGGATATTTTTGTATACGAACAGACCCATTCATTACCAAAAATGGTCAAATAGACGGAATATGATTCACCGGGAACAAATAGTTTATCTATATTTGCAGCATACATGAGGCGATCGGGAGAAAGTTTCAACTGAATTTGATCGCATTTGGTTTTCACTATATTCCCAGTATAAGGGATGCGCCCCGGCATAACCGAATAAACATTGCTCCGCATTCGAATTTTACTGTATGTATTTGATAAACAAAAAGATTATGAACAAACAAGGCGTACCCAATGTGACACTTCCTTATCCTTTTATTGTGGTTTCCGGCGCAGATAACATTCCCCATGAAAACGACTCTTATCCGCACCGTTGGGATGCCGGAGCTTTTATCTTCTGCACCCGGGGTCAACTATCTTTCATGGTCAATCTGACAGATTATAGCATGAAAACCGGAGACCTGATGACTATCCTTCCGGGAAGTATCATTCAGTTCAGAGAGAGATCCGCCGATTGTCAGTGTTTCCTGATCCTGTTCCAGCGAGACTTTATCAAAGGTATACATGTATTCCAATCGATGCTCCCTTTGCTTTCCAAGATCATTGAGATCCCACTGACATCTCTTCACAGTAAGGAACAGGAGTTTTTACACAACTACTGTATGTTCCTGCAAGACATTCATCACAACGAGTTCAGCAAACAACATCCCGATATCCAGGAAAGTCTGCTGGTTTCTGTCTTCCACACAGTAAATGCCGTCTATCAGAAACATCAGATAGAGAAAGAAGACAGAAAACATCCCAGATCGGAAGAGATCTTCCGAAAATTCATACACCTGGTCCTGGATCACTACAAAGAGCAACGCCACGTCGGATTCTATGCGGATAAATTGTGCATCACCAGCAAGCACCTGATGGATACGGTAAAGAAGGTCAGCGGAAAACAAGTGCTCGAGATCATCACCCGGGCAGTGATCTTAGATGCGCAGGTACAGCTTCACTCTACCCGGCTTTCTATACAGGAGATCAGCGACAACCTGCATTTTCCCAATGCCTCTTTTTTCGGAAAGTATTTCAAAAGGAACGTAGGAGTCAGTCCAATGGTCTACCGCAAAGAGCTTGCTAAAACAAGAGTATAAATTACGGAATTTTTCTCTTTACTGTGAATCCCATCCTGATTTAATCCGGTAGCATTCTGACAATCTGTCAAAATTGACATTCTGTTATCTGAATGCATTCTGAGTGGCTTATTTCGGATCAGATCAAAAGCTGATCCATCAAAACGGATCCCTGAGCATTTATCCCCAGACAAAATATCACTATTACATCCAGAGATACATTACTTTATATTCGTCCAGGAGCTACTATACGATCTGAAAATAACCCAATCGCTTCTTTGACGATTATTTTGTTACTTTCACACTTCTCATGAAATAAAGACTAATAAACAGTGAATTTCCATTTTTTTCAACAAATTAGGATCTACCTCCGGATCCAAACATCTACTTTCCTGAGTTTGCACCTGGCAAATGACCCGTTTGCACGGTCCAAACAGTTGGTTTGCACCTACGTAACCGACTAGTTGGACCGTGCAAACCCATAAAAAGAACCGTGCAAACAGAAGAAATGCTGAGATTATAAGATAAAATCGTGCCGGAGCATCAGAAATGGTCCATATGCCAGTTAGCAAAAACAGAGAAATTACATTATTTTGCTATTTATATCAGCTTTTTAATATCTAAATGATACACGGCATTTGTTTCGGTCCGGATTGCTTTTCTATCTTCCGGATTCCTTTATAAAAGCAGCAGCAGTTCATTTAAAGATGAAATGCGCGTGACACGATCTTCTTCAGGTTCCAACCGATGCGTACCATGGATCACCTGACAACCCAATTCCAGGGCAGGCCGGATATCGTTCTTCATAGAATCTCCGATCACAACCACTTCGTCGGGTTCATACCCACTCTCTTCCAGTGCAATCTTCCACAAAGCCGGATCGGGTTTACGAATACCCACAACCGTGGAATCTATCAAGGAAAGGAAATAAGGAGCAAACCCCATTTCATGGACCACATACCGCAGATTTCCATAGTAATTAGAGACCAGTACCAAAGAGTAACGATCGGCCAGGTCACGGATCACCGGAAAAGTCGATGCAATGGAATGTTCGGAAAAATAAACAGCCAGGCGTGCCGCTTCCGGAGCCAGCGACTCTATATCCGCAACCGATCCCGGAAAAGTACCACTGTTCTTCAGGTGCTCCAGCTGCCAGCGGGTTTTGATACGTTGGGTCTCCGTCAGCGAAGTATCTGCATGTACCGGGTGTTCACTTTCCATGCGCTGCTCGGTAGAGACATATGCCGGACGAAAACTCCCGGCCGTGAGTTCCAGACCTAATTTTTCCGTATAGATCTGCAGATAAACATCCATCCAATGGATAAAAGGGGTATCCAACGTACCTCCATAATCGAAAAAAGGGCTTTCACCCGATCTGTCTGAATCATAAGATCTGATTTTTTTACCAGTTTGTATCCATACGAATATCCTCACGGATATCCGTTATTCCGGTTCCGGGAATTCAGGAAGCAGTCTCTTTCTGCTCTTCCTCCCAGATTTCCAGCATTTCCGCGTTATTGAGTTCCGGTTCTGCTTCTTTCCTGGCGAGCAGCCCCGGATTATTTCCGATCTTCATCAGTATCAATCCGATCACGATCCAGACCAATTCCCTTACACGGGTGATCAGAGCCGTGTATACCCCATAGGCACCCGATATCGAAAGCCCTCCCACAGCCAATGCAAATCCTCCTTCCCGGCCTCCTACCTGCATGGGCATGAAGAACAGCAGATTGGCCAGTAAAGAAGAGAAAGCAACAATCAGCAAACAGTCTGCAAAGCTCACATCCGAGGTCAGCACATTCAGGATCAGCCATACCTCCAGCGAAGAGAGTATACGTGCTATGAACTCCAGAGAGAGAGCACTGTAAAAAATGCTTTTCCGTTGCTGGTGCAGCAAGGCGATCTGCGCATCGATCTGTTGCAACTTTTCCGAATGCTTCTCCGCGAAACGGAGGGCATATTTCTTAAGAAAAGGGATATGACTCCCCATACGCACCATAGCCACAGCCATGCCATCTCTATAACCTTTGATAAATAATACCGCCAGCAACAGACACATCAGAGTGACGGTACTCAGCACGATCCCCATAAACCAGTTCACGGGATAGCAGCAGATATAGATCACCACCGCGCTCAGCCAGAAACAGAAATGAGAGAAAATATGCATCATCACATACAGGATCACAGAAGAGGTAGCGCGTTCTACACCTATATAAGGAGAGAGTTCCATGATGCGGTAAGGCTCTCCTCCCATCAACCCGACCGGAGTCACATAGTTAAGCGCGAAACCGGATACAGTGAGTTTATACAACCGGGTGAAAGAGATGGGTGACGGACGTTGTCCGCTGCGGATAATCAGGAACCAGGAGAATGTATTGATCATATACACAAAGAACCAGAGCAGCAGCACAAGCGGCAGGTAATATCCGGCTTTCCGGAGATTGTCCAGAAGTTCTTCGTACGACATATCGAAAGTGAATAACATGACCACTACCGCGATCACTCCCACTATCAAAAAAAGATTTCTGAACCGACTCTTCATCTATTTCCCTATTTCATCTTCAATATCAATAACAAATGCGCGCAGAATGTCTCATGCCGCTGTACCATATAATACAGCAACACATTCAACACAGTGAGTTCAAATATAAAGTAAATCCACGGAAGTCCGGCCAGAAGAGAGAGAAAAAGCACCATGGCCCGTGTATTGAAAGAGAGAATATTGGTAAACTTCATCAAAGGCAGGCTACCTACCCGGAAAAGCCTTCCTACCTGTGCCGGGGCATCGTCTCCATACTCCCGGCAAAGAAAATGATACAGTTCCTGGAAGTGGGGCGACATCTTTTCCTGGGAGGCTGTATAGTTCCCGTAAAACCACAGAAACCATTTTTTATCACATTCCCTTTCCAGGGCAATCCGGCAAACTGTTTCCGGACCTCTTGCGAACGTATCAGTTCACTTCCCGCTTTCCCTTTGATAAAAAAAAGATGTATATTCCGGTAATAATCGGCCATAGCTGCCTGCTGACTATGGAAGTAGCCCGCCGCGGCTGCCAATATCCAGATCCCATACGACCAGGCAGGCATCAGCCGGAAGCAAATGGCAACATATATCGTGATGAACCACAGATCGCCGCATACTCCATCCAGGATACGTCCCATTTCCGAACTTTGCCCCGTCATCCGGGCCAGTTGACCATCCGCGCTGTCGTATGTATTGGCCCAGACCAGCAGCAACATCCCTGCTACATTGAGGCGCATGTCTTCAAAATAGAACAGAAAACCCGCTACTACTCCCAGGACAATGGCAGCCACGGTGATGGCATTGGGAGATATACCCGCTTTCCGGAAAAGTAAAGCCCATTGGTATCCCAGCGGACGGTAAAAGATAAGATCGATCCACTCTTCCGTATCCCCGGACTTCAGGGAAGCAGCCATAGATACCTTCTTGTCATTTTCTGTGTGTTCATTCTCTTTCATACACTCTCTTCAGGATCACGTTTGCTATAGCCTTTGCTGCCTCTTCCCTGCAAGGGGCAAAACTGGGCCAGTCATTAAAATCAATAATCCGCAGGGTACCATCCGGAGAGACGATACAATCTCCTCCGTATACCTGTACATTCAACACATCCGCCGCCCGTTCGCACAGAGCCTGCAAGCTCTCCACCGAAAAACCGATCCCCGTGGGCCGTCCGTTGATCTCTTCCAGTCCGAACTTGCTATGCTGTTTGTCAAACGGATAGAACCAATGAAAAAAAACCGCTCCCGGCCACTCCGTAGAATTTGATCAGATCGCCCGGCAGATGTTTGCTGATAACCACGCGACGGATACCCCGCAGTGCATACTCGATCAGTATTTCCTGCAATTCCGCCAGGTGTCGCACGTAGGAGACATCTTCCCGGTGTATGGCGTGAAAATCTGCCCGCTTCACCCAGCAGGGAGCGAATTCTTCAGAGATCCGTCCTGCCACAGACACGTCCGTATCGTAAGCCATACTCTCCGGATAGGCGATCTGATTTCCGAGCAACAGAAAAGTCATCCGTTCCCGGCTGCAATTACGTATACCGGATGCGGGATTGATGGCCAGCAGACCTTTTTCCTCCATCTGTTCCAATTTCCGTACCGCCGCCCCGCTGCGCATCATGGTAAATACACACGATCCGCGCAGTTCCCTCAACAGGAACTCCTGTTCGGTATACATCCGTACCACATGTCCTTCCCTGATCAGCTGGCGGGCTGTAGCCGATAAAATAGCAGCATCGTTCCCCACATGATTGGGAGAGAAGAGAGTATAACGCTGTACAGCCGCAAATTCCAGTCTTTTCATCCGTTTCGGTGTTGATCCACAAACTGACGTGCCTCTGTCCAGTCAGCACTACGATCTATATCAATGATCTTTGAAAAAGGAAAGGCTCTGACACGTAGCCCGGCAGAGACCAAGTGCTTCTGAAAGCCTCTCATCCGGTCGATCCCTTTTTTCCGGGCGGGGATCACCTGCAAAAGTGCCTCACGATCCAGGCAATAGATCCCACCGGATACGTAATGTTTTCCCCGGGGCGGCACAGAGGTATAGTCTGTGATCCGCAACTCCTCATCCGTGCATACATACAACGGAGATTCATCTTCCACATAGGTTGTCACAGCCATCAGGGCGTTACAATCGTCAGATCTGCGGAACTCTTCCAGGTAAAGAGAGAATTCTTTTTCATCAAACACCGGATCTACCGTAGTCAAACAACATTTTCCGCTTCTTTCCAGAAAAGGGACAAGCATTTCTAAGCTATGCAGCGAATCGGCTGTGGTCTTCACCACCAGATTCAGAGATACGGGCAGAGCGAGACCTCTCAGGTAGGTATACACATCCTCCATCTCTTCATTCACAACCACACTGACAGAGGTGGCCTGCTGAGCCAGGAAAATACGGATGAGCCTTCCTATCAGAGGTTCCCCTCCTATCTCTACCAGGGGTTTGGATATATGTATACCGTCGGCTACCAGCCGGCTACCTGCTCCGGCAGCAATGATCGCAAAATCCATACCCTGTCAATCTAAATAATCCAATGTAGACTCTCCGATCATCTTACGCAACGTATTCTTCAGCCTGGTATACTGAATAAACAGATCATGTTCGGGCACATGCTCCGTATCGTGCATCGGGCTCTTGAAGTAGAAGGAGAGCCAGTCCTGTATACCGCTCATTCCGGCACGTGCAGCCAGATCGGCAAACAAAACCAGATCCAGCACCAGAGGAGCTGCCAGGATAGAGTCCCGACAGAGAAAATCTACCTTGAGCTGCATCGGGTATCCCATCCAGCCGATGATATCGATATTGTCCCACCCTTCTTTGTTGTCTTTCCGGGGAGGATAGTAATTGATCCGTACCTTATGATAAATATGGCCATACAGTTCCGGATAGATGTCCGGTTGCAGAATGGTATCAATCACCGACAGTTTGCTTACCTCTTTGGTTTTGAAAGAATCCGGATCATCCAGTACCTCTCCGTCGCGGTTGCCTAAGATATTGGTCGAGAACCATCCGGAAAGTCCCAGCATACGGGTTTTCAGCATGGGAGCCAGTACAGTCTTCAGCATCGTTTGCCCGGTTTTGAAGTCTTTTCCAGCAACAGGCACCTGCTTGTTCCGGGCAAACTCCCACATAGCAGGTATATCCACACACAAGTTGGGGGCTCCCATGATAAAGGGCACTCCCTCAGCGATGGCGGCATACGCGTAGCACATACTGGGCGCGACGATATCGGTCCGGTTGTCTTTCATAGACTGTTCCAGGTCGCTCAAGGTATGGTGCTCCCTGCAGGCAGGCAGGTAGATCTCCGTACTGGCAGACCAGATCACTACCAGACGGTCGCATCCGTTCTGTTGTTTGAACTGCCGGATATCTTCCCGAAGCTGCTCTGTCAGTTCCCAACGGTTATCAGCGGATTTGACATGGGTACCGTGCAGGCGTTTCACCCACTCCGGATCAAACGCGGCTTTCATGGGTTGGATGCGCTGAAGTTCTTCTTTCACAGGTTCGAGGTCTTTATGATCCAGCACCTCTGCATGCAGGGCAGCCTCATAGACATCGTCCGGAAAAATATCCCATCCTCCGAAAACCAGGTCGTCCATACCCGCTAAGGGAACTACTTCTTTTATTTTAGGAAAACGATTTTCCTTGCGTTGGCCCAACCGGATGGTGGCCAGTTGTGTGATGGAACCTATGGGTTGAGAGAGTCCTCTGCGGGCAGAGAGTGTCCCCACAACAAATGTAGTGGCAACTGCCCCTCCCAATCCTACGACTAATACGCCCAGACGACCGTCGGCAGATCTGATTTCTTGTTTCATGTTTTATGGATTTATATTCAAATTATGGTTTACCGATCTTTACTTCCGGACAGGCAGAAAAGAGTCCGTATGGTAACGACACGATATGGTAGACTTGTTCTAAAACTTTTTAAAAAGATTTAGACAAATCCCGATCAATAAAACAATTTATAAGCTGACTTGTTCCGGGGAAGGAACTATTTTACAGATTCAAAAATTCAGACGGGCAGTAATGCGCAATCCGGATCGGTCGATCCCCTCCATATCGCGGTAGGTAAGGCGCCAGGTATAGTCGAAACGGAACACCTTAAAGACATTCTCAATTCCTACTCCGGCCTCCATATAGGGTCGGCCTCCCATTTTATAACTCCCTTCGGGAAAAAGGAAAAGCCCGTCACTATGCTCCGGATTGTTCTTGTCGCTCAATCCTCCGTACATGCCGCGGAAAGAGAGTATCTCCCTCCATTCGAGCTTCTTCAATAGTGGGATCCGGTTGAAGAGCAACCCGTTGAGGTAATAGGTCAGATCCCAGGAGACATATTCATCGTTCAGGAATTCCATGGCGTTCATCAGCACATACGATTCCGGCTGGGTAATGTAGGTCAGGTTGACGCGGGGAATGATCAGCAACGGAAACGGCACTTTGCTCCAGACCTTACCACCCCGCAGAATGGCGTCGGTATAACCAAAGGCGGAGAACCAGAATCTCTTTTCAAATCCCACTTCCGTATGGTGAAGGGTATAGTCGCTCCCCAGAAAGCCTTTCGCCGAAGCAGTATGCGCCAACATGAATACAGGCGCGTCGTAAGAAACTTTATAACGGCTCCATTGGGTCTGCATAAACTTTTCATTGGGCGAATACCGGAGTTTGAGTTCCAGTTCACTGAGACAAAAATCACGCAGGAAATCCAGTTTGCCATCTGCCCTTTTTACCTCAAAAGGGATGAAATGAGAAGCCTCCTCGGTACGATACCGGGTAGTCAGGTAGTACGAGAATCCCGAATGCCGCTCATGGGTATAGGTCAGTTCGGCTTTGCGGCTATATCCGATGCGGTCGTCCGTTTTGCGCTTCACAGACAGGAACATATTGTCTTTATTGGCCAGCAGATAGTTCTGTCCGTACTGACGAACGTCGTATTCATAAACTGCTTTCACGGAATGGATGGGAAACTCATTGGCATATTCCTTCTTGGGCAGGAAAGAGTACTCCAACTCTCCCATGTATTTCCACTTCGCATCGCGTATCCCATAGGCCACAAACCCTTTGGCCAGCCAATGCGGGTTCAGATGGGCGGAAGTCATCCCCCCGGCACGCAACCGGATACCTTCCAGCGCATTGCCACTGACCGTAGAGTTCAGAGGTCCGTAGTAGGATTTAGGCTTATCCTCCGGTATGTTCAGGTATCCGTTGAACAATACCGATATGCCTTTCTCCGTCCAGTAATAGGCCGGATGATTGCGTAGCTGATCCATCAGCCGGTCTACGGCGTCTTCCTTTTCATCGATGGAGCGCGGACGTTCTGCCTGCCAGAATACATTTTCACGATACAAGGCTTCGGGGTCTTCGATCACGCGTTCGGGCCTGCTGAAGACTCCCTCCCCTGCCGGCTTGTCGAACGAATGGTTGTAATAGGTCACCAGTCGCCGGGCAAATATACCATCCGATTTTTCTCTGAGTTTAAATACGGTAGTGATCTCTTCGTGCAGCAACAGGCGAACTCCCTCGGGCGTACGTGTAAACTCCTGTTGCAGGGTCATATCATCTACGAAATTGAGATTGATCTTTTGCGGAAAGTTCATCCGTACCCGCCGCACAAAATAGGTGGAATCTAACGTAACGAACAGATGACCCGTAAACCCGAAAGATTCGGAGTTGAAAGGAACAAAAGTCAGATCCACATGAGGCTTTCCATCAATATCCAGGGTATCCGACAGATAATATTTATAGAAAGAGGTCCCCATTTTCGACAGCGGGCTCACAAACTTATTGGTAAAAAGAGTAATGTTATTCTCATAGATATCTACATCCCGGAACACCTCATTCATCATTGCCTCCATTCCCTGCCTGGGAATGATCTCATCTATACCGTCTCTTCTGACAGCATGTATATATTGCTTTTCCGATCGGGGCGACCTGCGGTAGTAATCTGTACCCAGGGCTTCCCGGATAGAGACGGTCAGTACCGGTTTGCCTGTTACCTCCGAGGTATCTACATACTCCCGGAGAAAATCAAATTTCCGGTAGAGTTTCTTGTTCTGTTTGTATTCGTCGAAGTTGTTGAGGGCAAAAGTGGTCTTATCGTACCGATCGTGCGCATAGTATTCCTCTGCATACGGAGAGCCCTTCTCTTTGTGCTCAATTACCTGACGCACGAAAGCAACAGCCGGATTCTCTTTCCGGCTATACCGTTCACGTCCCGGCTTGATCACCACTTCGGAGAGTCCATAGGTAGTAGGTGATAGTTGGATGTGGTACTCTTTCCGGACCGAAAGATCTATCTTCTCCGCAAACTCTTCATAGCCGATCGTGGACACTACCAGTTCTGCCTCCCGCTGCGAAACCTGAAACGAAAATTTTCCCTCGTCGTCTGTTGTAGTTCCTGTTGTAGTTCCCTTCAGATACACCGATACATACGACAAGGGTTCCTGTGTGAGCGAGTCACACACAGATCCTCTGAGCAGATACTGGGCCTGTAAGGGTATCAACAAAAAAAGAGCAACTGTGCAAAATAAAAAACGCTTTATATAGAATAACATTGTATGCAGTCTGAATGAACGGGCAAAGATAAGACAATTCCGACAGAACGCAAAGGTCGTTATGGATGTAAAAATGGTCTAATAAAGAGAACTATTGATTTACGATGTACGGATGTACGATGTACAATTGAAAGGATTAACGTTATCAAGTGCGAAGCGCACACCAGAAACAACCTTAATCCAACGGTGGGCAAAGTCAAAAGATTGCAGCTATCAGATCAGGAAGTATCCTGTATGCAACCTTTGCCAGGTTGAATCCTGTATATCCATATCTCCTTCGGGGAACGCAAAGAAATATATGGAAACATCTGTAATTCCAATCGTTATTAGTTTTGCTGAACGTTGGCTGAGGCTGTCGACCAACGGTTGGTAAATCAGTAGATCGTAAATCCGTAAAAAGTTTCAGCATTCTTACAAAACTCATCTCCCGTGAAACACTTTCGGCAAATTCTTGTTGTAATAAAAACTTGTCAGAACTTTTTGGTTCTTCCCCGGGCAGGTACTGTGCTGAAAGGAGGAAAACAAAGATATATATACCAATTATAGCAATAACAAATATCTTACATTATGGAATGGATTATCAATCAACTCAGGGCGCATCCTGAACTTGCCATTTTCCTGACCCTGTTCCTGGGGTTCTGGATCGGTAAATTCAAGATCGGGAAGTTCAGTCTGGGTACGGTCACCAGTGTGTTACTGGTAGGTGTGTTGGTCGGGCAACTCAATATCCCTATCGGCGATCCGCTGAAAGCTGTGTTTTTCCTGTTGTTCCTTTTCGCAGTAGGTTACAAAGTGGGGCCCCAGTTTTTCCGGGGACTGAAAAAAGACGGCTTGCCCCAGGTCTTGTTTGCCACGATCATGTGTATATTCTGCTTGCTGGTTCCTTTTGTCCTGGCTAAGATCATGGGATACAACGCGGGAGAAGCCGCCGGACTGCTGGCGGGTTCGCAAACCATCTCGGCAGTGATCGGAGTGGCAGACGATACCATACGCGGACTGAATATCAGCGATGCCGATAAGCAAAGTTACATCAACATCATCCCTGTAGCTTACGCGGTTACCTATATTTTCAGTACGGCCGGGTCTGCCTGGGTGGTTTCTTCGTTGGGACCTAAAATGCTGGGCGGACTGGATAAGGTGAGAGCGGCCTGCAAAGAGCTGGAGGCTAAGATGGGCAACAGTGAAGCGGACGAACCGGGATTTATGCAAGCCGCGCGCCCTGTAGTGTTCCGGGCCTACAAGATCAGCAACGATTGGTTCGAAGGAGGAAAGAGTGTGAGTGACCTGGAAACGTATTTCGCCAGGGACAATAAGTTTATCTTTGTAGAACGTATCCGTAAAGGTGGAGTCATCAAAGAGGTCAGCCCCGACACCCTGCTCGAAAAGGGAGACGAAGTAGTACTGAGTGGCCGCCGGGAATATGTGATCGAAGAGGAAGAGTGGATCGGCCCGGAGGTATTCGACTATCAGCTCACCGATTTCCCGGCAGAGACGTTACCGGTCATGGTTACCAAAAAGACCTTCTCGGGACAAACCCTGGAAACCCTACGAAGCAAGAAATTCATGCACGGAGTCAGCGTACGCAGCATCAAACGTGCCGATGTAAATATCCCTGTACTCCTGCAGACTCAATTGGATTCGGGCGATATGATCGAATTAGTGGGCATGAAGCAGGACGTGGAAACGGCTGCCAATAAGATCGGATACATAGATCGTCCAACCAATCAGACGGATATGATGTTCGTCGGGCTGGGCATCCTGATCGGAGGACTGGTAGGAGCGTTGACCCTGAGACTGGGAGGAGTGCCCATCAGTCTGAGTACCAGCGGTGGCGCGTTGATCGCCGGGCTGTTTTTCGGATGGCTGCGCTCCAAACACCCGACCTTCGGGCGCATTCCCGAACCCTCACTTTGGGTATTGAATAACGTGGGGCTGAATATGTTCATCGCAGTAGTAGGTATCACCGCCGGCCCCAGTTTTGTACAGGGATTCCAGCAGGTCGGGCTCAGCCTGTTTGTCGTAGGAGCACTGGCTACAGCCATCCCGCTGATCCTGGGACTGTTGATGGCGCGATATATTTTCAAGTTCCATCCGGCCTATAGTCTGGGATGTACGGCAGGAGCACGCACCACCACCGCAGCTCTGGGTGCCGTTCAGGATGCCGTAGGTAGCCAGACACCTGCTCTGGGGTATACCATTACCTATGTGGTAGGCAACACGTTACTTATCATCTGGGGGGGTAGTGATCGTATTGCTGATGAGCTGAACAAAGAAATTTACTCCGTTCCAGGCAGCATGCCACTACCCTGGACATACCCTTATTGAACCTGAATTTTAACTCTATGGGCTCTGGCTTTGTGACAGACGGTAAGAGAGAGTCCGACAGACAAATGACAATATGGAAAAGAAAAAAGTAAGAGATGGAGATATCACCAAAGATTTCGAAAAAAAGATGGAGACCATCAGCCCGTTCGAACTGAAAGATAAACTGATCGACCTGGCCAACATCAGTGGAAAAAAACTATCCAACATGATGCTCAACGCCGGACGTGGCAATCCGAACTGGATCGCTACCACTCCGCGCGAAGCCTTCTTTCTGCTGGGCAGATTCGGTCTGGAAGAGTGCAGACGCGTATTTTCGCTGAAAGAGGGAATCGCCGGCATACCGGAACTGAATGGAATAGGCAAACGTTTCAAAGAGTTCCTCAAGGAAAACGCCAAGGAACCCGGAGCCAAATTACTCAAAGGTGCCTTCCAGTATATGATCGATACGCATCAGGCCGATCCCGACGCGCTGGCACACGAATGGGCAGAGGGAGTGATCGGAGATCAGTATCCGGTACCCGACCGCATCCTGCATTTTACCGAACAGATCGTACAGGATTATCTGACACAGGAGATGTGTGACAGACGCCCGCCACGAGGCAGTTTTGATCTGTTTGCTACCGAAGGAGGAACTGCGGCTATGTGCTATGTCTTTGATTCCTTACAGGAAAATTACCTGCTCAACCGGGGCGACTCCATCGCATTGATGGTACCGGCCTTCACGCCTTACATCGAGATCCCGGAGCTGAAACGCTATCGCTTCAACGTCACCGAGATACATGCCAGCCAGATGACTACAGACGGCAAGCATACCTGGCAATATCCGGATGAAGAACTGGATAAACTGCGCAACCCACAGATCAAAGCCTTGTTCCTGATCAACCCCAGCAACCCACCCAGTTACGCGCTGAACAAACATGCCATCAGTTTCATCAAAGATGTAGTGAAGAAAGACAACCCCAACCTGATGATCATTACCGACGATGTATATGGAACGTTTGTTCCGAATTTCCGTTCGCTGATGGCCGATCTGCCGCACAATACGATCTGTGTCTACTCCTTCTCCAAATATTTCGGTGCTACGGGCTGGCGCGATGCTGTGATCGCGCTCCATACGGACAACATCTATGACAAGATGATCGCTGCACTGCCACAAAGCATCAAAGAATCGCTCGCGCGTCGCTACGGCAGCATCGGGCTGGATACCGGAAACATGAAACTGATCGATCGGATGGTAGCCGACAGTCGTATGGTGGCTCTCAACCATACAGCCGGTCTTTCTCTGCCTCAACAGACACAAATGAGCCTGTTTGCCGCCTTTGCTCTCCTCGACAAAAAAGATGCCTATAAGAACCGCATGCACCAACTGATCCAGAGCCGTCTGAAGGCACTATGGAATCATACGGGATTTGAACTGGATGAAGACCCGTTGCGTGCCGGATATTACGCGGAGATCGATATGCTGGTATGGGGAAAGAAGATCTACGGACAAGAGTTTATCGATTATCTGACCAGAGAGTATGCTCCCCTGGATGTTGTATTCCGCCTGGCCAACGAAACCTCTCTGGTGCTGCTCAACGGAAGCGGATTTGACGGGCCCGAATGGAGCATCCGCGTCTCACTGGCCAACCTGAACAAAGAGGATTACGTGAAGATCGGAAAAAGTATCCGTTCCCTGCTGGACGACTATGCCGAAAAATGGCAGAAGTCCCTGTCCAGATAACCTTGTTTTTCATTTCAGCAAGACCAGATAAAGATTTACGATGTACGAATTTACGATGTACGATTTGGAACACAGTATATATGAATCAATAATTAACAGATTTACGATTTACTGAACCAACGGTCGATGCAGTCAATCGAAGACTGGCGTAGCCAACCAGGCGGTCAGCAAAGCCGATTACCAGTTGGAATAGAGTTCAATTCATAGATCTTCCCGCTTCTTTAACCGTTGACCCGGAGATAATTTAAATTATCTTTCCAATCGTACATCGTAGATCTGCAAATCCTCTCGCCTCTTCAACCGTTGGCCGGGAAGTAATTTTAAATTGTATTTCCAATCGTACATCGTAAATCATTTTGTTTTGTATCTGATAATCATGAAACGTATCTTACTTCTACACGTTTGCTTCACTGTTTTCCTGCTTTCCGTACATTCACAAAGTCAGCTGATGAATGTAGGGCTCGAAGTGCGGACAGATTTTGATGCCTGGATGAACAACCGCCATCCCGACAAAAGGAACTTCAAACTGAATACATTACAGCTTGTTTTCAGCGGTGAACTTTACCCGGGTATCACCTATCGGGTACAGCAACGGCTCAACGACACGCCCTTCCGGGAGAGCGACCGCTACATGGCCAACACCCTGGATGCTTTTGTCAATTTTGCCCCGCGCAACTGGAAATGGGATTTCACGATTGGAAAACAGAACCTGCTTTTCGGTACCTACGAAACGGATTACGATCCCAGTGATCTCTACCTGCTGAGTTTAGTCTTTGATAATTTCCTCATCAGTCAGGTAGGTGTCACCGCGCGCCGCAACTGGAAGAACATCAGTCTGGCGCTGCAGGTATCCGATGTGACCGGAGATCAGTTGGTCTACAACGAAAACCGCTCGTTTGCCTATACACTCAATGCGGCAGGATACACGCCCGATCGGAAAATGAATGCCAGCGTAGCCTATACAATGATACAAGCCGGGAACAAACATTTTTTCAACTGGCTGACACTGGGGGCACAGATCAGACACAACAATTACTTCGGAGAACTGGACGCGTATGCCGGCAGATACCGGGAGAATATGTCATTAGACGAGGAGACAGATAACTATATCGTAGCCGACAATCTGTCTGTATCTATGACGAGCCGCCTGCGCCTGGGAAAACTCTCTCCCTTGCTGAAACTCTCTTTCGACTACCAGCAGGATGCACAGGAGAAAACCATGAGCAAGCGCAGATGGAGCGGAGCAGCAGGGATGGAATACTATCCGCTGTACAAACACGATCTTCGTTTTCATGCTGTCTACCAATTCAATTACGTCAGCTACGGAGAGATGTGGTACGACAATTATCACAACGAAATGACCAACCGCGTCACCATCGGTATGCGGTGGCAGGTGAGCCTGGGCGATCTGTTCGACAGATTACGGAAATAGGATACGGAAACGTGTCAGGCCATCGGCATAGGTACGCAACGAGAATGTGCATCCGTGACGGCTCAGGATCTCACGGATAAAGATAAGGCCGATGCCCTGCCCATTGGGCTTGGTAGAGAAAAAAGGAGTAAATAACTTAGCTTCTGTCTCCCTGGAGATACCCGCGCCGTTGTCTACCACTTCCATGCCGGCGGGCGCGAATGTACGGATCGTGATCTCTCCGTTCTCACCGATACTCTCCACCGCATTCTTGATGATATTGACCACTACCTGCTCGATGAGCGCGGCATCCATCTGCACCGGGCGGAGCTTCTCCGACAACTCCATGCGGATAGTCACTCCATGATCGGCACACATTCCTTCCATAAACCGCTTGCAGGTAGCTGTGAGTTCATTCATATCCACAGCAGACAAATGAGGTTCCGGGATCTTGACCACATCGGCAAAACGGGTGATAAACCGGCTCATGGAAAAACACCTTTCTACACATACGCCCATCACCTCACTGATCTCTTCCATACCCTCGTATTCTTTCAGAGCCTGTGCCACGGTATCCAACGTAGAGGTGATACCAGCTGTGGTGTTGTTTACCTCGTGCGCGATCATCCGGATGACTTTTTCATAGGCTTTCTTTTCCGCACGGAACACCTCTTCCGTGAGTCCTTCGATCAGATAGAAAGGATGATGGAACCCTCTGTCGATGAAAGAGGAATGCGTACACTTATAAATATTGGAGTCGTTGAGCCGGACGGTCTGTGTCTTTCCCAAAGGGATAGAGGCCAACTCCGCCGCCAGCGGAGAGTCTATTTCGGTGATCTTATGAAGAAGTGCTTCCTCCTGAGATACTCCCAGCATTTTCAGGGCCATAGGATTGAGCTGGGTCAGTTGTTCGTCCAGCGACAAGAGGATCACTCCCATAGGTGAAGCATTGATCAGCAGGTCCAGAAAATGGTTTTGCTCGCGCAGACGCAACCGTTCTTCCTTCAACTGCTCCATCATGCGGTTAAATACCTTCACCACCCGATCCGCTTCATATTGCCCCACAAAGCTCAACCGGCTGCTGAAATCCTGCTCCCTCAACAACTCCATCCCGCTCCCGATGGTATGCAACGGTCTCACAATTCTGCGGTAGAACACGATCAGGAAACAAACAGTCACCAGGATAAGTCCCTCCAGCAGATAGAACATCCATGGAGTGGCATAAGCCACTTTATAGGTCAGGAAACCCAGTACAGTAAGCAGCAAAAGTGCAAAAACCCAGAAAAGACCTTTCAGGCGCATCGCGTCAGGAGTTGTTAACGGTTATGTTGTATTTTTCCAGCCGGCGATACAGGGTAGCGCGACTGATGCCCAGGGCCAGAGCCACCTGGCTCAGGTTTCCTTTGTATTGATCAAGTGCCTGCAGAATGGTCTGTCGTTCAATCTCATCCAGGGTCATCCCCGCCAAAGAAGTGCCTGCTGCCACTGCCGGCTCATCTACCCGATGATACTGAGCTTCAAAATCAGAAGCCTCGAGACGTTCTTTACCACTCACCAGGATGGTACGCTCTACCAGGTTCTTCAACTCCCGGATGTTACCGGGGAAAGGCAACCGGCTCAGGAAAGTGAGCGCATCGGAAGAGAAGTCGGTACGGGGCAGTCCGTTGATCTTTGTCTGCAAGTCCGCGAAATGACGGGCCAGCAACGGAATGTCTTCTTTACGTTCGCGCAAAGCAGGCAACTGTACGGTGATCAGGTTGATACGATAGAAGAGGTCTTCCTGGAATGTACGCTCACCTACCATCTTGCGCAGATCGGCATTGGTGGCACTCACCACACGTATATCCACTTTCCGGGGCCGGCTGTCTCCCAGCACCTCAAACGTCTGATCCTGCAGAACGCGCAACAGCTTCACCTGGCACGAGAGATCCAGTTCGCCGATCTCATCCAGAAAGATCGTACCCTTATTGGCCATTTCAAAACGTCCCGAACGATCGGAAGAAGCATCAGTAAACGCCCCTTTCCTGTGACCGAACATCTCGCTTTCAAAAAGGCTTTGCGAGATCCCTCCCAGGTTCACCTTTACAAACGGATGATCTGCACGCTGGCTATTGATATGGATCGCCTCAGCAATCAATTCTTTCCCGGTACCGCTCTCTCCGGTGATCAGTACGGAAGCATTGGTACGGGCAATGCGGCCTATCATTTCCAGCACCTCCATCAATCCTTTGGAACGACCGATGATGTGATCCCGTTTCAGCGTACCGGAACTTGCTTTCTCTTCTTCTTTTGGAATACGGGTAAGCTCCAGTGCCGTCTCGATGCGCTGAAGCAATGCGGCGTTGTTCCAGGGTTTGGTGATAAAGTCAAACGCTCCGGCCTGCATGCCTTGTACCGCCAACTGGATGCTTCCCCAGGCTGTCATCAGGATCACAGGGACTTCCGGACGGAATATCTTCACCTGCCTGAGCAACGTGAGCCCTTCCTCTCCGGTAGTAGTGAGTGTAAAGTTCATATCCATCAGGATCAATTCGGGTGCTACAGCACGCACCACATCCATAGCTTCTCTGGGTCCGGGTACCGCCTGTACCTCATAACCGGTACGTTTGAGCATGAAGCTCAGGGAAGAACGTACGGCGCTATCATCGTCTATAACAAGGATCATGTGATTTAGTCTCTTTAGTCTGTTTTATTTATATGGGAACGCGGAGAGATGTACGATTGTACCCCGTAAATCGTCCCGCGCCTCCAAACTTACGCTTTTTTTGTGAAATAAACGATGTATTCTCCAAAAAGAAAACAGGTGAAAGTGTCCCGCATTTCAAATCGTACATCGTAAATCCGTACATCGTAACTCATTTCACTATCCGTTCGAAATCTGCCTCCAGCTCCCTGTTCTGCTCAAAATCCCACAGGGTCAGACTGCGCAACTGATAGAAGTAGTACCAATAATAATACAGTTCATTGATATGATTCTGTTTGGCCTCATCCTTTGAATTCTGCGCATCATTGAGATCCAGGGTATTGATCTTCCCGATCAGGAAGGTCTCAATACTGGTTTTGTACCGTTGCTGAGCGATCTTGTCTGCCTCTTCCGCGATCATCAGCTGCGCAGATTGATTATTGAAGTTAGCCACCAACAGGAAGATATCCTGATTGAAACTGATCTCTTCCTGCCGGATACGCGACATCACCACCTCACGGTTGCTCCTGGCCACCTGCACCTTTCCTTTGCGTTTGCCCCAGTCAACCAGAGGGATAGTAACCCCTACCTCTACGATCTGATTGTCGAGCAGATCCCGGTAGGCCGACGAGAGGTGGTTGTTCCGTCCTGTATATCCGAAGTTCGCAAAAAGATCTATACTCCGCAGATTGCCCCGGGCCGTAGCTACCTCGTAATCTGCCTGCAACTGCCGCCGACGGATATTCTGCGCAAAAGAGTGGCGCGCCAGAGCTTTCTCCAGTACCACATCGTATACCATCTCCAGTTCCGGGACTTTCCCCGGGATCACAGGATCTAAAATATCCTGCTCGGATAGTCCCAGAAAAGCACGTAGCTGGAACATCCTGGCATTCAGTGTACTCTCTGCCTGCGTCAGATTGGCCTGGGCATTGAGCGCCGCCAGCTTCAACTGAAGCAATTCATTCTCGGAGATCTGCCCCATTTGTCTTTTGGCCTGCGCGACCTCGTACAGGCGATCGGCATTCAGCTGATTTTGCCGGGCCGTTCCCAACTGTTCTTTGGCCATCAGCAGGTTAAAGAAATAAGCGATCGCGTTCATGGTCACCTGTTCGGTAGCAGTCAGGAAAGCAGCTTTCGCCTCCGCGTAGCGTACCGGCTCGATGCGACGGTTCCACTTGGTATGATTCACACCGAACACCGGTTGGGTCAGCTGTACGCCGACAGGTACGGACATATACTGTTTGTAGCTGTTATTGCCCAGCTGATTGATAAAATCCAGGGAAGAGGTCAGCGACAACGTACCACCGCTGAACCAGATATTCTGATCAATAGACAGATGGCCAGAGAGTCCCAGTGAATTGTTGCGGACAAACGTATAGCTTCCATCTTCCTGCTGATACGCGTTGTAAGACTTATTATAGTTAGGAAGCGTTCCTTTGAAACTCATCTCCGGCAACAGATCCGCGCGAAAGGTACGGTATTCCCAATAGGCGGTTTTCAGTTCATTCAACGCCACAGCCGCGTCTACCGACTGAGTACGTGCCAGGTCAATAGCCTCTTCCAGCGTGATCGGACGTTCGTCTTGTGCCCCGGCCTGCGAAGTGAAGCAGATAAGGAAGATAAATAGCAGAAAGTATGATCTCATATCTTGTCTTGTTTTCTATCCGGAAAAACAAACCATGTGCCAAAACCCGGAATCAGAAGACTGCTCACCCAGAGAAATAGCCTGACGGCAAAGAGAACCTGCCGGATACATCGACCGGAAAGGATTTATTCATCCTTTTCCTTTTGCATACAGCCCCACAAACGGCAGACAACGACAAACAAAAAGTGTCCGTTTTCGGACACCTTGTACGCAGACGAACGTCTGAGACTACTGTTATGCGTTCTTATTGGGGATACATACCGTAAATCGCGTACCGACTCCCACTTCCGAGGTTACATCCAGCGTTCCATGCAGACGATCTACGATCGTCTTACAGATACTGAGGCCCAACCCGGCCCCCTGAGTGAAATTGTCGATCTTATAGAAGCGATCAAAGATATGATCCAGTTTCTCCTGTGCTATACCAGGTCCTGTATCTTCCACAAAGAAGCAGGTATAGTCGTCACACTGATCAACATACCCAAATGTAATATGTCCTTGCTGAGTGAATTTGGCGGCATTATTGATCAGGTTATTGATCACTTGCTTCAGTCTGACGGCATCTGTAAGGATACGTTTTTCTTCCGCCGGTACCTGCAGGAGCAATTTCACATTGGCCGGCATATTGAGCAGTTGCGAATGATAGACCTCTGTCAGGATCTGTGTGAGGTCATGAGACACAAAATGGAATTCCATGGAGTTTGACTCGATCCGTGACAGATCTAGGATATCACTGATCAGTGCCAGCAACAGTTCACAATTGGTAGTAATGGTTTCCACAAACTGTTCGATCTCGTCTTTACTGAAAGCCTCAAAATTGCGCAACAGATCGGAGAAACCAACAATGGCATTGAGCGGGGTACGTATCTCGTGACTCATATTGGCCAGGAAAGCCGATTTCAATTTATCTACCTCCATAGCCCGGTCACGCGCGGAGATCAGTTGCTCTTCCGTTTCTTTGTAACGCTGGATGCTCTGACAAACTCCCAGGACATCATACGGAGTGGCTTCGTCCATACCACTGAAAACGGAAGAGCGAAATTCCCACCATTCGTACTGTCCGGCCGTGTTCCTGTAGCGGGCACTCACTCTCAACTGCGAATTATCCTCCTCAAGCATCCTCTGAAACGTGACCTGCGCCCGCTTGCGGTCTTCCGGATGTATCATCGCTCCCAGTTCGATACGGCTCAGTACAGACACCTCAGTAGACATCCCCAGGCAGGAAGAGAGAAAACCCTCCTGAAAAGTAAAACAGTCATTTTCTATATTGTACTGCCAGGGATACACAGGACTCTCTTCGATAGCCATCCGGAAAAAGCGTTTCTGCATCTCCTCCTCGGAGATATTACGCAAAGAAAGAGCCACCCCGGTGAGTCCGTCGTTACCATGGACAGGTACCATCACACCGGCTATCAGGAAGTTATGACCTGCCCGCAGATCCCGTATAAATGACCCTTCGGGTATAGCCAGACTGCTATCTGTCTCCAGCACCTGCCGCAACATCGGATAAAGGATCTTTTCGCCGTTGTTATAGATCTGAAATACCGCGTCTGCCGTCATACCCTCATAAGGCCTGACCACTGTTTCATCGGGCAATTTAAGCATCCGGTGCAACGCGAGGTTGGTATAACGGATCCGGAACTCCGTATCGAAAGTAATGAGCCCGTCGCGCATGGAATGGAAGATATGGTCGAACTCATTGCGCTGAGCTACCAACTCTTCCTGCAATTGCAGACGGGTCTGTGCCTGGATACGATGACGGTATTCCCGGCGGTTAGTCAGGATAAGTTTGCATACAATAAAGATCAGAACAGAAGAAAAAACACCTAGAACGAGCGCAAAGATCACCGGATACTTATCGTAATAAGGCTCATTGATCACTACGCTGCCGGAGGGCAGATCCTCTTTGGAAATGCCAAACTGATGGAGCAGTTCATAATCAAATACCGGGAATACCTCGCTGGGCACAATCTCAAAAGTAGAGGGAGAAGCCCCCTTTAGGATCTGTGCTCCCCGCAGAGCAGCCAGCCGGGAAAACTCGAACGGATTGGTGCCGAACGACGCTACCGCCCCCTGCCCCAATGCCCTGCCGTTTACAGCCAGACAAGGGACTTTGGATACCGAAGCAATCAGAGGGGTGAACAGGCCCCAATAGGGAGAGATAAGAATGGCCTCTTCCGCATGGTCAGAGACATTGATCTCATACAAAATATCGATAATCGGATCTTCGTCCAGGTTGTATACATACTGTTCGTACCCGGGATTCTCTGCCAGGAAAACCTTCCAGTCTTCCATGTAACGCTGGTGGGCCTTCCTGATAAACCGGCTGTTGCTGGTTACGGTAATCACACGTTTGCGCTCCGGGAACAAAGAACGGGCTGTGTGCAACATCTCTTTGTAACTGGAAGGAGTGACAAACCCGGTTACATCCGGAAACTGCCTGAGTACTTCGTAATTGAGGAATTCTACTCCGAAAAATACCACAGGAATACTCATATCCAATGAATCCCGGCAAGCCCACAAGGAATACAAAACTTCATCATAAGCCGTCAGGATCAGATCCGTTTCTGCTTCTATGGCCCGCAGACAGATGTCGTACATCACCTCTTCTTCCTGCTTCGCGTTCCAGTAGTGTGCCTGTAGATATTCCACGGTCAATTCTACATCCAACGAAGCCTTTCTGAATCCATCTTCTATCCCCTGCTTCATTGTCCCGGCCCAGGGATCTGTTTCCATATAAGACTGGATAAAAAGAACCCGATAGGGCCGATCCGCGGAATATACACCTAAGATATTCCAACAGATAAGTATACAAATCCCGACCTTTCGTAACGCATGCATCCGGTTAAGTTTTTCAAGAGTAATTGTACAAAGATAAATTTAAATCCGAAAAGTAAAGATATTTTGTATGGGTTATTTATATGTAGAGACGCATATTGGCGTCTCCGAAGTACAAATCCGACATGATGACGGTGCAGATCCGACCGTTGTGTATATCCTTCACCCGTGTGCATGGTTTCATTTGAAACCTTTTGAACGAAGACGCAAATATGTATCCCTACATGTGGATGATAACAGGAGGAACAGGAAAACTATCAAAATGTCAAAATGACATTTCTAATCACCATCCTTTCATTTTTCAGCACCGGGATAAGGAAGCATCAGAAAAAAGAGCAAGAAATCACTTTATCAAAATACACACTGCTATCAAAATAAAACATAAAATTACACATTCATATATATTACAACAAATATTTATACATTCGATAGCATAATCAGAAAAAACATATCTAATTAATACATTTATTTTTTCTTTCATTCGAGTTCAGATAGAATAGTATGACTCCTTTTCTGTGCAAAAAGTAGCTTTAAGAAAAGATTCTATAGAGTTTCATGCTACCTTCCATAGAAACTCCGGCTATTTTCCATGGAGTCTCAACCCATCTTCCATGGAGTCTTAGCCCATCTTCCATGGAAGAAACCAACGGTTTTCATGGAGAAATCTCCTTTCTACCTGTTGTTTCGGAACATTTCCTACTTTTTTTGCATAAAAATGCAAATTTTCATCTCCCGGATCTCACAGAACAAGAAAAACAAATCTATGGCCAGTCACCAAACCAGACCATTATATTGCATTTTAATAGCAGAAACAAACAAATGATAGCAAAAAAGACAATTCACATATCTGTTTTCACAAAGAACTTTGCAGCATATCCTTGTATCTCTTCACGCTCTTCTTGCAGCGACCATCTGTATGCTTGTTGATCATTCCTCATGCAACGCCTCGGCAGGTTCCAGCTTCATGGCATAACGAGCCGGATACCAGGAGCCCAGCCAAACCATGAAGCCGAGCAATAGATAGGTAAGCAACAGGGTTACGATATACCGCGCGGGAGTCATCGGCGACAGGGCCAGTACATTCACATCGGCATAGATCATATTCAGACAGATCACCACAGCGGGCAACACTGCCAGTGAAAAGAGTATCAGGGCTTCAAAAAGGATCTGGGATTGCACTTGCCGGCGGGTAGCTCCCATAGCCATACGCAGCCCGATCTCTCCGCGCCGTTTACGTGTACGGAACCAGAAAGTCCCGATAATAGCGAAAAACACATTGCAGACAAAGAAGAGAGAGAGTCCATACGAAAGCTGCAGATAGGCTGTATGCCCCTGCTCAATGGAGAAGACTTCTCTTTTCTCTTTATAAGACTGAATACCGATCATATAGTAGGGCCCTATGCGTAACTTCGATTTCATCTCCCGGATGAAGTCACTGGCAAACGCAGGTGATGTGCCCGGCCTGACACGAAGTGCGATGGTAGGTACAGACCCCTGAAAAAACGCCGGATCGAGATACACGTATATAAATGGTTCGTATACATGATAATCGTTGACTTTGGTCGGTGGCAAAATGCCGGATACGTAATAAGCAACTTCAGGCCGTCCGTATTTGTGTGCATAATAATCATAAAAGCGCATTCCTACTATATCCCGGCTGTTAAAAAGGATCTCCGCCATATCGCCAGAGATAAGTGCGGGCCGGGGATAAGGAACCGACTTCCACCCCTCCATGTTTCCTCTTTCCAGGTCTACCCGGAAAACGTCTACATATTCCGGAGAGATATATCTGATCTTAGCCGCACAAACAGCACTTGTGTCCTGCTGGTTGGCATATCCCTGCGTCATGAAATTTTCTTCATACAGACTGCTTCCCTCGAAGTAGCAGACAGCCTCTACATCCGGATGTTCACCGATCTGCCGGACCAACTCCCGGAAGTAATCCTCTTTTTTCTCCGACAGATCCGGATCATCCCACAAAGTATTATTCACACGTATGTCTACCTCATATACATCTTCTATCTCTATTCCCTGGGACTGAAAAGTGGTAGTGGCATAGTCCCACATCAGATCTACCCAGCACCACATGACTACAAATACAAGGATCAACTGGATAAACAACCACGCGTTGGAACGACGCTGGCTCCAGAGTTGAGGGACTATCTGTCTCACGATATGTTTCATACTCATTCCCCCTGAATTATTTCGGTAATGGGCCGACGAATGGCCATCCATACTGGTATTATTACCGACAATACATTGAACAACACACACAAAAGCAATACCATCAGGAAGAGATCAGCGTTGAAAAACAATCCCACATTCATCAGACCTGCTTCGGCGCGTAAAGAGGCACTTCCAAACATCCAATGCCCTCCCGTAACAACGATCAGACAGGAAATCAGGTAACCAATGATCCCTCCGAAAAGGGTGAGTAACATATTTTCGGCCAACAGCTGCCGGTAGACAGAAGCGGCAGGGGCGCCGTATGCCTTACGTATCCCGATCTCCTCCATCCGGGTACGGATATGGCTCTGTACCATTCCGCTGATATTGATGGCAGGCACTATCAGCAAGACAGCCATCAGAAGGACAAAAACCAAAGAAGGTGTCATCCGCGACTCCTGAGAGAATATATGTTGCTCGTGCGTACGAAAATGATGCAGACTGAATGTATAATCGGGAAGCTCCGCGTTCAGCTGTTCCACCTTTCTTTCTACGGCTGTCCTGACCTCTTGTTCGGAAACTCCTGCCTTACGCACCAGAGCAGCCCGGTAAGATCCTCTCAATCCGCCTGTCCTGTCTTGCTGTGCATCCGGGTAAAAGGCGATAACAGGTACCCAGACATCCGCGTAAGCCGTAACGAACAGATGGCTCACCGGTTTCACCACGCCTATCACTCTTGTCGGATGGAAGTCTACCAGCACCTCTTCTCCCACAACATCCGTAGTCTGAAAAATATCCATAGCCACTGTCTCAGACAGTACTACAACACGCCGTCCGTCATCCCATTCTTCCCGGTTGATAGGGCGTCCGCTCAGAAAAGTATAAGAAAAGATATCGAACCAGGCAGGATCACATCCCCGTAGCGAATACCGCGCTTCATGTATACCAGACAGATCCGAACAGGTCACTTTATGCACTTCGGTATAATAAGACACCCGTTCCAACTCCGGCAGTTCACCGTATAAGAACCCGGCTATCCGACGAGACATTCCAATGTTCCTGTCCGAACTATCTTCTAATTGACAGTATCCGGGTCCGGAATAGAACAATCGGCTGCGGTTGGGTTCCGGATCTATATCGGCGGTCCGCAGGTAGTACATCATATACACGGTCATCACCAGCGCAAGGGTCAGAGCTGTGCCTCCCAGGCTCAGCAAAGAAAAAAATCGGTTCTGCCCGAAAAGTTTCCAGGTTTGTTTCAGAAATTTTATATTCATACATCAGTTCTTCTTCATGATTTTGGATTTCATGTTCCTGCTCCAATTCTTTCGCCCCATACTCCAGGGAGGGTCATATTAAAAAATGATCCTGGTACCATAGGATAACGCATTTCCTTTATTCTTCGTGCAATGCTTCCGCGGGCTGTATGCTCATAGCTTGTCGGGCCGGATACCAGATACCCGCTACAATGGTGATGGCGATCAATACAAATGTGATCCCCAGGGTTATTACAAATCGTCCGGCCTCGAAATAGTGTCCGTTGAGCCAGCTGTTGTATTCATTTGTAGCCAATACATGATCGACGAGAATGGCAGGGAAAGTAGCCAGAACCAGCAGGAGCAGCCCCTCCTTCAACAAATAAGAGAATATCTGCCTGCGGGTACTACCAAAACTCATCCGGAGCGCCAGTTCGCTTCTTCTCTGCTGCGTACGGAACCAGAATGTGCCCAACAACCCCAGGAATATATTGACAAGAAGGAAACCCACTCCCCACAGATAGTTGCGCAGTTCGTTCATTTCGTCCAATTGAAAACGATGGCGCACCGTTTCCATAGACTGAATTCCTTTTATAAAAAGGTTTCCACTCCGGTAATGACTCTCAAAATCCTGACGAAGACGATCTTCAAACCCCGGAGCTGTCCCGGAGCGGGTGCGCAGGCAGAGTTCGTAATAGACCAACCGGCTCTCGTCAAGCTCCGCGATCTCACTGTCATCTATCACATAAAAAAATACCCCGAACTATATACAGGAGAGAAGTCACTGTACCTTACAGGTTGAGTGACTGCTACCAGCCGACGTGTATTCAATGTATCACCTCCGAAATAAAAATCTCTCCCTGCAAAGGATCTTAAAGAGATCCCATACTCACGTTGATACAGATTATCTCCCGCGATAAAAGTGTTCTTCTCTGTCAGCAGGGAGATCAGTTCTTCCGGCGTTTCTCCCTGAATACCCTGATACCGGAATACTTTCAGGAAGTCTGCTGTAGCTCTACGTCTGAGAGCTCCTGAGGACAACGTATCTATACTGACATTTGTATGCGAATTCGAACCGTTATAGTGATAGGAGTTTATGGATAAGCTGACCGCCTCTACTTCCGGATGAAGCCGCAACCGTTCTACGATCCGCAACAGGTCTGTACCGGCTTTCTCTTCCTCCCCGCTCCTGGAAAGATATTCATGACTGTTCGGTGTCAATGTTCCGATATGGAGCAGATAGGTATCTTCAATACTGAATCCTTTGGGTTCCAGATATACATAAGCGGTTGTATACAATTCATCTACCACATACCACAACACGACACTGACTAACCACAATTCGATCCATAGCCACAGATTGATACGTCTTTCGTTCCAGATCTGCTTCATTTGTGTTTTATCTAGTATACCCATAGTTATTTCGAATTCAAAGAAGTAGTAATAGAAGTGCGACATGCCTTCCACGCAGGAATGCCTATACTTAACAAATTAAGGAGCAAACAAAACAAGACCGCGTATACAAAAGTAACGGGCCGCATCAACATAGAAAACCGGATTTCCGGACTGACACCGATCGTGGCAGAGGAAAACAGGCTCTCTCCCCAGAAGTAAGAGACCACAAAACAAATGATCAATCCTGCCAGAGCAGACCATGCTGTCAGCACCAGGTTCTCCATCAATATCTGCCACAAGACCTGGAAACGGGTAGAGCCGAAAGAACGACGCAGACCAATCTCACTGGTGCGTTGCCTCAGGCGCGACTGGGTCATGGAGCTCAGATTGATAGCAGGGATAATAAGCAACAACGCAAACAGGATCCATCGTCTTTGTTTTACCTTCCTCATATCAGGTGCTATATTGGCCCATTTTCTCTCCATAAAGACTTCCTGATCATCCGGCTGATCTCTGTAAAATATCTCACGCTCACTCAACGCGTCATTAAACTGCAAACGTAACTGCTCCGCTTCCTGACGAATAGCCGGGAAATCAGCGCGATCACGCGCCAGAATAGCTGCCATAAATGATCCGGAAAGATCGCCGTCGCTCCGGACCAGATCTGTTGAATAATAGGGTATCCACACTTGTGCGTAAGCGCTACTGGCCAATATGGAAACATCTCTGACAACCCCTGAGACTGTATATTCGGTATAATTGATCCGGATCCGTTCGCCTGCGATCTGTGCTCTACCCAACAATTCCCGGGCTATACTTTCACTGACTACAGCCATAGGAATGCCTGCTTCAGACTCGGCCTCATCAAAAGGTCTGCCGTCTATGAAGGTAAACTGAAAAACTCTCCAGAATTGCTCATCTGTCTGTTTCACCTCCACGGTAATAGCGGAAGTAGCCGGTACGGATACGAGCATTTCGTCCGGATACGAGTAAATGGTCACAGCTTCCGGAACAGTCAACCGGCGAAAACACTCCCGCCCCACTTTCATACTCATACATCCGTTATTGGAGTACCCGGCATCGCTGCCTTTGCTCTGATTACTTACATATTTCACATGCAACGTACGGTCCCGGTTGGTCTCCGGATAAAAGGGAGCCACTTTCACCTGCTGCATCACAACCAATACCATGATCAGGCATATAGCCAATGCCGTTCCTATGATAGAGATCGCAGATAACAACGAATGAGCTTTCAACTCATATATAGCTTGCTGGAAATACTGTTTGATCATGGAAATACCTTTCTTGTTAACTATTTACTCTCCGTAACTTTCAGATTGTTTCTGTTCAGACTACCGACCCCGGTTCTCCGGATATCCGCCACACGCGTACGTCCGGACAGTTCCATCTGTCCCACACCGCTCATGCGGGCATACAGATTGTCACATTCGAGATCTACCTTCATATTTCCTACCCCCGTCAGATCCAGAGAGACTTCCTCGGCTCTTAGTTTATTTACATTGAAATTCCCGACCCCCTGCAAACGCAAAGTCAATTTATCACACTGCAACACTCCTTCATTGGTAAAGTCTCCGACCCCTTTGATATTTACAGCTTCCAGAGAAGGAGCGGAAAGATGTACTGTCATCTGTATCTTACCGTTATTAAATTTCTTTTTCTCTTTACATCCGATCTGCAACGTGGAGCCTTTTACTTCCGTTGTCACGGCCTTCACGTAATCTTCCGTACCTTCCAGCCGAAGTGAGTAGGTATCGGATTGGGTGAACCGGATATTACCCACACAAGTCAGTTCGATCTCTGTGAAAGGTGCTACCTGGCGGGTTACGGAAACAGAAGATTTGTTACCTGTATTCCTTCTGTCCTGTTCACGGTCAGAAGTTCCTGCGAAAGCAGGCCATACACCTGCAAGAGCAAGAATTGAAAAGACAAATCCGTATACGATAGTTTTCATTTTTATTGGGTTTTAATTTGTTTAATAACTTGAAAAAGGAAAAGATTTACGATTGGAAAAACAAGTGATCCTCCGGATGTATAGCCCTACAGATACAGGTGGATGATATATTTATATTCAGATGACATACAGTTTATGGGTATTTCAATCGTACATCGTAAATCAGTAAATCTACTACACTTGCCGGCCGTCAAAGAACCGCACCGTGCGGCTGGTCTGTTTGGCCTGCTCCTCGTTGTGTGTGACCATCACAATGGTACGTCCATCTTCCTTATTGAGGCGATGGAGCAATTCCATGACCTCCGCTCCCATCTTGGAGTCCAGATTACCTGTGGGCTCATCCGCAAGGATAATTTCGGGATTACCGATAATGGCACGGGCCACGGCCACACGCTGGCACTGCCCGCCCGAAAGTTGTGTCGGGAAGTGGCGCATACGATGGCTCAATCCTACCTTTTCCAATACCTCCTGAGCCAGTTTCCTGCGCTCGGAAGCACTCACTTTGCGATAGAGCAATGGCAATTCCACATTGTCCAGTACATTCAGAGAGTTGATCAGGTGGAAAGACTGGAATACAAACCCCAGGGTCTTGTTACGGAAGGCAGCCAGTTGTTTGTCTTTCATACCTTCCGTACGGGTACCGTTGATCTCAATGGTGCCGCTGGATGGCGCATCGAGCAACCCCATAATGTTGAGCAAAGTAGACTTCCCACACCCCGAAGGTCCCATAATACTCAGGAATTCCCCTTTATCCACTGTAAGATTCACATTCTCCAGAGCTACCGTTTCAATCTCATTAGTACGGTAAATTTTTGTAAGTGATGTAAGTCGGATCATAACTTCATACATTTAAATTATATATTCTATTTTTTTCTGATTTTATTCATCTCTCAGGGCTTCCGAAGGTTCCGTCGCCGCGGCACGATGGGCAGGTATCCAGGTAGCAGATATGGTGATCACCATCATCAGGAAATACACGATCAGACTGACAATCAGAAAATGAGCTACCGGTTGGTTCTGCACGTACATGGCATTGACACTTTTCGAATAAGAAGCATACTCCCAATATGGAAAACCATTCTGATAGACATGTTGCAGTGCGATCAATATCTCTAATAGGAAAGCCATAGTGGTCAGCAGGCAGGATTCCGTCAGCAGATCGGACTGTATCCTGCCCCGTGTACTCCCCAATGCCATTCTCAGCCCAATTTCTCCCCGGCGGGCATTACTACGTATCCAGAACGTACCTGCCACTCCCAGGAACGTACACAACAGAAAGAAGACAGTCAACGCGGATTGCATACGTATTTTATTGACCGATCCGTTCTGATACTCACTTTCTGTACGGATCGTATGAAAATCCTGCAACCGGATGTAATAGAAGTTACCGATAGACAGACGCGATATCATGTCCCGGCGAAACTCCCTGGCAAACCGGGCTGCGGATATTCCATCCCGGATCCGGAAAACAATTTTCATATCATTGATATCCAGATCATCCTGTGGCAGGAACATAAGCGGCCTCGGCTGCTCTACACTCCGTGCCTTGAAATTCTCTGTAACTCCTGCCACCACATACTCCTTCTGATCCGATGTGATCGTTTGTCCCACAGCATGTCGCCCGGGAAAAAAGTTGCTCCAATCCTTTCGTAATGACAACATGATTGGGCGAGAGTTTGGCTTCGTCCAACTGTTCCCAACCTCCGGTATATATATCCGGAGTACGGAACACACGGAAATAATCTCCCTGGCGATACATAGCCATGACCTGTACTTGTGCCGAAAGGGTATCGTGTTCTGCCATAATAGACCAGCCACTGCCCGAAAAAGGATAGGTAAAGCCGGCAACAGCTACGGATTCTACACCCGGATACTGTTGTACCTCTGCCTGTATCCGCAGGAAGTTTTCCTTCATGACAGAGTCTGAAGACGCCTCTTCAACAAATCGGGAATGACCCGAACGATAATCTCCCAGTGTAAGGAGAAAAGTATGGTCTACCTCATATCCCTCCGGAATGGCTTTGTTGGCCAGGAGTACAAACATCGGATCGATCACGATCCACAGAAAAAAGGTAACCAGAACCAGTTCTGCCAACAACCATCCGTTGGCTCTCCGTTTGTACCACAATTGTTTAATGATGAGTCGTATCATAGTTTCATTTATTTATCGTGCAACGAAGAGATGATATCCCTGTTCATGCCCCGCAAAACCGGGAATATGGCCGCGAAGAAATTCAAGATAAAACATATACCGAATGTAAGCAGGAAGATGGTCGGATTGAACAACATGCCGGGAGTCAGGAACGTGTCTACCCCTTCCGGAATGACATCAGGCCAGGAGTCGAAGACAGTGAATAGCCAGTTGCGACCTCTCCATACTAAAAAGTAGGCAATCAATAAACCTAAGGTCCCTCCCATAGTGGTCAGTAACAGATTTTCTGTAAGTAACTGCTGTAAAAGACTGCTGCGCGAAGCGCCAAAAGCTTTCCTTACTCCCAGCTCCGGCAACCGCTTGTCCATACGGGAAGAAATAAGCCCGGCCAGATTCACTGCCGGTACCAACAAGAAAGCAAGAAGCAACCACCCCTGAGTCTTGATAAGAGAAATCCAGTCAATGGGTCTGTTCGTTAAAGTCCTGAAAATACTTTCCCAATATAGATCAGGCTGACCCAGCATCTCTATCTGAAACTCTTCATTCCCGGCATTCAGTTTATGGAAGATCCCGTGTATCTCCTCTTTTACCTCTTTGATCTTACCGGCAGAAGGAGCCAACATTTATACCTGTAATTCACCCAACAAACCATCCTCCATCCAACTCTCCATATTTCCGGTAAAGACAGTTAAAGGAATCCAGATCTGAGCAAAAGTAACCGGAGTAACAAAAGAGACATCCTCCACTACACCACTTACCCGGTAGTCATCGGAATCTAATGAAAAAAACCTACCCTCTGCCTGTGATGTGCCGAAAAGTTTCTTTGCCACCGATTCCCCTATCACAGCACTTCGTATACCAGATCGGAATTCTTCTTCCTTAAAAGGAGTACCGTCTATAAACCGAAAACCAAATACCTACCAGAAAGCGGCATCCGTATATTTCACCTGCACCGATAGGCGCTCTCTGGTAGCTGGCAATTCCAGGAAACTCTCTTTTGTTTGTCCAACAGCGCTGACCGCTTCCACACTCTGCAACGGATAGAAATAGTCCTTCACTAACTGATAAGAGAGATAAAAGCTCCTGCTCATATCTTTTTTCAGATAATTCAGAACCATATTTTTATATACAAGTGTACGATCCCGGTGTATTTCCGGATAGACCGGAGCTATCTTGATGTAATAGATAAGCGTCAGCACCATCACTAAAGATATAGCCAGCCCTGTTCCCAGGATATACACAGAACTATACAGCTTGTTCTGCCTGACAAGGTTCCAGGCCTGTTTGAGATAGAGTAGTATCATAGTAATCTGATTTTCATGTTATTTGTATTTATTCGTTCCGTAAAGCCCCGGCAGGCGGTGTAGATGCGGCCCGGGCAGCAGGAACCCACGTAGCAATAAAAGCGATACCTATCAGCAACAGATAAACGATCAGGCTGACTACCAGGAAATGAGGTACAGGCTGATTTTGCATGTATATGGAATTCATGCTTTCCGGGTAAACTGCCTTATCGGCATAAGCAAACCCGGTACTGTATACTTTTTGTAGAACGAACACCATACCTATCGCCCACGCGGTGGTAGCAAGCACCCAAGACTCCAGAAGAAAGTTCCTGCGGATCCGCTTACGGGTACTTCCCATGGCCACCACCAGTCCGATCTCACCCCGGCGCGAGGTACTGCGTACCCAGAAAGTACCCGACACCCCCAGAAAGACGGACAACAGGAAAAAGAGAGTCATCCCGCTCTGACGCCGCAAGGTATTGGTAGCGCCCAGGAGATATTCACTCTTTGTACGGATCGTATGAAAGTCTTCCAAACGGAGAAAGTAATAGTTCCCTATTAAAAGCCGGGATCGCATCTCCCGCTGAAATTCTTCCATAAAACGGGTAACGGACAGATCGTCACGGATGCGGAAAGCAATCCGGGGTGAACCATAAAGATATAACTTATCTTCAGGTAAGAAAAGTAAAGGGTTGGGCTGTGACACACTTCGGGCTTTGAAGTCATCCACTACTGCTGCCACCCGATACTCTTCGTCAGTTCCCAGAGTAAAAGTCTGTCCCACAGCACTCTGTCCCGGAAAAAAGTTGTTCTATTCCACGGGTAATAATCATTTGTCCGGGATCGTGTATTTTCTCGTCCAGTCCTTCCCACTTTCCGGTGTTCACCTCCGCGATACGGAATACCTGAAAGTATTCTCCGTAACGATACATCCCCATGGTCTGTACATGCAGCGAAAGAGTATCCTTATAGATCATACAACCATTATAACTGGTAGAAAAAGGATAGCCGACCATGATAGTAGCAGCTTCTACTCCCGGATATCTCCGCACCTCATCCAGGATACGAAGAAAATTGACATGCATGGCAGAATCCGTAGACTCTTCCTCCCTGTATCTCGAATGAACAGAAGGGTAAGAGGATATAGTAAGAAGACAGGTCTGATCTGTATCGTATCCCTGGGGAATGGCTTTATTGGCCAGCAACACAAACAGCGGGTCTATCACGATCCAGAGGAAGAAAGTAACCAGGATCAGCATAGCCATGATCCAACCATTGGATCGTTTGCCAGCCCACAACTGCTTAAGTATCAACCGTACCATATTCTATTAATTTTTATCATGCAACGAAGCAACAATCTCTCTGTTCAGTCCTCTGAGTGCAGGGAACAGAGCAGAGAAGAAGTTCAGAATAACACACACACAGAAAGTAATACCGAAAACGATCGGACTGAACAGCATACCCGGAGTGAAGTATGTATCCACACCCTCCGGAATAAGGTCTGGCCATGCATCGAACAAAGAGAGTATCCAGTTACGTCCGTACCAGATCAGCAGATAAGACAGCAATAATCCCAATAGTCCTCCCAGACAAGTCAGAAAAAGATTCTCAACCAACAATTGCTCCAACAATTTCTTTCGGGAGACTCCAAAGGCTTTACGGATCCCCAACTCAGGCAAACGTTTTTCTATCCGGGAAGAGATCATCCCAGCCAGGTTTACAGCAGGGACCAATAAAAGAGCCAGTAAAATAATCCCCTGATTTTTCAGGACCTCTTTCCAATCCACTGCTTTATCTCCATTTTCCCTGAATACATTTATCCGGTATGTCTCGGGATATCCAAGCTGATCTATTTCATATTCATCTAATGTAGAATTTATCTTCCGGAAAATCTCATCTATCTCCTGCTTCACCTCTCTGATAGCAGATCGTGACGGAGCCAGTATATATACTGTCAGATACCCCCGAAGTCCTAAAGTCTGAGTCTCCTCTTTCAGATAATCCGGATTCGCAGTAAAGGGGATCCAAAGTTGTGCAAACGTAGAAGGTGTAGCAAAAGAGGCATCCTTCACGACACCACTGACCCGGTATTCATCAAAGTTCAACGAGAAGTACCGACCCGCAACGTCCGTTGATCCGAAGATCCTGTGGGCCAGAGACTCACTCAACACAGCCGAACAGATCCCCGACTGGAAATCTGCTTCTGTAAATGGATGACCTGCCAGAAACTGAAAATCAAACATCTTCCAGAAACCGGTATCTGTATATTTTATCTGAGCAGGGACCATCTCTGCGGTTTCCGGCAACTCGATAAAACCATCCTCCAGGTAGGCTCCAAAAGCGGAAACGACCTCAGCACTCTGCAAAGGATAGAAATACTCCCTGACAGCCTTATAAGAAAGATTTCCACTAAAAAAATTCTCATGCCGGGGTTCGGTAATAGCGATATGTTCAAAAACAACGGTCCTGTCCCGGTAGGGTTCGGGATAGACAGGAGTGAGTTTGATATAATAGATAAGTACCAGGATCATGGTGAGAGCAATAGCCAATCCTGTACCTATTATATATACACAACTATAAAGACGGTTTTGCCGCAACAATTGCCAGGCCTGCTTCAGATAAAGACCTATCATAGGTTTTGATAATTAAATTACAGATAAAAAACAGATATCAATAGAATAATATAGTAAGTCTTCGTGCGGATCAATTGCTACTTCACCTTCAATTTGTTCTTATTCTTATAAGAAGACATATCGCTGATGACCACCTGATCACCAGGCTGCAATCCGCTCACTACCTCTACCATTTCAAAATTGGAATCGCCCAGTTGTACTTTCCTGCGGATGATCTCGTTTTCAGAGGTCTGCACGAACAATTCATATTCGCCACGTCCTACATAATAAGTACCGTTTTTCAGTCGCATCACATCTTCCTTCACCGCGTTCATCACATAGACATCCGTTTTCAGTCCCGAACGCAACCTACGGTTGCTGTCGTCCAGCAGTTGGACCGTGAAAGAGATCACTCCGTTCTTGGAGAGAGGGGTCACACTGGATACATTGCCTTCCAGCTTCTCGTTGCCGATCTTCACAATCACTTTTCCACCTACCATCACCCGGTCGCCATACGTATCCGCGATCTCTCCTTCCACTTTGAAGTGGCTCAGATCAGAAATAATAGCCACCTGGCTACCCTGTGTCACCTGTGCCCCCACCTGATTGTTGATGTAGGTGAGGATCGCTTTGCGGGGAGAACGGATCTGCGCATCGTCCAATGTACGCTTCATCTCTGCCAGGCTTTTACGGAAAATATTGAATTCCAGTTCCTGTACTTTGTATTCTGCCGCGCTCACCTCTTTCTCATTCTCATATTGTTGCCGGAGCTGTTCGTACTCCAGCTGGGATACATGGTAGCTCAGTTCGGCTTGTCGTACCTTATCCGTAGTACCGGCTCCCAGGCTATCCAGATACCGCTCGTTGCGCAACTCTACCGCCATACGGTTGAGTTTCATCGCGGAGACCTTGATCTGCATATCCATATCGTTGAGCCGGGTCTGGTTGTTCACTCTCAATTGCTCCAGTTTGTACCGGCGCATCTGCTCTTCGTCCAGCAGTTTGTTGTACTCGGTCTCTGTACTTTGCAGGTCGAGTTTCAGAATGGGAGTTCCCACATCCACACTATCCCCTCCCCTTCTGTATACCTCTACGATACGGGTATTGATCGGAGAATTGATGATCTCTTCAAAGGCAGGAACCACTTTTCCCGAAGCGCTCACACTTACTTCGATAGTTCCGATATCCACAGTAGCCAAAATGAGGTCTTTCTGTTGTACACCGGTACGCATGAACGAGATCAGCAGACTGATCGCTACCACGCAACCTACACCTATGGCGGAAAAACGGATGATCTTCTTATTTCGCTCCTTACGTCGTACTTCTTTGGGAATCTCTCTGTCCATATATGATCGTTTACAGAATGATTAAGATTAATTTGGATTTCATAGATCAAATGATATGCCAAATTGATAACATACTGATTTATAACTAAAAATTACAAAAACAGGGTGTCCGTTTTCGGACACCCTGTACACTATCGGATCATCTGGACAACTTATCTCAGACGCAAACGATCGCCCACCTCAGGTGCATAGTCCGGATTTTTACGGTTCATCTGATACAGGCTTTTCAACTGGATACCGAACTGCTGGGAAATGGTATGCATCGAATCACCATCCTTCACGATATACAGGGTATGGTGGCGATCGGCACGTTTCTTCTTGGTCTTCAGGAATATCCTGTCGCCCTGCGCCAACGTATATTCTTTATGCAGATCGTTGTATTTGATCAGTTTTTTCCAGCTGATGCCGAATTCTTTCCCTAAGCTCTGGAATGTATCTCCGTCGCGAGCCACGACGTAGGCCAGGTCATTGACTAAATATACGGCATGAGGATTTAGCTGCGCGGTACTCTTCTTACCCGAAGACTTCTTTGCCGAACGGTCGTATTTATACAGTTCATACTCCTCGATCAGGGTGATCAGGCGGTTGGCATAGGAAGGATCGGTGGCATAGCCCGCTTTTTTCAGTCCACGTGCCCAGCCTTTGTAGTCGGTAATATCCAATTTGAAAAGAAACGCGTAGCGGGCTCCCCGGGTCAGGAACAGTGAATGATCTTCATAAGAGTCTTTCACGGAGCGATAGGCACGGAAGCACTCGTTGCGCGCGTCATCGTCGTGACGCACCGTACGCCCTTTCCAGGAACTTCCGTATTTGATTCCGAAATGATTGTTGCTCTTTCTGGCCAGCTGACTGGTACCGGCTCCGCTTTCCAGAATGCCCTGGGCCAGTGTGATACTGGCAGGGATCTTGTGCTGCTTCATCTGCTGAACCGCCAGTTCATGGTAGGTATGGATATAGTCTATATAACGCTGGTTCTTGCGCTGGGCAGATATATTTATACTCCATAGCAACAGCACACATACACACACCGGAAGATAGAAAGTTCTTTTCATGGTTTTATTTTGTTTGAAGCGGAATCTGTGAAACAGAAAGAATAGGCCAATCCGACATACAAATAACAGTTCAAGCCCACATACAGATATATATGATATTCCTCCGCCCTGATATTATGCATCTACAAAAATCATAAAAATAATTGGTTTTATCAATCTCTTTTCTAACTTTGTTTCTAAATATGTAAAATCAATGTATGAAAATATGAAGGATCTGACCATTACCACAGTGATCAAAGTATATCAATACGACGAACTTTCAGAGGTGGACCAGACACTCGTTGCGGCAGCCATGGGAGCCACAGCACACAGTTACGCGCCCTACTCCCGCTTTTCCGTAGGAGCAGCGGCCCTACTGGCCAACGGTACACTGATTACAGGCACCAACCAGGAAAACGCGGCCTATCCTTCCGGACTTTGTGCCGAACGTACCGCTCTCTTTTATGCCAATTCGCAGTACCCGGATCAGGCCATCACTACACTGGCCGTAGCCGCGCGTACCGAAAGTGACTTTATCAGTATGCCCATTCCTCCCTGCGGTGCATGCAGACAGGTGATACTGGAAACCGAAAAGAGATACAAACAACCGATCCGTATCCTGCTCTACGGGAAAGATGAGATCTACGAAATGAAAAGCGTAGGAGATCTGCTCCCTCTCTCTTTTGATGCATCATCCATGGATTAGAACCAACCGGTAACTACCATAGGTACGGTTTAGTCCTTTATGGTTATTACAAAGCAGGTCCGAGGTTGTGGTTCCTTCTCCGAAAGAATAGTAATGATTTACCTGAGTGGTGATTCCATTTTGACTGACCGCTACCTGGTCGTTATCCGGATGATCTCTGAAGAGTAGTAATCAATGAGCATGATACCATTCTGGGTGATATAACCTTCCAAGAGGAGGATCATTTTCAAGGCTCCGTTTTCATAGATCACATTTCCCAGGTAGTCTGTTACTTTCTCACTGGCTTTCTGGGCGACAGTGAGGTCTTTAAAACTTCCCCAACCGACAGAGAAAGGTTCTGATTGGTAGTGGTGTGCTTCACCTGACGTTTCACTCCCGAAGCATCGTACAGATATTCTGCCGTGTGGCCCTGACGGAATTGCAGCTTTACAGGCAAATTTAAGGAATTGCACAACTAGTTTAAGGTATAAATAAAATCTCGTTGGCTGGTCCTTACCAACCAACGAGATAATTAAACTATTTGTATACAATCAGATATATTTATAGATATTGTTCTGGCCTTTTACCTGCTGCCTGTAAAGCTTTATAGGCTTTTTCTACTTCATTATTTACATCTTCTTGAGTGGAGTAAGCTTTTGGAGCTACTCTATGATCTTCTTCAAATGGAGAAAATCGTACTACAATCTCATGCAATTCAGAGAATATATTTTTTTCTTTTACATCTAATGTACTTTTATCCAATTCATGAGCATAACAAAAATAGAATTCATCACAAAAGGTTTTAATGTCAATTCTTTTGCTTCTATATAAATTAATTAACCAATATAGTCTTCTTTTATCCGTTTTTATATACATAGCTTTATCTATTTTTATTCATAATGAAAATGCCAGATACTATTACTGCTTTTATCATATAAAACATTTAATTTATAGTTTTTATTATTCTTTGTCATATCAATAGTGTGCATTAAAGCTTTACTTCCTTTTGGATCAGGAACTCCTTTTGAACCTTTGATTGCCATATCAAGAATTTGTACAGGAACATGGCGCCCTTTTTCTAACATATGAGCAGCTGGTGTCTTTGCAAAATTATATAGTACTTTTCCACCTTTTTTATAGTACTTCCTTTGCCCGCAGTCGCAGCATCCAACGCAAGACTACCTGTTGCTGTCGCTACTCCCATGGCATTTCCAGCTTCCGCAGCCACTACGAGTTCTGCCAGAGATGCAATAGGAACAGGGGATGCTATAGCTATGCCAGTATGTAAAACCTCTACTGCGCCAGTCAGACTTTCTATTTGCTGTAACTGTTGATTGTAATTCTCAACCGTAGCTTTTTTGGCCTCTTCAGAACTGGTGTCTATAGTAATAGAAAACAAAGTAGAGGCTGAATTCTTCAACCATGCCCATAGGCTTCTTTGATTGGAATAGCGTTGTTTCTCTTCTATCTGTTCTCTTTCCTGATCTCTTTGAATCATTCTTCCGTCCGGATCAATATATTTCACCGGATTATTCCCTACATAGGCATACGGACTGATCGAATAATACTTCTCCGCCATGGGATCCACCGTAGTAAACTGTCCCACTGCCGCATCCATGTACCTCGCCGAGTAATCGTACAGATCCAGTCCATTCGTGCGATCCAGTTCCTTGTCGTTGTACTTATAAGGCTGAGTACTTTTTGCTGTGCCCTTTCCGAATAAGCCCCCGAACGGATAGTAATGATTTACATAATTACACTTATGGTTAACTGCTTCTCTTTTGGGAAAATAGTCTTTTTTACAAGAAGATATAATTTAAGTTATCATTATTCCTTTTTACCATACACAATAGATTGTATTTATTGATATTCCGGAGACAAAAATACGATACGTAATAAGGAGTGCTCTTCACAAAATATACCAAGATATTCTTCTAACTTTTTATAATATATGAGATTTGTATAAAAAGGAATATTTTCACAAAACAATATAAGACCTTCTTTCAAACGATATTCCAGAACAATATAAATAGGATAGGTATATTCGCCATTATCAAAAAAATTAAATGTATCTGGTTGTAGATACGTAATCTTTAGCTTTCGTATTTTTTCATCCAATTTTTCCTGAAGTTTTACGATTTCTAGAAAAGGTCTATTATTCAGATCATAATATCTGAAAGTTGTGAAACGATTTTGAATGGTTATATATTCCCTGGGATCTCTTCCTACATATTCCGTCAGATTACACGGATCTAAATGGAATGTCGAAATTCTCATTTGTGCAATAATATTCCCTTTAAGAGCAAAAGAGAAAATATCTTCATTTCTTGACATAGTAAACTTATCCTGATAGGTCTCAGTTACGGATAATAACAAATATTTCACATGTTCCCAGAATGCGTCACCATTGTCTGAATCTATAGTTGTTAATTGTACATACTGAATAAGATCCTGTATATTCTCTGGATTTTGCAAATTATAATAATAATAACTTGTAATTAACGGATACATGATTGGATAGCTTACCAAAGAGTCCATAGGACTCTTTGGTAAGCTATCAGAAAAAATTGAACTGATTGTTCCTGTATAGGAGAAACATTCAACTATTCCTATTTTTATTATTAAAATTAGAATGATAATTAATTTTTTCATTTTGTTCTTCCTTTCATTATAGAATTCCATTTATCATAAAAAATATTAGCAGATGAAGCATTTGGGAAAACAATAATTGCAGAATTTCGTACTTGATTCCCAGGAGTGTTTTGTCTTTCAAATTCTATAGTTATCCCATCTTTTATAACAGATGATGAATAACTTTTATTTCCACTGAATTTTCCTTTTGTAATATGCTCAAACCCTCCAAATTTTGCTTTATTTTCAACTCCCTTAGGTAGTTTAAAAAGAACAACTTGTCCCCCTTCGGCTTCAAATGGATAATACGTATCTTCTGTTAAATTTAGCGCACTGGTTCTAGTGTACTCTCCAATATCAAAATTTGTACTAGGCATACTTGTTCCTATTTTTTCACCATATTGGTTGTATTTTACTTGTCCGTCAAAATAATAATTATATAATGCTTCATCGATTTTTTGCATTGCTTTTCCCTCTGTAGATTTGACATCATAAGTACTACCTAATAAACTAAAGTAAAGTCCATTTTCTATGTGAGTTACTCCTAAAAACTCAGCACCCTTCACAATCTTATCTAATTCTTGTTGTGAACGTGCTTCAGCTGTCCATTTGTAATTCCAGTTGCCATCATCATCTCTGATTTTATACCAATCCATTCCGTCCGGGTCAATCGCATTGACCGGATTATTCCCTACATAGGCATACGGACTGATCGAATAATACTTCTCCGCCATGGGATCCACCGTAGTAAACTGTCCCACTGCCGCATCCATGTACCTCGCCGAGTAATCGTACAGATCCAGTCCATTCGTGCGATCCAGTTCCTTGTCGTTGTACTTATAAGGCTGAGTACTTGTAGCTGTTCCTTCACCAAACAATCCCCCGAACGGATAGTAATGATTCACCTGCTCTACCGTACCGCTCTGACTGACTACCACCCGGTTGTTTCCCAGATGGTCTCTGAGGTAGTAGTGATAAGTAGGCGTAGTACCACTCAACGTTATATACCCTTCGGGTGTGAGGATCATTTTTAAGGCTCCGTTTTCATAGATCACACTGCCACAATAGTCCGTTACCTTCTCACTGGCTTTTTGAGCGGCAGTGATCTCTTTGAAACTTCCCCAGCCTACAGAGAGATTCTGATTGGTCGTAGTGTGCTTGACCTGACGTTTCACTCCCGAAGCATCGTAGAGATACTCTGCCGTGTGGCCCTGACGAAATTGCAGCTTTACGGGCAAATTTAAGGAATTATACGAGATATTGGCTATCTGTTTGTTATAATCTTGTACTAAGTTGCCATTTTTATCCCAGACATATTCTGTACCTGTTCCTTTGTTACCATCCACAAAATTGAAGTTCCCTGCATACGTAGGATCTGTGGCTGCGTCTGAAACATTTAATAACTGGTTACCGGTGTGGGTAAAAGTTAGGTTATCGATCACTCCGTAGGCCGTAGTAGAAGTCTTTCCCCGTCGTTCCAGTTTCTTGATGTTACTATTCTTGTCATAGAGGGTTACTTTCTCATCGAAACGGTTGGAATTGGTAGAGATAGCCGTGCCTTCTCCATATGTAGCAGTTGTCAGCCTGTCTAACCCGTCGTAGGTGAACTTGTATCCCCGGGTAGTAGTCTCTGTTCCTGCTTTCCAGGTCATCGAACTGATGTTTCCGTTGTAAGCAGATGTTGCCGATCCGGTATTGTAGTACAGGTTCTGGGTAAAGAGTGTACCTGTGAGTCCGGTGAGCCAGCTGCGGATGTTGTAGGCATGCGTGGTATTGGTAGCTGCTAATCCATGATTCTTTCGGGTGAGCATTCTTCCCAGGTTGTCGTAGGTATACTCCGCCAGGGTGACAGCAGCATTACTATTTAACTTATGAGTGAGTTTGGTAAGCCTTTCTGCATGGTCATAGCTGTGAGTGTATACTTCGGTCTGTGTGGTCTTACCGGATGCCGTGTGTGTTTTGGTAACCGTCAGGGGCAGCCCGGTGAAGGTGTAAGTTGTCCCTGTTTTGTCGTATCCTCCCAGGTAATTGGCTGCTACGTGGTTTACCAGCCGTCCTTTGGCATCGTAGTAGAAGGCTTCGCACAGGCGGGTGGTAGTACCAGCGGATATGTGTACCTGTGCGGTGAGCATTCCTTTGGCAGAGACGGTGGTGGTAGGGAAGTCCGTAGTGTTGGTAAATCCGGTCAGGGAGCGGAAGCTGTAGGTGTCGTAGTAGCAGATGCGCTCAACAACCGGGTTTACCAGGGCGAAGCTGCTGGTGTATCCGCTATTGCCGATCCCTGTGTTGGTAGCTACAAAAGAGGTGGTCACCAGGGTGGAAGCTACCGGTGCGGTGTTTGTGTTGGTACAGGTACCCTGCAGTACTTCCCTGCCAAAGGCATCGTAGAGGTAGAAGCTCCACTCTTTAACAGCTTTTGCCTGTTGGTTTCCGTCCTGTGAGAAGATGATCCGGTCTGCCCGGTCGTAGACATAGCGGATGGGCTCACATCCCGGTAGCTTCTTTTGTGTGCATCGTCCTCTGCCGTCGTAGGTATACTGGTAGGCATACAGGTGCAGATTGGCCGTTTCCTGATACATGGGTGAGAGGACAAATC
This sequence comes from Bacteroides sp., assembly GCA_021202275.1. Taxonomy (GTDB): domain Bacteria; phylum Bacteroidota; class Bacteroidia; order Bacteroidales; family Bacteroidaceae; genus Bacteroides. The sequence continues at coordinate 411,425 of JAJQDI010000009.1, forward strand.
GCAGGCGGGCATAGTCATCGTAGACGTAATAGGTATCGTGCGTCTGTGTGCCGTTTACCTGACGGGTCAGCAAAAGTTGTCCGAGTTTATCGGTGAACTGGTAGCAGATCTTCGTGTCTTCATCGGTGGACCTGACCACATACAGTTCATTGGCCGGATAATTGCCTGTAGTGGTTAAAGTACCTGTGCTACTGATCTTATAGAGTTTACAGGCGAGTTGCCCATCGGTGGTATTGCTCAGGTAATCGGTTCTTACCGGTCTGGCGATCCAGAGTACTCCCGGTCCGTAGGCTTCTGTCACCCGGTTCAGGGGCGAGTCTTCATACCGGAGTTGTGAGTAGGGTCGTCCGTCTGCGCCATACGTAGCGGGTACCTGGGTTTTCAATAGGGCTGGGTCTGTATATTCGGCGCTGCTGACATGGGGTAGCCAGAGGTTCGACTCGCGGCTCAGGGCATCGTACTCCTGTAAGGTCGTCAGATGAGTTTTGGCCGGAGTAATGCCCTTGTGTACGGTCTGGAAGGGCCGTCCCAGGCCATCGATGTACTGGATCTGGTCGAGGTATTGTGTACCTGTATCACTCAGGTGGGTACGGGTACGGATGTAGTTCTGGGTGCTGACCTGGGATCTGGCGCACAGAGCTACACAGGTAAGCAAACTCATAAGTATATATATTCGTTTCATAAGAAGTAATGTTTCAGGGTTTGTAATTGTATTGGTATTCCTCTACGGCCTTGCCGCTGCGGTCGGTGATCTTTAGTAGCCTTCCGAACGGGTCGTACTGGTAAGTAAAAGTATCGCCATGGGGCAGTATGGTACTTAGCAGTCCCGTATGGGGTTTGTAGACATAGGTGGTGACCAGTGCCGGTAGTGAGGTGAGTTTGTTGCGTATCTCTGCCGCTGTGGCGGCGGTGATGGCCTGATTGGTGGCCAGGGAGTTGATGTAACTTTCGGTGAGCAAGTTCTTTGCCTGCTCGAAAGTGGCCCCTTCGATTTTGGCTACCGGATATTGGTAGTTGTATCCCCACAGATAGACGGTTTCCGGTCCGTCCGTGGTGCGGATTTGCCGGGGATTTCCCCGCAGGTCGTATCTCTCGAAAGAGGCGGACCAGTAGGGGTATACCGAGGCGAGCGGTCCGCTGGCGGTATAGGTCGTCGGATTGCCTGTCTGCCCGGTGATCTGAGAAACATATCTCCGTGCCGGAAGTACCAGGTTACTATTGCCGAAGACCTGGTATTCGGTGAGTGTGGCTTCTATCAGATTGCCGTTGCGCAATACTTTTTCTTCGACCGGACGATGGACCCGGTTCTCTTGTGTGAGCCGCGTGTAGGGAGCAAAATGGTAATGATTGGGATAGGAATACCGGTAGGTCAGCAGGTCGCTACCTGTGGCGCTGCGCTGGCGTTGGGTGAGTTGCAGGGTAGAGGCGTCGTAGCCATATTCTTCCCTGACACTGACTCCGTCTGTCCGGACAGTTTTGTTTTGCAGGGTCACGTCGTAGGCATTGAGCTGATGCAACAGGATGGTCATACGTCCCGGATAATATCCTTTGTCGTTCTCATACGACTCCAGCCGTACCTGTGGCTCGCGTGAATATATACCGGGAAACATATTGAAATTGTCCCGGACATTCACTCCGAAATAATGATGGACATCTTTGATCTGATAGGTATAGGATTCGCTGGATTTCACCTGGCCCTGACTGTCACAATGGGTTATGCTGATGGGCTTGCCGTTTGCCGGATCATCCAGCCGCACACTGGTCAGGGTGAATGTCGGTCTTTTGTTGTGGTACCGGTACTCCGTGTATCCGGCAGTAAGCCCGTTATTGGTATGTATCTCTTTGACATACGAATATCCCACTCCTCCTACAGTACCATAAGGGTTACTGATGATGTTGCTGCCGGTGATCTCTGCCACGTTCAGCCGGGCCAGTACATAGTTGGTACCCGTAACTGCCAGGTCGCGCAGGTAACTGAAAGTGCCGGTATAGGGTTTGACCATTTGTACTTGTTCCATTAATATACCGCTGGATTCTCCGGTAGAGGGATCTTTGTATTCATAGCTTACCGATTTAAGCGGAGTGGCATCTCCTTTTTGCTGGTAGAAATCAATCTTCCGGATACGAACCCCACAGCCCTGGTACTCCATGTCTTTATAAAAAATCTTCTCTTTGTAAGAAAGGGTTCCTGTCATGGTGATGTGGTTGGTGCTGGCACCGTTTTGGTTGCCAAAATTGTTAGAAATATTGGCCTGGAAGTAATATCTCAACTGAGCACCGGAAGCAGGAGAATGACTTTCCAGGTGCAATTTATCTTTCTTAATGATGTAACTCTCATTGGGATGATGGTTGGCATAATATTGGCAATCGTCTGAAAAGCTATAACTTTTGACGACATTGGTTCCGTGCATGATCACTCCTCCTCCTGCGCCTCCTTTCCATACATCCAGCCAACTGGCTGTACCCCGGGTGAAGGCGAATTCGATCTCTACTTCGGTCGGTGTTTCCAGGGTGAAGTATGCATAATTACTGGGAGGTGTCTGATTCTGATCTTTTACGGAAATGGTTTTGGCTCCGGAATTTACCTGACTACGCTCCAGGAAAGAGTTACTCTCGTATGTAAATTGAGTATACCCTCCGGTGGGGTATTTGATCCCGGTCAATATACCGGCTTTGGCGTAAGTATAAGAAGCCCCGCGATCATTGGAATGGGTGTTATAGCCGTATTTACTCATCAGGTTGCATATTTCGTCGTAATTTCCGATACCCAGTGTATGTCCCCATTTCAGATTCTTCAGATCAGGGAGATAGGTAGAGCGATTGCCTTTACCATTGTAATATCCCCAATAGTCTGTCTGATAAGAGTACTTTTCCGGTAGTGGGGTACTGTCGTAAGTGAATTCGTACCGCTCGTTGGTGGCAGTGCCCGACTGTTGATATACCGCATCCAGACGCAAACGTTTGGTGACGTAGTCTTCCATAGCATCTCCACCCATGGGCCGCCATTTCGGGCCTATGGAAGAGGCTGTATAGTAATCGTACCGGAAATGAAAATCCCGCTCAAAAGGCTGGTGAGTAGTTTTGGATCTGACTTTCATGGTATGGAGCCTGTAACCGTTTTGAATATCTATACGGTCTGCTAATTCAAATGTTACCTCGTAATTGGTAGTACCCATGCGGGTCAAGTAAAACTCCGTACCTTCGTATACCGCCTCAGAGGTGGAATAATAACCATCTCCCAGAAATCGGGAAGTACCACTGGAAGCGTAAGGTGCCTGAAAAGAGAAGTTCTTGTGGTAGGAACGGTGATTCGTTTTCTGGTACTGATAGGCTACTGTCTGTCCGTTGGGGTAGACACTGGAGGTGAGCACATAGCTGACAGATACCAGGTTGAGCGGGACATTGATGTGTGACATCTGGGTATACTGGGTAAAATAGTGTTTGACCCCTCGGTGGTGGTGATCCGGAACTCCTGGATGCTGGCTGCCTGGGTGGAAGAGGTCCGGGTAATCTCTATCCTGATGTTCTCTTCCCGGTTGAGGATATGGATCTGATCGGTACGGTAGTCGATGATAAACTTGCCACTTCCTCCCGGATAGGAATAATAGAATACGTCCGGATTCATTTTACCGGCTCTGTAGCCGACTTTGTGCATCCCGCCGGGAAATGCGTTGTGCATCGTCTGGGTATAGGGATAGGTAGACCAGTTGTATATCCGGTCGGTGGTGAGTTCCATCCGGCTCAGCAGGTTTTTATACTCGGTATCGATCTGGTCGAAGTCGCCTACGGTCTGTTGGGTGATCACCCCTCCGACCTGCAGGTTCCATCCCAGTCCTACCCATCCGGCTTCTTCGCTGACCTTGATGCCCGAGGAGTTGTAGCGCAGGGCGATCGGCAGACGGATCATTCCGTCTTCCAGGGTGATCAGAGGAACAGTGATCTCCGGTGTGCCTGTATACGGGCTGACCGGTTGATCGACAAATTTGTGAAAGGAGGCCGCCACCGGGGTATTGATCTGTGGGAATTCGGGCGTCCGGTTGAGAAATCCACGCTGCTCCTGGGCGCAGAGGGAGAGATGCAGTACAAAAACTGCACATAATAGTAGTAATATATGTTTCATTTTATTTTGTATATAAATGTGTGTGCTGCCTTCTCTTTTACCCTTCCCGACAGGCAAGGCAGAGAGACTGCCGGAAGGGGGTTTATCATGAAAAACTGACGAAAGGTAAAAGGAAAGAATGAAAGAAAAAAATACCTGTTTTCATCATGAAACGTTCGTGTGTTATCATGAAAAGTTATTGTGCCATGGTAAAAAAAACTTTAGAGAAAAAACGGCGTCACAGGCACTTCTGACAAGGATAAAAGAAAAAAAATCATCTTTTTAATAACCACGCTGGAAATGGATAGTAAAATGTCCGGATTTGGAGGAAATTGCCCGCATAAATAAGGAAGATATAAGAAAAGGTAAGGCTATTGTTTAAGGGGTAGAAATAGCTATCCGACAGATAGAGTCACCTGATAAAATAAAGAGCTTATGAAAAGAAACGAGCAAAAATAAAACTGACTCTGAGGATATCCATATATTATTTCTTATCTTTGCAACCGAAACTTATATTCCTACAATGAGAATTACGATCTGAGGTAGCCCATAGTTTGATCTTTTTTCCTCTCCTCTCCGGAAAGGAACAGGGTATATACACATATAGTCGTCAACTAAAAGAGTGGTTACCATACCTTTCTATCGTTTTTGGTTCCCGTTTTTTTTTAATTGCTAATCCCTATGTGTATGATTCTACAACAGATATCTTATATCCATCCGGATAAAGAATCCCTTTTCGAAAACCTTGATTTCAGTCTGAGCAAAGGCGAAAAAACTGCTATCGTAGGTGACAACGGATCCGGAAAGTCTACTTTGCTCCGTATCATGGCTGGACAACTCTCTCCCACCACGGGCATATACCACTGTACGGAAGAATGCTATTACGTGCCTCAGCACTTTGGCCAGTACGACCACCAGACACTGGCTGAGGTATTGCATATAAATCGGAAATTGCATGCCTTGCAAGAGATCCTGAAAGGAAATCCGGCTCAAGAGAACTTCGACACACTGAATGAGGAGTGGGACATCGAAGAGAAAGCAAAGGAAGCCCTCGATCGCTGGGAGATTCCTTACAGCAGCCTCACACATCCCTTCTCCCTGTTCAGCGGAGGAGAAAAAACGAAAGTTTTTCTTGCCGGTATCGACCTGCATCAACCGGATATCATACTGATGGACGAGCCCACCAATCACCTCGATCACAAGGGACGGGAAAGATTGTATCGGTTTCTACAGCATACTTCCGCGGCATTGGTCATCGTGAGCCACGATTGTCAACTGCTGAAACAACTTCCCGGTATCACAGAACTGAGCCAGAAAAAACTCACCCGCTATGGAGGTAATTATGACTTCTATCGGGAACAAAAAGAGAAACTGCTCGAAAGTATGGAAGAGAAATTACAATCCAGAAGCAGTGAACTGGGACAGGCCAGACGACACGCCAGAAAGCTGGCCGAACGCAATCAGAAACGGAATATACGGGGCGAACAGGCCAATCGGAAGAAAGGGCTTCCACGCATTACGATGGGACTCCTGAAAGATCAGGCAGAGAACAGCAGCGCGAAATCACAGGAGAAACAAACCGGAAAAATAGAACAACTCTCCGGTGAGATAAGGGACATACGCCAATCTCTGGCGCAGAGTGCAATCTTGCGGACAGATATCCAGGCTTCCGGCCTTCACAAAGGAAAAATACTCCTGGAAGCCGAAAGTATTAATTTTGCCTACACCGATAGACTGCTCTGGAAAGAGCCACTGACTTTTTGTTTTCGCAGTGGCGACAGATGGCAACTGGAGGGCGACAACGGATCGGGAAAAACAACTCTGATCCGGCTGATCACAGGAGAATTGCTGCCTGCGACCGGAAAGATCCACCGTACCGATTTCCGATACCTTTATCTGGATCAGCAATATTCTCTGATAGACAACAGGTGGACCATATGGCAACAGATACAGGAATTCAATCACAGGAAATTGCCGGAGAACGAGCTGAAAACCATACTTAACCGGTACCTGTTCCCATCGGAAGTATGGAACAAACCGTGCAGGCAATTGAGTGGAGGTGAAAAAAATGAGATTGATCCTTTGCTGCCTGCAGGTCAGTGAACAGGCTCCTGATCTGTTTATCTTAGACGAACCTACCAACAACTTAGATATCCGCAGCATGGATATACTGGCCGGTAGTATACAGAACTTTCAGGGATCTTTACTGGTGGTGTCGCATGACAGGACTTTCAAAGAAGAGATCGGTCTGGAGGGAGGTATCCGTTTGTAAAGGATATACCAACGCAGCGATAGATGGGTCATCCGGGATCTCTTCTTTCTCTACAACCGGATGACCCCTCTTTCGCGGAAGATACGGAGCATACAAAAGAAAAGAGGTAGTGCCCGCTGCCAGAAAGGTAACCTTCAAAAACCCCACCTGACTGTGCAAGACACTCCCTCCTATGGTTTTCAGACTAAATACAGCTGTTGGCTATCCGCAACCTATGGTACAGATAATTTCTGTATAGATCATCTGAACGTTTGGTGTACAGATAGCGGATAGCTACACATTTCTTCTAAAAAGTGAAACGATCCAGAGCAGGACTACCGCGCCCACCACAGACATCAGTAATACACCGAGGATACTAGTTGTGCTGAATCCTAACAAACCGTAGATCCATCCGCCCAGCAAACTACCCAGCAGACCCACGATCAGATTCACCAAAATACCAAATCCACGTCCTTTCATGATCCAGCCGGCAATAGCACCGGCAGCAATACCAATGATGATGGACCATAACAATCCTAATCCTTCCATAATGTTTAAGTTTAAGTTAGTATATAAATCTATAATTATTTTAGTCAGAGGTTATATGCAGCATGCTGATATTCCCTCTTTAAAATAGTTTACCCGGTAGTATGCTACACGGTGTGATTCCGTATCTGCAACAAGATTTTTTCTTTTTTTGTTCAGTTTCTTTCCACCGTAAGGAATAAACGAAGTACCTTTTCAGGATTGTTACGGATTGTTCGCTAATTTTATCCATCCTGTATGGCTTTTTCTTATGTCCCTGATCAGCTATCTGACACGCTGTATCACACCATTCATTCCTTAACTTTACAGAAGATTTTTTCCGATCTACGAACAAATTACCAAACAGACTGTTTCTTTGAAGAAACCGTTACAAACCGGTATATGGAAGCGGTAACCGGATGTTTGCATCCGTTGCAGAGACCGATCTGGCCGGCACAAGGGTAAATAACAGATAAGAATAAACTAAAAACAATATAAGTGAATTCTTCAAACGGATTTATAACAAAAGGATCGGATCAGAGGAACCCTTCTCTGAAGGATCTGATTCTGCAATCATCATTTTTAAAACAATTCAATTAAACATTCTAAAAATTTTAATGTATGAAAAAGTTTTTATTTTTAATTGCTTTCATAGCCACAACAGTAGGTGCAACAGCTCAGACCGGCGATTTTTCAGTTCTGGGGAACCTGGGATATCAGACCAGTTATAAAAGATTTGCTCTCGGAGTACAGGGAAGATACAACCTCACCGACAAAATCCGTATTGCTCCGGATGTAATGTTCTTCTTTCCGAACGACAAAGTAACCGGTCTGGATGTGAACATCAACGCGCACTATGTATTCAACTTCCCAGGCGAACGTTTCTCCGTATATCCGTTGGCTGGTATCGGTATGCAGAACAATTTCTACGGAAAAGATTCGGATTCCAACGGAAAAGATAAGGCTTATACAAGCACCAAATTCGCATTCAACATAGGTGCCGGTATCACTTACAACATCAGTACACGTAATTACCTCAATGCCGAATTAAAATTCCAGTTTGCCGACGACGACTCTGCCGTAATCCTGCTGGGTTACGGATTCAGATTCTGACCCATTCAGGGATAACATCCACATGATATGTTCTTAGCCTGTTCTGTCTGCCCGAAAAGATAGCTTGTTACCTCATCGTGAGGTATACCATGCTGCTTCTTCCGGCAGACAGAATGCTTTTATAAAGACAGGCCGGTCTGAAACTCTTTTTCAGTATACACAGACCGGAAGTTATAGGAAGAACAGTAGAAAGCATAGCGTATATTAGTGTGGAGAAGAGGAGTTTATTCTATTGCCTGTATATATAAAGTAAATGAAAACAGAGATGAAAAAAAGTATAAGTATGATATGTCTGGCTGTTTTTCTCATCGGAGGAGTCTCTTGCAGTCAACGTTCCAAAGAGAATACAAGAGAGAACTACGAAGAGCTGAAAGACAATACCAGAGATGCCGCGGACAGAGCCGGCGATAAAATAGAGAGAGGAGCCGACCGCGTAGAAGATTCGTGGGACAACTTCAAAGAGGATGCCCGGGATGCCACAGACAGGGCAGGTGACAAGATCGACAGAGGCGCGGATCGCGTGGAGGATGCCTGGGACGACTTCAAGGAAGATGTGAAAAAAGATGCCCATAAAACCAAAAGAGATCTGAAAGAAGGTACGGATACGATCAAAAAGAAACTGAGCTGATCCTGCCTCTATTAAATAATCCATCAGAAGGACTGTATCCGGGATAGGGTGACAAACATGCATTGTCCCTGCAAAGGTAGAGTCCTTCTTGATTTTTATATCCGGACTTATGATCCTTACTCATTTTACAGATAATGACCTGTACAAGTTCTCGGTCATGCTGGCCATTCAACGTTTGTATCCTACAGCCTGGGTACGCTACGAGTTTATGAACCGCGGTCGTACCCCATTTCCCGAAGGATTTGCCGAAGCATTGAAAAAAGAAATTCAATCAATGAGCGACCTGCGGATGACCCGGCAAGAAAAGGATTTTATTACCAGACGTTGTTATTTCTTTGATCCTGTTTTCATCGACTTTCTGGAAGGATACAGGTACAACCCGGATGAAGTACATATTTCCCAGCAGGAAGGCGAACTGCGTATCGCTATAGAGGGCTATTGGTTCCGTACCGTCCTGTGGGAAGTACCGCTGATGGCACTGATCTCGGAACTCTATTTCCGGATGACAGGTGCTGTTCCCAGTCAGGCAGAAGAAAAAGCGATCGATAAAGCCCGGAAACTGAGTGAACTGGGAGCCGACCATTCGGACTTCGGTACACGCCGGCGATTTTCTTCAGATGTACAGGATATAGTTGTGAAATCTCTGAAAGAAAATTCCGGTGAATATTTCAAAGGTACCAGTAATGTGTATCTGGCCATGAAGTACGATACCACACCCATAGGTACCATGCCACACGAATGGTTTATGTATCACGGAGCCATCTACGGCTATCGTTCGGCCAACATGAAAGCACTGGAGGCCTGGACAGATGTATATCAGGGAAGTCTGGGGATCACACTGACTGATACCTATACGACCGATTCTTTTCTGCACTCTTTCCAATTGAAACAGGCCAAATTATTCGACGGTGTACGCTGGGACAGCGGAGATCCGCTGGAGTTTACAGATAAGATCCTTGAATTTTACCGGGAACACCGGATAGATCCGACCTCAAAAACCATTGTATACAGCGACTCTCTCAATCTGGAAAAGGTAGAAGAGATACAAAAATTTGTGAGAAGGCGTATTCACGATGCCTACGGGATCGGTACCTATTTCACCAATGATGTGGGAGCCACTCCGCTCAATATGGTGATCAAGCTCACGGAAGTAAAGGCAAAGAAGGCCGATAAATTCCTGTACGCTGTGAAACTATCCGATGTTCCCGGAAAGCATACGGGCAACACCGAAGAGATAGAACTAAGCAAACGTACCCTGAATATTTCCTGATTTGTGCCTACGGTACAACAGAAAAACAAAGAAATCCGGCAGAAAGGTGTTAATTCTCCGATCTGATGAACAACTTTTCACTTTATGGTGTTTTTATGTTGAAAAATATAAACCAAACTTATAACTGAAAAAAATGAAAAAATCATTGTTAATTCTTTTCTGTGGCTTATTCGCTATTGCGACCCTTTACTCCTGTAAGCCCAGCGATACCAACCTTCAGAAAGATGTGAACTCCGCTTTGACCGTATCTTATCCGGAAGTCAGCGCCAGTGTGCACAACGGAGTAGCGACCCTGACCGGTACTGTGAATTCCGAAACAGATAAGATCGGTGCCGAGCAAACTGCCAAAGCCGTGAAGCACATCAAGTCTGTGAACAACAACATCATGGTCAATGCTCCCGCGCCTCCTCCGGCTATCTCTTACGATCCGGATCACGTGATCACTGACAACATCTCTACCCGCCTGACAGACAGCAAGTACAAAGATGTGAATGTGGAAGTACGCGACGGAGAAGTGATCCTGACCGGTAAAGTAAAAAGAGACGACCTGCAACATGTGATGCAGGTGGCCAATGAGGCCAGAGCCAAGAAAGTCGTTAACCAACTGACCGTAGTAGACTAATGGCAGTACAGGACAAATATGGTAAACTGATCGATTATGCCCGGCAAGCCGGTGTACAAGGTCTCTCCATCAAAGAAGAGAACAATGTACTGCATATCGATGGATCTGCTCCAACCTCAGTAAAGGATCAGATGTGGAACATCTACAATCAGATCGATCCGGAGATGCGTTCCGGAGATCTGGTCCTGAATATCCATACTACCGATGCAAATACGGCTTCCAACAGCAAGGAAGAGGTATATGAGGTAAAATCCGGAGACAGTCTGAGTAAGATCGCTGCCAGATATCCGGGAATGACCTGGAACAAGATCATGGAAGCGAATAAAGACCAGATCAAAGATCCCAACCGCATCTATCCGGGACAGAAGATCCGGATCCCTCTATAAAGAGAACTCAGGTCTTACAGATCTGTATCCGACAAAAGTGAAGGCGTACCCACATGATGTACACCTTCACTTTTTGTATATACACAAATAGAAGTCATTCTTTCTTACTTTACCCTATATGCAAGCTCTACCATAAAACGGGTCCATTAGTAACCATTCTCTCCTGAATTGGTTATCAATTTTCCCCACTTTGATTTCCAACCCCGGTCATTTTTTCAGATAGGCTTCTTTCCCCGGACTCGTGGTATATTACCTGCCTTATCCGGATCTCTTCTGCGTTACCTATATCCCGTTACCATCCGGACAAGAAATAAAAAAGGTATGGATCCACATCCATACCTTTTCCGAACAGAACATCCAGTTTAGTTTTTACAACGTCGTGGTTTGTATGCAATTAAATCATCAAATAAACAAATAGTGTTCTTATTTAAGAACCAATTCAAACATAGGCAATATACCAATCGCATAATCAAAAATATCCGATTGTATGCGTTCATATTCCTTATTGTCTTTATTCGTGCAAAAGAAGTAAAGCTGAATAGGGACCCCTCTGTCGGTGATCTCCATTTGTGCAACACGTACCTCCATCTGTTGGTTCACTTCTGAAGATTTTTCCAGATATTTTTCCAGATAAATACGGAACACCTGAGTATTCGTAGGCGGTTGCGTGGTACCAGATAAAGGATCTTTCAATACAGGGAACTCCTGGCGCAATTTATCCAGCATTTCCGGGGTACACTGTTTCACGGAAGCCTTGTCAACATAGATCGGTTTGACAACCAATCGTCCACCCGACTCTACCATCTCCCTCCAGTTCTTAAAGGTATTTGTCAGCAATACCGTAGGAGGCACAGTAGATATGGAATTATCAAAGTTCTTGATCTTAACCGTAATGAGCCCTATTTCCTGCACGATACCATCGGTTTTCTGATCGGCCAGAGTGACCCAGTCTCCCGGGCGTATAATATCGTTCAGAGACAACTGTACACCTGCTACAAAACTCACCAGAGGGTCTTTAAAGACCAGAGAGAAAATAGCTGCCGATGCTCCGAGCCCGGCAAAAAGTACGGTAGGTGATTTATTGACAAGAATACCGATCATAACAATGGCACCGATAAAGAATATCAGCACCTGAAATACCTAAATAAGACCTTTCAGAGAACGTACCCGATTGACCTTTTTACGCCTGTAATGATCGTACATGGCCAGGATCAGTCCATTGAGTGCCAATAAAAAAGCAAAGATGATATAGATCACACACAACTTGCGTAACAGAGAAATCAGGTCGCGTCCTTCATTGAAAAAGAAAGGAAGCAACATATAGATAAGTATTGCCGGTACAATCTTCAACAGGTTACGGATAACATTGTGCTCCAACAACAGATCGTCCCATGTGTAGTGGGTACGGTGGGCCAGACGACTGATCCCGTTTAATAAGAATCTTCTGAATATATACCCGATCCCCATGGCTGTCAACAGAACAGTAACTAATAAAATGGCCTGATCCAGTATATTTATTACAAAAGAATGTAGTCCCAGATCAGAAAGTAATCCCTGTAACAGATCGTCCAGAGTATGTACAGGTACAGGCTGTTTGTCTTCTTGCATACATAAAAAACAAAACAGGATAAATTTGGTTTAGTGAGCATCAGATACCGTATATCCAAATAAATTACATCCGGAACCGCCTGACCGGTTTCCCATAAACAGCGCGCAGATGTACAAACAAGAAAACTCCACCCCTGATATCAGGATGGAGCAGGATTATATATCTGTTGGCAGGAACAGATCAGGAAAGTTCCAATCCGAATTCCTCTTTCAACAAAAGCAGTGCATTGTTTTTCTGTGACATCATCTGGAACTTCTCTACCCCGCTGAATGCTTTTACATTTTCCTTAGGAGCACTGACCCTCACCTTCATGGTAATCTTACTGTTCCGCAAACGGGCGCGCAGAAAGTCCTGTACGGCAGGAGTTAAGGCTATAAAATCCCGTTCAATGATGTTATTATCCACCACCACTTCAAATGTTGTCTCAGAGATCAGGACCGGTCGTATATTCTGCATACGTATGGAAGTAGCTTTATGTTCCTTCGGAAGCTGTCCGGCATACTCGCGCCAGTAATAATTCAGGTCTCTCTCATTGAATATAAAGTCTTCCTGGGCTACTTCAGCCTGTTGTTGCTGTACTGTGGACTTCTTCTCTTCCGATTCTCTGTTGGGATTCTTAATGGAAAGGCCAAGGCTACTTTTCTTGACTACGGGTATCTTTTTCTCCGGAGAATACTGCGCACTCCGCAATGCTTCAGGCATACGAGATGCCGCTTCCTCTCTGCGGGGAGAAGGAGCCGCCGCATTACCCGCAGAAGGAGTAGCAGCGGTGGGTTGCACCGGAGGAGATACAGACGCAACCGGCTGCGACGGAGTGGCGGGAGATACCGGAGCAGGGGACTGACTACCTACGGAGGGTTGAGCCAGAGCAGCAGCGGTACCCGATGACACAGAAGAAGCGGAAGGAACTCCCGCGGTTGAGGCGGAAGAGGCTGTCGTCTCCTGAGTGGCTGTCCGGAATACCGGTTTGATCTCCTGTGCAGAGCTACGCCCCGATCCGAATGCTTCATCGTCTACAGTCAACTGGGCCAATTGGATCAGCGTCAGTTCGATCAGCAAGCGTTTATTCTTACTGGTCCGGTATTGCAGGTCACAATCATTACACAATTTCAATGCTTTGTACAGGAAAGGAAGCGGACACTGTATGGCCTGCTGCCGATAACGGTCGCGGATGCTGGCTCCAACCTCTAACAACATCAGCGTTGCTTCGTCCTTACTCACTAAGATATCCCGGAAATGAGAAGCCAGCCCGCTGATGAAATGGCCGCCTTCAAAACCATGATTGAGTACCTCATTGAACAGCAGAAGCGCGTCACCGACCCGATTGCCCAGCACAAAGTCTGTCAGTCGGAAATAGTATTCATAATCCAGTACATTCAGATTCTCTATGACACTCTGGTAGGTAATATGGCCTCCTGTGAAGCTCACGACCTGATCGAAGATGGAAAGTGCGTCGCGCATCCCTCCGTCTGCTTTCAGTGCAATCACATTCAGCGCTTCCGGTTCGGCAGTGATGCCTTCTTTGCCGGCTACATACATCAGATGATCTACCGTATCGCTGACCCCCATCCGGTTGAAATCGTATATCTGACAACGGGAAAGGATCGTGGGAAGTATCTTATGCTTCTCCGTAGTAGCCAGGATAAAGATAGCATGGCGGGGAGGCTCTTCCAATGCCTTCAGAAATGCATTGAAAGCAGAGGCCGAGAGCATATGTACCTCATCTATGATATATACTTTGTATCTCCCGATCTGAGGAGGAATACGTACCTGGTCTACCAGTTGCCGGATGTCATCGACAGAGTTGTTGGAAGCAGCATCCAGTTCATGAATGTTATAAGAACGTTGCTGGTTGAACGCGATACAGGACTCACATCCGTCACACGCCTCTCCTTCCGGTGTGGGCGACATGCAGTTGATGGTCTTGGCAAAGATACGCGCGCAAGTTGTCTTTCCCACTCCACGGGGGCCGCAAAAAAGATAAGCATGTGCCAGTTTCTGAGTGGCAATGGCATTTTTGAGGGTCGTGGTAAGTGATTGCTGGCCCACAACCGAATCGAACGTAGACGGACGATATTTGCGGGCCGAAACGATATAATTTTCCATAATCGGGATGATGCTGTGAAATAGAGTTCGTGCAAATGTACACAAAAAAAGTTTTTGTGACAGGTTTTAAAGTTATAAGTTTTATCTTTGCGGAAAGCATCCAAAAAAGAGATTATGAACAATCTGAGTTCGGTTTGGCTATTTATCCGCAGGAGGAAATACCTGATCACACTGCTGGTATTCGTGGTTATCATCGGCTTTCTCGATGAGAACAGCTGGAGCCGCAGGTGGCAGTATGAACGGGAAATAAAGCAATTGCGAAAAGAGATTGAAAAATATCGCAGTGAATACGAAGAGAGTACCCGGATACTTCAGGAACTCACCACCAATCCGGAAGCGATCGAACGCATTGCCCGGGAAAAGTATCTCATGAAGAAACCCAACGAGGACATTTTCGTTTTTGAAGACTGAAACACATGAACCGTCTGCTATCCGCCTTTTTTATTACCGGAGCCATTTTGCTACTTATCGGGGCTGTTGTATATCTTACCTACCCGACCTATGCTCCTTATATATACACAGTAGGAGCTACTCTGGTAGCTCTGGCGCAAGTGAATACCCCTTACAAAGGAACGAACCGGAACATACGCCGTCTGCGCAGACAACAACTTTTCGGAGCTTTTCTTTTAGTGGTCTCAGGAGGTTTTATGATGCTGACAGATAAGAATGAATGGATCCTTTGCCTCTCGGTAGCAGCCATCTTGCAATTGTATACTGCCTTCCGTATCCCACAGGAAGAAAAGAAAGAAAAAGAGGGTTAACTCCTGTTCCTGTATGATAGTTGTCTTTCAGTTACCAATACATTTTGATTGAAAAAGGGAGGCACTTCTGTTATATATAATAGGATCAGATAAAATATATCATACAATGTATTTGTATGATATATATATATATGCCAATACATTGTATGATATATGTATGACACACAGCAGATGTGCTACCATGTAAACGTGATACCTTATAAATGAATTTCCAAATGTACTGACAAATAAAAAAGCGTCCGATGGTATACCCACCGGACGCTTTCATTGTTCCTTTATTCCTATTTAATCACAACGTGGCGATCTTATTTTTTAGAGTAACGCGCATTCAGGCCATCCGCGATCTCCTTGGTAATATCATAAACACTATCGGCATACAACAGATTATCAAAACCGGTTTTGCTGAAGATCATGCTGTAATTATGGATCTTGTTGTACTCTCTCAGGAAAGAGTTGATAGAGTCACGGAAGATAAAACTATTGGCCTGATTTTCCGCTGCCAGTTCCGAAGTCAGCTTATTCTGCAGTTCCTGTAGTTCCTGTTGTCTTTTCATCAAGCGGTTCTGTTCCTGCTCAGCTCTCTCACGGGTAGCAAAACCATTGTTCTCTATCTTACGCTGAAATTCATTGATCTCATTTTCCAGCTCACGTCCACGTTGAGTAAGAGTAACACGGATGTTCTCCTCTTTTTTCAACATCGCTTCGTTCAGATCGTTCCAGAAATCATAGGATGTTAGCAGAGAGTCGATCTCTACAAAAGCGATTTTCATATTGGAAGTAGAAATAGAACCGGTTGTTTCTGCCACGCCTGTCGTGTTGTTTCCGGCATTGCCTGAACACTGAGAAAAAAGTACGACAATCACAAGCGCCGCAAATCCATGAATCAGGTAGTTTAATCTCTTCATAATGTGATAAAAATATAGTTTTTAAATGATTAATTCATTTTGTTTGTGATGCGTTACTACTCTCTTTTACTGCGTGCCGGGGCTTCATACGTGCTTCACAGTCCTGCGATTGTACACATCCGATCCCTTTTTCCCGTAATACTTTATTGCCACTCACATGTCCGTTGGGAAAACGTCCTTCTTTCGTAAAAAAGACCTTTAGTCCCAGAAAGGTAAGAGATATTGCAACAATTAACAGAGTTATAAGTATAGTATTGAGCATTTCTATTAATTTTGTGGATGCAAATATAGACTTTTGCAGGGACTATGCCTTCTATTTTTGGATAAAAAAAAAGAAAACAGTCTCTCAACAACCCTTGAATTTAATAATATTTAGCAATAACAGGTTAAAAGGGATTATCCTTTAACCCTTTCAAAAACAAATTGTATGACAAGATCAACTGACCTGAAGCCCGAAAGTGTCTTCCGTTATTTCGAAGAGATCTGCCAGGTGCCGCGTCCTTCAAAAAAAGAAGAAAAAATAATTGCTTATCTGAAAGCATTTGGTGAAAAACATGGTTTGGAAACACAGGTGGATGAGGCCGGCAATGTATTGATCCGTAAACCGGCCACTCCGGGTAAGGAAAATCTACAGACCGTGGTCCTGCAATCTCATGTAGATATGGTATGCGAAAAGAACAACGATGTGGAACATGATTTCCTCACCGATCCGATCCGTACGGAAACCGATGGAGAATGGATGAAAGCCAAAGGTACTACCCTGGGAGCGGACAATGGCATCGGAGTGGCTGCCCAGTTGGCTGTTCTGGCGGCGGATGATATCGAACACGGACCGCTGGAATGCCTGTTCACGGTGGACGAAGAGACCGGACTCACCGGAGCATTTGCTCTGAAAGAGGGTTTTATCCAGGGAGATATCCTGCTCAATCTGGATTCGGAAGATGAAGGAGAACTCTTTATCGGTTGTGCCGGAGGCATCGACTCGGTAGGAGAATTCCGCTACGAAGAAACAGAAATTCCCGCGGGTTATTTCTTTTTCCGGATAGAAGTAAAAGGGCTCAAAGGAGGACATTCGGGAGCAGATATTCATCTCGGACTGGGCAATGCCAACAAAATATTGAACCGTTTCCTGAGCCAGACTTCCAGGAAATACAATATGTATCTGTGCGAGATCAACGGAGGCAACCTGCGCAACGCCATCGCCAGAGAAGCATACGCGGTTTGTGCCATCCCATTCGCAGATAAAGAATCTATCCGGGTAGATCTGAATCTCTTTATCGCCGATATGGAGAATGAACTTTCCGTGGTAGAGCCGAACCTACAACTGCTGCTGGAATCAGAATCGGCCCGTACCTGGGCCATTGACCGGAAAACCACCCGCAATTTGTTATTGACCCTGTATGGACTTCCACACGGTGTATATGCCATGAGCCAGGACATTCCGGGATTGGTAGAGACATCGACCAATCTGGCTTCTGTGAAGATGAAAGAGGGACGTATCATCCGTATAGAGACCAGCCAGCGCAGTTCTGTTCTTTCGGCCCGTGACGATATGGCCCAGACCGTACGTGCCGTATTTGAACTGGGAGGAGCTTCTGTCTCTTCCGGAGACGGATATCCGGGATGGAAACCCAATCCAAATTCCGCGATCCTCAAAGTAGCGGAAGAGTCATACAAACGTCTGTTCGGAACAGAAGCGAAAGTAATGGCCATACATGCCGGTCTGGAATGCGGATTGTTCTTAGATAAATATCCCTCATTGGATATGATCTCTTTTGGGCCTACCCTCCGTGGGGTACATTCTCCGGACGAACGGATGCATATTCCATCCGTAGAGAAATTCTGGCAACACCTGACAGACATTCTGGCACATGTTCCGGAAAAGAGATAATCCATCTCCGCTATGAACACATAAAGAGAACAACTGCTTTCGCCCGGCTCCGCAAAGGAACGAGCGATATCTGGAGTGTTTCCGGGTGAAAGCAGTTGTCTCTTCTCTTTTAACCTGAAACCGACCCTATACCATGTATCGTTATATGCTTTCCCTGCTCCACTCCTGTTTTTTCTTCCCTATCTGTTTTCTGCTCTTTTACAGGATCGATTGTCCGGCACAAACGACCTCTCCTTTTCGTATGGCATTCTGGAATGTGGAGAATCTGTTTGATTGCGAACCGGATACACTGCACAATGACCGGGAATTCCTTCCCGGTTCGTTACGTAGATGGCACTACGGCAGATACAAAAAGAAACTTACCAATATAGCCCGTGTGATCTCAGCTTTGGGCGAAGGTACTCCTCCGGCACTCGTAGGATTGTGTGAGGTAGAAAACGACCGTGTGATCCGTGACCTGGTGCGATATTCTCCCCTGAAAGAATGGGGCTACCGCTATGTGATGACAGACTCTTCCGATCCACGAGGTATAGATATCGCCTTGCTCTACCAACGTGACCGTTTCTCTCTGCTCTCCTGGCAGGCTGTACCCATATCCGACAACAAACATTCCCGATCTTACAGGGATATATTGCATGTCACCGGACTATTGCTTTCGGGTGATACACTGGACGTCGTGGTCTGTCACTTCCCATCCCGCTCGGCAGGCGGGCGGGAGACAGAAGCGTTCCGACTGACAGCAGCCCGGCGGGTGCGCTCCCTCACCGACAGCCTGATGGCCGTGCGTACACTGCCCGGAATCGTAATTATGGGCGATCTGAACGATTATCCTCACAACCGCTCTGTCAAAGAGGTGATCGGAGCAGGTATTCCTGATCCTCCATATGTCTCTGACCATCTCTATCACCTGCTGGCACGGAAGGCAAAAAAGCAGGGATATGGCAGCTACAAACACCAGGGAGAATGGGGACTGCTGGACCATCTGATTGTATCGGGATCCTTACTCGATCCTCTACGTACTGTCTATACCCACGAAGACTATGCTCATGTGGCTTTCCTTCCTTTTCTTCTGATCCGGGACGACACGTATGGTGGCAACAAACCCTTCCGCACCTACCACGGTATGAAGTATCAGGGAGGATACAGCGACCATCTGCCTGTGTATACAGATCTGCTGTTCCGGGAATAGAAATAAATCCCGGATATCGCTGCCGATCTGCCCCTAGCAAAGACCTGCTTTCCCGGAATATTCTTGTTATATGCGGGAAATATATAACCGCATATCTGCACAAGGATTTACTGGAATGATCCGGATATAAGAGAGTGTGTACCGGAGTGTTTATGCAAACGTTCGCATAAATACAAATCGTATTTGTGAAGAGAGCAGATCTGTGAATTGTAAGGATTTAACTACTTTTGACACAGAGATAAACTATAATGTATATACCATGAAAAAACTCTTTTACTTATCTTTTTTATCCGCGATCCTTTTTTTCTCCGGATGCAGTGGCAGTAACAACAAGACAGCCGATACGGGAAATGTTCCGGCTACAGAGGTAAAACACCCCGAATGGAGCCGTCAGGCAGTGATGTACGAAGTGAACATACGTCAGTATACCCAGGAAGGAACATTCGAAGCATTCCGTCCTCACCTGCCCCGTCTGAAGGAACTGGGCGTGGATGTTCTCTGGTTTATGCCGGTTTACCCCATTTCCAAAGTAAACCGTAAAGGTACGCTGGGTAGTTACTACGCCATACGTGACTACAAAGGAGTGAATCCGGAATTCGGTACTGCGGACGAATTCAGGTCGTTGGTAAAAGAAGCTCAGGACATGGGATTCAAGGTATTGCTCGACTGGGTAGCCAACCACAGCGGGGGTGACAATATCTGGCTGGAAGAACATCCGGACTGGTATGTAAGAGACGAGAACGGAGATCCGGTGATCCCTTACGACTGGAGTGATACGTACAAATTAGATTATACCAACCCGGATATGCGCGCCGGCATGATAGATGCTCTTACCTACTGGGTAAGCGAATACAATATCGATGGCTACCGCTGCGACGTTGCCTACGAAGTACCCACCGACTTCTGGGAAGATGCCCGACAGAAATTGGAGGCCATCAAACCGGTATTCATGCTGGCAGAGGCCGAAACAGCAGACCTGCTGGAAAAAGCCTTTGATATGAACTACAACTGGCGCCTGAAAGACTTGATGAATCAGATCGTACAGGGAGAAAAAGCAGCCCACGGTACCACTTACCAGAACGAAACAACTGAAATGGCAAAAAAACAAGCCATTGATATAGACGCGATGCTGGCCAGCCAGAACAGCATCTACCCTTCAGACAGTTACCGGATGAATTTCATCACCAACCACGACGAGAACTCATGGGACGGATCAGAATTCAAACGTCTCGGACAGGGAGTAGAGGCCTTTGCCGTACTGACCTATACCCTTCCCGGAATGCCACTGATCTACACCGGACAGGAAACCGGAATGGACCGGGAACTGGAGTTCTTTGAGAAAGATACTCCTCCGGACTGGACGATCAATTCATGGTTCGACTTTTATAAGAAACTGAATGAGCTGAAACATAGCCAGGAAGCACTGGCTGCCGGAACCCAGGGAGGCGATATGGTACGCTATCCGACAGAATCGGATGATCTGTATATATTCTCCCGCACCCAGGGGAACTCCACTGTACTGGTCTACCTCAACCTCAACGGTGCTCCCTCTGCCATTACTTACAAAGAGAATGCACCTGCGGGAAGCTACCAGAACTTCTTCACTGCCACACAGGAGGAACTCCCTTCTCAGCTGGATGCCTGGGAATACAGGGTATATGTAAAATGATTTACGAATGGACGATTTACGATTTACGATTGAAGTTACATAGGATTATTATTACTCAATGTTATGATGCCTATGTAGATATATATTTGCATCTCTGCAAAACATGTCCAAATATATAGGGATGAATTAATTCGTTACCACAAATACGTTTGATGAATAAACTTATGTAATCTCAATCGTAAATCATCCATTCGTAAATCTCTTCATTTTTCCTCGTTATTTTTACGATAATCTTCCAGGAAACGGGCCAGACCGGCATCGGTAAGCGGATGATTGAGTAATCCTTTAATAGCCTCCAGCGGGCAGGTAACTACATCCGTTCCCATATCCACACACTGAACGATGTGGTGAGAATTACGGATCGATGCAGCCAGCACCTGAGTAGGGAAATCATAATACCGCAACATCTCTACGATACTACCTATCAGCGCAACTCCGTCTTCACCGATATCATCCAGCCGTCCGACAAAGGGAGAGACATAGGTAGCTCCGGCCTTGGCAGCGAGTAGTGCCTGTCCGGTAGAGAAGATGAGCGTGCAATTGGTTCGTATTCCCTTATCGGAGAAGTAACGCAAGGCTTTGATCCCATCCGCTGTACAGGGCACCTTTACCACAATATGCGGATCAAGTCCGGCAAGTATGGTTCCTTCATCGATCATCCCGTTGTAGTCTGTAGCAATCACCTCCGCACTCACATCCCCTCCTACCATTTGGCAGATCCTGATATAATGTTCATGCTGGTTCTGCACTCCTTTGATCCCCTCTTTTGCCATCAGAGAAGGATTTGTAGTTACTCCATCCAGAATACCCATTTCATGAGCTTCACGGATCTGATCTAGATTGGCTGTATCAATAAAAAATTTCATATCGTATCCTTATTAATTGATTATTTGTCTTAACAGGGTTTCGTGACCTGTTGTTCACTCCGGCAGGGTCTTTTGTTCAGACATATAGATCAATGACAGGATACATCCACGGATAGGAAATCAGTCCGGATCAGAGTCCTCTGACTCCCAGTGAACGAAGTTGGTTGGCATCATACATATCCAGGTAAGCCTCTTCATCCTTTCTCTTGATCAGAAGCCAGTTCTTCGGATCGGTACGGTTCATTCCCATCAGGCGGAACGCCCCTTTGAGGTATTCCCCCTCCAGATAAAATTCCAGCAAACGATCTTCCAAAGCCTTACCTATATCTTCAAATCCTTGTGCCGGATACCACAGGCCCGAATCCCAGACCTCCACTGTGCCTGCTCCGTAACTACCGGAAGGAATGGTACCCTCAAAACGCGCGTAATCGAGCGGATGATCCTCTACCAGAACAGCCAGCCGTTTATCAGCCGGATTCATAGAAGGCCCTTTGGGAATGGCCCAGCTTTTCAGCACTCCGTCGAATTCCAACCGGAAATCAAAGTGCAGATGTGAGGCCTGATGACGTTGTACCACGAAACTCAACCGATCGTGACTGCCGCTCTGCTTTTCCACAGGAGCAGGTTCGGAGGTTTTCTGAAAATCCCTCTTCCTGTTATATTCTGCCAGACTCATGTATGTATATATAAGAGATAAACACTAATTTCTATATTATGTATATAACATCCCTGGGGCAAAGAAAGATCATGGAAACACAGATTTCACTACACATGGCGCGTCAGATGTATTCTCCGGTCAATGGAGACCGGAAGTTCCGATTCATAGTGAGTCACCATGATCAGGGTCTTATCCCTGCGTTCACAGAAAGCCTCTATGATCTGTTTCACCCGATACCGGTTGTCGGTATCCAATCCGTGCAAGGGTTCGTCCAGGATCAGCAGTTCAGGATCTTTCACAAACGCTCGTGCCAGTAAAACAAGCCGCTGTTCTCCACTGGACAACTGCAGGAAAGGACGGTCTTTGACAGAAGCTATACCGAAAATATCCATCCACCATTCGCATACTGCTAACTGATCTGTCTGCATCTTCTTATACAACCCGATGCTATCGTGCAGACCGGAAGCGACGATCTCTATGGCAGGCAGGTTTTTAAGATAGGCACGGTGCATCTCCGGACTCACATAACCTATGTGACGTTTGATGTCCCAGATACTCTCTCCAGAACCACGCTTGCGCCCGAAAAGCCGGATGTCACAAGCATACGACTGAGGATTATCGGCACATACCAGGCTTAATAAAGTGGATTTTCCCGAACCATTTTCTCCGGTCAACGCCCACTTCTCACCCCGCTTCACCACCCAGTCCAGTTCATGCAGAATGGTACGGTTGCCATAGCGGATACTTACTTTATTCAACTTCACTACCTCCTCAGAAGAAAACAGATCTTCACGTGCGGGCAATGACAAGATCCGTTCTCTGCGCAGCCTGACCTCCTCGCTCAGATCACGGGGTATATATCTGTCGAGATACTCGTCCCGGGTAAGTTTATCTCCTACTTTCCGATCCTCTACCGGTATCACATGTGTAATGAACTGCGGGATATCATCCATCAGCGAAAGCACCAGAACAATCTGTAAGGCCTCCCGCCGCGCCAACTGCTCCAACAAACGGAAAAGCAATTCCCGGGTAGCAGCATCCAGCCCGATGAAAGGGTTGTCCATGATCAGTACGCGGGGAGAGGTCAGAAGTGTGCGTGTAAGCTGGAATTTACGTAATTCACCGCTCGAAAGCAGAATGATCTTCTTATCCAGTAAGGGAGCGATACGAAACAAATCGAAAAGTTCCTCTTTCAACTTCTCGTTTGTCACCTGTCCGAGCATCTCACTCACCAGCGGGGCATCTTCCTGATCATGAGTGTTCCAGCGTTGCTGATAATAATAACTGGCATCCGCTGCTCCATACGTATCCCGGAAAGCGATGTATTTGATGTTGTCGTACGCGGTTTGTGTAAGGGAAGGAGAGAAATCATACGACAGACTTCCTTCACGCAGTAGATTCTTGCCCGTAAGCATATCTACCAGCAGACTCTTTCCTGCTCCGTTAGGTCCCACAATGGCTATATGTTCACCTGCTGAAAGTAAAGCAGTAGCCGGAGCATCCAGCCGTACCAGAGGATTCCGGGCCACCCCGTCTCTGAGAGTTAAGATATGCTGTGTCATATACGGTATCTTCATTTCTATTTAAAAAAACAAAAGTAGTCATTATTCAAAAATCAGGAATACCCCTGTCTTTATTTTTATTCAAGTATGTAGTACAACCGAAAAACTCTCTGAATAAATCCCTACTCGTATGTATAAAAAATCCCTGTCAGTTACCGTCTTCTAACTGATCAGCCCATACGCGTTGAAAAAGAATGGAATCAGGGAAGAGAATTACAAATAAATATATACAAACAGTTGCTTATATCAAATAAATTTACTTACTTTAAGCACTTTTTACATCCGCCTGTATATATCAGGAAGGTTATATTTACTATTTAAAATTTTATTCGTATGAGAATTTTTTGTATTACTACCCGCAGGGCACTTTATGGGTTTGCCCTATTGCTGACGCTTACTTTGGTTATAAGTACTTCTTGTTCTACTGACAACGATCCTGCTCCTAAAGACCCACCTCCTGTTGACAACGGTAATAACGGAGAGGAAGGAAATGGTGACAAAGACAATGAAGGAAACGGGCCTTCCGGGTCTGATAACTCTATGCAGGCGATCCTGAACGAATTAGAAAAACACGAAAACCTCTCTCTATTTGTTACAGCGTTAAAAACCTCAAACATAGAGTTCACGGATGAACCTCTCACTATCTTCGCTGTAGAAAACAGTGCATTCACAGAAGATAAGGAGGCCGGGAACAGTGATTCTCCAGGTATCTCACACCACATCGTAAAAGGCAGTTATCCCATAGAAAAACTCCAGGAGCATTCGCAAATACAGTCTATAGACGGACTTAGGCTCACAACGGAATATGTCCGTATCTATATGGAAGAAGAAGAAAGATTACTTCTTTATATCAACGAAACAGTTATAGATAACGAAGTGATAACTGTGGGAGAAAACATGATCTATATGACAGATACCTTTTTTCCAACCAGCATACAACTTCCTGATGAACAGGATGAGGATTTCCTGAAAATAATAGGTAAGAAAATCGAAGGCGAATGGAGAATGACGGAACATCGCACTTTCGAGATTATTTATAAAGATGCAAATGTATTTACAACAGACGAAATACCCACTGATCCTATACATACATTCTGTTTTGAAACATTTTATTGGAATCCTGCCTCTGGTGCATTCGGCACTTATAATTTAGATCATGCGGGAGATCACAGCGGTACTGAAATAGGTGCTGTGGGAAGTAACCGCAGAAGAGAAGAAGGCCCGTGGAGAGTAGTGAGTAGTACGGATGAAGATGCCATCGCCAGCCTCGATTTCTGTTTCTTCCTGGGAAGCAGTTTGCGTTCGGCTGTGAAAATCCCACTTGATAAAGAAACAGGAATAGGTACACAAATGAAATATATCATCAAATACCCGGGAGAGAGTCTGAATCCACCCAACATGTATCCCAGTATGCGTAGAGAAGAGACTTTCCTGTTACAGAAAACGAAAAATAAACCGTGAAAATATATGTCATTTCAATACCTTTTCCCAATGAGAACAGAAAGCACACCAGTTTTCATCTAAATATTCCGTGACGATCATACAAGCAAACCGTAAAGTAGAAAAGAATAAAAAGTGGGCCTGGAAGATCCTCCGGGAATGAGACAGCTTCGTATGAAAAATAGTTGCCGAAGATTGAAATAAAAAATGAGTATTGCAGATACCAGGCAAAATCAGATCTCTCATCTGTATGTGTCTCGCATCTGCCATACTCTATCCATGTACAGACTTCCCATCCCAAGATAGCAATCCGTTCCTATTACCTGTGCCGTAACTACCTGTTCTCATGTAGAATATTCTTACAGGCAATTTACACTTTTCTTGTATATTGTCAGAACTAACCTTCCGACCCGACTCTTCTCTGTTCCTATACGAGCCAAAGCGTTACTATCAAAGTTGATTTACAAAATCTTTAGCATATATCACCTGATCACCCGACAAATAAACAATCGAGGTCAGAGGCTTATAGGTATACGAAATATACCTGAACAATTGGATCGCGCCAAAGCTACCATCTTCAGACATCAGTACATCTAACCGGACACTTCCACTGACCGAACTTTTCCATACCGGATCCGGACATAGCTGACCACGACTGACTGCCTCTGTCAGCCGTTCCTCAAAAGAGGGATCGAAATACATACTCCGGGCGGAGATCATACTTCCGGTAGGAGTATATACCAGACGTTTGCTTTTCCAGAAAAAACAGAACACAGCGGTCAGTAAAAAAGCTGTTCCCAGCACTAACGAAGACATTCCCCATGTAGAAGAGGTCTCGGGCAGTTGGGTGGTGACAAAAAAACAGACTACGCCCAGAATGGCTAACAAAGAAGAAAAAACGACTCCGGCGATATACAAGCGTTTCTCTACATGATCATGTTGGGATGCAAACAAAGTTACTTCCTGTATTTGGTTTTGTAACATATTCTATTGATTGTATTTTACGATAATACATATGGATAAGAAATAAAAATATGCGGCACCGCTCCATGCAGGCCAAACATATTACCTCTATTATCTTCATGCGTATAACAGAGATACATTCGTAAAACAAAAGGCTAAATAAGAATATGTCTGAGCGCATATACATAATATGTACACGCAGGCGACAAAGTAGGAGTAAATGTAGTCAGATACAATTGTTCTTTCTGATGAGAGATCCCGTTCATAAACCATCGGTTCTCTTCTTGCCGGTTCCTGAGAAAATGTATGTATTTCACAGAGATATTTCTTTTGACCCGGGCAAAAGATGTATATTGCAACCCCAATGTATAGGTATTTAACTCTACCTCAGAAAAGGGTTTGTGAGAAGGAGTGCTGAATTCTTCCGGAATAGATACTTCCTTCTCTCCTGTATACATACACGTATAAAGGATTGTTTCCGGATGCTCTGCCAGGAAACTGTTCTCAGATCCTCCGCAGGTGTACCACAGCAGTCCGAATAAGAATCCACAGAAAAGGAAGTATTTCATCATTGATCTCCGGCCATTAAAGCATACTGTTGATTTTCTCTGTAAGTGCCCGGAACTCTTCTTCATTGAAAAGCCGGGTAAGCATCACAATACGTCCATCACGGTCGATAAGCACATTACGGGTAATCCCGGATTTACGCTCGGCATACAAAGCGAATATATCCGCGCCCGGATCAAGCCCCAGGGGATAAGTTACTCCTACGGAATGCCCAAACCGGATCACGGTCTCTAAAGGTTCGTCCCGATCTATTCCTATCAGGGCAAATTCCGGATTCTCTTTGTGCTTCTGCCAGATGTCTGCTTCTATATGGGGCATCTCTTTTCTGCAAACGCCGCACCAACTGGCTGTAAACTGCAGCATGACTACCTTACCACGCAGCGAAGAGAGAGTGACTTCGCTACCATCTGTCAAAGCAATCGTAAAATCGGGCGCAAGATCCCCTACCCGTACCAGATAACCCACACTATCAGGTTCCCACACCACTGAAGATGACTCCTGCCCTTCTTCCCCTACAGAGGAAGTATCCTGGGAAATACTCTTTCCACCGGTATTCTGTCCGCAGGCCGTTAACGCACACAGCAGACAGAAAAAAATAGTTTACAGATCAATGATTTCATTCCTGTTTCTTTTTACAATGCGGCAAATGTAAACAAAGCCAACGAGTATGCCAAACAAATAAAACACAATTTTCTTTTCTTCATACCACTTTTTGAAGGATGTATCTTTCCGTATGATATCCATATATTTGTATATAAAAACAGACCTTACCTATATACTCAAAGAAAAAAGCAGACTCTTTGCAGCGAAAGAATCTGCTTTCCCGGGAAAATCATTTCAAATCATCTATATGTATAAAAAAGAGTGGGTCTCTCTGTCTTTCTTTCCGGAATTTCATTTATGCGTGGGCTCTACCCTCCGTATCAGTAAGTCAAAGGAACTTCATAATAGGTATCAAACGCCTTGCGTCCCTCTTTATAAACAGGTACGGCAAATCGGGTATCCTTGAAAAACGCATCTTGCTTTTCTTTAAGAGCCTGCTTCTCCGGTGAAACCTCTACTACCTGCACAAACAACTCCTTACCATCCGGATCCGTAACCTTTACATTCTTTTTTTCTGCACCAGCCACCACCGTAAGCTGGCCACCCGCGGTCAGCGGAACAATAACCTCCGGAAAGAGTCCGACACTCAAAGCAATATATCCATCCTGTCCTGTGAGTGTATAGCTATATTTCTCCTCTTTTCCGGTACGTTGGTAAGTTCCTTGCATGTATCCTTTTCCGATCCGCTCTTTCCAATAAAGATCTGTCAGCGCGGATGGCAATTTGGGCTCGACCACCACCAGCCCCGACATCCCGGGATGATTCATATGCGGACGTATCCCCAAGAAATACTGATACCATACACGCAACTGTTCGGCATTGCTCCAGGCCTGCAGAAAAGTACCCGAACGATTGACCCAGACAGCTCCCTCTCTCGGATGCGCATCGGCATTTTCGGACAAGCTGCCTATGGCTCCTTCCACAAGTGCCTGCCGGTTCATGTTGGTAAACAACTGCCAGGCAATATCCGGCTGGTTCATTTCGATCATACGTTGCATCGCGTGCCCATTGTTCCAGAGCCATACCGTTCCATTGTGATAGGCATCGTCTTTGTGATAATAATTCCAGTTCTCATGCTGCGGATGGAAATCTTCATCTTCCTGGCTCAATGAACTGACACCCCAGGGATAGACAAGCTCTTCCCAGACACGGCGGGTAACACGCATTTTGAAATCTTCATCTTCGATCAGTTCAAAGGTATACAACTGATTCGGACGGAATTGAAGATCCGCACTGCCATCGCGGTTCAGGTGATCTACCACATATCCCTCCGCCTTATTCGCATAATCGGCTTCAAAATGTTTCTTCAGTTTTTGCGCGGTATCTTCCCACAGCGCGGCAGACTGCAGATCTCCTACATACACAGCCATCTCCACCCCTGACTGCAACTGATGATACCAGAGTGCCTGGATATCATTGGCCCGGTTGCCACGCGGAGAGCCAGGAATCCCATTGCGCTTGACATCCATCCATGTGTCCGCATCTTCGTGCAGCAGGTAACCGGAAGCATCGGTATAATTTTCAATAGAAGCATCGATACTGAGTTTCACTGCCGGATAGATCTCCCGGATATAAGCGGTATCACCGGAGTAACGTATGTATTCATCGATCTGACTCACAAAACGGGGAGTACCGTCGGTGGTATTATAGAGAATAGCTTCCAGGTTGGCACGGTTAGGGATACGTCCTTTTGTAATAGAGTGAGGTACCGTATCCTGCAAGCGAGAGAAATCGGAAAAGATCTCCCGGGTAAACTCAAACTGTCCGGTCACCAGTGTACTGCCTGGCATGGAAATAAACATATCCCTTCCCCAGTATTCATTGAACCAGGGCAACCCGGCATAGATCCCTTTTCCCTGCTGATCGGTAACCAGTTGATCTGTGGTCAATAACAGCCACGACAACGCGCGATCCAACGAATCCAGGTTGCTTCTCACCGGATTATTCCTGGTGATCAGATCATTCATCCGGTCTCTGCGCGCGGCCAATAACTGTTCTCCCTGACTGCGAAACTCTGTGATCAGTTGTTGTGTCTCTTCAGGAGTTCCGCAAGCGATCAGGAAACCTCCTGCCGCAGCCGCGACTTTCACTTTTCCACCGGAGACCCGGACTTCCTGTTCGCGATAAGGGACCACAGTCAGCGTAGCCCCACGATACTCCCGGGGGGTATAACTCAGTCCCGCGGCTGTAATCTGCGGCTCAGAAAGATTCTCTTCCTCCAGTGCAATGGCAATGGAATCTCCCCGGATCTCACTCATACCAATATAGAGAAGAGCTCTGTCATCCACCATCCGGAAATCTTCCGTAGCCTCACCGAAAACACGTTCGAGCCGGTAAGGATATACCGTCACTTCCGCACCGGAACGCTCCAGAGATACATCATCGACAAAAAGCGTGTAATCCGAGAATATACGACGTTTCGCCAGGTTCCAGCCGGCAAACCATTCCCCAAAACGATCTTCATGCGTACGACCGTAATAAAATCCCGAACGTTTATCGGTATAAGAGTATTCGCGATTCTCCTAAGGAGTAACACGGATAGCAATCTGCTCTACATCCAGCAACGGGTGCATATCCCTATCCGAAGGATGAGAAGAACAGGCAGCTAAAGTGAAGATGATACAAACAAATAAAAAGTGTGACAGTCTGAAATTCATGGTTTTCAAATATAAAGTTTCGGATAGTAAAGATAAGTATTTGCGTTAAGAAGACAGAACCCGGATCCATAAAGAGAGCAAATAAGGCTTGCAAACGTTTTCGTCGATCCACCTATCCTGCCAACAGCTAGAATTTACTGTCAGCTATTCTCATAAAGAAAAGAAGACAAAAGAAGAACGACCTTTACTGTGTTTCTCCAAATGATTTTTCAGAAGAACGAATACGAGCTCTGAATTGTTAAAATAGTATAATCGCACATCTCTTCCCGGCAATGATTTGTTGTATAAATAACAAAATATATTCTTGATCCGTATGAAAGAATTTACATTGAACAACGGGGTGAAAATACCCGCCGTAGGACTTGGCGTCTTTCGTCTGGAAAATCCGGATGAGGCTTATCAGACTGTGAAAACAGCGTTGGAAACAGGTTATCGCCATATCGACACCGCGATGATCTATGGCAATGAAGAGGCTGTAGGCCGCGCGATCAAAGATTCCGGGATCTCCCGGGAAGAGATCTTTATTACCACCAAACTCTGGAACGATGACCAACGCTCGGGAATGGTACACGAAGCCATTGAAAAGAGCCGGAAAAAACTGCAGGTAGATTATATAGATCTCTATCTGGTGCACTGGCCGGTACAGCGCACGTATGTAACCATCTGGAAAAAAATGGAACAGATCCTTGAAGAAGGTCTGACAAGAGCTATTGGAGTGTGTAATTATCAGAAACACCACTTGCACAACCTTTTCAAAGAGGCCGCGATCAATCCGGCTGTGAATCAGATCGAATGTTATCCTTATCTGGCCCAGCAGGAACTGGTCGATTATTGTCTGGAAAAAGGCATTCGCCCGGAAGCCTGGGGACCGTTGGGAGCCGGAAAATCGGATATACTCTCCAACCCGGTAATTACCAGACTGGCCGAAAAATATCAGAAGACACCGGCACAGATCGTACTGGGATGGAACCTGCAGCGCGGGGTGATCGTGATCCCTAAATCATCACACCGGGAAAGACAGCTGGAAAACCTGCAATCCGCTGAGTTTGAAATGGACGAAGCAGATGTCAACCAGATCACACTGCTCAACAAAAACCTGCGCCTGGGCGCGGACCCGGATAATTTCAATTTTTAGATCTGTATAATAATAAGGATCCGGATCCTTCGGAACAAACCTATATGTATTGAAACCACCCATCAGCCTTTTCCGGAAGAAAGGCTTATCATAAAAAAACGAGGATATCTGAAAGAACTTTAACAGACTTTTCAGAGATCCTCGTTTGTTATAAGATCATAGGGTATCAGAAAAAACAGGCTGACTCCCGATCTTCCGGAAACAGCCTGTTTGTATAACGATAAAGCAGGTCTTTTCCGGAAATTACCTCCTGTCTCCGGCATCACTCCTGCTACTCTTCAGTTATGCTCCATACATACGCGCACGCAGCTCTTTGATGTGATCGGAGGTGATATAATCATCGTAGTCCATCATCTTATCAATGATCCCGTTCGGTGTGAGTTCAATGATACGATTGGCTACAGTCTGAATGAATTCATGGTCATGGGAAGAGAAAAGGATATTCCCTTTGTAAGTCTTCAGGTTGTTATTGAAGGCCTGAATAGACTCCAGATCCAGATGATTGGTAGGTGTATCCAGAATGAGACAGTTCGCGTTGCGCAATTGCATACGGGCTATCATACAACGCATCTTTTCTCCTCCCGAAAGTACACTCACCTTTTTAAGTACATCTTCACCCGAGAACAGCATGCGTCCTAAGAAACTTTTCATATACACCTCATTGCCTTCACCAAACTGACTGAGCCAGTCGACCAGATTCAGATCACTGTTGAAAAAAGCCGAATTGTCTAAAGGCAGATAAGCCGTAGTGATCGTAACTCCCCAGTTGTAATGTCCGGCATCAGGTTTCAGATGGCCGTTGATGATCTCGAACAAAGAAGTCATGGCGCGCGGATCACGGGACAGGAACACGATCTTATCTCCTTTTTCCACATTGAAATTAACATCCCTGAAGAGCAGTGTACCGTCTTCCAGGCTCTTCGTCAGTCCGGCAACTTCCAGGATCTGATTACCCGGTTCGCGCTCCGGCGTGAATATAATACCCGGATAGCGGCGGGAAGAGGGTTTGATCTCATCGACATTCAACTTCTCCAGCATTTTTTTCCGGCTGGTGGTTTGTTTGCTCTTGGCTACATTGGCACTGAAACGGCGGATAAACTCTTCCAGTTCACGGCGTTTTTCATCTGCCTTGGCTTTCTGATTCTGTTGCTGACGCAAAGCCAGCTGACTGGATTCGTACCAGAAACTATAATTACCGGCAAACATATTGATCTTACCATAATCTATATCTACCGTATGGGTACACACAGAATCCAGGAAGTGACGGTCGTGACTCACCACCAGAACCGTGTGCTCGAAGTTGGAAAGGTATTCTTCCAGCCACATCACTGTTTCCAGGTCGAGGTCATTGGTTGGCTCATCAAGCAGCAGGTTGTCCGGATTGCCATAAAGTGCCTGTGCCAGCATGACACGCACTTTTTCCTTACCACTGAGGTCGCCCACGAGCATATAGTGCTTATCTTCTTTGATCCCTAATCCGCTCAGCAAAGCAGCCGCGTCACTCTCGGCATTCCAGCCGTCCAGTTCGGCGAATTTCTCTTCCAGTTCGGATACCTTCATTCCGTCTTCATCGGTAAAGTCTTCTTTGGCATACAACTCTTCCCGCTGCTTCATGATGTCCCACAACACACTGTGTCCCATCAGCACCGTATCCAATACGGTATAGGCATCCCACTTAAAGTGGTCCTGGCTAAGCACGGACAAGCGTTCACCGGGTCCCAGCATGATGCTACCGGTAGTGGCGTCCAGATCTCCGCAGATGGTACGCAGAAAAGTGGATTTTCCCGCTCCGTTCGCACCAATGATACCGTAGCAGTTGCCGGAAGTAAATTTCAGATTCACATCATTAAACAATACTCTTTTACCAAACTGTACCGAAACATTTGAAACTGTAATCATTCTTTTCTATTCCTTATTTTAATATTATTATCCTTGTTATGAGCCTGTTGATCGATCTTACCGGCAGGATCAGATGTCACCATGCGGACGATACTGCTCTACCTGGCGGTGAGATCCTCGCTCCGGAACATTCTTTTCGCTCCTTACCGGGCCATAAGAATAGGGATCTCCACAGATGCCCGTGAACCAAATTATAAAAAAGATAGTTCTTATGTGATAAGACTCATTCTGACAGATTTTTTCTATCGGAGCTGCAAAGGTAGACATTTTAAATGAATTACATGGAACAGGCAACGTGTCAATCTGGCATTTTTATATTACCTTTGCTGAGTTTTTGCAAAAAATGAATAGTTGGCAAACTTTTTGTTGCCTGGTGAATAGAAAACGGTACTGTTCCTTGCGTGAGGAGCCATTTTCAATAACCTATTGGAAAACGGGTTGAATTTTACCTGTTTTCTTATCCAGGCAATCAGGAGCCCTGACTTTTCTATTTGTGAAGAAAGAACTACTCCCTTCGGAGCCAACAGCGGATGTAGTTAAAATTTAAACATTTTCTTAAAAAAAGATTTGATTATATGGATGCTCATAAGAAAGATTCGAAGAAAGAAGAAGAACTGAAAAGTGCAATCGCAGAGGAAACGTCTCCCGATACTGAAATCAGTGAAGAGTCTGCTCAGCCGGAAGTGGAAGCACAACAACTCCTGACCGAAGATGAGGCGTTGGAACAACAGCTTGAGAAAGCCAATCAACAGGTGGAAGAGATGCAGGACAAATACCTTCGTCTTTCGGCAGAATTCGATAACTACCGCAAAAGGACCATCAAGGAGAAGGCCGAACTGATCCTGAATGGCGGCGAAAAAGCTCTGACCAGTATTCTTCCGGTAGTGGATGATACGGAAAGAGCGCTGGCTACCATGGAAAAGGCTACGGATGTAAAGGCTGTAAAAGAGGGTGTGGAACTGATCTATCAGAAATTCCTTTCGATCCTGGCACAGAATGGGGTGAAGATGATAGATACGAAAGATCAACCTTTAAACACAGATTTCCACGAAGCGGTAGCGATCATAGCTGCTCCCACCGAAGAGCAAAAAGGAAAGATCCTGGACACCGTACAGACCGGATATACATTGAACGACAAAGTGATCCGCCATGCTAAAGTCGTGATGGGAGAGTAAGCGAACTCTCTACATATACAGACAAAAAGCAAGGCATACACAAAATGAGGAATTAAATATATGACAAAGAGAGACTATTATGAGGTATTGGAAGTAACCAAAACCGCGTCAGCCGATGAGATCAAAAAGGCCTACCGGAAAAAGGCGATCCAGTATCACCCGGACAAGAACCCTGGCGATAAAGAGGCTGAAGAGAAGTTCAAAGAAGCTGCCGAAGCCTATGATGTACTGAGCAACGCGGACAAACGTGCCAGATACGACCAGTTCGGACATGCCGGCGTGAGCGGTGCGGCCGGGAACGGCGGACCGTTCGGTGGTTTTGGCGGACAGGGAATGTCTATGGATGACATTTTCTCTATGTTCGGCGATATCTTCGGAGGTCACATGGGTGGTGGTTTCGGAGGATTCAGCGGCTTCGGAGGAGGAGGCGGTGCCCAACAGCGCCGTTTCCGCGGATCAGACCTGCGTGTAAAGGTCAGACTGACCCTGAAAGAGATCGCTACCGGTGTAGAAAAAAAATTCAAACTGAAGAAATATGTTCCTTGCGGTCACTGCCACGGAAGCGGAGCAGAAGGCAACGGAGGATTGGAGACCTGCCCGACCTGTAACGGCAGCGGATCGGTGATCCGTAACCAACAGACCATCCTGGGAACGATGCAAACCCGTACTACCTGTTCTACCTGCCATGGAGAAGGAAAGGTGATCAAGAACAAATGTAAGGAGTGTATGGGCGAAGGTATCGTACATGGTGAGGAAGTAGTGACTGTGAATATCCCTAAAGGGGTGATGGAAGGCATGCAGCTTTCTATGCAGGGAAAAGGGAATGCCGGCAAGCACAACGGCGTGCCGGGTGATCTGTTGATCTTAGTGGAAGAAGAGCCACACAACGAACTGATCCGCGATGAGAATGACCTGATCTACAACCTGCTTTTGGGATTCCCGACCGCCGCATTGGGAGGAACTGTAGAAATACCAACCATCGATGGCAAAGCAAAAGTTAAGATCGACCCCGGTACTCAACCCGGCAAGGTGCTTCGACTGCGTGGAAAAGGTTTGCCCAGCATCAACGGATACGGAACAGGAGATCTGAAAGTGAATGTAAGTATCTACGTACCCGAAGCATTGAGCAAAGAAGAGAAAAAGGCGCTGGAAAAACTGGACGATTCGGACAATTTCCAACCCAATACCTCTGTGAAAGAGAAGATCTTCAGAAAGTTTAAAAGCTTGTTTGAATAAACAGAAAAACCATTTATATTTACGATTTACTGATTTACGATGTACGATTGAACATACAATAAGAAGGATTATCCTGGAATACTTATATGTATTTCAAATCGTATATCAGTAAATTGTAAATTACTTTGTTAGTTGCTCCAAAAATACAGCTATGCCTTCCTTATCTTCCGGATCAGGTGACCAGGGGGCTATATTTTCAGGAATAACCGGGGCAAAAGGTCCTTCTTTTATTTCATAAATGACCGTCCCGGGTTCCAGTACTGCCAAAGAATGCCAGGTACGGGCTGGTATCTCCAGACCATATCTACCACTTTCCGGTCCTAATACTACCTTCTGCAATATATTCCCGGCTTCATCAAACTCCACAGCTACCAGACTTCCTCTCAATACAATATATACTTCCAGCTTATCCGGATCCATATGCCGGTGGGGAGGAACAAATGTTCCCGGTTCCATAGCATTGAGCATCCGATGAATAGGTTCTTCCATGGAGGTATGAAAGTTGTAATTCATTCGCAAGCGCTGATTCGTTCGTGCTTCTGAAGAGACCGTATCGAGAAGAGAGGTATCTATTATTTTCATGGCTCAGATCGTTTGTTTATTCCTTGTATCAGCTACTCACCCTTTCCCGTATCAAGGTTCTTTTTTAGTTCTTTATCTGCTTCTGCCGGTTACGAATCAAATCTTTGATGAAGAGGATCCATCCTACTGTTCCTGCACCTGCCAGAAAAACAAACCCGATCAGGATCAGGGCTTTTCTGGGCTTAGATGCTTTCAACGGAACTGTTGCCGGCTGCACTACCGTATATACCGGAGTGATCTCCTGTACCTTAGCACGAGCTATTTGCTGTTGCTGCACCACCTGGTTATAGGCCCCATAGGCCAGGTTCATTTCATTCTGCAGACGCTCCTGTTCGGCACGAAAACTCTGAAGGATAATATTCTGATTGGAATCTAAGAAACGGGCATACTTTTGCTGGGCTTCATAATAATTCGCCTTCGCCTCCTCATATAACTTATCTATAAAAGCCAGATCGTGACGGGCCTTATTGGTACGGTATTCGGTAATATAATCCTGTAGACGGGCCATAACGGTATCTGTTATCACAGCAGAGATCAATGGATCCTGCATCACCACTGTCAATGTAGTAACACCTGTTTTTTTATCTACAGATACCTGGATACGACTATCTAAATTTTTAACTACTTCTGCTTCCTTTTGTGTAAGTCTGAAAGGATTCACACTTCCTTCTCCTTCCTCGGGTGTGTCCGCGAACAAAGACATCCCCCATCCCAATACCTTAAAAGGAAATCCGATGATAGCACTCCACCAGGGCGCCCGTTGGTAATCAATCAGGTATTCATACAAAGTTGTCCGGATCTTCCCCTGATCATCTGTAACAGGTACATCAAAAAGTTCGATCAGAAAAGGAGTGGAACTAACGATATCCGGATACAAACCCGGAGAAAGAGCATCCTCACCCGAAATAGCTCCCGGATTAATGCCTGTCACAGCAATCGATACCCCCATTCCTCCGGAACTGCCGTTCCCACCTCCTTCAGGAGCCAATGTCACACTGGTAGCAAATTCCTTAGGAATGCTGAAAGCAACCACCAATCCTACCAGTACGGCAATACCACATACTTTACATATCAAAATTCTCTCCGCCCAGACTTTTTGAGCCAACTCAATTAAATCTATCTCCTGTTCTTCCGATGGATAGTTCGTATGTTTTGTGTCTTTTGTTTCCTCTGCCATAAGGATATTATTTCTTTTATTTAAACAGATTTACCATTGTAGCGATCATGGTTGCAATAGACGCGGTAGAAGAACTGAGGCTCAGGATCTCCGCGGTAGACATTCTACGTTTTTCTTCTTTACTGGGAACAATGATCTCACATCCTGGTTCTATCTTATCTGAATTTCTGGAACGTACCCGGGATACGGTACCATTCATATAGACCACATACGCTTTTCTTTTCTTCGCTGAATCAGCAAATCCTCCCGCCTGATTTATATAATAGCGCAACGACTGTTTGTGGGTATACAAAACCGTATTCGGATACATCACAGCACCATTTATTTTGACTGTACTTATGTATTCAGGTACATACAGAATATCTCCTTCACGCAATACCATATCATGGTCCGACATCGGATTCTCAAGGGCTTTTTCCAGATTAATACCCACCGAATAGCGATCCGAGACATCTAAAGTCTCTATGGAAATAGAATCTTTTTCGCTGATACGGGCCATACGAAGTGCATCTTCTTTACGCTTCAGCTCTTCTTCCGACATTTTACGAATAAGTCGTGCACCCCGGATATAAGCATCAGGTGTCAGCCCCCCGGCTTTTTCTATCAGGTCACTTAAGCGTTCATTTTTCCGAGAAAGCACATAGCTTCCTTCAAACAGGACTTCCCCGCTTATTATTACATTTTTCTGTTTGTGATAGGTGGGACTTCTGCGGATATATACTTCATCAAAAGGTTCGAGATAGAAATTTTCTCCTTTATTCACTCTATATCCGTCTTTCAATTCAAATGTATACGTCTCACCTATCTGATTAGATGTCGAGATACTCATTGGATCTTTAATACGCCGGGCGACCTCGACTTTCGCTGTAGAAGCAGCTTCCAGCAGACCTCCTGCTGTGAGTACAAGGTCTTCTATGGTCATTTGATCCGCAAACAGATAAGTACCCGGACGAGGCACCTGCCCGTGAATAGCCACAGTAGCCTCTTCCTGCAATTCGTGTATACTGGGTATATAGAGTACATCGTTTCTTTGCAGAGGAATATCCGCAACGGTACCGTTCAGAATGCCTCGCAGATCTACAGGGATGATCTCATGGGTCAGGTCTTCATTTTCACGATCCAGGATCGCACGGTTCAGGAACGCGTCTCCCCGGATGCCTTCGGCTTTCTGTATCAACTGCTTCACTGTATTTACAACTCCATTCACCTGGTACATACCTTCCCTGTAAACCGCACCCCGCACTTCCACACGGTTCTCAAAACGATCCAGAATGGAATCCACTTCCAGACGGTCGCTATCGTTCATCCGGAACAAAGAGAAATCGGTTTCATCTACATTATATACCTGATATTCCCGTCCGCCACTCTTGCGGATAATGCGTACGGCTTTTTTATAGGCGTCTCCCGTAAACCCCCCGCTATATTTGATCAGAGTAGCAATCGTTTCTTCAGGCTTCAACTCGTAGTACATGGGTCTTTTCACCTTACCTGTTATCTTTACTAAGTTTTGATAAGGTGATACGATAATGACATCTCCTTCCTGCAGACGAACATCATCCTGCAATATACCACGCATGATGAAATCATACATATCCAGTTCCACTAAAGGTTTTCCGTCGCGTACCACACGTATATTACGCAAACTACCAATGTCATTTACTCCTCCCGCGCGGTACAAGGCATGAAATACGGAAGAGAAAGAAGACAAGGTATATGTACCTGGTACAGATACCTCTCCCATGATATTGATCTGAATAGAACGTATTTCTCCCAGAGTCATTTTAACCTGTGAGATCGGTTCGTTTCCGGAAATACCCGCGTATATTTTAGAGAATTCGCGCTGCAGATAAGCATTGGCTTCCCTGACTGTCATACCATTCAGATAGACCGGACCGATATTGCTTACAAGAATACTTCCTTCCGGAGATATCTGCTGACGGATGGTGGTTTCGGAGGCTCCCCAGACATCAATGATCACCTCATCTCCGGGACCCAGCTTATAATCCTGTGGAGTAGCCAGATTGATATTAGGTTCAAAAGTCAGATTGTAACTGGTAAAAATATCATGCCCGAATATCTGATCCTCGGATCTAGGCTTAGAAGAGATGGGAATAGTAACAAGACCCGTATCCGTGCCTGTCTCTTCATCCGTATCTGAAGTACGCTGGTGGTTTTCCACGGCATCAAACGTATTTTGTACGGGCACACTCCCCTCTTGATCCTCGTATTGTTGCTGAATACGTCTGGCCTGCTCCTGCGTCACACCGCGTCTCATCAGTTCAGTAGTGATCTGCCTCTGGCTCTTTCCTTCACTGTGAGCTTGCTTTACATATTGGATTACCTGACTATCACTCATTTGCTGAGCCATAATCATCCCGGAAAAGGTAAAGGTCAACAATAATAGTGTAAATAATTTACGCATATTTCAGAGTTGCTTATTCTTTAAAAATGTATTTTTGTAAAAAGTAAACCGGCTACAAAAGTAATATAATATTTTTTATTCCTTTTACTTTTCATAACCGAAGTTTGATGAAGAGTGTTAAATTTGAGGCTATTGAAGTTAAATATTTTCCTTTTCAGTTCTTTATATAAAATATAACCTCCGGGATCATAAGATAGTTTTATCCACTCCGGAGGTTCTTCGTTATTCTTTATTCTTTGCCCAAAGAGCAGAGGGCTGGTGCGAGAAAAACAATAAACTAAAAACTAAACAAAAAATGACTTTACACTAAAAATTAAATTTTATATATTTACAACCGCAAATCCAACCTTTCCGCCGATATAGCTCAGTTGGTAGAGCAACGCATTCGTAACGCGTAGGTCGCCGGTTCAAGTCCGGCTATCGGCTCCCTTCTTCTTAAACTAATTTTTTATTTGACCTATCCCGTATATCTATATCGCCCCGCATCCTGATCTGCAGTTTTCCATTGGGATCTCTTTTGGCATAAATATAGTCTTTCGGACTCCAGAAAGAATAAAGTCCATCCGAACCGATCAACGTACAGCTCGCTCCATAAAAAATAGTGATATCAGCTGTCACAAGAATACGTATATCCGCTTCATAGTATCCCGTTGCAAGAGCATTCAGGTCCATTCTCACTGTCGCGCCGATTTTTAGGTAGTAATTACCTGCTTCTTCAATATCCAGTGTCTCTTTTCCTGAACCTTCATCGTAACTCCGGTTCACCTGATAAACCGTTTCTTTGGTTTTTGAATTAACTACTTCAAAGCTGGTATACCTCATAGAGGTTCTGATGTTGAAATCATTATTGGTACTACTCTGATGTCTGACTGTATAATCTATATTCAATTCACAGGTTTTATCTATTGAAAAAGGATCTGTGTAGATATAAGTATCAATAGATTGTCTGCTTGAAGGACTAATCTGAAATTTTTCATCGATATTCATTATCAACGTATCAAACCAGTCCGTATCTCCTACTACACTTACTTTCACTTTATTCTCTTCTTCCAATTCACTGAAATCTTTCAACTCACCACGTGAAATCTTTATACGTGTATTGCCCTCTTTATCACGTCCGATCACTTCTCCGTTACTGATCTCGAGCTCACCGATAGTACCTTCTTCCGCATATACTGCCCCACGGAACTGATAGTCATTGTGTTCAGGATCGAGAATAAATTTAGGTTCTCCCCTTACCAGACCGAATACGCCACTACAAGTCTGATTGTTTTTATTGCGGAAAACCTCATATCCCATAGCTACACCGGTCAGGCTTCCGTCCGTTTCCTGTTTCCCACCCAAAATACGACCTGTCAGCAACTTCTTTCCATCGATATAGGTATTGCTTCCATCCCAGTCTTCCACCCAATCCAGAAGATTGGCATCTCTACCGTCTTTCCCATCTGCTCCGTCTTTCCCATCCTTTCCGTCCTTTCCATCTTTACCATCCTCACCATTCTTCCCGTCGGCTCCATCCTTTCCGTCAATACCATCTTCTCCGGGATCTCCTTTGTCTCCCTTCTCGCCCTGTTCTCCTTTTTCTCCTTTGAGATTTGTTTTAGCATCCTCCGCAAGGTTATTCCAGGAAAGTGAAATATGGGGTCCAAAACGAAAGCCATTCTCATCCCACACAATCGCATCGTTGAATATGGCTCCGTTCCCTTCTGCGTCCCAACGGATATTCCCCCGGGCCACAAAACCCGATCCGTCCGGCCGCAGCATATAGATCTCGTTCTGATCTTCATCTATCGCTTTGATCGTTCCGTTCTCACAATACAATCCGTTCCATTCCGAAGGAGCATCGGGCAATCCGCCTCCCATACGCATTTTCACACACTTGCTCCAATCTTTAGAAGTGATTCCCATCATCACATCTATAGCCGGAATCCCATTCTCGTCGGCATACAGGTAAATGGCACTTTGTCTGCGCTTGTCGATCCGGTTGCCAAACTGTACCAGTTCGTCTCCTGCCTGAGGCCGGCTGGGCTGATCGTCAAATTCATATTTAGGTATGACGATCACATTCCCTTCTACTTCATATACCATCACATGATACAACCGCTGTTCGTGGGAGAAACTCTGACAACGGATCCAGTCATACGGAACGAAAGTCATCTCATCCTCCAGGGTGATGTAATAATTCTCTTCATCGTCCCATACAGACTCGATCTTTCCGGAAGCCTGGGTAATAGCCAATGCCCCTTTGACCGCCCGGATCTTAGATATCAACAGTTCGAACACTGTCATCGTATTCCGCACTACAATATCGTCTATCTCCAGACAATACTTACCGTTGCTTCTTTCGCCGATCTCCCAGCCATGCCCGGCCGCACCCGAAAGAAAGTGTTTCTGATACAGTCCTTCCACTGTTTTCCGAACCGAACTAACAAATCCATAAAATCCTGTAGATGAAAAAATTGCCATAATAACATACGTTTTAATTCAACAATAAGAATGGATATATCCATTCTATATAGATCTTCTGTTCGCACACATTAAAAGTGAGAATTATTCTCTCATTTTCTTTTATCCCTTCTCATGCTACTTCCCTGTGCAACACAACCTATTTCTGCATGAAGTAAGGTCGGAGAGACATAGCAAATATAGAAAAACAAAGAAATACCAGTCTGTATTTCTACCTCAGGTAGAATGACAATTGCCTCATTGTCATTCCCGGTTTTCCGGATCTTTCCGGCAGAAGGTCTTGTCCGCCGACATAACAAAAAGGGTAATTCTTTCACAAGAACTACCCCTCTTTCCTTAAAAAACATGTATGCCATTATTCTACAAACCCTTGCCAGAATAACATTTTATTTTCTCACATGCAGAAATTCGCTATATGTAATTGCCGCGTTCGGATTGAAATTCGCAATTTCCTGCCGTACTCCTTTCAGTCCCCATCTCCACCACAGGAAACGATGTTTATATTCTTTATGAATGATCTGCACCAGGCTATCTCTGCTCTCTATATACATCGACGAATCCCGCAGACAGGCATCTACCGTGAGCCAGCGATCTGTGTAGTAAAAACAGCTGTCCGGCTGCAACACATAGATCAGACTGTCTCTGACCACTGTCTCCGTACGTGTGATGTATTCCACA
This sequence comes from Bacteroides sp., assembly GCA_021202275.1. Classification (GTDB taxonomy): domain Bacteria; phylum Bacteroidota; class Bacteroidia; order Bacteroidales; family Bacteroidaceae; genus Bacteroides. The sequence goes on from JAJQDI010000009.1 coordinate 454,535, forward strand.
TCCCGGGGGCGCATCCGCAACTCCCGGATCAGCTGCGCATCCTCTTCCCGGTACTTCTTCAACTCCGCGATCCGCAGCTCAAGCGCGGCTACGGAATGTATATGAAGGCTATCCCGGAAACGGTAGTTCTTTGCTTCGGTCATCCATACAGAGAGGTTACGATCCTGCCGCTTCACCTCCTCCCGCAGTTGCCTGTTGCACCGGATCAGCATACCCGAAAGCAGGAGCAAAAGACCGATGGCTGAGATCATGTATTTTTTCATGGCTTCACGATGACAGGTCTCATAAAATTCGGATACTCGTCCCTCACTTCAAAGCAGGGACACATCTTGATCCATTCGTGTGGTTCCACGATGCCGTTCCCATTCAGATCGGGAGAGGTATCCCGGTGCCCCAGCAGTTCAACGATCTCATACTCCCGGCACAGTTGCCGGATCAGCTGATCCATGGATTTCTTCTGTGCCGGAGTACGTGTGTCTTTAGCTTTACCCGCGGCATCCAGACCACCGATGTAGCAGATGCCTACCGAATGGTTGTTGTATCCCAGACAATGGGCACCCGGTTTGGTCAGGGCCCGCCCCTTCTCAATGGTTCCATCTAAGGCGATCACATAGTTATAGCCGATCTCTGCCCATCCCTGCTGACGGTGCATCCGGTCGATATCCCGGGCCCGTATGTCTTGTCCCTCCCGCGTGGCGGAACAGTGTATGATGATAGAATCTATCTTTTTCATGTGTTCTGTTTTATTTGTTATTATTCTTTATTTACTACACCAAAGGGACAATGCGAACCCATTGATTTACAATCACTCCTTTTGGCCATCACTGATTCTTTCAATCTCAACATCAAGCAACGTTGAACGATTACGATCGAGAGTTGCTATCAATAAAATATAATCTCAACTGTAAATCGTACATTCGTAAATTATTTGTTTTCCTTTTCTTTCTCTTCTTCTATCTCCAGGATCTCTCCGCGTTTGCTGAAAAATTTAAAGATATTGATCTTGATCTTTTTCCCTTTGGATTCGAAATAGTTGGCAAAACAGGAATTGATCTCAATGCCATACACCGCCAGCATCACTAAGGTCGGAAGCATGGTAGTGCCAAAAGCTCCCCCGAAAGTCGCTCCCAATGCTCCGGCCAGAAAGATCCAGCACAGATAATCTACTATCTTATTCAAGGTACGCCGGATAGCACGGCTCATGCGTATATCTTCTCCCCTTACACGGGCTGCCTCCACACCAAAACGCAGATCGGCCAGTACCAATACAATCCCCAGGAGGAAAAACCATTTGAGTGGTCCGAGAAACTCTGCGAAACCGCTCAGGAAAGTAGCTGTCACTCCCCCCAATATATTTCGTTCGTTCATCCGGTTCATTTTTTCAGGTATTTCATCAGGAGCGCCTTTCCTTCCGAAGAGATGTTCTTATTTTCTTCTATATTCAGTACCGAATCGAAAAGCTCGTCCAGGGAAAGTACATGCGTATCGATCTCCTCTTTGATGGGTTCGTTGTGAAACTTCTCCATCAGTCCGTCGATCAGGCTCTTAAATTCCTGATACTTCTCCGGAGGCAATTTATCTCCCTCTTTATAGCCTTCCGGTATAGCCTCTTTGAAGATCTTTTTCTCCCGCTCGGCAAATTTCTCTACCAGTTCGGAGATACGGATCTTCAGGTTCAGATACTCTACCGTGGCCTCTTTACTCAGCCCCGATACTTTCACCTCTTTGAATACTTCGTTGAAGCGTACAATGTCTTTTACTTTCAGTGTTTCTTTCTTTTCCATGTTGTTCTTTGGTTTCTTTTGAATTGAATTAATCTTTCTGTGTCCGTATCTCTCTGAGCACACCGAACATCAATGCTTCTGCATCCTCTTCATAGTCTGTGGCAATATCCAGGCTCTGTGAAATGCGTTCCTGCGCGCAACTGTAATTGAAACTGCCCAAGTGCTCTTCTTCCTCTTCCAGACTATAAAAATTTCCATAGAAACTCTGCAGATCATGTTCCTGAGAGAATATAGCACTCCCACGCAGGCCTAACGCATGTTCATCGCTGCCACTCGTGATATCGATCACTGTTCGTTTGTTTGTAATTTCTGTTTTCATTGTTTTTTATTGATAATGAGTTATTTTTTCTGAATATCTATTAGATGTTTGATTTATTCCTTACTGATTTTCCGTATAAGTCTATTCAGAGACAAAACCATATTAAGTATGAATGTATTTTTTTCCCTCACAATTCTATGATCCACTACTCTATGTTTGTCACAGAGGTTCCACCCCATCAGGATATTTAGATTTCCATTTATAATTGATATCTCCTCCTGCGATCCGGGCACCACTTTTGTATATAATTACTTCAATTACCTGACGTTGTCCTGTATCATTATACGAAACTCTGGCATCTGTAAAAAAGTATTCCCATTTCATTATAACCGTTACTTGTCCATTAGCCGGTATATCCACACTGGACAACCGATTGCCTTTCTCATCCGTTACTATAGGAGATTGGGTGTGATCTTTCGATGCAAAATGTCCCCATGCACTAAAAGCGGTCACATTGGTACTTGACTTGGTATTTGACGGATTCTTTATGGTCATTTTCAGTACCAGATCACCATTACTACAGAGGCTGTATTTCTTTTCACTTTCAAAAACTCCACCATCATTAGCTGAGATTTCTGCCCAGGGTCTGAAATAAGAACCATCCCAATTGGGAGTGACCTCCACATCATATCCTACGTTTTCAATTTTGAAGTCCGTATTCCACAATATCTTACATTCTACAGGAGAATGATTATAAGGTATGTTTCCAAAAGGCTCAGGTAGGCGGTAATATCCTTGTTTCCATCCCTGCTCCGAAATATTTTCCAGGGCAAAATATAATTTGGCAGTAAATACAGAAGATGTACTGGCAAATAGCTCTTTCAATTTAAGAGTGATTGAGATACCTCCGCCACTGATTTCATTGTTTACCAGAATCGGTGTTAAAGCACTATATACAGTTCTTGCTGCATTGGAATAATCAAATACTGCACAGACCAGTCTGAATTCATTCAGATTTACATCTGCTCCTAAAATATCATACGATTGCAATGTATCTGTACTGTCTCCCGGGTCTGCAGTAAAGTAAACCTTCAGGTCATTACTACTTCCTGTCAGATCAAACTGAAAGCTATTTCCACTTCTTACAATAAAAGGTCTGGCTTCATGATTATATCCCCAAAAGTCCAATATCCTGTAAGGATATGTACTTCCTCCTGTCGGAGGAGTGTAACAGGAACTCCATAAATAACTATCATCGTCCGTCTCATACAGGCTTCGGATTCTCTCTGCACGAATTTTCATATCTCCACTCTTAGATACTTTATTAGGTAGTCCTAACCCACAGTTCTTGTCTTCTCCCTTCCACATTTCCGCTATATAGTTTGCTGCGGTAGAACGATACGATTGTCCCAGAAGTGATCTGTACTTTACTGGCTTGAACTTACTCCAGATATTAGTTTTTCCATGTTTATTGGCACATAGATATCCCACATCATTACTGGCTACTCCCAAAATTTCTTTCACATCCTTCACACTGACAGGTGCTGTTATAATTCCGTTATTTACCGGCATGGTATGTATGTTCTAATTGTTCAATGTGTTGTTTCAGTTCTCCATTCTCTCTTTCCAGACGATCCACTCTCTCTCGGATGGTTTCTACTTTTTGTATGGTCTGCTGACAAGAAGCCGCGATCAGATTGATATAGTCGGAATGCAGGTAATTCAGACTACCGTATTTGTCTTCTTTCCGCCTGGCATCCATCTGGGGCAACACTCCCACTACATCCTGATATACCAGTCCGATGGCTTCCTGATGTGTTTCTTTGTATCTGAACCGCATCACCTGTCCCAGTGCCAGCAATACCTGACAGGCATCAAACGCCTGGAAATCGTATTTCGCGTTCCGGTCAGAAGTAGTCTGTGCCGTCACTGCTCCTGTGGAAAAGACATTTGCAGCCCATAAATCTCCAGCTAAATAACTATTACCATTGACATATAACTTATATCCACTGACAGGATCAGCATTTATTGCAAAACCAGCATAACCACTTTCACAATTTAATCTTATACCATTGGTTACACCTCTAAGATAACCATACCGTTGACCACTCGTGTTATAAAATTCAAAATAAGGTTGATCACCAGTCATACCAGCGTAATTACCAGGTGAAGCATAGAAACCTACACCCGTCGATTGACCTGTCTTATTACCCGAAAGTAGCCAATTTGCAGTAAAGATTCCATTTAAATTTAAGATACTTGAAGATATATGTGTAAGCGCAATACCACTTGCAGCTGAATTAAGTCTATAAAAATATATACCCGGGGATGTTGCGGATTTGATATGGATATTACCCACTGAAGTTAATATTACACCTGCACCAGCTGTTAAACTATCATTTAGTGAAGTGCTAACCGTAACATTAGCATTCACCCAAAGATTAGACCAACGACGGTCATAATTACCTAATGACATTGCTGCATTTGCTGCTGGATATAAATTATTCGTATATACTGTACCTGACAGATATGTATTACCATTGACATATAACTTATACCCACTGACAGGATCAGCATTTATTGCAAAACCAGCATAACCACTTTCACAATTTAATCTTATACCATTGGTTACACCTCTAAGATAACCATATCGTTGACCACTTGTGTTATAAAATTCAAAATAAGGTTGCTCTCCAACAAGTCCTGCATAACTTGCAGATGAAGCATAAAATCCGGGCTTACCATCTGATTGTGCAGTTTTTGTTCCGGATAATAACAAATTGGCTGTTAATGCTCCAGTTATTGTGTCTCCTGTCTTCTTCACATAACTATTGCTTGCACTTGTTGCAGTTAAATACCCTTGTGAAGTAATCCAGCTTTGTGTTGCATATCCGGTGAGGTCCGGAACGATTGCCGACTGACTGATGTAGCCCCATGTACCATCGCTCTTTTTGGAGAGAAGAGATCCCGCTGGAGCACTGATAACAGAATCGTTTACATCCAGTAGTTCATAAAGGTTTGTTGCGTTTCCCGATCCGCTGCCTGTCTCCAGATCCCGGCCGATCATCTGAGCCACTACCGCCTTTTCCGATACCACGTTGTACCGGGAGCGTACGATCCAATCCGCTTCGTCTTTGATCGGATTGCCTTTGTCTAACTCCCACATGCGGCCGATCGCCTCGAGCCCCTCCTGTATCTTCTCCTGGGTGGCTTTGTACGACTTCACGATGCTGCTGTGCATCTCACTCACCGCACGTAGCAATTCTACATTCTCGCTGATCTCGGCCACCTCTTCCCGCAGGGCCTGGGTACTCCCTACCATGCGCTCCTCTCCTATCGTCGCGTGCTGACGGAAAGGCTCGTCCAGGTGCTTCTCCACAGAAAGCACCCGTGTCTCCAGCCGGTGGTCTCCATCTACATACACCACCTTCTAGCCTACCTGGAGATCGGTTGCCTGCTGATAGAAAGCCACGGGATTGGAGTCAAACTCATACGTATTCCAATCCTTGCGCCGACGCTCCATCTCCTCGTCCAACGCCTCTTCCAGGCGAAGCTGCGCGGCACTCACATAGGCCTGAGGAAGTTCTACATTCAGCAGGACCAGCCGGTCGCCCTCTGCGGGGTGCATCACCGTATTGGGGATATTCAGCCCGGTAGTGTCATCGTAGTTGATCCGGTAGACATGGGTCAGTACCGTGTCGGTCTGATCCTTTCCAACCCTGATCTGCGTACGTTCGAAATATTGCGCTTCGAACTCCCATCCCGACAGCGACCTACTCTCGAAAAGCAGGGAGAGTGCCTTTCCGGAGATCACTGCCGGAGTTTCCGTAAAAACTTCGTCCGTACCCCCTTCTTCCTGCGAAGGGGTACACAACTGCACGTAGAAGATCTCCTGCACCTTGTACAACGGTTCTCCTGCTTCTTCTCCCACTACGATCCGGTTCCCTTCCCTGTCCGTTACTTCTACAAAGGTAGACCAGACAGTACCTACGGTAAGTTCCGACTTCGGATAGATATGATCAAATACCAGGGTTTTCACAAAGATCTCTCCGGGGCGCAGCGGTTCTCCCCCGGCTGTCAGGTCTTTGTAGCTATAGGGATATTTCTCCTGCGGCAGCCGCAGGCGGTTATGGACGAGATGGACCACCGTGCCTTCGTCTGGTGTATCTCCGGACACTAAATTGCGGGTAGAACCGAAGGCATAGAACCGATTGTAGTAGCCCTCTTTGTCGGTATTCACCTGGGGCACTTGTATGTTGCGTCCTACTTCCAACGTCAGCGGAACAGCCTCTCCACTCTGTGCGTCGGTGATCAGATCGCGGTAGCAGCGGGACAGATGGATCTCGTTGCCCGCTACCCACCACTCGGTCTCCCAGGTATCGGCTATATTGCACAGGGCTTCGAAGATACTGGCCGACTGGAATTGCAGGTGTCTGATCTCTGTGAGTGCCGTATCGATCAGGGCTACATATTCCTCTCCGGTGAAGTGCCTGAGGTTGCGCAATACGATATCCATGAATTCTCCGGGCTTCATCGTACCGCTCCAGTCGGTCTCCATGGCGGAGTCTATCTCTCCGGCTTCGTTGGTAGTGAAGAAAAACAGCGGTTGTTTCTTCCAACTCATTACCACCGATTCGAAACGAGGCTCGTAGGTATACGCCTCTTCACCATCGCGGGTGGGGGTATACGGATCGAGCAACGAAAAGCGCTTGCCTTCATATTCCATCCACGCGCCGGCAGGCCAGGTCGTGCACACATCCTGCCGGAAAGAGAGCTGTACGTATTCCTCTTTCATCAGGTCGTGGCGGTAGATGCACTTTTCCGTAAGAGGGGCAGTGAAAAGCAGCTTTCCGGTTATGTCTCTGATCTCTATCATATAAATTCCTGTATAGTATTGTGTTTTTATCCGTGATCACCCGTATATCCGGATCATCTGTGTGTTGTCGCATCCCCCGGCTTTGTATCGCGTAAACAAATGATTTACAGCCATACATATTCTTCCGGTCGGTGAGAACACAAGGACTCTTTTCACAAAAATAGAAGAAAAAGAAAGGTGCTCCAAAAGGGGAATTACATGATGAAAAGTTATTGTGTCATGATGAAAAGTTAATCGCACTTCATAAAAAAAAATATGTGCAGATAATCCGTTACTTCTTAATGATTTACATAAAAAACGCATTTTTTTCCAGGTTCCCGGAAAAGGGCGTTTAAAGAGCTGTCATTTGGGTTGGTATTTGTCAGACACAACCCGGATCTTTACAGATCGCTGATATACAAAACAGATCGTTTGCTGGTATAACGCATTCGGAAATGTAGTCGGGGATCTTTGCTCCTTATGATGCATCGGAGCAAATAAAGTATCAGGAATTTCTCTGGCTAATCCTGCATAGTTTTTTCCTGATCGCGTCTTTTCAGCCAATTGATCCATGTACACCGATGCACTTCGAGCTTGCGGGCAATGGCGGATTTACTCTTCCCTTCTGCCAGCATTTTATCCATCAGCGCATCTTTCCCGGTCAGTGTATAGATCACATTCCTGCTTCCAACCAGACTCCCCAGGATCAAACCTTCTGCTCTGCAACGTGCCAACCCCTGTCGGGTGGCTTCCGAGATCTATGGACATTCAACGAATAGATCACCACTTTTATAGCCGAATCCAGTGTATTCAGCAATTCATAAAGATTGACCACAATATTAAATACATTATTAAATACATTCCTGCCTACACGTGTAAAATTAACCGAGATAATTCTCCACTGTTTGTTTATCGGTGCTTACTCTGATTACTCGTAAATCATTTTTATTACAGTTTAGTTACAACCAAATATAAGGAAATTGCGGTATTCTATCGCCCCTTAAAAATAGACAATCATATGGGAAAGAAAAAATTAAATGAAATTACTAAAGTGTCAACTGCTGGCGACAATGATCATATTGTAATGAATACTTCTGAGGGCTCTACAGTTCAGATAAAAAAGGCAGATTTAGCCAATGCAATGGCTGATGTGATGAGGGTAGCTTCAAACAAGAAAAACGGCTTAATGAGTTCTGAAGAAAAGGGCAAATCTGGCAGCAAACATAGTACAGGACCGGTACTGATTCTTAACACTAGCCCATTACAATTAGGTAAAACTATCTCTATGTCTATGTTTATAAGCTATAACCGCTCAGGAGGAGCAAGACAGAATTTATATTTTGTATCCGTTAACCGCCTTTCAAGTTCAATGATTCCAGAAGTTCTTGTTAAGGTCTTGGCTGGAGACTATCGAGTGAAAGTTAAATATATTTATGATGAAACTGGAAATCTCACTTTATTTATGGAAGATTCTGGTTATACCATGGGAACATTTGTACAACTACTAAATAATCCATTGGATATAAAACTAACAATGAGTGGTTTTAGTGGTGATCTGAGTAATGCTTATGAAGCGATTGTAGAATAAACTCTTTTCCTGGAAAAAGTATATGAAATATATTTTTAAAGTACATTATTCAACCACATACAGTGTTTAATATGTGATTTACCTATTTATAAAACTGATGCTATAATATGGATTGTTCTATTAAATACAATCTATATTATAGCATCAACCTATCTTAATCAACCATTAACAGAGGATATGGTGAATAAACGTTTTATGATAGTTCACAACAGAGTGGTTTGGAATAAAATAACTCCATCGGCCAATTGGATCTTTGGTTCTGCATTAAGACCAGCCTGAACTGATTGGGAACGTCAATTTATATTTGATTATGGAGGAAATATTTATCCCTTCTACTATGATGGTAAAGTATGGAGTGATATGACTTTAATGGTAAAAAGATCTTCCGGGAGCCCATAGAACCAGGAATCTGTTCGGCTCCCGAATAATATTTAAGTGAAATATATTATTTGCCAATCCTTAAAGAATGACCATACATACTTTAAGATTTTATATAAATTTATAGATAATATCTCATAATTCAAATTCTTCTATTAAATACCCGTTTAACGACTCTTCATTCACAATAAATGGTGTTATTAATCGTAAATTAAGAGAATTAGAGATAGAACACCATATATTATTATTTCTAGAACTATTGTAGTATATATCAATATATAAATCCGTATTGGGAATCTCTTTATAAACAAATCTCACTTTGTTAAATAAATCTCCTATTTGACCTATTTTATTTACAATCCTGAGTTCATAACCTGACCCAGCTAAATAAAAACAACTGTTAAGGGGCTTAGAGGTATTATAAGTGTTTCCAATATTAAATATAGCAGCATTCATCCGTGCTGTATGAATGCTATAAGCAATCCTATACCAACCTTGATCTACCCATGTAAAACTTTTATGCTCACAACCATTAAAAGGCATGAGTTCACTTTTCTTAATTCTCCCTATGCTTCCATCCTCCATGGTCACCAGGATATACTCACTGTCCTTAAGCGAGTTTACTGGCTGGACTTCATTTAATTTTTTCTTTCCCACCTTCTTGTTGTATGTTAAGGGAGATAGAATCGTATTATTTTTTCTATATTTGAAAAGAACTAAACTTCAATGAAAATGATTTACGCATATATCAGAGTGAGTACAGACAAACAGACAGTAGAAAATCAGCGGTATGTAATTGAAGAGTATTGCAAAACCTATGGTATTGTCATAGATGAATGGGTGAGGGAAGTCGTCTCCGGAAAGAAGGCATCGGATGATAAAAAACTGGGTAAGCTGCTCAAAAGAATTAAAAACGGGATACACTTATCTGTGTAAACTTTACCCGGGTAGGAAGAAATGTATTTAACATCATGGCCAATTTATATGAACTACAGCAAAAAAATGTACGAGTGATTTTATTAGACGAGAAATACGAATTGCTCAATACACTGGATTCGGCTATAAAAGCGGTGATCTATTCCTTGAACGCCCACATGACAGGAGTGAAAATCTCAGAGGCTACCCGGCAGGGATTAGCCCGTCGCCGGGCAGAAGGGGTAGTTTTAGGGAGGCCGGCAGGCAGCAGAAACGTAGTATATAAACTTACAGGCAAGGAGGCTATCATCGATAAAATGTTGGCTGAGAGAAAAAGCAAATCGGCCATAGCAAGAAAGTTAAAGGTACATCGGTGTACATTGATCAACTGGCTCAAACGACGCGATGAGAAGCGAAGAGGTGATATGTAACTACTTATTTGTGTTTACTTAGCATTTTATTTTATAAAAATTCAGTATACCACATCACACAATTATCAGGAAAAGAGTAATCTTTATTGAAATATAGAATTATATTTTATTTTTCAAAACAAAATCTTTATTTTTGCATTAAATAGATAGCCATGAGAATTATATCCAGAAAGACCTTAATCTCTTTTTATACAAAGCATGCCGATGCCAAAGTTGCTTTAGAAGAGTGGTTTAGTAAAACTCAGAAAGCAGAATGGGAGAATTTTGCTGAAATAAAGAATACCTTTAATAGTGTGGATCATGTAGGAAATCAACATTATGTATTTCATGTCAAAGGAAATGACTACAGGCTTGTGGCGGTTATAAAATTTCAGATAAAAATGGTCTATATAAGATATATAGGTACCCATAAAGAATATGAAAAAATAAATGCTTCAAATATATAAAATAATGGATAAGATTAAAACTAAAATTCAGTATGAAGCAATTATGGAGCGCATCGAAGAATTGCTTCCTTTGGTTGATGATAATACTCCTGCTACAGACAGGAACCTGATAGAGTTGGATATTTTATCAAATCTGGCTGCGGATTATGAAGATGAATATTATCCGGTTACTCCGCCTGATATGATCAATGTGATCAAATTGCGGATGTATGAAATGAAACTCAGTCAAAAGAATCTGGCAGATTTATTGAATATCAGCCCTTCCCGGATCAGTGATTATTTAACAGGCAGAAGTGAACCAACCTTGAAAATAGCCAGGGACATCAGTAAAAAACTAAATATAGATCCCGCCATTATTTTAGGAGTTTAATAGTAAAACTCTTTAAGTGCGACAGCTTCTAGTCCAGAGTGGCAGTTAGAGCCAGTTGACTGCGTTTTAACTTACCCCAGGCTGGGATCTGTCGTCCTTACAATACCTGAGGACACCCTTATCCACTGAAAGGGATTGAAAACGGGTAGCATCTAAAAAATTAAAATCTGTTTTGAGGCAACCGCAATTTTATGACAGCTAACTAACACAAGACTATATTTTATATGACTTGATTTCATCAATTATTTTTACTGTAAAACTCTATTTTCTGATGATCTTGTTTTTTCGGGGTTTCTATCGACTGTTAGAATTGAAGGAGAAAATGTCTGTTCATTTTTCATTCATTTATGTGTAGCTAGTAATCTCATACGATTTGTGGTTATAAAAGAAATCACGAAAATAGATAGTTATATAGCAGATCCTAAATTCTATTATTTTATAAATAATGATTCTTCAATGGATTTATATACTTTATCACCAGAGTATCATGTTGTAGAAATTCTTCCTTTATATAACCCATCTTGTTTCAAACTGGAACGGTGTGAAAGTATACCTGTAGGTGCCATAGAATATACGTATTAGTTTACTCGTATTTTTAATATTTAAAGATGGGTAATTACCTTTTTAAGACTAAGGATGATTTAATATCACCCTTAGTCTTTTATCTTTTTAATCCTCAAATTTCACTTTCTTCCATCTGGTTGTAAATTTTCCGTTTCCTAATGCCTGACTGCGGACATACATGGAACTATCCGCAAAAGAAATGTATATTTGAGCCATTGTATCAGTAGACCCTCCCCGTAATACAATTGCATTTCCATATCCATTGGTATCAGGAGTATTTGATTTAGTATGATTTCCAAGCCTATAGATCCCTGCTATTATAAGGTCATCAATATCGACCTCACTTTTGTATTGGACAACTGCCACATCATTCAGTTTAATCAGTCCTGCCATATTTTCTGTTGCAGCTGGATATAGTTCACTTTTCCTTATTCTTCCTACGCTTCCATCCTCCATGGTCACTAGGATATACTCACTGTCTTTAAGTGAGTTTACTGCCTGGACTTCATTTAATTTTTTCTTTCCCATATGATTGTCTATTTTTAAGGGGCGTTTTTTCCTACAATTTTACGGTATTTACGCCCGGGTTAAACTTATCCTTATATGTTGTTGTTTTTTACTTTATTTATTCTATTGAAATAACTTTTTATCAGTTACAATAAGGTAGATTACATTTCATCGTACCTTTTTTTAATAATATCAACTATTCTGAAAACTTATCAGTTGTGCATAGTAATTGGATCCATGAGAGATCAGCAATATACTGAGTGCATTTCCTTTCGACATACTCACATACTCTTTCCATTTATTACCCTTACCATTCCGAAAATACAAGCTACTATCTCCATCATTAAACCCAAGATTGAAACTATGAGTGTTATCGTACTGAGCTATAATAGTAACCGGAATACAGAAATTTCCCGTAGTATTCAAAAATAACCTCATATTACTCAAAGTGGGTAGATAGACATATTTAGAAGACGTTGAATTAGATACTACAACAGTTGTACCGAATGAGAAATCCAGTAAGTTCACAGTAGATGTATTTATGAAATGTCCTATAGCTGCCATTCCTCCATCACAAACTACTGCTCCTTTAGTATATAATGCAACATCTCTATTCACGACATTATCACTGATTATTTTTACTGCCGCCATATAAAAATCATTAATACTAGTCGGATTCATCTGTCTGTAAAAATATCCGGCTGAATAACAAGTTTTATCACTCGGTAATGAGGGATCGGCTCCATCTCCAATAGCAACTTTTACATTAGCTATATTTCCCGGAGTCAAAATACCAGATTGCCTCTGTAATCTTATCTGCCCGGGTATAAGATGTGCCATATCCTGTTTATAGCTATTATTCTTCCATTGAGTAGGATCACCATAATATAATCCACACTTGTTTATTTTGTAATCCCCTATTTTGCCTCCTTTTATTTCAACATCATTAGTTTGCAAATATCCTGTTTCCAGATCCACATAGAAATTGGGATTAAAATCTCCGCTTGGTTTTCCGGCAGCATCTTCCTGAAAATCTTTGTAACTATATGCTGCATTGGTTCCTTTCTGAGACATCATCTTATTGTTGTGAAATACCGCTCCACCCACAAGTGCGAAATCCGCCATCAATATTTTGGTATAAACAGCATTAAAAGAAGAAATACGAATCCAGGTACCATTCTTGTCATTAGCTATATAATCGTCAAAAGGGTCTACTCCTGTAAACGTGCCTTCCCTTGCCAGGTAATAATATTGATCATCCGTATTGCCTGTATCGTACAATACGAAAGGAGTGGTCTCTGCTGTGCGGGTATAGGGTATGTCTTTATTCCATACCCCTGCCGGATAGAGAATAGGACCCGGTTTTCCGGACTCTCCCTTCTGAATAAATTTTACCCTCGATACTCTGCTTACCTGTGTCATAATGAACTATCTGCTATGATTACTACATCTATATCGCTATTCGCCTGTACACACATCGCATACGTGACAGTAGCACTGGCTTCTTTGGTCTTGCCACTGCCTAAGGTAGAATACAAGGTGTTGCCTTTGGAGTCTGAGAACAGGAACAGGAACTTTCCGCTGAAATCACCCAGAGGAGTTTTCGCGGAATCCATACGTTGCACACAACTGGGCGTATAGGTCACCTGATCTCCTTCGTCTTCGATGGTCTCATTCTCCGGACTGGGATTCAGAAGAATGATCACCGGATCGCTCGCATCGATAATGGTCTGTGTATCAAACCCCAGCAACACCCCGTTCTTATATACCTCTACCTTATACTGACTGTAGCTATCTACCATGTCCGCGGTAATGGTGACAGTGGCAGTGGTAAGGTCACTATTCTGTTCCCATTGTCCGTTGACGATCCTGGACCATTTATAGATCAGTCCGGTCGTGATCTCGGTATCTCCGTCATAGACCACCGCTTTCACCTTCACAGAGCCACCTTCTGTGCGAATGGTAAACAGATTGTCGTCTGCGGCTGCGATGGTCACCCGGTAGGGCGAGCCGGTCTGCTTCTCGATCCGGACGGTATATTCCGCAGACAGTTCGTCTTTTATATTCCCATAGCTTACCATCGCTGTGGCCGTGATCGTTCCGGAGAGCAATCCACTGACCTCTACCAGGTTTTTCAGGATCTTCAATCCCGGAATGCCATCTTCCCGTGTCACCTTTTGGAAATAATTCACATAATTGGTGGTGATACACATACCGGAACTGTCAAACGTCAACCCTTTCCCATTGTATGACCACTCGATGTCCGTAGGTATCGCGATCCCTTCCGCTACACGACTGCTGGTAGCGATAAAATAGACGGTAGGTTGACGGGACGGATCGGCTTCCCAATCGGGAGATACCGTATAGCCCGAGGAGGCTCCTCCTTTATATCCCTGATAGATATCCCCGGAGGGACACATCAATACGGGCATATAGGTCCCGCCCTTGGCCCGGAATGTTACTTTGGTTACTGCACTTGCCTGACTCATTTTCTTGTTCTCCTTTCTTTGTTTTCGTTTGTGTTGTCTGCTACAGGTGGTGTTTTCAGATCTCCTTCCGTATTGTCTCCACCGGTTTCTTCCTCACCGGTCTCCTTGTCGCCGATATGCTCTTCGTCCGGAGTTTTTTCTTCCGGCAGATCCTCCTCCGATGTTTCCATCAGGGGTACAGGCTCTTCGGTATCTTTCAATTCCTTTTTGCCACGTCTGGCATCCAGGATCGCTCCGCCGATATACCGACTTCTCTCTTCCAGCGTCTCTCCCTGCATGGTTGCTATATCCTGTTGCCACAAGAGATAGTTGCCATCGGCTGTCTGTTGCCGGATATCAGTCAGCCCCAATTGTTCCGCGATGAACGGACACACTTTAATGTAATTTGCCATATGATCTATTTATTTTATGGGTTAAATCCGGAGAACCTGTCTGCCATAGAATGGAGGCAGACCTCCGTTTGTATGTTCCAATCGTATACTTTACATCCTTATTCATTCCCGCCGCAGAGCTAAAAGCCCGTTTGTATGTTCCACAGTATGTGTGTTGTATACAGATACCAGTATGAAACGCGCACCGCGGTATGTTGGACGTGTATCGCGGAGACGCACGGTGTGCGTCTCTACAGGTGTATGATTGCCTGGAATTACTTGTATTTTCAATCGTACTTCGTAAATCCGTAAATCGTAAATCTCTTCAGTTTGCCCACAATACATTCCCCGCCTGATCGGTAAGTTCGTCTCCATCCTTGTCTGTAAGGATACAGAACGGACCACGGTCTTCTATCTCCACTCCCAGATCCATGCTGAGTCCTGTGGAGTCTTTGATGTAAGAGGTAGAGAGGGCAGGAGTAGCACCGTGCGATACCTGTTGCCATGTGGCTCCGGAGGTGTTTTTCTTCACGTACCAGGAGGCACGGAGCACACCCATCACATTGGATACCACTCCTTTGTTGGTGGTGATAATGAGTTTGGGATATATAGTCGTCTGATCGGGAGCTATCTGTGTGGGCACGCCACTGTAGTCGTAATCAAAATCGGGTATGCGGCGGCAGATCCGGGTGGTGGCAACCAGGGCACTGCCGGAGGGCGCTGCCGGGATCTGCCTGTGGCTGGTAGCATACTCACCTTTGCACACGATACCCACCTCGTCTCCCATAAATTCACGGTCTATAATGAGGGTGTTGTCCGTTATACTCACCACCTCCGGATCCAGCTCCGGGTCCAACAGGCGTATGGTTCCTTCGAGCTGTTTGTACCACCAGAACTTTCGTTGGGTAGTCCCCGTCAGCACATCATTATCCATCATCAGCGTTGCCGTGATCGTTTGCCGCGCCGGATCGTCCCACGGACTGTACAGCACCGTTTCCGGTACACTAAGCTGCAGAGTGGGCAGAGCCGGGCTTTCGTTGATACAGATGATCTGGTGAGAATCCCGGAACACCAATACCTGGTTGGTACGCGGATCAACATATTCCGCGTAGAAATACAACGTATACGGTGCCAGCACCTCCACATTGTGCTTCACAATGATCCGGCCTTTATGGACACCCGACGTCGTGATCTCGTACCGGCTATCCGCTTCATCTATAACGTTCTGCAGCCCCCTCCTCACCTGCCATCCATTTCATATTGGTCAGAGAAGAATTTACCGTTCCGGAAGAGATCGTACTGTCCCGGTCAAATATCACACACTGAGGTTGCAACACCAGCGGGGTGAGCTCATAGTCCGGTGCATACTCTCCGGAGTCGAACGAATAGGTCTGTCGGTTGGCCACACTACCCACTGGTACTATACTCGTACTCGCCTGTAAAGGCTTGAAATTAAAACGTATCTTTTTCTGTTTCATATCCGTATCTATTCATTATACATTCTATCTGTTCAACCAAGAAAATAATTTCTCTACGATCGGAATGTCATTTGCATATTCTATATATTTCCGGACAATACTGTTCCCATCCGGTATATGCCGAGACGTACGCCGTGCGTCTCTACAGGTTTACATACAGGAGATTGCACACGGGGATTTACGAACCATATACTTTCTGTAGGTTCAATGGCAAATCAGTAAATCACAGATCTCCTGGTACCTCTACAAAAAACATAGATCTATACCTATCTCTCCTTCTTTCCGATGTATCATCACTTAAAACTCAAAACTTACATCCCAAATGCCATTTCCTGTCTGGCTTCCAGCACTTCGTTCCCATCCCTGAGATACGCTGTGCAGATAAACCGGCATCCGCCGTTGTACACAAACCGGAGTCCTCCGACATCATCGGTAGTAATGGGCAGGGATCTGCCGGCACCTGCCCGCACGATAGCCCAGGCATCGTCTTCCTGTGTGTCTCCACTGTCGCGTGTCCAAGAGACATCCGCATCCAGCAACTGCCCGGTCACATCGGTATAGTGTATCCATCCCCGTACGGAAAGAGTAGTATTTATCTCTCCGTAGTCGAAATCCAGACCGTTGCTGCTCTCTATTTCAAGCGTGAAATTCGGGTTGCCCGCGATCAGCAACCAGTCTGTAGAGTTCCACACCGGTACCTGCAAAGTTGCATCAACAATGCAGCGGTATCTGCAGGATCGATGCCACACATCATGCGCCTCGGAAGAAATGCACCGGTAAGGCGCTTCGGAACGAGCAACTTCCGCACTCCATATCCCTCTGTCGACGATCTTCTGTTTCTCCTGGCCCTGGAAATCGATCTCATAGAAATCCTGCACAACAATACCCCGGGCATAAAGATAAGAGTGGTCGGAACGAATGGGCAGGTTATCGGGAATGGGGAAGTTGCTGGCTGCTCCCAGTCCGAAAGAGATATGCTTCGAACCGGTCAGGTAGGTATCTACCCCGTCGAGCATAGTGATGCACTTGTCTTTGCTGGAGACGCGGATGCTGCTCTGCCGGCTGGTGTCTGTGAAATTCCCGTATTGCACCAGATTCATAAAAGGCACGGGTGGGCGGTTGACCCCGCCGGGCACATCCGCATCGTTGCCCAGGACACAGCGGATGGTATGTGCTCCGTCGTGTACCTGAATCACACGCATGTAGGAAGAGAAAAATCCTTCGGGCCTCAGGTAGCTGCCCAGCAAGATGTCATCTACCACAAAGGGTATATGGTCTCCCTCTTCGATTCTGAGGGTGATCAGGTAGCTACCGTCGTCCTCCTCCACATCGGAGATCACCGATCCGTTGGTGGCATAGAGCTCACCGCCTACTACCTGAATGCGGTTGTAGCGAAACTCCGGCGCTTCGAGAAAGGCCCGCAGGGTGAGCGAGGCCATCTCCGCGTTGCCATGCTCATCGATATAGGCGCCGTCGCCCAGAGGGCCGGGAATGAAATCACCGAACTTCGCCCCTTCCAGCAGATGAAGCAACTTTTGTGCGCTGTCTATCTTGTTCTTATGCAGATACTCCATGCTGGAGCGGAGAGCCGAATAGGCATTGTAGTCCGTCGGTTGCGTAGCATCGTGCTTGCCGATCAGGTACACCCCAGAGCCGTTGACCCCGATGCGCTCGGCATAGTCTGCCTCTTTCAGATGGCTTTCAATGGCTCCCAGGCGGGAATAGGCGGTATTGTCACCTACCGTATAGGTAGCTTCGTACGGATTGCAGAGTTTCTTCTCATACCCCTGGATACGGGACGAGCGGCCCTTTTCACCAAAACGCGCGTCGACCAGCAACACACGCTGTCCCAGTTCGTACTCCAGCTCGTGCTCCGTACAATAGACCGGGTTGGTAAGGCAATCATATACATCCGTATCCCGGCTGTTCTTCAACGCCCAGGTACGACCTGCCTCCAGCAACTCCTCTTCGGCCTCCCGGATGCGTTCTTCAGGCAGTTCCACCCCGGTCAGGATGAACGTATCCCCTGGCAAGGGGCACATAGAGACGTTGGGCACGACGATAGGGTTGTCGCCCGACCCGATGGTCTGGTGGATGATCTCAAATTTCCTGTCGAAGTTTTTTTCATCCACATGGAGTTCAAACTCCCACCCTTCGAGCGCGCCGGAGGTGAATACACACCCCAGTGTCTGTCCGGCGATCAGGTGGGCCGGAGTGAAGGGGGTGTTGGCGGCAGACATCACATATACATCGAACGTGTCGTCGCTCCCCTCGATGGAACCCTTCCTGGTCTCCACGCTGGTCACGGTATCGGTGTTCTTCGGATAGATATCGTCGAAGAATACCACCTGGTGCACCACATCTTCCGGTTCCAGATCGTCCCAGGCATCAATATAGGGCTGGTTGTCCGGCAGCCGCAGCCGGATCTCGGAGATATGGTTGGTGCTGCCTCCCTGGTCTGCCTGCCCGTAGTTGCCGGTAAGGTTGCGCGTAGAGCTGTAGCAATAGAAGCGGGTCCCGTAGCTGCTGCTGTCTCCGGCACGCCGGGGGATGGAGGTGACTATCTCTCCTGTGCGGAACGCGACTTCCGAACCGATCTCCAGTTTGCCGAAACAGATATGCACGGTGTCACCGTTTTCTTCGCTCCACCATTCGCATTCGTAAGCATCGGCCAGCAGGGTGAGAGCATCGTAGAGTTTTTCCCCTTTGTAGGAAATGGATTTTACCTTCTCCTGCAAATCTTCCGGCACATCTTTCACCTGCCAGTTGTCTGCTCCTAGTTCCTGATTGATGCAATCGGCCACGATCTGCGCGTGAGCCAGCAGGTTGGTAGTAAGGCTGAATCCGGCCTCCTGTACACCCTGCTTGCGGTAAAAGATAGTGTACTTCTTCAGAAGGCTTTCTACAGCGTCGAACCAGATCTCGTATTTCCAGCCTCCGGTCTCGTTCTCCCGTTCGGGATATATATTGCGGGTCACCTGGAATTTAAAACCTTCGTAGAGGATGTAGCATCCTTTGCGGATCTCTATGTATTCCGGCAGGGTGCATACCAGCAACACATGGTTGTCTCCCATCAACTGCCGCTTGCGTGTGGCACCGTCTGTGAGAGGTAGCTGAAGAAATTCCTTTCCTGTTTTGTCGTATATGGTAATCATTGGTTGTTCCGGTTTAATTGAATAACACTTTTTGTTATGTCCTGTCAGAGGTAGGAAAAGCCCGCGTAAAAGGTATACCAAAGAGTTACAGGCGCAAATATCCGGGAAAAAGAAACGCCCTCCAAATACCGGTTTTCATGATGAAAAGTTATCGTGTCATGATGAAAAGTTATACGTTCATCATGTAATATTTTTTTGAATATATTTATCTAATAATAAATACCTTACACCTACAAACAAACTTTTTTTATTGGATAGAAGAACATATAAGGGGTTTAAGTTGTAAGTTCTAAGTTTTGAGTTCTAAGTTTTGGGTCAGGATGGGTAACTTATATACAAGTCTGTACATGTTCTCTTTCTTCTTTGTTCTTATGTTCTTTTGTCTAATAAAAAAGAATAGGTACATTGCGGAGACGCAAGTATGCGTCTCGTATGTCTGCATATAAAATGTTACGCATAGGGATTTACAAACATATTCTTTCTGTAATTTCAATTGTAAATTGTAATTAGCTTCGCTGACCGTTGGTTGACTTCGTCGACCGTTGGTTCAGTAAATCGTAAATCTCTTTGCGTCTCTATATGGGTGGGTATTTTCGATCATTAGTTTGTTTCTCTTTCCAACCGTACATCGAACATCAATTTTTATGATGACACGTTATTACGCCATGATGTCGATTTCATGTGTCATCATAAAAACACACAATTGACTATCTGACAATAAATTACGATCTTTACAAAAAAAGGATCAGGTGAGAAATATGCGGAAGATCAGAGAGAAAAAGAGAAGCGAAAGATTCCGGCGGAGAGCCGGGTATGCTGCCGCTGCGACAGGGAGCTGCCTGTGTGCGAAAGGCGGAAAAACTCTGGTACATCGTCAGGTAGCATACAGATCCGGGAAGCCAGACAGGGGAGCACTAAAAAAACGGTGCGATGCGTATGGATCCCTGTTCCTGACCGGGACTGTATTCATACACCTTCGCACCGGAATCGCGCCATGCGTGTCAGACCAATTCCCGGAGAACCTCCTGTGGCTCGTCGGTCAGCGGAGGCTTCCGTATCCGGGACGGAGGGATGATATATCCTCCTTCCTGTCTTTTGTAACTCCTGCGCACAATGGACATGATGCGTGCTTCGCTGATGAAAAACTCCTCCCGGGAAAGATATTTGAGCGCCCGGTCGAAACGCATATTCTCTACTTCCGTGAGTTCATAATAGCGCTGGAGCAGTTTTTCGTCGCGCAGGTTCATCAACTCTTTGTTCCTGCCTTTGCCGGGACTTTTACTCTTGCATATACCTTTAGTTCTGATCATGATGATGTAGTAATTAATATATACTACAAAATTAGAGTTATTTTACCATTTATAACGTTAAAACAGTCAATTAACGACTGCAAATGTTTGTTAACTGATAGTTTTGCATCGTTGATCAACACGAGAAACTATTCTGACAGGGAAGACAGCTGGTCTCCGAAAGAGAAAAAAACAAAAATCAATTTACCATTAAAACTTTCAATTATGAGTATCAAGTATTCACTGAACCAAATGAGTATCCGGCCTTTTGATCCGGATTGTACCGAGAAAAACTACTATGCCCGTGCGCAGGCCGACGGCTATTTAGGCATGGA
Source organism: Bacteroides sp. (assembly GCA_021202275.1). Lineage (GTDB taxonomy): Bacteria > Bacteroidota > Bacteroidia > Bacteroidales > Bacteroidaceae > Bacteroides. The sequence goes on from JAJQDI010000009.1 coordinate 475,749, forward strand.
GAAGATCTGCAGTAACATCACGCGTGCCGGTACGGCGATACGCGGAGACGTGCTTGCCGTAAGTGATGGGCTGATCTATGAGATGACCCAGGGTTTGTCTGACGGAAAAATTGTGCAGCTGGGCGACTTTGGCAGTTTCCAGATCCAGCTAAGCAGCTCCGGAGCGGAGACAATAAAGGAGTTTACCTCTGCCAACATCCGCAAAGCGCGTATCCAGTTCCGTCCGGGTCCGATGCTGGTAGACATGCTGAAAACCTTGTCTTACGAACGGGTAGAGCAGAAATCCACTACCCGATCTACGGATACGGACAGCGGCGGCTCTGGCAACAATAACGACGACGACTCGAACATGCTGGGCTAACGGCGGGCAACAAGTACAATGAACCGCTCTCCCCGCGGATCAGGTCTGCCCACAGGGGCAGACCGCTTCCCGGGAAACGTCTTTCCGACACCCTTGTCCCTGAAAGGAAGATCTCCGTCAGAGAGTCTTCCGCAGAAAAGCATCCGGAAAAACGTTCCGGGAAAAACGGCCCGGTTCTCCCCGGAAGATGAAGATACTTTCCCTGGAAAGTGAGTAGATTCTCCAAGGAAGATCAGCCAACTCTTCAAGGAAAGTGGACAGACTTTCCAAGGAAGATCATCCCACCCTCCATGGAAAGTTCACAGCATTTTCTACCAGAGGAAAAAAGCCTCCGGGAAGCATCTGCCGGACTGGCAAAGAACATCCGTAAGTATCCTTTCCGTACGAAAAAGGATGCTTACGGAAACTTTATCAGACAGCTACGGACCACACAGAAAGACCGAACGGCATTGTCTCCTGTATGATACAACCTGATCTTTAGCTTCCGGCCGGAGAATATCCGTAAGACGTACAGAAAGATCTAAACCCAACCCATAAAAAAATCGTATATGAAGAAGAAAATACCGATGAATACCTTGTATGTATCCGACCTGGCACAACTCTACTTTCCCCGGTCTACCGTCAAAAGCGCGGTGAGCCAGCTCAGACGCTGGATCCTGCTCAATCCGGATCTGATGAAACGGCTCAATGAGCTCCATTACCGCAAAGGTCAACGCGCACTGACCCCGTTGCAGCGCGAAGCGGTGATCCGCTACCTGGGCCCACCGGACCTTTCCGGGAATGATAGACTTTGAAGTACAGAACCTGAAAACCACTACCCGTACCCTGACTTACAGTGTACGGGTTTTTCTTTATTATACATCTTAATTTTTAACTACTTTTTACAAAATATTCTCTTTTTCTCCGCTTTTCCCGGCCCCCGGGAAGCTACAGCCCCCCCGAAAAGCAGCATCCGGCAATCGATACCCTATCCTGGGGAAAAGAGATACCTTCCCCACGCCAGACATCATCAAAATCGGTATTTTTAGCCCGTTTAAGCAACAATCTTCCCAATCTTGAAGGGGAATACCCGGAAAACACTAAAAATCGCCTCCGCGCAAAAAATAATAGTTGGTTTGCATACAACAGATACGGGAGATCCGTATGCTTGCCTGGAAAGAACAGAAATGAAATTCTTTTTTTCTTACATACACAAACCACCCATGTTACACGTTTTACCTGAGATGCGACTTTTCAACCCAAAGAGAGAGATTTTCAGAGAGAGATTGTATCTGTCTCTTCATCTGTCTCTATATCTGTCTCTGATGCGCGCGTTATAAGGTGAAAAAATATACATTTCAGCATCTGGCCGGACTCCGGATAGCATCCCGTGGGAATCCGGATAGAATCTCATTGGCATACGAAATGAATATAAAACCTTGCTGTTTTTACATGCTCCGGCAAATTCCGGAAATAAATTTTCTTTATATCATTTCGGGGATGATGGTCTGTTTTCCCAGCAAACGGGCTTTCCTGATACGCTCATCGAAAAAAGAGGAGATCTACTATACAAAAAGAAAAAATTTATAAAAGTTAACTATTTAGGTAATAAGTTATAAGTGGTAATTTGTAAGTTTTATGTGATGAATAGTGAATTTGAGACCGTGGGTTATAGGTAGTAATTTATAAGTGGTGAGTTTTAAGTAGTGAACTATATTATAATTTATAAAAGGAAGTGTCCACATACATACAAATAGACCAACCTGATCCTGCGTCATGTATCAGTCTCCCTCCGGTATATACTAATCTGTATTCCCCGAATGGGATAGAGCAGTAGCCCGGGGTTGCCTGTGGAGAGCGGAACGACAGTGAAGCGAACCAAAGCTACCCCGGGTAAACAGTGCTACAGGGTTCAACCTTGCAACGGTTGCAGACAGGATATTTCCTGATCAGATAGTCTGCAACCTTTTGACTGCGCCGACCGTTGGTTCAAGGTGGATTCTGGTGTGCGCTTCACCCCCCAGAGTACACTTCCCTTTGGCTACACTATCGTTTTGCCACAGCTCGCTTTACCACTGGGCTACTGATTTATCTTCTTCGGGGAACAAAGGGGGTGTAGAGTAGATTAATAATCCGGAGCTGAAATAAATGCTCACAATCCGTAATTCTATCAAAGAGCTTACCCACTTTTTAGACGTCACTTATACCTCATCATCTCTAACCCACTATTTATAACTTGCCACCTCAAACTCACTATTCATAACTTACTTCCCTTTCTAAAAAAACTTTTTGAAATACCACCACTTTTTCTCTCTCTTCACAAGTTTTTTTCTCTCCCTCCTGTCCGGAATTCATATCGGCCTACAAAAACAAAGCAACAAACATTTAATACACAATACCTTACCAATACAATCCCATCATTTACCTCTTCGGATCCCAGTAGAAAAAAAGTTTCATCCACTGTGACAATGGCGCCATTGTCACAGTGGAGGGGGTCAAAAATTGCCCGGATCCGGATGGGTAGGTGTACTTTTACCAACGGAATCAGAAACCAACATTTCAGGGATTCCGAAGGTCTGTCAGTCAAGGCGAAAAAGAGCGGAAGATCTGCAAAGATCCTTTTCCGGACAAACAGGAAAAATTTCCGGCACATCAGCCTCTGAAGAACAGTTTACTTTATAAATAGAGAAGTATATATGCTATTTAAATCATATAAACACTAGCATATTATAATAAATTTAATTTACATTATAAATTAATAGTTATTTACGAAAAATCCTGTTTCACAAATAACGAACAGGCAGACAAGAAGTCACGATTCTCTTTGTTAGACAAGCGTTCTCTCACTTCCTGAAATCACTCTACCAGACTACCTGCGAACGTGGCCGGTCCCTGAAAGACAACTGGCATTTTTCTTTCAGACACCAGACTCAAAAAGACCGGTCGCAAAGGAGCCCTGGCATGAAATTTCCGGAAATGAGGAGCGCTTTTTTATGTAGAAAAACAAAAACGAAACAGATAACCAAATACATCCATCGAACCAAAAGAAAAAAGTGTGAACACAGCTGTATCTCAATTATGTGAATTGCTCAGGACCTATACGGATGTATCCGTATTCGATTATACCATGCCTGAGGCATTTGCCGGCATCGGCTGGGTGGTGCGGGAAACCCTGTACGACGAAGCCACCGACGAGGGCGAATACGAGATCCGTATCTATGCTCCGAACAAGACCCGGGAAGTGGAAGGGCTCACAGACAGTTCGTATCCCGATATCGAAACCCTGGAAAGGGAAGCAGACCAGGCCACCGAAGCCTGCCGCCACCTCTGGAACATCGGTACCAACGGATGGATACACCGCAGGCAACTGCTTCAGGAAGGCACTATGCATTATATAAATATATGTTTAACAATTCAATTTAATTAAGTTATGTCACAATTAAGAGTTATGCGCCTGAAAGGGCTGAAATCAGTAGAAATCGCGCCATTGAAAGCGGATGGTACGGTAGATGAATCAAAATTTGTAGAATTCGGACAAACCACTCCCGATTCGTTCGTGATCAGTAAAGGTGAAGACACCGTAACTGAAGAATTTATCGAAGAAACGGATGAGGCTGTAGAAGAGTTGACCACGCAGAAAGGGATCCGTGAGATCACCTGGAGCACCAAGAACGTACACGCGGATGTATTCCTGAATGTAGCTGGTGGTAGCCTGAGCGACGATAACAAGAGCTGGGTCGAAGATCCGAACACGGAAGCGAAAGAAGTAGCTTTGCGTGTGACTTCTCAGAACGGTATCCAGATTGATATCGCCCGTGTGAAGATACGCATGTCCGGAGATATCAAATTCTCTAAGAACGCGCTGACGGAACTCACCATCACTGCCAAACAGCTGGCTACCGCTGATGGTACAAGCGGATTCAAAATTACGTATCCGCAGGCTATCGAAACAGAAAACGGTGGAGGAAACGATGACGAGTAAACATGGATGCGTTCCTTTTCTCAGCAGGTAATGTAGAACAAAGGCAGTTCGCTTGCCGCTCCTGACGGTGCACGGCAAGAGATCCGGGTTCGAATCCCGGCTTTACCCCAAAGGCATTTAGATCCTTCCCTCCGGTCATGACCATTGCCTGACAGGTAACACCAGGGAACGTTGGACCATTTACGAAGTACGATTGAAAATACCAGTACTTCCCGGTAAACATCCACCTGTAGAGACGCACGGCGTACGTCTCCGCGATACACGTCCAACCCTATAGGGATACATCGCTGCCCTATATATTTTTTGTTCTTCTGTCTGTTCCTATCTATTTTTCAGACAAAAGAACAAAAGTACAGAAGAAGAAAGATAAAATGTGTCGACCCACATCTATCTGCAACTTATAACTTAAAACTCAAAACTTATAACTTCATGGTTATGGAAGAAAAAACGATCGAACAGAAGGTGGCCGATGCCATCCTGCAGGAAGATTTCACAGTGAAGATAGGTCCGCGGGAATATCCCGTGCAGCCCATCTCCTACGGCACGCTGATCCGTGTATCGGCCATCATCTCTACCCTGCCCCGGCTCGAAGAGGATGAGACGGTATTTGCCGGGGCCCTGCGCAGCGGAGCACATGCCGACAAACTGGCCCGGATAGCTGCCCTGTGCATACTCAACCGCAAAGACACCCGACCGCGCTACAGGCGCAAGTGGCTTGTCTGCCGGGAGATGACGGAGCCGGGTGTGGAACAGCTGACACAGGACATTCTCTACCACTGCAACATCGGAGAGGTAGGCCAGATCTTACGTAAGATATTTAGCCGGATGGAGTTATCCGATTTTTTCGGAGTTATGGTTTCCCTAAGCGGAGTCAATCTGATAGCGGAGACCACAACGACAGCATCTGGGCATCTATCGGAGGAATGAGCAAAAGCTACCGACTGACGCCGGACTATATCCTCTGGGAAATGAGCTTTGCCAACGCAACCATGTACAACGCCATATTGCCCAGCTACGGAGACCCCAAAGAGCCGACGGAGAAAGAGGTAGATTTTGAAGATCTGGAAAAGGAATTGTTTTTCTGAGAACGCGTTTTATAGCATAAAGGCATGTTTCAGGAACGGCTGTGTCGGCAGACTCCTTCCCATGTACAGGGTGGTGGGGTGCAGACGCAGCCGTTTGCTGGTAAAAGCCAGCAAACAGATACAGATCAAACAATATAAACAAATACAAGTGATATGGAAAGTAACGAACGTAATCCTTTCGGGATCGTAGATCCGGAGGAATTCAAAAACCAGACAGATGCCGTCCGGAGCAGCTTAGAAAGCACAGCGGTGCGCGTGGCAAGTGCTTCGCTTTCGGCAACGAGCGGTAGCAGTGGCGCGGGCAGTTCTTCGATCGGCGGGTCGGGGAGCGCCTTCTCCACCCAAGAGATCAAGGAGTTTATCCAGGAGTTGATCAAGGTACAGAAAGAGTATGACGAACTGGCCCAATCTATGTCCAAAGTGATCAGTAACCAGGCAGAGGCCAGTAAGGTGATGCAGCAGGTGAGCGAGATAGCGACGAAAAGCCCGTTCAGCGTCAAAGAGCTTACCTCAGCCTCCGAGCATCTGCTTTCCTGCGGCACGGAAACGAAAGAACTGGTAGCTCAACTGGAAATGTTGGGAAATGTGGCCACGGGCACCAGTACCCCACTCGATCGGCTCACTAATCTCTTCGGAGAGATGCAGAAATCGGGCAGTGTCAGCACGGAAAGCCTGGATCAAATGGCCTCTATGGGCATCCCTGTTTACGAACAGCTGGCCACCGTAATGGGCATTACGGCAGATGAAGCGAGAAACAGTACAGTTTCCTTCGACGATATGCAGCAGGTATTCTGGAACCTGACCGCGGCAGGCGGACAGTTTGAGAACAGCATGCGGGAACAGTCTATTTCCATGAACGAACTCTTCGGCACGATCAAAACAGGATGGGACACCGTAATGACCGGACTGGGCGGAGAAGACAACCCGCTGATCTCGGGCAATATGGGTAAATATGTAGCGGAAAACTACAAGGTTATCGGCGAGGCTATTACCACCCTGAAAGACGCGCACGGCATCTATAAAGCGGCCTTAGCAGTGAGCAACGCGATAGAGAACAGCGCCATCGTTGCCAAAAAGGGGCTACTCACCGTTACCACCCTGCTCACTGCGGCACAGAAAGGGCTGAATGCTGTATTAGCCAAAAATCCGTTTGTATTGATCGCCACCGTAGCACTCACGGCCGCTACGGCTATAGCGCGCTTTACCAGAACTACAAAGGAAGCTACCAGGGAGACGGAGGCTACGACCAAACCTATCCGCGAGGAATACGGGGCTACCCAGATCCTGTTGGATAAACTGAAAGATGCCAATACACAGGAAGAGGAACGCCGACGCATTCTGGCCCGGCTGCGCGAACTTAATCCGGATGTTGTGAAGGGGATCGAAGATGAAAATATGGCTCTGGATGAGACCAATGAAAAGATAGAGGAGAACATGCATCTGTCGCTGTTGCAAGCGGCAATGAAAGAAAAGGCTGCATCTACAAATCATACAAAGACCCTCAATGAGTTGCAGGAAGCAGCCGATCGCAAAAGGGAAAGTGAAGTACCCGCGATCAATTATCTGGCGGATTTCAACGATCGTTATCAGAATAAAAAGGCAACAGCCCATAAAGGGGAACTTAATACACTCTCGAAGGAAATTGATGAGATCATGAACTCTTCAGAGACGGCCGCAGAAAAGATGATAAAACTTCACGAGCTCAAACAAAAGCTGGAAGAACCGGGTGCCATTTGGGGCAACAGAGATATCATGCGGGAATTGTTTAGTGGGATTGATATGACAGCAATCAATTATTCTTTTGAAAATTATAACAACCTCAGTGAACAATACATCCAGTCCACCACAAGAATGCGTGAAGAAGCGGAAAAGTTGGTAGCACTCATGAATCTCGACCCGGAACAGAGTAAAAAATTGGTAGATTCACTGATGGAGTCTCTTGCTCCCGACAACAGCGAAAAGCCAAAGGCTGTTACTCCGAAAAGCAATAACAATGCCTCCAAACAAAGAGAGAACGACCAGAAAGAGTTGAAAGAACTCACCCGTAAGGCCCAGGAAGATCTGGAAAAAATGACGTTTGACATACAGGCAGACGGAATGCAAAAGCGGCTCGATCTCTCTCAGCAGGAATATAAGAAAAAAGAGGATCAACTCAAAGAGAGCTACGAAAGACAAAAGAAGCTCTACAAAGATCTCAAAATGAACGATCCGGAACTGCTACATGAAATAGAAAATACATACGCTTCCAACATTAGTCTAAACAAACAAGCCAAAGACAAACGGGATCAACAGATCAGAGAAGACGGGCAGGCAAGTTTTGATAAGATGATGGAAGAAGTAAACGTGTCCAAAGGCAGCCAGGAATCAAAACGAGTCGCAGATATCAACAAAAAAGCTGAGGATAGAATAAAGTATGCAGCCCAGCAACTTGCGGCGGAAAGCATCAGTACAGAGCAATACGATGCTTATATCAGCCAGGTAGAAGTGGCCCGCACAGCAGAACTGACCGAAGAGTTGCTGGGGCACTACAAAGACTACTACACACGCCGTGAAGAACTGGATCAGGAATACATGGATAAGGAGCAAACCCTGCTGAGTGATAATTCTCTGGACCCGGAAGTATTGCGGAATGCCTTAGAAGAGCTACACAAAGAGTGGGACGGAGCACTGGCTGCCATGGATATTGAAAAGTTCAAAGGAGATGTCGACTTTGATGATTTCATTGCCAATATGGATATGCTCTCAGGCAACTCTCTCACTATGTTCCGGAAAAAGTTTGCGAATTTTCTGCAACAGGCAGGCGATCAGATGAATCCGGAAGATCTCAAAGGACTGACGGCAGTATTTGAGCAACTGGATCTGAAAATAGCACAGAAAGATCCGTTTGGCGAGTTGAAAGGCAGTGTCGAGGGATATACGGCAGCCAACCAACGGCTCAAAGAGGTGAAACAAGCCCTGATAGACTCCGAAGGCAAGGAGAATGTGGTGATCACGGTCTACGACAAGAATCTGAAAGAGTCCGTACAACTGACCGTCAGCAAAGAAGAAGCTGAAAAACGCCTGAAAGATGCCGAAATTGAACGTGCCACAGCCCTGCAAAAGCTGAATGCAAGCGTCAGTGGTGCGGCGGCTATCATGAAAGAATACATGGGTGCAGCCGGCAGTGTGATGGGCACATTGGAAGACTTCGGAATAGATGTTCCGGACAGTATCAAAGGAGCCATGGAGGGCATGAATCAGACCATGGATAGCCTCGCTTCCATCAATTTCTCAAACCCGGCCAGCATCATTACTGGTGCGGCAGGAGCATTGAGTGGTGTAGTCAAAACAGTAAGTTCCCTGTTCAACAAAGACAACAAAAAAAGAGAAAGAGATCCAACGCTTGCAAAAGGAGGTGGAAGGGCTGCAAAAGGCTTACGAAAACTTAGACAAGGCCATTGACAAAGCGTTCTCCAGCGATGCCTCGAAAATGATCGACAAGCAAAACGATCTGCTTGAGCAACAGAAGCTCCTGATCCAGAAACAGATCCAGGAAGAGAACAGCAAGAAGAAGACCGATAAGTCTAAGATCGAAGACTGGAACAAACAGATCGAGCAGATCAACGAACAACTGGAGCAGAACAGGGAAAAAGCCAAAGACGTGATCTTCGGGGCAGACCTGCAAAGTGCCATCAACGATTTTGCACAGGCCTATATGAGTGCCTGGGAAGCCGGAGAAGACAAGGCTACGGCCATGAAGGATGTGGTAGACAACATGATCAAAGGAGTGATCATGGAAGCCATCAAAGGAGACCTGGCCAGTAAGGTAGAGACCCTGCGCAACAAGATCCTGCAAATGCTCGAAGGCGATGGCATGATCGATGAGAACGAGATCGAGCAGCTCTACCGGGATATGCAACGCACCACAGACGAGCTCAACAAGAGGTACGAAAAGATAGAATACCTCTTCGAAGCCATGGACGAGGCGGAACCCTACACTCAGGAATCTACCCGGGGCGGGTTCGAAGCCATGTCGCAGGAGACAGCCGGAGAACTCAACGGAAGATTTACTGCCCTGCAACTGGCAGGAGAAGAGATCAAACTCCAGAACGTGGTACAGACTACACTGATGACGGAGATGGCAATGGGCATAGATTCACTACGTATGCACACACAGATTATCTCCTTAGATCTCTCAGAGATCAAAGACATCAGCTTCCGATCCATGGATCACCTTGCGGCCATCGAAAAGAACACCAAACATCTGCAATTTATGAGAGACGATCTAACCCGTATTAAAAACCATATAAACAATCTGTAAAGATGGAACATCTGAAAAAAGTACTTCAATCGGCAGGCCTTCAAGGGGCTTGCAGTAAATCACATAAAGTATCAGACTACAGAAGCCTGGTCTGGCTCTTCTTCTCTCCACAAGGAAGGGAGTTTTGTATAGAGAACAGTTTTCCCGATCCGCAGCAATTTGCCTCCATAGCAGAAGGTATAGAGCCTTACGGGGTATATGTAAACCGTGGAGAAGTGATACAGGAGAATCCCGAGCAATTTGCAGCTGTAGGAAATACCACTGCCCGGCTCACTTTTGACGATCCTCAGCGGGTACACAAAGTAATACTCATGCACGGAGCCAAAGCACATATACAGGCTTCTAACTATGCAGTGATCCTATTGGTAAAGACCCAGGATTGTGATGTAAAAATTCAAAAAGACCAAACCGTTGTCATACTGTAACATTATGAAATACTCAGGACGTTGTAAGATCAATACAAAAGACTTGTGGGATGCTTTCGGAGGCATCCTCCAACGGGGAGCATACGAAGAACTGCTCACCCCCACCCGGCTCAAAAGCTTTATCGAGAACAAAAGCAGACTCGAACATGGAACCCAGGTGCTGATCAAAGACCCGAAGCTGGAAGAAAGAACCATCACCCTCTCGATCATGATCCATGGCAAAGACGAAGAGGAGTATCTGAAAAACTATCAGGCATTCCTACAGGAACTCTACAAAGGAGAGATTGTAATGGAGATTCCCAAACTCAAACAAACTTTCTATCTGCTCTTTGATTCCTGTAGCAAGTATGGGAATTACGGAAAGAAGGCAGGGAAGTTTCAACTCAAACTCAGAGAACCGAACCCGGATAGAAGAGAATAATTTTTCACACCACCCAAGCAGAGTGTTCCTCAGAATTAAATATTTTGAGGAATACTCTAAAATACGACCAAATCAAGGCTTTTATTTTGTGAAATTGAAAAAAATGTTACTTTCATTCTTTAAGTCAACACACGAATTTAACAAAAAGAATTAATCATGAAAAAGTTATTGGTCGTATTATTTGTAAGTCTGATCCTGGCAGGATGTAGCGATGAGAAAAAAGCGCAGAGACTTATTAAACAGTATTTGAAAGAAAACTTAAATGATCCATCGTCTTACAAACCTGTATCATTTGGGGAATTAGATCGTCATCTCCCTTCTTTTTCCCGTATGAAACATAAGTATCGCGCAAAGAATGCAATGGGAGCGATTATTCTGGAAGAAAATACATTTTGTTTCAATAACGAATTGACAAAAATAGTAACTATTGAATAATCAAATACAAATACATGACAAAAAATATTCATATTCTATTATTTACAACAACTAACTATTTTATATAGTATAAATTTCTTAAAAAGAAATCAATCATGAAAAAGTTACTTGTGATATTATTCATAAGTCTAATCCTGGCAGGATGTAGTGATGAAAAGAAAGCTCAAAGACTTATTAAACAGTATTTGAAGGAGAATTTAAATGATCCGTCATCTTATCAACCTGTATCATTTGGTGAATTAGAAGTTTATTCTACTAAATATGGGCAACTTATCAACATGAAACATAAATATCGTGCAAAAAATGCAATGGGAGCAATTATTTTAGAAGAAAATACATTTGAGTTTGATGATGCATTTACTAAAGTATACCGGATGAAGTAGTATTATTTATCGAAATTCCAACAATATATCAATCTACTGAGATAGTTAATTATCTTAATAAATTACTATTAAAAAAGTCCTTATTTCCTCATAAAGGAAATAAGGACTTTTTAATGACCACTTTCCAACAAAGACTACAAGACTTATTCCCCACTCATTAACAAAACAACTTACTTGAGCAACAGAAGCTTCTGATCCAGGAAGAGAACAGCAAGAAAAAGACAGATAAGTCTAAGATCGAAGACTGGAACAAACAGATCGAGCAGATCAACGAAAAGCTGGAAGAAAACAAGGAAAAAGCCAAAGACGTGATCTTCGGGGCAGACCTGCAAAGTGCCATCAACGACTTTGCACAGGCCTATATGAGTGCCTGGGAGGCCGGAGAAGACAAGGCAATCGCCATGAAAAATGAGGTAGACAACAGGATCAGATACATGATCCTGTTGTTTATCCTATAAAAGTGATTGTTGGCAACGGTAAGAACCCATATCTCAACGAAATACAGAAAATAGCCGAAGACTTCTTAGTTTTCCAAACCACCCTTATTCTTACATAGAGAGGAGACTGTTAATGGAACGTTACCTCTACACTTTCGATTAGTATCTGATAACCCCTTATGTCATAAGTCAGCGTTAACGGCAATTCGGCAGGAGTCAGATAAAGGTCTACAGGAAGATAAAGGCGAACAGAGTTGAAGTCGTCGGTGGTTAATGTAGTGCCATACCCCTGATTGTCCGATACAACATACGAACACTCTGTTGGATTGGAAGTATCCAACACATATAAACTAACTCCCGGAACATAAGTCAACTGATATGTATATACCCCAATCTCTTCGTCCCATCCGGGATCTTCAATGATCAAGGTCCCCTCATTTATCACTGTTCCAGTATTCACAGTAAGCTGACCGATCCTGGCGTAACCTATCGGAGCAATATAAAAGGTGCCTGAGTTCATACTCAGACAAGAAGCTTTCAGATCACCTCCTACATAGAGGCTACCTGAATTGGAAAAATAGAAGAAGTCGTTGGTAAAGTTCGCAGTTCCACCATCCAGAATAAAAATATTGGAATCGCCATTCACTACAAAAGAAGAGTTGATACGGCAATTCATTACCCCTCCGGGCATTACTATAATATCTATTCCCGTTCCCAAATTCCACTCCTGTACCTCCCAGACTCCTACCACATAGATAACGATCCTGCCTCCTGTTCCATATTCATAATAACAAAAAGGAAGGGGACGCGCATAGTTGCCACAAATGGCATACGCATCACCCGGAAATAAAGCAGTAACGTCGAGAATGTCAGTCACATCCAAAGGAACAGTCCTGTAATCCGGTGGAACCTCCATCCAGGCTCTGGTCTGTATCTCTACACTTCCGGAATCCGTAAAGCCCGGATCACCATCCTGTGTACAGGAAGCCAACCCTACGATACATAAAATTACCGGGAAAATCATTTTTCTGATTAAATCTGCCATACTTGCTCTTTTTTAATAACATGCTATCCTGCAAATATAACTACGAAATTGATTTAACAAAAAAATATTAATTTTTTATTCCTGTCGGCTGTACTTATTTTTTGATTGGATAAAGGCACGAAAACATTCCAGCCATACTTTGAGTGCATCGTCCCCGCCTGTGTGAAGTATGTGGATCTGCGATTGAGCAGGCTTTATCTTTTGTCTGGTTATACCCGTGAGTAACAGTCGCTCCGGTTTTCTGTACACGCTGACCTCTCTGATCCTCTATACGTATAGAGAACCAGACGATGTCCTAACGAAATTATCCTGCCGCACAGTATTTGAGGTAAAGCTGCCACTTATCAATGTTGTCTATTCCTTTCCTACAAAAACAGGGTAATATCCTGAGAACGGCAAATTGCGGTTCAGTTCATTTAACGGGAGGGATATAGATAAGCCGCTTGTCGAAACAAACAGAATCTCTCAGAGTGAGTCCCGAAGTGGGAATGAACCAGACCCCAAAGATAGATATACGAAAAAAACGAGAGAATGTTTCCGATAAATGATTGGTGGAACAGAATACCGATCGCTTCGACTACGGAGAGGTATCTCCGGAAAGCCATACTCACCCGACTGGTGTCTATCAAACCTGTCTACCCTTCAGACCCCACCTCCCGGATCTATTTGATCCGGGACTGCAGAGCTTCTTTGGCTGCGGAATCTTTGAGCATACTTACAAAATACTGAGCGTCTTTTTGGTGCATATCCGTGCGGTCGTTCTCGTATTTCTCTACAAAATGGATAGCGTGCTGCAAGAGATATTTCCGGCAGTCGATATTGACCATGACTCCCTCTTCGCAGGACGCGTAGGACAAACCGGTAATCTCATCGTTGGTAAGCAGAGAGGCGATCTGACTTTCTTCTATCCCTTTGATGTGTATGGTTACAGAAGGATAGTAGAAATACATGTAGGTAGGAAGGGATAGTTTCACTTCCAGTTGATTGCCTTGTACAGATGGTTCAATGTTGCTGTGCTGGCGGTAGTAGTTGTATTCGTAATACTCTTCCAGGCCGGGCATCCACAGGATATCACTTCCGTCTTTGCCATAGGTATCGTTAAGCCAGACCAGAAATTGCACCCACTCCGTATCCGTGCCGTGACGGGCCACCTGCACGGCATCGCGGTCTTCAAGGGGAAGTTGAGCGCGGGTAGAGACCAGTTGCCTGAGCTCTGCCATGTCGTAGAATTGTCTTTCCAGCAAATGTTTGTGCAGATCTGTATCTTCGCGGAACGGATACAGCGTTCTCGCATCCTGCTGTGCGGTCATAAGCTGGATGGGATCGTAGTACATGGCTGCCTCTACATAGGTTTTGTTTCCATTGGGTTCGGCCAGTATTTTACATCCCCTACCCTCCAGTTTGTCCAATATGGATACATGTAGGAGATATATTCTTCGTCCGGATCGGGATCGGGATCAGTATCTCCCTCACCCGGACCAGATTCAGGAGGAATATAGAGTTGCTTCTGTTCGATACATGAACAAGCCAGAAATATACTCAAAAAGAACACTAAATTACCCGGGAAACGGCTTCCAAAGAACTTCATTTTCTTCATTCCTATTTTCTTTAATCTGTGTGTATCTGATAGTAGTAATATTCATTTTCTAAAGATGTACCGGAATTCTCTACAGAAAACTAAGAATAGTATTTCCATGCTTATGTCAACAAAAACTTGACAAATATACATGTTTTCTTGTATAATCCAACAATTCTATGGTTTCATTAAAAAACAGATGTCTGATATATGCTGTAGAATGGTTGCTGAACTTTTTGCAGAACCCTACAAACAGTTCTTCTCTATACATGGCTGCTGCCCGTCCTGTAGAGACCAGGTAATTTATATATACTTATCCCGGTAGGTTCTGTTTCTTTCTAAGAAACGACCGGGTTTGATTTCAGTTGAAGAAGAAGAACAAAAAAAGGAGTGCAGCAAATACGATTGAAAGAAAAAGAGAACTTTTACATTCCGATCGTACCTGCGGCACTCCGTATTCGTGTGCGGTTCATATCCCAGGGCGGCGGTTGGCTCCGGTTGCCTGCGTTTCACCTTATCCTGAGTTAGAATCGGTTGTGCTTACAACAACCGGGCAACCCTTGTGGTGACTTCATCGATCTGCGATCCAGGATATGCAGCCAGCTTCATTTCTGCAAAGAGGACAAGAGCGATCAGATCCTAAAAAAGGAAACGATATGTTGAGACATCCTGACCCGAATGTCGTCGCGACAAAAAGCTCCTAACCAATTTTCCTCCGGAGAAATTTATCTCATACAAATTCAAGGGGTCCGCGCTCATAAATAGAGAAAGGACTGGTACTACTGAAACGCACATCCATATCTGCTTCAAAGGGACCTACCCGGGAAGCTGTGCCTTCTACAACCTCTGTAGTACCGGCGGGAATGGTGATAAGCCCGTTGTCTCCAATCTGGAAAGAGGCTTCTCCCGCTACTAAACCAGTCAATTGGTCGTTGTTTGCATACCTTACCTGAAAAAAGCAATTCCTTAATGTGACAGCTTCACTATTCCTGTTAGTGATCCTTACCTTCCAACTTAGTGAATCCAGTAATACGGCAGGATTAAACACTGCACTGGGAAAAATTGTCAGATTGTTTGCTGAAATGTCATTGTCCATAGGGACCTGATTGTTTTTAGTCTGTTCCATACTTGTGTTTGTTGATTAAATAAATGTATTCAGATGTATCCTACCATACCCACTGACATTTTTACATTCTGATCTGATCTTCCCCATCAGATGTCAGGTGGCAAGTATTAACTTTTAAAAGATAAATGTAAATAAAAAAAATGGAAAATGATAGTAAACAAGATATTTTCTTTTCAAATCTTGTAAAGAAATATATCCTTACCAGACTTTATGTATCTACGCTTTATATTTATATACCGTACAAACAGTCTCTGCATAGGGTGGAAATTCCTTTCATACATATATATATTTCTTAGTCTCTCCAGAGATAACTCATCCAGAACGAGAGACTTACTGAGCCATATATACCACAAAAACCTACAAATAAAAAGATCTTTCCGGCGGGAAGGGTTTCCCGGCCGGAAAGATCTACTCAAAAAGAAGGCTTACATAAAAGCTTCTCTCACTTGTCTAATTTGTCTTTTGTGAGATACATCCTTTATCTTCCCTACTTTTTTACGGCGGTTCCGGAAATAGCCAGGGAAAAAATTACAATCCAAAAGTACCGGATAGCTAATCCGCAGGATGCGGCACAGGCCTCCGGGTCCAGGTAACAAAATGGAACAGATTATATCATGCAGAACGCTCCCGCGCTTTAACACTTTTCTCACCGAGTGCTATGCTGTCTTTCGGAATGTATTCCCACAAAAAAAAGCGTGAGGAAAATACCATTGGTAAAAGCGGTACGACCAAGCACCTTAGCCCCAAATAAGTATCGCTCACACCTATGTGCATGAGCGTTGTACTTATTGTTTCAGGGGCTAAAATAAAAAATTGGTCGTTTTCTTTTACCCAAACAACAGCAAACGCTATATTGTTTTCACAAAACCGGGAAGCCTCCTTCCCGACCCCATGTTCATTCATTCATACATTTATGTGACAAAAGTACATATTGTCTGTCGGAAATGCAAACAAAACTATTATAAATTTAACAATCGTATTTGCATTTTTTGTGCCTTTCCTGAGGAAAGCCCTTCCGTGACCCAGAGCTGAATGAAGATCTGACATAAAAATTCTATCCGAAAGCAAGAACGGACAACGCACACAACCGGCAGGAGATCATCCCCTATCCGGCCGACACTTCCGGCTGAGCCAGCCCGTGCTCCACCAGCCGCAGGAAAACATATTCATAGGCCTCGTCGATCTCTTGCCGGAAATCCCGGTAGTGCTGGTAGAGGAAAGCGACATCGGCAGTGATGTTGCTCACTGCCGAAGCTGCATGATACTCCAGAAGTCCGGCAAGTATCTCCCGGATCCCCGGCAAGGCTTTTCCGCCCACCAGAGTGACCGGACAGTACAGATAGAGAGCGATAAAAATGAATTCTTTCTTCAGTTTCACACAGTCTACCCGTGCGGGACAGTTTCTTTGCTGATGTGCTTCATTGAACCAGTCGTATATAAGAGGAAGATGCCGCATATCGGTCAGGAGCGGATGAAACAATTTTGCTTCCCGCTCTCTGAACTCTTTCTTCTCTTTACGGATCTGCTTCATTTCTTTGATCCTTGATAACATAGGTGTTGAATAATTTAGTGGAGACAGAATAGAAACAGCTCGGGATCAGATCACCAGGAAGGATCGCGGTCAGTGGTATGTTTGCCCCACAACATGGCACTATAGAGGGCACAGGTATATAGCCTGAGTTTGTCTACAGTCTGTATAAAATCTACACGGAGAGCGGCCTGACGGGCCGAGACAAACAATTGTTCGTCTGTGAGAGGTTCTTGTTTTTGCTTTTTCATTTTTTGAAGGTTATTTGATTTACGATGTACTGATGTACGATTTACGATGTATGATTGTATGAAAACCTGTATGCAGAAAGATCTGCCTGACAAACCTATTGTCTACATACCTTACCGGAGGTTCAGAAAGGTAGAGGTACAGGATTTTCATAGCGCGGTATTTTCTTGTCTTCATAGAAGTAGGCGCACTCTTTGTGAAACCCGCAGAGAAACTTGAGCAGGCCGATGTTGCGGCCTTTGGCTATGTCTATCATGGCGGTGCCCACTGTCTCGTAGTCCTGGAAAGGATTCGGATAGGTGCGATTGTACACCTCCGGACGGTAGATGAGCATCACCACATCGGCTGCCTCGGCTATCTGTCCGCTGTCGCGCAGACGGTGTAGCGAGGGTACAGTGTTGCTGTGATCGCGGTTGAGCTGTGAGAGGGCAATGATCCAGATGTCCAGTTCGCGTGCCAGATTCTTGAGCCGGCGGGCCACATCGCCCATTTGCTGCTCTTTGTTGACCCCGCGCATATTCACATTCAGTATTTGCAGATAATCTACTACCGCACCTTCTATGTGATAACGTAGCTTCATGGTACGTATGGAGGCCAGGATGGTATCGATCCCGGAAGTGCTGCGGTCATCGAAGTAGATGGGCCTACCCTGTAGTTTGGCAATGGCATTGTCTACCTCTACCAGCTTCAGATCCATCAGCGGATCGTACAGGATCTGGGAAGCAGGCACTCCGGACTCACGCGAGAGAATACGGGCAGCTATCTGTTCTTTCTTCATCTCCATAGAGTAGTAGGCTACGGCAGCCTGGCTGTTCATCATCAGGGTGATGGCCAGAGAGGTTTTTCCCATAGAAGTGTCTCCGGCCACTACGATCAGGTCCGAACGCTGCAACCCTCCTGCGCGATGGTCGAACTCCTGAAAGCCCGTAGGGTGTCCGGTGAGCTCGCGTTCGCTCATCAGGTTTCTCGACATCTGTTCACATACTCCGCGCATGGCATCGTCCAGTGTGGAGATACTGCTTCGGGAGGTCTCACACATAGCTTTTAGTCTTTCTATGCTCACCGTGAGCACATCGCCGATCTCGGCATATTCCGAAAAACAATGCCCCACCAGGTAGTGACCGATCTCGAAGAATCGTCTGCGCTGTGCTTTGTCGTACAACAAAGTGGCGTGTTGATAGACATCGAATGAGAAGTTGCCCGCGATGCCTGCCAGTTCATGGGGACTGATGCCGGGATCATCTTTCAACTCGTTCATCACCGTGATCAGGTCTGCGCGTTCGCCACGGGCAGTGATGCGCAGGATGGCTTCAAAGATGCGGCGATGCGTATGCACATAAAAAGTCTCCGGAGTGAGGAGGTCGCGGATCTCGTCCAGCGCTTCGCGCTGTGTGAGGATAGTGCCCAGAACCAGACGTTCGGCCTCCGGGCTGTGAGGTAAGGGTTTATTCTCCATATAGTTTGCGGTATTTTTCTTTCCAGGCATCGTAGACCGATGCGCTGCGGTTCAATAAAAATCTGTCGTTGTTCACAGCCGAAAGCACTTCGGCCAGTCGGGTGGTATCGTCGCGGCAGATGTGATACATCGCACGCAGATTGCTTGCCGTGAGCTGTTGCCTGATAGGCACCAGATTGGGGGCGTGAGCACGTATCCACTCTTTCACCCGGATTAGTTTCTGCTCCCAGTCTCCCACCCCTTCACTGGCGGAGGAAGGCTCTTCCCAGTAGGAAGAGCGCAGGTACTCCTCTTCTCCCTGGTCGCGCCACCAGTAGTAGAAAAGACGCTGCAACCCTTCTTTGTCGCGGATGCGTTGTTCTTTGCAGGAGGCAATGGCATAGGAAAGAAAGACTTCCATCTGCCGGGGAAAGATCTCCATCATCTTCCGGATACCTATGCGACTTTTGTGGGCCACGTGCTTTTTCCAACGCATATCTTCCAGGGCCTGTCTGAGGTAAAAGTCGAGATCCTGTCCGAAAGAGGACGCCTCGGAGGAGGAGGAGGTTGCCTCTGTGGCAGTAGCCTGATAGCCGGAAGGTTCAACTTCGTTGGCGGAAGCGGTAGGGCTGCTGTTTGCCAGGGGTGTTTCTCCGTCAGTATCTTCTACAAAGGGAAGCAACGGTGACAAAGGATCATTGCCTAATCCGGAGGCTTGTTTTCGCGTCCCGGTCGTCGTTCCGGGATAGGTATTGTCAGACATAACGGGTGTGTCGGACAGTATCTTTCCGGTGACTGTTCCCGGGCAGGGAGCATCCGTAAGGAAGTAGCGTGTTTTATTCCCGGCTCCACGTTCGCCTGCTACGTAGCGGATGAGTCCGGTCTGTTGCAGGCGGTCACGTACCCGATAGAGCGTAGTCACTGAAATCCCCACCTCGGCAGCCAGAGTGATGTTCTTCCGGCTCCAGCTGCGTGGCCAGTCGAGCAGATTGGAAGTCCTGAGCAGGTAGAAGTAGAGACGGGTCTCCTGGGAGGTAAACGGGTCTTGCTCGTCCAGCTGCCAGAAGCGGTTGATCGGTTCGATGTAGGTCATAAGGATACGGGTAAATGATGGGAAAGAGTGGTTGTGCGAAAGATCAGAGCTCATCCATGTATTGATTGATAGCGCGGATAAAGTCGGCAAGCGTATGGCAGGAGATATACTTGCCCTGCTGCTGCTCTACCACCTGCCGCCAGGCTGCCTGTCCCTCGGGACGGGTGCCAAAGGGTAGTTTGAGCTCTACGGCCAGAAAATAATAGAAACGGTTGGGACGCTCCAGTACAAAATCGGGACGCCCCTGGTGGTATTGTTCCTGAGTGAGCCCGGCAGGAGCTTCTATCTGCCGGATGGGTTGCTGCCCGGTACGCGCGATGTGTTCTGTATACTCGGGCCAGGCATTGCGAAACCATTTGTGTGCCGCCTCCTGAAGGCGTGTATCCATTTTTTTCATATGTATCAGGGATTAACTAACAGAAAGGGAGATATCTTCGGGATGTAAAGCAGGCTCGTTGTCTGCCTGCACTGCGTTGCGAACTACATAGAAGGTACCCGGAGGAGCTCCTTCTTTCTGTATGGAATAGAGCACTTCGTTGCGACCGATCAGTCCCTGGATACGGGATACCCGGTTGAGATCGGCAAGCATACGGTTTATTTTCAGATAGAGCGACTCGTGAAACAGGGTACGGTCGCCCTGACGGAGCAAGGTCTCTTTGACTTTGCGCCTTTCCTGGGATTCTTTTGCCATAATGAAAAAATTTATGTTCTACTGATGTACGATTGGAAAGACCTATACAATAACGATCATCCGCTAAGAGATTTACGATTTACCGATGTACGATGTACGATTAAAAAAAACTATACAATAACGATCATCCACATGTGGAGACGCATATTTGTATCTCCGGATTTACATCTGAGCGGGATCTATATACAATACTTATCCGGAGTATCTTAGCAATATCTGCTCAGGCCTTGTACGCGACAGATAGCGTCATAGTCTATGCCGCTATCTGCTTCATCGTCGGCGAGGGAAGACTGACATTGTGGCTCTTCGGCGGCAATGTCTTCCAAAATGAGATCGATGATGTCTTGTGCGGATTCGGCATTGTACCGACAGCACACTTCTTCTTCATTCATCTGCCGGACTTCCTGAAGCTCGGCGTACAGGATTTCAAGGATAGTAGCCATGGAACAGATGGATCAGAGGAAATCATCGTCTGTATGTTCGTCGAGATGGAGTTCACGGAGCATACGTTCGGAATGACGTCCGATATAAACTGAAGTAGCGACGAAAGGAACCAGGAACACAAGAGCAGAGATCAGCGAGAACGCGATAGTGAGTACCATAGCGACAAAACTGATTGCCCAGACAATAATGATATACTTGGCTTTCATATAACTGTAAGTATTAGGGTTAGTTCCCTGTATCCGCATCAAAGGGTAGGTTCGGAGACCTTACAGGGATTTATTTTACCGGCGCAGCAACCGCCTGAACTTTGCTGTGCTTACTGATTTAGACTTTTTCGGACCGGCAAGTCAGAGACATAGAACCGGATGGTACACGAACAATATATCACCCGATTTCCATGTAGTTTCGTTTCGGATATTTTGTCAGATCATTCAGGATAAATGCCTGAATATTTCTTTCACAGAAAGTCAAAGAGCACCCTACCGGAGAGCGATGAACACCTCCGGAAATAAGAAAAAAGAGTGTTTGAATCAGGTAGAACCAGATGGAGTTCCTCTGTTTGTCAGAACAGAGGAATTCCGGCAAAACGGCGTTTTAAAAGATGAGGTTGAACTTGCGGAAACTGCGCCAGGAGCTTCTTTCTACGTCCCAATAGACCTGAACGGCATTGTTGACCTGACGGGTACTGACTCCGTCAACAGGAGGTACCAGATGATTGGCAAGTGTGCCGCGGGCCACACGCATGGTACCATCTTTACGCAGAAAACGAAAAGTGACCATACCTGCTTTCATTTGCTCGACCAGTTTGTAGTTGGCCCATGATTTTTTAAGACATTGAGAGAAGCTACCGCCACTCGTCCGGAACAAGTTCCAGGCTGTCTGCATAATTGTGCTTAAATTCTTTTTCATTGTCTGATGTATTTTTATGGTCAGAAAATATTGCTTATATCAACGGAATATGTTTATCTTTGTAGTATCAAAACTTTGATAATGCAAATATACTAACAGTTAGTAAAACTACAAACTTTTCAAGGTTAAAAGTTGACATATTTACATACTTTAACTAACAGTTAGCATACAAACCTATAAACACACACTTATGGAAGGTTGGGAACGGGTACAATATATTATGAAGAGTGAAGGGTTGAATAAAAACTCCTTCAGCAAAGCCATAGGACTGACTAATAACGTGACGATCACGCGTATCATTAATGAAAAACGTACTCCGTCGCAAGCCACCTGTCAGAAGATCATCAAGCATTTCCCCGAATACCGGTTGGAATGGCTGATGCATGGTGTAGGCGAACCGTTGGAGATGAACCTTCATTCCGCAGTGAATGAGCCCGCGATCCATTATCAACGTCTGGCTACAGCTCGTCCGGTAGAGAATATCGGTTTTATGAATGTACCTATTGTGCATATCCGGGCACAATGCGGATATCTGGATGGGTTCGGGGACGAGGAGTATATAGAGAATCTGCCTACTCTGCCGGTGATCGTGGATCGTACGTACCGGGGCAAGTACCGTTTGTTTGAAGCAGATGGCGACAGCATGGATGATGGTACGCGCCAATCGATCTGTGACGGAGATATCGTATTGGGCAGGGAAGTCAACCGAAGCCTCTGGCGATCGCACCTGCATATCCGTGACTGGTATTTTATCATTGTACACCGTACGGATGGCATTACGATCAAACAGATCAAACAACATGATGTGCAGAACGGGATCATCACTTGTCACCCGCTGAATCCGTTGTTCGAAGATTATGATATACTCCTAGATGATGTGGCCGAGCTGTATAATCTGATAAAGATCGTAGATCGCAACGCGCGGCTGTAAAAGCGACTTTGCTTTTTTATGTTACAGATATAAACCTTTATTCTATCTTCCTCATACAGGGTTTATTTCCGGATCTTTCTGTACGCGGAATTGTATCCGGAGGAAAGAGGAGAGAGGCGGCACCCTCCCTTACCACGACGACAGACCGAACACATGGCTAAGAAGAAACAACCCAAACGTACGAAACGCCAGACACCACGACGAAAAACCAGACGTGGAAAAACACCTGTTTTTCGCCGGATAGGTATTGTTTTTCTGTGCATATTCTTAGTATGGCTCATCGCGGCAGGTATATTCTGCTATATATATCCGGAGTATCCCCGGAAATGGAAAGAGCAGCTGAGGGAACTGGCTCATGCGGAAAGTACTACGACCTCTTCCCTGCCCTCTTCTGCGGAAACCCATTCTTCCGAAACATCTTTCCCTGAAACATCTTCTCCGGATAGCAGGCAGAGGGAACGTCCTGTAAACGACAAACCACCGGGAAAAGGAAATTATAGTTGGCCGGCAGAGGGCTACAAAGAGCTGGAGATTACTTACCTGCGACAGACACGCCGCGAACAGGTGATCAGACATACAGGATTCACCGTTTCTTACAATGAGCACTGGCGACTTCCCAACTGGGTTGGCTATGAACTGACGCGGGAAAAGACCGGCGGAAAGGCCAAGCGTCAATCACGTTTTCTGAAAGATCCGCATGTGAAGGGTATTTGCGCCATACACGGAGATTATACCAAAAGCGGGTATGACCGGGGACACATGGCAGCGGCGGCGGATATGGCCTGGAGTGAACAGGCGATGAAGGAGTCTTTCTATCTGAGTAATGTCTGTCCGCAACATCCGGATCTCAATCGGCGCAAATGGAAAGAACTGGAGGATAAGGTGCGTGACTGGGCTGTAGCAGACAGTGCCATCGTCATTGTCTGTGGACCTGTGGTGGCAGACCGTTGTGAGACCATCGGAAAGAACACGGTCTCTGTTCCTTACCAGTTCTTCAAAGTGATCCTCTCTCCTTACACGGATCCTCCCCGCGCCATCGGCTTCCTTTTCGATAACCAGCGTGCAACGGGAGATCTGATCAACTATGCCGTGACGGTAGACAGTGTGGAGCGGGTAACGGGACTGAATTTCTTTTCTACTCTTCCGGATGAGATCGAAGAACTGGTAGAGACAATGCTGGATCCGACGGCGTGGGGAATATAAAGAGATTTACGATTGGACAATTTACGATTTACGATTACTCCCTGCGGTCATGACCCTTATCTGACAAATAATACTGAGGAACGTTGGAAAGACAAATAGACTAAAGTAATTATTCACTTGTAAAGACGCAAAGAGATTTACGATTTAATGAACCAACGGTCGACGAAGTCAACCAACGGTCAGCGAAGTTAATTACAATTTACGATTGAAATTACAGAAAGAATATGTTTGTAAATCCCTATGCGTAACATTTTATATCCAAACATACGAGACGCATACTTGCGTCTCCGCGATACACGTCCCATTTTATAAGATATGTCCTGGCAATGTATAAATTCATTTTCTTCTTTTTCAGAAAAAAGAACATAGGAAGAAAAATAAAATGTATAGAATGACATCTATCTACAAGTGGTAAATCATGAGTAAGAAGTGAAAACTTATAACCCACAACTTATAACTTAAAACTCCCTTTCGTTCTTCTGTCTGATAAAAAGAAAACGTGTCAAATGGAATAAAGAGCCATTTCAATCGTACATCGTAACTATTTTTAGTTTCTCTTTCTGTAACTCACCACCGCCCAGATATTTGAAATTACAGCGAAAGCGATCAGTACCAGGAAATCGGTATACATATTGGTCAGGGTACTGCCTTTGAAGAATATATTTCTCATGACCTGGATGAAATAGCGCAACGGATTGATCAGAGTGATCTTCTGCGCCCACTCAGGCATACTGCTGATGGGAGTGAATATGCCACTCATCAGGATGAAAATGATCATGAAGAAAAACATGATGAACATGGCCTGCTGCATGCTGTCGGAATAGTTGGAGATCACAATGCCAAATCCGGACAGTGCGATCACGTAGATAATGAAACCAACATACATCGTGAACAGACTACCTGCCGGAACAATCCCGTAGAGAAGCCAGGCAATCAACATACTCAGGTTGAAGACAATGAAGCCCATGATCCAGTAGGGAATGAGTTTGGCCAGGATAAAGGTCATTTTCCCTACGGGGGTTACGTTGATCTGCTCTATGGTTCCTATCTCCTTTTCCATGACGACGTTCAGTGCCGGCAGGAAGCCCCCGAACAGCGTGAGTAATATCACCATAAAAGCCGGGACCATGAATTTTTTATAGTCTAAGTTGGGATTGTAGAGGATCCGGGGTATGATATCCAATTCGACCCGCCGGGCTGTCACCTGATAAGCCCCCCCCTTCTCGCTTTGCAACTCCTGCGTAAAGGACTGGGTGACCATAGAGAGATAGGAACTACCCAGCAATCCCCTGGTACCGTTTACGGTATTGGCTGATATAAGAACCCCGGCATATCCATCCTTCGTGAGGTCTCTCTCAAAATAGCGGGGTATTTCGAGTATGATGTCCGCGCTTCCTTTCTCTATATACTGCATGGCCTGGTTGTAGGACTGTGCATCGGCTTGCAAAAGGAAATAACCGGAAGAAACAGCTTTTTGCACCAACCGTTGGGAATAGGTCGTATGATCGTGATCCACTACCACTATATTTACATCTTTCACCGTCAGGTCTGCCGCCCAGGGGAGCAACAACAACGTGATACAAGGCATCAGGAACACAAGCCGGGGCATGAACGGATTGCGTATAAACTGTTTGAATTCCTTCTCTAAAAGATATTTCAGTGTCATTCCAGTCGATTTTTAAATTTTGACAGACTTACTCCGATCAATACAACGGCCATCAGGCAGAGTATGCCCAGTTCTTTCCAGGCATAGCTGATGGACAGCCCTTCGATCATGATCTTTTTGATAGCGGCAATGTACCACCGGGCCGGAATGAGGATGGAAAACCATTGCAGGAAAGCAGGCATGTTCTCTACGGGAAAGATCATTCCGGACAAGGCCATGGTAGGCAACATAAGTGCCATACCGGAAAACAACATGGCAACGACCTGCTGGTTGACTAAAGAAGAGATCAGCAACCCCAGAGAGAGGGCTGTGAATATATAGGCCAGTGAGAGGACAGAGAGCCAGAAAAGACTACCGGCAACGGGGACTTTCAGCAAGTAGACAGACAGCAACAGGATGGTGACTAAGTTGAATGAAGAAATCAGGAAATAGGGTACTACCTTGGCTAAGATGATACTGATGGGCCTGGCCGGCGCCACCAGGAGAATTTCCATAGTGCCCCGCTCCTTCTCCCGTACAATGGAGATAGAGGTCATCATGGCACAGATCAGCATCAGGATCAACCCCATCACCCCCGGCACAAAATTGTAGGCACTTTTCATCTGTGGGTTGTAGAGTAACTTCACCACAGGGATGATGGCAAAGGATGCCCGGTTCTGTGTAGAAGAAAGAAGTTCCTGCTGATATACGGCCAGTATACTGCTTGTATAGCTGGAAATGGTAGATGCCGTATTGGGTTCGCTACCGTCTATAATGAGTTGCACGGAAGCCTTTCCCGTATGCAGCAGATTTTCCTGAAAGCGTTCCTGGAAAAACAGAACCAGATCTGCCTTGTTTTCTTTGAACAACACATCTATCTGCCGCGGATCCCGAACGAGATCTACAAAATGATAGTAAGAGTTTGCCGCGAAACGTTCGGTAATCTGACGGGTGAGTTCGTCCTGAGTAGGGGCATACACTGCTATCCGTATGTTGCTGACTTCCGTGGTAATAGCAAAACCGAACAGGATGATGAGCACCACTGGCATCACCAGCAGAATGAGCATGGTGCGCCGGTCACGGAATATATGGTAGAACTCCTTCTTTACAAAAGAAAAAAATTGTTTCATAAAGCAATTTACGATTTACAGAATTACGATTTACGATTGATATTACTTTATCTACATATTCATATAGAATTTCTACACACTACGGATCTGCAATCAAGAATACTACGTATGATCCCAACCGTAAATCCTTTCATTCCGAACGTTGCGCCTTACGGGCAAGCTGGGTAAACACCTCATCCATACTCCTGGCATGGAACTGCGACTTCAGGTTCTGAGGAGAGTCGAGTGCATCTATTCTGCCATCGACCATAATGGATACCCGGTTGCAATATTCCGCCTCATCCATATAATGCGTGGTAACAAAGACCGTGATCCCGCGCTCCACGGCATCGTAGATCAGTTCCCAGAACTGGCGACGGGTGGCAGGGTCTACCCCACCGGTAGGTTCATCGAGAAATACGATCTTCGGCTCATGAAAAATGGCTACTGAGAAGGCCAGTTTCTGTTTCCACCCCAGAGGGAGCGACCGGACCAGGGTCTGTCGTTCCGATTCAAAATGGAGGGTTTTGAGCAGCCTGTCTGCACCTTCGGCGATCTGCTTGTCACTCAATCCGTATATCCCTCCAAACAGTCGTATATTCTCCCAGACCTTCAGGTCTTCGTACAGAGAGAACTTCTGGCTCATGTAGCCGATGTTTTTCTTGATCTGCTCCTGTTGGTTGGTTATATCGAAACCAGCCACCTTTCCTTTACCGCTCGTAGGTTTGCTCAGTCCGCACAGCATACGCATGGCGGTGGTCTTCCCTGCTCCATTGGCCCCCAGGAAACCAAAGATCTCTCCCTTCTTCACATCAAAGGAGATATGATCTACGGCGGTGAAACTACCAAAACGCTTGGTCAGTCCTTCGGTATATATTACTATTTCTTCATCCATATGATTTGCCTGCAAGTAACATAAAGGCATCCTCTATGCCGGGTTGTATCGGAGAGACAACAGCGTCGGTGAATCCGGCTCCGACCAGCTTTTCTTTCAGTTGCTCCGGAGTGAAGTCTTTCTCTACCGTAATGTGGTGCACTTCGCCAAAGGCAAAGGCTGTTTTTACCTGCCGGATCTGACGCAGCTCTTTGAGCAATTGCGGCATCCGGCTGGCTTTCACCGCCCAGATGGTTTCCTGGTAACTGGCCACTATACCTTTCGGAGTATCGGTTTGCAGGAATTGTCCACCGTCCATCAGAGCGATCCGATCGCACAGGCTCGCCTCATCCATATACGGAGTAGAGACCAGAATGGCTATTCCCTGCTGTTTCAGTCGCGCCAGCATGTCCCAGAACTCTTTGCGCGAAACCGGATCTACCCCTGTAGTAGGCTCATCCAGGAACAGTATTTCCGGTTTATGGATCAGGGCGCAGCAGAGTGCCAGTTTCTGTTTCATCCCTCCGGAAAGGGCTCCGGCTTTCCGTTTTTTGAAAGGCTCGATCTGCACATAGATCTCCTTGATCAGGTCGTAATTTTCCCGGACCGTAGTATGAAAGAGCGTTGCGAAAAAGTCCAGATTCTCCTCCACCGTCAGGTCCTGATAGAGAGAAAATCGTCCGGGCATATAGCCTACTTTGGAGCGAATGGCTTTGTAGTCCTTCACCACATCCAGTCCGGCCACTTGGGCCGTCCCTTTATCGGCCAGGATCAGCGTAGTGAGGATACGGAACAGGGTGGTTTTCCCGGCACCATCAGGGCCTATGATCCCAAACAGTTCGCCCGCACCCACTTCCAGGCTGATGCCTTTCAGGGTAACCAGCTTTCCGTAACTTTTCTCCAGCCCCTGCGCATGTATGGCTGCCATCTTATTTGAAGTTTATATCGCCATACATACCAATCTTGATATATCCGTCGTTGGCGACGGCGATCTTGACCGCGTATACCAGATTGGCCCGCTCGTCTTTGGTCTGTATGGTTTTAGGAGTGAATTCGGCCTGGTCCGAGATCCAGGTGACTTCACCGGTGTATTCTCTGGATCCCTTATCTCCGAAATCGGTATACACTTTCGCCTGTTGCCCGATCTGCAATTGAGAAAGCTGACCGGAGGTGATATAGGCACGCAGGATCATATGATCGGTATCCGCTATTTTGAACAGCGGCATGCCTGTGGAAGTGATCTCTCCCGGCTCGGCATATTTGACCAGCACAGTGCCGTCAATAGGACTGGTGATCCTCGATTTCTCTATCTGATCTTCTACCTGCCTGATCTGCATTTCCACCCCTGACTCTTCTTCTGCGATGCTCTGATTGCTGCTTTGCAGAGATTCCCGCTGTGCGACTAACTGCCTTTGCAATACGGCGATCTGCGAATTGATATCGTCCAGCTGTTTGGTATTCGCGGCATTCGCGGCAATAAGCCGTTCGACACGGTCTCTTTCCCGCTGCTGCGTGGCTATCTGTGACTCTGTGGAGGCTACCTGTTGGGAAATATCCAGCCGGCGGCTGCCTACAGACTGCCCGCTGGCTCTCAGTTGCAACTTTCTCAGATGCAGTTGCAGGGTATCTATCACTCCGACATCCTGCCCGGCAGATAATTTCTGCCCTTCTTCCAAACTGAGCCATTCGATCTTGCCACTGCCTTCCGCAGAGACGATGATCTCTGTAGCTTCGAACGTGCCGGAAGCATCGTATTTGTAGGTGTTCCTGTGGCAGGAAGCTAACAGGGCCAACACCCCTATACATATTCCTATCTTTCTCATAATCAATTATTTGTCAGGTTCTTAATTTCATATATAGATTGCAGCATCTCTATCTCATGAAGTGCTTTGTTGAGGCGGGCGGTCTGCTCGGCATTGAGGTCCCGGATCAGATCAGGTACAGTGATGATACCGTTCTCCAGTTTAGCCTCGGAGGCTCTTACAATACTGCGCCGCATCCCGATCATCTCGTCGTCATACGCCATCATCCGTACATACTTCTCAAACTCCGCATTGTATTGGGTCACCTGCAGGGAGTTGTTGAAAAGAAATGTCTCGCGCTGTATCTCAATGTTTTGTAGGTTCACGTCTATCTTACGCAGATCGTTCCTGTGTGTGTAAAGTGAACCGAATTTCCAGGAAAGATTGACACCGCCGATGGCATAGGTATCGAATTTGTTTTCAAACATATTGAGTCCGGGCTTGCCATAGCCTCCCTGAATAAAGAGGCCCAGCTGAGGCATGTAGGATGCCTGGATGTTCATGCGCTGTACAGCTGCCTGCTGAGATCTCGCGTCGAACAATGCCAGCTCCGGACGGTGATTGTACTGCTGATCCGGTAAAAAGGGCGTTGGCTTTATCAACTCCGTATCCGGGCTCAGATCTTCACCGATGAAAGCTGCCAGCATGAGGAGATAAGCCGAACGGTTGGTTTCGAGCTGAATACGATTTTGCCGGGCAGACAACTGTTCTACCCGTACGGCATCCAGATCGGAGCCATTGGCCACCCCGTTTTCCTCGGAACTCTTCACTCTTTCGTAATTGACTTCCAGATCGTTGAGGTAGACCGTATTCAGATCCAGTTGTTCGTCCAGCAACAAGATAGAAAAGAACAGGTTGTTGACACGTTCGCGCAAGGCATACATATCTACCTCATACTGTGCTTTCTCCACATCGGCCTGAGCTTTTATATTCTCCCGGGAAGCCTTTATATTACCTCCGTCCCAGATCACCTGTGAGGCTTCCGCCACTATCTGATACTGATCTTTACTCATGGTAGGGATCTCCACATCGGGTAGTGTGATGGGGATGCGGGTCACCTGAGACTGGTAAGTGGCCTTGCCCGAAAGACTGAATTGAGGCAGATAGCCTTTCGAGGCATTGCGGAGGTTGTATTCTTCGGTCTGCCCGATGAGTCCGTACTGCCTCACCTGCGGATAATTGGCTTCCGCTTTGGCATAGCATTCTTCAATGGTGAGCTGACCGTATATACTGCCACCTGCCAAAGTTAAAAAGATAAATAATACTATTTTTTTCATACCGTTTCAGGGTCTTAAACTGAGAAGTATAGTGGTGATGATCTCTTCTTTTCTGCGATCTGTCAGACGCTCCATTTTTTCGTCAGACATATTCCAGGCATTAGCCAGCAAAGGTCGTATCAGGAAAGTAAAGACATTCATAGATATAACGTTGAGTATAAGATCGATGAGTTCTATCTGCCGGATATTCCCTCTGGCGATCTCTTCTTTCAGATCCGTATATAAAGATCTCAATGTGGTGACAGGCAAATCTCCCATGATCTTTTTTATTTCAGAAATCCGCTGCGGACAACGTGTCAGTTCGTTGAGCAGGAACAATACCAGATTGGAATTCTGACGGATGATGTCGTAATGGATCCCGATCATACAGGAGAGTTTTTCCCGGAAAGTCTTTCCCTGTGTTTCTATGGTTATTAATTCAATAAAAAGTCTTTTGAATTTATTCTCAAATATCCGGTTGAATAAATTTTCTTTTGTCCGGAAATAATAATGTACCAGAGCCTGATTGCATCCCACCCTTTTGGTAATTTCGGTAGTAGAAGCCATGGAAAAACCCTTCTCAAGAAACAGTTTTTCTGCTTCCTGCAAAATACGTTCTTCCATATTTGCCTCTTTACTATGTTCATTTTTCATCTCCATACTTATTTATATATATTTCATATTCAATATAATAAATCCAGAAATAGGCATACAATGGTCAATCATTACACTTATTTAATAACATTATTAAATATGCGAATTAAATACAATTAATTAATATAACCAACAAATGAAGCTTATTTTTGTTTTCTCATCCCTTTTTTATCATTTGCCTGCTTTCTGTACATTTATTTACTTCCTCTCTATGAGAGAGTAGTGAAAGATCTACATGGAATAGATAAGGTTTACGATCAACTCACCTTACTTGACAAGGGAATATAACGAAACACACGGTCATTGCCATTCATATAGCAACCATATACCGATAGATGCCCATGTAACCCATTGTCTACAAAATTCTTTTCTACTGTAGTAAAATCCGGCCTTTCCGAAATGATTTTCCGGTAGATGCCTAAAATAATTGTTTTCTTTTCTATTCTACCTTATATTGATACTACAATACCATCCTTTTCTTCTTCCTCTTTAAAAGCCTCGAAAAAGGCTCACACCTCTTATTTCTTGTTTTCTATCTCTATCTACCCTCCATTTATTTTATTCTTAAAAATTTACATATTCATCCAAAGAGATAAAAAACTTTTTTCATGATATCGTCTTAAAGTTTCATCATGACACACTAACTTTTCATCATGAAACAAGCTGTTTGCAGCATCCAAAAACTTTCCTCACCTTTGCCACAGACATTTTCAAAGGGGTTAAATTCTCTTCCGTCATTTTTGGATCTATCGAAGGATGGTACCGACCGAAAGTAGAAAGAAAGATACGGAAGAGAAGATCCCAGCAAAAAGATCCCGAAAATTGAAATAATAAAATCTAACATTTAAACAATAATGTATGAAAAAAGAGAAGAACACTCCCGGTAGTGAAAAATCTGTTCCGGAACCGGCTTTTCTGAAGCAATACCGGACTTGTTATCCACGGACCAGAAGGCTCTACATGACCAGTGACCGAATGATCTTTCCGGATGATCTGCAAGCTGCGGTGGCCCACCAGAAAGGTCTGAAAAAAGGAAAACTAACCATTTATTTAAAATAATTTTTTTATGAGTTTACCAAATGTGAATATTACATTGGGCAATGGCAACATGGGTGCCATCAGCCTTTCGGATGACGGAATTGCCGCGTTGATCGTGACCGGTAAGGAAGTAACGGACAAGCTGAAGCTGAAAAAAGTCTATGTATTGGCTTCGGCTCAGGATCTCAAACAACTGGGTGTAGATGAAACCAACAACCCGTTGGTCTGCAAAGAGGTGAATGGCTTCTACACTGCCGCCAGTGAAGGTGCGGAATTGCATCTGATGGTTGTGAGCGAAGCAACTACGCTGACTCACATGTGTACGGAAGACGAAGACGGAGATTCTCCGATGAAGATGCTGATCAACTCGGCAGCCGGACGTATCCGCCTGGTGGGTATCAATCGCAATCCTTCTCAGGACTATGTACCGACCGTATCGGACAATCTGGATGCTGACGTGATCAGTGCTATGGCAGCTGCTCACAGCGTAGCGGAAAGCTATCTGGCTGAGATCGCTCCTTTCCGTGTACTGGTTCCGGCACTGGGTTGGAACGGGGAAACAGAAGGTCTTTATCAGCCGCGTGAAGGAAGCTACAACCGTGTGGCTATGGTACTGGCTTCGGACGGTGTGTTCGGCGACAGCAACTACTACAGCGCGGCTATCGGTCAGGTACTGGGCCGTGCGGCCAGGATCTCGGTGCAGCAAAATCTGGGACGTGTACGTGACGGAGCCATTGCTGTGGCAGGATTCCTGACAGACGGCAGTACTCCCGAAGAGCATTACAACGTATGGAACCTGCTGGACGATGCTGGCTATATCTTCTATCGGACGTTCGTGGGCAAGAATGGCTATTATCTCAACGGAGATCATATGGCGGCTCCTGTATCGGACGACTACGGTTACCTCTCATTGGGTCGTACCGTGGACAAAGCGGTAGTGATCGCTTATCAAACCTATATCGACGACATCCTGGACAATATTGTTGTGGATGAAAACGGCAGCCTGCCGGTAGCGATCTGCAAGAATTTCGAAGCATCTATTATCCGCGCGGTCAATACCAGCATGTCCGATGAGATCAGCTCCTTCTCCGCTTATATCGATCCGAACCAGAATATCCTGGCCAACGGCAAGATGGAGATCTCCTGCCAGATCGTACCGATGGGTACACTGAGACAAATCAATATCAATTTATCACTAAACAATCCAACTGAATAAGCAATGGCAACAACATTCAACAGTAACGAATATGCATGGGTAGACGTAAGAGTAGCTCTGCTGGGCCGTGAGGTCACAGGCCTCCGGGGCATCGAATACAAAGTAAAGCATCAGAAAGAGGCTTTGTACGCTACCGGAAAGAAAGCCCGCAGCATCCAGAAAGGTAAAAAAGAGTATGAAGGAACCATCACGCTGTTGCAGAGCGAACTGATCGCTCTGGACCGCGCCGCTCAGGAAAAGAACTACGAAGACATCACGGATATCGACTTCGATGTGGTAGTGACTTATATCTCTGAAGACAATGTGGTGACCACAGACAAGATCGTGAATGCGTCTATCACGGAGATACCCCGCGGTATCAAAGAGGGCGACCTGCAACAGGAGATCGCATTGACGTTCATCGCTCTGGATGTGGAATCTAATGTAGCGTAACAGACAGTAGTAAATCATGTATTCTTTATAGAGTGAACCCCACTCTATGCCGGTCCGGCTCTCCGCCGGAGGGTACGGACCGGCTACTCTGACAACAAGTTTATACAAATCCCTTTTAAATAAAAGAAAATGGCTAAAAAAGAAGACAAAACCATGGAACAGAAGATCAGTGAATGGAAGGAGAAATACGGTGAAGTATTTCAGGTAGAAGTAGACGGTCATGTGGCCTATCTGAGAAAGCCTACGCGTAAGGCTCTCGGCGCCGCTGCCGTAGTGGGTAAATCCGACCCGATGAAATACAACGAGATTCTCCTTACCAATTGCTGGTTGGAGGGCGATGAGGAGATCAAGACAGACGATAGTCTGTTCCTGGGAGTTTCCGCACAGCTGGCCGAACTGATCGAGATCAAGGAGGCTACCTTAAAAAAGCTATAAGCAGTAGTCAGGTGGTGGAGAAGAAAGGATGGCTTTTCATGGCAGATACACTGATCCGCGCCGTACTACATATGAACCCCGACGATTTATCGGACGAGGAATGGGCACACCAGGTGCAGATGGCCGAATGGGCCATGAGCCTGATGCACGCAGGAGGGTTCCCGAAATAGTCCTCTGCCGACCCTTTGCCGGGACAGAAAGAGAGCCTGTCCGGCAGGAAAGTGAACTCTATCCTTCCTGCCGGGAATGGTCTCTACTCTTCCACCTTAGAAAATTGAAGATAAAAATAATTAGAAACAGATATACCCGATATGAGTACCCAGATCTCTGTAGCTGACACAGCACTGACGTATACACTTACTCTTTCCGTGCAGGACGTGCTCTCACCGGCATTGAAGACAGCCACTCAGGTGAGCAACCAGACACTGACGGTCTTCGACAAGCTGGAGAAAAAAAGCACAGCCCTACAGAAAAGTCTGCGCGTTGCTGCCCATTCGGCCAACTTCCTCAAGGATAAACTGGATGTTCTGAACACCCGAAAAGACGCTATGCCTAAAGCGGATATAGAAAACCTTACCGCATACAACCAGGAGTTAAGCCAGGCAGAAAATACAGTACGGGCATTAACAGATCTGATCAACCCTTTCCCCACTGCGGATAGTGACAAGATCGGACTCTACCGGCAAATGCTGGAGAGTATCCGGGAGGTGTTGACAAACATAGGATCTGTAAACGGAGATTCGTTTCAGGGGCCCAATATCCTGCAGGTGCAGCAGACGGTAGTCTTTATAAATGATCTGGAGCAGCAACTCCATCAATTGGATAGCTATTCCTCCATTGATCTGGAAATCGGGAACGCTATCCACAATGTACGTGAACTTACGGAAAGCATCAACGAACTGAGTGCAGTACTGGAAGAGGCCGATCTGGAAGGGAAATTCTCTGCCCTCAACGATGTGCAACTGGATCTTCCGGACAAAACGGAAGTTTTCACCCAGCTTGCGGCAGATCTGGAAGAACTACAGGAGGCATTGGAAGGAGCTACTGCAAAGTTTGAAGAGACAGAAACCGCGCTCTACGATACAGAGAGTGCCCTGCAAAAAGTGACAGAAAAATGGAACCTACTCAAAAAGGCAGGTAACGAGGTAGCTACTGTATTCTCTCCCCTGACCGATACTTTTGCCTCACTGGCGAATGTGATCGACTCTTCTCTGTGCGATGCTATGGATTCGGCAGTGATGCTGTTCGACGATTGGTTCAGTCTGTTGGATAATGGTATTCCACTGATCCATGAGTTCAATCAGGCTATGGAAGAGCTGGATTTGGCCGGAAAACTGGTTCCCCTGAACGATATGCAGATGGAAGCTCCGGAAAGATCGGAAATATTTGCCCAACTTACCAGTGACCTGGAAAATGTGCAGACGGCACTGGAAGAGGTGATTACCACTTCCGGAGAGACAGACCTGGCCATTGCCAGAACGGAAAGTACCCTGGAGAAAGCTATGGAGATGTGGGATAACTTTACCCAGACAGGAGCCGATGTTACCTCAGGACTCTCTCCCCTGCCGGAAATGCTTACCCACCTAACCGAAATTGTAGATGACCCGCTGAGCAGTGCCCTGGAATCGGCACAGACCCTTCTGGGCGACTGGCTGGGATTGCTCGACGAAGGCAATCCGCTGGTAGAGGGACTCACCTCTGCATTGAATATCGTGACGGAAGCCATGAATGCTTATCAACTCTGTATGGATATGGTGAACCTGGCAAGTCAGGCAAAAGTAATTTGGGATGGTATCATGGAAGGATCGACACTCGCCATGACGGCCGCACAATGGGCATTGAACGCGGCCATGACAGCTAGTCCGCTCACCTGGATCGCTTTAGCTATCGGTGCCGTAGTGGCAGCTGTAGTCATTTGCTGGAACAAATTCGAGGGATTCCGCCATGTGATGCTCTCTATATGGGATGCTATCAAATCCGTGGGGAAGGCATTGCTCGACTTCCTGCTTGCTCCTCTTCAATCAGTATTCTCATTGGTGAAGAAGGTAACAGGAGCCATAAGCAGTCTCTTTAAAAAGGACAAAGACTCTCAGTCTACAGGCAAGATGATGCCTGAAAAGGAATACAAAGACCTGCCCGATGAGGAAGATCTGATGCCCGACCTTCCGGAAGGAGACTATACCCAAAGCTGGGAGATGATGAACGAGATGGGTGCTCCGCAAATGGTAGTACAGCAGAATGTACATGCTAATTTTGCCCCGGCAGCTACCAAGACACCGGGCATTCCGGTAAAGACGGAAGAACTATTAGATCTGAACCCGGAAGATGACAGTTCGGAGAAGACACGGGAGTACTTAGCCATTACCAGCAGACTGGCTTCGATGAAGGTCTCACTGGCAGGCAAGCCAACAGAGCCTTCCGGACAAACCGCTATCGGGGATACAGTGCCCGAGACGTTACAGAATATTCTTCCGGAAGAGATCACACCCGACATACAGGAATGGGCTCCGGAAAATGATTCCCATCAGCAGACAGAGACAGAAAAACAGAAAATGCTGGCTGATCCGTTGGTCGAATGGATAGGAAAAGCAGCGGACCGGACCACAACCACGATGGATAGGATACAGGAGAAAACGACTCCTATCATCGACAAAGTACAGGAAGGTATTGGCAAAGCCAAAGATTATGCCAACCATCCGTTGGGCGTGCTGGACAGTGTGAGGGAAAATCTTCCCGATTGGGTCAACGAAGGTATGGACTGGCTGGGTATCCCCAATGGAGAGGAAGAAGCACCGCAAGGCATCCTTACTCCTGTCCTGAATACAGTGGAACAGTGGGCCGATTCGGGCAAATCTTTCTTAGAAAAAACAGAAGAGAAATACGCTCCTGCTATAGAGAGGATCGCCGACACATACAACCAGGTCAAAGACATAGCAGATTATCCGGATCGTGCGATAAACAACCTGGCAGAGAAATATATACCCGAATCCGTACGTCCTTTTTTAGAGACCCTGGGACTTACTACGGCAGAAGGCGAAGAGAACGCACAAGGTCCCCTGAGTTTTCTGAACAGGATATTCAAAAAAGGAGCGGAAGTTACCAGTTCCGTAATTGGCAAAACAGAACAGAAAGTAAAACCCATATGGGAAAGCGGCAAAGAGAAATACGACCAGGCCAAAGAGATCCTCGAAAATCCATTCGATATTCTGGAAAAAGGCAGGATCCTGGCACAGGATACAGCCAGTGAAGTTCTGGATGGGCTGGGACTCCCTAACGGAGAAGATACCCGGGAAGGTTGGCTCACTCCTTTGTTCAACATCATCGGACAGGCTGGGGAATGGATATCCGACCTGTTGGAAAACGGAGAAGAGAGAATGACTTCCATTTTAGATATCATAGGCGGACCTTACGATCAGGTGCGTGATGTGATGGAAGATCCTTTCGGCAATCTGCGTGAACTGACCGCGCAAGCTCCTGACTGGATAGATCAGATACTGGACGCGGTGGGTATTCCGGAAGGCAACCGCCCCCGGAGAGATCCCGGATCCAGGACTGCCCGAAGAGATCACCGGTACCCCCAAAAGTGTGGAAATGGAAGCCATACAGGCAGAGACGCAACAGCAGGAAGAAGCTTCTTCACACAGCCGGAGTTTCGCAAGAGAATCCTGGTCTCCCCTACGCACGCTGGCAGCAGCAGCCACTCTCCCCTTTATACTCTCACAACCTGTAGCAGCTATGGAAGAGCTGTCTACGGCAGACGAAGAGATGTATGCCATGGAGCAGACAGAGGGAATCTCCAGCGACCCGGCAGAGGCATGGGATCAGGCAGACACAGGAGCAGGAAACGGACGCTCGGTCTATATAGACCGTGTATGTGACCAGATCGTGATCAACGTAGCCAATACAGACGGCGCAGGCGCGGAGACCATCCGGTACGAAATAATGAAAGTATTAAATGAGATATGTGAATATGAAGGATAATTTCAATATAGGTGAATTACTCACCTCAGCCATAGCATACAAAGGATTGCCTTTCCCGGGCGGATGGCTTTCCAAAGACAGTTATACCCGCCGGGAACAGTCGCAACTGGGTGCAACCCTGCGCAAGAAAGATGCCAGTGGCAGATGGTATTTTATGCCGGTCCAGCTCATTCACCAGGGCAAACACTATGAGATACCCAATGCCATGATCTCTTTCACAGGAAAAAAAACCATTGTGGAAACACCTATGGTCGGACGCAAGGGAACCGTCAAAGAACTTATCAACCTGCAGGACTACGAGATCTCCCTGCAAGCGGTATACGAAGGAGAGGACTTCCCGGACGAGGAACTGGCCGAACTGAATACCTTGTACAACCTCAACGAATCGGTAGAGATCGACTGCGCCCTCACCTCCATCTTCCTCGATCAGGACGACCGGGTAGTGATCAAAAGCATCGATGTTTCCGACGTAAAAGGAACAGAGAACATGCAATTGGTGAAGATGAACCTGGTGACCGACTGCTACTTCGAATTAGTCATAGAATAAACAGAAAGAGAGCATAAGATATGTATGCGTTGTGTTGCAAAATAACGATAGGAAAGATCACATTCACCTCGGTGAATGAGGTGCGGATCAAATCGAGTATCTACAATCCCGGAGCTACGGCACTGATCAAGGTACCTATCACCGCCGTATTGAAACAGGCCGGTGAAGCCAACACATCTGTAGAGACTGCCAGCGAGTTGCACGTGGGTGATCCGGTAGAGATACAGTTGGGGTACGACAACCAGCTGGAGATTGAATTCAGGGGATATGTCAAACGTTTCAACTACAAAAAACCGCTGGAGATCGAATGTGAAGATGAGTTCTACCTCACCCGCTCCATCGATTGCGTCTTCTCCGAAGAGGAGACACAGCTGGAAGCGTGCGTGCGGCAGATGCTGCCTGATATACAACTGGGCCATTGTACCCAGTTGAAGCTGAAAAACTTTATCCTGCAACACGAAACCGGAGCGGCTTTCCTGAACAAGCTGAAAAAAGAGTACGGACTCACGATCTTTTTTGATGTGAACCGCAAACTCTACATCGGAAAGGCATACGAGATCCGGGGAAAAGAGATCGTCAAATACCGGCTCGACTACAACGTGATCAAGAGTGACGACCTTACATACAAACGGGCGGAAGATACCAAGCTCTATGTGGAAGCCATTTGCTACTACAAGAACGGGGAAATGCAAAAAGGCTTCATCGGTCAGGAGGGCGGAGAGAAAAAGACGCTCTACTACTACGATGTGGAAGATGCTGAGGAACTGAAAGCCCTGGCGCAGGAAGAACATGCGCGCCATGTATACGACGGCTACGCGGGCAAGCTACAAGCCTTCCTGTTCCCTTACGCACTGCCCGGCATGATAGCTGATGTAGACGATCCGGTCTATCCCGAACGGGCAGGACAGTATTATATAGAAAGTACGGAAGTTACCTTCGGCACCCGGGGTGCCCGGCGTAACGTAGAAATAGGAATGAAGGTATGAGCAGAGACATAGAAGAGATCAGAAGAAAACTGTTTGCTGGTACCCATAGCGGACAGGAGATGGTGTTCCTGGCCGTGGTGACCGGGGTGAACGAGAGCGACTTTACCTGCCAGGTAAGGCGGGACGATCTGGTAAACTACTTCCACGTGAGATTACGCGGGGTAATCGATCCGGCTTTGGATGGTATGGCCTTCATCCCCCGGGTCGGAAGCAAGGTATTGGTCTGCCGGATAGGAAACAGCAACGAACTGTTTGTGTGCCAGTTTACCGAAATAGACAAGATCATACTGACCAACGGTGATACCGCTTTCACCCTCGATCCGGAGAAGATCGAACTGCAACGCGGCGATACCCGGATGCGGATGGACGAAGAGCATACGGAATTCGGCAAAGGAGAAGAGATGCTTTTCACTACCGACGGCAGCAACACCACGCTGCGCCAGGGAGATACTACCCTATTGCTGGATAGCGATACGATCTCCTTAGACAACGCAGGGAAGAGTACCATCGATATCACCGGAGAGGAGATTGAGATCCGCAGCGGAGACTCGGTAGTGAAATTGGACAGCAGTGGCATCCACATCGAAAAAGGGTTATCCAGTGTAGAGGTCACTGCAAGCAATGCTGTAATGAAAAGTGCCGGAGGCACCATACAGGCAGGCACCGCGGGCATTGTCCTGAAAGGGACTACCAGCCTGAAAGATGTGTTGGAAAGCCTGTTGCAGCAACTCACGCTGCTGTCTGTGAGCACTGCCATGGGTCCTAGTGGTCCGCCACTGAACGCGGCTGCATTTACTGCGATCGGTACTCAATTAAAAGCATGTCTGGAGGGATAAACGATGTTAAACAAAGATCACATACAGGAAAGACTGAAACAGACCTTCCTCTCGCAACTGGGAGAAGAGGTCAGTGAAGCGTAGGTATCGGCATTGGACGATGTATCGGAAAAAATGGCGGATGTCATCATCGAAGCGATCCGCAGCATAGAGATCAGTTACCAGGGAGGTTTAGTCTTCCCCGAAACAGGAGAAGAGATTACAGGAACATTTAAATACGAAATCAAATGATCAAGGACATCAAACATACGGAAGAGGGAGACATCGACCTCTCGACCGGAGACATCGAAAGTGTAGAGAGCACCCGCCAGCACCAGAAAGATATCCTGCTGGCAGACAAAGGTTATTACAAAGAGTGGCCGGGCATGGGTGTGGGAGCCCATAACTTTCTCAACGATACAAGCCCTGCCAACTTGCTGCGCAGCATCCGGCAGGAATTCATCAAGGACGGCATGAAAGTGAAAAAAGTGAGTATAAACAGTACGGAGGCATATTATGAAGAAAATTAACGTATTACCCAATCAGACCCTGTACGACATCGTTATCAGGGAATATGGCAATTGCGAAGCGATCTCAGAAGTATTGAGCTTCAATACGGATCTGGAGAATGATCCGCAGGCGCTGGAAGAAGCGGGATTCGACAACTCCGACCCGGGCTTCTTTCTGGACCTGCCTGTGCGGGAAGGCAGTACAGTATGGGTAGATGAGATCAGCCGCTTACGCCGGAAAAACATCATCCGGGAGATCGATAAGGAGATCACGACCTACGATTTCGATCCCGAAGAGCGGGATATGCTGCACGTGACCGACGAAGAGGGATAAATTAGGAGAAAATAGGAGGAATAATTATGGCAAGAACAATAAATGAAATTCAAAACGAGATCATCGAACAGCTCCAGGAGCGCACCGGTGTTACGTATTCACCATCCAAAGTGGCCGAATGGCGTATCTGGACCTATATAGTGGCCGCGGCCATCCATGCGTTCGAGATCATGGTCGATCTCTTCCGCGCAGAGATAGACACCATCACCGATAAGGTGACGACCGGCACAGCCCGGTGGTATGCCGAGATGTGCTACCGCTTTCAGTCACAGGGCACACTGATCTTCGATGAGAGCACAGCTACCCTCTACTACGATGAGGTGATCCCCGAAGCGCAGATCATCAAGGTGGTAGCGATCAAAGAAAATGGCTACAAGCTGGTGATCAAAGCGGCCAAAAGAGATGGAGATGGCCATATCGTACCCCTGAGCATGGAAGAGAAAGAGAAGTTTATCATCTACATCAACAGCATCAAATTTGTAGGAGTAGATACCAATATCATCTCCGAGACCGAAGATAAGGTATGGTACGATATGGATGTGTATTATGATCCTTCCATACCGCCTTCGGCCGTGCAACGGAATGTACTGATCGCACTGGACAATTTCAAAACCTCCCTCGGGTTCGATTCCATGATCTACAAACAACGCATGGCAGATGCGGTGATGCAGGTACCGGGAGTGGTAACCTGCAACATCCTCTCGCTCGAGCGGGAGTGGGGCGATAAAAACGCAGGAGAAGGATCGGGATACGAGCATACCGTGATTGATGTCTACGACGAACTCCACTCGGGCTATTTCGAATACGATGAGGAGCAGTGTCACATCACGATGATCTCCATTAAAGACGTTGAGTTATGAACCTGAAAGTAAATTACCTCAATCTGGTGCGGCAGCTCGTCCCTCCGCACAAGCGACAGCCCAACCGGCTCAACTTTCTGCG
Organism: Bacteroides sp.; assembly: GCA_021202275.1. Taxonomy (GTDB): domain Bacteria; phylum Bacteroidota; class Bacteroidia; order Bacteroidales; family Bacteroidaceae; genus Bacteroides. The sequence goes on from JAJQDI010000009.1 coordinate 518,362, forward strand.
GTCACTGCTCTATCCGTTGCAGAAACTCTTCAACAGCTTCCAGATCTGGCGCGAACATTCGCGTATGATGGTCAACGTGAACTCACAGACCGCTATTCTGCTGGGATACCTGCGCCGGAAGTACAACGAACCGAATATCCGCATCGAGACATTCAACAACCGTCTTCTGCTGGTAGGGCTGCTCCGGGAAGGAAGTGCCATGTGGCCCGGATTCAGTCTTAACGAAGAGGATCTGCTTGTCCACGAACCGGAAGAGGGAGACAAAGAAGAATACCTCTACCTGCAACCCGTAGCCCTGGAGTATGAAATGGAAGAGAAATACAACGGAGCAGACTTTATTGTCTATATTCCCTACACAGTAGATAAAGACCAGATCACCGCCGAAATAGAGAAATACAAACAAGTTTTATTAAAATACATAATCATACAGGAATGAAAAGACATATACAAACAACCGGTATACGCCAGTGGGCGGGCGAAGACCTACTCGAACTGCAATCAGAACCTCTGAAAGCCATTGATAATTTCTTTGCCGAATACGGCAGTTGCGTACTCCGCGGATGCAGCCTCACCGATAACGGCGATGGAACTTTCCGCATTGCTCCGGGCCTGGTAGCTCTGGAAGGTAAAGACGTGGATCAGCAACCCGTGTTTATGGTAGTACCCTTCGCTGGTACAGAGTCTACCACCCTGCCTGTCTATCTGACCCTGGATCATACGATAATCAGACGTACCTATGTAGATGACAGACTGAAACCGATCACTTATGACTACCAGGCAGTACTCTCCTCTGTAAGACCCGAAGATGGCATCTGCCTGGAACTATCGGAAGACTACTTTCCCCGATTTACGGATGTGATCCAAGATCCCGAACACCGGTTCTTCACGGACGCGGAACGGGAAATGCTGAACCAGCATGATGCAGATATCGAACGGATCGATCGGAAAGATGCGGAACAAGACGGTAGACTGGATAACCATGATCAGGAAATCCAACGAATTGATACCAAAGACGCAGAGCAAGATAACAGGCTCAACGACCATGATAAGGAAATCGAACGAATTGACTTGAAGGATGCGGAACAAGACGGTAGACTGGATGATCACGATGCAGATATCGAACGGATTGATCTCAAAGATGCGGAACAGGATGGCAGACTGGATGGTCATGATAGTGACATCAAGCAGATAAATAGTAAAGACGAAGAGCAAGACAGTAGACTGGATGATCACGATGCAGATATCAAAGAGATAAACAATAAAGACGAAGAACAGGACAACAAACTGGATGGTCATGACGAAGACATTAAAAAAATCAACGAAAAAGATAAGGAACAAGATAACAGACTGAATGATCACGATGAGGAAATTAAACAAATAGGTCTGAAAAATGAAGAACAAGACAACAGGTTGGATGGCCATGATGAAAACATCAGAGAGATGGTTCTGAAAGATACAGATCAAGACAGCAGACTAAATAATCACGATAATGACATCAAAGAGATCCAACTCAAAAATGCAGAACAAGACAGCAGACTAAATGGTCACGATACTGACATTAAAGAGATAAACAATAAAGACGAAGAACAGGACAACAAACTGGATGGTCATGACGAAGACATTAAAAAAATCAACGAAAAAGATAAGGAGCAAGATGACAGACTGAATGATCACGATACAGACATGGATCAGATTCAGAAGAAAGATGCAGAACAAGACAACAAACTGAAGGAACATAGCGATGAGATCGAAAAGATCAATCTGAAAGATACAGGACAAGACAGTCGATTAGATAGGCATGATTTAGAGATTGAACAAATCAATAACAAAGATATACAACAGGATGACAGGCTGAATAAGCACGATAAGGATCTTGAGCAGATATCTCTAAAGGATTAGGAACAAGACAATAGATTGGATGAAGTTACCATCGGCAGAATAAATGATTTTCAACTCAGTGGCTCCGGAAATGCAATAACAAACGCAACCTACCAACGTGAAAAAGGAACGCTGTCATTTGTCAAAGAATCTACTTTCCTGCTTGCCAATGAAAATGCAGTCTCGGCATCTAAATTGAAAGATTCCCGAACATTCGCACTCTCAGGAGCAGTCACCGGAACTGCAACCCCGTTTGACGGAACTGCCAATATTACAATTCCCGTTACTGAAGTAGAGGCAACAAAACTGACCGGAAAAGTAGCACCGGAAAGATTGGACGGAGTATACAACATTGACATATCCGGCAAAGCGGCTACCCTTCTCAATAGCAAAGATCAAAGCACAGGAGTTAAATTCTGGATCGGATCGCTATCTGAGTACCAGGCTATTGCTCAAAAAGACAACAATACCATTTACCACATTATATGATCAGGTATGTATTACATAGGACAAAATTTAGTTAAGCAGATTTTCAAAGGCGAAAACGAGATCAAATATATCTATACCGGAGATCACTTGATATATCCCAATAGGTATACCATTGGATTTCATGTAACCGGCCCCGGCATATATGACCTATCTCTGTTCAACGCAGACACACAGGAGATGGTTAGCGCCCTCTATGGCGTATCTAATACAAATGCGGTTTGTGACATCCTATACGGTACAAAATACTATTTTGTAATATCTGATCCTGCGTCAAGATACCAGGAACATAAGTCTGGGATATTTAACGTAACAGAAGATTATATCCATTATGTCACCATGGAGTTAAAGAAGATCACCCTAACCTTCACGGTCGACCCGGAAGATGCACAGGTAATACTCACTACAACCCCCTTATTCTACACACTGAATATAACCGCAGTGGACAAAAATGGAAATGAAATTCCGGATGCTACGGTAACATTTCAATGATATATGGCGGATAGAGATCTTTTATGAATATAAAGTTCCAACAAAAAAAATAAATACTCCATATGAAAACGAAACCAACAGATGCCAAACCAACGGCAACAAACCCAGAAAAAATTCCCGCTGTACAAGTGATGGCAGGTACAAACCAGATAACGGTAGATTACGGTACCACCGTTTACTTTTACATCTCCAGAGAAGGACATAGGATCCGGACTGGTAGCCATGTGGCTACCAAGGACGAGACGATACAGATTTCACTTGAAAAACTAAAGTATACATTAACCATTAACCCTACACCGTCCGACGCGACGGTCACATTCAATTAAGACAATGGCAAGTAAACAATATGAATACGGACAGCAGGCAACAGTAACTGTGGCCGCGCCTGGTTATCAAACCCAAACAAAGATCTATACGATAACCGGAGATACAGAAGACAGCATTGTATTGGAGAGAACATCCATTACCCTGACTATACGTATACTGAATTCTCTTTCTGAGCGTCCTACAATAACAGTAACAGATCTGGGTGGTTCCCTGCTTCCTTACTTTATTCTGAAAGATATCTACTATGAATGTACCCTGACCCTGGAACCTGGTCAAAGCATTAGTTGGGTCATAAGAGCAACCGGATATCGAAATGAGCAGGGATTGTACGTAGCAGGCGATACGGACGAATTGAGGGAAATTACCCTTACAGAAAACTCAGTAAATCCGCCTATAGACCCAACTTATACCATAACTTTCCGTAGTCAGTCGACACGTTATTATAACTACATAATCGTGGCCCATAGAAATAATGAATCGTTAGCACAGCAAGCCTTGTCAAATTCGGAGGGAGTGGCCACTATGTCGGGCTTTTATGTTGGAGATGTGGTCACATGGACGGCAAGAGCAGATCTTGACGGATTGGAAACCAGCGGCAAACTACCGATCACAGGCAATCATACTGTAAATATATTCTGATATGTTGTTCTGAAAATTAACAAAGGATGGATTTATACACACGGGTGGAGTGCACAAAACGAATACATAGTATCTCATTTTAAAAACAGAACACATACGATGTATAGCAATACCCTCCCACACGCTGTATAAACAGGAAGAAGAAGTCTCCATATACAATTTGATTTTCAGAAACCTTTCAGCTTGAAAACTTGATTGAAGTAACACCTCCTTGTTTCGGTGCTTTTTAATAGAAAAGCACTTCAAACAAGGAGGTTTTTTCCATGTATATCTACCTATCAAAAGGAAACCTGGCGCCTGTGGATCTATACTCTCAAAACCCCATAAAAAACTTTGGGAGTACAGACCGCAGGATGCCCCGTTCACGGATCTGCTGTTACGATTTTGTCTGGTCAAACAATCCCTACCGTACTTCCTGATATAATTTTATACAAATCCTGTTTCCTTCACCCCTCATTTATTTGAACCTCATTCAGAATCTCTGATTCAGACCCTGCATACTTTCCATACAAAGAAAATACAATAAACATTTGTTAACCCCATAACCATCCTCCGCTTTTTCTTGTTATCTTTGGAACCGTTTTACATGACCCAATCAACAAGACATATGACCCGGAAAACCAAACAAATACTCTGGATATCCCTGGCTGTGATCCTGCTGACAGGAGCAGCCGTAGCCGGCTATGGCTATCACCTGATATTTGCCCCGCAATTTCACCCGAAAGAGACCGTTTATATCTATATAGACCGGGATGACGATGCGGATTCGGTCTATCACAAACTCCGCTCCACCGTCGGAGAGACAGGCAACCTGAAAGGCTTTTACTGGCTGGCTGGCAACAAAAACTACCCGCGCAACATCCGGCCCGGTCGTTATGCTATCCGTCCGGGAGACAACGCGCTGGATGTATACCGTCGTCTGTCGCGCGGGTCACAGGAGCCCATCAATCTGACCATCAACAGTGTGCGTACCACGGGCGATCTGGCCCGGCAACTGAGCCGGCAACTGATGATCGACTCTACGGAAATAGCTTCCCGGTTAAATGATCCGCAATACATTGCCCGCCTGGGATATACTCCGGAGACTCTGCCCGCTCTGGTGATCCCAGAGACCTACCAGGTCTACTGGACCATTCCGGCCGACGATCTCATCGCCCGCCTGCGCAAGGAGAACGAACGTTTCTGGAACACAGACCGCCTTGCCAAAGCCCAGGCCATCCACCTGACCCCCGAAGAGATAGTCACCCTGGCCTCCATTGTAGAAGAAGAGACAAAAAATATGGCCGAGATGCCCACCGTAGCCGGACTCTATCTCAACCGCCTGCACCGGGGCATGAAGCTGGAAGCAGACCCTACGGTGAAGTATGCCATGCAGGACTTTGCCCTGCGCCGGGTACTCAATCGCCATCTGGAGACTGAGTCGCCCTACAATACCTATCGCAACACCGGGCTGCCTCCCGGCCCCATTCGTTACCCCTCCAAACAGGCCATTGAAAGCGTGCTCAACTATCAGAAGCATGATTACCTCTTTATGTGTGCCAAAGAAGACTTCTCCGGCACACACAACTTTGCCCGCACCCTGGCAGAGCACAACCGCAACAGCGAACGCTACCGCCGGGCACTCAACGAACGAAAGATCTTCCATTGATATTCCAAACGTATAGTATATTTCTATTACCTACTCAGAAATAAAAGAATCAACTCTACACCTGTTTCTCCATACCCTCCGGAAAGCAGGCGGAATTTTTCCTATACTCCAATCCCATCTGCTGAGCACAGACCCGGATCTCTTCTGTAGAGACACAAAGAGATTTACGATTTACTCCCTTCGGCCATGACCTCTTATTTGATTATTAACATCAAGGAACGTTGACGATGTAGGATTGAAATTACAGAAAGAATATGTTTGTAAATCCCTATATATGCAAACATACGAGATGCATACTTGCGTCTCAGCACAACGGTCAGGAACATACCATACAGAGTAGCCACACTGTGAAAAAATCCCTGATCCGTAGACGCACTATAGAAATGCACAGTTCATGGGACACACGGCGAAGACGCAAATATGCGTCTCTCCCTGAAACCCTCACTCCCTCCCATCACCCCATAACATGTAATCTCCTCATTTTTTCTCCCGAATGTCAGGAAAAACAGGGGTAAAAGTGTATATTTGCACGGAAAGTATCCCGTTTTCCTGTATTATAACACAGGAAAAACAAACAATCTTCCGACAAAGTGTCGAAGCCCCTCCGAGATACCGGAAGGGGTGAACTGTAAACCATGAATAAACACAACCTATCCATAAAAAACTATTTATGAGCAAGCAACTCTTACTTGGCGACGAAGCCATCGCGCAGGCCGCCCTCGACGCCGGACTATCGGGTGTCTACGCCTATCCGGGCACCCCCTCTACCGAGATCACCGAATACATACAAGCCGCTCCCATTACCGCCGAACGGGGCATTCACAGCCGCTGGGCCGCCAACGAAAAGACTGCGATGGAAGCGGCACTGGGTATGTCTTTCGTGGGTAAACGGGCCCTGGTCTGTATGAAACACGTAGGGATGAATGTGGCAGCCGACTGCTTTGTCAACTCCGCCGTCACCGGGGTTCATGGCGGACTGTTGGTGCTGGCAGCCGACGATCCGGGCATGCACTCTTCCCAGAACGAACAGGACAGCCGGTTCTACGGTGACTTCTCCCTGATACCCATGTACGAGCCTGGCAACCAGCAGGAAGCGTACGACATGGTTTACAACGGATTTGAATTTTCCGAACAGATCGGCGAACCGGTCCTGGTATGTATCGTCACCCGTCTGGCCCACTCCCGTGCCGGTGTAGAGCGCAAACCGCAAAAAGAGATGAACCCCCTCTCCTTCAGCGAAGATCCCCGGCAATTCATCTTGCTGCCCGGCAATGCCCGCAAACGCTACCGGATGCTGTTGGAACGGCAGGAAGAGTTTGTCCGCGCTTCCGAAGAGTCTCCCTACAACCGATATATCGACGGCCCGGACAAGAAACTTGGTATCGTGGCCTGTGGCATCGGCTACAACTACCTGATGGAGAATTATCCCGACGGTTGTCCCCACCCCGTACTCAAGATCGGCCAATACCCTTTGCCCAGGAAACAACTTCTCCGCCTGACCGAAGAATGCGAAGCCCTGTTGATCTTAGAAGACGGACAACCGTTTGTAGAAAAACAACTCAAAGGATACCTTGGCCTGGGACTTACGGTACACGGCCGTATGGACGGTACCCTGTCTCCCGACGGAGAACTCACTCCCGATACAGTGGCCTGCGCCTTAGGCATCACCTGCGAATCCCTGTTCACCGTACCCGAACTGGTAGAGATGCGCCCCCCTGCCCTGTGCGACGGTTGCGGACACCGCGATGTCTACGCCATACTCACCGAAATACTCCGCACGGAATATCCCGACCATAAAGTATTCAGCGACATCGGCTGCTATACCCTGGGAGCCAACGCCCCTTTCAACGCCATCCATTCCTGTGTGGATATGGGTGCCTCCATTACCATGGCCAAAGGAGCTGCCGACGGCGGCCTCTTCCCTTCGGTGGCAGTGATCGGCGACTCTACCTTTACCCATTCGGGCATCACCGGATTGCTCGACTGTGTCAATGAAAACAGCAACGTAGTGATCGTGATCTCGGACAACGAGACCACGGCCATGACCGGTGGTCAGGACTCGGCAGGCACCGGACGCCTCGAAGCCATCTGTGTCGGCGTAGGGGTCGATCCGGATCATATCCGCGTGGTAGTTCCTCTGAAAAAAAACCACGAAGAGATGCGTCAGCTGATCCGCGAAGAGATCCGGTATCCCGGCGTATCGGTCATCATCCCCCGCAGAGAGTGTATCCAGACATTAACCCGCAAGAAAAAGGCAAGCAAGTAAAGCACGGAACGAGCCTGAATCCCTCCTTCACCTCAAGAGAGGTATACGAACAACGGGTTAGAGACTACCTTAAGAAACATAAAATGTGTGCAACATGAAAAAAGACATTATACTATGCGGTGTGGGCGGACAAGGGATCCTCTCCATCGCTACCGTCATCGGAAAAGCAGCCCTCAGACAGGGTCTGTATATGAAACAGGCCGAAGTACATGGCATGAGCCAGCGGGGCGGCGATGTACAGTCGAACCTACGCATCAGCGACCAGCCCATTCACTCCGACCTGATCCCCCGGGGAAAGTGCGACCTGATCATCTCCCTCGAACCGATGGAAAGCCTGCGCTACCTTCCCTATCTCGGCCCTGAAGGATGGCTGGTGACCAACGAAACTCCGTTTGTCAACATCCCCAACTATCCCGATCATCAGGCCGTACTGGCAGAGATCGGCAAACTGCCCCGCAAAGTAGTGCTCAACGTAGATGCCATTGCCCGCGAAGCCGGATCGGTGCGCGTAGCCAATATCGTATTGCTGGGAGCTACCGTTCCGTTCCTGGGATTGGACTTTGAAGACATCCGCCAGAGCATCCGGGAGATCTTCGGACGCAAAGGAGAAGCCGTGGTAGAGATGAACCTGAAAGCCCTGGATGCCGGAAAGGCTATCTCAGGGAAAATTATATAGAATTACTTATCCGAAAGAGGGAACAGACGGGTCCTGTCCTCAACAGCACGACACGTCCATTCCCTTTTCACCAGATCATATACGTACATGAAATACCTTCTGTTCTTCTTGGTTGTACCTTTTGTCTGTATCAGTTGCAGTCAACCCCAGGAAAAGCCCTACAACGGATGGCCCAACCATCTTCTGAAAGGGAACGTCAGATCCATCCATTCCTCTTATTATCAGGCAGACGCGTCAGGAAATCCGGGTTGGAAATGGAACATAGGAGACGATTCACAGACGTTTGACAGACAAGGCAACCTGCTGGTGCAACACACCTCCCTGGGAGATGCCGACAGGCTACAAGCGAAAGTGGAATATACCTACCAGGAGGGAAAGCTGACCGGGTGGAACGCCTACAAGGGGGACACACTCATAGAAAGCGGGGTTTTTGATTACCAGGACAACCGGATCTCCGGCTCCCGCAAGTACGACGAAAAAGGAGAACAAGTCTACACCACCGTATACACATACAACGGAGATAAGATAGCCTCTATCACGGAATACAATTCCGGACAAGCCGTCGTTATGCAGACCACTTATCATTACAAAAACGAGATCCTTTCCTACAAAGTGACAGAGTTTCCTCTTTCCCGGGTATTCCGTAAAACGATCTACGATCCCAGCGGATGGGTAGAAACAGAGATACAGGCTGGATACACAGAAGGAGATACCCGCCACATCACGGAAAGCAGTACATACGAATATCTATTCGATGAAAAGGGCAACTGGATACAGTATACCCTGTTTGAAAACGGAGAGGCTCAACATATCCTGAAACGCGACATCGAATATTTCTGACGCCTGTTCCTCCCCATCCGACGGATCACAGGCCAACCTTATTAAAACAGCACTTATGATACACTCACCTTACTGGGAAGAACAGATCGAAACCATGGACCGCGACAGCTTGCAGGCACTGCAACTGAAACGTCTCCGCGCCACCATCGCCCGTGCTGCCCGGTCTCCCTATTACAGCAGCGTATTTACCCGACACGGGATCAGCGCGGAAGATATCCGCACGCCGGAAGATATCCGCAAACTCCCCTTTACCACCAAAGCCGATATGCGGGATCATTACCCGTTCGGACTGGTGGCAGGCGATATGTCGGAAGAGGGCGTGCGTATCCACTCTTCCAGCGGCACCACAGGCAATCCGACCGTAGTGGTGCACTCGCAACACGATCTGGACTCCTGGGCCAATCTGGTGGCCCGCTGCCTCTATATGGTAGGACTGCGCCGCTCGGATGTATTCCAGAACAGTTCAGGTTACGGCATGTTTACCGGCGGACTGGGATTCCAGTACGGAGCCGAACGCCTCGGTGCGCTCACCGTACCGGCTGCCGCGGGCAATAGCAAACGCCAGATCAAGTTCATTACCGACTTCAAGACCACCGGACTGCACGCCATCCCCAGCTATGCCATCCGCCTGGCCGAGGCTTTCCGCGAAGAGGGGATCGATCCGCGCAGTACCAGCCTCACCACCCTGATCATCGGTGCCGAACCTCATACCGACGAACAACGCCGCAAGATCGAGGAGCTACTCAACATCAAAGCCTACAACTGCTTCGGACTCACCGAGATGAACGGTCCCGGTGTGGCCTTCGAGTGTACCGAGCAAAACGGCATGCACCTCTGGGAAGACTGCTACTGGATGGAGATCATCGACCCGGAGACCGGAGAGCCCGTACCCGAAGGAGAGATCGGCGAACTGGTACTCACTACCCTCGACCGGGACATGATGCCCATGATCCGCTACCGCACGCGCGACCTCACCCGTATCCTGCCCGGACCTTGCCCCTGCGGACGTACACACCGACGCATCGACCGCATCAAAGGCCGCAGCGACGATATGTTCATCATCAAAGGGGTGAATATCTTCCCGATGCAGATCGAAAAGGTCCTGATGTAATTCTCCCAGCTGGGTAGCAACTATCTGATTACCTTAGAGACCTGCGACAGTCAGGATGAGATGATCGTAGAGGTGGAGCTGAACGACCTATCGACCGACAACTACATCGAACTGGAACAGGTCCGCCGGGAGATCACCCGACAACTCCGCGACGAGATCCTTGTCACACCCAAACTCAAGTTAGTGAAAAAAGGCTCCATCCCCCAGGCAGAAGGCAAAGCGGTACGTGTGAGAGACCTGAGAAACAACAAGTGATTTACGATTGAAAATACAGAATCGTTTTAAGTGATAAATTTTAGTTTCTGGATTTCTTTAGTTAGATGTTTTCCAGATCCCCAGGATACTTAGGACTTAAAACTCAGAACTTATAACTCAAAACTTAAACATGGAATTACTCCGCAAACGCATCCTGCAGGATGGCCGCAGCTTCGAAGGCGGCATACTGAAAGTAGACAGCTTCATCAATCACCAGATGGACCCCGTACTGATGAAATCCATCGGGGTAGAATTTGTCCGTCGCTTTGCCTCTACAGGGGTCAACAAGATCATGACCATCGAGGCCAGTGGCATTGCTCCGGCCATCATGACCGGATATCTGCTCGATCTGCCCGTTGTATTTGCCAAAAAGAAATCGCCACGTACCATCCGCAACGCGATCTCCACCACCGTGCATTCCTTTACCAAAGACCGGGACTACGAGGTAGTCATCAGTGCCGACTTCCTCACGCCACAGGATCGTGTCCTGTTTATCGACGATTTCCTGGCCTATGGCAATGCCGCGCTAGGTGTCATGGATCTGATCCGCCAGTCCGGATCCGAACTGGTAGGCATGGGATTCATCATCGAAAAGTCTTTTCAGGACGGACGCAGGATCCTGGAAGAACAAGGGGTACGGGTAGAATCACTCGCTATCATAGACAACCTGTCCGATGGCCGGATCACGATCCGTGAGTAAAATACCTACCCCAACTCTGTAAAAAAAGCCATTTCGCACGGAAAACCATCTTTTCCCAACTTATTTCAACAGACTCTATCAAAGCACGACTCTATGATGCAAACAGGTACTACCTTTGCCGAACAGAAAAAGTGCCCCCGCTCCTGTCGTTCTTCTTCCGGACAAAAGAAAGAGAAACGCGCGGATCTCCTATTGCTGTATCATAGCCATTCATATATCATGCACGATCGATCTGCCGCGCTCAAACTCTCCCTTTGTGTAAAAGAGTGAAAGAGCGCTGATCTCTGACCTCTCCGACACGACCGGCTGATCCAGTATCCGGAAAACAATCTTTATTTTGTTCATACTGAACCGGATCTTCCACACCTTATAGAAATTCTACCCAAACAACCCAAAACCTTCCCTGAAAACCTTTCCAACTCTTCAGGGAAAGTATACAAACTCTCCAAGGAAAGTCTGTCAACCTTCCAAGGAAAGTCCGGACACTCTCCAGGGAAAGTGGAGAAAGTCTCCAGGGAAGAATTTCCCTGTCTGGTTATTTTTTTATTACATAGTTTATTGATCTGTTTATCCATCAAAATCACTGGGGAAAACATACCTTTTATAGATCGTTTTCGCATTTTATACGATTCTTCCTGGAAATGAATCCTCCTGTTTTCATCTCTCCTTCCTACCCAAATGCCCCCACATGATCACATACTCCGGAAGTTGCTTCAAAAAAAGTTTATTTTCACATCCAACTCTCAATTAAACGACAACTAACTACATACTTATCCTCAAAAAAGAAGAAAAACTATTTTTTATCATGACCGGATAAAGTTTCATGATGTCACTTTATCCGGTCATGATAAAACACGCATTTTCTGCTTCTCATTTTTTATACATAATTTTCCTCCGGATTTAGAAAAATTACCGGTAACTCTCCCAATCCTTACTTTCATACATAAAAAATAAAAAAGCTCACATGAAAAGAATAATTTTGATTTTATGGATAGCCTGTATACAAGCTATCACCGTCTTCGGACAATTTATCAGCCATACTCCGGAAATCGTTCCGGCCTCTCCTCAGGCAGCCGCCATCAACAAATATGGCGACTATCCTGTTTCTCACTACACAGGTGTACCCGACATAACGATCCCTCTGTATATCATTCAATTGAAAGAATTTGCCCTTCCCATTACGCTATCTTATAATGCCTCAGGCATTAAAGTGGAGGAAGAAGCCAGCCGGGTAGGACTGGGATGGAACCTGAATGCGGGAGGAGCCATCACCTCTAAAATTTTCGGAAGTCCGGACTTCACTACCCGTTCGTCTTCCTATTTCAACAGTAATATCACAGATCTCATGAATGTGTTCCAGATCACAGCTCCTGTGATACACAATTGCCAGAGACCTTTTATGACAACCAGTGTCCTGCCCGACAGCAAATACTGGGATATGTTGTTCAATCCGGACAACTGGGATCTCTGCCCCGACCAGTTTTTCTACTCCTTTGCCGGACAGAGCGGAAAGTTTGTGATCAATCATTCCGGAGAGGTAGTGAAAGCTCATACGGACAACCTGGAAATTGAACTGCTACGCACTACCAGTGGAGTGATCCGTCCTCTGGGATGGCGTATCACAGACGGTATGGGAAATGTCTATACGTTCGGACAGGAAGAAAAGATGAGACCGGAAAACACTCCGACCACCTGGTACCTGACACAGATAAAGACCTACTATGGCGAAGAGATCAACTTCAACTACAATGTAAGCACGAGCTATACCTGGTCGTACGGACATTTTGTGCAATACAGTACCAAACTGGAACCGGGAGAGCTGCCACTGAAAAGTTTTGAAGTGATTTCCCTGACTTCCATCACCTTTCCAAACGGTAAGATAGATTTTACCTACAACAGCATCCGGAAAGATCTTTCCTACGAAAGAAGTCTGCAAGAGGTGAAGGTCACCAACTCTTCCAACACAAAGATCAAACAATACCGTTTCAACTACGACTATTTTGTTGCCAATGCCGGTGGAAAAGAGGTGATGACCATCGAACGTATACACTCCGTCTATGGAAGCAATAAGAACGGGCTTCTTTATACGCACGACTGGAACAAGCATCGCCTCAAACTGGTATCCATAGATGAGATCGGTAGCAGCACCAGTGACAAGTTGACCACTTCATTCACCTACAACGAAACAAGACTCCCCACCAAACTGGCTACCGCACGCGATCACTGGGGATATTACAACGGAGCCGATAGCAATTCCAACCTGCTGGCGCGTTTTTCCTGCAACAACCGTCCGGAGGGAGAGACACCTGCTATCACCAGTGGAGGAAGTGCCAACCGGGAAGCAGCAGAACAATGGGCACAGGCTTTCGCACTCAAAGAGATCACTTATCCGACCGGTGGAAAAACCCGGTTCGATTTCGAATCCAATAAATACCTTATAGAAGTTCCGACAGAAGATCCGCACCGCAAGCGGTTTATGTATAGTAGCCACAGCATCGATATGTCGGAAAATCTCTCCAATGGCAAACGCAACGCAGAATTCACTACAGAGGATATCAGTTTAGGCCATCCGCAAAGCAATCAGATCGGTGTTACGTGGAAGATCACACTGGCCAGCTATTTTCACAGCCGCCCTTATAATGCGGTGGCACTCCTGGAATTTATCGATAAAAAAACCTCCAGAGTAGCTTACAGCAAACAGATCGGGATAGAAGAGTTTCCGGCAAACCCGCCTCAGAATTACACAAAAACTCTGAATCCACTTAGCTTCAGTCTGCCGGCTGGCGATTATACGATCAAAGTATCCGGTGCATTGAGATTCTATTTCGACGAATTTGAGATCAAGATCGCCTATACTTCCGATGCCACAGCTTTCCTGGCCAAGAATGTACTGGGTATAGGAGGTGGATTGCGGATCAAGCGGATCAGTAACCTGGATGAGAACAAAGTACTGACCGAAAAAGAATTTTCTTACGGGCCGTACGCGTTTAATCAGAAAATCAAAGAGTATGTAGAGAATTCCTACGGACGTCTGATGTATCATCCCAACTACCAGACCCGGCAGGAGCCCGGAGATCCCTCCTACTCCTCGGAAGGAATACGTGGAGAGGGATATTCCGTAGGGTACAGTCAGGTAGATGTCTGTGACATGGAAAACGGCAAAATGATCTCCAAAACGAGTTATAACTTTTTCAATAAACCGGACAAGAACCTGTGCTACAACTGGTATCCCTCTAACTCCCTGTTGGAAAAGGCCTACGATCTCAATCCTCCGGGCATAGACACGTATCGCCATCCGGAAAATGGCACGCTGACCCACGAATATATATATGCCGTCAATCCGACCAGTGAATCTGCCATACTGAAAAAACTAACTGTTTATACATACAATTACATTCAGAGTGAAGAGGTGTGGGGACTCAAAAAAGCATTTACCAGCGATGGGGTATACAATTACAGTGAATTGTGCAAGCTCAACTTCATGATATACGGCTACCTCTATCCGGCCCTGCAAAGAAAATGGATACGTCTCGACCGGATAGACGAGACCGAATACGGTACCGGTGGAGTCAATTTCCAGAAGAGTACCTCTTTCACCTATGGTCCTACACACAAACAGGTCATCCGGAAACAGATCACCAACAGCGATGGAACAGAGGAGGTTGTACATACCCTCTACCCGATCGATATTCAACCTACCACTGAATACCTTCAGAGAATGCTTTCCAAAAACCGGAAAGAAGAGCTTATCTCCGTAAAGACCGAACGCAACGGTAAGGTGTATCAGGAACGGAAGCAGATCGGTCTGTTTGGTACTCATCTGCTCTGCAAATCGGTAGAATCCAATACCGGGACCAACCGCGCATTTGAAACGCGTCTGCGCTATACGGCTTACGATACCTATGGTAATCTTCAGGGAATGGTAGCCGGAGAAACGGATAAAACGGTCTACCTGTGGGGATATAATTATCAGTACCCGGTAGCAGAGATCAAAGGAGCGGATTTTGAACAGGTACGCACCCAACTTACGGAGACTTATATCAACAATCTGGCCAAAAATATGAGTGTTTCTTCTACACTCCACAGCGAATTGCGTGATAAACTAAAAAGTCTGGATGTACTCATTACAACCTATACATACAGTCCTCTGATCGGTATCGCCCGCATGACTGCTCCCAATGGAGAAGTGACTACCTATCAGTACGATGGATTCGGACGTCTCAGTAAAATACTGAACCATAACGGCAAAACCCTGCAACAGTACAATTATCATTTCAGAAAATAAATACGATACGATCATGAAACGAATTTCAATCTATATCATTCTGTGTCTTATGGCTATCTATAGCCAGGCACAATCCACAAAACAAAACTACCGCCATACCCGTACCATGCTCAATGAAGCAGGTACCAGTTTCCTGGACCACATAGAATACTACGACGGTATCGGGCGGCCCTATCTCACTGTGGAAAAAGGGATTACTCCTGACAAAAAAAATCTGGCCCATCGCATCGTTTTGGATGGAATGGGGCGTGAGATTCAGCAATACATCCCTACTGAAACGGACAAAGACTACCTGAGTGCTGACGAGTGGCAATCTTATTATACCGGTTCCAAAGCAATGGATAATTACTTCTACAAAACCGTTTATGAATGTTCGACCCGGAATCTTATCACAGCGACCCATAAACCTTATTATTACTGGACCAGTGTACCCGCAACTACGGAGTATGTATTGAACACTGCTTCAGGAGAGCTGAGTTGCAGAAAATACATCATAAATGCCGATGGAACGCCTTCACCAGATGGAGTTTATCCGGCAGGCTCTCTGCAGGTAATTAAATCTACCGATGAAGACAAAAGGGTAAGTTATACATTCACAGACAAAGCAGGACGTATCTTAATGACCCGACAAATGTCTAATACAGATACTTATTATATATATGACGATTATGGGAACCTCGTTTACGTACTTTCTCCTTTCTATCAAGCATCTTCCAATCTGGATCGGTATGCTTATCAATATGTATACGACGACCGGAACCGGTGTATAGAGAAAAAACTTCCGGGGTGCGAACCCATTCAATATGTATATGACAAGGAAGACAATCTGATCTTCTCACAGGACGGAGAACAACGAAAAAATAACCCGGCTGAATGGACCTTTTATCTGTATGATAAATTCAAGCGGCTCACCGTACAAGGCATATGCAGGAATACAAATACAAATTCCGTAAAAAACCTGTCAGTGGTATGTAATCGTACCTCGGGCGGAATAGACAATTGTGGATATACCTCCAGCTTTGCACTCACCTCTCCCACCATACATCTGGTTACATATTATGATAATTACGATTTTCTGACACTTACCGGATTTTCCGGTGATCCGAAGTTCACAGCAAGTACAATAGATGCAAGCGGATACGAAACGGGAAGTGCAGCGCGTATATATGGAAGCAACAATTCTTTTGTATATGCTGTGACTCATTATGATGTCTCAGGCAATCCGGTTCATACACTTTCAACCAATCACCTGGAGGGACATGAAAAAGTGGTTTCCACATACTCTTTCAGTGGCGAACCGCTAACGATAGAAACCACTCATACAGCCAAAGGAAAAACCGAACAAAAAGAATTATATACTTATATATACGACCATGCCAATAGAAACACAAAGATCACTCATAAATTGAATACGCAACCGGCAGTCACTTTAGCGGAATATACCTACACTCCCAAAGGCTTTCTGGGATCCAGACAATTTCATGGGACTTCTGCCAATAAGATCACGTACGGCTATGAATCCGTACTGTGGTTAAACAAGATCCAAAGTACACAATTCACTCAGGATATCTCCCACGTAAGTGGCAGTTCGTTAGGGGATGTAGCCTATAATGGCAATATACGTGCTATAAGCTGGAAAGTAGGGAATGAATCCGTCACCCGTAATTATGGTTTCAGATACGACAATTACAATCGCCTGACAGCAGCCGAATACCAGGAAAACGGAGGGACGAACAAAGATGCTTTTTCGGTCAAGATCTCCTACTACGATCTCAACGGAAACATCTCAAAGATCGAACGTAGAGGGAAAACCTCTCCTACAACCAATGGAGTGATAGATGATCTGCGGATGGAGTACATTGGTAATCAGTTATCGAAAGTCACAGATTCAGCCATAGATCCCACCTATGAAGGGAATTTCAATTTCGTTGATGGCAACAAAGGAACGGGAATTGAATACATATGGAACAAAAACGGAAGTCTGGTACAGGATTATAACAAACAGATAGCCAATATCTCATATAATTTACTAAATTTGC